>JACDGL010000002.1 GCA_013815385.1 Taibaiella sp. | reverse complement strand
GGTATCCCCAAAGCTGTTCCATTTAGCTTTCGTAGACGCAAACGCCGCATCCAGATCCGCTTTCCTTAATATATAGGCATACGGTAGGCTCGTGCACTCGCCAGGGTTCAGATCCCCTAACTTAAATACTAAGCCTATACCCTGATCCTGTGTGTTGGCACCGCTGTATTTGTAATCGGTAGTAGTAGAACCATCAAATCCGGTACCATTATTATACATTGCATCCAGGCCATTTGCCCCGGTTACACCGGTAAGCGGATCCAGACCTGAGTTCATTATTATAAAACATCTTGCACGGCAATCAAGCGTACCAAGACCCAGGTAAGCAAGTGCAGAGCTTTGTCCTACGCCCGATACCAGGGTGGCACCTTTAGTATTGGGTAGTTGGTACTCTACAGTATTTACAGTAGTAAATCCTCCTCCCGGTTCCGGCTCATCATTATCAGGATCCACAGTACGCAGATAAAATATATTGTGCTTGGCTACAGTGGATATGTTGTGTATCTCTACATACACCGTAAAATATACGGATGTAGTATCCATAATCGTGGTCTGGATAATATTAAGGCTGTCAAATATACCGGTCCATATAGTAGTCTTATATTTCCCCTGCACAGAATATTTTACATTGGCATAACCTGGTTCTATACGTTTAGATCCTGCGTATGTGAAAGGATTACCACCGCAATAAGATCCTCCATTCCATGCATCGATACGAAAAGAGTCTGCCTGAAGGCTCCAGCCTTCCTGCGGACTACCCGGAAGAAAATAGTCACCAAAATATGGGGGCGTACCTACCGTCCAGCCATCTTTGGCAGGATCAGCGACAAAACCTACATTGGTACCACCTACTACGCAATAGCCGGGGTAGCAAGTATTGTTAATAGAGGCGCCACCCTTGGGATGGAATCCCGGAGGTGCGGAGCAACTGGAGCCATAAGCGCCATTCGTATTAACACCTACTTCTATGAATGAACCTTGTAAAAAGGCATTACAACTGTCGATCTGGGCAAAAATGGGTGATGCAAAAACCGACAGGGCTAACCCTAATACAATTTTTAAGGGGTTAAAATATTTCATGCTCATTTTTTTATTAAAAGTAATAGGCTCAGTTAGGATGCTTTCTTATCAAAAGATACAGAATGTACCTTGGTATTTGCAGGGCCATAAATATCTATCCGGTACTTCCCGGCAGGGTAAGAGGATATGTCAAATTCTTTATCGTAGCGGTAGTTGGCCTGTGCTGGCTTCCACGCGGTCATTTGTGTGCCGTTGCTGTTTATGATCTTCACGCTCAGCATCATATCATTCGGAGTGTTCAGGTTCATCTTCACCACATTTACAAACGGTGCAGGGTATAGTGCATAGTTCACATTTATATGCTCTTCCACGGTACCCGTAGTTTTACTGATGTAAAAGCTGCCTGAATTTGGCGGCGACTGCTGGCGCGCACTCTGCGCATTAAGGCAGAATGCAGAAAATAGTAGTGCAACAGATAACAAAACTTGTTTCATAAGGTTTTTATTTTTTAAAGACAGTTATTCACGTTAAAAATAACTAATATTCCTAAAGTTAACCCCCTTTTAATGTCATTTATTAGAATATCATCAACTTAATCATTAGTAGACATCAATTTTTGTTTTTTCGTTGGTTAAATACAGTTAATAGATGCTTAATAATCCTTAAATAGGCTGAATAAAAAATATGGAAATTGTAAGCTATCTTATCAATGCAAGGTCCCCTTTTTTCACTATTATGTTGCCATTGCATTCATAGCTGAAATAATAATAGTATGTTCCTACTTCCTGGGGCACACCCATAAACCGGCCATCCCACCCGTTTTTTTCCTTGCTGGTATGGAAAACGGTTTCCCCGTACCGGTTAACTATCCTTAACTCGCGTATGCGGTGATTTCCCACAGCTATTGGCCGGAACAGATCATTGCGCCCGTCACCATTAGGACTGAACGCACTCGGAAACGCAACTTCGCAACAGGGCTGGGTTTGCATCAGCACACTATCGGTCGCCTTGCAGTTATATTGGTCTTTTATGGTCACGTACACCAGAGCCGTATACTGGATGGTGCCTGTTACTGCATATTCGGGTCCATATCCCTGATTCTGGTTAAAAAACTGCACAGGAGACCACGAGTAGGTGTAGTCAGGGTTTGCCATTGCCGTTAGTGTAGCCGTATCTCCTGTACAAATGTCATTGCGGCTTATGTTAATAATATGTGCTTCGGGCAGGGGCCTTACCGTAACTGTATCGCTTCGCGGATCGCGGATGCAAGTTCCATAATCAATACTCAGCTTTATTATTTTCTGCCCGTCTGTTTTGTACCTCAGCGTATAATAACTGGATGGCTTATTTGTTTTTATTTCTTCGCCGCCGCCAAAATCCCAAAGAAGGCGCTTTGCGTTCAGGAGGCTAAAATCATCTACTATAATGCTTATGGTATCGCCCACGCATATTGGTTGTGGTACGGTAAAAGAAACAGCTGGTGCAAATATCACTTGTATCGTATCAGTCACTGTTGCCGTGCAGGTCCAGTTATGGACGGTTACACTTACAGGCTGTTTGCCTGCTGTACCCCACCTTAACTCGTAGGGGCCTTTGCCAATGCCGGAATCAGGGCCTGCCACAAATTGCGCGTTACCGAATGCCCATTTTATAGTAGAGTTGGTATCCGGAATGATGCCCGAAAACCATAGTAGCATGGTATCCCCTATGCATAACGTAGTGCGGCTGGCTGTGATCCTTGGGGAGAGTTCAATTCTCTTCGGGAACAGATTCATATAGATGGTGTCCGCAACACACGATCCGTTTTTGCCTATTGCCATCAGGCTCACCGGGGTGCTGTCTACGTCTACCAATACAGAAGTATTGTTAACATACGATAGGTGGTTGCCCGTAGCAGAGCTCCATATCCAATTCTTGCCCCCACTATTGGCAATACGCACGGTAGTGCTGCTGTTAGCACAAACCAGTACACTATCTCCTGTATTAAAGGTATTGGTATCGCCCGCTACCTGCCACTGTGGCCTGGTGGTTTCAAAGGCAGAGTCCAGATCGTTCTTATTTAATATATAGGCATATGCAAGTGTTGTGAATTCGCCGGCCGCCAGATCCTCTAATTTATATACCAGCCCCATGCCTACATCCGCTATTGTATCGCCGGAATATCTGCATGTGGGATTAGAATACCCATCCAGCGGAGTGCCATATATAGCATCAAGCCCGTTTCCCGTCCCTGTGCCTGAGGTGGGTGCGAGCTGGTTTGAAAGGTAAAAGCATCTTGCCCTGCAGTCCAGCGTGCCCAGGCCCAGGTAGGCTAGTGGGGAGCTCCTGCCCAGGGCCGAAACAAGTGTGGCGCCCCTTGCATTGGGCAATTGGTAATCAATGGTGTTGTGTGTTGTAAAATCACCGCTGGGTTCGGGCTGGTCATTATCCGGATCTACGGTACGCAGGTAGTATAGGTTGTGCTTTGTTGTTGCAGAAAGGTTGTGTATGGCTACATACACGGTGAAAAATACGGTTGTTGTATCCATTACCGTGGTCTGGGTTATCTGAAGGCTGTCAAATATACCTTCCCATATCGCCACTTTTCTCTTTCCCCTTATCGTATACACCATATTCCCATAGCCGGGCTGTACATGTGCCGCGCTGGTGTATTGAAAAGGTGAGGGCGGTAATATAGCGCCATTCCACGCATCTACGCGGTAGTTATCCACCTGAAGGCTCCAGCCTTCCTGTGGACTGCCCGGTAAAAAATAATCTCCGAAATAAGGGGGCGACCCTACTGTCCACCCGTCCTTGGCAGGATCCGCGACAAAGCCAAGATTGGTTCCGCCTGGCACAAACGTGCCAAGTGATGGGTAGCAGGAATTAAAGACAGGCGAACCTCCCTTTGGATGATACCCCGGCGGAGCCGATACACTGGAACCAAACGCCCCATTGGTATTGATCCCTACTTCTATATATGATCCCTGGAGAAAAGCATTACAGCTATCCAGCTGGGCATAGCTACGCCCGCATATTAATAATAGAGCAATGCCCGACAGGAATTTTCCATTTCTCAGGAATTTCATGCTATAGGTTATGGGGGCAAATAAAGTTGTTTTCTCTTAGATCACGTTAAGATAACTAATATTTATGCAACAGAAGAATATCCGCTTCGAATTGTTGTGATTTTGATATTATTATTTCCTATTATTAATCAACAGTTAATAATCGTTATAAAACGAGAGCGCCTGCAAAAATTGCAGGCGCTCTCGTTTTTTATGCTATCAGATAATTTTATGCTTCTGCTTTCATCATCTTCTGGTATTTCTTACGGTCCTCTTCGTCCAGCATTATCTTACGCAGGCGTATGCTTTGCGGTGTTACTTCTATACACTCGTCCTGCTGTATGTACTCCATACATTCTTCCAGGGTCATCTGTATTTTAGGTATTATTCTTACAGAGTCATCACTACCACTCGCACGCATGTTGGTCAGCTTTTTAGCTTCTACCACATTCACTACAAGGTCTCCTGGCTTTATGTGCTCGCCCACTATCTGTCCTGAGTATACTTCATCTCCCGGATCTACGAAGAAAGCGCCACGGTCCTGCAATTTGTCTATAGAATAGGCTGTGGTATTGCCGCCCTGCTTGGGTATCAGTACACCATTGCTACGGCCGGGTATGTTACCCTTCCATGGTTTGTATTCATCAAAGCGGTGTGCCATTACTGCCTCACCTGCCGTATTGGTAAGCATCTGCGAACGCAGTCCTATCAGCCCGCGCGATGGTATTTCAAATTCCAGGTGCTGCATCTGGCCCTTGGTTTCCATTACATGCATTTCGCCTTTGCGTTGTGTTACCAGGTCTATTACCTTGCCGCTGAATTCTGCAGGCACATCTACTACCAGTACTTCGTATGGTTCGCATTTGCGGCCATCTATGTGTTTTACTATTACCTGTGGTTGCCCTACGGTCAGTTCATATCCTTCGCGGCGCATGGTTTCTACCAATACGCTCAGGTGCAGGATACCACGGCCATATACCATGAATTTATCTGCTTCGTCTGTTTCCTGTACACGTAGCGCCAGGTTCTTTTCCAGCTCCTTCATCAGCCTGTCGCGTATGTGGCGACTGGTAACAAACTTGCCTTCCTTACCAAAGAAGGGAGAGTTGTTAATGCTGAACTGCATGTTCATCGTTGGCTCGTCTATAGATATCATTTCCAGCGGCTCCGGGTTTTCCAGGTCTGCTATCGTTTCACCTATCTGGAAACCGTCTATACCTACCACAGCGCATATATCGCCGGCAGCTACTTCAGCAACTTTTCTTTTCCCCATCCCTTCAAAGATGTACAGCTCTTTTACTTTGCTGCGTACTATGGCACCGTCTGCTTTGCACAGGGATATAGGCTGGTTGTCTTTTATTATTCCACGTGCTACGCGGCCTATTGCCACACGACCCAGGAAGGTAGAGTAGTCAAGCGAGGTGATCTGCATCTGCAGGTTACCTTCCTCTACTTTAGGTTCAGGCACCACTTCCAGTATCGTATCAAGCAGCGGGGTAATGTCTTCTGTTTGTTCTATTGAGGTATTGAACCAGCCTTGCTTAGAAGAACCATACAATGTGGTAAAGTTCAGTTGCTCTTCGCTGGCATCCAGCTGGAAGAACAATTCAAACACTGCATCATGTACTTCATCGGGGCGGCAGTTTGCTTTATCTACTTTATTGATCACTACTATCGGGCGCAGGTTTAGCTGCAATGCTTTCTGCAGTACAAAACGTGTTTGCGGCATAGGGCCTTCAAACGCATCTACCAGCAGCAGTACACCATCAGCCATTTTCAATACACGCTCTACCTCACCGCCAAAATCGGCGTGGCCCGGAGTGTCTATCACATTTATCTTTACGCCTTTGTAGGTAACAGATATATTTTTTGCAAGGATAGTAATGCCGCGCTCCCGCTCCAGGTCATTGCTATCCATTATCAGCTCTCCGGTTTCCTGGTTGTCACGAAATACATGGGTGGTGTGCAGGATCTTGTCTACAAGCGTTGTTTTGCCATGATCTACGTGGGCGATGATGGCGATGTTGCGAATATTCATATTGTTGCTTTCCGGCTTATCCTCACCTCAAGTGTCTTTGCCGGTATTTAGTTGCTTCCTTATATTATATGCCCATTCCCAGCAGGAAAATAAGGATGGGGGGTTCTTTCAGCGCGCAAAGGTAGGGAAATATCGCGAAATACTGAATTTATAGGCGAGCGGATAGTTATTTATTTGTAAAGAATGGTATATTTAATAGGTATTGGTTTTAACGTACACTGTATATCCTACCACCTTTGCGCATATTGGTGTACAATTTTTTTTGAGCATTTATTCTAATGTTTCCTGATGATACATGCTGCCAAATATTGCTTTCTGATATGTATGTTCTTCTCGTTTGGTTTAGTACATGCAAATACCATAGATTGTTTGCAGACCAAAGAAGATGTGAGAAACTACCTTCGCGCCTCCATCAGAAATACTGGGGTTATTTTTTTAACAGAATGTGTCAGCCTTTTAAGGCCCGCAGAGAGTGTGCTGCGCTCAAGAGGCGCCAAAGTTGATTCTATTGAGGTGCAGGATCCGGTTACGCTTGCCAGCCATTTGGTAGCTTTGCCTAATAATAGCTACAAAGACACAGATGTAATAAATCCCGCAGATTCTGTCATTTTTCCGAGTAATTACTCCTACGCAGACCTTGAAGAAAAAATGAATGGAACACCCTGGAGTTTTCAAAAACTTGACGTGGACCAAAATGGGCTTACTGACCTGGTGATAGATGGAGGAACTGTCGTCATTGTTCTGGATATGGGAGACCGGGCAGAAGCACACATGTTTTCGTCTTGGGGACAAGAATGGGATTCTTACAATTTTAAAGGGGCTACCATACTTCCTGACCGAACCTTCGCACTGCTTCTGAGGCACAATCACAATTCATGTACATCTATTGAACATTTCTCACTCTCCGGTACTGTCACATTTATTGTTGATACCTTAAATAACACAGGAAAAATAACCTTTGACACGCTGTATAAGATCACGGCTGGCATTGATTCGATACGTAAATGGAACGGTAGCACCAATTCATATAAAACTGTAGCGAATAAATATTCAGATACGGTGGATATGCATCTGTATAATAGTATCGATACTATTGTTTACAAATTTCATGGCTTTGCACACTATAATAACAGGTACACGCCAGCCAATATCTCAAAGATCATTTACTGTTATGACCTGTCAATAGATATGACAAATTTTGAGCGTCATATCTGTATAGAAATAGATAGTGATGGACAATGCACAATGAATTCCCGAAATATAAAAAGTGTTTTCACCGCACATCTCGATAAAGTTATAAGAAACAACCTGTGGAATTTTACCTCTTACATAGATGTTAAGTCACTTAAAGACGAATACCAGTGCGAAGAAGACCATGCTTATCGAGGAAGTTTTTTTACTTATTTCAGTGATGGATCTGTAAAGGCCATAAATATTTGGGCATACTTCCCTCCCATAGAGCTGGGGTATTTGAGCAATTTGATAGCAGAGATCAGCAGGAATGTTTATTGGCAACCTTTAGAAACAACTATTCCCTTTGAGCGTCCGCATATAGCCTACAATATTATGGATACAGCTCCTTTTGAAATGTGTCGCTGTAATTGAATCCTGCAGGCTTATTGGCCAGGACATAAACATGGGCTACTTCACGAGTTTCCTTTGTTTGACGGCTCCAATGAATTTACAACAAATGATTTATCAGAATATGTTCTTACTTTCTGATGCATTATGTAAGAGCATACTCTTACTTTTTAATTAATTTTGTAAGAGTATACTCTTACCTTTCATATTGCGTGTACTAGGAGCCTATTCTTATGGGATTTTTTCGCAACAATATTTTTTAAATACCAAATGACAACCGAACAATATCCCAAAGTTTATTTATACAAACGAATTGTTCAGGCCAAACTTTTTATTGATAGTAACTATGCCGATAAGATTGGCATTGACAATATTTCGGATGAAGCCTGCTTTTCCAAATTCCATTTCATCAGGCTATTTAAACAGGTATATGGAAAAACGCCACACCAATATCTGACATCGGTTAGAATTGACAATGCCATACAATTGTTTCAAAAAGACAAACCTGTTTCTGACGTTTGCTATGCCGTTGGCTTTGAAACACTCAGCTCATTCGGTAGCCTTTTCAAACGCATGGTTGGTCAATCCCCTTCTGCCTACCTGGAAGCACAGCAGGAACGGAAAATTCAAATCTTAAACGCTCCCCTACATTTTGTACCGGGTTGTTTTGCTCATCAAAACGGCTGGGACAAAAAATAGCAATTTTCAAATAGTAGCTTTCTTTTCCTTTGTCCATCTTTGCTACATCATTCACAATTAAAAATGAAAGCAATGATTAACAAAATGACATTCTCCTGCGTTTATGTTTTAAACCAGGAAAGCGCTTACGATTTTTTCGTAAACAAATTGGGTTTTAAAGTGCACACAGATGCTCCTTTGGGAGCAGGGAACAAATGGCTTACGGTTACGCCTCCGGAACAACCCGAGCTCGAAATCTCCCTGCTTCTTGTTACTGAGGGAGAAATGTTTCCCAAAGAATCGGTAAAGATGGTAACTGAACTGATTAAAAAAGGCACATTCGGACACGGCGGATTTGAATGCAATGACATTTATGCTACTTACGAAGAATTAAAAAGCAAAGGTGTTGTGTTTGCACAAGCGCCCAAAGAAGAATTTTATGGAGTAGCCGCCGTTTTCAAAGACGACTCCGGTAATTGGTTTTCATTAACTCAGAAAGCGGCGAGTTAGTTTCTGCAAAATAAAACTGACAAATATAGGGGCACTAATAACCGTTTATCTTGTCAGTTTCCGCCCCAGTTGGTGTCCTCACCAACTGGCTCATGTTAATGACTGAAAAACGGATTTCATTACTGTTTGCAATATAATTTGCGCTACTTCGCTAATAACCTTCTGCCTTCTCACATAGTTTTTTTCTGCGAGAGCTTGTTGGTGGGGACGCCAACCAGGGCGGAAACAACAGTGCTACCTTACATGCTCTTCCATACCACAGCCGCAACCATGAGGCTTCTGCATACCACACGATGTTAACGCAACGATTGTAATCATTGCTAAAGAAAGATATAGTGGGCGGAAATATTTGTTCATGTTCGGTTAATGTTTGGCTCAGTTCACATTATGATAATTGCGCTGCTTTTATGATACCCTTCTGCTTTTCAAAAAGTTCTTTTTCTTTACTAGATTGTTGGGGGGCACACCCTAAAGGGGCGGTTAATCAATTACTTCAGCTTTTTCAATCCTATTGGCAAGAATAGCTAACCACTTGTAAACTGCTGCTGTGCGATATCCACTTGGATTATCGGGCACATTTAACTCTATCTTTCTTCCAGCCCTTAGTACAATAGTATAAGTCTGTATAAATAGATTTGCCCATCCCCTAATATGTCCGGCGCTATCAAGGAGCGCAATGTCTGATTTTTCTTCAGGTTGGATATTTATATTTTTAGTGTCATTAAAATAGTAGTCAAAGACATCCTGGGTAGGCTTTGTCAAAATTTTATAGTCGTTTTTAGAATATAAAGTAAGCCAGCATTCGTTTTTCTTTCTCCAAAATATCGCATACTTCACTGTATCTGATATTTCGGTTTTGTTTACCAACACCAGATACAGAGTAGTGTCAACATGTTTTCTTTTTAATGAGTCGAGATATTCTTTGGAGGTTAATGGAGCCTCAAACAGTCTGTAAACGTTTTGCGCTTGTACTGAGTGCACAAAAAAGACAGCTAATAATATCAAATATCTTTTCATTCTTTCTTGGTAAATCAAGCTGTAACGGAAGAATGCAGAATCATAGTTTATGGATCAATGTTGAAATTAATATTTCCCCCTCACATTTCCCTTACCTTAAATTATTATTATCTAATTGTTAATAACTGTGGATTGCTATGGGAGAAATATTTGTTTACCCCCACAATGGTTCATCGCTTAGTAAATAATTATTTTATCGTTTTGCGTTCGGCTCGGTTATTTTCAGTTGTCCACAGCTTACCCTTTTTTCGTTTTCATACACTTTCCCACAATTGCTGTTACCAACATATTACCTCCTACTGTTGGTAACCCACTATCTGTTAACTTATCTGTGTGGATAAGCGAAGGATAACGTGGGGGAGAACAGAATAGTTTAAATTTGCAATAGCGCTGCGTTTTTTGTTTCCCCAAATCCACAGCCTTAATAGTAATAGTTTAGTTCTTTCAAAAAATTTATTTAATACTATTATGAATGTGTATAATACTGTAGAAGAGATAAAGATGAACAAAACAGGGTACATGGATGTAGAGATTGATCCATCGCTTGATCTGTTTGAGGAAATAGAGAAATTGAAGAAGGAAAAGAATGCGGTAGTACTGGCGCACTACTATCAGGAGCCCGATATACAGGATGTAGCAGACTATATTGGCGATAGCCTGGGTCTGGCACAGCAGGCTGCCAAAACAGAGGCAGATATCATCGTATTTGCCGGGGTACACTTTATGGCCGAGACTGCCAAGATCTTAAATCCACGTAAGCAGGTGTTACTGCCCGATCTGAACGCTGGTTGCTCCCTGAGCGATAGCTGCCCACCCCCCATGTTTCAACGCTTTAAAGAGCAACACCCTGACCACCTGGTAATATCCTATATAAACTGCTCAGTAGGCATTAAAGCATTAAGCGATATTATATGTACTTCCTCTAATGCAAAACTGATAGTGGATAGCTTGCCCGCCGACCAGAAAATAATATTTGCCCCGGATAAAAATCTTGGTGGATATATTAATAAAACTACTGGCCGTAATATGCTTTTATGGAATGGAGCATGTATGGTTCACGAGATATTTTCTCTGGAAAAAATAACACGCCTTAAAGAACGCCACCCCGAGGCAAAGCTGATAGCGCACCCGGAGTGTGAAGAGCCGGTATTAAGGCTTGCAGATTTCATAGGCTCTACTACCCAGTTATTAGACTACAGCGAAAAGGATAGCAGTAATTCTTTTATAGTAGCTACCGAAGCAGGCATCCTGCACCAGATGATGCAGAACTCACCCAATAAAACGTTTATAGCAGCCCCGCCAGATAATGCCTGTGCCTGCAACGATTGTCCGCACATGAAACTGAATACATTGGAGAAGCTTTATATCTGTATGAAGTACGGGAAACCGGAAATAAAGATGGAAGAAAGCCTGCGCCTGGCCGCTAAAAAACCTATAGACCGCATGCTGGAACTAAGCAGGCAATTCGGGTTAGTATAGTATTTTTTATTTTATATGTATTATCTCTGATAATATGTTTTCACTTTTTCGTTTGTATTTTACTTTGCCATTTACAATAGTATAAAGCACTTTGTTCTTCATAATGTTGCTGCGCTTATCGCGTACCAGGTCATTATCCAATATTACCAGGTCAGCATCTTTTCCTATTTCTATACTGCCTTTGTGGTCTTCCAGATATACGCTCCTTGCAGCCCATATGGTCATCCCTTTTATTGCATCAAACTTGCTCAAGGCATTATTGGGCAGGTAGCCGGGCCCTTCGGCTTTCAGGGTACGAAATACTGCGGTATAATAAGTAGCTAATGGATTGATTGGTTCCACGGGAAAATCGGTACCCAAGGCTATCCAACCGTTCTGTTTCATCAGGTCATTGAAAGGGTATCCTGCTTTTTCAAAACGTTCTTTACCAAGCCGCTCTATTGCCCAGGGCATATCAGCAGGCAGGTGGGTAGGCTGTACCGATGGGATAATAGAAAAATCACCAAAGTAATGCAGGTCTTCCGGCTGCACTATCTGTGCATGTTCCACGCGCCACCTTCTGTCATTCTTTTCTTTCAGGTACCGGGCATATAGCTTCACTACCGTCCTGTTAGCGCTATCGCCTATGGCATGGGTGCATAGCTGTAGGTTGTTCTTCATGGCCAGGTCGGCCAGGGTGCGCATGTGGTTCACAGTAGTTATCAGCATACCCGCATGGTCTTCATTATCGCTGTAGTCATCTATAAGGCAAGCCCCTCTTGAGCCCAAGGCTCCATCTGCAAACATCTTTATGCCCGCTATCTGCAGCTGCCCCCACTTTTGCGGGCCCAGCGGCGCATAGGTTTTCAGTGTTTCAGAGTCATCTGCCAGCAGCAGGGAGTTGCCTATTTCCAGCTTGTTCTCTGCGTACATTTTCTTTAGTAACTCTATGGTGTGTTTGTTCACACCGCAATCCACCACGCCGGTCACGCCTTCTTTATAGCAGTCCATTTCAGCCTCTTGCAGGTAGCGCATGGCTTCTGCTTCGGGCAGTACGGCTATCAGCTTTTCTATGGGTTCCATGGCGTTATCTATCATCATTCCCGTCAGCTCGCCATTTTTCTTGCCTATTATGCCGCCATATATATTTGTTTTGCTGGTGATCTTTGCCATGTCCAGCGCTTTCTGGTTGCAGAGCAACGCGTGGCCATCTATGCGTTCCAGTATCACCGGCTTATCGGGGAATAATTTATCAAGCGAATCCTTATCGGGGAATTCCTTTGTTTTCCATTGGTTCTGGTCCCAGCTTTTACCAAATACCCACGGCATTTTATTGGCTTTGTCATAAACTTCCAGCATCTTCAAAACCTCCTTAAAGGATTTTGCTTCCGTCAGGTCGCACTTATATTTATCCAGCGCAAACCCGCTGAAGTGGCAATGTGCATCTATAAAGCCGGGATAAACAAAGTTGTTATGCGCATTTATTTTGTTATTGCTGGTATAGTCATCCAGTATTTCTTTGTCGGTACCCAGCGCTATTATTTTACCGCCCTTTATTGCCATAGCATCGTACGTCTTCCATTCAGGGAAAACGGTATAGATAGTGGCGTTGCTGATGATCATATCAGCAGGCAATTTGTTTTTTACAGCAGCTTTGGCACCCATAGCGTTTAATAGTGTAAGAAGGATGATACAGGCTAAGCGGCCTCTTCTAACTGGCATATTGGTGTTCACCCTATTGAATAGCTCCATCATTTCATTCTCCGCATCGAAAGTATAAAATATTGACGGTATAGAAAAAGCGGCCCCAATAGGGTGCCGCTAATATTTTTTGGTACCGGCAGTAATTATAACTTAAAACCTATGCCAACAGTGGCGCCAAGCAGCGAATGGCTGTTAACGGTTGCGGGCATAAAGTGGAGACTTTGCTTTATTTGTATACGTGGGCTTATATCATAGGTGATGCCCTGGGTTATTACGAATGATGCAAATGGGGTGCTGGTGTGGATGGTGGTAATATTCCTTGCTGCCCCATCGGTAAAATTATATTCACTATACTTTTCCTGGTACACATTGTAGGCTACCCCGGCCCCGATAGAAGGCCGCAGTTTTTTAGTAGCGCGAAAATTATATTGTATGGTTACGGGTACGCTGATGTTATAGATATTACCTGTGCCCTTGCTGGTAATTGTTACCCCATTATAATAGCTCTTACTGGTTGCGGCTATAAAATCAAACTCCACAGATAGGTTCTGTCCAAAATATTTTTTGCCATATACGCCCGTGGTAAAGGCATACCTGCCCTGGGGCATTTGCTTACTGGTAAGCAGTTGGCCGCCTATCTGGTAACCAACTACCCAATCCTTTTTTGAATGAGATACGCATGAATCCTGCGCCTGTGCCGTGTTTGCGAGGGCGGCTAACGTAAGGCCTAGGCCAAAGCAGAGCATAAATCGTTTCATGAGTATTGGTTTGTTAAGAAGACCACAACAAAGTAAAAAAAAGAAGTCAACTTATATTTAAAGTATTGTTAAGAATATAACGTACGACATTCCACATTTAGTATCTCCTCATTAACATACATATAACATGCCAATTAATTGTTTCACGTGGAACAATTAAAAACGATAACCTAGCCCTGCCATAATGTTAATTCTAATCTTATCGTTGTCAAATTCAGTAGGGAAGTCTAGCCAGTGCGTTAATCCGGTATTATAAGCTATCGTCCCTTTTACTGACAAGATTAAAGCCGGCGATATTTTATATTCTCCTATTATTCCCACGGAACCATAATAAACAACTCTAAAATCATGGTCAATGTCTCTCTTTGAGCCCGTAGCCTGGCTCGTGCCGTCATTAAGATATTCCTTATAAATGTTCTTTCTGTACCAGGAGAAGGTAGTTATCGCATTAATGGACCATTTTCGTATCTCCTTAATTCTATAAGACAGTCCTATTGAACCCTCGTAGAAATCTGTAGTATATGTGCCTCTTATTGGGTAAGGGGCAATAGCGCCTATATTTACTGTATCTAGAAAATTCGTTTTGCTCTTGCCGCTATATTGGAATGAAGTCAGCAGCCGGATACGCTTGCCCACTTTGATGGTGGCATATAGCTCACTTGCAGGCAACGGATTTTGTATTCTTTGCCTGTCATAGCCAAATGATGTATTGAAGTGATAGTTAATACCTGCTCTTACGCCTATCTCTATACTTTGGGCATGTATGTCTAATGTGGAAGCCACAAGCAATAGCAGTATCAGATGTTTTTTCATAAAAGTATATTGTTTCACGTGGAACATTAAAAACGATAACCTATTCCTGCTAATATATTTATCCTGTATAATTCGGTTACATACACTCCATCAGTTCTGGCCATGTCATTATCGCTTCCCAGCCGCGTATTCCAATATATTGCGCCGTTTGTTGATAGTATTAAATGCGGCGTTAGCTTATAGTTTAGGCTAATACCCAAGCCGGCATAGGCTATTATACCGCTTGTTCGGTAATTAAGAACTCCATAAGGCGAAGAGGTCTGCCCGCTTTGCAGATAAGTGTTTTTCCAGAGTTGATCTTTTAATACAGGGGATAGTAGTGCTTGTGCGCTTATTTCCAACTTATTTATAGTTGCCAATGAATATTGTAATCCCAGATTCAGTTCATAATATTCAATAGTTGTAGTTCCTTTCTCGGTGCCTGGAAATGCCGTACTATAATATAGTTGCTCGTAGTTGATTTTGCTTTTGCCGCTATATTCAAAAGATACTGCCAGCGAAAGCCTTTTTCTTAGTGGGAAAGCTCCGTACAACTCGCTTGCGGGCAACGGGTTCTGGATTGTTTGTTCGTTATAATGAAACGTCTTGTCCAGATTATAATTGGCACCGACCCTTATTCCAATTTCTACTTGGCAATAACTGATTGTGGCAAGGGCAAGGCCAGGCAGCAGCAACAATACCTTCTTCATAAGCAAGGGTATAATAGACGTATCTATAGACATGATTATTATCCTATTGGTTGGTATTGTTTCACGTGGAACAAATAAAACCTAAAGAAATAAATAAGCGAATCCTAATGCCACGTTTAATCTTGATCGTTCAGTATCAAACGGATTTATGGGGAAGCCTACGTTTCCGTATCCAAACAGATAATGGCTGTATTGCGCCCTTGCTTTAGCTATTACGTGGGTGGTTAATTTATATCCTGCTACGATCCCCGTATTAGCATAGTAGGCTTTATATACCACGCTGGATGTTTCTATGCTATAGCCTCCGTACGTGGACCCTTCTCTCCTATATTCCCCTAATTTATTGTACCACGACAGGCCAGCCTGTACCTTAACATCCAGTCGTCCTGCCCGGTATATCCGGTATAGTACATCTGCGCATAGTTCATGGTTGTTAGTTGTTAGAGTGTTGCGATAGCTGTTGCCTTCTGCTATGGTATAGTTATCCTTACCGCTATATTGGTAAGATAGCTGGAAAAACCAACTGTTCCTTAGCTGAAAGCAGCCGTATGGGCTAAAGGTAGGGGATGTAGTCCTATCCTTATATATTACGGAGGCTTGCGGCACCATCAGCCGGAAGTCGCGGCCAAGCAACATGCCCGCCTCTATGGATTGGGCATTGCAGGCGCTTGCCACCAGAAGGTATGCGGTAGCGAGGGTAAGTAATTTCTTCATATGAGTGGGGTATAGAGACCAATGTACGCAACCATAGACCTATTTATTGTGTATAGTGTTAGTAATATTTCTCTCTTTTTTAATAAAGCACTTTCATCCCCTTTCCTATTGCCCATTATCCTTACCTTTGCGCCCTTATGTTTCCTCAATACGATGTCATAGTAGTAGGTGCCGGCCATGCAGGCTGCGAGGCCGCTGCGGCCGCTGCCAATATGGGTTCTAAGGTATTGCTTATTACCATGAACATGCAGACAATAGCCCAGATGAGTTGTAACCCGGCTATGGGCGGCATTGCCAAAGGCCAGATAGTGCGGGAAATAGATGCGATGGGCGGCTATAGCGGTATTGTGAGCGATAAGAGCATGATACAATTCCGCATGCTCAATAAGTCTAAGGGCCCGGGCATGTGGAGCCCACGAACTCAGAATGACCGCATGCTGTTTGCTACTACATGGAGGGAAATGCTGGAGCAAACGCCGAACATAGATTTTTGGCAGGATATGGTGAAGGGCTTAATTGTTTCACGTGGAACAATTGAGGGAGTGATTACGGGAATGGGTCAGGAGATCAGGGCCAAGGCGGTTGTATTAACCAATGGCACCTTTCTAAACGGGGTGATACACATAGGCGAAAAGAACTTTGGTGGTGGAAGAATAGGCGAGAACCGCGCTACAGGTATTACGGAGCAATTAGTAGGTATGGGCTTCGAAAGCGACAGGCTGAAGACCGGAACACCCCCGCGTGTAGATGGCCGCAGCCTGGATTATACCAAAATGGAAGTGCAAGAGGGTGATGAAGAGATCGTCGGCTTCTCCTACCTGCCAATAGAAAGAATAAAACCACAAGAACAACGCTGCTGCTGGATCACCTATACCAGCCAGGCGGTACATGATATTTTAAAGACGGGTTTTGAGCAGTCGCCCATGTACCAGGGGCGCATAAAGGGCAGCGGCCCACGCTACTGTCCCAGCATAGAAGATAAGATAAGCCGCTTTGCCGAGCGCGACCGTCACCAGCTATTTGTTGAGCCGGAAGGCTGGAGCACGGTCGAGATATATGTGAACGGCTTCAGCACTTCCCTGCCCGAAGAGGTGCAATACCAGGCTTTGAAAATGGTACCAGGCTTTGAGAATTGCAAGTTCTTCCGCCCAGGGTATGCAATAGAGTATGATTATTTTCCGCCAACACAGCTAAAATTCACCCTCGAAACCAAGCTGGTCCGCAACCTGTTCTTTGCCGGACAGATAAACGGTACCACTGGCTATGAAGAAGCCGCCTGCCAGGGATTAATGGCCGGCATCAACGCACACCGCAATGTAAAGGAGCTGGAACCGGTAGTATTGGGTCGCAGCGATGCCTATATAGGCGTGCTGATAGACGATCTTATTAATAAAGGTACAGATGAGCCGTACCGTATGTTTACCAGTCGTGCAGAGTATCGTACCCTGCTGCGCCAGGATAATGCCGATCTGCGCCTCACGCCATTAGGTCATAAAATAGGCCTGGCTAGCGATGAAAGGCTACGCCTGATGCAGGCTAAAGAAAGCAGGGTATCAGAAGTACGTAAAATATTGGCCGATTTCCCGGTAGAGACGGAAATGGTAAATGAATATCTCGGAGAGAAAGACTCCTCCCTGCTCGTAGAGCGTACCCGTGCTGCAAAGCTATTGCTGCGCCCGGGCGTGGAGCTGAACGAGATGATAGCGGCCATCCCTTCACTGAACGAAGCAATAGGAAATGCTGATGCACTAGTGCTGGAACAGGTAAGTATACAGCTCAAGTACGACGTTTACATAGAAAAAGAAAAAGAGCTGGTAAAGAAAATGGCGTCCTTAGAGGATCTGACGATACCGGACAGCTTTAATTACGATAAGCTGCATGCCATATCTAATGAAGCACGCCAGAAGTTAAATAAGATCCGCCCTCATACATTAGGCCAGGCCTCCCGCATCAGCGGCGTCAATCCCAGCGATGTACAGATACTGATGGTGTATATGGGAAGGTGATTATTTAAAATAATTGCTATGCAGTTATAAGATATTTTATAAATTGCTTTAAATTCTGTTTATGCACAAGCGTTACGTTTTGCCCTTTCTCGCATTATTGCTTATAGTAGTAGGCGTTGAATTTTATCAAAAGGCTAAGCACAGCGTCAGCCAGACCACCATTGCCTCCAACCAGCCACCAGCAGATGTAGACCTTATGCATGTTTCATCATTTCTGGGCGGCCTTGTTTATACGCAGACTCATGTGCATGGCCAGGTCAAAACAGTTACTAGCTCTATCCTGTGGGGGCTATGCAATCGCACAGAGATGTCTGATTTGCCAGCAGGGAAAATTGAGGAGTAATAGAAGATAGTCTTTAATCCAAAAGCGTCCACACCATGCGTTTAGGTAGTGTACAGCTAGTCTTTCTCACAGCATAAGGCCATTATATTATTCCTTTGTTATTCTTCTTAGTTTTCAGACTCGGCGCTCCAGACTAGTGTGTAAATAATATATATAAGTACTTGGACACCACCCAATCCATACAACACTATTGCCGGTACCAGGAGCGCTGCCACAAAGAGGTGCGCAACAAGCTGTATGAGCTGGGCTGCACCACACCCGAGGTGGAAGGGCACATAGCGGATCTGATAGCCGAGAACATAGTGAATGAAGAACGCTATGCCCGTTCCTACGCCCGTGGCAGGTTTCGCATGAAACAATGGGGCAGGGTAAAGATCATCAGCCAACTGCGCTTTAATAAGGTATCCGACTACTGCATTAAAAAAGCCCTCACCGAGATAGACGGGGACGAATACTATAAGACGTTACTAAAGCTCACCGAAAAAAAGTGGGTGGAATTAAAGAAGGAGCGCAGCCCTAAAATGCGCGCCCATAAAGTGCGCAAATACTTGCTGCAAAAGGGCTACGAAAACAGCCTGATTACTGATGCCCTGGAAGAAAATACCAATCCGGCATAACCTTGTTTGATTGTTGAATTCTCCCTGCACCTTCAAAACCCCTATCTTTACACCACTAAAATTATCCTTATGGTGCAGCAGGTAACAGAAGGAGTAAGCATTTCGGTTGAGGTCTTCTACCAGCCGGAGCAATCCAATCCTATCAATTCCGAATATTTATTTGCCTACCGTGTTACCATTGAGAACCTTACCGATAAGCCCGTAAAATTATTAAGGCGCCACTGGCACATATTCGATAGCAATGGCTCGTTCCGCGAGGTAGAGGGCGAAGGCGTTATAGGCCAGCAACCCATTATAGCCCCCGGCGAAAGCTACCAGTATATATCGGCCTGCAACCTGCGCAGCGAAATGGGAAAGATGTATGGTACCTACCAGATGGAGAACCTGTACAACAAGCGCATGCTTACGGTCACCATTCCTGAGTTCCGCATGCTGGCCCCTTTCAAGATGAACTGATCATTTTAGCTTAACCCCTTTATTCAGCGTAGCGACAGCCCGTTCGCCTTTTCTTCACTAACGCGACAAGCATTATTCCCACAGCTACGCCTTGCAATATGCCTGATACGAAGTCGGGCACCGATACAAAAAACCGCAGCATTAAGGACCCGGAACTGATTAGCAAGCCAATAGGTATCGCCCACTTATAGGATAGTATCGGTTTTATGTTGTTCATAAAGTTTGTTTTTAAAATTGATTGGATAATAACGCCATCTTTTTTACTGTTTCAATAAACTTTTTCGATTGTTTTTTAAACGCCCTCGGTCTTATCACGAGCCATACCACCAACAGCCAGATGGTCATTGCGGCATACGCCATTGCAAGCATGGAAACCGATCTGCATACGCCCTCATACATATACAGCAACAGACCGGCCGAATTAAATACGAGCGCTATTATTTGCGTTCTCTTGTAATAATAGATCCTGTTAAGGCTGGCCTGCTCCAGGTGTAGGATAAATTCCCTGTTGGTGCAGTTCTTTAGCCTGTATATGCGCCTTAGTGAGTTGGTATTGGTAGCAATGAGTATAATGCCCGAGATAAGGATACAGGCCTCGCCTATCCTGGTAGTAAGCAAGGTCGATTTGTACTTGAAAACTACCATCACCATAATGCCGGTTAGTATCAGCGCAGCAATTATCAGCAAACATTTTTTTATGATCTTCTTGTCGCGGTATTTTTTTATGGTGCTCATCATCGTTCTGGAATCTGGCAGACCCTCAGTATTAGCAGTGCGCCAAAGCTTCTTTAAGTCATTCAAATTGTCCATCATGTCTGAATTTTATTGCAAGCTTTTCTTTGATCCTGTGTATTTTCACCCGTATGTTATTATGGCTTAGCCCTACAATAGCAGCTATTTCCATATGCGGCAGGTCTTCCAGCACTAGTGATATAATGATCCTGTCTGTTTCTTCCAGTTCTGCTATACAGTTATATAATAATTTTAGTTGCTCTTTCTGGGTTTCTTCAGGTATTATAGGTAGGTAGGGCGGCAGCTCTGTAACAGGCAGGCGTTTCGATTTTTCAATTGCCCGCAGGCAATTGTTGGTAGCTATGCGAAATATCCATGTGCTTATTTTAGATCGGCCCTCAAAAGACGGCAGGTTCTTCCATACAGAAATGAAAGTATCCTGTGTTAGATCGCGTGCTTGTTCGTAATCATTAATATATCCCATGCATACACGGAATACTTGTGGAGAATATTGAATATATATAGCTTCAAAATCCATCAATGGCCGGCTTATAAAATTTTATGAATTCAGAGAGGTTTAGATACCGTATTTGTAAAAATGTTACACCCATTCCCTTAATAAGTATACCGGAGCTTAAATTATTAAAATCCGTGTTCCTATTAGTAAAATTTACAGATACCTGCCTAAAACGCTTATTATGTCAATATTTCGTATAAATTTGCCCTCCTTATCAATATTATAATATAACAGTACTACATGGCTATCATACAGAGTATCAGGAATAAGTATGGAAAGCTGGCAGGCGGGGTCATTGCCCTGGCGCTTGTTGGTTTTATTTTAATGGATGCATTCAGCGGCCGCTTTGGCGATATGATGGGCCGTGATAATAATGTTGCGAAAGTAAATGGTGAAAAAATTACCACCCGCGATTTTTCTACACGTGTAAAAGAGTACGAAACGCTCTATACTATATTCAGCAAAGGCAAGCCTGTAGATGACAACGCACGCGCCGAGCTCAGTGCCCAGGCATTGCAAAATATGGTGTATGAAAAAGTAGCAGAAAGGCAGTGTGAAAAACTGGGGCTTGAAACTACTAAAGAAGAGCAGAAGGAAATAATATACGGCGCTTTTCCTGATCAGTTGGTACAGCAGTTCCCCGCGTTTACAGACGAAAAAACAGGGCAGTTCGATCCGCAGCGTATCAAGGGTCTGGAGCAGCAGGCAGCAAGCAATGCGAACCTGAGGCCTTACCTGGAGCAGTGGCAGAATGTAAAGGAATATGTTATCCGCAACAATACGGTTACTAAACTGAATGTGATGATAGCAGCAAGCACCTACATTCCTAAATTCCTGATAGATAAAACTATAAAAGACCAGAGCACCAAAGCAAGCATACAGTTTGTAAAAGTGCCGTACATATCTGTATCAGATAATGAAGTAAAAATAACAGACGAGGACATAAATATATTTGTAAGAAAGCATAGTGCCGGCTTTAATGTTGATGAGCAAACACGCAGCATCGATTATGTGTCTTTCGATATCCAGCCTTCGCACGATGATACTGCCAAAGTATTGGAAAATATAAACAAAGCAAAGGCTGAGCTTGTTGCAGCAACCGATAAAACAATAGAGAATGTAGTGAACAGAAATTCTGATGATCACTATGTAAATGCCTATTATAATAAAAGGACTTTCAAGTCACGCTTAGCAGATACTATCCTCAGCCAGCCTGTAGGTACCGTGTATGGCCCTTATCTTGATAATGGATCGTACAAGGTAACGCGTGTTATATCAAAGCAGCAGCTGCCTGATACAGTTAAGGTGCGCCATATATTAGTTTGGTCAAAGTCACACGGCAAAGATGTTCGTTCCGATAGCGCTGCTAAAAGAATAATAGATAGTGTAGAAACAGCGCTGAAGGGTGGTGCCGATTTCAAAACTTTGATGGCTAAGTATACAGACGACACGACCAGCAAAGCCACGAATGGTGAATACACATTTGAGGTATTACAGCGCGGCTCGCTTTCTAAAGAGTTTGGCGATGAGATATTTGAAGGAAGGACCGGCGATAAAAAAGTAGTGCATGTATCTAACGACAACTATACCGGCTATCACTACATAGAAGTGCTGGAGCAGAAAGGTATCAATACTACTGCTAAGCTGGCTACTATTAGCAAAGAGTTGGCGCCAAGCAATGAAACACAGAACGCAGCTTACGCAAAGGCAAATGAATTTGCCGGTAAGAATACTACTGCCGCAGCATTTGACGATGCAGTTAAAAAAGAAAACCTGAATAAGAAAATAGGTGACGGCATAAAGGCTGGTGATTTTGTGATACAGGGTCTTGGCCCGTCACGTGAAATAATCAGGTGGATGTATGATGCGAAAATGGGCGATGTATCAAATGTGTTCTCGCTCGATAGCCGCTATGTTGTAGCAAAGCTTTCTTCTAAACAGGATAAAGGTTTGATGCAGGTAACGCCTATGATACGTCCGCGTTTGGAGAATGCAGTACGCCAGGAAAAGAAAGCGGAACTTATCGCGGCTAAATATAAAAACATGACATCGCTGGATGCAATATCCAAAGCGGTGAATATACCAATAGCCCATGCAGATTCCTTCTCTATAGGCTCTGCTTACAATCCGGGCCTTGGCTATGACATTAAGGCGATAGGTTATTCATTCAATCCCGGTCTGCTGCCGGGCCGTGTATCTCCGGGCGTCCGTGGTGGCGATGGTGTATTGTTCATAAATGTTATTAACCGCTGGAGCTCCCCGCTCGATCCTAATACTACCAATATGCTTTATGGCCAGCAGCGTACTATGCAGGAACGCCAGCAGAAAAATGTTGTAAACGAGCAACTGCGCCCTGAGCTTATCAAATCAGCAGATGTAAAATACACGCCTAAGAATATTTGATAATAATAAAGTTTATTTATTTTGAAGGGCGGCCACCATGGCCGCCCTTTTAATTTTTTAAATGATGCAGTATGTATAATAGAAAACAATAACTTTTCCTCTAAAAAATTAATAATCAATAGTTTGTGAAGATAAATTTTCTTTCTACTTTAGCATAATGAAGAAAGATGCAACCATTTATGACAAACAGTTCGATACCTGGACATCTACTATTATGGTAGTATGTGGGGTGGCTATTGCTTACTGCCTGGTACGTATTGCTTTCCTTCTTTAGTGTCCGGCTTTTCAGCTTCATAGATAAGGCCTATCAGCAGATAGGTTACCGTTTTATCTCCCACCGCATTTACTACCTCAAAGCTGTGTAATTTTGCCATAATGGAAACAATTGTCAATAAGGTAGCGGAGAGTGGTATTGTCACCCTCGACCTTTCAACATATATTTTACCCGATACAGCCATTGCCCTATTCGATCTGAAGCCCTTTCTTTTCCGCGAAATGATATTGAAAGAAAAGGATTACCGCGCCTCCCTTCAGTCCCACGACTGGGAACAATATCGCAATAAGCACATAGCCTTGTTCTGTAGTGTAGATGCCATCATCCCTGTATGGGCGTATATGCTCGCCGCATCGTATCTGCAGCCGGTAGCGTCCACGGTCTATTTCGGTACGGCAGAAGAGATGCAGAAAGATGCAGTTACCCGCAATATAGCAGCCATAGATACGAGTGAATATGCTGACAAACGGGTGGTGATAAAAGGCTGCGGCGATATTAAAATTCCGGATGCTGCTTATGTGGCGGTCACAGCGCATCTGCGCCCGGTGGCAAAGTCCATTATGTACGGTGAGCCCTGCTCCACCGTTCCTATTTATAAGAAACGCCCGCCTCAGGCGATTTAGGGAATTGTTAGCGGAATATTTTTTAGCTTCGTCTATACCCTAAAGCTACCCCAATGAGTAAGTATAGTGTTTGTGGCAGGTGCCGTGGCTTCATGTTTGCAATTCTTGCCGTTTTATATTTTACTATTCCCGCGGCTGCACAGGGTATAATAGATTTGAATGCCCATAAGGGCGAGCCTCCTAAACCACATGCTATTAAGGTGCTGGAAGAACATCGCGATGCAAAGGGCAATACCATCCGTACTATTCGCTACGATCAGGGTTCTGTGCGCGTTATAGAAACGATAATAATGCCCCGCAGCAAGTTTGTGGGTCTGCATATTCCTATCCGCCCCGATACTATGAAGAAGGAGCTGGTATCCGTTATAGTAGATAAGTCGCATTATTGCCTGGAGGTAATGTACCGCCGCAAAATGATACGGGTATATAAAGCGGTGTTTGGCCCTAAACCCTTGCAGAATAAGTGTGTGGAGGGCGATAGGTGCACACCCGAAGGCTGGTTTAAGATAGCAAATAAAAATCCCCAGTCGAAATACAATAAATTTATGGGGCTCGATTACCCTAATGATTCTACCTCAGCAAGGTTTAATAAGATGAAGGCCACAGGCGTATTACCGGCTACTGCACGTATGGGCGGCTCTGTGGGCATACACGGCATATGGCCCGGCGGCGATGATATGATAGAGCTGGGCGTGGGCTGGACGGATGGATGCATAGCCCTGAAAAACAAGGATATGGACGACCTTTACACCCTGGTGAGCGTAGGTACCAATGTATTGGTAAAAAAATAATGGGCTGAAACAAGGATTGCTATGCAGCTGAAAAAATACGGGCTCATACTTCGGTTTTATAAAAGCTACGCATTAGCGCCCTTGCTCATAACCCTTGCCTGCTGGCGATTAGTTTTGTTTTACGGCAGCCACATCGTTGTGCTCTTGTGCATTTTTAAGATAGTTACTTACCTGTTCCTGTACTTCCTCCTGAATAATTACAATCGTAAAAGGTTATATTTCTACTATAACCTGCATTTATCTAAAGCGGAACTCTGGTATCTGTCATTTCTTTTCGATCTTTTGTTTTTCATAGCGGGCATATTCATCATTTTAATTGGTAAGCGATGATGAACCACCTTGTTGCAGAAAATATTTTTGTCTCCGTAGGCGCAAAAGAGATCCTGAAAGGGGTCACCATTCATTCGGCTACAGGCAAGCTGACTGCCTTGCTTGGCAGGAACGGTAGCGGAAAATCTACTTTACTTAAAGTATTATTCGGCACTATGCCCGCTAACGATTGCTGTATATTTCTAAATGGCATACATACTACACAGCCTTATACCCAAGATGGATTGATAAATTATTTGCCCCAGCATTCGTTCCTGCTCCCGGAAATAAAAGTGGCCACTGCATATAATTTTTACAGTGTAATGGGCAATACGTTATTTTCTGATTTTCCTGAGCTGAAAAAGGAATGGTACAAACGGGCAGGTGAGGTCAGCGGCGGCACGCTAAGACTGCTGGAAACACTTTTGCTTTTATACGGCAATTCGAAATTCACCCTTCTCGATGAACCATTTACACACCTCATGCCGGTATATGTAGATCGGGTAAAAGAGGTTATCCAAAAGCAAAAAGCAGTAAAAGGAATAATTATCACTGATCATTTATATAGCCATATCCTCGATATTAGTGACGAAATATACTTAATGAAAGAGGGCAAAACGCTATTTCTTAAAGAGCGCAACGACCTCATCCTGCACGGCTATCTTCCAGAAGTACAATAATTTTACAATGTGTTTATTGGATAAATATATGGGTATTTAAGGATAATCAGGACTTTATATGGATATTTATGGATGTTTGTTTTGATATTCAATAAATTTTATGGATATTTATGGATACATTATGGATACCCTACATACCAATACTTTAGTCGTAACCCAGGGAATATTAGGGGCTATAGCCGAGATAGAAGAGTTCAAGGGAGCCTGGAAAGCTAGTGGTCAGTTGGCACCCGAACAATTGGAGAAATTGCAGCGGACAGCTTCTATCGAAAACATAATCTCGTCCATTCGTATTGATGGCGGTACAATTACTGCACCTGAAGCGGAGGCATTGCTTGGCAACCAGGGGAGTTACCGTTTCGATACCCCCGATCAACAGGAAGCGGCGGGATACAGTGAAGCATTGGATTTCATTTTCCGAAAATACGGACAAGTACAAATTACAGAAAGTAATATAAAACAATTACACAGTCAGCTTTTAAAGTATACCTATAAGGATGAATTGCAAAAAGGCAACTATAAAAAAACATCTAATCAGATAGAAGCCTTTGATCCGGACGGTAAAAGTATGGGTGTTATCTTCCACACCGCAGGCCCTTTCGAAACACCTGGCAGAATGAGCGAACTGGTCAAGTGGGCAAGTGATTCGCTCGAAAAGAAAAGCATGCACCCATTGCTGGTTACATCAGTTTTTATAATATCCTTTCTTGCTATCAGTCCCTTTCAGGAGGGCAATGGCAGTTTATCCAGGCTGCTAATTGTCTACATGCTCCTGAAGACAGGCTATATCTATGCACCTTACACCTCTGTGGAAGCGATAATAGAGGAGAAAAAAAGTACTTATTACCAGGCGCTGCGGCAAACACAGGGAACCATCAGATCGCTACAGCCCGACTGGCAGCCCTGGCTCAACTTTTTCTTCGAGGTGCTGAGGCAGCAGAAACAACGGCTGGAAACAAAGATCGAAGAAGATAGGTCGCTGGTGGCACAGATACCCCCATTATCATTGCGCATACTGGAAATGATAAAACTGAACGGGCGTATAACCAATAGTGAGATTGTGACAAATACAGGCGCTAACCGAAACACAGTAAAAAAGCACCTCGAAGCGCTGGTATCATCTGCCTATCTTCAATTGAATGGCACAGGGAAGGGCTCATGGTATTCCTTAAAAAACGTATAACATTTCTCTTTACAAATTCACCGCTCTGCGATCGATCGCTTTATTGGTTTCCATATCACCCCTTTAGGGGCCGGGGGTACTGCTCATACATTTCCCGCCATCCCTTCCATTCCTCGCTGCTCCCCAAAGAAAAATTATGGAAGATGGTTATAAGCTGGCTGTTGGTTTGCTTTAGTAATGCGTTCATTTCATCCAGCACGGCAAAAGCCTGCCCTGCATTCATTCCTTCATCATACAGCGCTGTGGTATCCATAAAGCAGAAAGGATGCAGGCGCAGCGGCGTGCTGCATTCATTGGCCACATCGTACCACAGGAACGATTGTCCTGTACCCGCACGGAAACCCAGGTGGGTACCATAGCCCATGCTATAGTCGTCAGTAATGCCAACTTTAATAAGCTGCTGGTAAGTAGCCCGCATATCTATGCGTATATAATGCTGTCGCGATATCAGTATGGGGTGCCCGATATTATTTTCAAGCAATTGCTTTTCGGGTAGTATGCCCCTCGTATTGCTGTAGTACGATGGATGAATACCAATTTGCCCTATATCATTCAGCCTTTTTACAAGTGCCACCATTGCAGGGTGGAAGGGCGCTATGTTCTTATCATGTGCAGTGATCCTTAATGCAGAGAGCACAAAAAATAGTGGTTTTACCGGCTGGTGATGGTGCAGCTTGCTGATGGCATCATAGCTGTCATACGGGTCATCAAGTTTGCCGCCCACTGTTTTCAATCGTTCAATGCCCTTGCTTATTTTGCCGCCTATCAGGTCTTTGGCCAGTGCTCCTGCTGTACGCTTCCATCCTTTATAGCGGTAGGAGAAGGCAATATCTATATCGTAAGTAGGTATATAACTATAAGCACGCGGCTTTATTGGTACATGAAATTTTTCACTCAGCAGCTTGCCGAATTGTGCTACCCACTCATCTACCAGCGGCCTGCGGAGCCACCCTTGTTTATACGCGATACTCGCCGTAGCAGGATAACGGTCGTGCCTGTCGGGTGTATAGGCGTAGTACTCTTCGTACCGGCTAAGCAGAAAGAACAGGGCAGAAAAAATATCGAATGGTAGGGCGTAGCCAGCGTCCTCTTTTGCATAGATAACAGGCAGTGTGTTCCATTTACCGTAGGCAATGTCGTGTTCTTTTACTCCCTGCTCCCATAGCAAACCGCTATCAGGTATAGTCCATGCCCCAGCTATTGTTTGTCCGTAAGAAATGCAGGTGCCGGTAATATTTTCTGTATTATCAGTAAGTTGGTAGCTAATACCAAGCTGCTCCTTAAACAACCAGTCCAGCACATACAGCAGGCGATTGGTTTTGTACGGCGCGTATATGGTTACCTGGGTCAATATCAGTTTTTATTGCGTTCCTTCCACAGTTGGTTGAACGATTTTTTAGGGAAGTGCAGGGCGGTACGCTCCTTGCCCCAGCTATTCTTAAATAAAGCATTCACTACCTTATCCTTCATGTTGCCGTTGGCGCTGTTCATTAATCCGCGGCGCAGCATGGCAACCTTCCACAGCTTCCAGCCCATATTTTCCTGGAAGCCATTCAAATGTTCTTCATTAGCAGCTATGTGCCGGTTCTCCAGCAGCATCTCGTGTATGTTTATCTTCAGTGGGCACACCTCGGTGCAGTTGCCGCACAGGCTCGATGCATAGCTCAGGTGCTTGTACTCTTCCATCCCCTTCAGGTGCGGCGTTATCACCGATCCTATAGGGCCGCTGTAAGTAGCGCCATATGCGTGGCCGCCTATATTCTTATACACGGGGCATGCATTCAGGCAGCTTCCGCAGCGTATGCAGTACATGCTCTCGCGCACCTCGTGGCGCAGCAGGTTGGTGCGGCCATTATCCAGGAGTATCACATACATTTCTTCCGGGCCATCTGTTTCGCCGGGCTGGCGTGGGCCGGTAAATATGGTATTGTATACGGTTACCACCTGCCCCGTACCGTACGTAGCCAGCAGTGGCCAGAAGAGCGCCAGGTCATTAATAGAGGGCAGCATCTTTTCTATTCCTACTATGGCTATTTGTGTTTTAGGAAAGGCAGTGCTCAGTCGGCCATTGCCTTCATTTTCCGTTACACATACCGCACCCTGGTCTGCCAGCAAAAAATTGCCGCCGCTTAGACCTATCTCGGCGGTTATGTATTTTTCGCGCAGGTTCTTGCGTGCTATCTGCGTCATTTCCTGCGGAGTCAGGTTGGGCGGCGTGCCCAGCTTCTCATGAAATACCCTTGCCACATCTTCCTTGCTCTTATGCATGGCAGGGGTTACTATATGGTAAGGCGCCTCGCCATCCAGTTGCTGTATGTACTCACCGAGGTCGGTCTCTACACTTTCTATATTATGCTTTGCCAGGAAGTCGTTCAGGTGTATCTCTTCCGTCACCATGCTTTTTGCCTTCACCACCTGCTTCGCATTCTTCTCCTTGCATATCTGCAGCACCGCGTCCAGCGCATCCTGTGCCGTTTCCGCCCATATCACCTTGCCGCCACGCGCGGTAAAGTTCTGCTCAAATTGTTCCAGGTATTTATCCAGGTTCTCAATAGCCTTCCACTTCACATTCTTGGCCTTACGGCGCGCCAGGTCCAGGTTGGCAAACTGGTGTTTGCCATTTACTACCGCGTCATTATACTTCTGTATATTAAAGGAGAGCTTGCGCTTATGTTCCAGGTCGTGCGCCTTTACATCGCTTTTGGCAAGGAATACCGTTTGTTTTTCATTCATGGGAAACCAAACTTTATACAACACCAACCGTGCCGTATCAAAGCGCTAATTTACAGAAAAGGATGGGAGTTGTCATTAGAGCCGAATTCGGATTATTAAAAATATTTATTATCAACTTAACTTTAGTACTTAAATAAGATTATGGATAAGATATTTAAAGTGTTTTATACAACTCCTAATTACAGCGATGATTTAAAGTTTGAGCAAGCAGTAAAGGATGCATTTCAAAAAGTTAGGGAGATGTTAATGCCGGATAGAAGCGTAATGTTTTCGTCAATGCACAATACACAATATTCTAGCCCTTTTTCTATAACAGGAGAAATAAATAATGCGGACTTATATATTTGTAATATAGCTAAAAACAATTCCAATGCAATGTATGAGCTAGGTATAGCACAAGGCTGTAATAAGCCAACTATCCTCTTAATAGATAATGAAGCAACATTGTCGCTTGATATTGATTTTCTAAGGTATGTTAACTATGATAGTAATACCTTGTCTAATAATTTTACTCATCATTTAGCAAAAGCAATAGTATCTGCTCTCAATGATCCTGACGATTGGAAATTGAATTCACTCTTACCCAGTAATAAAAAATAAAAATCAATCAAATCCATTTTTGTCAGCTATAGCCACAAAGACAATATTTATCTTGAAAGACTTAAAGTTCATCTAATACCATTAGAAAGAATGGGGCATGTTAAATTGTGGTCAGACACAATAATTCTAAGTGGCGAAAAAAGGAAGGAAAAAATAGAGGAGGAGCTAAATAATGCTGCGATAGCCGTGTTGCTTATTAGTGCAGATTTTATGGCTTCTGATTTTATTATTAGCGATGAGCTCCAGCCGTTACTTAAATTAGCAGAAAGCAAAGGAACCATAATTATTCCTATAATAATCAAACCATGTCGTTTTTTACGGGAACCAACTCTTTCTCAATTTCAATCTGTTAACAATCCGTTGAATCCATTATGTAAAATATCAGAATTTGAACAAGAAGAAATTTATGAAAAAGTTGCTCAACGAATTGAATTAGCAATAAAGTCGGAGTAATTAAAAGAATTCTAACTATATCAAATACTATATTGATTTGTGCTCTCGCCGCCCATGTTGGTGTCCCCACCAACATGCTCCCGCAGGATTTCGGGTCCCAAACCTGAACAAACTCCTTCGCCCCTGTTATTCAATTAAAATCATATTTCCCATATTGGGAATTATTAGTAACTTTGTGCCTAATGAGAATAATTGCTAAAAGTACTATTAAGAGCTTTTGGGAAAAGAAAGAATACAAGGATGCAGAACAGCAGCTAAAGGCTTGGTATGAAGCGATCACAGAAAGGCACTGGGAAAAACCTAATGATATTATCCGGTATTTTCAGGATGCGGATAACGTAGGGAATGGAAGGATCGTATTTAATATCTGCCGCAATAAATATAGGTTGATAGTAGCGTTCAGGCACGACATACAGATAGGTTTCATCCGGTTTATTGGCACTCACAAAGAATACGATAATATTAAAGACATAAAAAACATTTAACATGAACACCACGCCAATAGAAATAAAACCAATCAAAACAAAGAAGGATTACTCACACGCCCTCAAAGCGATTGAATCCCTGTGGGATTGCCCGCCCAAAAGCAAGGAGGCAGAAGTGCTGGAAGTACTGGGCATCCTTGTAGATGAATACGAGAACAAACATTTTCCAATTGATTCACCCGACCCGATAGAAGCGATAAAGTACAGGATGGAACAACTGCACCTTTCTCAAAAAGACCTGGCCAAATATCTCGGCGGAGAAAACCGCGCTTCCGAAGTGCTGAACAGGAAAAGGCCACTAACGCTGAAAATGATCAAAAGCCTCCACGCAAATCTCCACATCCCCGCTCACGCCCTGATAGCATAATAAGTTTCTTTGTTTTTACTTCCCCACCTCCCCTTTAGGGGCCGGGGGTTGTGGATATGTTTATTTGGTTCTGCACCCCATCCAATAGTATCTTGCATAGCAGTGGTGCCTGCAAGCAAATGCCGCACACCACACATGGGGGTCATAGTAGGGTGATGATGGGGCTATAATGAGGCGCAGAATGCATAACGAAATAGCGCATAAGCTACTACCATCAAACATTCCACCAGATCCATCACCCCATACCCCACAAAAACCTTTTTGAATATTTACTTTTGAATTGATTTTGTTTTCCTACGCCGATATCATACTGCCCCTTAATATGCCACAGGTGCTTACCTATGGCATACCTGCCGATATGCAGCAAGGCCTACGGCCCGGTATGCGCGCAGAGGTATCGCTGGGGCGCAATAAACAATACGCCGGGGTCATAGCCCGCCTCCACAACGACCGGCCGGAGGCATACGAAGTAAAACCAGTAAGAAGCATTATAGACGATGAGCCTGTTGTGAATGATACCCAGCTAAAATTCTGGCAATGGATCACCCACTACTACATGGCCGCACCCGGCGAGGTAATGCAGGCTGCCCTGCCCGCGCACCTGAAGCTGATGGGCGAAACCCGCCTACAATGGCTGCCTAAAGATGGTGCCGTATATGAGTGGAGCGATGAGGCATTCCTGGCTGCTGAGGCGCTGGAGCTGCGCAGCGAACTCACCATGAGCGAACTGCGGGGTATAGTGGGCATACGCTATGTGGCCCAGGTGCTGAATGAGCTGCTGGAGCAGCAGGTGATATTGATCAATGATACACTGGAACAATCGTACCGGCCAAAGACGGAACGCATTATCACACTGGCTGCCGCTTACAAAGAAGAACAGGCTATGATAGCCCTCTTTGATGAGTTGGCTCGCGCACCCCGACAACTGGATCTTATAATGGCTTATACAGAGCTGGCCCATAAAAATAAAGTAGTGCGCCAGCACGATCTGTTGCAGCGCGCCAATGCAGGTGCCGCGCAGATAAAGGCGCTTACGGATAAAGGGGTTTTCCTAATCAGCGAAGTGGAGATAGGCCGCCTGCAATACACAGGCACCGAAGAAATAAAGGCTATAGAATTTACCCCCGCACAGCAGGTAGCATACAACGAGCTGGACAAAGGGCTGGAAGAGAAAGATGTAGCACTGCTGCACGGGGTAACCGGCAGCGGTAAAACGCTCCTCTACATCCGTAAAATAAAAGAGTGTATAGCACAGGGAAAGCAAGCTATTTTCCTGCTGCCCGAGATCGGCCTTACCACCCAGTTGGTAAGCCGGTTGTATGCTTATTTTGGCGAGGAGCTGGGCGTGTATCATTCCCGCTTCAGCAATAATGAGCGGGTAGAGATATGGCAGAAGGTGCAGCAGGGCAAGTATAAGATAATAGCTGGCCCGCGCTCCGCATTGTGGCTGCCATATAACGAGGTGGGCCTGATAATAGTGGACGAAGAGCACGATGTATCTTACAAGCAGCGCGACCCCGCACCCCGCTTCCACGCGCGCGATGCGGCGGTATATCTGGCATCGCTGCACAATGCAAAAGTGATACTCGGCTCTGCCACACCATCGGTAGAAACGTTGTTCAATGCCGCGCAGGGCAAGTATGCGCAGGTGTCGCTACGGGAACGCTACCTCGGCGTCAACATGCCCTCCATAGAGATCGTGAATGCGAAGTCGCTGGAGACAATGCGGCAGCAAAATATAAAGTTGCTCACCCCCGAGTTGCAGCAGGCCATGCAAGATACGCTCACGAAAAAGAAACAGATCATCCTGTTTCAGAACCGTCGTGGCTATGCACCCTTCCAGCTATGCACTGCATGTGGCTGGGTGCCCCACTGCAAGAACTGCGCTGTATCGCTCACCTACCACAAGAGCACCGATAAAATGCACTGCCATTACTGCGGCCTGCGCTCGCCGGTCATTACCATATGCCCTGCCTGCGGGGGCAACCGGCTGGTAAGTAAAAGCTACGGCACCGAAAAGATAGAGGAAGAAGTGCAGCAGCTGTTTCCCAAAGCACGGGTAGCCCGCATGGATGTGGATAGCATGCGCGGCAAGAAAAACCTGAGCGAGTTATTAGAGCAACTGGATAAGCAAAAGATAGATGTACTTGTAGGCACGCAGATGGTAGTAAAGGGGCTCGACTTTGCACAGGTAGCGCTGGTAGGCATACTCAGCGCCGATAGCCTGCTTAGCTACCCCGACTTCCGCGTAAATGAACGAGCCTTTCAGTTGATGGAACAGGTGAGTGGCCGTGCCGGTCGTATGGATGGTGCGGGCCGCGTCATTATACAAGCATACAATCTTACCCACCCCGTACTACACTGGGTGCAGGCACACGATGTAAAAGCATTCTACGAAACAGAGATAAAATACCGTGAGCAGTTTGCCTATCCGCCCTATACACGGTTGATAAAAATAATATTCCGCCACCGCGATGAGCCGAAGGCCATACACGCCGCAGCGCAGATGGCGCAGGCGCTCAACACTATAGAAGGTATACAAGTACAAGGCCCCGTACCCGCACTGGTAGCCCGCGTGCGCAACCAATACATCCAGGAAGTATGGATCAAATGCCCCCGCGACACCCGCCTCCTCGACAAAGTAAAAACCTTCCTCAAAGCCCAACGTTCCACCATCACCGCCCAGCGCGGCAACACCTCATTACAGGTATTGTTTGATGTGGATCCGGTGGGGTAAACTACTAAAATATGGAAAGAATACTAAGAGAGCCTCTTGAAACTTATAGCACACAAAAAACACAGAAATTTGTCGGAAATCCGTTGGCAAATAAATTAAGAGGCGAATACCAGCGGCTTTTAGAGGAGATATTGCCAGATAGAAACAGATATCTCGTTGTTGGCTCTCCTGGCAAAGGAAACTGGGCAAGTTGTCCTTGGATTGCAATACTTGATAGCCTCATTACAGACACGGCTCAATCCGGCTATTATCCAGTACTTATTTTTAAGGAGGATATGACTGGAGTTTATCTATCCTTAAATCAAGGAGTAACAAGGGTAAAAGAATATTATAAAAGGAATGCTAAAAATGTTCTTAGGGTAATTGCACAAGATTATAGAGCTAAAATAGAGATCGATAATGAGGATTTAACTGAAATTGATCTTGCGAGTAGGAATAATAACGCTAAACTCTATGAAGCGGGTAATATAATTGCCAAATATTACCCAGCTGATAATTTGCCAACAACAACTGAATTAATACAGGACGTGAGACGTTTTCTCAACTTGTACGAAGAATTAATCTTTAATGACACACAAATAGATGAGACAAAAAATCTGACTGCATTAGAAAAGAAACAGTACAGACTTCATTTCAGGATTGAGCGCAATTCAAATATTGCAAATAAGGTGAAACAACATAAGGGGTATAAATGTGAAGGTTGCAAGTTTACATTCTCAAGTATGTATGGTTCACTTGGGAAAGAATTTATTGAAGCGCATCATCTAATACCGATAAGCACCTTAAATCTTGGTAATGTTCAAGTCAATATTGAAACTGATTTTGCGGTATTATGCAGCAATTGTCATAGCATGATACATAGATTGGATGATCCAAGTAATTTAGAATTGCTGCAAAAAATTATTAAAGACAACCTCACATAGTCCTCGCTCGGCGTAGTGTCTCACTACGTCGTACCGGATGCAAATCTCCTGATTTGTAAATAAAAAAGATCCTCTCCTGTTTTCCTATACACAACACAATGACTTCGCAGTAATTCAATTCTTCCACCAATTTATTGACATATATCAAATGCCGCCACGCAGTAGCACTATAGCTTTGTTGAAAAGATTGTATGCGAAGAATAGTATTGCTGGCAGTGTGCGTCATCTCCTCATTCAAACTCTGGGCGCAAGACACACCAATCACAGAACATAGAGGCTGGGAGATCAAACAATTGTATGTGAGCCTTGGTGCCGGGCAGGCAAGCGATCTAAAAAATGAACATGCCACCACACCGGGTTTCAATATTTGGCTTACGTTTTACAACCGTTGGGGGGTAGACATAGGATTCAGAGGGTGGGAATATAAGGCGCACAATACCCCTGCTGATTTTATAGGCGACTCCTGGGTTGGCCCAGACCCGGGTCCATTAGTATACAATCGCCTGCAAATGTTCAATGTGGTGTATAGAAAAAAGTCGTCGCAACGTCATGTAAAGCTTGTGCTGGAAGCAGGTTTGGGTTACTACATGCAAGAGAATAAAGACTTCACTAAGCACATTGATACAAGCACAGGATGGTTTAGCGGCTACTGGGGAGATAACTACGACTCTAAAACGCACACCAGCTATAGCATAGGACTTGTAAACCGTGCAGATCTGGAGTTTCCATTTACAGGTGCGTTCGGGGTCAACCTGTCTATGTATTCATTTGTGTATGATAAGGGTGTGTTCGTAGGTACGGATATCATGATACTATTAGGCAGGGTATGCCCACATCATAGGCAGCATAAAAACCGCAGATAGGGGAATTAAAACAAACTCCCATCACCACCCTTCCTGCTTCGGTTTAGATGCGCGTACGCTTTATCAGTAGCCTCGCGCCCACGTGGTGTGCGCATTATAAAACCCTCCTGTATCAAAAAAGGCTCATACACTTCTTCTATCGTTCCTGCTTCTTCACCCACGGCGGTAGCTATGTTGTTCAGTCCCGTTGGGCCACCTTTAAATTTATCTATTAATGTTGTCAGTATTTTGTTATCCATATCATCCAGCCCATGCTCATCCACGTTCAATGCACGTAGCCCGTGCTCTACTATGGCCAGGTCTATCACGCCATTGCCCAGCACCTGTGCAAAATCGCGCATGCGGCGCAGCAAGCCGTTGGCTATACGTGGCGTGCCCCGGCTGCGCGCGGCTATCTGCATAGCCGCTTCTGATGTGGTGCGTACATTCAGCAATGTGGCAGAGCGCATTACTATACGCTGCAGCACATCCGCATTATAATATTCCAGCCGCGATTTTATGCCAAAACGCGATAGCAACGGGGCAGTCAGCAATCCCGACCGTGTGGTAGCGCCTACCAGGGTAAATGGGTGCAGGCTTAATTGTACAGACCGTGCCGCAGGGCCTGAGTCTATCATTATATCTATCTTAAAATCCTCCATAGCTGCATAGAGGTATTCCTCTACCACAGTGCTCAGTCTATGTATCTCATCTATGAACAGTACATCTCTTGCCTCAAGGCTGGTTAGCAGCCCGGCCAGGTCGCCTGGCTTTTCTATTACCGGCCCACTGGTCTCTTTTATATTTACGCCCAGCTCATTGGCTACTATGCGCGATAGTGTGGTCTTGCCCAATCCCGGCGGGCCATGGAACAATACATGGTCCAGCGCTTCGCCTCGCAGGTTGGCAGCCTTTATGAATATGCGCAGGTTATCAATAAGCTGCGGCTGACCCGAAAACTCTTCTATGGTCTGCGGCCTTATGGTATTTTCATATTCCCTTTCCTGCGGGCTAAGTTCACTTGCAGGGCGCACATTAGATTTATCCATACCAATACAAAGTAAAGATTAAACTGCCAATCTTTAAATCCACAGGCAAACTAATACCTTTACATTCCGAAAATTGCTTTACATGACCAACAACAAACACAAACTCGCTACCAGGCTGATACACGCAGGCGTAGAACCAGACCCCACGACCGGCGCCATCATGACGCCTATATACCAGACATCTACCTACGTGCAAACGGCACCCGGCGAACATAAGGGCTACGAATATGCCCGCACGCAAAACCCTACCCGCACCGCGTTGCAGAATGCGCTGGCCAATATAGAGAATGGGAAATATGGCTTGTGTTTCGGCAGCGGTATGGCGGCTACAGACGCAGTGGCTAAGCTTTTAGAGCCAGGTGATGAAGTGATCGTATCAAACGACTTGTATGGCGGCACTTACCGCATCTTTACAAAGGTGTTTGCGGCCTATGGTATCAAATTTCATTTCATCAGCATGGCCGATGCTGCCAATATAGAACAGTATGTAAACGACAGTACCAAAATGCTGTGGGTGGAAACACCTACTAACCCGCTGCTTAATATTATAGATATACAGGCGTGCGCCAACATAGCCCGTAAGCACCGGTTGATAACGGTAGTAGATAATACATTTGCCTCGCCTTATTTACAAAACCCGCTCGATTGGGGAGCTGATATAGTGCTGCACTCAGCCACCAAGTACCTGGGTGGACACAGCGATGTGGTGCATGGCGCGCTGGTAATGAATGATGCTACACTGGAAGAAAAGTTGCGCTTTATACAAAACACATGTGGTGCGGTACCCGGCCCTCACGATTGTTGGCTGGTGCTGCGCGGCATAAAGACCCTGCACGTGCGCATGCAGCGCCATTGCGAGAACGGAGAGGCTATAGCTAATTACCTGCGCGGGAACAATAAGGTTGGTAAGGTATTATGGGTAGGGTTCGAAGATCATCCTAACCACGCAATAGCCAGGAAGCAGATGCGGGGCTTTGGCGGTATGATATCCTTTACGCTGAAAGATGATAATATAGATGCTGCACTATCTGTGTTGAAGAATACAAAGCTCTTCTCATTGGCAGAATCATTAGGCGGAGTAGAATCCCTTATAGGCCACCCCGCTACTATGACGCATGCAGCTATCCCCCGCGAGGACCGTATAAAGAACGGGCTGGTTGATTCACTCATCCGCCTTAGCGTAGGTATTGAAGATAAGGACGACCTTATAGAAGATCTGAAGCAGGCAATAGGCTAAAAATATTCTGTGCAGCGCTACAACATACACCACCACATGTAGCGCTGTGCTATTTTGCCCCAGTTCTTCAGATTGCTTTCCTGTAGCGTTTCTATCAATTGCTTTTGGTTTACTTTCTTTCCTTTTTCAGCTATTGCAAAATCAGCATCCTTAGGTGTGGCCGGGTCTACCTTGGTAGCTACCCATGTAGTATATAAGCGCGGTATGGCTAATTCCAGTATCATGCCCGGCAGGCCACTGAACATTTCCGGCCCGCCGCTTACCATTATATCATCTGTATAAAAGGCCACTACTACTACCGAGTCACACATCCTGCCTACTGCTTTTCTGCACTTGTGGCCTGCTATGGTGCGTATCTCTTCTTCTATCTTCCATCTCATTACGCGCATAGAGTCCTTTACCGCAAACTTCTGGTCAAAGACCTGCTTCTCCGCAATCACGGCTTTGGTTTTATAATTGCTCACCACTACATTGTCGTTGGCCGGTGAGCCGCCAAACATCTTTAGCGCATTATCGCCTTCCTTACCGGGCTTGTATATGGACTTATCGGTAGTAAAGAGCAGGTCAAAGTAAGTAACCGTGAATTTTGGTATCTGCGATTTTATCCTTGCATACCATTCATTGTCATCCATATCATCCAGCTGGCGGTGTATGTTCAGTTTGCGTTCATATTCTATCTTTCCCTGCATCACATATTGTGCGTTGGTACACAGCGGCAGTGCAGTAAGCAGGGCTAATATTATGCGTTTCATAGCGAGGTCTATTTTTTGATAATAATGGTTTCTTCAGGTGCGGGCGCTGCGCCTGTGGCTGTTTTGGTAAAGTTCCATATCAGGTTGATGAGCCCATACCGTGTTATGGTATTATAGGTTTGCTGGCTTACATAGTTGTCCTGCCCGGAGCGATTGTAGCCCAGGTTCTGGTTCAGTATATCATGTGCATATACCCGCAGTTCCAGCTCATTATTCTTCAGGAATTTCTTGCTAACATATGCATCCCAGATGAACACATTATTATTCTGGTCGAATACAGAGGTCTTCTGGCGTAATCTCCAATCTACATTAGTGCCTATCTCAAATTTCAATGGCAGCTGTACCGATGCGTCCAGTTCGTCATTGCTGGACCAGTAGCTGGAAGTATAGGTACTTATAGTAGCATGGTTATCATTGTAGGTAACACCCGGGTCAAAGGAGATAGAGTATTTCTTATCCTTATAATAATTGAATCGCAAACCACCGGAGTAACTATTGTAGTTGCTCGTGTTCAATATATTATTCACAAAGCTGTTCACATGGTTAAGGCTGGTGTTTGCATGCACCCCCATTTGCAGGTCCAGCTTCTTTATACGGAAACCGTAGCCTACGTAGCTCCATGCGCTGTAGTTGCCGTTCACATTCACATATTGGTAAGTGCGCCTGCCAGAGCTATCCGTATTGGCCGCCTGGCTGATGGCGTCATTTATAAAGCCGAAGTTGCTGCTTGCCCACAGGTACCGGCCGGAGAGTGTTTTATAATCGTTGAACTGTAACTGAAAATTATTCTGGAATTGTTGTTTCAGGTGCGGGTTGCCGATTGCAATATTCAACGGATCTGTATTTTGCCTCAGTGGTTGTATCTGGTTTATGGTAGGCTGGTGGGTATTGCCGTAGTAGTGAAAGCTGAAAGAGGTTTGCTTCGCAAATTTATATACGAATGAAGCCTTGGGGTACAGGTTGAAGTAGTCGTATTTATAAGTGGTGTCCTTATATATGTCGTGCTGGTTGTAGCGCGTATCTGCAACATCGCTGCCAAAAGAGAAATTCACTTTCTTATATACCCAACGCAGGTTAGCGCCGCCTGAATTATTCAATATATCGAATGAATAATTACTGCTGTATAAAGGGTCAAGTACGCTATACATGGTGCTACCGGTTGGCTTGTTGTAAGAGCTGTTCTCGGCTGTGCTGTTATTGGTGCTGAGGCCATAGTTAAGCTCCAGGAAGGTAACTTTTGATAAGGGCTCTGTATAGTTGATCTTTCCGGCCAGCGCTATTGTGTGCGAGTTATTGTCTTTGCGCTGGTCTACATTATAGGTTGAATCCCGATACCCCAATACTGCATCAGGCATGCGAAGATTATTTACAGAATAAAGGAAGCCTTTATTCTTAGAATCGTTATAGTTCTCTTTAACGTCTATTGATAGTGATCTCCCTTTTTTTGCAAACTTTTTGCGGTAGATAAGATCAGCATTCACAGATTGTGCAACCAGGTTACCGGTTATGGTGCGCGTGTTATTATTCAGGTCGGTGCTATCCGGAAGAAAAGTACGCTGTGTGTAAAAAGAGGATGTCTGCGTGTTTTTTGTACCTGCGTCAAAAGTCAGCTTTATAGAAGAGGAACTATCCATCTTCCATTCGTAGCTGCCATCTATGCCGTGCCGTTGCCCGGTGCTCATCTGCACTTGGCTCTGCTGGGTAAAGTAGCCTTTGTTTTGTGGCAGTACGTATTGTGTAAGGGTATTGGTGGTAGCTTCCAGGTCTTGCATCGCATAGCGGTAGTTGCCGCTCAGGTGTTCCTTATCCTCGTCCCACTTGTTAGCATAGTGTATGCCACCTGTCCATACTTTTGGTAATCCCTGTCCATTATATTTTCCATCCCAGCTCTGGAATGGGTCGCTGCCATCAGAAGTATAGGTAGTATATATCTGTCCCTCATCGCCGATCATAGTTGTTCCGCTGCCCGATCCAAATTTATCGCGGTCTTCCCAGCCCAGCCCTACCGTACCCGTATTGGCCATTATACCAAAGGCAGATATCTGCTGCTTGCCTTTAAATGCATTGATCATTCCCTGGTTCTGGAAATAGCCATCTGTACCACCTGCTGCGTCCACTTTGCCAAAGAAGCCGCGCTTCATATTTTCCTTCAGCTCCAGGTTGATGGTTTTTGTTTTTTGTCCGTCATCTATGCCGGTAAAAGCCGACTGGTCGCTTTTTTTATCAAACACCTGCACCTTGTCTACTACCTTGGCCTGCAATCCTTTTATAACTACAGCAGGGTCGTCACTAAAGAACTCTTCCCCATCTACCAGTATCTTTTCTACCTTCTCCCCCTGTGCTACTACATTCCCGTTTTTATCTACTTCCAGCCCCGGCAGCCTGCGCAGCAACTGCTCTACAGTAGCATTGGCACCTACTTTAAAACTGTCGGCCATGTACTCTGTAGTATCTCCTTTTATTTTTATTGCAGCCACATTTTGTGTCAGTACAAATTCTTTCAGCAGGTGGCTGCGCGATAGCATGGTTATGTTGCCAAGATCTACTACTTTCTCATCTTTCAGCTTTACGATATCTATATAGTCTGCGAAGTTTGGAAAGGTGACCATTATCAGGTATTTCCCCGCACTATCTGTATGCAGGGCAAAGGCACCTTGTTCATTGGCGCGGGTATGCGTCTCCATTATAGAGTCCGATGCCCGTATCAGTGTAACGGATGAATAAGGAAGGCCTAAGTTATTAAGCGTGTCTGCAATGGTGCCCTTAATGGTGAATTGCTGTGCATTACAGACCGATGCGCACAACACCATTGATAGGAGGTAAATCAGGCGTTTCATACTTGACAGTTTGTGAGGAGGTAATAGAACGTCACAAAAATGTAAGTATTGTGTGAAATGTCAAAGGAACTTACTGTTAAAGTTTACACACTAAAGGTTATATAGAAGGGGAATTTTTATAGAGTTCCCTTATTTGATATTTTGTGTCTGATTGTGGTACACCTGTGGCCTGTTGTGATCTACAGGTAAGCCGAGTGCTTCATAAATATAATCCTGCGCCACAGTACGCACACTCAGATGGTTGATCTTGCCATTTTCTGCATCCGGATATACCCTGTTTGATAAGAAGACGAATACTACCCCGGTGCCCGGATCGGCCCACGCACACGTACCCGTAAAGCCCTGGTGGCCAAAGGTATAGCCCGTGCTCCTGTCGCCCGAAGGGCCGCCATCATTGCTGTCTGCGTTGGGTTTATCAAAGCCGATGCCCCTCCGGCTGATGCGGCTGTTATACGCTGTAAAGTAATCGACCGTTTCGCTTTTAAAATACCGCGTACCCTTGTATATGCCTTTGTTCAGCAGCATCTGCATAACGGCTGCTACATCATCGCCGGTAGCAAACAGGCCCGCATGCCCCTGCACGCCACCAAACAAGGCAGCACCCTGGTCATGCACATACCCCTGCACCTGCCTGTGCCGGAAGGCGATGTCGTTCTCTGTGGGTGCTATGTTTTTTTCACTGAATTTTTCCAACGGGTTGTAAGTAATATGTTTCAATCCCATTGGTTTATAAAACTGTTCATCAGCATACTTGTCTATTCGCTTGCCCGTTATCTGCTGTACTATAGCAGCAAGAAAATAATAATCAAGATCGCTGTATACATACTTGCCTTTATTCTCCAGCGGGCTGGCCAGTATTCTGTTCCAGATGGTATCGGCGTAGTCATTGCGCAGGTACAGGTTCTTAGTTACCGTTACGCTATATTTCTTATCTGCATTATCGCGGTACAGGTCATTATTCAGGTTGCCTGTAGGGTCCAGCGTTTCTTTGTAGAAGGGGATCCATGATTTCAACCCGGCCTGGTGCAGCAGCATGTCCCTGATACGCAGATTGGCTTTATCCGTACCAGCTGTCCATTTCAGGTAATCACCCACTGTCTTATTCAGGTCCAGTTTTCCGGTCTCATAGAGGTGCATCACGGCCAGTGTGGTTGCCAGTATCTTGGTCATAGAGGCAACATCATACAGCGTATTGCTATCCACAGCCTTTTCTTTAGTATAAGTATAATAGCCAAATGATTTATCATAGAATACCACTCCGTTCTTTGATGCCACCACCCGGCACCCCGGAAATGCATGATCTATTATACACCGTTGTAAAAACATATTCAGCTTGTCCAGCGCCATCGGGTCCGATACGCCTGCGTCCGCGAGGAAGTCTGTTTTCTTCAGTGTTACGGGTACAGGTTTTACTGGTGGCGACAATGTGCTGGCAGTGGCTACTACAGGTATGCCCATACAGGGGGTTACAGGCAGCTTACCCTTAGCGCGAAATTTTCTTAGTAGCAGGTCGGCACATACTTTTTGCGTTACTGTATCATCTTCATAAGCAACCACAGCCGAGCGTGCATAGCAGAAGTGCTGCAACATATAAGGGTTACCAAGCACTACGATCATTACATTATTCATTCCCTGCGCCTGCTTTAGAAAACCGAGCTGCTCATCACTCAGTCCGTAATTGCCGCTGCTGCCCGGGTACATGGCTGCGTTATGCACTGCGATTATTGTAGCGTCATAGCGGGCTATTTTTTGTCCTAACGCTTCAACCGCTGCGGCGCCCGATTTTTTTGGTAGCCAGTACGCCGGCAGGTTAATGGCCAGCGAGTCGCGCAGGCGCTGATAAAAATAGGTAGTGGTATCTGCATTCACGCCCACATAGGCCACATGCATATTCCTGTTTATTTTATTGATGATACCATTTTCATCACGCACTACAGTAATGGCTGCACGCGCTATCTGTTCACTTAGCGCATCAGTACTGCTATTGATATCTGCTGTTATATTGGTTGGGTTGATCGGATGAAAGTGTGCCAGCCCGGCATCGTACTTGGCAGTCAATATTTTTTTCACGCGCATCTCCAGGTCTGCCTCGCTTACCTGGTGGTTATCAATTGCAGTTTTTATCTTAGCGATGGCAGTAGGTACATCCTGGGAGAAAAGCAATACATCGTTGCCGGCAAGGAAAGCCCTGAGGTCTATCTCGCCCGAAGGAAAATATTTAGCAACACCCTGCATGTTCAGTGCATCAGTAAATATCAATCCTTTAAATCCCAAATTCTCCCGCAGCAGGTTGGTGACTGTATTCTTCGAAAGGGTAGTGGCTACATGCGGCTCGCTTTCCAGTGCGGGTATCATCAGGTGGGCTACCATTACACTCTGTACCCCGGCCTTTATCAATTGCTTAAACGGGTATAGTTCCAGCGTATCCAGCTGCGCCAATGATTTATCTATCTCCGGCAGGTCTTTATGAGAATCTACATTCGTATCGCCGTGCCCGGGAAAATGTTTGGCACAGGCCATTACTCCATTATTCTGCAGCCCGCGCATGTAGGCTATTCCCATATTGGCAACCCTTGTTTTATCTTCACCAAAAGACCGGAAATTGATAACGGGGTTTGCAGGATTATTATTTACATCTACCACCGGTGCAAAATCTATATGCACACCAAGGCGCCTGCACTGGTAAGCTATGGCAGCCCCCATCTTATAGGCCAGTGCCGTATCGCGCGTAGCGCCCAGCATCATCTGCCTGGGAAAGTTTTTGATGCTGTCCAGGCGCATACCTAATCCCCATTCTGCATCCATGCTTATGAGCAGTGGCACCTGGGCCATTGCCTGGTATCTATTGGTCAGTATAGCCTGCCTGCCTGCGCCGCCCTGCATAAAGATCAATCCGCCTATGCTATGGCTGTTTATGAGTTCGGTGATCTTTTCTTCGTTGTAATTTTTACCACCACTGTAGGCAGCTACCATAAATAGCTGGCCTATCCGCTCTTCCTGTGTCAGTTTATTATAGGTGCTGTCCACCCATTGACGGGGAGTATGCTGCTGTGCAAAAGAAGTAAAGGCGCTCAATAAAAAAAGGAATAAGAAGCTAAGGCCCTGCTTGGTAACGGTCATAAACAAAAATAACCATTTTATGCACCCATGCTTCTTTGCAGCTATAAATATGCCACGCTATAAACGGGTAAATTTTTGGTGTGTGGTAAGACCACCGGTGCTACGCAATTCTATCATGTAGCTACCGGGCGGTAGCATACTTACATCTATGGTATTCAATTTGTATGCAAGGTGGGTGCTCCTATGCATTTCTGCACCAGTTACTGATATAATGCTGTAGGTAGCATCTTCATTGCCTTCGTATTCTATCATCAGCCGGTCGTGGCAGGCAGTAGGATATATATGCACGCCTTCCATCACTCCCGCATTGGTTATTTCCGGCTTTTTTATATCCAGCGCGTTGGGGGTAAAGCGGTACACTGTACCGGATGCAGGATAGGAAGCGAGGCACAAAGGAGTATGTGTAAAACGTCCGCTATCTGATGTTACTGTATCGATACTGGGGTTCACGGGGTCGCCCGTTAGTGAGTAATAAACGCCATCAAGCGAATAATCTACATCACACACATACCCGGCGAAAGGTAGTCCACGTATTGGAAAATAATTATAAAGATGGGAAATATAGGAAGGGCCGTACCGGAACTCTATCACATTGGTACCCTCATATAGCCATATCTGCATGTACACAGAATCAAAGTCTGTACCGAAGGTTATCTCATTAAAAAAGCCGGCATTAGCTATTTCCAGCTTAAAGATCTGTGCGCCGGGCACGCCGCTTACAATATATCTTATAGGCGATTTGCTAAAAAGATCGCTACCCAGGAAACCCTTGTCTATCAGGTCTGCATTGTTCAGAAAGAAGGCAGAGATTACTGCTTTTCCGGTATCGGTCACCAACGTAGTTCCTCCTTCTATAAAGGGCGCCGTACAGGGTATGGTGTCTATTTTGAAGGGGAAGGGTAAAGGCAGCACATAAAAATCACTGTTGAACCACACGGTATTATTCAGCACTATCCCATCAGTAAGCGGCTCATAAGCACCCTGCAGTGTAGTAAGCCTATACGGAGACTGCGAATAGGCATGCGTGGCAGATAGCAAAAAGATAAGCGCCAGTATAGGAGTAATGGTAAATTTCATAGAAACCAGCAGTGTAGGTAAAAATACAGATATAAGATAGACTGTATTTTTTAACTGTTAGTTGGGTAAATGGCCTTATTTGTGGATCAGGGCTTTGTATTCGGGGTGCTTTTCTACATATCCCTGTGCAAATGGGCAATAGAGTACTACTTCCAGCCCGCCAGCATATGCATGTTCCAGCGTGTGCCGTACCAGTTCTGCGCCAATGCCATTTCCACTTTTCATTCCTGGTACTATGGTATGCATCAGCACCATTTTACCTTTAAGCCATCTGTATTCCAGGTAACCTATTTCACCATCATCAAAAGGAAATTCAAAACGAAACAGTCTTTTATTATTTATAATACGTTGAGTGGAGACCATTACATGCCGACATTTATCACTAATTGTTTAACAAATTTCACGCCAATTTCTAAATTTTCTTTACTTTATTGACATGCTGCCATCCAGTATCCTCTTGTAGCTATTAAATATTTGTTTAACATCAAAGTATAAACCCTTTACATTATCTGTATTATCCTTTAGGGTCAAATAGTCACATTCAGCGCCTGTAAGCTGCTGGTGGCCGCTGTATTCATACCCAAGCATATTGATAAGTGCATATTCATCAGATACCTGCAACACATGCAGGGCAGTTTCTTCGCTCTGGCCGTCGCCGCTGGATAAAATAGCAAATGCGATCTTGCGTATCTTATCGCTGTACAACCTTACGTTTGTGGAATCTCCGCTCATTTTATACCCCACATACAGCAGGTTTAGTTTCTTTAGGTCAAAGGGGCGCGTAACCAGGGCTTTCTTATCCATTCTTATCACACTTTGCCACTCGGCAGGTTCCAGTTCGTCCTTAGCGAGTAATATTTTAAGGCTGTCTTCCTGCACGTTACGGGGAATAGCAGAATATTTATCCTGAAAAAAATATCCAAAATAGAGCATTCGGTACTCGCGCGGAGACAGTGTGGTATCGTTTGTCTGGTACCGTTTGAATAATTGAGGATAATAAAAGGCCGAATTGGGGTCATTTATTATCTGCTGAATGGAAATATAGTCTGGTTTCAGAAGTTCACGTTCCTGCGAATATCCTGTAAGTGAATAAATGATAGCGCCTATCAACAATAAATAGAATATTACACTTTTCATATCGCACGGTTTCTGCCAGAATAATTGAGCGTTCATCGCTCCTCAATACTATAGCAGAAACAACTATGCCATTAGCAAATTCATAAGTTAATAAAAAGTAAAAAGCATCCGGCAGAGCCGGATGCTTGGTTCAGAAAAAGCACGAACTATTTTATGATGCTGCCGTCCTTTATCTGATAAGTGGGATTACGGATGATCTGCGTATTTTTCTCCAGCGTACCGAATACCTCTACGGTATCGCCTTGCTGGTTCCCTATAGTTACATCCATATATTTAGCTTGCCCGTTGTTTACGGCTACTACGTATTTGCGTTCTGTAGTTGTAATAACTGTAGATGCGGGCAGGGCAAATGCAGTAGCGCTTCCCTTTATGGGTAGCACCACCTCTGCATACATACCTGCTTTCAAGATTCCGGTTGTATTAGGTACATCCACCTCAATAGTTTCTGATCGGAAGCTATTACTCAGCGCTCCCGCTGCGCGCGCTATTGTTCCGCCAAAGTCCCTTCCGGGTAGCGCGTTCACTGTATAGTGCACTGCATCGCCATTATTCACCTGCGCACTGTACTGCTCGGGTATATTTACTATCAGCCGCAGCTTCGATTGTTGCTGCAATACCAGCATGGGCTTCGCGTTCTGCATCCCCGGCCCCAAAAGGGCGCCTGGGTGTACATTACGCTCAGTTATCACCCCATCAAATGGTGCTGTTACGGTCAGGTAGCTATACATATCCCGCTGAGCATTATAGTTAGCGTACTGGCCTTGCGCAGTAGCGCTGTCCCCCATCATTTTAGATCGGGCCGATGACAGGTCGTAGGGCGATACGGTGCCGGGTGTGTTGCTTGTTTCTTTCAGTCGCTGGTATCTGTCCATGCTCATCAGATACTGCGCGTGCGCCTCTGTGTATTTCAGCTTAGCTGCCGATACCTGCTCTTCTATTTCCGGGGCCTGCAGGCGCAGCAGCACTTGTCCTTTATGCACTATGCTGCCACGGTCTACGGTAATGGCCTTTACAAAGCCACTTACCTTGGGGTATAGCTGCACGAACTGAAAGGGTTGCATCACCCCCGGCAGCCTTACGCTACCATTTACCTGGTGAGGTGTCAGCGTTATCAGGTCATAATGCGTGGTGGCAACCGCTTTTGCGGTTTTCTTTTCGGTGTGGCTGCAGGCGCTTAGTGCTGTTATAGCCGTTAGTGCTGCCACTGGGAAAATATATTTCATAAATAGGTTTTTAAATAGTTGGTTCTGGTAGTAATGAGGATGTTTTTAATGACGCTTTCTTTTGCAGTACGGCGTAGCATTGGGGCACTATGTATAGCGCCGCCAGGGTAGATGCCGCCAGGCCACCTATCACGGCACGGCCCAGTGGTGCGGTCTGGTCGCCTGCCTCGCCCATGCCACTGGCCATAGGTATCATACCCGCTATCATGGCCAGGCTGGTCATAAGTATAGGCCGTAACCGGATGGATGCGCTTACCGACGCAGCTTTCACCACATCATTATTATACTCTACGCGCAGCTTTTCCGCGTTGGTGACTATAAGTATCGCGTTCGCCACAGATACTCCCGTTGCCATTATGATACCCATATACGATTGCAAATTAAGCGTGGCGCCGGTAAGCAGCAGCATTGCCAAAGCGCCTAATAGTACCGCCGGTATAGCGGATAAAACCGCTAATGACAACCTGAATGATTCATAATTAGCAGCAAGCAATAAGAAAATAATTATAACGGCAAATAGCAAGCCGCTCTGAAGGCTGCCTAAGGTGTCCGTTAATAAGCTGGACATTCCTTTTACATCCGTTACCAAACCTTTAGGAGGGGTACCTAATGACTTGATTATCTTATTTACATCGTCTGTTGCGCTCTGCAAATCCTTCTTATAAATGTTGGCGTTTACGGTTATATACCTTCGGGGGCCGGTTCGGTCATATTCTCCTGCCATTGTATCAATATTAAATGTAGCTACATCCTGCAGTGTCAGGCCCGATTGCCCAACCATGAGGGGAGTTTCCTTCAGCTCCTCCAGATTATTCATTATATATTCAGGCACCTGCGCCTGCACCTGGAATGTATAGGCGCTTTTCTCATCCAGCCATTGATTCTTTTCCGTAAAGCGGCTTGAAGAGGTTACAGCGGTAATAGATCTCGCTATTGCTGCTATATTCAATCCCATTTGCGATGCCTTCTGCCTGTCTATGGTTATATTAACGACCGGAAATTTTAATGGCTGTTGTATTTGTACATCTCTCAGGTACGGAATTGTTTTTAGGGCCTCAGTTAGTTTCGCAGAATATTTTTTTATCTGGTCCATATCTTTACCGGCTACGCGCACTTCTATAGGCGTAGCGGCACCCTGGCTCATTATTTTTTCAGTAAGGTCTATTGGCTCAAAAGATACGCGCACATTAGGCAACTTATTATGTATAGCGCCGCGAACCTCATCCTGGAATTTGTCTTTGTTCATTTTAAAATCCTCATCCAGTTGTACTTGCAGGGTTGCCTCATGAGTGCCGCTGTTAAAAACATATAAATTCAATGTGCCGTAAGAGCTGGGAACCAAACCTACGTAGGCGGAACTGATAGCCACATGATTGTCCGTAAGGCTGTCTAATATGCCTAATACATCATGCAGCATAGCTTCAGAACGCTCCAGACGGGTACCATCGGGTAATCGTAAACGTAGCTGATACTGCCCGTTGTTTGTTTTTGGAAGTAGATCCTTACCGATCCAGACAAAGCATATCCCGGCCGCCAGCAGCACACCTACCAGATATAAGCTCACATTGCGCTTTTTATGAACAAGCATTTTATCCAATGTTTTTTTAAACCGGATCTTCACCCGTTCGAAAAAATCATTTTTTTCCGGTTCTTCTATTTCTTTACCGAGGTGGTCTGCTATCTCTTTCCTTTCAGTGATATTCAATGCCATTCCTGCATGGGCATGGTGCTTACCGTGTTCATATTTATAGGAGTCTTCTTTCAGCAACCAGTTAGAGATTACGGGTACAAGGCTTTGGGCGAGTAAAAATGAAACGATCATCGCGAAACCTATTGATAATGATAAAGGAAGGAATAATGCTCTTGGGACCCCTTGCATTACAAACGAAGGCGCGAACACGGCTATGATACAAAGCAATATCAGCAATAGCGGAAAGGCTATTTCCGTACAGGCATCGTAAATTGCCTGCCTCTTGTTCTTGCCCATCTCCAGGTGCTGGTGTATATTTTCTATGGTTACGGTAGCCTGGTCTACTAATATACCTATTGCCAGTGCCAGTCCGCTTAGCGTCATTAAATTTATTGTCTGCCCTGCAAGTTTCAGGCACAGCACAGCTATAAGTATAGATACAGGAATAGTGATAACTACTACGATACAGCTTCGCCAGTCGCGAAGAAATAATAAGACCACAAGCCCTGTAAGTATCGCCCCTAATATCCCTTCCGTCACAAGGCTTTTTACTGCATTGATAACAAATATGGACTGATCAAATTCATAAGAAATATGTATATCATCAGGCAAAAGGCTTTGCATCTCCGGTATTTTAGATTTAAGCGTTTGCACTACCTCCCAGGTAGATGCGTCCGATGTCTTTACGACCGGTATATAAACAGAGCGTTTGCCATTTACCAGCGCATACCCCACTGTAACGTCGGCGGCATCTTGTACGGAAGCAATATCTTTTATAAATACCGCATTTGTCTGGTCAGATTTTACAGGGATACTATTAAAATCTTCTATCTCTTTTTCTAATGAATTAAGAGTGGTCATGTACATAATATTCCCTATGCGTATATTGCCCGAAGGGGTAATACTATTATTTTTAGCTATGGCGCTTACCACTTCATCAGGTGTCAGGTTATAACTACGCATTTTATTGGGGTCTACATTCACCACTACAGTTCGCGAGTTAGAGCCAACGGGTGGCGGCGCTGATAAGCCTGGCACAGTGGAAAAAAGAGGCCTTACCCGAGTCACCGCCAGATCATGTATATCCTCAAGGGTCCTACCCGGGCTGCTAAATACCAATTCACCCACGGGCAACGATGACGCGTCAAATCGTATTACCTGAGGAGGCAAGGCGCCTGGCGGAAAGAACTTCATGGCACGATTGACCTGTAACGCGACCTCCGCGGATGCCTGAGCCATATTGGTACTTTCAAAGAATGTAAGTTTTAATATCGTCAGCCCTTGTATGCTTCGGCTCGAAATGTTTTTTATTCCGCTTACATACAAAAACTGATCTTGTAAGCGCGTAGCGAAGAAGCCTTCCATCTGTTGCGGTGTCATACCGCCGTAGGGTTCTATTACATAAATGGTAGGGAGATTAAGCTTTGGAAATATATCTATTGGTATTGTTCTTATTGCTAAGATCGAGCCCAGGAACACGGATGCCACTATAACGAGTATAGTTACCGGCTTCCTGAGCGATGCGGATACGAGGCTCATAACTATGGTTTAAAAGTTTGCAAAAAAACATCCAGTTGATTGTCAAGTCCTGCGCGCAGGTACAGTAGTTGCAGCAGCTCATCCTGTGTCATTACATAAGCGGTTTCTGCTTGCTTCAGCACATAGAGGGCGTTGGTTATATCTATCAGGGTATTTAATCCTGCTTTGTATAGTGCTGCCTGCTGTCCATAGGCCTCCCTGGCCGATTGTAATTGCAGGGGCAACTCCTTTAGTTTTTCTAAAGTGCTGTTGTACGATACATTGGTTTGCTGTAGCATCCTGTTCAGGTTCACCTGCTGCGTTTGTAAGGCAAGCTGGCTCGCCTGCGCGGCATAGCGCCCCTCTGCTATCTGGTCGTGCCGGTGTTTTATATCTGTAAGGTTATAAGATAAGGTAAGCCCGAACAGGTAATTGTAACGGCTGTATGCCAGCCCGCTGCTCAGGTCGCTGTTATATACATCGCCTGTAGGCGATATGCTCGATCCACGCGCCCACCCGGCGCCTTCCAGCGCTACGCGTGGCAGGTATTGGTGCGCTATCAGCGAATTATTTGTTAGCTGCTGCTGGTACCGGCGTTCATATACTTCCAGTAGCGGATGCGCATTTACAATACTATCTGTAACCGGGAAGAGAAGCGCCTTTTGCAACATTGCTGCCCCTGCAATAGATGTATCGGGCAGTAGGGCGCCTGTATCTAAACCCGTATAGGCTGCAAGCGATATTTTATCATACATATAATTATCGGTAGCCTGCAGGTAACTGATGCGGCTGGCTGCGTACTGCGCATTGGCGGTAGTGCTGTCCACGCCGGGTTTTAGCCCGCTAAGCACGGTGGCGCGTATGGCATTCAGTATGGTAGTAGTGCGTTGCAGGTTTTGGGCCTCTATCAGGAGCAACCGATATTTATTCAGCCAGTCCAGATAGAGCGATATTATATTTTCAGTCAGCACATATTTGTCACTGTTTAGCGCAGCCTGTGTGGTTATCAGCGCAGCCTGTGCATTTTTTCTTTGTGCATTATAGTATCCAAATGTGTAAAAAGGCCAGTCGAGGTAAGACAATGCTATATTGCCCGAAGTCAGGTCGTTCCGGTTTGCTGCCCTTACCGATCCTGATACAGAAGGTACCAGGCCTAAGGGGAAGTAAGCACCCGGTAAACTATTGGCGGTACCGGTATTCACCTCTCCTACCAGCCTTAATGATGGGAGCCGGTAGCCATTTACTGTGGTAATATGCGCTTTGCTTTCCGCTACCTCCGCCTGCCGTTGCTGTAGTAGCGGGTAGTTGGCAATGCCTGATTGTACGGCAGTATATAAGGATAGTGGCTGGCAGTGGGTGCCGGCGGGCATGTATACCAGAAGAAGAAGTGCCAGGTAACGCAGGCATTCTTTCGGATATACATATCTATGTAGTTTCATAGTATGTATTAAATAGAAGTTTGAAAATAGAAATGGCTCTGCTGATTGGCAGAGAGGAGTTGTTAGGCTGTTGGTGGCGGCCCTCGCAGATGAAAGGAATGGCTAGTATAGCTTACATGCCACAAGCTGTAATAACCCGCATGCTCCACTATGGGAAAAACAGCAGCATAAACTTTACTCCATAACTGCGGGAATACCATAGCTGAAATATTATTCAGCGCCTTTATGCGTATTGTCAGCTTTGTATTAACTGGTAGCTTTCCTTTCTGGTATAGGTGAGATGCATTGGTAGGTGCTAATGCGTTAGAAACGCATGTATCATTTGCTACATAAGGAGTGCTTCCCGTTATGGGCTGAAGTAAGCCTGTTGCGAGAAAGAGCAGCAGCAATACCGTTATATGTAATTGTTTAGGCATTTTTCAGATGCGCAAAATTATACAATAAACATATCAGACTATAGATTTATTTACAATTTGTTGCATTGTTAACAAGTAGTGGTTGTTAACATTAAATTAATATGGGCGTAACATAGCCGTAATATCTGGGTAGTTCTTTTGCATTCAAAATCAAAACACACGTACTGATGAAAAAAATAGCTACACACGTATGCTCCTGCTTCTTCTTATTAATGGCCTTTGGTGCCGTTAATGCCAGCGCACAGAACGCTGAAGCAAATGGAGAGGTATTTAAACCACATGGCCAGCTTTGGGGCTATGCCTTTGGAGACTTCGCTTACAAGGCCAACAGTGATGTTGTCAATGGCGGTGGTCGCGGCGGTTCCAACCAATATACTAAAGTTCCTGCCAACACAAACGAATTCCAGCTCCGTCGTGTTTATCTTGGTTACAACTACGAGATCAGCAAAAAATTCGTTGCTGAATTTCTGTTAGCTGCCGAAGATGATTTCGCATCAGGCTCTCTTGGCCAGGGTAATGGTGACATACTGGTTAACAACAAATTTGCTCCTTACCTGAAACTGGCGAACATCCGCTGGAGAAATATCTGGAAAAATACTGATCTGGTTGCAGGTCAGCTTCCAACTCCCGCTTTTGCACAGGGCTCTGCTCTGGGTGCATATGCAAAAAATACACAGACTTCGGAAGAAGTATGGGGTTACCGCTCTATAGAAAGGACGATCACGGATATCCGCAGAACTCCTTCTTTTGATATGGGTATTGCTTTACAGGGCTGGTTCGATAATAAAGGCTGTTTTGGTTATGATGTTATGGTTGGTAACGGCCAGAGCGCAAAGCCTGAAAATGATGCTTTCAAATGGTTGTATGCTGATGTATATGCCAAGTTCTTCAACAAGCGCCTGATAGTAGACCTATACCAGGATTATGAAAAACTTCACTGGACTCCCGCTGGCGATGCACTTCCTGAAACTAAAACTGTAACTGGTACTACTACTACTTATACTATACCTTCTCCTACTAACCTTCATCATGATCGTAACATGAGCAAAATTTTTGTTGCATGGCAGGATAAGAAATTTACAGTAGGTGTAGAAGCGTATATGAATACTTTAATGGGCGATGTACAGGTTGTGGGCGCCGACCACAATGTATACTACCGTACTTCAAAATCTTTTGGCATATCAACCTTTGTTAAAGGCAGAATATACAAAGACAAGTTAGGCTTCTTCGCACGTTATGATGTATATGATCCAAGCCGCAACTTAAGTGAAGTAACCGGTAGCGCAAATGTTACCTCTTACTCTGCTTTAACTTCTCAGTACGAGCCAACTACTAAAGAGCAGTTCATCACATTTGGTCTGGATTTCACTCCTATAAAGAATGTACACGTAATGCCTAACATGTGGATCAATACATACGAAAGCACACTTTCAAGCAGCCAGTATGCATTGAACCCTAACGGTAACGGTTCTAAAGGTACTGATGTGGTTTACCGCCTCACCTTCTATTATATCTACGGTAAATAATAATCTGATAAAAAAAACTAAAAAAATATAATAGTTATGAAAGTATTTAAAGGTTTAGCAGTAGCAGGTCTTGCAATAGCTATCAGCAGCAGTATGGCTCTGGTTAGCTGCAATGGATCTAGCTCTACTTCTACTACAGACAGTACATCAGCTACTACCAATAGCGATGATAACACAATTCTGGGCGCGGGTAGCTCATTCGACAACCCACTGTTCTCAAAAATGTTCTCTGAGTACAACAAGACCAATGGTCTGAAGGTAAATTATCAGTCTATAGGTTCAGGCGGTGGTATTCTGCAGTTAACAAATAAAACCGTTGACTTTGGTGCATCAGATGCGCCATTGAATGGCAAACAGGATTCAGCATTATCTGCTCCTGTTGTGCACATTCCGGTTACTGCGGGTGCTGTGGTTATAGGTTATAACCTGCCTGAAATGAAAGATACACTGATGCTCACTCCATCAGTACTTGCCGATATATTCCTGGGCAAGATCACTAAGTGGAATGATGCTAAAATAGCAGCTATCAACAAAGGCGTTAAGCTTCCAGCTACTGGTATCATCATCGCTCACCGGTCTGACGGTAGCGGTACTACCAATATCTTCACTACTTACCTTTCTAAGGTGAGCGAAGAGTGGAGCACTAAAGTAGGTAAGGGTTCTTCGATCAATTGGCCTGTGGGTCTTGGTGGCAAAGGTAACGAAGGCGTTGCTGGTAGCATCAAGCAGACACCCGGTACTATTGGTTATATAGAGCTTGCTTATGCTATGCAGAATAACATGGCATTCGCTAAAGTTCAGAATAAATCCGGCAAATTCATTACCCCAAGTATAGCCAGCGTTACTGCTGCTGCCGACATACAGATACCAGCCGATGGTAAAGTATCTTTGACAAATACAGATGCTGCCGATGGTTATCCTATATCAGGATTCTCATGGGTGCTGATCTACAAAGAGCAGAAATACAATAACCGCTCTATGGATCGTGCTTCTAAAATGGTAAAGCTGATATGGTGGGCTACGCACGAAGGACAGCAGTATAGCAGCGCGCTGAATTATGCGCCGCTTTCTCCTGCCGCTGTTTCTGTTGGCGAAGCTATATTGAAGTCAGCTACCTACGATGGTAAGCCGATACTTCAGTAATCGAGAATACTATGATTGAATGAAAACATCTTTAGATAATAGTGTTGTTACCCGCAGAAACTCAGTTCTGCGGGTAATTAATTCTATAAAGACCTCAGATATTGTGAGAACGAGCAAGAGAATTAAACACTCCTATCGGCAGATACGAACGGAAAAAATCTTCAGGCGAACACTGATATTCATGGGTGTTGCCATGGTACTTCTGGTACTGGGTATTATGCTTACGCTTATTGTAGAATCGGTACCTTCTATAAAAAGCTTAGGCATTGGTTATTTGTGGGGCAAGGTATGGGATCCGGTAAGGGATATATATGGTGCCTATCCATTTTTATTAGGTACGCTGCTCACTTCTTTTCTCGCGCTTGCAATTTCAGTACCCTTTTCTTTTGCAGTCGCTATAGTCCTTGGCGAATATTACCCTAAAGGCTGGCTATCCAATCTATTAAAGAATACAGTTGAATTGATAGCTGCCGTCCCTTCTGTTATATATGGCTTTTGGGGGCTGGCAGTTTTAGTGCCCATAGTACGCAGCTTTGAAACAAAGGTTGGGGTACAGCCGGTGGGTATAGGCATTTTTTCAGCCTCATTGATTTTGTCTGTGATGATAATACCTTATGCCGCTTCACTCGGTAGGGCAATGATACAGATGGTTCCTTCTCAGTTAAAGGAGGCAGCATCTGCATTAGGGGCTACACGCTGGGAGGTGATAAGGAGTGTAATATTACCGTATACAAAGTCGGGCCTTTTTGCGGGCATCCTCCTATCTTTGGGCAGGGCATTAGGCGAAACAATGGCAGTTACCATGGTGATAGGCAATACCAGCCTGATACCAAAAAACATTTTCTCGCCAGGCAATACTATGGCCAGCGTTATAGCCAACGAATTTACTGAGGCCGACCATCCGGTGTATCTCTCTGCATTAATAGAGCTTGGCCTGGTGCTGTTTTTGGTAACAGTGGTTATCAATATGATTGGCAAAAGAATTATTAAAAGATATACGACCGTTTAGCTATGAACGCCCATATTAAATACAGGATCGGTAAAAGCAGGGGGTTTCAGGCATTGACGATCGTTCTTGCCTGTGCTTGTGTTGTGCCGCTGATAGCCATCCTGGCCTATATATTCAAAGAAGGAATCACTAAGATCAACTGGCATTTTTTCACCAACGTACCCAAACCCGTGGGCGAACCCGGCGGTGGCATCGCTAACGCATTGCTGGGCAGTGTTATTGTTATATCTGTTGCCTCACTCATTGCTATCCCTGTTGGTATATTGTGTGGTATCTACCTCAGCGAGAACAAGACTACAAAGCTCGCTTATTGGTGCGGCCTATGTGTAGATGTGCTGCAGGGAGTGCCCTCTATAGTTATTGGTATCATAGCCTATTTCTGGCTGGTGAAGCCATTTGGCAGTTTCTCTGCTTTATCGGGTAGTATAGCATTATCTATTATGATGCTGCCTATAGTCATTCGCTCTACCGAAGAAACGTTGAAATTATTGCCTGATTCACTTAAGGAAGCAGCATTCGCACTAGGTATGCCTTTCCACAGGGTTATATTAAAAGTGATTGTCCCCTGCGGCATCAGTGGCATCCTGTCAGGTGTTATGTTATCTGTAGCCCGTATAGCTGGCGAAACAGCGCCGTTGCTTTTTACCGCATTTGGCAACCCTTACCTGTCAGTAAGCATTACAAAACCTATGCAAACGCTTCCGCTTCTCATTTTCAACTATGCTACCAGTCCGTATAACGACTGGCACGATCTGGCATGGGGCGCATCGCTGGTGTTGCTTGCATGGGTATTACTCCTTAATATTATTACTAAGATCACTACACGAAAATGGAAAGTACAATTGTAAGCACTAAAGGGTTTAATGCCTATTTCGGCACTAACCATGTGGTGAAGGATGTAAACATAGATATACCGCAAAACAATGTAGTTGCCGTAATGGGTCCTTCCGGCTGCGGTAAGACCACTTTCCTGCGTTGCATAAACCGGATGCACGAGCTGATACCCGGCGCTACAGCAAATGGCACTATAATGCTGCACAATGAGAATGTGTATGATATGCACCCCATCTTTGTAAGGCTTAAGATAGGTATGGTGTTCCAGCGGCCCAACCCTTTTCCTAACCTTAGCATATACGACAATGTTATTGCAGGCTACAAGCTGAATGGAATAAAGCTGCCAAAGGAGGAGAAAGACCGCATAGTAGAGCACTCCCTCACTAAGTCAGCACTTTGGAACGAGGTGAAGGATGCGCTGCATAAAAAAGGCAATTTCTTATCCGGTGGTCAACAGCAGCGCCTCTGCATAGCACGTGCCATAGCTATGGAACCGGAAGTATTGCTGCTCGATGAGCCCACTTCTGCCCTCGATCCTATATCTACCTCCAGCATTGAAGCTTTGCTGCACGATCTTAAAAAGAACTACACGCTTATTATTGTTACACACAATATGCAGCAGGCGGCCCGCGTCAGCGACCGCACTGCGTTCTTTTACCTGGGCGAGCTGGTGGAGTATGATGATACCAAGAAGATGTTTACTAATCCTAAGGATACACGCACACAGAATTATATAACAGGCCGTTTCAGTTAACGGCTTATTTTAATTAATTTACCACTATGACACAGTTGGAAAATGAAATTGCAGCCCTTAAGACAGAGGTTGTAAACATGTGGATACTCGTCCAGAGCCAGCTTAACAAGGCCAAACAATCAATGCTGCTCTACGATAAAGACCTGGCGCGCGAGGTAATAATGAAAGAGAAGCGGGTGAATGCCTATGAGCTGAAGATAGACCGCGATTGCGAAAATATATTCGCGCTCTATTGCCCCGTAGCTGTAGATCTCCGTTTCCTGCTCGCTGTCCTTAAGATCAATAACAACCTGGAGCGTATCGGCGATATAGCCGAGGGGATAGCAAAATATGTAATAGAATCAGCTGCCAACTTTGATACCATTCTTCTGGAAACAACACAGGTGCTCCGTATGTACCAGGATGCCGTGAACATACTAATGGATACACGGGTAGCTTTCGAGAATGAAGATACCAACCTTGCGCGCAGCATCTTCAAGCGCGATGAGGTACTGGACAATATTAACAGGGACGCCAATGCAAACATAGCTGCTTTGGTGAAGCAGGATATGAACGTAATAGGAGAGGCGCTTTATATACTATCCATTATCCGTAAGCTGGAGCGTGTGGGCGACCAGTCTAAGAATATAGCTGAAGAGATCATCTTCTATGTAGAAGCAAAGGTCCTTAAGCACCAGGAAGAGGCTAAATAGACTCTTTTATAATTGGTAATACTATATTTATATTAGCACTCAAATTGCCATTTATGAAATTATTTTCTATGAAATTGTTTCTTGTTTCTTGTTTCTTGTTTCCTTTTCCTTTCCATGTCAGCAATGTCCCAGTCTCTTCAATGGGCTAAAACAATATTAGATACAACACAAACAATATATTCCCCTTCGCCTATAGCTACAGATAATCATCATAATATCCTACACACAATAACTACTACAGATAATATCCATATTGGTTCAACTTTTCTTACTCACCATGGTTTAATACCGGACCTTTATTTGATGAAATATGATTCTTCAGGAAGACTGGTGTGGATAAATGATCTGAAGATATCTAATAAAGCAGCCTTCATAAAATCAATAAGTGTCGATAAGGATGATAATATTTATGTAGCAGGAACGTCTATTGCTGATACCCTTTATATTAATGCTACAGATTACATTGCTAATCCTACTAAAACAGCATGTATTTTTCTTATTAAATATACATCAGGTGGTTCGGTAATATGGCATACTAGTAGTAATACTTCTGGGCCTGCTTATAATATAGATATTACCGGTCTTACGCTTGATATTAACAGTAACATACTTCTTACAGGTTATTTCGATGATACACTCGTCCTATCTGGGAAAAGTATAACATTGCCTGTGGCTAGTAATGTAAGTGTGTTTATTGCTAAATATGGGAGCGATGGTAATATAAAATGGCTTAAACGCCCGGATACATGTACATGTTCCGGTAGTACAATTGCAAGTGATGAAAATGGGAACATTTATACAGGTGGGTTTTTTGCAAGCAGATTTGTATGGGGCTCTACGGTACTTGGTACCCCTTTGACTAATATAAAGAATGGCTGGGTAGCCAAATTGGATACGGCTGGTAATATGTTATGGGCAAATGCTATAGGAAGCCCTAGCGATTATGCTTATGACAATACATGGCATGTAGTAGCAGATAAAAAGGGTTACGTTTTTGCCAGTGGTTATTTGGATGGCGCTATGGTAGCAGGATTTCCTACAACTAAATATTTTTTCTCGGGATACAATACTACGGGTACCAGATTATGGTATTATGATTATGTATTTGCCGATGGGGAAGATGCAGATGCATTGGACATTGACGCTAATGGCTATCCATATCTTTCTGTAACACATAATTTATCTGCAAACGTAGGGGGTATAGTTGTTCCTAAAAGTGATTCTGGCGGGTCATTTATAGGAAAATTTGATAAACTTACTGGGAATGCTATATGGATAATAAATCCTTCAAGCCTTTATTTCAGTGCTGTTACTGCATTATCAGTTGATAAAAACGGGGGTAACATTGCTATCTCGGGATCATTTACGGATACTTTAAAATTTGGAGGATTATCTCTGTTTACCCCTGCGTATATGTATTCAAATGTATTTATAAGTCGCCTTTATAATCCTGTATTGGGAACAACAAATTTAGAAACTAATAATAGCCTTTTCACAATTTATCCTAATCCGGCTCACGATATTATATCTGTGAAATTTGTAACAGCAGGTAACAAAATACTGAACGTAACTGATGTGAATGGTAAGTTGCTTATAAATAAGTTAGTAAGTGATAGTAATAACGTAATAGATATAAGTTTATTACTACCGGGTATATATTATCTTTCCGTAATAGATAAAAATTTTAAAAGGCAATATAGGCAGTTTATTAAAATATAAATAACAATAATATTATTATCTAAGTATGGTCACGGGTACAGCTTTCCTGCCACTCCCTGATTGTATGATGCAGTAATACACACCTGCATTCAGCCCCATAGTATTTAATTGTGCATGCAGCATTTGGGCGCTCACTGTTTTTTCTAGGACCCTTTGCCCGGTTACTGATATAAGGCTTATATGCACCGCATCTGTGCCAAAGGATGCAGTCCATTCTATATTCAGCGTATTGGTTGCGGGATTAGGATATACATGGGCATCACTGCTTACAGGCGTGCAGCTGCACGCCGATACATATACATTTGTATCCTGCTTGTACAGCATCAGCCCCCCATATGTTAACCCTACCACCATTTCATATTTGCCATCACCATCTACATCTGCTATAGCAGGCGCAGACTGCAGACCATAATAATTGCCATGCCGGTTCAATAGGGCATACGCTGTATCTATATAGGAATAATTGCTGTCTAAGCGTGTATAGGGTACTGTAGTGTTGCCACTCTGAAAGCCATCATAGCGGTATAGCATACCCGATGAGCTGCCCAGCATCATATAGTCAACATTGGAGTTGTCTATTTTGCCAATGAAAACAGTGCTGGTGCCTGGCCCATATATATCATTATCTGCCCGCGCATTGCCTACTTTGTTCGTAATATACTTCAGGCTGATGTTCCCGGGCGTTGTTGCGGTGTTCTGGTAATAATACACATACCCGCTAAAGCTCCCGCTCAGCAGGTCAGGTTTGCCATCCTTGTCAAGGTCGTAGATAAATGGTGTGGCACTGCCGGCTGTATAAACAGTATGGCCGGCAGCGTCTTTTAGTGTGGCCTGCACCAGTTGCCACTGCGGTTGCACACTGTCAGAGCCCGCTATATTGGTGAAGTAAGACATGGTGCCATCATAATGGCCTATTACCAGATCTGCCTTCCCGTCGTTATCTATATCACCAATAGCCGGTGCCGCACCCGCGTAGTTGTGCGCACTCAGCCCCATAAAGTCGCTTGTTTGCAGTGTAAACGACGGTGCCCCCGGTACGCTGGTATTCAGGTAATAAGCTATCTGTGCTTTATAGGTACCCCCACTGGTATAATATCCCCTGGAGCCAATAAATAAGTCCGGCTTTCCGTCTTTATTATAATCAAAGAAAAAGGGGTAGGCGTTGGTTCCCACATCAATAGTTTGTGATGTAAAGAAGGTATCGTTCTGATAAGTGAATACGGGTACACTGGCAGTGCCCGTATTCTTCATATATATGGTGCATTTATAGTTTTCCGCGGCGCTGTTAGGAGCAATCATTAGGTCCTTTTTGCCGTCTCCGTCTATATTTACATTAAAAAGTGCAGGCCATATAGGCAGGGTTATTATTTTCCCTGTCTTCAGCCACGTAGTATCCTGGTACACCATGCTGTCGTGGTCATGCACGCCATAAGGGATCCTGCCATTTTCCAGGTAGGCAACATTATCGTATCCTACACTCCCATCCAGGTAATCATAGTCCCCATCCCCATCCATATCTATCAGGCATATGGCATTTCCCGAGTGGGTCTTCCGCATCTCCCGTGCGTTCAGGCCCAGATTCGCATTACTGCAATTCCAATTCAATTGGTGATATAGCCTTGCGGTTTGGTAAAATTTCCCCCAGCACTGGTCTCTGAGCTTTATCCGTATGGAATCACTTGGTAAGGTATCCTCTACCTGTACATTTTTATACCAATACACAAAATTGCCCCCCAGGCTATTAAATGCTATAAAATCAAGATCGCCATCATTATCTACGTCCACTACGGCAGGTATGTCTGTGGGTGACACATAAGCATTGTTACTGCCTGAGCTAAAGGAGTCATTATTGTATTCAAGGCCCTTATAAAAAGTAAATGATAATTGGTTGGCGCTATTATAAAAGCCCTTCCAGATAAAAAAATTGCCCCCACCGCTTACCAGGTCAGGTATGCCATCATGGTTATAGTCTACCAGTGTCATAAACCCATCTATAGCTGGAAAATTCAATTCGTATTGTGGCGCATATACATATTTTGGATTTCCTGCCACGCCCATATTCAGGAAGGTCCTTATACCTTTATAACGCTCATAGATCACCATGTCATTCTTCCCGTCTTTATTCAGGTCCCCCATTGCAAACTGCGGGCTGTCAAATCCGCCACACCAGGCCATCATTTTTTCATGCATACCGCCATCGTATACCTTAATGCTGGTATCTCGTCTGTATACTTGCCCTTGTGTTTGCGCATTTGCAGTAATAAAAGAGGCGGTGATTGCTGTGGCAATGATAAGGGTTGAGGAAGGTTTCATATAGGTAAAGATGTATATTGAAGTTAGCTAATTTTTATAATATATCACAGGCATAGCTAAAAAACAGGAACGGCCGCTATCAGCGGCCGTTTGTAATTATTTATTCCAAAAAAAGATTATCTCGCCAGGTTATCAAAACAGGTATTAAAACCTGCGGCTGACGAATCAGAAAAACCTATTACTATAGTAGTTGCACTAAAATTGCCGCCGCCGTTATAAGCATGTCCACCTACTGTTTGGGCAGGTATGGTCATAATACTATTGGTGCAGTCCAGATCAGCATAAACGGAATTGCCGGTACCATCAAAATTCCTGAATACGATACGGTTGGGAACTCCGGATGGATCTACAATTATGTTATCAGCAAATGGTGAGCCTGCACAGTTAACGGCATTGGTCCATGCACCGATAACGGTAGAGACACAGGGTGGAATAGGAGGTGCTGCAAGTACTTTTAGCATGAAGGTATAGCTTTTTATCCCGGTCTGTGAGCCGGTGCAGTTAAGAGTTATCTTATAATTTCCTGGAGTAGTGTTGAAGCTATCGTTAACCAGAAATAGTTGGCTGGTAAAGGTGGGTATGCCAGTGGTTATAGAATTACTATCCAGGCGTATTCCTGTTGGTAATCCTGATAAGGATATGGTAACTGTTTCCTGTATTGGGCCTACATACGCAACGTTCAGGTTTAAGGAAGTGGTGGAGGTAGGCTTATAGCCAATTACCAGGTTAGTAATATTATCTACACGGTAGGTAGTAGGTGCGTTCGATTCATTGCTATCTTTTGTGCACGAGGATAAGGCTATAAAAAATAGCGAAGCAAATAATAAGGCTTTTTTCATATTATGTAACTGTTAAGGGCGAAAAATAACAATAATTTTTTTTATATCCAACCCTCACCATTATTTTTGTTTATACTGCCGCTTTATATTCCTGTACCAGCCGCAGTATTTTATCACGCAAATCAGAGGGTTCAAAGGGCTTGCTTATGTAGTCGTTCATGCCGGCTTCATAGCATTTCATCACTTCTTCCTTTAGGGCATTAGCAGTCATAGCCATTATGGGCGTATCTATTTTCATTACATCTCGTATATGCAGTGTGGCCTCGTAGCCATTCATTATCGGCATTTGCAGGTCCATCAGTATCAGATCATATTTATTACCATGCAATTTTTCTACAGCTGCTTCGCCGTTTATGGCCACATCTACAGTAGCTCCCTGCTTGCTAAGGGTTTGTTGCACTATCCTCTGGTTAATGGTATTGTCCTCCGCTACCAGTATGCGTATATCACTAAGGGGTTGCTGCCCGCTAGTGTCTTTATCCGCAATTAATTCATCTGGGTTTGATTGGCCTATTTTGTAAGGTATTTCCAGTGTAAAGGTCGAACCCTTACCCAGCTTGCTTTTTACAGATATGCTTCCGCCCTGCACTTCCGCCAGTTGCTTTACTATTGCAAGACCCAGGCCGGTACCACCATAGTTACGGGCTATATTGCTGTCGCTTTGTTCGTAGTTTTCAAACACGTTTAGCAATTTATCTTCCGGTATGCCTATCCCGGTATCTTTCACTTCTATGCAGAGCGTTACTTTTTGCTCGTCTCTGGCTATGGGATGTGCCTTTACTTCTATAGAACCTTTGGGTGTAAATTTAATTGCATTGCCCACCAGGTTGATGATCATTTGTAAAAAACGTAATTGATCGCCATGCAGTGTTTCCGGCACATCGGTGTCTATAAAGAATTTCAGGGCCACACCCTTTTCCTTTGCACGAAGCAGTAACGGGTACATCGATTTACGGATCACGTCCCTTGGGTTAAAATCAGCCTCGTCCAGTTTAAACTTACCGGATTTTATTTTTGAGAAATCCAGAATGTCGTTAATGATTGCCAGCAGGTTTTTTGCTGATATCTGTATCGAATCCAGGTACTCTGTTTGTTCGGGGCTCATTTCGGTACCGGATAGCAGGTTGCCCATACCTATAATACCATTCAGGGGGGTCCTTATTTCATGGCTCATATTGGCCATAAATATTTCTTGTCCTTCCTTTGCCTGCTCGGCTTCGTTCTTTGCGCCAAGTATCAGGTGTTCTGATTGCTTAAAGAGGGTGATATCTGTAGAAAAGCCGCAAATGCTTTCTATATTCCCCTCGTTATTGAATATAGGATATTTCTGTACCAGGAAGTTGGTAACCTTTCCATTTTCATGTACAAATTCCGATTCATAGGTCACCATCCTTCTCGTCTTCAGGAGTATCTGTTCCTGCTGGCGGTCCTGTTCAATTATTGCCGGATATTTTTCTTCCAGTATCTCCTTCAGTCCATGGTCATGCCGGGCATTTACCAGTCGTTTCATTTTGCTGTTGGTAAGTATATAGTTCCCGTCCAGCTGTTTTATATACACCATGGCCGGCGAAAAATCTATAACCGTTTGCATCAGCTGCCTTTGTGCGTCTTTGGCTTTTTCCAGCTCATGCAGTTCCGCCTGCAGCTTTTTTTCTTCTGTTATATCCAGCAGCATCATCACTACCTCAGGCGATTTATTGCGGTGCGTACGCAGTGGGTACAGCTTGCACGATACCCATTTGCGCTCATGCTGCTTGGTATATACCTGTAGGTCCAGTTTATCTACATACTCTAGCCGCCGCCCTATGTTGCTTATTATTTCGTTTAGTGTAGCGTGGTATTCCTCAGGTACGCAAGTCTGTATAGGCAGCCCGGTGAACTCGCTCGCATGCATATATGTCAGGTGCAGTATGTTTTCACTTACAAACCGTATTATACCATCTTTATCTAAGGTTACCGCCGTCATGCCCGAGTCTTCCATCAGGCTTTTATAGTTGCGCTCTACAAGCACTGCCGTCCGTGGCTTATTTTTATTCCCGTCCCTGCGTCCCAGCAGGTAAGTAGCAGCACCGGCTATTAATACAATAATGATAAATACACCTATGCAATAGAACAGGTCTGCTCTGTTTGCGCTCATTTCCGGGTGCATGTATAGCATCACCCTGTTTATAAGCAGCATGCAGGGCAGTATAATTCCTCCCAGTATTCCTATTAGTACTACGTTGCGGGTATTCATTAAAATTTGCGATACTATCTATATAATTTATTCACATTATATAGTTTGTCAAAAGTATTATAATCCAGTGTTATAATCAAGTAAAAAAGTTAATGTATCAATAGGTAATCGGCCTGTTTCTATCAGATTATCTATTTATGATGTAACTTAGAGAATATTTACACACCAAAAACCCTGGCTCTATTATGAAGTCGAAAAATCTACTTGCATTTTTATTATTGGCAATTGTTACTGCGCCCTCCGCGATAGCACAATCTGTTCATGATCTCGTAGGCGTTACCAATACATTGTACGCACTTTCTGTATTTACACCTACTGATTCTACCGTGTATGTATACCAGGGTGCCAGAGGCGGTAATCTGAAAACGCCCTCTCTTCAGTACGATTCCGCCATTGTTTACACTTATAATGGCGGGTACACACCTTATACATTAAATCTCAAGTCTTTTAATAGCGACGATACAGTATTTATAAATAGGGGCTTTACCTGGAATGATACTACGGCTACATGGGTGCTGGCCTCAAAAGATAATTTTTTTTATGATGCTCCCATACATAGAGATACTGATATAATAAAGCAAGTTATTATATCTGGAACGTTTCAAAATACTTACGAATACAAAAATATCTTCGACGCCAGTAATAACCTGGTAAACCAGCGAACTTGGAAGTGGAGCGGGTCGTTTTGGGATAGCTTCTCCTACAGCATCTATACATACGACACACACAATAACCTTACTCAGCTAATTACAAAAACATGGGATAATGTATTGCGCAGGTATAATAATACCGACAGCATTATTTATGCCTTTAATAGTCTTAATCAGGATACTGTTACTATGCTTTTTACATATGACCCCATGGTTATGAATTATTTACCTGCTGCCATTACTACGTACCGGTACGATGGCGCGGGACGAGATATACTTAACATCTACTCAGTAGCTACCGGTGGGCCGGGAATAATATTACCCTCACAAAGAGACTCTATCAATTATAATAGTGATAATAATGTCACTACCATCTACAGCCAGTCATTTGATATGCCTACCAATAAGTTTATAAACCACAAATTATATACCTGGACGTATAATGCGAATAAGGATGCAAAGACATATACAAGCAACTCATGGAATGGGGGAGCTTATATGCCGCTGAATGGTCAGGACGTACAAACAAGATATTATTACCGCGATACATCTCATCATTTAGATGCAGGAAATACCATTGCTACAGGCAATTATGTACACTTATTCCCTGTGCCCGCTGCCGGCTATGTAAATATAGACCTGAAGTGGAGTGTAGCGCAGCCGTTTACCATAGCTGTATATGATATGCAGGGCAGGCTGGTAAAACAATGGGGCCAGGCGGCTACTAACTCACTTACCCGCCAGTTACCGATATCAGATCTGCCATCAGGCAATTACACGATTCGCATACAAGGTACAGCCAGTCAGCTGACGCAGAAGCTGGTAATACAGCATTAATAGAAAATTATAGAACTAAAAGAGCTTCTTTCGGGAAGCTCTTTTTTATTTCTTAATGTTTTCTATGGCACCTGCAAATAGCGCTATATCCTCTTCTGTAGTGTCAAAGGCGCACATCAGCCTCACCTCATTGGTAGGGTCTTTCCATACATAAAAGGGAAATTTCTCTTGCAGTGGCTCATTCCACTCAATAGGTATTGTTGCAAATACAACATTGGCCTGCACAGGCCGTGTCATCTTTACTTCAGCATGCTTCAGCAATTCCCGGTACAGCAGCTGCGCCATCTTATTGCTATGCAACGCGCTCTTTTGCCATAGTTCGTTGCGCAGCATGGCATCAAACTGTGCCGCTATGAACCGTGTTTTAGATGCCAGTTGTATCACTTGTTTGTGCTTGTAGGCTATATGTTCATTAAGCGCTTTATTAAACACTACTACAGCTTCTCCAAACATCATCCCGGCCTTGGTGCCCCCAAGCGATAGTATATCTATACCGCAATCGGTGCTAATCTCTTTCAATCCACAGCCAAGGCTGGCAGCGGCGTTAAAGAATCTGGAACCATCTACATGCACATACAATCCGTTATCATGCGCAAGCTCAGTGAGTGCTTTTATTTCGTCAGCGCTATATACAGTGCCATATTCGGTGGTCTGCGTCAGCGATAATAATTTTGTTTGCGGGTAGTGTATATCACCCTTCCTTATCAGGCGCTCCTTTACTGTAGCCACATCCAGCTTCCCGTTTATATTGCTGGGCAAGGGAAAAAACCTGCAGCCGGTAAATGTTTCAGGTGCAGAGGATTCATCATTGTATATATGCGATATATCAGCACACAGTACGGAGTTGTAAGACTGCGTGGTACTGCTGATGCTCAGTACATTGGCACCCGTGCCATTAAAAACGAAGTACACAGCTACATCAGCGCCAAACACTTCTTTAAATAGCTTTATGGTGTTCTGTGTTAATTCATCAGCACCGTAAGACCGGGCATGCTGGTCATTGGCTTTTTGCAGAGCCTGCATTATTTCAGGCATTACACCTGCGTAGTTATCACTTGCAAAACTTTTCATATCGGCAGCTAAATTAGGCTATAACCGCTTTAGGCAAAAACAGTTCATTATTCTTATTAGCTTAGTAGTGCCAAACCTATATGAGAAAGCGCATCACTTTTTTATTTCTGGTTATATTTTCCTTCACCGCCCGGGCGCAGCATACTATACACCTGGTGCATATGTGGCAAAAGCCCCAGGTGCATCTTGTTTACAAAGGGTTTCATCTGTTCTTTACCATAAAAGATATTAACACCACCCTGCAATACCTGCACCGGATAGATGCCACTCTATATCCCGATAGCACCTCCGGCCTTGATGAGAACAAGCTTTACGGGGTGGAACTGGTAGAAGGGAGGGATATGGAATACATGAACCGCCTGCAGCCCATTATGCAAAAGGAAGCAGGGGCATTTATGCTGATGCGGGGACATGCCTATATAGAGACACAACGGCATAAAAGGGTAAAGGTGATAATCTCAGAAGCAGGGCCGGCCGAAGACCATAACCGCAACACCTTTGCCCTTATCCATTTCTTTGATACAAAGACCGGAAAGGAGTTATTTGCAGGCATGATGAACCTGGCCTTGCAATCAAAATATCTTGAGTTGCAATAGAATGGTAAAGAACCCGCTCTCGGTTACGCCAGTGAGTTATTCAGTGCATGATGATGGTGCACCTCATTACGGTTTTCCTGCGCATCCTTGGCAGCCTTTATAAAGGCGACAAACAGCGGATGCGGGTTTTCCACAGTGCTTTTATACTCCGGGTGAAACTGTACCCCAATAAAAAAGGGATGGTCTGCTACCTCCACTATCTCTACAAGCCCGGTTTTAGGATTCATGCCCGACGGCAGCATGCCGGCTTTTTCAAAAGCATCCAGGTAGTCGTTATTAAATTCATAACGGTGGCGGTGGCGTTCAGATATATGCGTCTTGTTGTAGATGCCTGCCGTGCGCGATTCGCTGCGCAGCTCACAATCGTAAGCGCCCAGGCGCATAGTGCCGCCCATCTGTGTTATGCTCTTCTGTTCTTCCATCATGCAGATCACATTCTGATCGCTTTCAGGGTTCATTTCCGTGCTGTGCGCGTTCTTTAGTCCCAGCACATTGCGGGCAAATTCAACACACGCCATCTGCATGCCCAGGCATATCCCGAAGAAGGGTATCTTATTTTCCCTGGCATAGCGTATAGCATCTATTTTGCCCTCTATGCCCCTGCTGCCAAAGCCCGGCGCTACCAGCATGGCATCCAGGTTCTGCAGCTTTTCTGCCGCATTTTCCGGTGTCAGGTATTCAGAGTGTATGTTGCGCACTTCCACCTTGCATTCATTCATAGCGCCTGCATGTATCAGCGCTTCCAGTATCGATTTGTAGGCATCCTGTAGTTCTACATACTTGCCTATTAGCCCCACTACCACCTTGCTCTTGGGGTAGCGCAGCTTATTCAGGAATTCCTTCCAGCGGTTCAGGTTCAGGTCTGGGTCGTTGCCCAGCGGCAGTTGCAGCTTGTGCAGGCATATCTCATCCAGCTTTTCACGCATCATCTCTAGCGGCACACCATATATGGTGTCTGCGTCCAGCGCTTCTATTACCGCATCCTGCGTTACGTTGCAGAACAGGGCTATCTTTCTTTTCAGGTCATTATACAATGGCTCCTCGGTGCGGCATACCAGTACATCCGGCAGCAGCCCGTGTTCGCTCATCATCTTTACGCTGTGCTGTGTGGGCTTGGTCTTCAGTTCCTTTGCAGCCTTCAGGTAGGGTATCAGGGTCAGGTGTACTACTATGCAGTTCTCGTTGCCCATCTCCCACTTTAGCTGGCGTACCGCCTCCACATAGGGCAGCGATTCTATATCACCCACAGTACCGCCCAGTTCAGTCAGTATTATATCAAACTTGCCATCCTGGCCCAACAGGGTCATGCGGCGCTTTATTTCATCAGTTATGTGGGGTATCACCTGCACGGTCTTGCCCAGGTAGGCGCCCTCGCGCTCACGGTTAATGACATGCTGGTATATACGGCCGGTAGTTACATTATTGGCCTGCGATGTGGTGGTATTCAGGAAGCGTTCGTAATGGCCCAGGTCCAGGTCGGTTTCAGCACCGTCTTCAGTCACATAGCATTCGCCATGCTCGTATGGGTTCAGCGTACCAGGGTCTACATTTATGTAAGGGTCAAATTTCTGTATGGTAGTGGTGAAACCCCTTGCCTGCAGAAGCTTAGCAAGTGATGCGGCAATGATGCCTTTGCCTAACGAAGATGTAACGCCACCGGTTACAAAAATGTACTTTGTCATAACGCTCCTGTTTTTACGACCGGTGCGCAGCAGCTATACTTCACTATACTGTATGGGATTTGCTGGCGGTCATACAAAGTTACAAAAGAAAAGCAATTGCTCCATGACTCATTCATCCCATAGTAGAATGAAAGTGTAAGAAAACAGCAATTTTTTACAGGGAATGTGGATAACTGTCACCGAAGGTGCGCCAATGCACTTTATTACATTTTTCAATAGGATAATTAAGTCACAATAATTTTTTTCCTAACAAGGATGTAAACGCCTTAGTATAGAAGATTGATTTTTATGTCGCCACGTTTTCCTTATGTTACAAAACCTTAACTTATAAGTAAGAAGATATCAGTAGGTTTGTATTCAAACAAAAAATAAAGCACCATGACAACACAGCAAATCGCCGATCGTCTTGCAGACCTTTGCCGCCAGGGCAAATTTGAAGACGCGCAAAAAGAACTATACGCGAACGACGTGGTTAGTCTTGAGCCATACGCCAGTCCGGATTTTGATAAGGAAACAAAAGGCCTCGACGCGATCATTGAAAAAGGGAAAAAGTTTAATTCAATGGTAGAAGAAGTGCACGGAGGCTCGGTGTCCGAACCTTTGATCGTGAACAATACCATTGCGTTTGTAATGAATATGGATATGACAATGAAAGGAAAGGAACGTTCATCAATGAATGAACTATGTGTGTACCAGGTAAAGGATGGAAAAATTGTTTCTGAGCAATTTTTTATGTAGGCTAGCCGGGTAAATATAAAAAGCATTAACTGCCACCCGAACGGGTGGCAGTTAATTTTCAGCCCTACGTAAGGGTACGATTTTTTACGCTTTTAGATGTTGAAGCAATGTAAGTATAAGGATCAAAATATTTTATATTGTCAAACCACATTAGCTGTTGCTATATAGGCAATAACATAAATTTGTACCATGAACCACAAGGTGATTTCATTCAATGTATCCGGCCGCCAGGGCATATACGAATGCAAGGTGAGGCAAGTAAAAGAAGATAAAGAGACCTACTATCATGTAGATGTCCTCTCGCCCCATGCGCGCGATAAGGGTAGTCATGTAGAGCAGCCTATCCACGAGATTGAGTTGCGGTTCGACTGTGATACAGATACTTTTAAGATAAAGAAGTACGTAAAGGAGATACCGATAGAGCTCATGGAAATAGAGCATGTACTATCAGAGGTTATCTGCAATATGTACCACAAATAACTGCACCATGGTCTACTGCTTGCGTAGCTAAGTGAGGGGTAATTTATACCGCATATTTATAGATGCTCCATGCCCAGTTTGCACCTGCAAGCAGTACTAAGGGGATAGCCACAATACGCTTGCACAGCAATATTTCCGTATGTTTGTAACAGGCATACAGGGTATGGCTCTTGTGCAAAACATCAGCGAATCCCCATACAGGGATAGCTATTAGTAAAAAAGCAACAATGTAGCCAAGGGGATTATACAGCCATGCATCGGCAAAGTTCCCCGTGCTTATTGCCAGCACCGAGCGGGTAATGCCGCACGATGGGCATGGTAGCCCGGTAATACGGTGAAAGAGGCACACATCCCAATGCGTATCGGGTACCAGCCTGTTGAGCAGTAGCCATATATACCCAACTGGGGTAGCATAATACAGCATATATGGCTTGCGGAAACCCATATATTAAAACACGTATCGTTGCAGCTTCTGAATATTTTGTTGCCGTGTGCGGGTCATTACAGTAAACCAATCTACAATGGCCCAGATGCCGAACCCACCGCAGGTAAGCAGTTTGGCTATCCCCAGCCCGGTTTCTCCTAGCATGAAGCGGTCTACGCCAAGGCTCCCAACCAGCACCGATATGATGAGTAAGATTGTTGGGTCTTTCAGCTCCATAGAATATAGCGTTGGCAGCTTTGACTCATCCATTTTTGCTAGCTGGTCGTGAATGTAAGGGATCTGTGGCCTTCAAAAAACTTGGCATTCGCCATCAGGTACATATCTATTTTTTGTGCGTCCATTGCGTTTATTTTTTTGATAGGTAAGAAAATGCATCGCTAAAGTATTCTAATTAAATTAGAATTTATGAGTGGTCTGATACAATAACGTAGCCGGATTTTAAGGATATAGGCTATAAACCCATTAGCCAATTAAGTTTACTTTTGTCCTCCCAAATCATTTCCTCTATGCAATTTAACGCGAGTGGTTTTTCTGATGAGCTTTTGATGGATCTGTACACAGAGCTCGTACGCCCCCGTATGATAGAGGAGAAGATGCTGGTGCTGCTGCGCCAGGGCCGCATCAGTAAGTGGTTCAGCGGCATAGGTCAGGAGGCAATAGCAGTAGGCGCTACAATGGCTATGGATAGCGACGAGTACATAATGCCCCTGCACCGCAATCTTGGTGTATTTACCGCCCGCAAAATGCCTTTCGATAAGCTCTTTATGCAATGGCAGGGCCGTAAGGAAGGTTTCAGCAAGGGCAGGGAACGTTCCTTTCACTTTGGCGCTAACGAATACCATATATGCGGCATGATATCGCACCTGGGGCCACAGCTCGCTATTGCCGATGGCATAGCACTGGCACACAGGCTGAAGAACGAACAAAAAGTAGCACTGGCATTTAGTGGCGACGGCGGTACCAGTGAGGGTGATTTCCACGAGGCATTGAATGTGGCTGCTGTATGGGGCCTGCCGGTCATCTTCCTGATAGAGAATAATGGTTACGGGCTCAGCACACCGGTAAATGAGCAATTTGTTTGTGAGCACCTGGCCGACAAAGCCAAAGGCTATGGTATGAAGGGCATGACCATAGATGGCAATAACATACTGGAGGTTTACCGCACCATATCAGCCGCACGCGAATATTGTATTACCGAGCAGAAACCGATACTCATAGAATGTATGACCTTCCGCATGCGTGGCCACGAGGAGGCGAGCGGGATAAAGTACATACCTAAGGAGTTGTTTGAAGAATGGGCAACCAAAGACCCGTTAGCCAATTATGAGGATTTTCTTGAAAAGAGCTTTATCCTTTCCAGCTATAAAAAAGAAGAGATACGCAATAAGATACAAAAGGAGATAGAAGCCGGGCTGGAAAAGGGCTTTGCCACACCGCCGATAATACCCGATATAGAAGAGGAGGTCGGCGATGTATATGCCCCTTATGCCGCAAAGCCGGTAAAACCCTCAGGCAGATCGAAGACGGAGAAAAAGCTTATTAATGCCATCAGCGATGGGCTGCGCAATGCTATGGAGCGCCACCCTAACCTGGTGCTCATGGGGCAGGATATAGCGGAGTATGGTGGCGCTTTTAAAGTCACAGAAGGTTTTGTGCAGCAGTTTGGTAAGGAGCGGGTACGCAATACCCCGCTTTGCGAGAGCGCCATAGTAGGTACAGCACTTGGCTTATCAATAAAGGGATATAAAGCCATGATGGAAATGCAGTTCTCCGATTTTGTAACGGTAGGCTTCAACCAGATAATTAATAACCTCGCCAAGATACATTACCGCTGGGGGCAGAACGCCGACGTGGTCATTCGTATGCCTACAGGCGGTGGGGTAGGCGCAGGGCCCTTCCACTCTCAGAGCATCGAGGCGTGGTTTGTCCACACGCCAGGCCTTAAGGTGGTGTACCCATCTACCCCCGAGGATGCGAAGGGGCTTATGCTGGCGGCTATTGAAGACCCCAACCCCGTGCTCTTCTTCGAGCATAAGGCGCTCTATCGCAGCATCAGCGGCCCCGTGCCCGATGACTATTATACTACAGAAATAGGCAAGGCACGCTGGGTGCAGGATGGCGATGATATCAGCATTATTACCTACGGCATGGGTGTACACTGGGCTATGGAGTATGCTGCACAGCATACAGATGTCGGCATAACCATACTCGACCTCAGAACGTTGCTGCCATTAGACTACGAATCCATACGCCAATGCGTGGAGCGCACCGGCAAAGTACTGCTGCTGCACGAGGCTACCCTTACCGGTGGTATAGGCGGTGAGCTGGCGGCATGGATTGGTGAGCATTGCTTCAGCAGCCTCGATGCGCCGGTACTCCGGTGCGCGGGGCTTGATACCCCCATACCCTTTGCTATAGAGCTGGAGCAAAACTTTATGGCAAAAAGCAGGCTCCACGAAAGGGTACAGCAGTTATTAAGCTATTAATTTTATATTTTCGTGTGCGAACCATATTTATGAAGAATCGTTTTCCTTACCTGTTGATACCTGCGCTACTGGCTGTATTATTCAGCGCGTGCAATTATACAGGGGGCACCGTGGCAAAGCATCCTATTTCGCTGGGCGATTCAGCATCTATTATTACTGAGGGCGATAGCGATAACCTCCGGGATCTTGTAAAGGACTTTAACCCCAATATACCTGCTGCCAACCCCGAAGCGGCCGATGATACCACTGCCAAGGCACAGGCAGAAAATCCGCAACCGGCTACAGCAGAGCCTGGACCCGCTGCTACCGAAAAGGCGAAACAGATAGCGGCAGTTACCCAGCCGGCCCCACCAGCCTCTGGCAAAGGGTTGACAGTTCCGTTCAATGAAGTAACCGTTTTCATTCCCGATATAGTAACCAAAGCGCCCAGGGGCAACCCTATCAGAAACAATGGCGCTACCTACCAGATGGTCAGCGGGTACCTGAATGGCGATAAGCTACAGGTAAATAACAGCAGCATTACCAGGATATCACAGCGTTACCAGACCACAGTAGTCCTTACCAACGACGATGGGGATGCCATGCCGATCGATGCGCTTAGCAGTACTACCGACTGGCAACCTATAAAAGGTAGTGGCAATAATTATCCCATTACCGGGCTCGATAGTAAGCACCTGCAGCGTCCGCAGGCTTCTGCTAACGAGATACGCAGGGGGGTAGAGCGGGCTATGCGTACCCACCGCATCAGCAGGCGCCACCAGGCGGTGTGGCTCAATAGCATTCACCGGGTTCATGCTATTACCAAACCACCATTCACTATGGTACTGCGCAGCGTCATCTGGAAGATAGAGGGTAAAACACCTAATGGCAAAACCTACCAGAAACAGCTACGGCTGGATATGCCGGTGTAGTATCTGCAATTACAGTGCTAACCACAAAATTTTTTCTGCACCTTTGCGTTTTATATAACAACAGTTTTCTATGAGTATAGACAACCGGCGCACAGGCGAGCGCCCTTATGGTAACATCCGCTCTGGTGTGGATATTGGAATGGGTGTGCTGTATATAGTTATCGGCTGTCTCACTATTTATGTAAAGTACTTTGGTACAATAGTATTGTCAGGCTCATTGGCATACACGCTTGGGGGCATATTAATTGCTTACGGGCTCTTCCGGATAGTACGCGCATGGAACCAGATAAAAAGGAAACGTCTGGAAGCGCTTAATCCGGATGATACTGCAGCCGACTAGCTGTTAAATTATTGTTACAACCCAACTGAACAAACTACATTTTTTTCAAATAATTGGTAAAATTGCACTCCTTTATGAACCGGATAAACGGCATATGGCTCCTTGCATTCATTATGCTGTCCCTAGCATCGTGCACTGATGATACACATCATCCTGCTGATACCTTAAGTACGGGTACTATAGAGATAGCTGCCGATGAAACGTACAAGCCCGTAATAGAGCAGCAACTCAAGGTGTTCGATAGCAGCCTCCCCGATGCGCATGTGCACATACGTTACGAGGCGGAAGCAGATTGTTTCAGGGATTTCTTCGATGGTAAAGTGCATCTGCTCCTGGTTACAAGGCAGTTGACCGCGGCAGAGAAGCAGCTTTGTGAGCAGAAGCAGATAGCCCCTAGCTCTGAGTCGCTGGCAAAGGATGCTATAGCCGTTATTGTTAACAATGCATCGCCCGATAGCCTTTTGGGGATGAATGAGTTAAAGGGCATACTCAGCAATACCTACAAAAAGAAATATACAGTAGTGTTCGATAACCAGGGCTCCAGTACGGTACGCTATGTATTGGACTCGCTGATGGGTGGGCAAAAACCTTCTGGCAATGTTTTTGCAGCTAAGAGTAATGAGGAAGTATTGGAGTATGTAGCAAAGAATCCGGATGCTATCGGGTTTACAGGTATGAGCAATGTAAGTGATCCTGCTGCCGATAGTAATAACACAGGTGCTTTTATCCGTACGGTAAAGGTGGTCTCTATTCGCAACGATAGCGCACAGCAGTTCTATCAGCCCTACCAGGCATATATAGCGCTCAAGGTGTACCCGCTCACCCGGAACCTCTACTACATAAACCGCGATAGCTACCTGGGTCTCAGCCGGGGATTTGCCAATTTCTTGGTAAGCCCCAGGGGTCAGTTGGTTTTTGCCCATGCGCAGCTATTTCCGCTGAAGATGAGCATTATCATCAGGGATGCTTCTATTAACAACCAGTAAACTATTATAATCGTATAGATATAAACTCTACGTAAACAGGGTAAACAACAAAATGAAAAAACTGATCTTAATAATGGCCGCCTCACTCCTTTCGTTGGGCATAAAGGCGCAATCGCTCCAGGATGGGGTGAAGATGTACAAGTACGAGCGTTACCAGAGTGCTGAAAAAATATTGATGCCGCTTGCCCCCGGCAATGCGCTGGCTAATTATTATTTTGGTCTGTCTCAGTTAGCGCAGGGCGATATTAATGGCGCACAGGCTACATTTAATAAGTATCCCCAGGATGTCGCAAATATGGCCGGGCTGGCGCGCGTGGCTTTTGCGCAGAAAAATATGGCACAGGGCACACAGATAGCCGCCGCAGTGGCAGCCAAAGGCAAAAAGAAAGAATGGGAGCCATGGAAGTACGCAGCCGATGCCATCACCTATTCTGATGAGGCCAATACGCAGCAGAATATCCAGCAGGCTATTGAGTGGTACAAAAAAGCGCTCGATGGCAACGATAATGCAGACCTGCGCCTGAGCCTGGGCGATGCCTACGAAAAGATACAGGATGGGGGCGATGCCGAAAATGGCTACGAGGCCGTTGCAGCAAAAGACCCGAAGAATACATTTGCTTATACACACATGGGCTCTTTGTGGTATGCAGCCAAGAACTATCCCCTGGCACTGGAAAATTACAGCAAGGCAAAAATGACTGATCCAGCTAATCCGCTTCCTTATCACGATCTTGCGCTGGCATATGAGCTCGTGGGCAACTACGATTCAGCGCTTAATAACATCCAGAAATACTACGATCTGTCTGATAAATCGCCGGACGATGAGGCATCTTACATGGATATCCTGTTCCTGTCCAAACACTACTCAGAAGCGATTAATAAGGCTAATATGTTGATGGCAAGGGGTGTGAAAAATCCACGTTTCAATGGCATACTTGCTTATAGTCAATTGGAAACGCACGATTCTGTAAATGCGTTGAAGAATGTGCGCCTTTATTTCGCACAGCAGAACCCTAAAAAGATATATCAGCTCGATTACCTCAACTACGCTAATATTCTACTCGCCAATGGCATGAACGATTCTGCCAACTACTACTTTAATAAAAGCGTGGTCATTGATACAAGCCGCAATAAATCTGATGCTTACCGGAAGATTGCGGAAAGCTTTAAGAACAATAAGGAATATTCAAAAAGCGCAGAGTGGTATAGCAGGTTGATAAGCGAATATCCGGAAACGCATGCTATTGATTATTTCTGGGGAGTGGTGATGTATTTCTACGCTAAGGATTATGTCAATGCCGATGCTAAAGCAGCAAAGTTTGAGGAGAAGTACCCCGATGAGGCTTCCTCTACCTACTGGCATGCACGCGTAAAGGCAGCCATTGATAACGAAGCCAAAGTAGGCGATGCGGTTCCTTACTTTACTAAATGGCTCAATAAGGTAGGCCCTAACTACGATAAGAAGAACGATATGAAGATAGCCTATGAGTACCTGTTACTCTACTACTACAACAAGAGCGATAAGGAGAACATAAAGGATTACGAAGAAAAAATAAGGGCAATAGACCCCAGCGATGCACTGATGCTGCAGATAGAGGGCATTGAAAAACGAGCGGGCACTCCTAAGCCTGCTGCTCACACAAAGCCTGTTGCAAAGCCAAGATGATCCGGATATTTATAGATAGTAAACAGGCTGCCTTTAGGCAGCCTGTTTTGTTTTTATGTGTACCTGAAAAAGTTTTCTATCTTTTGTAGCATTTTGTTCTTTTCGGTATCTAATGGTAAATACAACTACTCTTTTTATGAGATCTAAACTATCCTTATTATTGGCGCTGGTATTTATAATTGCCGGCAGTCACCTGTATGCGCAGAGTCCCTTGCAGGTCAGGGTAAGCGGTCAGGGCACGCAGGCCATTATTTTTATTCCCGGCTTCTCCTGTTCAGGCGATGTATGGAAGGAGACGCTGCCCTCTTTTCAGAAAAACTATAAGTGCTATACGCTTACCATGCCCGGCGTAGCAGGTGTGCCGCCCTTGTCGATGGTCACTCCCGCTACTATCAGCAATTGGGAAGCCATCATAGTCCGCTACATTCAGCAGAATAAAATAGACAAGCCCATTGTTATAGGGCACAGCATGGGTGGCGTGCTGGCGTTGATGCTGGCAGCAGATCATCCGGGTCTGGTATCTAAGGTAGTAGTGGTCGATGCCGTGCCTTGCTATTCTGCTTTGCAGGATCCATCATTTGTAGCTAAGGAAAACAACGATTGCAGCATGCTGGTATCTATGATGAAGGGCATGACCGATGAGCAGTTCTTCCAGATGCAGCTAAAGACATTACCCAGTCTTATGGCCGATACTGCTCACCTCAGGCAGGCAGCGCAGTGGGCTGTCAGTTCCGATCGTGCCACGCTGGGCAGCATCTATTGCGATTTCCTCAACACCGATGCACGGGGCCGGATGACCAGCATTCATTGCCCTGCATTGATCCTGCTCGAATCCACATTTACATCTGCCATGCCCGCCATTGCCGGTCAGTATAAGGATCTCAAAGGTGTTCAGATTCACGTTGCCACCAAAGGCCTGCATTTTATCATGTACGATGATCCGCAGTGGTACAATAACGAGCTGGCCGCATTTATAAAGTAATAGCAGCAATGTCTTTCGAAAACATTTATGAAACTTACTGGGGCAATGTGTACCGTATATGTATGGGGTACGTGAACGATGCAGACTGGGCGAAAGATATTGCGCAGGAAACATTCATTACCGTATGGCAGCAGTTGCCAGCCTTCCGCAATGAGTCATCGGTCGGCACCTGGATATTCCGCATAGCTTCCAATCATTGCCTGCGGCAGATAGAAAAAAGCAGGCGCATACCATCCGGTACTATACCCGACCAGGTGGCAGAGCCCATAGCGCCCGATATAGAAGGCAACATCCGCCTGCTCTATAAATACATAGGCGAACTCAATGAGACCGACCGCCTCATAATACTACTGGAGCTGGAAAATGTGAAGCAGGCAGAGATAGCCGGTATTCTCGGCCTGTCCGAAAGTAATACCCGCGTACGCATCTATCGCATCAAAGAAAAGTTATCACAAAAGTTTAAGAGCAATGAGTGATATAGATATAAAAGCATTGTGGCAACAGCAGCCCGCCATGCCCGCCCCGGCAGTAGCAGAGTTGCTGGCCCGTGTGGCAAAGCTGAAAAAGAAAACGCGCACTAAGCTGGCAGTTACCAATGTGCTGCTCGTAGCTACCTGTATATTCATCGTGTCCATAGGCTGGTTGTATCATCCGCGTATGGTCACCACACGGCTGGGCATCATGCTCATGGTCATAGCCATGGCTACCTACCTGCTGGCCTACAATCGCATTATACCCCTCGTCAGTAACAAAAGCAATATAGACCAGGATACGCACAGCTATTTGCAGCAGCTTATACGGCTCCGGCAACGGCAGGAATTCCTGTACCGTACCATGCTCACGCTTTATTTTATTTTACTGTCTGCCGGCCTGTGTCTTTACTTCATTGAGTTTGCCGCCCGCATGACGATGTTATGGAGAGTGGTTACCTATGGCGGCACAGCCTGCTGGGTACTGTTCAATTGGTTCTATATCAGGCCACGCATCATTAAAAAACAGCAGGCCGGGCTCGATGATCTTATCAGCCGCTTGCAGGGTATATATGAGCAGTTTACAGCAGAGTAACCTTGTGATATAGCATAATAAAAATATTATCTTTATGTGCAAACGCTCACACTATGTTTCGCCTGCTTATTTTCTTCGTTACGTTATTTGATATCAGTGGTATCAACGGTATCAAGAATGTAACGCGCTTTGGCATTGATGAAAAGCCCATAATGCGTATCGATGATCACATGCTGGGTATCTGGATGCTGGACCAGGATACCAATAAGCACGATTACTTTATTCTGGAGAAAGAAAATGATAATTCATTTGTAGCTACCTATATGAACCGCGGCGGTACCAACCGTGGCTGGGAGCATGGCACTGTTTATTTTTCTGATATTGATGGCACCAAGTTCATCCACTTTCCCAACTGGAATAATGAACACAGGGGCTGGATGCTGCTTCGGGTAAATAACTATACACCGGGTAGCTGGGACCTGTCTGCTTCTGTAGTAATGGACCCTAACCTTTGTAACATGAAAAGCTCTGCGGAGGTCCGCGCGTACCTCAAAAAGAATCTGCACAATGCCAACATCTACGGTAAGGAACTAACCTTCAGCCAGAAGTTTGTATTTGATAGCTGGGGCTCTTCAAAATAAGTCATCGGTATTTATTTACCCTCCTCCAGTGAGTCGGTGCTAATAATGGGTTTTGTTTTTCCCATGTGGCAGGTTACGCAGGTCACCTGCTCCAGGTGGCCGCCCCCCATTTTATTCAGGTATTGGGTATTTATCGCATCCACCATGCGCATCATCTGCCGAGCGGTTTCCTTTTCAGGCTTCGCGTCCCCGGCAAAATCCATCATAGGCCTGCCTCCGCCTTTCTGTTCCCTGGCCTCATGGCAAAAGCCGCAGCGTACCCCCAGCGATTTTGCATAGCCCTTCATTATATTATGCACGTCTTCTCCGGTAGTATTCTTTGGTAGTACCTGCAGGTTCTTAGGCTGCATTTCCTCATGGCCCCTTTCCTTTTGTGCAAAGGTATTTATGGCCAGTACCGGCAGGCACAGTGCTACTATAGTGATGAATTTACGGGGTGCGCGCATAAAAATGATTTTTTTACGTTTTTAAAACTAGGCAAATATTTTAAACGCGTTGGTGTATGTACGGCAGTAGCAGTTTTTTGTCTGTGTATCAGGTATTGTTGGTCTGCCCCTGTTCAGGCCTATTGTTACGCTATTCATTACATTAACCTTGCCTTGCTTATCTGCGTCTTTATACTAGCGCTCACTTTATATATTACTGATCCATGAAGAATACCATTATTATCTGCTGTTTATTATTGCTTGCAGGTTGCGGCAAGCCAACTGCTACCCAGGTTTATACTACATGCGATATGACTAGCATCTACAGCCATACTTCCTTTCCGGTAGGGGTTGCCGTAGATGCATACAAACTGCAAACCAACGACCAGTACCGCAATATCGTCATCGCACAGTTCAATAGCCTTACCGGTGAGAACGCTTTTAAATTCGAATCTGTAGAACCCGCTGAGGGCCAGTACAACTGGACAGAAACCGACTACATCGCCGACTTTGCCAGGCAGTACGGCAAGCGGCTGCATGGGCATACCCTTGTTTGGCACAGTCAGTTGCCCGACTGGGTCCCAGGCTATACGGGCGACTGGCGGTCTATGCTGCGCGATCATATAACACAGGAGGTAGGCAGGTACAAGGATGTTATCCACTCGTGGGATGTGGTGAACGAAGCATTTAATGAAGACGGCACACTCAGGAGCACCCTATGGCTTACCCACCTGGGCACAGGATACATACAGATGGCTTTTGAAGATGCCCATGCTGCCAACCCGCAGGCAAAGCTATTTTATAACGATTACAACCTGGAGTGGAACCCGCAAAAGCTGGATGGAGTATTACGCCTCCTCACGCAGTTACGGGCAGCCGGTGTGCAGGTAGATGGCATAGGCATGCAGATGCACATCAGTTCCTCCTACCCCGATATTAGCCTGGCAGGCGATGCTGCTAAAAAGATAGCCAATACAGGCTTCCTCGTCCATTTCTCTGAGTTGGACGTGAACATGAAAGAGCCTGACAGCAGAACGCTCTTATCTGCCGACGAGCAGCAGCAGCAGGCCCGCCGCTATGCCGCAGTATTTACCGCTTACAGCCAGCTAAGCCCAGCGCAGCAGTTTGGCATCACCCTTTGGGGCGTTAGCGATGCCGATAGCTGGATAGTCCGGGGACTACCCTTATTGTTCGATAACAACTACACCTCCAAGCCAGCCTACTGTGCCTGTAAGTCTTTAAAGTAAATACCTTGACATCTTTAGCAAAGCGTTCGTCTATATAGGTTCCCCTCCTTTTTTTTAGGAACGGTAATCGCAGTCCTGCGTAGGAGCAAAATTTATATAATAGAACCGCTAGGCCTTTAATACTATGAAGGAGCATGGAAGTTATTAAAGCAAGACGTCATCAAGACAATCGAGGATTAATTTAGCCAGTAGACCCAGCCACTCGCTAGTCGCTCCTATCTAAGAACACGAGCGGATTTTGTTTTTCAAATTGTATGCTGCTAAGCTGAGCGATTAGGGCTCGTATGTTAGTTGTTTTGTTAAATGAGTAGGGGTATTATTTATTAAGTTTTCGTTTTTGATAAACAATGTATTCAACGAAAAAATTATGTTGTCAATAGTGAGAGGTATATGTATATTTCTTTCTAAAAGAGTCTGTAAAAAAAGGATTCTATCAATTTTATAAATTTCCCTTATCAAATCTTTATTTACATAACTTTTAATTGCATCGGACATATTATATGATGCAAATCTTATCCTAAATTTAGTTCTGAGCATTGCTGCTATGTTTTCCTGTTTGTAATGTCTATGGCTTATCTGTTCAAATATTCTTAAGATTGCATACTCGCTTGTCTCTAAAGATGCAAGAACTCCATTGAAATTGCGAGCTAGGTCAGAACTCTCATTCCAATCATCTGTACACTTATAGCGCAAATCATGGTCTATTTCATGCCAGCCTTCAGCTAATATTGTCCTTAATTGAAGTTCGAAAGTTGCATCTAAATTTCTATCATTAACGGCTACCTGAAACTCATTGATCAGATTTTGTGGGATTTTAAAAATTAAATTTCGCCTACTTGGAGCAAATTGAGTTTCGGAAAGCTCGTCTACAGTTTCTTCAATAAAAACAAAACGACTTTTTAAGTAGTTGTATAAAAGGGATAAGTCATCGGGGAAATATAGAATAACTCGTATCCCTATTGTGTCTCGTATAAATTTGTTTATCCCATCATAATATCCTAGACCTTTCTTTCCAATTTTAGATTGAACCGAATCGTAACTTTTTACTCTCGAGAAAATTCGATAAAACGCTCCAATCCTGTTCAGTTCAGATTCGATTAAGCTTGAAATGTCTTTACAAATTCTTTGAAGATCCCGTTCTTTATGCATAAATCCCAATTTGTGATTTTATAGTAGATAGTTTATTTATATTGAAATTTATGTGTGACCCGTGTACTTGTATAAAATCTCTTTTTTGTAAGTTATCAAGAGAGTTATATATCATTTTCGATTGATTCTTTGCAAACGACTGCACAATTTTGCTGATGTGGTGGGATTTAGTTGCAGATATAGTATAAATTTTTTTTAGGATTTCCTTTTCTAAATCAGTAAATAATGCAGGTTGCTCTTGTTTATGATAATTATAATTTTCTAATATTTGGCAATCCCTAATTGTACAATTTAGTACATAGATTTCTGAAGTAGAATCTAAGTACATATTGTTTAACTCTCTACAATTTTCAAAGACGCAAGAAATAAAACTCACACCTTTTAGGTAGATTACATTAAAAGTGCAATTTCTGAATGAGCAATTAATAAATACACTATTTTCTATTACGTGATTATCAAAAATTATATTGAAATATGTAATATTTGAGATTGTTAAATCAAAATAGGTTCTCATTAACATTCCCTTAAGGGTTATGTCATAGTTGAAAATTGAAATAGGTTGAAGCTTATGCGTAACACAGTTAACCTTTTCCCATAAAGAAGATTTATTTTCTAAGTTTTGAACTTTGTATGCCGTGCATGCTAAATCTAGCATGTAAAATGAATAATCATTTTCGATTTTTTCAGTGGTCGATTCACATAAAATATCACCTATGAAAATCCCTAACACAAAATCGTTAATAAATCCAATTTCAGTACCCTCTCTACCTTTTCTATCTAAAAGTGCATGAGTAGCTAAGGTATCAACTAAATTATCTATAGTTGGTTTATTGTGTGTATATAGCGCCCTTGTAGCCTCAAGCAATTTTAAATTATCTTCTTTAATAATTTCTTTAAAAAACTCTTTTGATTCCACTGTAATGTCAAATTCCAATAGCATCTTGGTGACATTTTTAAATATCTGGTACTGTTGTTCAGCGGTAAGGATTAAATTTTGCCTTTCTCTTTCTCGTTCCAGCATACTATGGAAGTATTGTGTTACAAGAAGATTGGGGTTTTCAAGCTGGGTTTTGAAATCAATTAAGGAAATATTTTTTAAATAAGTTAAAAGAACCGGATTGGCAATGTTTTGTATAGGTAGGTTTTGATTTTTTACAATTGCAAATCTTTCATTGCCCAGCCAGTCTTTAATACGGGGCTCTTTCAGCGAAAAACGCGTAACTTCAAAGTTGGTTGACCATCTTTCATACCATTTATCGAATTCAGCCCCACTAAATATTGCGGTTTTTCGGGTGGTTAAAATAATCTTAGCATTTCTTTCTAATAGATTTCCTATAGTGTCTAACATTGTTTCTATTTCCTCAAAAGATTTAGTTACATCGATGTCAGAGGCATTGGCTTTATCTAGTAATTCATCAAATCCATCAATAATAAGTGGAATTCTACCATTCTTTATTTCATAAATAACTAAGTCAGAATTTAAAGATGAAAACTCCTGATCAATTTCATCCAATAGTATATATCTGAATATTTTCGCACTTCTATTTTTGGACAATTCTGTAAAGAGCGGACAGACTACTTCAACATCCTGCTGTATTAGCTTATGGAGAATTTCATATGCCGAACATGTTTTGCCATAACCTGCTGCAGCTTCAATAATCAATAATTGAGGGGTTTTTTTGCGTAAGACGTTAGTTACGCTTTCTAATAAGTTTTCCTGTTGTTGAATTTCATTTTTATCATAAAGTTCATAAGGAGTATTAATGTATTCATACTGATTCCTAAGTAAGCTTTTTGTTTGCTTTGAAGTAAATTCTTGATATTTTCTCTTTAATCTTTCTATAGTTGCATCATAGGAGAAAAAACTTTTAAATAATTCTTTTTCAAGTTCATCCTGCTTAGTAAAACTTTTCACGTTTACTGCATAGCCGGAAGCAGAGTAATCCTTATGAATTGATTGAATCTTCTCTCTTGTATTTTCGCAATCTTTTAATGGTATTATATCTACGCCAAAATATCGTCCCTTCTTATATAAGAAACATAAAATTTCTTCTCCTACATGTTCTATCTCAAAGCCGTATGTTTTATAAATTTTTTCTATTTCTTTCAGCGATGTATTCATAATTTTAGAGGATATAAGCTTTTTTTTTAAACAATATTGCTAAATCAATATACAAAAGATGTTCGACTTTCTATAGAACTATACTCTATGCATTTTAATGGAACGATTATTTTACTTAAATAAAAAAATTATACAATGAATCATCTTAATCATTCACTGAACACTAGATGGAGGCATCCCGGTAATAAAGAGTATGAGATAAGATATCTTGCAGGAAAGTTTGGAATATTGCGGAAAGTTGTCAGTTGCATTATTTCTGAAGTTGGGTTAAATCGGGAACTGATTGAAAAAAATATATTATCAAAGCTGCATGAGTATAAAAAATTAGCTTGACATTTAACCTCAATAGTCCCCGTTCGGCGTAGCTTGCAGCTTCGTCTTTTTGCATCTATAAAATGCTTTCCGCCTCCTCACAATGTGGATATGTTTATTTGGAAACCCCTCCTCCGCAATAGTATATTGCACACCTCACGTTCTTTGACATATTGTACACGAATAGAATATCGTGAATCTCTGTTCGGCGTAGTTTGTCGCTACCACCCCTTGCGAGCGTAGCGAAGCAATCTCGCCATAACACAAGAAAAGCCCGGCACAACAGCAGCACCCCAGCCGCATCAGGGAACCCCGCAGGCAGCAAGCGGTAATCGCTGGCCTGCTGCCCTTTTTGCTTACTTTTTGGGCAAGCAAAAAGTAAGGATAACACGAGCACGAAACATATACACATAATGTCCTTTCGGGGAGGCTCCACAATTTCTTTGAAATATTGCACACGCTAACCACCTATCCGTAACCCATCAGCTAATCAGCTAATTAGCACATCAGCTAATTAAAAAAACTTACCTTTTCTGCACCCATATGGAAGTAATATTAACCCAAAATGGAAGTAAATCCGCTCATTATTAACCTTTTTCGGCAGTAAATTACCATATTTTTAAAACTAATAACAGCCACAGTAAATGCATACGGCTTGCGCTATCCACAAAAAGGTTAAGAATGCACGAGTTCTTTACCTTTTTCATCTTCATCATACCCATTGGGCTATATATAACCCCTTCCACCTCATTAAACCATTTTTTTTACTTTTGTCGCTACATGCTCTTACCCGACCATATAACCATCAGTCAGCTCTCGCAGGTAGATAACCTGGCCCTTAATGCCAACACAAAAAAACGGATAGCAGATAACCGCGCGTATCTTGATAATATACTTAGCAAAGGCGATACCTATTATGGTATCAACACAGGCTTTGGCTCCCTATGCAACGTGCGCATAGCCCCCGAAGAATTATCGCAGCTACAGGAAAACCTGGTATGCAGCCACGCCTGCGGTATGGGCGATGAGGTGCCGGAAGATATAGTGCGGCTTATGTTGCTGCTAAAGATCCATGGCCTTAGCCAGGGCTATAGTGGTGTACGTCCACTGATAGTGCAGCGCCTGGTAGATTTTTACAACCTGGGCATCAGCCCCATAATATATGAGCTCGGCTCGCTCGGCGCCAGCGGCGATCTGGCCCCGCTCGCGCACCTCAGCCTGCCATTGTTCGGCAAGGGCTGGGTCACCTACAAAGGGCACAAAAGGCCTGTCACGGAAGTGCTTCACGAAACCGGGTTACAGCCTACACCCCTTGCTGCAAAAGAAGGGTTGGCATTGCTCAATGGTACGCAGTTCATGAGCAGCTATGCTACATGGTCGCTGCTGGCTGCCGACCGTCTCCTGCTGTGGGCCGATATAATTGGGGCCATGTCTGCCGATGCTTTCATGGCCAAGGACGAGCCCTTCCAGGCGCCTATACACAGGGTACGCCCGCACCCCGGGCAGATAGCTACCGCTGCGCGTATAAGGGAATTGCTAAAGGGTAGCGGCATACAGAAGCTGCACAAAGAGCAGGTACAGGATCCGTATTCTTTCCGCTGCATGCCGCAGGTGCATGGTGCCAGTAAAGATGTGGTGGCTACCGTAAAAAATGTGGTAGAGATAGAGATAAACAGTGTAACGGATAACCCCATAGTATTTCACGATGAGGATGCTATAATGAGCGGCGGCAATTTTCATGGCCAGCCGCTTGCGCTGCATCTTGATTTCCTGGCTATAGCATTGGCCGAGCTGGCCAGCATTTCTGAGCGCCGCACCTACCTGCTGGTAAGCGGGCAGCGTGGTCTGCCCCCATTCCTGGCGCCCGAGGCAGGCTTGAATAGTGGATTTATGATAGCACAGTACACAGCCGCTGCCATAGTAAGCCAGAACAAGCAGCTATGCACGCCCGCATCGGTAGATAGTATAGTGAGCAGTAACGGCCAGGAAGACCATGTGAGCATGGGGGCCAATGCAGCTACCAAGCTGCGCCGCGTAGTGCAGAATGTGCAGCGCGTGCTGGCTATAGAATTACTTACAGCAGCACAGGGGCTGGAGATGCGTCGCCCGCATCATTCATCGCCGGTGCTGGAAGATATATGGGAAGCATTGCGCAAAGAGGTGCCTTTTATGCAGCACGATAGGGTACTGCACGATGACTTGGTGGCAGCAGAAAAATTTCTTGATAACGATCCTCAGCAGTGGCTAAATAAATAACATGGGGCAGCAGACAACACCTTCTTACATAGTTTATCAGTGTTACGGCGATGAGGCTATTTTTCATGAGTGCGCTTACTCGCTCCTTACATTATCTCAACTATACAGGCCCGAAGAATTAGCGCACCTGCAGATATGGATATACACCGATAAGCCCGAATGGTTCCGTGCTTTTCGGCATTGTCCGCTACCCCTCCACTATCGCAAGCTCGATGATGCGCTGATAAAGCAATGGAAGGGAGAGATCGATTTTGTGCATAGGGTCAAGATCGAGCTGCTGCGAGATCTGATGCAGACCAGGGCAGGCAATATTTTATATCTCGATACGGATACGGTTTTCCTGCATCGGATAGATAATCTTTTGCAGGCAATAGAGTCTGGCCGTGTGTACATGCATACAATGGAAGGTATAGTAAGTAACGAGGGCAACCCCATCATGAAAAAACTATCCTTCTACCTCCGCGACCAGCAGACTATAAAAATATCCGGCAAGGTGCTGCACGATACAGCCATGTGGAATGCGGGCGTCATCGGGTTCAATACCCGGTATCATGTGGTGCTCGATGAGGCGCTGTTCTTTACAGACATGGTACACCCGCAGTTCCCGAAGCATGTGGTAGAGCAGTTCGCCATATCATTATATTTCCAGGTAGCTGCCAATATCCATGCGGCTTCCCCCTGGTTACTGCACTACTGGAATGTAAAGGAGTTCCGTTCGGTGCTGGCCTCCTTCTTCTCCTATTTCAAAACAGATAGTTGGGATGAGCTGACCCTGCACAGCCGTATGGTGCAGCTACACGTTATTATGCAGGAGAAGGTAAGCTTCCTCAGCAATCGCACAGTACTCGATAAGCTGAAAAAAGATACCTGGGAGCCGGTAATACCCGAGTGGCCTTTACTGTTGCAGCAGCTTTAGCAAGGTATCCAGGTTATTCTGGTTGCCGGGGTAAAAAACGGATGCGGAGATATCTTCTTTCTCTTTTTGTGTTAGATGAAAGTTGAGCGCGGCAGATTTCTGTGGTTCCGTGGGTACGTACTGCATTCTTATAAAATGCACCTTGTTGCCCAGGGTAGCAGGCAGGTAATCTTTTATATATTCATGGTAATACGACTGGAAGGTTTCCCATTCCTCCTGTATCACGAACAGGGGGTCAGATAGCATGCTGGTCAGGTCTATTTGCGAAGCCTGTGATTGTATTTCAGATTCACGTGTATCGCGTATCTCTAATACAATTACATTGCTGTTGTGGCGTGCTATCCAGTCGCGCATTACAAACAGGTAGCGGCTTACTACTTCCATCCCGAAGTTGTCCCTCAGTCCCGCATCCATCACATTCATCCGCGGCTGCGAGGGCAGCTTTACCACCGGCAGTATATACGGGAAGATGGCGTTCATGCGCAAAGCAGAAGTAAGGCGGATATTATAGGGATCCTGCCCCGCAAAAAAGGTAGCGAAGTCAACCGCATCTATTGGTGGTTCTGCGGTATCTTCCAGGGTATGCTCCGCGCGGGTAAGGTAGCAGATAGGCTGCGCGCAGATCATCAGCTTACGCCCATCATTGGTAATGGTGTTGTTGATCACCATCATGGGTATGGAGCCGGAAGCCTCTTTGGTCTTGTAGTCGCCCAGTTTTTTATCCAGCATGCCATGGGTGTTGCTGATCATCTCCTGCTCCATAGCATAGCCCCGGTCTTTGGTGTAGGAGTACCCCGCTATAGATATCTTATTGAAAGGAGAAATAAGGTCTACGCTGGCAAATGAGAATATGATAGAGTTTAGAAGGTCTTTGCCTATGTTTTGCTGGTACTCATCGCTGTACTGATCCTTGATACATTTATCCTGGTACTGGTTGTGTATTTCGCGCCAATAGGCTGCCCCTATCATGCCACCCGATGCACCGCTTATTAAAACGGTATTTCTGAAGAGTAAGCCTTGCGATAAGCTATCCGCATACTGCAAGGTTCGCATGGTCCAGTAGGCCGATCGTGAACCTCCGCCGCTTATCATCACTACTACCAGTGGTGGGTCTTGCCTGCCCGTTCTGCCCTGCCACAGATCAAGGCGCGTTTCCTCCTGTGCCTTATCCTGTTTGTATCGCTCCGCATTGAACATCTTGGCCAGGGTATCGTAAACATACTTGGGCTCATTTTTGTCCGTAGTGGTATAGTCCATACCATAAGCTATGCTGCGCAGATCGAATATGCGGTGAAAGACCATCCAGGATAGGATAATGCCGATGAGTACTACACCCATTACCTCCCAGCTCTTCAGAAAATATTTTAATGCTCCCGCTATCACTATCATTATAGAAAAGAGTATCAGAAAGCTGCCACCTGCCGGTATACGCAACAGGGGCTCATTCATGAAGATACCCAGCACTAGCAGTACCAGATAGGATACCAGTGTAGCGGTGATAGCATTCCTGTGCTGGCGGCGTAATACCGTATTGAGTACCCGCGGATGATAGTGCTCCAGTTCCGCACATTGTTCTATATGGAAGTTAACCGAGATGAAGCTATCTGCGCGTATCACATCTACTTCATAGTCTAGCATATCATATGGTATCAGATCGCGTATACGGCTGGGGTTGGCGATCTTGGAGATGACCACCTTAACTATGTCCCGGCCCACACGAAAGAAGTACGAAAATGATAACACAATGATAAGAAGGAAGCCTATATAAAAGCCAAGCTGCAGCAGCAATGCCTTTCCAAAAGTAGCATGCTCATATGCCCACTGGTAGTGTATGGTGTAGATGGAATAGAAAATAAGAAACGCCAGCGGTATCAGTGCATTATTATGGCAATATACCAGGAACGATTGCCGTGCTACGCTCATATATGGTATGCGATGCCCATGTACGATGAATGTAGTAATGTGCCAACCCATTACAAATACAGCCATGCAGCCGCCAAGCATCATCATGCTCAGAAAGTTGATCTTGCCGAGATACTCAGGGGCCAGGAATAATGCCGATGCGCCAAAATGTGATGCAAAATGTCCCAGCACTATACTTACCAGCAATAGCCAGAAGCCAAGCAGCAACTGATATTTTCGGAAGTGCAGCAGAACCAGCTGAACAGGCAGGAAATAATAAATGCGCTTAAGCATCTGTCGCATAGGGAGGCGCTGCAATTTATTTCAATCTACAAAAAAAGGATGAATATAAAATCAGAGAACAGATCAAAAACCAATGCCAATACCAAATTCTGCCAGTTCAGCTACCGTGGTGTGCGTTTTTAGTAGTGCCGAGAAGTAAAGTTCCTTAAGTATTCCCTGCTCTTTTTGTATCAGATAAATATGGGTTCCTATCTTCTCGTAAAAAGGCTGGTCTGCCTTTAAGTAGGCTTCGCGCAGGTAATAGCCCGCCTGTAGTATAATGCCAAATCGCCCTACGCCAAATTCGTTACCTAAAAACAAAGCGCTCTTCCATGAATTTTGTGCTTCCCTTCCTTGTAATATCTCATTGTTCCGCAGAAAGGCATACACATCCTGGTGATAAGAATAATCTATTCCCCCGAAAAATTTATTCTTACTATGCCAGCGTTTGCTTGCATAGAGTGTAGCGAGGTAAACATGGTACATAGGCCCATACCCCGGACCGCTCTCTGTAAAAGCCATACTGAATCTACCCTCTACCAGCCACCTGCTCTTTAGGGGGTGTAGGTCATGCACTATGCGGTGTGGTTGCGATGTAACAGGAAAATATCGCAGTCCTACATGAGCGCCATACATATTAATACCAAGGTTGGGCGTATGGTAAGTAGCGTTGGATACATGAAAAAAATTAGCTCCCATCTGCACATCCCAATGCTTGTTGATGCGGTAGCGAAGGTCGGTGGTGAAGGTGCTGAAGTTATTAATATTACTGCTCATCGCATTATTAATAGTATCCCATACGGGGCCGCGACTATAATACTTGCTGATGAAGCCAATTCCAAAGCCGAAGCGCAGCGTCCACTCCAGCTTTTTACCTCTTATTATGGGTATCTGCAGATCTGGATAAAACCCGATCAGGTGACCATACACAGAATCTATTCCATAATTGATATAGGTTACCCCAAACCCAACCATCGGATACCGGACCCGTTGTTGCCAGTCCTTTGTGCCGTAGGTTTGCCGAATAAAGTTTATGTCTATTGCTTTGGATAAGCCATCCGGTATTGGTGGCTTAAATTTGGGTGTATGTTTGAATATTTTACCTCCTACTGCGTTTACCTCTACCCCAAAGCCGGCCCATGCGGGTTCGTCCTGCGCACCGGAAAGTAATGGCAGCAATAATAACAGTAATAATATAGGATAACGGCCACGCATGGGTGAACAAATATAAGCGGACATACCGATACTTAACAAAGCGCTATATATTAAGATTGATGCTTTTATTACCTTTACTAACATGCGCCGTTTAGCAGCGATACTTTTCAGATCATTTTTGCAGGGGCTTATATTACTCAGCCCTATAGTATTAACTGGTTATCTGCTCTATACTGTTTTCGACAGGGTAGATAACCTGATACCCTTTTTCCCGCGTGGGATAGGCTTTCTGATCATTATATTATTTATCACATTCATTGGCTATCTCGGTACGCGTATATTCCTCGGCAGGTGGCTGTTTGATGCATTTGGCCATGTGCTGGAACGTACACCAGGAGTAAAATATATCTACAGCTCTATCCGAGATATGATAGGCTCGTTTGTTGGCGACAAGAAAAAATTCAATAAGCCTGTGTGGGTGTGTGTGAATAAAGATCCTGAAACATGGCGCATCGGCTTTATGACTCAGCGCGATATGGCTTATCTCGGTATGGCTAACAAAGCAGCAGTATATCTACCACATTCCTACGCTATATCCGGTTGGGTAATAATTGTAGATTCAAAATACATAAAACCTGTTACCAGGATGACAGCAGCAGAAGCCATGAAATTTGCAGTAAGTGGGGGGGTAACAAATATTACTAATCCCGAAGAAGAAAAAATACTTAATGAAACGTAAAAGCATATTTCTATGCCAGTAATATCTCTATTTCAAGGTTTGATTATTTACATGTTTTATCTTGATAATAAGAGGCATCATTTACCTCACATTCATGTACGATACAACGAAGAAACTGCTGTTTATAGCATCCCTGATGGGAATTTATTAGAGGGGGCATTACCAAATGCCAAGGAGAAATTGATATTAGCATGGATTGAATTGCGTAAAGAAGATCTGATGGCAGATTGGCAACTGGCTATAACGGGACAACAGGTATTTAAAATTGATCCTTTAAAATAGTTATATGAGTCCGCAAGTAATTTCTGTAAACGTTTTAGAGAACTATCTTCTTGAATTAGAATTTAGTAATGGTGAAAAAGGCCACTTTTCTGTTTTACCGTATTTACAATACCCAGTATACCAGGTATTGAAAAATTATGATGTATTTAAACGTGCAAAGGTCACAATGGGATTTATATCATGGGATGGCGAGATTGATATGTCACCTGATAATTTATATCTGGAAAGTAAAATGATTGCATAAAAATAAATGAAACGTAAGATCAATTTCAATGCAGGTCCTGCTATACTACCTGAAGAAGTATTGAAGCATGCAGCAGAAGCAGTAATTGAGTATAACAACAGCGGCCTATCCATCCTGGAGATATCACATAGGGGGAAGGCCTTTGACAACATAATACAGGAAAGTTGCGAGCTGATAAGCGAACTGTGCGGACTGAATAACGACCACACAGTGTTATGGATGCATGGTGGTGGGCGTTTGCAATTCAGTATGATACCTATGAACTTCCTTGCACAAAATGGGTCAGCAGGATATATAGATAGTGGCCATTGGGCCGAGGAAGCGCTGGAGTATGCAACCTATTATGGCGATGTACAGATACTTGCTTCATCAAAAGAGCACACTTACAACCGCCTGCCTCAATGGCCGGAGCATATTTCTAAAGACCTTGCTTACCTGCACTACACTACCAACAATACTATATACGGTACCCAATACAAAAATGTACCTGATTGCAAAGTGCCGCTTATAGCAGATATGAGCAGCGATATATTTTCTTGCAAAAGAGACTATGCCAGCTACGCTATGTTTTATGCTGCAGCACAAAAAAACATAGGGCCAGCCGGCTGTGCAGTAGCAGTGATACGTAAAGATATGCTGCAACGCGTAGTGCGCGATCTGCCTCCGATGCTGCGTTACCAGGCACATGCAGAGCAGGGCTCTGTACTGAACACGCCCCCTGTATTTGCCATCTACGCATCTTTATTAATGCTACGCTGGACAAAGGCTAAAGGAATAGCAGCTATAGAAAAAGAGAATAACCAAAAAGCGGAGCTGCTTTATAGTGAGGTAGAACGCAATAGCCTGTTCCATGCCAATGTAAAAAGGAAAGAGGACAGAAGTACAATGAATGTGTGCTTTACCGCAAAAAATAAAGATGATGAAAGCGCCTTTCTTAATTTCTGCGAAATGCAGAATATAATCGGCATCAAAGGCCACCGCTCAGCGGGGGGCTTCAGGGTATCTATTTATAACGCCATGCCGCTAAAAGATGTACAGAAGCTGGTGAGTGTGATGCAGGAGTATGAAAAGGATTGATTCCTACACCGCAAAGCTCTCGCCACATCCGCAGCTCCTGCTGGCGTTGGGGTTGATGAAGTGGAACCCTTTGCCATTGAGGCCATCAGAAAAATCGAGTGTGGTATCGCAGAGATAAAGAAAACTTTTCAGGTCGGTAACCAGCTTTACGCCGTGGTCTTCAAACACCTGGTCTTTAGGCTGGGGTTCATTATCAAAGTCTAATTTATAAGACAGGCCCGAACATCCGCCACCTACTACACCCACACGTAAAAAGTAGGTATCGTCAAGACATGCGTCCTTCCTCAACTGATCTACTTTCAACTTCGCCTTATCACTAATATAAATCATACTGAAACTATAAAAGAGTGGCTAAAGCATCATCTGGAAACCCTGATAAGCATTAGCCACCAATACTGTTTAATGTGCTTTTTCCTCTACCAGTTCAGGCATGCCGTTTTTCACTCGGTAATCATTGATCGCTGCCTTTATAGCATCTTCGGCCAGTACAGAGCAATGTATCTTTACCGGTGGCAGATTCAGCTCTTCCACTATATCCATATTGTCTATGGCCAACGCCTGGTCTACGGTCTTGCCTTTCAGCCATTCAGTAGCCAGTGAGGAAGAAGCGATTGCCGAGCCGCAGCCAAAAGTTTTGAATTTAGCATCCATTATCAGGCCGCTAGCTTCATCCACTTCTATCTGCAGGCGCATAACATCGCCGCACTCAGGAGCACCAACAAGGCCAGTGCCAACGTTTTGTTTGCTTTTATCCAGCGTACCAACGTTTTTTGGGTTCTGGTAGTGGTCAATTACTTTATCTGAGTATGCCATGTTTTTTTGTTTACGATTGGTGATTTGCTATCTATGATTGCTACACCACTCTATTATTATATTATTTGGATGATTTACAATCATAAATCATCAATATCAAATTATCAATACTTAGTGGTGTGCCCATTCTATGGCATCAATATCCACGCCTTCTTTATACATTTCCCAAAGCGGGCTCATCTCCCTCAATTTCAATACTGTTTCTTTAACTGCATTGATAGTATAGTCGATCTGCTCGTCTGTTGTAAACCGTCCTAAGCCGAAACGAAGGGAACTATGTGCCAGGTCATCACCCAATCCTAATGCTTTTAAAACATAAGAAGGTTCCAGGGATGCAGAAGTACATGCAGAACCACTTGACAAAGCTATATTCTTATTAAAGCCCATCATAAGCCCTTCCCCTTCCACGTACTTAAAAGATATATTGGCAGTGTGCGGCAGTCGGTGTTCCCTGTTTCCATTCACATAAGTTTCTTCAAGTACCATCAATCCGTTTTCCAGCCTGTCTCGCATAGCACTGAGGCGTTTGGCCTCACTTTCCATTTCGTTCATGCACAATTCACATGCTTTGCCAAAACCTACTATACCCGGCACATTCAGCGTGCCGCTACGCATTCCGCGCTCGTGGCCACCGCCATCCATCTGCGCGGTAACCTTTACACGTGGATTCTTACGCCGTACATATAAAGCACCTACACCCTTGGGGCCATACATTTTATGTCCGCTAAATGCCATCAGGTCTATACCATCAGCCTGTACATCTACAGGTATCTTGCCTACCGCCTGTGTAGCATCGGTAAAGAAAAGTACACCATGCTTACGGGCTATCTTGCTTATCTCGCGCACCGGCTGTATCACACCTATTTCGTTATTGCCATACATTATGGAAATAAGGATGGTTTCGGGAGTTATCGCGGCTTCCAGTTCGGTCAGGTCTATCAGGCCATCGGCTTGCACTTGCAGGTAAGTGACACGGCCACCTATCTTTTCTATATGCTTGCAGGTATCCAGTACGGCTTTATGCTCGGTAGTGCAGGTAATTATGTGATTGCCCTTAGAGGCATACATTTCAAATACGCCTTTTATAGCCAGGTTATCGCCTTCTGTAGCGCCTGAGGTAAAGATGATCTCTTTGGGGTCAGCATTAATCAGTTTGGCCACCTGCTCACGGCCATAGTCTACAGCTTCCTCTGCTACCCAGCCAAAGGAGTGGTTGCGGCTTGCAGCATTGCCAAATTTCTCAACGAAATAGGGCAGCATTGCTTCCAGCACACGGGGATCCATGGGCGTGGTAGCATTATTATCCAAATACACCGGCAAATTCAGGTTCATAAAATTATACTCTATATATTATTCTAAATAGCAAAGTTACGTCAAAACCAGTAGTTTAATTCTAATTTCGCCATTGTACCTGTATATATTACCATTTGTAAAAATTATTTACCTGATGTTGAAAATAGAACACCTGGGCATAGCAGTTAAGAAACTGGAAGCGTCAATACCCTTATTTGAGCAATTATTAAACACACCCTGTTATAAAACGGAGGAAGTAACATCAGAAGGGGTGAATACCGCCTTTTTTCAGACAGGTGATTCTAAAATAGAACTGCTGGAAGCTACCCAGCCCGGAAGTCCTATAGCAAAATATATAGATAAGAAGGGGGAAGGCATACACCACATAGCATTTGAAGTAGAAAATATAGAGGCAGAGATGAAACGCCTGGCTGCCCTGGGTTTTGAAATATTGAACCCCCAGCCTAAAAACGGGGCAGATAACAAGCTGGTCTGTTTCCTGCATCCAAAAACCACTAATGGGGTGCTGATAGAGCTATGCCAGGAAAAAAAGGGATAACCACTACATACTGAAAAACAAAAACTGCGCTTTATATTAGCGCTTCAACCCAACAGATGAAAAAAACACTATTAACCATATTAAGCATTCTTATAGCTCTTATATGCAATGCCCAAACTACTAAAGTGCTTATTACAACTGACTCCGGCAATATCCTGGTGGCATTGTATGATAACACACCTAAGCACAGGGATAACTTTATAAAGCTGGCCAATGAGCATTTTTTTGACAGCACACTCTTTCACCGTATCATACCTTCATTTGTAATACAAGGGGGAGACCCTGACAGCAAACATGCCAAACCCGGTCAGGCTTTGGGTGAAGGCGAATACGGCAGCAGGGTACCCGCTGAAATAAATGACAGTGACTTTCACAAACGTGGTGCGCTGGGCATGGCACGCGATAATAATCCCGACAAGGCATCCTCAGGCTGCCAGTTCTATATAGTGGTAGGTAAAAAATGGAGCGATCCTGACCTTGTGAAAATGGAAGTACGTACGGCCCGAAAATTGCTGCCCTACCAGAAAGAAGCCTATGAGACCATTGGTGGTACACCACACCTGGACGGCGGTTACACCGTATTTGGCGAAGTGCTGGAAGGCATGGATGTAGTAGATAAGATAGCTAAAATGCCACGCAATAAAATGGACCGGCCCGATACAGACATAAAGATGATAAAGGTGCGGGTGATGCAGCCGAAGAAGAAAAAACGCTTCCTGGGCATCTTCTAACTATTATAAGCTATCGATCCAATCTTTAATTACCGGCTGGTGGAGGGAAAACCCATTGGAAAGATCCGGCTTATGGAAAGGAAAATCCTTTACTGCTTCCAATGCTTCTGAAAGGTTCAGTTTATTTTGGTCTACTGTGTAGTGTATTCCCTGCTTGTACAGGTGTGCAGCAAGATATTCCTGCTCTGTTTGCCCTGGTGTGGGTATAGTAATGGCACTCTTACCGGATACGGCAAGATCCATAAGTGTAGAGTAGCCACTGCGGCATATTACCAGTTCCGCATTTTCCAGTTCTTCAAGTAGTGGCTCGCCGGAGAGTATAGGGTGGTAAGTAATATTAGAAGGGATAATAGTAGGGCTTACAGAATGTTCAGAGCCTGCTATAAACACTACTTTTTGATCCAGATCCTTTACCTGCTCCCACAATTTGTTATGTAGAATAGTTCTTTGCGGTTCAGGCCCCGAGAGCAATACCAGCAAATGTCCCCTGTCCAGCCTCGCAGATCTCGATCTGAATTGTGATAGCAGACCTATATATCTTGTGTTTTTTGGCAGGTGGTTGGGATGGCTCAAACGGCCCCCAAGATTAAAATTGCCGGGTACATCGGCTACCCAGCATTGGCTAAATCTGTTCAGGTACTTATAATGGAGCATCTGCAGCATCGCATCCGCCAACCTTCCCATACCGGTTTGTATCTGCAACTGGTGGGTAATTATTACCGAGGGGATGGAGCTGTGATGCAATCCATAGCGATTATCAGATATTATACCATCTATTTTATGCTTAGTACAATATTGGTGAAGCCAATCGTTTTCCTTCCGGATAGTTTTCAGGATTCCTGGTACTTGCCGGGCTATGGCATTTGCCAGGGTATTCCCTTCATTGTAATGAATACGATATCCATCCAGATGCTGGACATCCATATGGGGGAAGACCTTTTTTATGTATCCGCATTGCCCTTCATTTCCGGCAAATAACACCCTATGGCCCAGCGCGGAGACATACCTTATAATAGGTATACACCTGGTGGTGTGCCCCAGGCCCCAATCGAGGGGTGCTATTATGATATTTTTACAAATTGCTGATGGCAATAAAGCGTATTTTTACAAAAGTATATTTTTATGAGAGTGCTAACCAATAAGAAAACAATCATTTACGTATTACTTTTGTCTTTTGGCACGATGTTGGTATTTAGTTGTAAAACAGCCCAACGAGGATGTGGATGTGGCGCTAATATAAATGGCGTCATTGACAAACATCTAAAACGCTAAAAAATTAAAGTTATGATAAGTGGCCAGAACAGAGTGTGGTTACACTATATAAAAGATATCATTGCTGCCGATGTTTACTCCGGTGTTTTTCTTGCATCCTATATGCGTCATTCCGGCATCACTAAATCATATGTTTCTTCCCTGGAGGTTGTAGACCTTCAACGCTACAAGGTTATAAAAAATACCCCAAGGGTTCGCCAGGCTATAAAGGAACGCAGCCATGTCCCGTTCGTATTTGTGGTTGGCAAAAACTAATCCTTTCTAACTAGCTTTTTTTATTGTTTAATGATTATTTGCCAATTGTAAGGTAATGCTGCACGTTTGGGCATTTCTTCTTATTTTAAACTTGTAGAAGTTCTTGCCAGCCTTTACAATAAAAAAATAATATTATCCTGAATATTATTTTTTTCTAAAGACTTCTTTAAAATTTATTACATTAGTAATAAGTTAACAGTAAGGACTTTAAAGAATTGATGCAAGCCTTTTGCTGTTGTTAATAGTTTTTCAGGTTTTTTTATTTCCTACATGGCTCGCTTTTATAAATCTCCTCCCTACATATACTCGTATACAATAGAAACAACCAATATTCACTTTAGAAAAAACATCCTTATTTATGAAACAATCCTTTGAACAGACACAGGATGAACTGGCTGTAAAGAATTTCTCCCGAAGAAATTTTTTCCAGATGGCTGGTGGCCTGGCAGGTGCAGGTATGCTGTTTGCCGCATGTAGCAAGAGCAGCGATACAACAGGCCCAACATCATTTACCCTTACCAACAATGATACAGGTATATTGAATTATGCATATGCCCTGGAACAACTGGAAGCTGCATTCTATATACAAGTGATAGCAACACCGTATAGTGGCATGAGTGGAGGAGAAAAAACACTGCTTACTGCGGTTCGGGATCATGAAGTGGCGCACCGTGAATTTTTCAAGGCGGCTTTAAGCTCCAGTGCTATAGGATCGCTTACTGTAGATTTCAGTATCATCGATTTTACCAGCCGAACCAGTGTATTAAGTACTGCTATGGCATTCGAAGATCTGGGTGTATCTGCATACAATGGTGCAGGCCCATTATTCCAAAGCCCTACTTATTTAGGATTGGCAGGGAAAATCGTATCTGTAGAAGCGCGCCACGCTGCCTACCTCCGCGATCTGGTAACACCAAATTCATTCGCTACTAATGCAGATGGATATGGCCTGGATTTTAGCAAACCGCCAAGCGTTGTACTAATGACGGCATCTAAATATTTGAAAACTAAGGTTACAAGCCTATTACCATAACCATTTTTTAAAAACATACTACTATGAATTTCAATAATATTTTAAACGCAATAGCTGAACAGGATCCTGAAGTATTTGAGAAGGTTAGTGAGCGTCGTGATGTGATCAAAAACTTTACAAGAAAAGTATCATTGGTGGCATTGCCTTTTGCTGTAGGTTCACTTTTCAATAAAGCTTATGGCAAATCAACGGATATCATAATTGATACGCTTAACTTTGCACTTACCCTGGAAATTTTAGAAGCTGCATTTTACAATCAGGGTTTAGCAAGCTCGTCTTTAGCTATACCGGCGAGCGACAGACCTGCGTTTGTTACTATATCCACCCATGAGAACGCGCACGTTGCCTTTCTTACTAACACAATTAATTCGCTGAGTGGTACTCCGGTAAGCCTAGCAAGCTTTACCATAGACCTTACAGCAGGTGGTGCTTTTGCAGATGTGCTGAGTAATTATTCTACTTTCCTCGCAGTATCACAAACATTTGAAGATACAGGTGTACGTGCCTACAAGGGACAGGCTGCCAACCTGATGGGCAATAGCGCTATATTAGGTGCAGCTTTACAGATACATTCTGTGGAAGCACGCCATGCAGCGCATATACGTGAGATACGAGCATTGGCTGGTGCAAGTGTTTCTCCCTGGATCACCGGCAACCAAAGCGGAATTACAGGCGCAGCGGGCACCGCAGTCCAGCCAAGCTATAATGGTGAAGACAATACAACACAAGCCGGGGTAAACATAGCAACCATTAAGTCGGGTGCCGTAGCTCTGAATGCAAATTCTGCAAGCGAAGCATTTGATGAACCACTGGATAAAGCTGCGGTAGTTGCAATAGTAACTCCATTCATTCATTGATAAGCAAATAGTATACTGATAAAAGGAGCGCTGACCAGCGCTCCTCTTATTTTTTCTGATAGTAGCCAGCCATAAAAAAAGGATGTCTTAGAAAGACATCCCTAAACCAAAAAAGAAAAAAATTAGGCTTCTGTTTTCCGTTGCGGCTCCTTTTGTATCCCTGTTTCTATTTCATTTTTAATACCGCTTTTAGCTTCATTAAAATCGCGCATACCCTTGCCTATTCCTTTGGCTAGCTCCGGTAGCTTTTTGCCACCGAAAAGAACGATAACCGCTATTACTATCCACAGCCATTCTCCGCCGCCTGGCATAGAGAGTAACAATTGTGGATGGACAGATAATATTGCCATGATGATACGTTTTTAATAATTATTAATAGATACGAAGTTACTTACAATGGGGATTTGCGGGAGCAGAATAGGGAGCAACTATTTGTCTATACTCTTGCTGTCTCAAACAGTTTCTTTATAAAGTTATCCCAGCTATAAAGTTTCTTTTGTTCCTGCAGGTTGTGTTGCAGATGAGGTATAGCGCCTGGCTGAAAAAAGCGATATATGGCATCGGCTATAATCTTTGGTTCTGCTTGTGTTACAAACCCTGTTTTGCCATCTATAACTACCTCTGCTAGGCCGCCAACATTTGTCACCACCATTGGCTTTTCAAAATGATAGGCTACCTGCGTAATACCGCTTTGCGTGGCCGTACGATAAGGCTGTACCACAAGGTCGGCTGCGCTGAAATAGTAACGGACTTCCTCGTTAGGTATAAAGCTGGTAAATAGGTGTACTCTTGAAAATAGATTGTGCTTTTGCAGCAACTCTTCATAAATCATTTTATCATCGTAGTATTCGCCTGCTATTATCAATTGTATATGCTCCTGCTTTAGCCGCTCATCATTCATTGCTTCCAGCAGGATGTCTAATCCCTTATATTTCCGGATGAACCCAAAGAACAGAATGTATTTCAAAGCAGGGTCTAGTCCCAATTTACTGCATGCTTCGTCTTTTGGTAATGGCTCCCCGTAATTATCATAAAGCGGATGCGGAGTAAAGTGCGCCGGCTTATCTGTAAGCTGTGTAATATCCTTTAGCACATCGCGGCTCATAGTAACAAAGGCATCCACCGGCTTAATAAAATAACGGGTAAATGCTTTATCGCCCGGTCGGTGCTCATGCGGTACAATGTTATCAGCGATGCAAAGTATTTTTGTGTGCCTGTTCTTCCTTATACGCCTTAGTATGGTACCCAGTGCGGGCCCCATAAATGGCAGCCAGTAACGGACAATGACAAGGTCTGCGTTTTCTTTTTTTATCCGGTTGCCTGTTTTTATCCAGTTGAGTGGATTGATAGAATTGATAATGCTGTGTATAGTGATGTCCGCAGGCGGCGCCTCCTCTGTAAATTGGGATTTGCCAGGGAATAAAAATGACGGGTATTGTAGCGAAAAGGAATAAATAGAAACCTTATGACCCTGCTGTTGCAATGCCTGTGCAAGCCTTTCATTAAAGGTAGATATACCACCGCCACGCAAAGGGTGTGCCGGACCTATAATGATGATCTTCATTCAGAATATTATTTTAAAATCGTTTTGTGCCCGTTCATAATCTGCAGGTATCCCTATATCTATAAAGTAGCCGCTGTCAACATGCCCGTAAAATTTACCCTGTGATACAAATGCTTCCAGGTAGTCCCGCTCGAAAGAAAACCTTCCTGGAATGGCTTTATCAAGGAAAGCTTTTTTATTGACTATATACACACCGCCGTTAATAAAGCCGTGAGGCTGGCGCTTCTTTTCTTCAAATGAAATGACCCTTCCTTCCTCATCTGTATGCACTACACCATACCTGTCAAAGTCATGCATTTCTTTCAGTGCCAGAGTTGTGTCTGCATTGTGCTCTAAATGATATGCATGCATATCATTTAGCGGCACATCAAAAAAAGTATCGCCATTTAATACCGCTACTTCATCATCTGTTGCCAGCTCCATGGCAAGTGCAATGCCACCGCCGGTACCTAATGCCTCCTCTTCTATCACATATTCTACAACAAAGCTGTGCGCCTGTGTTTCCAGCCATTCTATGATCACATCGCTTCGGTAGCCCAGTGCAAGGACCACCTTACTGCAACGTTGCCCTTCCAGGTAGTTGAATAAATAATGAAGGAATGGTAAGCCATTGATAGCAGCCATGCACTTAGGCAATTCGCCTATTGCGCTCCTGAGCCGCATACCTAATCCACCTGCCAGTACAATACATTCCACCTGGTAAATTTTTGAGATCAAAGATAGATCATACACTCCACGTAGCTAAGCCACGATCAGTAAATTGGTAATTATTGAATGTACCGCCATACCTGGCCAATGCCTGCCGCACATAGTAGTTGCTGTTGCCGGGGCAGTAGAACATCATGTAGCCACCACCACCTGCGCCTGTTATCTTGCCACCGGTTGCGCCTGCTTTCAGGGCGGTATCATATAGTTCGTCCATCAGGTCATTGCTGATGCCTGCCGCCATTCGCTTTTTGTGCTTAAAGCCAAAATCAAGTATAGGACCTATGTCATTCAGCTTACCCTTTAGCAAAGCTTCCTTCATCATACGCGACTGCTCTTTTAGCTGGTGCATCGCCTCAATGGATACTGTGTTATTATCCGTTACATTCTTGCTCTGCGCCTCAATTATAGTGGATGAAAGCCTGCTGGTAGCCGTGAAGTACAATAGCAGGTTATTCTCCAGTTCATAGAGGTATTGTTTTTTTATGCGCAACGGATTTACGATCACCGTATCATCTTTATAAAACTCCATAAAGTTGACACCGCCGAATGTGGCCGCGTACTGATCCTGCTTACCACCCGCCATAGCCAGCTCTATACGTTCTACTTCAAACGCCATATGGGCAATGTCATACTCTCCCAACGGCAGCTTCAGCCATTCGGCGAAGGCACCAATCAGCGCTACGACCAATGTAGAAGAGGTACCAAGACCTGAGCCCGCAGGTGCATCTACATAGCTGGTAAGCTTGAAGCCAGATGGTACAGGGCCGTATTGGCTTACTATGCGATTGTATACCCCTTTGGCAAGAGCCAGGTGCCCGTCAATTGGTAGTGTACTACTGAGCGGGTAGGTAGCTTTGTCGGTTCGGTCAATCGCTTCTATTATTATCACCTCTTGTGGCATCGGCTCTATAGAGGCATATGCATAGAGCGAAATAGTAGCATTAAGTATAGCCCCGCCAAACAGATCGCAGTAAGGGCTAACGTCTGTGCCGCCACCTGCAAGGCCTATGCGCAAAGGAGCTTTACTGCGGTATATCATAATTGTGAATGCCTATTGGAATACTAAAGTAACTATCTATCCCTTAACGGAAAAATGTGTGGTCTATTGCCGGTAATGAGCAGAAGCCCTGCGGGAAAGTATATAAAACATCGCCAGTCCCAGCAACCCGCCTATCGCATCTGCAATTGCATCTCCCAGTTCCATGCTGCGGCCCAGTGATGGGAAAGCCCCTTGTAATAATTCTATCAGGGATCCGGTAACTACGGCGAAAACAAAAAGAAGGATATACTTCCGGGTATTGCGTACCAGAGATGCCCCCAGCCATAAAAAAGTGAACACACCAAACAATATAAGGTGTGTCCATTTATCAATAAACTTTACATTAACCTCAGGAAAATCATGGCCGGGAAGCAGGCATAGTACAAATATCAGTACCGTCCATAACACAGCCAGCACCCTGAATGCTTTATGATAGCGGGCATCGGGCAGCAGAAAACGGAGCATTACTCGCCTACCAGTTCCTTGTATGCTGCGGCATCTATTAGGTGTGTTTCATCACCTGCATTGCCAATGGTCATCCTGGCCATCCAGCCCTTGCCGTAAGGGTCCTGATTTACATATTCAGGATTGGCTTCCAGTTCGCTGTTCACTTCGGTAACGGTGCCTGCTATAGGAAGGTAAAGATCAGAAACCGTTTTTACGGCTTCTACTGTACCAAATATCTCGTTAGCGCCTAGTGTCTTGCCTTTTGTATCTATATCCACGAAAACGATATCGCCCAATTCCCGCTGAGCAAATTCAGTGATACCTATGGTAGCAATATTGCCTTCTATCCTAATCCATTCGTGGTCTTTGGTGTATTTCAGTTCTTGCGGGAATACCATAATATTTAATATTAGAGCGTAAAAATAATTGAATTATTGGTAAAAAGCCTAAAGGCATCATCCTTTTAATATCTTCCTACATACTTCTCCTGTATTGTCCGCCGACTTCAAAGAGCGCCTGTGTTATCTGGCCGAGGGAGCAATACTTTACTGTTTCCATCAGCTCCTCAAAAACGTTCTTGTTCTGTACGGCTACCATTTGCAGGCGGTGCAGCATCTCCTGTCCTTTATCACCGCTGCGTGCCCATAGGTTCTGCACATTGGTTATCTGAAACTCCTTCTCCGCCGTGGTGCTGCGGATGACCTCGCGTGGTAGGATGGTGGGAGAGCCTTTGGAGCTTAGGAAAGTATTAACCCCTATTATCGGGTACTCTCCTGTATGCTTCAGTGTTTCGTAATAGAGGCTTTCTTCCTGTATCTTGCTGCGCTGGTACATAGTTTCCATAGCGCCCAGCACACCGCCCCGCTCTGATATGCGATCAAATTCTGTGAGCACCGCTTCCTCTACCAGCGCTGTCAGTTCTTCTATAATGAACGATCCCTGCAATGGGTTCTCATTCTTAGCCAGTCCTAATTCCTTATTGATGATGAGCTGTATGGCCATAGCCCGGCGCACACTCTCTTCAGTAGGGGTAGTTATTGCCTCATCATAAGCGTTAGTATGCAGCGAGTTACAGTTATCATAGATGGCATACAGTGCCTGAAGGGTGGTGCGGATATCATTAAAGTCTATCTCCTGCGCGTGCAGCGACCGGCCGGAGGTCTGTATGTGGTACTTGAGCATTTGCGAGCGCTCGTTGCCACCATATTTATACTTCATGGCCTTAGCCCATATCAGGCGGGCCACGCGGCCTATAACACTGTATTCAGGGTCTACACCATTGCTGAAAAAGAACGACAGGTTGGGCGCAAAATCATTAATGTCCATACCGCGGCTGAGATAATACTCAACAAAGGTGAAGCCATTGGATAAGGTGAATGCCAGCTGCGATATAGGGTTAGCGCCAGCCTCTGCTATGTGGTAGCCACTGATGGATACCGAATAGAAATTGCGCACATTCTGATCTATAAAATACTGCTGCACATCGCCCATGACCCGCAGCGAAAATTCTGTAGAGAAGATGCAGGTATTTTGCGCCTGGTCTTCCTTCAGTATATCGGCCTGTACTGTGCCGCGTACCGCATTCAGGGTATCTGTTTTTATCTTCGCATATACATCGGCAGGCAAAACCTGGTCTCCTGAAATGCCCAGGAGCATAAGACCCAGGCCATCATTACCCTCAGGCACTGATCCCTTTTCGCCGCCGCCAAATGTAGATGGATCGTACACCGGGCGCGGAACGCCACGATCGCTGTAGATAGCATCTATTTTTTTATTTGCTTCTGCTTCCATGCTGTGCTGCTTTATATACAGCTCGCACTGCTGGTCTATGGCTGCATTCATAAAGAACGCAGTGATAGTAGGCGCAGGGCCATTGATGGTCATAGATACAGACGTCTTGGGATCGGCCAGGTTGAAGCCGCTGTACAATTTCTTTGCATCATCGAGCGAGCAAACGCTCACACCCGAGTTGCCCACCTTGCCATATATATCAGGCCGGTGATCGGGGTCCTGGCCGTAGAGGGTAACACTGTCAAACGCAGTGCTTAACCTTTTGGCAGGCATACCGAGGGATACGTAGTGGAAACGCTTGTTGGTACGCTCCGGGCCGCCCTCGCCGGCGAACATGCGCGTAGGGTCCTCACCCTCCCGCTTGAACGGATAGATACCTGCGGCATACGGAAACTCACCGGGGAAATTCTCCATTAGTGCCCACTTCAATATCTCTCCCCATGCTTCGTATTCCGGTACAGAAACTTTTGATATGGCTGTGTGCGATAATGAATCGGTATGGGTCTTTATCTTCAACTCCTTGCCGCGTACTTTGAAGGTGTAGTGCTCCCCCTTGTATTGCTGCTTCTTATCTTCCCAACCGGCAAGCAGTATCTTGTTCTTCGGGTCCAGCTCCAGCTCTAATTTACTATATACTTCCTGCAGGGTTTTTATCAGTCGGTCTTTATCCTCTACGTCTGTAGCGCCCAGCGTCTCTATTGTCTTATATATGCCGAAAAGCTTTTGTGCCAGGGCAGCCTGGTTCTTTGCCTGCTTATCGTACTTGCGGTTGTTCTCCGATATCTCGCTAAGGTAGCGTGTGCGGGCGGGCGGAATGATGAATATCTTCTCGCTCATCTCGTTAGTGCCTACAAAATGCGAATCGAGCGATGCACCGGTCTTCTTTACCAACAACTCCATCAGCGAGTGGTACATTGCATTGGTGCCATGGTCATTGAACTGCGAAGCGATGGTGCCATATACAGGCATGCTATCGGGCGACTTATCGAACAACTTATGATTGCGCTGGTACTGCTTTTTTACATCGCGTATGGCATCCATAGAGCCTCGCTTATCAAACTTATTGATGACCACGATGTCTGCAAAGTCCAGCATATCGATCTTCTCCAACTGTGTGGCTGCGCCGTACTCGGGTGTCATCACGTACATGCTCATATCGCAGTAGTCGGTTATCTGCGTATCGCTCTGGCCTATCCCCGAGGTTTCCAGTATTATGAGGTCGTACTTTGCGGCCTTCAATATATTCACCGCATCCTGTATGTATTTAGATACAGTAAGATTGCTCTGCCGTGTAGCCATGCTGCGCATATATACACGGTCGCTACGAATTGCGTTCATGCGTATACGGTCGCCCAGTAAAGCGCCGCCTGTTTTCTTTTTGGTAGGGTCTACTGATATGATGCCTATGTGCTTATCCTTAAAGTCGAGCAAAAAGCGGCGTACTATCTCATCTACCAGCGAGCTTTTGCCTGCACCGCCTGTGCCGGTAATACCCAGCACCGGTATGTGCGCCAGGGCAGCCTGCTCCTTTACCTTCTTGAGCATGGCCTGTGTTTCGGGCAGGTCGTAATAATTCTCTGCGGCTGATATAAGCCGGGCTATCGCTTTATCGTCCTTCTGCACCAGGTGGCCTACCTCGCCATTGAGTATATTACCCGTAGGGAAATCGCTTTTCTGTATCAGGTCATCTATCATCCCCTGCAGGCCCATGGAGCGGCCATCATCGGGCGAGTAGATGCGGGTAATGCCATAATCCTCCAACTCCTGTATCTCGGTAGGCAGTATCACCCCGCCGCCGCCGCCAAATATCTTTATATGCCCGCAACCCTGCTCCTTCAGCAGATCGTGCATGTACTTAAAGTACTCTACATGCCCGCCCTGGTAGCTGGTAATGGCTATAGCGTTGGCATCTTCCTGTATGGCGCAGTCTACCACCTCCTGCACGCTACGGTCGTGACCCAGGTGTATGACCTCTACGCCGCTGGCCTGCATAACGCGGCGCATGATATTGATGGCGGCATCGTGCCCATCGAACAGAGAGGCTGCGGTAACGATACGTATCTTATTATGAGGAGTGTAAGACATAATACTAAACTAATATAAGCTGCGCCGATGCGCGGCCAAACGAATAACAGAAATAAATTTAATGTTTAACTTTTAATGGTGGCAATGAGCTATCTATTAATCCCTTAAGTTCAAATTTCTTAAATACTAAAATGGAAGGAGATAACTCCAACTCTAATTGATCTTCCCCGTCAAATAGTACAGGATATGGTTTGCAAATTCTCCAACCGGTTATGGTATCGCTATTTTTTAATATAGCACGATAGTGAGTCAAAATAGATTTATGTCTAGGTATGAACCTTGCAGTATATGTTTGATATATATCAGCTAAAATTGTATCGGAATGTAGTTCATATGTGCCAAAATAACTTCTTTCAAACCAATAGCGGTAGGGAACAATTGGATCTTGGGATTGAATCATTTTACAATAATCATCATAGGGAGTGGTGAAGAAATCTTCCATAATTAGTCCATTGCCAAAAAAATATATAGGATGAACAACCTCTGAATCGGTATTATAACCTTTTATACCTGATCTAATATAATATCTTTCTGAAAAGGAATCTTCTCGGTGTTTATATGTCAGATTATAATAGTAACCTGATAGATTCAAACTAACATTATTTTTTTGACTAAAAGACGCTGACGAAAGGCAAACCACAACTGCAATAAAAACAACAACAATACATTTAGAAATATACATTTTTTAAATAATATAATAAATGATAAGAATCTAAAGTTCCAAAATAAGAATAAGGTGTTCCGGTGCCTGTTGTTGGGTCGATTAAAAAGTGTCTTAATGGTGAAAAACTATAATTAAAATTGTCTTGAAACCATTATAACAGTTGATAAAGGTACGAAACGAACGGGAAAGAGGTAATAGCCACTATGGCCAATTGCCGGGTGAAACAGGTAACCTATTGCTAAAAAGGTAAAGAATTCGTGCATTCTTAACCTTTTTGTGGATAGCGCAAGCCGGATGCATTTACTGTGGCTGTTATTAGTTTTAAAAATATGGTAATTTACTGCCGAAAAAGGTAAAGAATGAGCGGATTTACTTCCATTTTGGGTTAATATTACTTCCATGAGGGTGCATAAAAGGTAAGTTTTTTTTGATTAGCTGATTAGCTAATGGGGTTACGGATAGGTGGTTAGTGTGTGCAATATTTCAAAGAACGTGAGAGTTGCAATATACTATTGTGGAGGAGGGGTTTCCAAATAAACATATCCACATTGAATAAGGGTATATTTTGGATAAGATGCGTGTTTATGGAGCGCTCGGAGGTGAGGGAGAGTTGGAGGTGCATATTTCAGCATAGTAAGGAAGAATGCCGGTTGCAAACCGGATGAATTAGCAGGTAGGAGAATGCTGCGATAACTCTTGCGACAGAGGTGTAAATGATTACTTAATTATAATAGGTGTTGTGGGCATCCTCTTATCTATTCTCTTTCCATCTTTATCAAAATATTTTTGCAATCTTAGGACTTCACTAACTAACATTTCCTCAAAACTACTCCATTCAAAAAGAGGAGTTGCATCTCTACGAGCACAATAATATACTTTCTCGGTTGTTTTTTTTACATACAACTTTGAGCCATCCCATCCATACCCACCTATAAAAAAATCCTCATCTTCGGCATATTTTGGACGCTCATCTGTATTAGGAATATCTAAGTCATATGGTTGTCGAACTGCTTCAATAGATCGACCTTCAATTTTTCTCAATCCATACAAATTAAAAGAATCACTGAATATTCTTAATCCATTACCATACATCCCTAAAAAGTTTTTATAAGCCTCGGGTATACTTATACCGACATTTTTTTCTATTGTTTGTATATCAATGTTATTCAAGGGCGGAAATAAACTATGCAACCACGCCAATGGAGCTATATGAGGTGCTTTACCTATTAAAATTGCTCCCGAGCTCGTTACATCTTCGCCCAATCTATTATACTCAAATAGTATGTTTTTTATTTCTTCGAAATAGTTCATATAATTATTGTCGTTTAGGAACTTCTCTACTAATAAATTTACCAGATTTTCAGGTAAGAGACATTCTTTAATTGGGTTTTGGTGGATAAGTGAAAGTAATAAATCCCGCGTGAGTGGACCACCCCGGCCTACGGCCACCCCTCCTAAAAACAGGAGGGGAATCTATACGACTGCATTAAGACATATCTTTACTTCTAATAAATTTCGGCGGCTGCTACTAGTGATTTTACCGCACATTAATTTATTTACCACACACTACACTGAAAAAATAAAAAACTATGTACACATTTTCAAAAGCAAATATGCTAATAATAAAATTTGCATTTTTGGTGATTGTCTCCCTTGCATCGTGCGGCAATAACAAAGCGCCGTCTCCTTACGTTGATACTAATAATGATCAAACGGACTTGAAGTCCAGCAGAAAGAAAGAGGAAAATCAAGGCACAGGTAATAGCGATAAAAAAAATAGTAGAGAAAAAGCAGGTTCTAAGCCCGGAGCATGTAATACCAATCTGTGGAAATATACTTACAATCCTGATAGGTTAGAAATTATTGATAGCTGTAAAGAAGTAACAGGAACTGTTGAAGAAATAAGTGCTAACGATGATGGAGACGAGCATATGTTACTAAAACTTGACCCCGGACAGGAATACCTTTTAAAGAAAAAGAACAAGGAAAAAAAGAACGGCGATCTAGTAATCGAATTAGTCTGTGCTAATAAAATAACGGCTAAGAAGGCAATGGGAGCATGTACGGGCTATGTAAACAATATTCAAATACCGAAAATGGGTTCGCAGATAAAAGTAACAGGAAGCTATGTAATAGATTCTCACAACGGCTGGACGGAAATTCATCCTGTTACAAAAATTGAAGAGTTAAGTAGTAAGTAAAAACGTGAGCATGCGAGTTAACCCTCGGCTGAGCCGAGACAAGAACATCGGCTAAAAACAGGAGGGGAACCTATATGGAAGAACGCTTGGCTAACTTTTGTGCCAGAGGTTAGATCTCCACTCATCCTCATTTACAATTGGTTGTACGCAAAGGCGTTTGCAAAGCCTGTATTTAATAACTCTAATCCTACCAAGTGCATCCGAATCAAAATACAGGCACATATCCGGGATGCCTTTTTAAATATCGCTTAGACCTGTGCGGCCCTACCTTCCCAAGCATTATCATTATATCCATGCCCGCAAATATGCCCTTACTATAAATGAACGAGTATGCGGAAAAGTTGAATCCAAATGCGCCTGATAAAGGAACTTCAGCATCGGCACGCAGCGTGAGGCCGTAATTAAAGTGGGTATTTATCGCCTGGTCGTAGTTAGATGAAACATCTAAATTAAAAGACTCCCCTACCTGCGGTGGATCTATATGTGGAGAGAAGGTGATATCCTCCTGTGTGTAATATCCAAGCCCGGCCTCCAACACCCATTTCAGATCGCGTGAGGAGGTAAGCTTTTCGCGTGTTATATTAAACATCCACAAATGATTATAAATTTGTGGGTTAATACAGGGACCCCAAAGGCAAAGACCCCCGCGCCAATCTGATGGAGTGTTATAAGCATCAAACGCTACGTCCCTGAAACCTATATCTATCCCCCAGTTATTGCTCAACATGAGCCAGGTATTGATACCAAATGCACTCCCTTGCTGATTGGTAAAATCAGAAGCCGCACCCTTTCCAAAGCTAAAATATAGTTGTTCCAGCTTGGTGGCGGGGCCGCCATCCACAGGTGGAGGTGTTTGTCCGAACGATGTATTATTGGTAAAAGAAAAAACAAGCAAAAGAATAATATACTTCATAGCTGCAGGATTGAACCGTAAAGCTATCCTGCCTGCATGTGAAAGAATTTGATAAATATCAAAAAAAGGTGCCGGTTAAAATCCTCTGCACATAATACCTAATGAAAAGAAACTCATTCCATCAAAGCCCAGCTCTCCGGAAAACCCAAAATCAACCTTTGAAAAATTTAAAAGATATACCCTGGCGCCTAATCTTACGGCCGGCAAAATATCAGTAAAACTGTTGTTGTCGTAATTAGAATTTGGGTGCTTATCAAAATAATTGTCGACTCCCCTGAATGTAGCACCGGCCGATATATACGGGTCTACCTTTTTCAACTCCAAAAATCTTCCCAGATGATAACTGAGTGAAGGGGTAACGGAATAAACCCTTAATGTGCCGTGTATATAGTCCGTACCGGACTGTAAATTTTTACTATAACCACAATACCCAAAGCTTATACCAATACCTATATTTTTAGTTAGTGCGCGTTCATATTTCAGATATAGCGCTACAATCTGGTAATCATTTCTATAAGAATACTTGCCCTGGTTTATAATCGCGTTTTTAATATCATAGGGCAAACCAACTGCTACGGTAAACACATTGCTATGTTTCCCAAAACAGTGGCTATCTGTGTCTGTAGCTTTAATTGTAGTTTTATCCTGAGCAAGGGTTGCAATAGAAATTAACATGAATAGGGTGGTAAATGTTATTTTCATATAACTGTATGTAAGACTAAAAGTAATATAGTATTGCGGAACTCTGCTTTTGTTATAGAACCTTAGGCTTGAAGCATTGTGGCTACTGCTTTACAGATATGCGCATTCAAAACTCCTCATGAAAAACTGGTTAGGAGACATACGAAGCTATTATATATCACCATTTTTTATTTACTTTATAGCTATGAAAAAATACATTGTACTCCCTATGTTATGTATCCTATTGCTAGCAGCCTGTGGCAAGAGTGGTTCTTCACCATCTATTGTCGGCAAGTGGTTGCTAACCCGCCAGGCAACTGATGCCAATGGTAATGGCAAAATAGACAGCAGCGAAGTGACCATAGTAGATACCAGGCAAGACTATGAGTTAATAACTTTTAGCCCTAATGGAAGTATAGATATTCTAGACACCTCGAATTCCCCAGGAGGAGGGTCTACGTACGATCATACCATCGGCACTTATATTTTTGATGGGAAAAAGATAACAGTGACCTCTAACGGACAAACACGGAGTGAGGGGGTTACATCATTGACCAGCAGTAGTTTGATAGCGGGCCCGGATACATCTACAACCGGGCTATACTGGGCTATCTTTTCAAGGCAACCTTAGTAAGGCAATATATACTTCGTGGGTGTTTGCAACGGATATCGGCAAGTGCCATCACAAATAATTAAACATGGAAATTCAGAAAGTAGGCGATATATCTTATGAGGATTTCATGGAGCAATATTATAAGCCGGGGATACCTGTGGTTTTTAAAGATGCTGCAAAGGTGTGGAAAGCCAAGGGCCTCTTTAGCCCCGCCTGGTTTCGAGCTAACTATGGCGATAAGGTAACCGAGCATGATGGCAAAAAATATACTATGCGCCAGGTAATGGACCTTGTAGAGGCCAGCACCGAAAGCAAGCCCGCACCGTACCCTTTCCTGTTCAGCATACCTGATATAATACCCGAGGTATGGCCAATGGTACAGCCGCTGAACCTTAACTATGCCAAACCGAACTGGCTGGAAAATAAGTGGTTCCAGCGGGGGTACTGGGGCAGCGCTACGGAAATATTTGTAGGTGGACCGGGTGGTAGATTTCCCTACCTGCACCTGGATTTCTATCACCTGAATGCATGGATCACACAACTGTATGGCGAAAAACAATTTACCGTATTCCCTAAAGACCAGGAACACTTGCTGTACCCGAAACCCGGCGATGCGTGGCGCTCTGAGGTAAATATCTTTGAGCCTGATTATGAAAAACATCCGCTGTACCGCAATGCAACCCCTATACAATTTACCGTAAAGGCGGGCGAAACTCTTTTTATACCGGCAGGTACCTGGCACTCGGCCTACTCGCTGACACCTACCATCTCTGTAGCCTTTGACCAGCTAAATAGCAGGAACTATAAAGACTTTATGAAGGATGTATGGGTACTGAAAAAAAGAGAGGGTTTTGCAAAAGCAATGGGTATGTACCTGTATGCAAAGCTAGGCGGACAAATGTGCAAAGGGAGCAGGTAAGCGCAAGAAACATAAAGTATTGAAACAAGTACCCTACTTAATTATTAGCTTCGTAGCCTATGAATTACCTGGGGCATGCACTGCTGGGCATGAACGATGCGGAACTGATAACGGGCAACCTGATAGCAGACCATGTGAAGGGAAGGCTGGCGCTGGAGCAATATCCTGAAGGGATAAGAAAGGGAATATTGCTGCACCGGAAAATAGATAGCTATACAGATACACACCCCGCTTCGCAAAGGGCAAAGCTGTGGTTCAGGCAGGATTACAGATTATATGCAGGGCCTATTGTTGACTGCCTGTATGACCACTTTCTGGCCAATGACCCAAAGTATTTTGCATCAGAAAAAGCGCTGCTTGCATTTACAGAAGATGTATATGAAAAGGCCGCAGCGAATGAAAAATATTTTCCGCCGGCATTTGCACAATACTTTCAGCACATGCGACAATATAACTGGCTGTACAATTACCGCAGCATGGGGGGAATGAAGAAATCGCTGGAGGGGCTGGGGAGGAGGGCAAAACTTATGCCACCCACAGATATGGCCTACACCACATTTATAGGGCACTATTACCAACTGGCACAGTGTTATTACGAATTTATGGACGACGTGTATAATTTTGTTAAAATTGAGTTAACGGAAATATAGGCACTGATGCCCGTTTATATTTGCCGTGTGCGAAAACATTGATAGCTACTGATTTTGAAACTATGAGCAGATCCAGACATTCCTATATAGCAACACCGATAATATTTCTTTTTTTATTAGCCTGCCATTCCAAGACACAATCAGTAACTGCGCATACCAATACCACCTCCACTTCGTCATTTAAGGATACCCCCCGCAAGTTTACCTCTACCGCAGTAATGTATGCAGATACCACTACGCCGGAGAACCGCAGGATAATACATGAACTGGATGCCTATTATAATATGCAGGCACGTATAGGATTTAACGGCAGCGTTCTGGTGGGCTATAAGGGACAGATACTTTATGAACGCTACATTGGCTATAGCAACAAGGAGCAGAAAGTACCACTGGGGCCGGGGAATGCATCGCAGCTGGCATCGGTATCCAAAACATTTACGGGCGCGGCGATACTATACCTGTACCAGCATAAATATATAGACATACACCAGACGGTGCAGCATTACCTGCCGGAATTCCCCTACCCGAATATTACTATAAAATCATTGCTTGACCACCGATCAGGGATAGCTGACTACACTAAGTGGGTACCCAACTACCGCAAGGACGATGTAACGCCTGTGAGCAACCGCACCATGCTGGACCTACTGAGCAAGTATAAGCCCGCGCTGGAGTTCAGGCCGGACTCGCGGTTCAAATACTGCAATACCAATTTTGCGTTACTGGCCATGGTGATAGAGCGGGTAACCGATATGAATTACCGCGACTTTATGCGCAGGTATATATTCGAGCCGCTGGGCATGACCCATACTTTTGTATATGACCCATGGAAGGGTATGCCACCCGCAGCGACCATCAGCTATAAATATAACTGGCGCCGGGAGCCTGACATGTTTGCCGACGGGGTGTACGGCGATAAAGGCATCTACAGCACCGTAGAAGATATGTATAAGTGGGACCAATCGTTCTACCAGAACAGGCTGCTTGATAATGAGACAATAGAACTGGCCTACGGCCCCTGCTCATTTGAGAAAAGAGGCGTAAAGAACTATGGCCTGGGATGGCGCATGCTCTGCTACCCCAATGGCGATAAGATCATATACCATAATGGATGGTGGCATGGCAACAATACATCCTTCTACCGTTTTATCAAAGACAATATGACCATCATTATTCTCGGCAACAAATTCAATAACGGTATTTATCACCAGGCACCCATCATTTACAGCATAGTAAAGAACAGGCCCGTGATGCATGGGTTTGATACGGAGGAATGATTTACCAATTAGCTGATTTGATAATTAGCTGATTAGCTAATGTACCTTTAAAAAGAGGAGTAACATTTATCTCACTCCAATTTTTTTCAGTATAGAAACAATAAAGCCTTTTACAAATGATGGGTATGCATCTGGAGATTCTACATACCCGTTACCTCCTTTCTCTTTAATCCTTAAAATTTTATCATTTTGGTAATACAAACGTCCTTCGTACATCAAAAATGTATTTGCATAGTCAAACATATTTGTGTGGTCATTGTATTTAAATCCGATGAAACGTGTATACGCAAAAAATAAAACACCTTTTTTTATATAAAGGTCTATTACTTCGTTGCCATTAGACTTACCAACAAACACAACAATCTTTCTGACATCGCGTCCATTAGTATAAGCAATCAAATTGCCGCTTCCATCAAAGCTATTATTCGCAAATTCCTCCTTAGATAGCTCTATTTTTTTTAGGCCTTTATCTGTATTTATTCGCTGAACTTCTAGTGTAAATTCCTTAATTAAACTAGCTGGTGTCTGTGCAAACACCCTTATAGTAAAAGTGTTTACTAACAGAAATAGAAACAGTATTTTTAATCCATTATTCACAGATTATCTGCTATAATTAGGAGCCTCTTTGGTGATGACGATATCGTGGGGGTGGCTTTCTGCCATGCTGGCTGAGGTGATGCGTACAAATTGCGCCTCGTCCTGCAGGGTCTTTATATCCTTGGCACCGCAATAGCCCATGCCTGCGCGCAAGCCGCCTACAAACTGCTGCACCACTTCACTCAGCATGCCCTTGTACGGTACACGGCCTACAATACCTTCTGGTACCAGCTTTTTTACATCGGCCTCCACATCCTGGAAGTAACGGTCTTTAGAACCTTCCTGCATGGCCTCTACCGAGCCCATACCGCGGTAGGATTTGAACTTACGGCCTTCATATATGATCGTTTCGCCCGGGCTTTCTTCGGTACCGGCAAATATGGAACCGGCCATAACGCAGGATGCACCTGCTGCCAGGGCCTTTACCATATCGCCTGTATAGCGGATACCACCATCAGCAATAACAGGTATGCCTAATTTTTTTAGCGCCTGCGATGCTTCCAGAACAGCCGTAAGCTGCGGGGCACCTGCACCGGTAACTATGCGTGTGGTACAAATAGAGCCCGGGCCTACACCTACCTTTACTGCATCAGCACCGGCCTCGGCCAATGCACGAGCACCTGCTGCGGTAGCCACGTTGCCGCCAATAACAGGCAGTGTCTTAAATGCTTTCTTCACCGTACGCAGCATATCCAATACGCCTTTGTGGTGGCCGTGGGCGCTATCGAGCGTGATAACATCTACCCCTGCGGCACGCAGCGCTTCTACGCGCTGAATGGTATCGCCGGTGATGCCCACCGCAGCGCCTACCAGCAAACGGCCAAAGCTATCTTTGCCGGCATTGGGGTGGCTTTTTACATGAATGATATCGCGGAAAGTGATGAGACCTATCAGCTTACCCTTCTTATCCACTATAGGCAGCTTTTCTATTTTATATTGCTCTAGGATGCGCTCGGCCTGCACCATAGTAGTGCCAGCGGGTGCTGATACAAGATTTTCGCGGGTCATTATATCGCTTACCTTTTTCTTCGTGTTCTTCTCGAACCGCATATCGCGGTTGGTAAGCATGCCTACCAGCTTATGCGCCTTATCTACAATAGGGATACCACCAATTTTGTGGTCCTTCATAAGTTTGATGGCATCGGCAACACTCGCCTCTGGGAGGAGGGTAATAGGATCGGTGATAATGCCATTCTCAAAACGCTTTACCTTGCGTACCAACTCGGCCTGGTGCTCAATAGACATATTCTTGTGCAATATGCCGATACCACCTTCACGTGCCAGTGCAATAGCCAGCCTATCCTCAGTAACCGTATCCATAGCGGCGGAAACCATAGGCATATTCAAACGAATATCTTTAGTCAGTTGGGTTGTAATGCTTACATCGCGGGGAAGTACATCAGAGTAAGCGGGCATGAGGAGCACATCGTCAAAAGTGAGGCCCTCGCCATAGAACTTGGATTTTGTTGCCATGTGCAAAGATAGTAGAATTGACCTAAAGGCAAAAACACCCCACCCATAGAAAAACCCAATAATAGAATAGAAATAAAAAAGCATTGTATTTTAGCGGAAATTACATCGTGCAATTCAATCCGGGATTAGCTTTTGAATCTACCGAGGCGCAGTACCAATACCAGGTGCAGGCGCTTAATAAACAATTGGGATATATTGAGGCCCGATCCACCTATTATAAAAAAGTATTCAAGGCACATGGCACTGACATCAGCCGGATAAAAACACTTGCTGACCTGGAAACCCTGCCTACCACTTCTAAAAGTGATATGCAGGAGCATAATATGGATTTCCTTTGTGTGCCCCCCGGGAGTATAAAAGAATATACCGCAACATCGGGCACTAGGGGGCGGCCGGTAACCATAGCGCTTACCGAGCATGACCTGCAAAGGCTTGCCTATAATGAGCGCCAGTCGTTTGCCTGTGCAGATGGCAAACCCGAAGACATATACCAGCTAATGCTGACTCTTGACCGGCAATTTATGGCGGGCATGGCGTACTACATGGGCATTCGCGAACTTGGTGCATCTATGATACGCACCGGGCCGGGACTACCCCCCATGCAATGGGATACAATCTTCCGCTTGAAAGCAAACAGCATAGTAGCAGTACCATCGTTTATATTAAAGCTGGCAGAATATGCCCTTGAACACAACATAGACCTGAAAAATACACCTATACAAAAGGCCATATGCATAGGCGAAAATATACGCGGAGGCGACCTGGAACCGAATGCATTAGGCGAAAAAATAACAGGGCAATGGCCGATGAAACTATACAGCACCTACGCCTCTACTGAAATGCAAACCGCATTTACAGAGTGCAGCGCAGGAATGGGCGGACATCACCAGCCCGACCTGATCATCTTTGAAATACTGGATGACGCAGGCAAGCAACTGAAGGCAGGAGAATATGGCGAAGTGGTCATAACCACCCTGGGTGTAGAGGGCATGCCCCTACTGCGCTACCGCACCGGAGATATCTGTACCGCTTATGAAACACCATGCAGCTGCGGACGGACTACGAGCAGGCTAAGCCCTGTGATAGGACGGAAACAGCAAATGATAAAATATAAAGGCACTACACTATACCCACCCGCTGTATTTGACATACTGAATCATATACCTTTTATAAAGGAGTACGTGGTGGAAGTATATACCAATGAGCTGGGCACGGATGATATAAGACTGCACCTGAATACACCGCTGCCCATAGATGATTGCGAAGCAAAAATAAAACCACTGCTGCAATCGAAGCTTAGGGTGATACCGATGCTGCGCTTTCATTCTACCGCAGCGATACAAAACATGCAATTTCCGGATGGGAGCAGGAAGCAGGTGAAGTTTCTGGATAACAGGCAGAATACTATTTGATCTTCTTAAGGGTTTTTATAACTGGCAAGTCGTTGGAGTTGTCTTTTCTTTTGAGCCCATTTATCTTTCATTTCATCTAATGTTAAGACAGGCATATCTTCAGCTTCTGCTACCCATGACCTAAACTCATGTATGCTAAGTGGAACACCAGGCACCGAAGGAGTATCAATATCAGATGTGTCAATAATCCTGATCACATTAGATTGTGCGAGTTCCTGTAATTTCCTCAGACCTTTCGCGTCATTTACCTCCACCGTAACCGTATATATAGTGTGATTTATTATTAAAGATATGAAGGAATCCGACTGATAGCTAAGGCTTATCTTATCGCTCTGGCAATAGCCCTTGCTACGAGTATAAACAGTAATAAAGTGCTTATGGCCAGCGCTGCCCATACCGGCCAGCCCGGGAGGTGTGGTAATGATAAGTTGAGTGAACGGCTTTTAATTGCGGCTATATACTGAACGCCGGAAGCCACTATGCCTGCCACCATAACAGTACCCAGAAGCATAGGGAAGAAGCGCTTTACCATAAAGCTACTCAGGTAACGCGGGGCATAGCCAAGCTGCAATAACAAGGTGATTGATTGCTGGGCACGCGCTATGGTAAGCTCTATAAACAATATAAAAACCAGTGCCCCTATGCTTAACAATAGTATAGACAATATACCAGTAGCGGCGGTTACTACTGTTACTACAGAGCGCAGCTTGTTCCATCGCAGCTGCTCGGCATTTGTAGTGTAGTCGTGCTGCTGCAGGTAAGACACAAATTGCTTATCAGATGGGTCTCTGGCTTTTACTATTAATCTTGTTGGCATGCTAATGGCCCCCATACCATAATACCGGTTGCCATATGCAATGAATGAATCAGGGACAAGCACGGATGCTATGCGGTCTGAGAAACCTACCACATGCGCGCGGTACCGATCCTGCCTATCGCCCTCACCTACCTTTAGAGTGAATGTGAGCGATTGTATGGAGGATGCAGATAGCTGCGGAAGACCTGCACTCATGGCAAAGCCATAATTGTAAAGACTCAGAAATTCATTGGATATGATGATAGGAACATCATTATCGCCCTGGTGCCATTGCCAGCCGGAAGGTATCTTATCAATGAACCTGTCGGGCGCTGCTTCCAGAAACATATCTGTACCAAAACCCATTGAAACACTGATAGTGGCATATACATGAAAACGACTGGAAGTAAGTACCCCTACATCCTGCACCTGCGGTGCCGTGCGCAGTGCAGCAATATCGCCGAGGCCAAAAATTGTAAGCTCCGGCTTTCCCATTTTATCATCAGTGACGCGCTTGCTAATGGTAAGGAATGTACTGCCCAGGCTATCATTATCGCCATGGCCTGAAAGCAACTCGCTAAAATTCCACCATATCATTACCGACAATAAAAGCAGTGTGGTACCAATACATAAAGCAAGTAATGCAGCCCAAAGGCGGGAGCTCTTGTGCCGCTGCAGCAGTAGTTTGCGAAGTATGGACTCTCTCGTAATGCCGGCCATTACAATACCAGTTTTTGCGTGTAAGAGAAATGTTCATTTGCATCCAGGTCAGCAATGAGCATTGATGCCTTATTTCTTTTCACAATGTTATCAATAAGTATAATAGCCTTTGCGGTGTTCGCTTTATCTAAATGACTGAAAGGCTCATCGAGCAGCAACCATTTAAACGGTTGCAGCAATGAACGGATGATGGCTACACGCTGCTGCTCTCCGTAAGACAAAGTAGCAGCCAGCGAATCTTTTTTATCAGCAATGCCTAATTGTGCTAGCCAATCAATTACTTCATCTTCAGCAATATTACCCGCGAGCGATCTTTTTATTTCCAGATTCTCCCATGTTGTCAGATCGGGGAACAGGCGCATATCCTGGAACACAACACTTATTTCTGTAGTTCTTAATGCAGCAAGAGCTGCCGCAGACAAATCATTTATTTGCTGTCCGCCCCATGCTACCCTTCCTGTGAAATCGGTACGGATGCCATAGAGGATATGTATCAGTGTTGTTTTGCCGGTGCCCGATGGGGCCTGTATAAATGTATATCCGTTCTGTAATGCAATATCCTTGTTCCATACCTGCGACTCATGCGCCAGTACTTTTTCGCGCAGGGGTATGGGTACCAGTTGTTGCAATGATAATTGCATGCATTATGATTTATTCATTCAAAAATAATCATTCATAAACCTATATTCAGAAATGCTTTTTACTTATATTTAAGAATGATTAAACGCATGTTCGATATAGTGGCACAGCGTGCACAGGAAGACCCTGAGGCCATTATGCTGTCTGCTAAGGAACAAGGCACCTGGCGCACCTATAGCTGTGCCGATGTATGGAACACTGCGCGCAAACTGGCCGGTGGATTACTGGAGGCAGGCATTGCCAACCATATACTGGAACCTGAACAGCAGGAAAAAATAGCCATTATTTCACCTAACAGGCCGGAGTGGATGATAACAGATGTAGCAGTACAACTGACCGGCGCTGTACTGACACCAATATACCCAACGGTAAGCCCTACAGAGTTTGCCTTTATCCTGAACCAGGCGGGGGTGCGTATATTGTTCCTTGCCAATAAGGAACTGTACGACCGTTTTAAAGATGCAATGGCTACTGTGCCTACGCTTAAAAATATCTACTCTTTCGAACAGGTAGCGGGAGTAACTAACTGGCAAACGATCATTGATAAAAATCTACAGCCGGATGAAACTATTGTTCATAAAATAGGAGCAGAAACCCTGGCTACCATTATCTACACATCCGGTACCACAGGCGACCCTAAGGGTGTGATGCTGAGCCATAAAAATATAGTAAGCAATGTAACCGACTCCATGCCTGCCTTCACCTTTGCCAAAAAGAATGAACGGGCACTCAGCTTTCTGCCACTGAACCATATTTTTGAACGTACAGTTACTTATATATACCTACAGGCCGGCATAGCTGTATATTATGCTGAAAGCATGGATACAATAGGCGCTAACCTGAGAGAAGTGAAACCAATGGTGTTTACTACCGTACCCCGTGTGCTGGAAAAAGTGTACGAACGCATAATAAGCACCGGGCTGGAACTAAAAGGTATAAAAAAAGGACTATTCTTCTGGGCGCTGAACCTGGGCAAGCAATATGATAACCATATAGATGCGGGATGGTGGTACAATGCACAACTGAAGCTTGCCAACAAACTAATATTTAGTAAATGGCGTGAGGCATTAGGAGGCAATGTAAAAGCTATAGTATCCGGTTCTGCTGCATGCCAGGTGAGGTTGATACGCATATTCTCAGCAGCCGGGGTAATCATAATGGAAGGCTATGGACTAACAGAAACATCGCCCGTAGTAACGGTAAACCGGTTTGAAAGTGAAGACAGGCGCATAGGTACAGTAGGTACGATGATAGATAATGTAGCGGTGAAAATAGCAGAAGACGGGGAGATACTATGCCAGGGGAATAATATAATGATGGGCTATTACAAAAACCCGGAGCAAACAGCTAGTGTGATGCGGGATGGATGGTTCCATACAGGTGATATTGGTGAATGGGTGGAAGGACGATTCCTGAAGATCACCGACAGGAAAAAAGAAATATTTAAAACATCGGGTGGTAAATATGTATCGCCTGCCGCTATAGAAACGAAGATGAAGGAAAGCATCTTCCTGGAACAGATGATGGTGATAGGCGCGGGAAGAAAATTTGTGAGCGCATTGATCGTTCCCTCCTTTACCCAGGTACGTAAATGGCTGCAGGATAACCAACCTGCAATAGTGCTGCCTGCCGATAATAAAGACCTGATAAAACTACCGGAAGTAACGGCGCTGCTGCAAAAGCAGATTGATAAGTACAATGTACTTTTCAACCATCCCGAGCAGGTAAAGAAATTCGTGCTGATGCCCAACGAATGGACCATAGACAGTGGCGAACTAACGCCTTCCCTGAAAGTAAAAAGAAAGATAATAGAGCAGAAATACACCAGGGATATAGAAGGTATGTATGACAATTAAAAAAACATTCCACCCGGAAATTTCTATAAATCATTGTAATTGTTATTGATAAAAATTACAGATAACAATCTATTTACCAGTCAACGCTCTAAATCCGTATCTCATCTGTTTAGCAGGTAACTTTGCAAAATATTTACCCGCCTGTGTAATGAAGATCCATCACTCATCAGATACGATACCGGTATCACCAGAATTAGGCAAAGGAATACCTGATCTTCCCGAAGAAAGAACGGATGGAGTTAATAAACGTGTCATTTACCTCAGCCTACAAGCGATATTCAATGCTATAATAATAGGGGTGGTGGCCAGGCTGCTGGTATCTATTATAGACCTGGTGACCAATATTTCATTCTACCATCGTTTTTCTTTTGCCAGCGCCACCCCGGCAGGCAACAGCCTGGGATGGGTAGTGATATTTGTGCCTGTAATAGGTGCGCTGATAGTAGGAGTGATGGCCCGCTTCGGCTCACCTGCCATACGCGGGCACGGCATACCAGAGGCTATGGAGCAGGTATTGCTGAATGAAAGCAAGATAAAGCCGATCATCACGTTTCTGAAACCTATATCAGCTGCTATATCTATAGGTACCGGGGGCCCTTTTGGCGCAGAAGGACCTATAATAGCTACAGGTGGCGCATTTGGGTCCTTTACAGGGCAGATAATGCGGGTAACCGCAAATGAACGAAAGATAATGCTGGCGGCTGGCGCCTGCGCAGGTATGGCTGCTATATTTGGCAGTCCATTAGCAGCAGTACTGCTTGCTATAGAATTATTACTCTTTGAATTCTCTCCACGCTCCATCATACCGGTAGCCCTGGCATGCACAACAGGGGCGGCAGTACACTATGCATTATTCGGCACTGCGCCTGTATTTGCTATGCCACAGATACCGGCGCCAACCAGCATTGCTATAGTTACCTATGTGCTGCTGGGTGTAGTGATAGGGGTAGGGGCAGCCTTAGTATCTAAAAGTGTGTACCTGGTAGAGGACCTTTTTGAAAAGCTGCCTATACACTGGATGTGGTGGCCAGCTATCGGTGCTGTAGCAGTGGGCATTGCCGGTTATTATGCCCCCTCGACACTAGGCGTCGGCTATGAAAATATCCACAACCTGCTGATGGGTACATTGCCTGTGCATATATTCTTTACGCTTTGCTTTGTTAAGTTCCTGTCATGGGCCATATCGCTGGGCAGCGGCACATCGGGTGGTACTATGGCGCCCTTGCTTACTATAGGGGGCGCGCTGGGCGGACTGTTGGGTATGGCTACCCTTTATTTATTCCCTGGCTGCCAGATAAACCTGATGACCTGTGCGCTGATAGGCATGGCGGCCATGTTTGCGGGTGCCTCCCGGGCATTGCTTACTTCTATCATCTTTGCTTTGGAAACCACCATGCAGCCGCATGGGTTATTGCCATTGCTGGGTGCCTGCACCGCTTCTTATTTTGTTTCCTTCTTCCTGATGAAGGGCAGCATTATGACCGAAAAGATAGAACGCAGGGGGATATACGCACCGACCTCCTACCAGCCAGATGTGCTGGATAAGGTACAGGTGAAGCATGTATTTAAAAAGGACCCTACCCTGCTGGAAAAACACAATACAATAAAGGAAAGCCGCGAATGGATAAAAGCAATGGCTAAGGAAGAGGGACAGACAACGGCATTTGTAGTGACGGGGGAAGATTATAAACTGTGGGGAATACTGAACAGGGCAGATATATTCAGTAAAGATCATCAAGACAGTCTACCCCTTGCTGATATTACCACTCTTACCAATGTATATATATACCCTGATAATAAGCTGAGCATGGCTATAGATATTATGGACAAATACCATACTGATGTATTGCCCGTAGTAGATGCTGAAAAGAACGTATTAGGAATATTAACCCACAAAGAAATATTTGCCGTGTATCATACCCGCAGGAATGAGGATGAAATATATACGCGCTCTATTTCCTTAACAAAACAGGGGATCAGGATATTAATAAAAGGTAAGCAACTGCTAAATAAAGATTAGGCGGATTCGCTTTCGTCTGCTATCATGTTGCGCATATCCGCCCACCGGAGTGGTTTCGGGAGATAACCCGAAACATTGGGATCAGCAATAGCTTCTGCTATATCGGCTTTATTGAGCGTAGAGCTAACTACATAAATGACAATGTGCTTAGTAATGGTAGGCTTTAGAACCGCCCACTGCTTCAGGAATTTAAGTCCGCTGATAATAGGTGTTTTAAGATCAAGCAATATCACATCAGGGAGCACTTTTTCATTTTGCGCGTGTACGCGCAGGTATTCATATAGCTGCCCGCAATCAAAAAAAGATAGTATTTTTTTTGCCGGGGCACCCGATTCCAGCATTTTTTTAAAAGTATAATGGATAAGCGTATCGTCGTCCACTATACAGATAATACCAGTTTTCATAATTAATATTCATTATTACCATGAAAGGGTTACCCAAATCATGTCATCCTTAGGCGTTGTTACTAGCGCTTGTGTAAATTTCGGAACCGTTCCGGTATAAACACTGCGTAGAACTACGGTATTTTTATAGTATAAATACTATTTCTTCTAATGTAATTCTCAAATTACCGAACAAAACTTAAAAATACATATTCTTAAAACGTGAGAACCTTACTTATTAAAAGCAGCGGCAAATATACATCAAACCTCGACATTTCTTATATTCTGCTAACTTTGAAATATGAATCTGCATGCGCCTGACACCATAGCCAATTATATTGCCGGCAATCTGCAGGCACCTATCAATGGCAAATACATAGACAATATAAATCCGGCAACCGGCAGTGTATATAGCCAGATACCAGATAGCGATAAGGATGATATAGAAGAAGCTGTAGGTGCCGCAAAAGCTGCTTTCCCGCTATGGAGCACCACACCGGGTGAGGAGCGTTTTAAGATACTGAACCGCATAGCTGAACTGATAGATGCGAATATGGATGCGCTGGCACTGGCTGAAACAAATGACAATGGCAAGCCGCTATGGCTCAGCAAGAAAGTAGATATACCACGCGCATCGAGCAACTTCCGGTTTTTTGCAACCGGCCTGCTGCATTTTGCTACAGAGAGCCACCACATGGAGGATAAGGCGGTTAACTACACCCTGCGGCAACCGATAGGGATAGTAGGCTGCATATCTCCGTGGAACCTGCCCCTGTACCTATTTACCTGGAAGATAGCCCCTGCGCTGGCTGCGGGCAATTGTGTGATAGCCAAGCCAAGCGAAGTAACACCTATGACCAGCTACCTGCTAGGCCTTATATGCATGGAAGCAGGCCTGCCCGCAGGTGTGCTGAATATAGTACATGGCGGCGGGCCTAAATGTGGCGCAGCTATAGTAGCGCATCCTGATATAAAAGCCATTTCCTTTACAGGCAGTACGCGGGCAGGAAAAGAAATAGCTACTACAGCAGCGCCAATGTTCAAAAAAATATCGCTGGAGCTTGGAGGTAAAAATCCTAACCTGATATTTGCGGACTGCGACTGGGACAAGATGATGCGCACCACCATCCAATCTTCCTTCAGCAACCAGGGGGAGATATGCCTTTGCGGAAGCAGGATACTGATAGAAGAAAGCATCTACGAAAAATTTAAAACGGAATTTGTAGCACGCACTAAAAAGCTAACAGTAGGCGATCCCCTGGATGAACAAACCAGGCAGGGCGCTATAGTAAGTAAACTGCATTACGATAAAGTAATGAGCTGCATAGCGCTGGCAAAGGAAGAAGGCGGTACAATACTGACCGGTGGATCTTCAGTAACGCCAGAGGGAAGATGTAGCACCGGGTACTTTATACAACCGACTGTAATAGAAGGACTGGGGCCACACTGCCGTACCAATATGGAAGAGATCTTTGGCCCGGTGGTAACGCTGCAATCTTTTAAAACGGAAGAGGAAGCCCTGATGCTTGCCAATACCAGCGACTATGGCCTGGCCGCTACAATATGGACACAGGATGTGAGCCGGGCAAACAGAATGGCGATGAAGGTGCATAGCGGCATAATATGGGTTAACTGCTGGCTGCTGCGCGACCTGCGTACTCCCTTCGGGGGGTTTAAGAACAGCGGTGTAGGCCGAGAAGGCGGATGGGATGCCATGCGCTTTTTTACAGAGCCGAAGAATGTGTGTATAGAACTGTAAGTTCTTTTGATTTTTTACTTTTGATTTTTGAGTTAAGCTATGAACGAACAATTTTCTACCGATAAAGCGCCTAAGCCTGTAGGGCTGTATCCACATGCACGGCGTGTGGGAAATCTTTTATTTCTCTCTGGTGTGGGGCCACGCAAAGCTGGCAGCGATGAGATACCCGGCCTGAAGGCAGATAAGCATGGCAACCACCAGGAATATGATTTCTCCGCCCAGTGCCGCAGCGTATTTGACAATGTGCGTGTGATACTGGAAGAAAGCGGCAGCAGCTGGGACAAGCTAGTGGATGTGACTGTGTTCCTCACTAACATGCAGCGCGACTTCCATACGTACAACAAAATATACGCTGAGTATTTTAAGGACAACCAACCCTGCCGTACCACCGTAGGCATAGACTCCCTGCCTACTGCCATAGCCATAGAACTGAAGTGCATGGCTACGATAGACTAACTACTGATATTCAATATAAAATAAGAAAGCACCGATATCGGTGCTTTCTTATCTATTAAACTATTTTTTAGGTATTGACTTTTGTTTGAATTATACTCCTACCATAAGTGGCATCAGCAGCATCAGCACATCTTCATTATCGCTCTTTTCCATAGGGCGGAAGATGCCTGCGCGGGTTGGTGTGCTCAATTCTACCTGTATCTCGCTGCCATCCATGTTGCCGATCATTTCCACCATCAGGCGGGCATTGAATGCGATCTTCATATCCTCGCCGGTGTACTGGCAGCTTAATGTTTCCTTGCCTTCGTAAGAGAAATCTATATCCTGTGCGCTTAGTTGCAGGGCATTGCCATTTATATCCAATACTACCTGGTTGGTGGTCTTGTTGGCAAAAATACTTACGCGGCGTAGCGCACTGATAAAATCGGTGCGGCTGATGGTGAGCTTGTATGGATTATCAGACGGTATTACTGCTTTATAATCGGGGAAGCGTGCATCTATGAGGCGGCAGCTCATGCTGAGGCGGTTGCTGGTAACAAAGAGGTGACTGCTGTTGTAAGACAATTGCAGTTGTGTTTCATCAGCAGGAAGTGTAGAGCGCAATTGCTGCAATGGTTTCTTAGGCACCACAAAACCTTCCTGCGCAGGGCAGTTTACATCGCTGCGGCGAAACTGTACCAGGCGGTGTGCATCGGTAGAAACAAAAGTAATGCTATCCTTTGCCAGCTCGAAGTAAACACCTGTCATAGCAGGGCGCAGCGTGTCGCCACTTACGGCAAACAGGGTTTTATTAATACATTCCAGCAGGGCTATTGAAGCCATACTGAAAGAAGTAGTATCGCCGGGGGCCGGTTCCTTAGGGAAATCATCGGCCTTTTCCCCACCAATACGGTATTTACCCACATCGCTTGACATTTCGATGGCAAGATCGCCCTCATTAATATTGAATGTAATTGGCTGTTCAGGGAGATTCTTCAGATAGTCGAGCAGTATCTTGGATGGGATGCATATACGGCCATCGCCCTGTGCATCATTCACATCCATCTGCACACGCATCATAGTCTCCAGATCGGTAGCAGTAAGCGTAAGGGTATTGCCCTTCAGCTCGAACAGGAAATCTTCCAGTACCGAAAGAACGGTATTAGCACTGATAACGCCGCTTATCTGTTGCAGATTTTTGAGCAAAGACGTAGATGTAACTATGAAACGCATTTTGGATATAGTGATTTGAACAAAGATAATTGTTTACCGATACCCGCAATAGGGTGTGGATATTTAAAGTCAGTTTGTTATTATCTTTTCCTTGCAGTCGAATTTTATTGTTTTGTACATTTACTCACGTTATAAATAATAACTATTTTAAGTACATGGGCTGGATAGACAGGCTGTTTAACAATAAGGAGGAAGAAAAAAAGAGCGCAGAGGATGTGGTAAGCACCCACGTCCCGTCTACTGCCCCTTTATTGTTCGAAGGGCTGGAAGGTATCCGGTTCGGGCGCTATACCGACCATAACAAGAGCTACAGGCAGATGCAAAGCTGGTATGCCGCGGAAGACCTTTTTAAAGAAAAAAAATATACTGAATCCTTCAAGGCATTCTTTGACTACCTGGGGGATGAAAATGAAAATAACATCCATTTCAACGCGGACGGAGACAAATTCACTTTTGATATACTGCAGGGTTCGCGGATGGTACATGGGGAGTGCGATGGGAGCTATGTAATAGCCCAGGTGCCCCTTGCCAGGATGGAACACCCCGGCACTGCCATTATGCGGTGCCTGCTGGCGCTAAACTATACCCTCTATTACAGCCGCACAGCACTGGATGCAAAAAACGTGCTGTATATGATATTCGATACAGATGTAGTTAGCGCCAACCCCAATAAAATGTATGCAGGGCTTAGGGAACTATCTATAAAGGCCGACAGGCAGGATGACCTGCTGCTGGCTGACTTTGCTACGCTGCAAACAATAGGCAACCAGCACATAACCCCATTGCCCGAACATGAGGTGGACATTAAATACCGTTACTTCCGCAAATGGATTGAAGAAGTGCTTGCCGAAACAGATAAGCTAAACCAGGATTCATTTAGCGGAGCCATAGCTTATATGCTGCTGGGCACACTGTACCGGATAGATTTCCTGATGATACCGGAGGCAAAGCTGCTGGCAGATATTGAGCAGATACACGCCATATACTGGGAGAAAAAAGATGAACTGACACTGGTGGAACGCAACCAGTTGATGAAGGATGCCATGCACAAGCTGCTGGACATAACCAGGGATAAATTTGCAGCAGGCATCTACCGCTCTACGGCCTCCTTCTCTATGAATGTGCGTGCTAAAACAGAAAAACTGCGCGAGAGCATTAATAACGCCAACAAAGATGCCGCATGGTATATTGATAATAAATACCCTGATATAGCGCTGAGACTAAATGAATATGGTGTGCTGTACAATCACTTTATATCTGGCATGCCGAGGGTACTGGCAAACCTTACCCTTGTATACATGGCTGTAATGCACGCTGATTATTTTAAAGACCTGGGTATGAAGACGCCCCTGTATGTTACTGAAATAAAGGAATTTGACAAAAGCATTATAGATGAAGCCGTGCATAAATCAATTGCGAGCTATAAGGATAAATATGCTGGCATGAACTGGGACAATACGCGTACATCCTACCAAAGCCTGTATGAATTCGGTACCAGCTTTAGTGAACAAATGGCCAACCTGAACCTGGAAACAAAACGTGAGCGATGAGCATACAGGAGACCATAGAGCGCTACCAGAATAGTGTGGTACAGATAGCATCCAAATCGGGTACCGGCACCGGTTTTTACCTCCTTGACTATGACCTGATAGTTACCAATCATCATGTGGTGGGTGACAATCGTAAAGTGACAGTAAAGGGAAAAACATTTGATAAGAAGCTGGCCAGTGTGGTATTTACAGATGCACGCTATGACCTTGCTTTCCTGATGCCCCCAGTAGATATGCACCAGCTACCCGAACTGATGATAGGCGACTATGATACGCTGAAAGACGGCGATAGCGTAGTAGCCATAGGCCACCCGTACGGACTTAACTATACCGCCACGCAAGGTGTTATATCGCGGGTGGAGCGGGTGCAGCAGGGAATAAAATATATACAGATAGATGCTGCCATAAACCCCGGCAATAGCGGCGGGCCGTTGATAAATGAAAACGGCAAGGTAGTAGGTGTGAATACTTTTATTATAAAAGGTGGCGATAACCTGGGCTTTGCCCTGCCCAGCAGCTATGTAAAGGAAGCCCTGGAGCAGTACAAACCCCTGTGGGGCACAGTAGCTATACGGTGCCCAACGTGCGGTACCATAGTAACAGAGCAAACACTGGAGAATGGCAAATACTGCCCTACCTGCGGCACTGAAATAGATTTCCCCAAGAAGGATGTGCCGGAAGAAAATGCTGTATCGGGCATAGCGAGGACCATAGAAGGGGTACTGCTGAAGCTGGGCTACGACCACGAGCTGGCCCGTAATGGGAGGAACCGGTGGGAGGTAGCCAATGGTACGACCAAAATAAAGATCAGCTACAATCCTGAGAGCTTCTTTATTATCAGCGACGCTTTTCTGTGCCTGCTGCCGAAGCACAACATAAAGGAACTATACACCTACCTGCTGCAGGAAAATTACAAGCTGCGCAATAAACTCTTCAGCATACATGGGGATAATATAGTGCTTAGCTGCCTGCTGCTGGACCTGGATATGAGCACCAATACCGGCGAGGCCATGTTCCGCGACCTCTTTGTGCGGGCCACGGAATACCAGCAGGTACTGATGACCCAATTTGAATGCCAACCCATACTGGAAGAGCACTAATGTGTGCTATGCAGTAAAAAATCCCCGACCTTTGCACCTTTATGAAAAGCCTTGGCTCGCTGAATAAATATTTTGTAAAGTATAAATGGCGCCTGCTGCTGGGGTTGCTGTTCGTAACCATCTCCTGCCTGTTTGCTGTAATACCCCCGGTGATCATACGCAATGTGCTGGACCAGGTACCGCATAATATAGACCTGTATAACATGGCAGGGAAAACAAGCACGGGCGAGGGTATGCGCTCCTATATCTTCAACCTTGTATTTTACAATGGCATCCTGCTACTGGTGCTGGCATTGCTGCGCAGTGTATTCATGTTCATGATGCGGCAAACGCTGATAGTTATGTCGCGGCTGATAGAGTATGACCAGAAGAGCGAGATATATAACCACTACCAGCAACTGGACACTCATTTTTACAAGATCCACTATACAGGCGACCTGATGAACCGCATAGCGGAAGATGTATCGCGTGTGCGTATGTACACAGGCCCATCAATTATGTATGCTGCCAACGTGGTGGTGCTTACGGTGATGTGCGTGTGGGGCATGCTGCGGGTAAGCCCCATGCTAACCCTTTATGTAGTAGTGCCGTTGCCTATACTGGCAATCACCATCTACTACGTTAATAAACTAATATACAGAAAGAGCAGCAAGATACAGGCGCAGTTGTCTGCGCTTACCATTACCGCGCAGGAATCCTATTCGGGCATACGGGTAATCAAATCATTTGTGCAGGAACAGAACATGCGCCGCTTTTTTGAGACCAACTCGGAAGATTACCGCAAGAGCAGCATTAACCTGGCTAAGACGGAGGCGTTTTACTTTCCGGCCATGAACCTCTTCATAGGGCTGAGCATGCTGAGCACTACCCTGATAGGCGGCATCTATGCCATACAGGGCAGGATAACTACCGGCAACATAGCAGAGTTTGTAGTGTACATCAACCTGCTGATGTTCCCGATATCGAGCATAGGCATGGTGGCCAGCATGATACAGCGCGCTGGCGCATCGCAGCAGCGCATCAATGAATTCCTGCATACCAGATCTGAAATAACTGATCCGCCTGTGCCTGTGCGGCCTGTAATAAGCGGTGAGGTGGCAGTAGATGACCTTTCATTCACCTACCAGCATACCGGCGTTAAGGCGCTCAACCATTTCTCGATGCAGATACGTGCCGGGCAAAAGGTAGCGATAGTAGGCAAGACCGGGTCGGGTAAATCGACCCTTGCCCACCTGCTGCTGCGTATGTATGATGCGCAGGGTGGCAGCATTACCATGGATGGCATACCCCTTCATGATATGCAGGTACAGGAGTTGCGGAGGCAGATAGGCTACGCACCGCAGGAGCCATTCCTCTTCTCTGATACGGTATATAACAATATCAGGTTCGGGCGGGATGATGCTACCGAAGCAGAAGTAAAGGAAGCTGCCCGGCTTGCGGATATGGAAAAGGATATAGCCACCCTTGCAAAAGGCTATGAGACCGTGATAGGTGAGCGTGGCGTAATGCTATCGGGCGGGCAAAAGCAGCGCATGGCCCTGGCAAGGGCTTTGCTAAAAAACAGCAAGCTGCTGATACTGGATGGCAGCCTGAGCGCAGTAGATACCCAAACAGAAAAGAACATACTGCGCAACCTGGAAAGCTATACAGAAGATAAGACCGCCATCATTATTACCCACCGAATATTCACCAGCTGGACATTTGACCAGATAATACTGATGGACAACGGCGCCATAGCCGAGCAGGGGACCCACGCGGAGCTAATGGCCAGGGAAGGCCGCTACGCTAAATTATATCGTCACCAGACGGAGATGGAAGTGGCGGGGTAAAAAATGGTATTGCTGTGATGAGCAATTTATTTTTAATGGTAATCCTTGTGGGTGTAATCTGCTGTCTGTATTGCGCGAGCATGTTGGTGAGGACACCATGGGCAAAAGGGTACGTATAGTTTACTTATCAAACGCCAGTGGCATTACTATTTCTTTTCCGTTGCGTAGTACGGTTACTTTGGTCTTGTCGCCTTTGTTGAATTTGCCGAGCGCTTCCATGTAGGTCTGCATGCCGGTAACTTTGTGCTCTCCAAGCTGCACTATTATATCGCCTTCCTTCAGTCCGGCTTTTATGGCGGGGCGGCCTTCGCTTACACCATCTACACGTACGCCTTTATCCTGGTAAGCGTAGTCGGGCATAATGCCGAGCGTTACCTTAAAGCTGGTCTTGCCGAAGCTGTTTTGCTTAGTAGGGATAAAGGGCGGCTTTGTATTGCCCTTGTCCATAGCGGCGACTATACTATACACATACTTTATCACCTTTACCTCGCCGGGATAATTGATCTTGTCTGCATCGTCCGATGGCTTGTGATAATCGTGATGGGTGCCCGTAAAGAAAAAAAGCACCGGCACCCCGGCATGATAAAAGCTGGTATGGTCGCTGGGGCCTACACCGCTGCTGTCGGCCACTATCCGGAAATCCTTATTGGGCTTCGCCAGTATAGTGCCCCATACGGGCGAGGTGCCAATGCCCCCTACCGTAAGCGCGTGTGTGCTGTCATTCAGCCGGCCTACCATATCCATATTTATCATGTAGGCCATGTGTGCGCTATCGAAACCCTGGTCTTTGATGATGGCTTTGCTGCCCAAGAGGCCCAACTCCTCGCCCGAGAAATTGATGAACAGGTAATTGTAATGCTTTAAGTGGTGCTGCTTTATCCATGCCGCGAGTTGCAGGAGAGCTGCTGTGCCGCTGGCATTATCATCAGCGCCGTTGTGTATCTGCTTATCCTTGCCGGTGTACAGGCTGCTACCATCCTCGCCCCTGCCCAGGTGGTCATAATGCGCACCCATCACTACCGTGTAGCGGGCACCATTATCCAGGAATGCTGCTATGTTGGTACCTGTCCTTTCTGATTTGTGCATGTCTATATTCAGCTCTACAGGGATGCTGCTTTGCGTGCGTGCCTTCTCTGCGGAGGTATTATCGTGCACATACTTATCGTAAGCCTTTGATACAAGAAATGCCACTGGAATATCTACTGACTCATACTCCGACATCTTGTTAAACTCAGGAGCGTAGCGGGAGTTGTAGCCATCGTAAAATAGTACCCCCATAGCCCCCTGCGTTGCGGCTTCCTTACTGCGCGTGTACATGTTCTTCTCCCAATCAAAATGGGGGTCTTCGGCCTCCTCTTTGGTGGCGTAGAGCGGCAGCATCCATATATTGCCTGCCTCATTCACATCGGGCAGTATTTCGCTGAATGCACGCTTGGTGTGGCTGAAGGGTAATGGGAAGGCGTCATCATACAGGCGCATTACATTATTGCCCAGGCGTATCTGTGTAGTAGGGCCTATATCCTTGCCATAAATAAAATGGAAGGGGTAGGCATATGTATTCTTGTATGGCGGTATGCCCGCAGCCTGGTAGCGCTGTATAATATAGTTGCGTGCCTTCTCCTCGCCGGCAGAGCCTGTGCGCCTGCCCTCGAGGCTATCACTGGCCAGGTAGCCAATATCGGCGCGTAGCTGCTGTTCAGTTTTTTTATCGCTTTGTGCATAGAGGCTGTTGCCGACAACCAGTAAGAAACATAAAGCAGATAAGCGGGTATTCATGTGATCCGTTGTTGTATTGTAAAAATACAGTTCCTTTCGGTGCAGACAGCACTAAGCCATAAAAAAAGCCCCGCAATTGCAGGGCTATATAAATACGGTAGCATCTTGTTAGTCTTCTGTATGCAGCAACGAGCCGTCTTTGGCCACTACGAGCGAAGGCATGTTCTCTGGTATAGCTTCCGAGCCATTGGTAGGCATTATGATCTCTATATTGGTGATGTCCTTAAGCTGGGGCAGCTGTACCGGTGAATTGATACCCAGGTAATCCATGAAATTCTTAGAAGTATTGTATATCAATGGCTTACCTACCATTTCTTCATTGCGGCCGGCTATTACTACCAGTTCTTTATCAAGCAGCTTCTGGATGGAGTAGTCAACGCTTACCCCGCGTATAAATTCGATCTCGGCCTTGGTAATTGGCTGCTTGTAGGCTATAATAGACAAGGTTTCCATAGCAGCGGTAGATAGCTTTTTGATGTGCTTATCGCCATTTAGCTGCAATACGGTCTTGTGGTATTCTTTCTTGGTAAGGAACTGGTAGCCCCCGCCTATTTCCCTTAGCTGGAAAGGATAGTAGGCTGCTTCGTACTTTTCGCGGATGGCATCTATGCAGGTAGCTATGCGCTCTTCGTCCATTGATTCTTCAAATGCCTGGCCAAGCAGATCAGATATTTCCATCCGGGTGATAGGACGTTCGCTTGCAAAAACAAGCGCTTCTATATGCGGCATCAGTTGTTCGATATCCATGTACTGCGTTTTCTTTTCACTATCGAAAGTAAGATTCCCTGCAAAACTACCCCTAAAAAGTAATACACAGGTGTTAATAACTAATTGGCGGCGGCATGTATAGTGAAGCTGCGCAAGTAACCCCCGGCCTGCGGCCACCCACCTAAAACTGGAGGGGAGTTTTTTTTGTGCTTGCTCAGGAGAATAAAATTATATCTCCCAGCACGGATATGAGAAAGGTGGTGATAACACCCCAAAACAATACTGCCAGCAGTTTGCGGCCGTTTATCTTTTTATGCATCACACTATCTACGATTATATTTATTAGCAGCAGCACACCGATAACCGAGAGGGTAAGCCGCAATAAGCCCCAATGCCGGAAAATAAGAAACGAAAAGAGATGCTGCTTTATTCTTTCCATGTCTCCTGAGCTGCCCAGGAAAAGGATGCTAATGAAACCTATGAGCACGGTAAGCAGTATAATGACACCGATGTTCCACAAGCCGATAGGAGTTTTAAGGATACGCTTCATTTATAAAAATTGCAAAGAGTAATAAAGCTAAATAATACAGGCTGCACATTGTGCAGCCTGTATTACTATATTAAAAGTTCGCTTCTTATAAGTGTATCGCTTCGCCGAATGCTACTTCTATGGCATCTTTCACGCTTTCGCTCATAGTAGGGTGCGGGTGTATGCTGTCCAGCACTTCATGCCAGGTTGTCTCCAGCTTACGGGCTACTACTGTCTCTGCTATTATTTCGGTAACGTTGGCCCCTATCATGTGGGTACCCAGCCATTCGCCATACTTGGCATCAAATATCACCTTTACAAAACCTTCGGTAGCACCTGCCGCGCTGGCCTTGCCAGATGCGCTGAACGGGAACTTACCTACCTTGATCTCATAACCCGCATCCCTGGCCTGCTTTTCTGTAAGTCCTACTGATGCTATTTCAGGAGAGCAATAAGTACAGCCCGGTACATTGCCGTAATCGAGTGGTTCGGGTGCGTGGGCGTACTTACCATCCTTATTAGCAAATGCCTCTACGCAGATGATGGCCCCTTTGGATGCTACGTGCGCTAACGCCTGGCCCGGAGTAATATCGCCTATGGCGTATATGCCGTCCACATTCGTCTTAAAGTATTTATCTACGGGCACCTTTCCTTTGTCGGTCTTAACACCGGCAGCCTCAAGGCCTATGTTCTCAATATTAGATGCTATGCCTACAGCACTCAGGACTATATCCGCTTCCAGGGTTATGTTGCCGTTAGCCGTCTTTACAGTTGCCTTTACACCATTGCCCGATTTCTCTACCTTTTCGACAGAGGCATTGGTCATTACCTCGATGCCTTTCTTCTTGTATATCTTTTCCAACTCTTTAGATATATCCTCGTCCTCTACCGGTACTATGCGTGGCAGGAACTCCACTACGGTAACCTTTGTACCTACTGTATTGTAGAAGTAAGCAAACTCTACCCCTATAGCGCCACTGCCTACTACTATCATGCTCTTGGGCTGCTGCGGCAAAGACATAGCCTCGCGGTAGCCGATCACCATTTTGCCATCTATAGGCAGGTTAGGTAGCTGGCGGCTGCGTGCGCCTGTAGCCAGTATGGTGTGGCGCGCCTGGTAGGTTGTTGCCTTACCATCCGCCCCGGTCACTTCCACTTCTTTTTTAGCATTCAGCTTACCGAAGCCCATTATCACATCAATCTTATTCTTGCGCATCAGGAACTGTACGCCCTTGCTCATCTTATCGGCTACACCGCGGCTACGCTTAACAATAGCACCGAAATCGGCATTGAATTCCTTTACCTGTATGCCATAATCGGCTGAGTGGCCCAGATATTCCAGTATCTGTGCCGATTTGAGCAATGCCTTGGTAGGTATGCAACCCCAGTTGAGGCATATGCCGCCAAGGCTCTCGCGCTCTACTATGGCTGTCTTATAACCTAATTGTGCTGCACGTATGGCTGCCACGTATCCTCCGGGCCCGCTGCCTATCACGATCACATCGTATGTCATATTATGAAAATGATTTTGTTATGAGTAAAACCGTGGTATTAACCGGGGCAAATGTAAATAATAATGGCTCAATGACCTAATTGCCCATGACGGGAAGAATAAGGGTTTTAGTACATTTTCCAACGTACGCAGGTTCCGGCTAATGCCAGAACCTGCGGTAAAAAAATCAGGACGGTATTATTTTTTAATTGCGGGTATTTCCTGGCCGTTCTGATGGATGACCATTTTGGTACAGTTACCCAGCTTATCATTTACAAATTCAAATTCTACTTTATAGGGTTTTGATATGAACCAATTATCTGCCACAGCGTCTACTATCCCCTTAGGCTGGCCGGTCATCTGTACATAAAAACCATCCCCTTCAGTAAAGGTCTTAATGCTAAGTCCGGGATTAATCTCATAGTTGCCGATGTATTTATTTACTATGTCTTTGCTTAAGGTAATGGCAGGCTTATCAAACCTTGCCCGGTACGAAGGTGTACTTTCATTAAAAGCCTTGAGTAAATGGAACAGCGCCTTTTCGTTCACATCGGAGTTTTGTGAATTGAGCAGCACTACCATGCCCAGGCCAAAAGGTAAAGAAACTGGTGCATTCTTAACCTTTTTGTGGATAGCGCAAGCCGTATGCATTTACTGTGGCTGTTATTAGTTTTTAAAATATGGTAATTTACTGCCGAAAAAGGTAAAGAATGGGCGGTTTTACTTCCATTTTGGGTTAATATTACTTCCATTAGGGTGCAGAAAAGGTAAGTTTTTTGATTAGCTGATTGGCTAATTAGCTTATTAGCTGATGAGAGTGCGGAAATTCTGTATGCAATATTTCAAAGAACTTGTGGAGCCTCCCTGTAAGGATATTATGTGTATGTTTCGTGCTCGTGTTATCCTTACTTTTTGCTTGCCCAAAAAGTAAGCAAAAAGGGCAACAGGCCAGCGATTACCGCTTGCTGCCTGCGGGGTTCCCTGATTGGACTGGGGTGCTGCTGTTGTGCCGGGCTTTCTTCTGTTATGGCGAGATTGCTTCGCTCGCAAGGGGCTGTAGCGGCAAACTACACCGAACAGGGATTCACGATATTCTATTCGTGTGTAATATTTCAAAGAGCGTGAGGGTTGCAATATACTATTGTGAAGGAGGGGTTTCCAAATAAACATATCCACATTCTTGGGGGTTGGAGATTCCAGACTCTTAATATGGCGGTTTACTTTAACAAGGCGCTTATAGAGCAGCATTGCCCATTCCACTTCTGACCTGTACGTACACCATCGTTCATAGCACAAAGGTGCGATAAGGGAGGGCTTTTGCAAATGCAAAATGTAGGATACCGCAGTTAGGGCGATATCCTACAGCATTTTAGGTATGATGCGTTTATTAAAAGCTTAGCTTAAAGCCAATAGTATAGTAGCTGCCTCTTTTATACTCTTTAACCACCTTATCATCTTTTGTAAATTTTCCGTCTGGTTTGTATCCTCTACAAATTTCACCGATTGATTTAACAGATCTTCCACGCCTACATTTAATGATAGGTGCTTATTCAGGTTCTTTTTAAGGGTTATATCTATAGAGTGGCGGGGCATTTCTCCTATATTAGGACTGGGTAGTGTATGATGGCCATCTGTGCCGCCTGCTATATAGATGCGCGGGCCAATAATATTGTACACAAGGGAAACCTCAAAGGGATTTTGTTTGCTTTTATCAGCATAGTAGAGCGCGGCGTTAACAAGGTAAGGCGCTTGCCCTACCAGCGCCCTTGGCTTTGTTATAGAATCGCTGTACCTGTTGGTTACACGGCTGTATATCAGGGATCCGTTGGCTATAAAGTCTATATTCTTAAACAGGGTGCTATTAAACAGGTCATCTATCGGGGCCAGGTTTTTGCGTATTTCAAATTCCGCGCCATAGCAATAAGCCCGGTCAGAGTTTTGGAAAGTGAGCTGATGGCTGATACCGGTGCGGTGCTCCAGATTTTCTATGATCATTTCTATGGGGTCATTGAAATGCTTGTAGAATACGCCGAAGGTGATCATTTCCTTTGGCGAGGGGTACAATTCGTACCGCACATCCAGGTTGTCTATAATAGCGGTTTTCAGTACAAATCCATTAGTCCCGTACAAAGTGCCGCTTGCCAGCGCCAAAAGCTGGAAGTCATAATACTGGTAAGGCAACCATTCTCTGAATTCGGGCCTGTTGAGTGTTTTGCCGTATATAAGCCTTATGGCAGATTTGCCGGAGACCTCATATCGTAAATTAAAAGAGGGAAGATAATCCCTTGTGTGGTTATTCAGCTTAAGTGTATCCGCGAACGAGTTTGTATTTAAAGAAGGGTCATTATCTTCTACTCTCAGGCCAATCTTCAGGCTCACCTTGCGAAATTGCATATCAATCGACGCGTAAGGGGCAATAAGAATGTTTTTAGAAGTGTAGGAGTTGGATGTATTAATAGTTTCGCGTATCCTGAAGCCAGCTGGCTTGTTTTGCAGGGTATCTATCAGATCAATATTCTGATCCGAGAATATTTCACTTACCGGGAGCCCCTGCAGCGAACGCCTTAAATAGGTGACAGGTAAAGTATAGCCAAATAACCTTGCCGAGAAATCTCTCGTTTTTTCTTCTAGATAGGTGCCGGCAGTTATGCCCAGGCTGAACTTATCCCATTTGAAAGTGTGTTTGTAATGCTGATCAAAAGAATAATTTTTCTCTTTCAGTCCGGAATAAAATCTTGTCGCCCCATCTGTAAAGTCTAACTGCCCTGAACCGGAAGGAATGTTGGAACGGTAGAAGGTATCGGGCGGCATTTGGTAATTTATGCGCCGCAGATCCGGGTCTTGCCTGTTATTCAGCGAAAAACCCAGCGCACAACTATAGGCATTTTTATTATTATCGTCCGCGAATTGATACTCTAACTGAGAAGTGTAGATGGTCCGTTGCTCATAGCCAAATTCGAAATACTTCAGGTGCGCCACAGAGTCATCTATTCCGGTGCTCAATACACTTTCATTGCGTCCGCTCTGGTTAAAAAAATTTTTAAACTCGATCTTATTTTTTGAGTTTATCAATACTGAAAAGTTCTGCATAAGGCCCGACTTGACGGTATTGGTATATTCTATATCATTAAATATCGAAGACGGATTATCCGGAACAACTGTAGCTACATCCCCTGAATATTCATTTCGAGCTACATTATAGTGTGTGTACAAATTTGCATAATCCACGCCGGTTACGCTTCCTAACTGTACGCTTCCTATTCTAAAGCCAATAGAATAGCAGGCGCTGATCCTAACGTCTGGTGTAGCCTGCTTATTCTGCAAAACCCATGTATTTTTAAAAAGCTTCGTTATATCCGCAGAGCTGGACTCCAGCTTGGCCGGTATACCGTTGGGTATAGACCGGAAGCCATTATCGTAACCTAAAATATCCGTAGGGCTTCCCTGAGTGAATTGGGCATTTTGAAAGGTGGTGCCATTTCTGTAAAAGCCATTCACATTAACCAACAGGCTTTTGCCTATGGGAGCGGTTCTGGTATAAATTTTTACCAGTCCGCCGGTAAAATCCCCAGGTAATTCAGCGGAAGGAGTTTTGTAAACGAGTATCTGGTCCAGGAATATTACCGGGATCAAATTTATAGCAAACGATTTCTTATCCGATTCTGAGCTGGGTGCGAGCGCTCCATTTATGTATATAGTGTTGTAGCGTTCGTTCAGGCCACGTATTACAGCAAACTTATTGCCGTATTTATCTTCATCCAGCGCTATACCTGCCACTCGCTGCAATGCCTCCGAGGCATCCCTGTCCTGCCCTTTGCTTATCTGTTCATAAGAGATACCGCTTACTATCTGGGGATTCTTTTTTATCTGGTTTATTAATTCCACATCTGTATTCGCGAGCTTTACTGTAGTGATTTCCACCTCTTTCAGTTGTGTGGCATTGCTGTCTGACTGGCAATAAACGCCGAACGGGAAGAAAAGCATAAAAGCAACCAGGTACACTTTGCCTGAAGCAAAGCGTGAAGTGTTTTTCATCCTTTATAATTTGTGCAAAATTGTAAAGAATATGAGCGCCTGTTGTTTACGTTTAGGTTATAGAATTGTTACGAAAATGTTATCAGTATCAAATTCAGAAGGATTTTTGCGAAATGTTTACGCTTGTAGTACTTCCAGAAGGTGTATTATTTTATAAACCACTATAATCAGTTATATCCACTTCGTTATTCTTCACATCTACCATCTTAGTACTCGCCTGCTGATTTACGGGTTCATCATTTGACTCTGCTATAAAGCGGTTATTCTTTAATATGATACGGTGGTCGTTATTGGCAATCACTAAAATATCCCCATGCTTATACTCTGCAAACCAGTACTGCTGCGATGAGTAAGAAGTATACGGTACAAACTGACTGTTGGTAATAATTACATTTTTATTAATGTCGTAAAATATATAATTGCCGGCAGGCACATCAGAAAGGCATCTGTATTCTCCATCTCCATTTTTGATCCACATCTTATCTGTAGTCGTTTTCGTAATGGCATTGCAGGCTACAGTATCCAGTTCTGATAATGGCTTTTCTACTATCATTTCGCCATCTGCCAGTAGATACTTAAGCACTTTGCTTTTAGTTGTCACTATCATGGTATCGTGGCTCAGAACATGCCCAGTAATAACTGAATGCGCGTTAAACTCATTCATGTACTCCTGCTTACCAGTTGCGGCATCATATAATGCTATGAATGGCGTAACGTTTCTTTTCTTTTCATCAGCACCACTATTTACAAGCAATACTTTATTATTTACAAGTTCTACATCGGGCTTAAAAATGTGCTTGCCACCATACAGTGTTTCCCATACTACGTTCCCTTCATAGCCCAGGCATGATATCTTATCATGTGACGCAAAGAAAATCCTGCGGCTATTGCTATCTTTTACTATATCTGATTCGAAGCCGGTTATTATTTCAGATACTGCATGTTGGTTTTCATAAATAGGTATATAGATGCTGGCACCCATAAAACCAACCGACAAACCAAACGAAGGGTGAAGAAGACTTTTCAGCAAGGCGTCAGCATAATCAAACTCAATAATTTTCGCCTTGTAATGCCATCCTTCACCACTGTATAGATTTAAAGCCCTAAGACCTTCAGAAGTAAATATTATTGTAGAATCTGTCAGTTGTTTTACATCGGCCCATGTAGTGGGTGTTGGTTTGTATTTCCATTGTTTTTCGCCGGTGGTCATATCCACGCCCTGTTGTTGTTCCGCTTTTCTGGTATCAGTTGCGATGCCCACATTTATAGTGGGATGCACATACTCCATCGTTTTTTGCGCATGCCATAATAATTTGCCAGTAGTATTGTCAAAGCAATAGCTTTCCCCGCCAGCCGACATAGTAGTAACATTCTTATTATACAGCACCTCAAAAGACTTCATTGGGTTTTTCCAAAGCAACGCACCTGTGTTAATATCATATAGCGCCAGGTAACCCTCGTCCTTATATTTTCCTTTCACTTCCTTGCGTAGTATCAGCAGCAGGCGATTGTTATTACTATCAATATAATATTTATAAACGGAGAAGGGAAAGTGTATTCTATTGGTATGCAGTGTGGCACTTCCTGCATGGGTTGTAATTGGCTCTGTATAAAAAGTATTGTCCTCTTTCTGGGCGAATACAATGGCAGGTAATAATAAGCAAAGGGTATAAATGATTTTCATTGGAACAAAAATGCTAATAATGTATCAGAATAGAAAGCAACTTACAATTCTATTTCTTCCACTAAGTCCTTCTCTACCCGTAGGTTGTTGATGATGTGCACCTGCCTGTCTGGTGTGTTTTTGCCCATGTAGTATTCCAGCAGCTTTTGTATCTGTGCATCCTGGCTTAGGAGTACGGGGTCTTTACGTATATCCTCGCCTATGAATTGTGCAAACTCTTCGGGAGATATTTCGCCCAGGCCTTTAAAGCGGGTTATCTCCGGTTTGTTGCCTATCTCCTTTATCGCCCTTTGCCTTTCAGGGTCGCTGTAGCAGTAGATGGTCTTCTGCTTGTTACGTACCCGGAAGAGGGGTGTCTGCAATATATAGATATGCCCGTTGCGCACCAGATCAGGAAAAAACTGTAGGAAGAAGGTCATGATGAGCAATCGTATATGCAGCCCATCCACATCGGCATCAGTAGCTATCACTATATTATTATAGCGCAGCCCTTCCAGTCCTGCTTCTATATTCAGGGCATGCTGCAGCAGATTAAATTCTTCATTCTCGTACACTACCTTCTTGGTAAGGCCGTAGCTATTAAGCGGCTTGCCCCGCAGGCTGAATACCGCCTGTAGCTCTACACTCCTGCTCTTGGTGATAGACCCGCTGGCACTATCGCCTTCGGTAATAAATATGGTTGACTCCAGTTGCTTCTGCGCGAATTCTTCCTTGCCTTTTGTTGGCGGGTCGTCATTTAAGTGTATGCGGCAGTCGCGCAGCTTCTTGTTGTGCAGGTTTGCTTTTTTGGCACGTTCATTGGCCAGCTTGCGTATGCCGGAGAGTTCTTTACGCTCGCGCTCGCTCTGCTCTATGCGTTTTTTCAATGCCTCTGCTACAGACGAATTTTTATGCAGATAGTTATCCAGCTCTTTTGCTAGAAAGTCGGCTATGAATGATTTCATTGATGGGCCGTTCTCCCATACATATTGCGAACCCAGCTTGGTCTTTGTCTGGGATTCAAATACCGGCTCCTGCACCCGTACCGATACGGCAGCTACTATACTCTGGCGCACATCGGCGGCATCATAATCTTTCTTATAGAAGTCGCGTATCACTTTTACAAATGCCTCGCGAAATGCACCCTGGTGTGTGCCACCCTGGGTAGTATGCTGCCCGTTCACAAAGGAGTATATTTCTTCGCCATAGTCGCCTGTATGCGATAGGGCTACTTCTATATCACTTCCCTTAAGGTGGATAATGGGATAGCATAGCTCCTCAGGATTGGTCTTGCGTTGCAGCAAGTCCAGAAGGCCATTTCTGGATACAAAATTTTTACCATTAAAGTTGATCTGCAACCCGGCATTCAGGAAGCAGTAGTTCCAAATCTGGTTCTCAATGTATTCGTGTATAAAGTGGTAATGCTTAAAGACCGTATCGTCCGGTATAAAGGTGACCAGTGTGCCATTACCTTCTGCGCTTGCAGTTTCCTTATGTTCTTTGGTCAGTATACCCCGCTCAAATTCGGCCATCTTTACCCGCCCTTCCCTGAAAGCCGATACTTTGAAATAACTGCTCAGTGCATTCACCGCCTTTGTACCCACCCCGTTCAGGCCTACTGATTTCTGGAAGGCTTTACTGTCATACTTGGCACCTGTGTTTATTTTGCTCACTACATCTACCACTTTGCCAAGGGGTATGCCGCGGCCATAGTCACGTATGGTTACAATGCCATTTTCTATTTTTATTTCCACGCGCTTGCCATAGCCCATGGTGTACTCATCTATACAGTTATCCATCACTTCCTTCAGCAGTATGTATATACCATCGTCCATGCTGCTGCCATCGCCCAACTTGCCTATGTACATACCCGGCCGCAGGCGTATATGTTCCCGCCAGTCGAGCGATCTGATACTCTCTTCGGTATATAGATTTTCTGATTCTGCCATTGCTCCCTGTTTCTTTCGTGCTGCAAATTAATCAATAGCGGTTAAGGGAATAAAAAAACCTCCCGATCGGGAGGTTTTGTGGATATCTTATCTATTCTTATTAAAATTTAAATCCAAGGGTCATTACTGCGCTGTTCAGGCTGTTCTTTAAAGTAGCATTCTGTACTATATTTACTATAGGATTAGTATAGTTAAGTGAGTAGAATTCCTCTGAGTTATTATACTGGGTGTGGAGGAGCGCCATATCTATATACCAGTGATCGAACCGGAAACCCAAGCCGCCAGAAATATCTATACGGTTGGCGCTGTTATCATTTTTATAGGGGCTGCCATAGTAGCCGAAGCCTGCGCGCAGCATAAAGTTTTTAGTAACCCTGCCTTCTGCACCTACGCGCACAATTGATCCGAATGTATAGTTGCTTTTAATGTTGCCATTCACTGCCTGTTGTAGCAGGTTATCTTTCGCATTTGCGTTGAATAATATCTTTGCGCTGCTATAGTCAACTACTTCATAATCGGCGGTAATAAATCCAAACTTGCCGGCAAAGCCAGAGGCGCTTACTATCCCTCTCCAGGGTGTTACCATAGCATAGTCATACGATCCGGCTACAGATACAGGCCCGTTATAACCTACATTATCAATGGCACTACTGTAGTCATCATGCAGACTGTAATACGTAGGTGTATGTATAGCAAACCCTAAACGAAAATTATCGCTTGGCTTGTAGATAGCACCTAATTTAAGGTTGATACCTGCACCCCGCGTTGTAAGATTTTCAGAATAGGTATAGCTGGAGAATGCTGTGGTAGGGGTAATTGCAGATTCTGTTACAGAAGAATTGCGGGTATAATTAACAATGGGTACACCTATTGTAGCACCAAGCATCAGCTGTTCCATATAGTTGCCCCCCAGCGAGAATACCACTTCATTAATACCTCCGCGCTCGCTAACCAGGCGTTGCTGGTTAATGCCTTCTTTCCACGGTACAATGGTTTTGTACTGGTTTTGCGCTGCATCAAAAACAATAAGAGAAGACTGGTAAGCCAGGCCACCCAGTGTAGCGGGATTGTTTATATCAGTGCCAGGGGTATTGGCATCTATAGAAAACAATTCGCTATAGCTGCTGCTGGCGGTACCCTTGTTTACGCCATTGTATACATAATCCCTGTTAAAATCCGCGAGGCGGTTCATGCCTATACCAAACGATACTGCTTTCCACTTGCTGCGCTCATACCTCTTGCCACTCATGCCATTGCTGAAAACTATACCTGCATTATTAAAGTTGAAGCGGGTATTATTGCTGCCTGTAGTAGTACCCTGGTAAGTACCGTCTACACTGTTTATTTTAAGGGAAGGTGTAAACATGATCTCAGAAGTGCGGTAGATACCAATACCGGCAGGGTTGACGCTAAGCGATGTAAAATCGCCACCAATGGAACCGAGCGCATTACCAAACCCAATGGAGCGGGCAGTACCCATGGGTGATAAATAGGAATAGCGCAGCGCATTGGTCATATCCTGTGCAGAGGTTTGAACTGCTACACAGATACCTATAGCCAATAGTAATTTACTTTTATACATACCGGTATTATTAAGCTTGTTATAACTCTGATTTGACAAATTACGTACCAGTGTGTTTAACCACATGGCAGCATTATATAAAATTTAACAATTACTCTCCGTAAAACAAAGAACACCGCGTAGTACGCAGTGTTCTTACAATATTATCAAAAGTATATTATCTATGGCTTGAACTGCGGCTACCACCCGACGGTGCTGAATGGAAACTACCACCCCCACCAGATGGTGCTGAATGGAAGCTACTGCCGCCACCGCCAACACTTCTTCCACCACCACCATTGAAGCCGCCACCGAAAGAACGAGGTGCGCTCATTTGCTGTTGAGGTGCGCTATAGCTGCGTTGCGGCGCACTACCCTGGTTATAATTGCGTGCCTGTTGGGGTGCATTATAGCTGCGCTCCTGCATAGGGCTGTTCTCATTGCGCGAAAATTGCTGGCGCTCAGGACGGCCTTCGCCGCGGTTGTTCATTATTTGCTGCTGCGCAGTGTTAGCACGGCTGTTGTAAGTATTCTGTCCGGTATTACCGTTATACGGGCGACTTGCTACCTGCGGACGGGAGGTATTAAGACCATTAACTCCCTGTTGCATTTGAGTTGGTCCATTGTTAAGCGCCCTTGAATTATTGTACACATTATTAACGTTCCTGCTGGCTACCAGTGGGCGCGAAGTGTTATACACTGCACGGTATCCTAAGCCATTGTAAGCGCTGTTAGATGAATAACGGGGCCCGTATGCATAGCTGCTACGGCCACCATAGCCGTTGTATATGCCGGCATCATAACCATTCCAGAAACTACCATAGTAGTTGCCATACCATCCACCCGCATAGGCAGGGTAGCCCCAGCAACTGCTGAAACCGCCATAGCCGTACCAGGAGTTCCAGCCCCAGGCCGAAGACCAGTAGGGGCCGCCAAAGCCAACGCCGATACTAATGCCCGGACGGTACCATGGGTTATAGCCCCACATAGGATCTACCCAGTAGGGGTTGTACCAGTAGGGATTATAATATGGGCTGTAATAACCGATATTGTAAAAGGGATAGTTGAATCTGTTAATATGCGATGCATAATAATTATCGTCATTATAATCTATGTACTCATTATCGTCCTGCGGAGTGCCATAGGAATTATCCGAATAATTATTCTGCCCGTTATTATCCTGGTGTGAGTATTCGCTCTGGTATTGGTTATCCGATCGCCTGTTGTTATTTTGCTGGTCATTCTGCCGTGCATCCTCTTGCTTACGCACATCAGCTCCGTTTGAATAGATGTCATCTGTCTGGGCGTATGATGCCACTGGCACCAATCCCATGAGCAATGCACCGGTTAGGATTAAGCGTTTCATTATATTATTGATTTTTACGTAAAAATTGCCTAGTGAAATTACTATTTTTGCACCACTTCGCCAATACACATAGACTGCGAAAAACATGCCAAGTTTAAAATGAGTAGCACTTTAACAACTCGTCAACAGGATTATGCCCAGTGGTATAATGATATTGTCTTAAAAGGCGGCCTGGCCGACTATTCAGCCGTACGGGGCTGCATGGTAATAAAACCATATGGATATGCTCTTTGGGAGAACATGCAAGCCGTATTAGATAAAATGTTTAAGGATACAGGGCATCAGAATGCTTACTTCCCCCTGCTTATCCCTAAAAGTTTCCTGAGCAGGGAGGCGGCACACGTAGAAGGCTTTGCCAAAGAATGTGCAGTAGTAACTCATTACCGCCTGAAGAACGACCCCAATGGCGGAGGGGTAATTGTAGATCCTGAGGCTAAGCTGGAGGAAGAGCTGATAATACGCCCTACATCCGAAACCATAATATGGAGCACCTACAAAAACTGGGTGCAATCGTATCGCGACCTGCCATTGCTCATAAACCAATGGGCTAATGTGGTTCGTTGGGAGATGCGCACGCGCTTGTTCCTGCGTACTACGGAATTCCTGTGGCAGGAAGGGCACACCGCTCATGCTACCCGCCAGGAGGCAGTAGAAGAAACGCGCCGCATGTTGGATGTATACGCCACATTTGCGGAGGAGTATATGGCGCTGCCGGTAGTGCGTGGTGTAAAGACCGCTAACGAACGCTTTGCCGGGGCAGAAGACACCTATTGTATAGAGGCGCTGATGCAGGATGGTAAGGCGCTACAGGCTGGTACATCGCATTTCCTGGGACAGAATTTCGCAAAGGCATTTGATGTGCAGTTTACCGACAAGCACAATAATATGGACTATGTGTGGGCTACATCGTGGGGGGTATCTACCCGCCTTGTGGGTGCACTGGTAATGGCGCACAGTGATGATAACGGACTTATATTGCCACCAAAACTGGCGCCTGTGCAGGTGGTTATAGTGCCAATATACAAAGGCCCCGAAAGCCACGAGCGGATAAATGGCAAGGTGAATGAGATAATGAATGCGCTGAAGGCAAAGGGCATTCGTGTAAAATATGATAGTGATGATGCCACGCGCCCGGGCTGGAAGTTTGCCGAGCATGAACTGCGAGGCGTGCCGGTACGTATAGCCCTTGGGCTGAGAGATATAGATAATAACCAGGGCGAAGTGGCCCGCCGCGATACCAAGGAAAAAACTGTTTATCCGCTTGATGGTATAGCAGATGCTGTAGAGCAATTGCTGAAAGATATACAGGCAGCTATGTTCCAGAAGGCACTTGCCTACCGTACCGATAATACAACCGAGGTAAATAGCTGGGATGAGTTTGTAAGAACACTCGATGAGAAGCCGGGCTTTATTTTAGCGCATTGGGATGGCACGCCAGCAACAGAAGAAAAGATAAAGGAACTGACGAAGGCTACTATACGGTGCATACCGCTCGATAACAAGCTGGAAGATGGCAAATGCATTCTTACAGGAGCGCCATCAATACAAAGAGTTTTGTTTGCAAGGGCTTATTAATACAACTTTATACTATCTATCCACTTCTCCTCATATTTTTTAGGTGGTGTCCGGATAGACGGAGGGTGTGACTTAACCACCCTCCGCTTTTTTGCGGAGTGACTTTTCAGAATAGACGTCTATCCGTTCAATAATAGGGATATGCTATCAAATCTGTTTTATAATGCAAGGGTATGGTGTTTAAATCAATAGAGCCAATAGATAAGATATTTGGCTAAAGATGGGTTAGTGACAAAAAATATCCTGGGAATGATATGCCGCCACTCCGGTATAAAGATCAATTTGATCTTCAAGTATATAATCATTCGGGTTACCAACTATGCAACCATTCTCAGAATATACAAGTATAGTCACCTGAGAGCAAACATCTATCGCAGTGCCATTCTCTTTCACAATTCTGGCTGCTACTCTATAATTACCAGGAGCTGCCTTACTGCCATCTGTCCGTGTTCCATCCCATCCTGATTTTGCGGAGCCATTAAAAACCGGCAGCCCAAGCGAATCCCAGATCACTAATTTCGAACTATCCAGATGAAGATGCAGCCCTACTAATCTATATATGTCATTCCTACCATCGCCATTTGGTGTGAATGCAGTGGGTAAAACATAGATACTCACTGAGTCACCATCGGATATTTTCTTAGGATCGCTGCACCTAGTAGGTGAAACTGTGGTGGTATGGCACGAAGCCAGCAACAGCAATGCCGAAATGTAAAATAAAATCAGATTACGCATAAGAGACGGGGTTTAAATAAAAACTAAAATACGAATTATTTATTATAGTATTAAAAACTGCTGCTACGGTGCCATTCTGACCATATGAAGATCGGGTCAAACGTGTCATGTTAATAGTTTGGAATATAGTGTTTGCTCTAAATAAATTGCAATGCGTTCCAGTGATGAAAATTCGGCTTTCGTTTTTTAATTTAGGCAATTACATACCTGTTTAACCATACAGGTATGTAATAAATCACCTAAGCATCAAATAAAATTTGATCTTTACTGAAAGTATGCAACTTCGATGTCTCGTCTGTAGTAAACAGCACACTCCCATGAACCATCAGAAAACAACTCAAGGGTTTCATAGAAATCAACGGTAACCCTTACCACCTTTTTGGCAATTAGTACTTTCCTCATAAAATTAATTGCATTTTTAAGCCTGTATTGTAGTACAGGCTTTTTGCTTTATAATAGACGGATAATTAAAGCATTAGGTTGGCTACAAAGAGTGCCATTCTACGGCTTTAACAGCACACAAACAAATCAGCTAACAAATAGGGAGAGGTGTAACTTACTCACCTCTGAATACCCTCCTTTCCATATCAAAATTCAAAACAATAATGCAAGTATCTGAATACTTTTCAGACAGGCAGACGTGTATTGAATATTTAATAGCTGCAAGATGGGGAGAAGCAGTAAGATGTGCATTCTGCAACCACGATAAAGTTTATACGCTAACAGGAAAGAATAAAAGGTTCAAATGCGCTAAGTGCCTGAGACATTTCTCCGCAACGAAGGGTACAGTCTTAGAAAATAGTCCCATCTCTCTTCAAAAGTGGTTTATTAGCATATATCTTTCCTTGTCAAATAAGAAGGGTATCAGTTCCGTTCAGCTAGCTAAGCATATTGATGTTACTCAAAAGACAGCGTGGTACATGCTTCACAGGATAAGAGCCATGATGAGAATAAAAGCCATAAATAGAAAGATAAGCGGTCTTATTCAGATTGATGAGACCTTCTGCGGTGGCAAAAACAAGAACCGCCCATGGCACAAGAAAGTAAAATATAGTCAGGGAAGAAGTTTTAAGGATAAGACACCTGTACTAGGTCTGCTCGATAGCAACGGTCAAATAAGAACCTTTGTAGTGCCAGATACAAAAGCTATAACACTAAAACCTATCATCTATAAGACTATAGAAAAGGGTAGCATTATAGTTACTGATGAATGGAAGGCGTATAATGGTTTAAGTAAAGACTATACTCACTTCATAGTAGATCATAGCAGAAAACAGTATGTAAATGAAAATGGCTTTACTACAAACAGCTTAGAAGGAGCATGGAGCCATTTAAAAAGAATGATAATAGGCGTATACCACAAAACAAGTCGCAAGCATCTACATAGATACTGCGACGAGTTTACTTTCAAATACAATACCCGCACTATGTCTGATACAGAAAGATTTGATTTTGCCTTTCAAACCGTAAAGGGCAGACTAAAGCATAGAGACTTAGTTGCTGCATGAACTATGTAAGAAGCCCTATAATAAATAGTAGCATCACAATTATTATAATAAAAGCAATCGTTCTTTTTGTACGTGCCTTCTCATAGGGTGGGTCTTGAAAGGTAATACTACTTTCTCCTGTTTCATCATTGAAAGTTTTTATAGCCCCTTCTCCAGGCTGAAACTTATTAGCACATTTCAAACAGGTAATAATAATCTTTCCACTTCCCATACTTCCTAACGCTATTCCTTGTAACGCACCTCCTGTAAAATATCCTAAAGCACCAGTACCCATATTAAAGCCTTTTTGATTAGCAGATATTTGATCTGAATAACAACTAGGGCAGACAATTTTCTCTTGTAACATCTTGTGGTAATTTTTGAGTATTAATTGATAAAAAAATAGGCGTAACTGCAATTCTTAAGCTACTCAAGGCTTACCACAGCCCATCAACGCAAAAGACACAGCTACGCCCGTATTGGGCGTACCGTAGTCATAAGTTGCGCTGACTGCTAAGTGTGGTAATTTGAGTAGCAACTGTATGTTACAATACAGATATATGTAGATACTGTTATTTAGTCATAGGCATTAAGATTTCAGCTAAAAGTACGCAGACATAAGAATATTTAGGAAGTTTAGGCTAAGAAAATATTATAACAATGGATAAAGAAATAGAAGTAAGGCTACTCGCAACTCAGACTGCAGCAAAATTCTGCAATGACATCAACTCCCTGGTAATATATAGTCAGGCAATAGCAAACTATATACTTACAGGGAGTGATATCAGTTCTAAAGAGAACGTTGGAGGTGGTAAGGAAAGAAACTAGCTATTTTACTATAGGAAGATTAAAGGCGAGTCTCTCTGCAGATTTGGTAACTAAAACACTAAATGTTTTGCCCGTTTTAGTCGCTGCTTTTTTTGCTGACTCTAAAACTTGCATACCGGTTAAGCTTTCTCCGAATTTATTGTATTCGGCGGTAGGTAAGTGATAAGTATTAATATCATTTTCCCACGTTATGGTTCTGGAGAAACCTTCCGTCTCCATTTCCAAATGAAGTTTGTTATAATCACCAACATTCGATGCATGATGTAGTTCAACTCTTGTAGTAAATCTATTTACCATAGTTTTTGGGCCCGGTTGTTTAATGACAGGTTAATAAATAAGATACAAATTACATGCAAGGAGGAATTTAGTGACTAAAACATGACATATTTGCATTATGCATAACTTAATTGGTAGAAAATTACTATGTTATTGGCTAATATGGCAGAGAATTATAATAATGGCAGTCAAATAGAGAATTAAGCAATGGAATACAATCTCATACTAACAATAGATGGTGAAACCTGGCAACATTACAAGCGTAATAATCAAGAGGGTGGCGCAAAGAAATCTGATAAAGATTATCTTGAACGGGTAGCAGCAGTTTTATCGGAATGTTTGGCGATTGCTAACGGACAAAAATTGTACGGTGATGATGCGACTGGATGGTCAAAGAGAAAGTCAAAAATTCAATAATTTCTGAAACTATATTAACGTATGTTTCACATTGTTAACAAGGTTAAACAGGTATGTAATTGCCTTAATTTACTATCCCAAGAGTGATAAAAAGGTGAATTTTTACAATTTAACCTCATAAGTCCTACAGATATTTTATCTTTCGGAAAAGTAATATTATGAGCTTTTTAGAAGACAACAACGCACCCCAACTGGTTGTAGATGACCTAGCCAAAGCCCAGCTACTGGAAGCTGGCCGATGGACAAAATTCTTAGGTATCATTTATATTATTTTCATGGTGTTGATCATGCTCTGCGCTATAGCTATGGGCAGTGTATTGAACCGCGCTATGGTACAGCAATATGGGGCCGCATCTCCCATGATCGGTAGTGGGCTCATTTCAGGATTATACCTGCTGATAGTTATGGGGTTGATGGTTTATCCCGTATATTCTTTGCTCAGATATTCCGGTAAAATGAAGAAGGGTATTCAGCATAATGATCAGTATTCGTTTAATGAAGGATTGCGCGCTATAAAGGGGTTCTTTAAATACAACGGTATTCTTCTCATAGTTGTTATTGGTATCTATCTCGTCTTCTTTATCGCATTGATGGTAGGTTTGTCTGCATTCCGCTAACAACTTAAATCATTGTAACGAAAAGGCTTGCATTGCGAGCCTTTTCGTTTTGGTTGCATGTGTTAACCCCTGGCGCCACATTAATTCCTTAGTGGTTTTCCTGTCTGTAAAATACTTTGCAGCCGCTCAAGGGTTTTGCGTTGTCCACACAGGCTCAGGAATGCCTCGCGTTCCAGGTCAAGCAGGTATTGTTCACTCACCAATGTCGCTTGTGTAAGGTCGCCGCCGCACATTACATAAGCCAGCTTTTCAGTTATCAATTTGTCGTACTCGCTTATGTAGTTTCCCCGCCACATGCTGTGTATGCCCGCAAGTAATCCCCCCAGGCCACCGCGGCCCTGCACCTTTATATCATTGCGGGGCACAGGCTGTGTGTACCCTTGTTCGCTTATTAATAAAACTTTTCGTTTTGCATCTGCTATTCGCCTGTCCGGATTAACGGAAATGCTATCCACCCCATGCCGCAGTACAGCGTTTTCAAAAGCCTCATGTGCTGATGTAGATACCTTAGCCGTACCAAGGTTGATGAATAGCTGCTGCAGGTAATTTATCTCTACGTCTTCTTTTATATTTCGGTCGCTGGCGCGCAGTGCCATTTCTTTGCTGCCACCGCCGCCGGGTATCAGGCCTACGCCTACTTCCACGAGGCCTATATAGCTTTCTGCTGCGGCTTGCACTGCATCAGCATGCAGGCACATCTCGCAGCCGCCCCCCAGTGTCATGCCGTGCGGTGCTACCACCACAGGTATGCTGCTGTAGCGCATGCGCATAGTAGTAGCCTGAAACTGCCGTACGGCAAAATCCAGCTCATCATACTCCTGCTCTGATGCATACATGAATATCAGCCCCACATTGGCACCCGCGCTAAAGTTGGCGCCGCCATTGGCTATTACCAGTCCTTTGTATTGCTGCTCTGCCTGTGCAATACTTTTTTGCACCCCTTCCAGCACCTCGCCTCCTATGCTGTTCATCTTGGTGTTCCAGCGCAAGGCTACCACATCATCGCCTATATCATACAGCTTGCAGGCGCTATTTTGCCAAACCACTTTTTCGTCCATATGCTCCAGCAGTATGAAGGTGCCGGTGCCGGGTATGGGTTGGTAGCTTTGTGTGCGTACATCATAATACTTGCGTTGCCCATTCTCTGTTTTGTAAAACGTGGTGTAGCCTTTTTCCAGCATCTGCGGCACCCAACTGGCTACCGCGGAGCTTGTATTTTTCATATTGTCTAGCACCTTTTGCACACCAAGTGTATCCCAGCTTTCAAATGCGCCTATCTCCCAACCGAATCCTGCCTTTAGTGCGTCATCTATCTTGTATAGTTCATCTGCTATTTCGGGTATACGGTGCGAGACATAGGCAAACAAAAGGTGATGGAACATACGGTAAAAATCCCCTGCCTTATCCTTTCCTGCATACAGTACTTTCAGTCGCTGCGCCAGGTCGTCTATTTGTTTCGCAGCTTCTATTGTCGCGAATTTAGATTTCTGCTTAGTCCCATATTCCATGGTTTGCAGATTAAGCGTCAGTATCTCCGATTTTCCTTTCGCCGGGATCTGTGCAGTCTTCTCTGCATTTTGTTCTGTGGTAGCTATTTTCTTTTCATCCCCTCTTGCTTCCGGACTTGCGGTAAAAGTCGCTTTAGCAGCATCTGCCTGGGCAGCGCTGACCGTCACTTTTTTATAGAAACCCTGTCCTGTTTTATCACCCAGCCATTTGTTGGCGATCATCGTCTCCAGGAAGGGCGGCAGCTTGAAAATATCTTTAGCCTCATCATGTGGCGCATTCTCAGGCAATGCTTTCGCCACATGCACCAGTGTATCCAGCCCTACCACATCGCCCGTGCGAAAGGTCGCGCTCTTGGGCCTGCCCAGCACAGGGCCGGTCAGTGCATCCACTTCATCTACATTCAGACCTAGTTCCTGCATGGCTTTGAAAACGGCCATGAACCCAAATACCCCTACACGATTAGCTATAAATGCCGGGGTGTCTTTACACAGCACAGTCGTCTTACCCAGGAAACGGTCGCCATAATCCAGAAGGAAGCTGATGACCTCCGGTTTGGTTTTTGGAGCAGGTATTATTTCTAATAACCGCAGGTAACGTGGTGGATTAAAAAAATGGGTACCGCAAAAGTTTTGCTGGAAATCCTCGCTGCGTCCTTCGCTCATCAGGTGTATGGGTATGCCCGATGTATTGGTGGTTATTAACGTGCCCGGCTTGCGGTATTTTTCTATCTCTTCAAATACTTGTTGCTTTATGTCCAGGCGTTCCATTACCACTTCCATAACCCAGTCGCAATCGGCGATCTTGTGGAGGTCATCGGTTATGTTGCCTGTTTGTATCAAAGCTGCTACACTCTTTGTAAACGTGGCCGATGGTTTGGCTTTCAGTGTTGCCTGCAGCGCGTCGTTCACTATCCGGTTGCGCACCTGCTTGCTGTCGGGGGTGAGGCCCTTTGCCTGCTCTGCCGGGGTTAATGCAGGTGGTACGATATCCAGCAGCAATACCTGCATGCCAATGCCTGCAAAATGGCACGCAATACGGCTGCCCATTACCCCGCTGCCCACTACAGCTACCTTACGAATAGGACGATTCATGGAACTAATAATTTTAAAACACTACAAGTTATCGAAAAAATAACCGCAGTCCTTACAGGTAGTATAAATGTTATTGATAGTTAGTAGTAAAGCAGCTTACCCGTATCCGTTTCTCTGCCATTGCTGACGTTATAGAAATACATTCCATTAGGGTAGTGAGATATATCTACCAGATGAGTATATGGAATAGATAACAGTTTTTGCCCTATAGCATTATATACGGCAATAGTATAATTCCTTTCATCATCCAGTGCATTAAAATGAAAGTGGCCATCTGTTGATGGGTTGGGATATGGTTTTATAGTTGGAGCAGTTGTTACAGAATAAACACCTCCGCAGCAGCATCCCGTATTTATTACTTTTATTGAGTCAATTTTCCAGCCGGATAATGTATCAGCTAATGAATCGCTTATAAATCTGAACCTTATCAAGAATGCATCGTTTGGGCGAAAATGACAGCCGGTACCAGAGGGTTTTACCGGTATGCAGTCATAAAATTGAAATCTTGACAATTGTTGGTGTTTGCTTGTACCAGTAAATCCAAACTCCCCATTCCATAGCTTCATGGTTGTATCATAAATATTATCCGTCGCTATCATTGGAAAGTAGTTAGTACAGCTTATCACATTCGTCCATGTCAATCCTGAATCTACAGAAAACTCTATGACACCTCCATCCTTTCCGCTATCTGTCTGGTATTCATGCCATACTTCAATTATCATATTAGGTGGCGATGCGCTATCTATTTTTAATATGAATGAATTGTTAGCGCGGACAGGATAATACCCTAAAGTATCCGTCATTAATCCGAACGACCTAACTGTATCAGCAGGGCTAAAGATGGGCTTCACTGTATATCCATGCTGCCATAAATGGATAGAACTCGTATCAGGAATAATAAAGCGAGAAATGCTTTTTGAAAAATTTATTGTAGCATAGGTTCCTCCATATGTTGTGTCATCACGTATTTGTGCGTTTGCAGAAAATGACAACAAAATCGCTGATAAAAGTATTGCTGCTTTCACGTAGGGTATATTTACTATAAAAATACTAACAAGTATTTTATAATACAACTCTACCTATTGCTTCTTCCCTCCCCCCTGCAATGTGCTCATCATCTGCTGTAATGTGCGCTGAAAATTCTCCGCCGAGCCATCCAGGAAGATGGTATTGCCCTTGCCTGTTTCAGCAAAGTGCTTGATGGCATCTGTCCACATAGAGAACAGGATGAACGAGGCATCCAGGTTAGCATCCTGTATCTCGCGGGCGGCAACGGCCATACCACGGGCCACTTCTTCGCGGAAAAGGGCTACACCTTGTCCACGCATTTGCGCTGCCTGGCGTTCTGCCTCGGCCGATATTTTGATTGCGTTACCTTCTGCCTCTGCTGCCTTGGTCTTTGTGATCAATAGCGCCTGCCCTTCATTTTCAGCAGCCGCTTTCAGATTGTTAGAGGCTACTACCTGCGCCATCGATCTTACTATTACTTCATCAAAGGTGATATCGTTTATCTGCAGGTCCAGCAGGTGGTAACCCCAGCCTTCCAGTTGCGTATCCAGTTGTTCTTTTACATGCAGTATTATTTCGGTGCGCAGCTGTAGTATCTCGCTTTGTTTCTTGGTAGCCACAAACGCGCGCACTGCACCTTCTACACTGCGCACCAGCGCCTGCATAAAGTTCTGCTCGTCCATAAATTTGAAGGCCACATTCTGTATCGTTTCGCTCTCCTCATTTAGTACAGAGTACAGCAGCATGGCCGAAAAATAAACATTAGCCTGGTCTTGCGTAATTGCCTGGAATTTCAACTCCAGTGACCTATTCTGGTAAGATATGCGCCTGTATATAGCTTCTATAAATGGTATGCGGAAGTTTAGTCCCGGTCTCATTATCCTTTTAAATTTACCAAATACGGTAATAACTCCTATAGTGCCCTGCTGCACGGTTACAAAGCACATCATTAGGATGGCAATAAATACACCAAGTAGAATTAATGGTATGGTAGATTGTGGGGTCATGTTAATATAATTATTCAGAAAGATACAACACCTGTATTAACTCCCCCTTCTTTCTTAATAGGTATCCTTCATGCAAAATGTTTAGCTTTATAAATTATAAAGGGCAGTTCCCCGCCTTTTTAACCCATATGAGCGAACAGCTTACCATACGTAAGGTTACTCCCGCAGACATTGACGCACTATCGGACGTAAGCATTACTACATTTAAGGAAACCTATACGGAGCATAATACGCCTGAGAATATGGAGCTCTATATGGATGAATATTTCAACCCGGAGCGGCTAAAGGAGGAAATAGAAGACGATCGGAATGTTTTCTTCTTTGCCTATATAGATGACGAAATAGCAGGATATATAAAGCTGAGTGTCAATAAGCAGCCCGCTGCGCTGAAAAAAGCCACGGCCATTGAGATAGAACGCATATACGTTCTCAAAAAATACCACGACCAAAAGATAGGGTCTGCCTTGCTAAGCTATAGCATCAGCTATTCTATAACACACGGCTACGATATGCTGTGGCTGGGGGTGTGGGAAAGCAATGAACGGGCTATCAACTTTTATAAACGCTGGGGGTTTGAAATATTTGGTGACCATATCTTCCAGCTTGGCACCGAAGCGCAGACCGATCTTCTAATGAAGAGGAAGTGTTAACTTTGCAATACCATAAATCGAATTTATTAATTAAATTAACATATAATCCTACCTTTATTATCAACACTAAGGCCATAGTACTAAATAGACTGATAATTATTTTGTGTTTTTCTGTTATTCTATTACCTTTGCACTCCCAATTCAGATAATAAGCTCTTCATGGGCGAAAAATTATAGATATGAAACGTACGTACCAACCACACCGCAAACGCCGCAAAACTGTACATGGTTTCCGTAAGCGTATGGAATCGGCCAGCGGCCGTAAAGTACTGGCATCGCGCCGTGAAAAAGGACGCCACAAGCTTACAGTGTCCGACGAGCGCCGTTTGAAATAATCTTATAAAACCATATACGCCATTCGCTATACTTTCAAGGCATACGAACGGCTCAAACGTGAGCAAAATATTGATACGCTTTTCCGCACCGGGAAAGCGTTTTCTGTTTTTCCCGTCAGGGCCATTTATCATATAGTGCCTATGGCAGTGGGCGAGGAATCGCCTGTGCGGGTGGGTTTCTCCGTACCCAAAAAGAAGTTCCGCAAGTCGGTAGACCGCCACCGTATAGCCCGCCTGATGCGGGAAGTTTGGCGGCTGAATAAGCATCTTGTCTACGAAGCAGTACCACCCGATAAGCAAGTTCACCTTTTCTTTATGTTCACCGATACCACCATGCCTGCTATGCCTGCTGTACACAGTGCAGTAACAGGCAGCATAGCAAAGCTGGTACAAATGCTTTCTCCGGATGCGTAGGGTAATGACATTTATTGTGATCGGGCTGATCCGCTTTTACCAGGGGGCCATATCGCCGTTATTAGGCGCCAAATGCCGCTACACACCTACGTGCAGTGCCTATGGGCTGGAGGTCGTAAAGAAGTATGGCCCATTAAAAGGAGGCTGGATGGCATTCAAAAGATTCCTTTCCTGCAATCCATGGGGTGGCCATGGCTACGACCCGGTACCCTGATCAGTTAGCTTTTTGCAGCATTTCATCCAGCAGGGCATCGCGGTGATACACATCGCGGGCGAAACGAAGGTGCGTAGCAGTACTGTCTTCATAGGCAGTAAGGTACACGATATGAACAGGTATCTTCGTTTTTAATATCTCCCAGCGTGTTTTGTGGGTTTGTATCACAGAATCAAGGCGTTCCTGGTCATACCGTTTATTTTCCAGTTCAGATAAGATATAGAGCGCCATCTCCTGTGGCTTTTCCAGTCGCACACAGCCTGAGCTGAGTGTACGGTTACGGCGGGGGAAATCGCCCCGGTGCGGGGTATCGTGCAGGTATATATCCCATTTATTAGGCAGGTTGAATTTCACATATCCAAGGGAATTATCATCTCCCGGATCCTGCTTGAACGTAAAATGCTTGTAGTTCTGGTCATTAACCCTACTCGGGTCTACCTGATTACCTTTCTGGTCGTATACCTTCAGGCCTTTCTTATTAAGGTAACTAACCCCGGATTTATCCATTCCTGGCAATACATCTTTCTTCAATATAGTAGGCGGTACTCCCCATGGTGGGTTTAATACGACATTAGCCATACTGGCGCCTATAGAGGGTGTTTGCCTTTCCGGCTTGCCTACTACGGTGCGCATATGCATAACCTGGTTGTCATCCTTTATAAAAAATAATTCAGCCAGTGGTACGTTCACTACTATATACAGGCTGCCGGTTTCGCGGGGCATCCAGCGCATACGTTCCATATTACGGGCCAGCACTTGTAATATCTGGTCGGGTGAGCGGGTAAGAACGGCAGTAGTAAAGCTATCTACACGGCCTGTTGCCTGTATATCGTTATAATACTGGTAAGCACTCAGCAAGGCGTTAGGTGAGGAGCCTTCCTCGTTACTTATCCAGGGCATCTCCGTCTTAGCAACATAATCTATGCTTTCTTTGTTTTTTGCCGCAGCGCCAGTTATGGCAGCTAGCAGAGCAGAGTCGGTCCGCAGCTTGTAGACCAGCTCATACTCATTACGCAACAGTTTGTAGGCAGGCACCTGGCTTCTGTAGGCATCCAGCGATGGGAAGCCATTACTTTTTGCAGCAATCATTTCCGGCGCATTCCAGGTTGAGTCATTAGGATGATACCATACGGTATCCGCACTATTGGGGTGTATCAATCCCATAAGCAGGTCGTGCGCGGCAGCAAGATAGGCGAGGGTAAACACAGTATCAAAAGCGATCAGGTTATTCACATCGTTAGTTTTGTGAAAACCAGCCAGCATATTCTTTAGGCTAGCCACATGATAACGCTCAGGGTCTATGCCATCGTATCTAATACCGTCAAGCTCATCGACCAGCTTTTTCGCATTATCAGAGGGCTTGCCACCCGATAGCCATATAGGCGCATATTCATTATCCTGGTAGGCCAGATACATGTTTTCCGATATGGTCTTCGGACGGGTATGATTATCCGTATCAATGGGTGTATACAGCGTGCTTAACGACTCGGCAAAATCTTTGCTATCCGTGGCTGTGCTTACTACCACATGTTTTTTTGAATGGCATGCGGCAAGCAGCGATGAGCAAAATATAAGTGCTGTAAGAATAGTAATTAACCCAATTTTCTTTCCTTTCATATATATGTAAGACCGGCTTAATACCCATCCTTATCCAATCTTTAAACAAAAACTATTCCAGCTATATTCCCAGTTCTATAAGCGGATCCCAGAAAAGTTTTTCAAGATCCATCACCTTATCTCTCTTTACTGTTATCCCTTCCTTCTCCAGCAGGCGCTGCATTTCATCCGGCGTGCTGAAATGATGCTTGCCCGTTAGCTGGCCGTTGCGGTTAAGCACCCTATGGGCAGGCACTTTAGGCTTTATATTCTTGCATGCATTCATTGCATAGCCTACCATACGCGCTCCGGACCTGGCTCCCACCGCAGCCGCGATGGCCCCATAGCTGGTAACCCTGCCACGTGGCACTAGGCGCACCACCTGGTAAATGATATCGTATATGTTTTGTTCAGTGGGCTTTTCGCTCATCCTTAGCACGTTTTACTAACAGTTCTGTACGCTGTGGTTCTGCTACATTTATATAATCGTAAGGGCAGTTAACGCAACCATTACCACAGCACCACCCTCTTTTTAAGAGGTAGGTGGCTGTAAATACCAGACGGCCGTCGGGCAATATATAATAATCATCCTGCTGCATCTTCAGTATCCCCTTCTTCGTCTTTCATAAAGCGTTCCGGTATAGTGATTTCCCTATCAGGCAGCGAGAATGAGATAAAATAAATAGTACGGTTATCGGCAAGGTGCATTTTCTCATAAAAGGTTTGTATCGCAAGTGCGCCGGTAGCCTTCCCTTCTCCGTATATATCAGCTATATTTTCGTGTATGGTGCAGCTTTGCGCCAGTATCGTTTCCAGAGTAAAATCGTATAGTTCCTTTGAATCGGTCTTTAAGTTGATGCGCCCGCCCTTTTTCAATAGCTGCTGATACAGATGCAAAAAGCGTGGATGTGTGAGCCGGTTCTTCGCTTTCCCTTTACGCAGGAAGGGATCTGGGAAAATGATCCATATCTCCGACACTTCATCTTTTTCAAAGTAATTCAATATCTGCCCTATGTTAATACGCAGGAATGCTACATTATTAAGGTTTTCAGCAAGCGCGGTGGTGGCGCCCGTATACATCCGGTTACCTTTTATATCTACCCCTATATAGTTATGGTCATTGTGCTCCCGCCCCAGGTTCACGCTATATTCCCCTTTTCCGCACGCCAGTTCCAAAACAAGCGGGTTAGTGTTTTTGAAAAAATTTCCCCAGTTTCCTTTTATATTTTCGGGATTTTGCAGTACATTACGATAAGAATTGATAGCGTTGAAGCGGATTAATTTTTTATGACCCATATTTTACAAAAGTAATTCAAACAAAAAGTTTTTAAAAAACATTAAAACAAGAGCTCATGAAACGTAAAATTGTACTCTTTACAGCTATTGCAGGTATATGCTCGCTGACCTTATCCAGCTATCATAATGGTATGAAGCCCTTTGCAGGTACCGGTACCGCCAGTTCTAACAGGACTGGTAGCCAGATACCCGGTGGTGGTTATTTTCCTCAGCACGACTGCTCTACCGGTGGTATTGGTTGTCACCAGCCTATTACTCCAGACCTTGGTGTTGTTACTTATTTGCAGGATGTTTCTACTGGAGCAATTGTGCCTGTTGATAGCGGTTACGTTATAGGACATCCATATAAGATAGTGATCATAGGTGTTTATACCCCTACTACAGGTGGCCCTGCTACACTAACAAAGTTCGGTTTCCAGTTAGGCCTTACACAATGGGGGGCAGCAACCGATAGATTTGGATCGTTTGATAGCCTTGATGTCGCATCGTTAACTTTACCTGCAAATACAAGATCATTTAAAGCTTCCGGTGCAAATGTTATTGAGCAATTAAATACAATTGATGCTACTGCTACTCCAAACAATTTTAAAATAGCTGTACCGTGGACTCCAAAATCTGGTCAGGATTCTATTGGTATATTTGGCGTTATGTGTGCCGTAGATGGACTGGGCAGTTCAGCAATGGACTATACAGGCATACCTCTTACTCCTCCTGGGAAACAAACAGGGGGACTAATCATTGGGCGCAATACTACTGCTGTCAACAATGTATTTAAAAACGCATCCTTCAGCACATACCCTAACCCTGTTAGCAGTGCGCTGAATATAGAAATGAGCAACCTTGCTACTGGTTCTTATACACTGAACGCTTATGACCTTACAGGCCGCCGTGTAGTCGCCCAAAGCATCCTGGTAAACAGCAGCTCTTATAAAGTACAGCTGAACACCGCAAGCTGGATGCCTGGAGTTTATCAGGTACAGCTACAGAAAGATGGAGATATGCACAACATCTCTATTGTAAAGCAATAATATAACCGCAGCATCGCTGCATTATAATAAAAGAGCCACTAATTGAGTGGCTCTTTTATTATAATGCATCTCTATATTAGGAAACCGGCCAGCTTAATGTACCAACATAACTTCCATTACAATAGCTTACCAAAGATCCGGTAACTAAAGCCAAGGCTTATAAGACTTATCCTGTCATACCCTACATCGCCAAAGAATGCCGCATGCTTATTGATATAATACCTGGCTCCCAGTCTCACTAAAGGGTCAATAGTAGGCCTGGTAACATGCGATGATGTATCTGCATGCAGGTAGCTATCATGGTGTACAAAATTGGCTGCACCACCGGCTGTAATAAATACATCCAGGTTGCGTATAGGTATCAGATCATTGAAATGGTAACTAAGCTGTAGCCCGGGGCTTACTATACGCACCTTATCGCTGTATTGCAGATAATAGCTCTTGCCATTGCTTACCTCCGGGTGGGAATAATTATAGTAAAACACATCATACGCCAGTGAGGCCGTAATACTGATATGCTTACCTATAGCCCGTTCCAGCTTTAGGTATACAGGCAGCGATGTAGACCCGGAACCAAATGTGGTGCTATCCGGTTTCTTATAGTTTTGCTTGTTCCAGTCTGCAAGGCCAAAGGAAACCGTAATGATCGAAGTATGGCGCTGGAAAGAACTATATGGTGTTTGGGTACTGGTAGTGTCCTGAGCATGGCAGCTACAGGAAGCCATAAAAACAATAACAGGAAGTATGTACGCCTTCATAGATGCAGGTTAGTGATGCAATATACAATAACGCAAGTGAAGGTATTTTAGTCTGTTACCAGAACCTGTAAGACAAGCCTACACCCACGATGCTGGCTTTATCATATCCCGCATCTGCATACAGGCTAAAGTTCCTGTCAAGGTAATACCGGATACCCACTTTGATAATAGGCGCAATCGTGGTCTCTGTACCATTTGGAGGATTAACATCAGCAATAGTAACAGTATCTGTAAGGCCATAGTGGTGGCTTACCTGGCTGAATGAAACCCCAACACCGGCAAAGGGATCTACTTTTGGATTAGAGAATAGCTTCCTGAAATGATAGTAGGCCGCCAGTCCTGCACTCCACACTACCACTTTATCATAGTGTACATAGTCAGCATTGGCAAAGCCCTTTAATTTGGTATAGTTGTAGTGAAACTGGTCAAACACGAGATTAGCCGTAAGGCCTATGCTGCCCGTTATAGCATGCTCTACATGCAGGTATATAGGGCTAAACCCTTGTGTGTATTGATGCTTGTAGCTATCGGCAAGCTGGTAATTATTCCGTTGCCAGTCATAGACGCCAATAGAAAGGGTTACAATAGTATTATGTCGGGAGTAAGACCATTTTTTACTGGTGCCACGGTCTTCCTTGTCATAATTTTTCTGTGCCCAGGTGGCGGATGAGTAAAGCAGCAACAGAAACAGGGTTATGTGCTTGTAGGGCATGGTGATACTAAATTACAAAATATATTCAGGTACACATCATCTGCGTATAATGAAAAACGCCCCATAAGGAGCGTTTTCAGGAACGTTTATAAATAAGTACTAATCATCGTCATCATCCCGGCGTCTCTTCACTTTCACCTTTTTTATTTCCACTTTTTTCTCTACGTGTTTATCGCTTTTGGCTTTTGGCGCATCATCCTCGTCATCATCGCTGGTATCTATATGGCGCGTATCGGCTCCCGGTTCTGCATGGCCGTGCATTCTGCGATGGCCGCAACCAAAATTCTTGGAGATGCCAATGTTAAGCACCCTGCCAAAATTGAAAGTGAATTTATCTTCGCTATTTATAGCACTGCCCGTCCAGTTTATATTACGATAGCCTATGCCGCCAAAATTCATATTTACAGCTAAGCCCCTGCATACAAAGGCGCCAATAGCAGGATAGAGTGAACCCTGAAAGCCCATATAAGTAGCCTTTGTTCCGTTAATATCTTCTACTTCTGTAGATCCTTCTGCATTGCTTCCATCAAGTTGGGCATACATAAAGAAGACCGGGCCAAGATATTTGGTATATCTAAGAAAAACACCCGCAGTCCAGTCTGTCTTTATAACTGTCTGGTTAATACTGAAAGCTGTATTGGGCATACTATTATAGCCATAGCCACCCTGTACCCCTACCGTCCAGTGCCGGCTGAATTGATAACCTAGGCCCGGATTGATGCTCCATTCCAGGTTTTGGGTAGTTACCCCGTTACCGTATTCCTGATTGTCATTGCTTACAGATACGTTGCCATATACTAATACGGTATTGGGTTGTGCAGTTGCACCCAGTAATGACACAGATGCCAGTAGAGTGATCAGTAATTTCTTCATAAGGTTATTGCAGTTGGTTGCAGCAAAGGTCTGCCTGTAAAATAATCTACAAGTATATAAAACAATAATTACTAAAGCAAGTATCCGTTATAGAATATGGAGCGAAGGGGAACTAAAAAATAAATAAGGCTACCCTTTTCAGGGTAGCCTTAAGATCTAACGTGTATGTATTCCGTCTTCAATCCTCATCGTACATACATCCACACGCGGAATACAACATATAGATTAAAAAGGTCGTGCCAATTGGGGTAACACAAAAATGCGCCCTATCAGCAGGGCGCATTTTAAAAGAAAATCGGTTATTTACTGGTAGTAGCCGAAGCGGTATCGTATACCCACCAGCGCATTGAAATTGAAGAGGTGGTAATGTTCCAGCGCATGGGCATCCTGCGCATCGCTCGAACGCACATTCACATAACGGGGTGCTATTTCACCAAAAAAGCCAAAGTGGCGCTTTATATAGTAGGCATAGCCAGCCTGTATGCCTATCATATAGCCCTTGCCGTTTTGCAGGTCTACCTGTTGTACATTGCCATCAGGGTATTGGCTGGTTACTCCATCATTTGCAGTAAATACAGCTCCTACGGATACGCCAAAGTATATTTCTGACTTTATCCGGTCCGGATTAAATTCAGAATAGAACGGAACTACCGCATTGCCATGTATCGCAACACAAACCGCAGGGTTGGCTATTGAGTAATTTACATTTTTGGTGCCCTGTGTAGTACCTGCAGGCCCCGATATTACCCAGTTGCCTGTGCGCGACCAGTTGATCATGTCAACAGAGCCACCCAGCTGCCAGTAGTCGCTGAAGTTATAATTGAAGTGTACGTTGGCCAGCCCGTTCCAGTCGCTCTTAGTGCCCTGGTATTGCTTTGGAAGGCCTTCGGGGGTGCTGATGGTGCCATAGCCGCCACCCAATCCTACTTCATAATATTGTCCATAAGTGCTGCCGGTAACCAGCAATGCGAAAGCCGCGAATAAAAGTGCTCTCATAGGTAAATGCGCTTGTTTTGGTAAATATAACTCCAAATCTAAATAATTTTTATTGTCTTAGGTAGAGTTATAGGAAATCTGTCAATATTATGTGCTGTAAAAATCAAAAATATGGCTATCAAATGTAAGGGTAATACAATAGTTTTATGCCAGTGAAGCTAATTCTAAAAATATTGACTTTTAGTATTCTTGCCTTTTTTGAAGGATGCCATCATACAGAAAAATACAATGAAAACTTTGTTTGCTGGAGAGATGCTTCTACAAATAGTGTGAAAAAGATTTTATTAAATGACGAAAGCAAAATGCAAAATGGCATTTTTACGACATTTTATTTTAACGGTAACAGATTTTCCAATGGAAAGAAAAAAGATGGAAAGTATGGAGATACGATTAATTACTATGATATAAATGGGAATTTAGAACTTCTCAAAATCATTAAAAATGATACAATTCTCACTTATTTCTTAGAAGATGGAAACAGGATGACTTACTACCAAGATGGTAAAATTTGTTCTAAAGGTGTTGTAAAGAATCATTATCCAGGTGGCATTTGGAAAGACTATAGCGATGATGGTAAAATATTGAGCGAAAGCAATATTATTTATTCAGATAATACCCACTCAGACACAGGTTTTATAGTTTATTATTATCAAAACGGCAATAAGGAAGAAAAAAGGATAGGCAATTTTACTATGAGGTATATGCCTAACAGAGAAAACTCATCAATTATAAATCTTACATGGGACATCAATAATGGCACTACAGTAAATTATTATTTTCAGAATGGTAATCCCAAAGACAGTACATACTTATTTAACAACAATGGTTTCTTTTATGAATGGTTTGAAACTGGAAAAATTAAAACAAAGGGATTAATAAAAAATCGAAAGTTAGATGGGAACCAATTGTTTTATAAAGAAGATGGGCAAATTGAAGAACAAGAAATATTCATAAATGGGAAACTGATTAGTAGTGTCAAATTCTGAAATAAAACATTGTTTCTTAGAAAATAAAATTAATTAGATTTCGCAGCTAATACCCCCTCCAAAAACCATTGCACATCGCCCATTGTTTTTATTTTATCCACTACCAGTATAAAGTTTTTACCGGTCTGCTTTAGCCTGGCTTTACTGGCGTGCTTCTGTATATAATCCAGTATATGATTAAAGGTAGGCGACTCAAAATAAGGCGATTCCGGGTTGCTCACAAAGTACAGGCGCATTTGCTCGTTCTTGAGTATCAGTTTTTCAAAGCCCAGTTCGCAGGCCATACGACGGCAGCGTATGGTGGTAAATAATTCTTCTACCTGCGTTGGCAGCGGGCCAAAACGGTCTTTAAGCTCGGTGGCGAATGCATTTAGTTTTTCCTCATCGTCGGTATCGTCCAGTTGTGTGTATAGGGCCAGGCGTTCAGTAATGCTTTCTACATAGCTATCCGGTATCAGTATTTCCAGGTCGGTATCTATGGTGCAGTCGCTAACGAAATCTTTTTTGCGTTCCAGCTCTTCTGCAAACACTTCTTTAAAGTCGGTTGTCTTCAGTTCGCGCATGGCCTCGGCAAGTATCTTCTGGTACATCTCAAACCCTATCTCTGCTATAAAGCCACTTTGTTCGCCTCCCAGCAGGTTCCCGGCGCCACGTATATCCAGGTCGCGCATGGATATCTGGAAACCACTGCCCAGTTCGTTGAATTGCTCCAGTGTCTGGAGGCGTTTACGGCTGTCATTAGGCAGGGTGCTCATAGGTGGCGCCATCAGGTAGCAAAATGCTTTCTTGTTACTGCGGCCCACGCGCCCCCTTAGCTGGTGCAGATCGCTGAGGCCAAACTGGTGGGCATTATTAATGATAATGGTATTGGCATTGGGTATATCCACACCGCTCTCTACTATATTGGTGCAGCAGAGTACATCGTATTCTTTCTCTATGAACTTGAATAGTGCTTCTTCCAGCTTGTGGCCTTCCATCTGTCCATGTGCCATGCCTATGCTCAGGTCCGGGCATAGGTTGCGTAGCAGTGTTACCATATCGGGCAGGCTGCCCACACGATTGTGTATAAAGTAAACCTGTCCGCCACGCTCCGCTTCAAAATACAATGCTTCGCGGATGGCATATTCATCAAATACCATCACCTCTGTTTGCACCGGCTGCCTGTTTGGGGGCGGGGTATTGATGATGCTCAGGTCGCGGGCATTCATCAGCGAGAATTGCAGGGTGCGTGGTATAGGAGTAGCCGTAAGCGTCAAGGTATCAACATTGGCCTTCAGGTCGCGCAATTTTTCTTTAGCGGCTACCCCGAATTTTTGTTCCTCATCTATTACCAGCAGCCCCAGGTCTTTAAATTTTGCATCCTTACCCAGCAGCGCATGGGTACCTATTATGATATCTATCTTACCTTCTTCAAGACGTTTGAATATTTCTTTTTTCTCTTTTGCTGATTTAAAACGGTTGATGTAATCAACTGTACAGGGAAAATCTTTCAGCCTGTCGCTAAATGTCTGGTAGTGCTGGAAGGCAAGTATAGTGGTGGGTACCAGTATGGCAGCCTGCTTGCTATCTCCTACCGTCTTAAATGCGGCACGTATACCTATCTCTGTCTTTCCAAATCCTACATCACCACACACCAGCCTGTCCATAGGCGATGGCGATTCCATATCGCGCTTCACATCTATTGTCGCCTTGCTCTGGTCGGGTGTGTCCTCATAGAAAAATGACGCCTCCAGTTCAGTTTGTAAATAGCTATCCGGCGAATGCGAAAATCCTTCCGATGCTTTACGGCGGGCATATAACCTTATCAGGTCGGCGGCTATATCTTTTACATGCTTCTTGGTCTTGTTCTTCAGCTTTTCCCATGCATCGCTGCCCAGCTTGTTCACACGTGGGGTAGTCCCTTCCTTGCCGGTGTACTTGCTAATTTTATGCAGCGAGTTGATGTTCACATATAGTACATCGTTATCCTTGTACAGTATGCGGATGGCTTCCTGCATATTACCGTTTACATCTATTTTCTGCAGGCCGCTGTACAGCCCTACGCCATGGTCTATATGCGTTACATAATCTCCCGGCTGCAGCTCGCGTAGTGCGCGCAGGGTAAGTGCCTTTCCCTTGCTATAGGCCTGCTTTACTTTGTACTTATGATACCGCTGAAATATCTGGTGGTCGGTATAGCACAATACTTTCTTCTCGTGGTCTATAAAGCCCTTGCTGATGGCAGTGGGTACAGGTACAAAATTGATCTCTGCACGCAGGTCTTCAAATATGCTGCGCAAACGCTCCAGCTGCCTCGGGTTATCACCGAAAATATAGGGTACATACTGGTGCGCGCCCCGCTTTTGCAGATCGTCTATTAATAGATTGAACTGGCGGTTAAAGACAGGCTGCTCATCGGTAGCAAATTGTAACGTAGCAGTAACAGTATCGCCGGTTATCTTCTCCAGCGAATGGTTATACCATTCCAGCAGGTGGCGTTGCTTTATTTTTTCCTTCCACTGTTCCGCGTATTCAAAATCAGCGCGGGTTATTGTGCGCAGCCAGTCTTCCTCATGGTCGGCGGCTACCTGTCCTGCATTCAGATTTTCAGGCAGGTCGGCTTCCAGTTTGGAAAGCCTGCTGATACAGAAATCAAGGTCCTTGGCCCATATCACCGTATTGGCAGGCAGGTAATCCAGCAACGATATTTTTTCTTGTGTGTCAAATTTGGTTTCAATATTGGGCAGTATAGATACCTGTAGCAGCTTCCTTTGGGAAAGCTGCGTTTCCGGATCGAACAAGCGGATGCTATCTACCTCGTTGCCAAAAAGCTCTATACGGTATGGGTGCTCATTACCAAATGAATAAATATCGAGTATACCACCGCGCATGGCAAACTGCCCGGGTTCGTAAACAAAATCTTCTTTATGGAAACCTAATCCTACAAATCGTTCCAGCAGCGCATCTACCTTCAGGTTTTCACCTACCCGTATGCTGATCATGTTCTTAGATAGCGATGCGGCATTTACCACCCGCTCGAACAATGCCTCGGGATACGTGACCAGCACTTTCTTATGCACTTGCTCGCCGCGGAATTTGCTGAGCGCTTCCGTGCGCAGCATTATGTGACTGCTGTTCAGCTCATGAAAATTGCCGGTGCGCTTAAAGGAGTCAGGGTAAAAGCAGATATCCAGGGCATCGGTAAGATGCTCCATATCATTATGAAAGTAGGCAGCTTCTTCACGGTCATTCAGAATGAATACGTGATTGGCATCACTCAGTTTCCATACAGCGGTAGCTATGAAGTTGATCGCGGAGCCACGCAGGTTATCCAGCTCTATACGTACTTTAGGTGATGGCAATGAGATGCCCGCCGCTATTTGTTTTAAGCGGATATCTTCAAGGTACTTTCCCAGCAACACCTCCAGGTTCATGCGGGGGCAAAGGTAAGGGAAAGTAACCTTCTTCGGATAAGAAGAAGGTTAAAACAGTGGGTTTGATTTCTTCTGTTTAGTTATAGCCTCCACAAGCCACAGATAATCTTTCACAAAACTCTCTATAGCGCCTTTCATCTTTTCGGTCTGCGGCACACCATGCTCATCCAGGTTCTTATGCACTTCCGGCACCAGCAGTTTATTAGGCGATGCATAAGCATCTATCGCCAGTACCAATAGTTGCATCAGGTTAGATGCATTGAGGCCACCCTGCACCCCATCTGATGCCGTAACAATGCCTATCGGCTTGCGGTACCACTCTTTGGTAAAGTAATCTACCGCATTCTTCAGCGCGCCGCTGTAGCTGTTATTATATTCTGGCGTTACCAGCACTATACCATCTGCATGCCACAGCGTCTTACTTATAGCTTCAGCGCCTGGGTGGGGTTCTTTCATATCCTTCAGGCGGTCTTCCATCACAGGTAGGTTGTAATCCTTTATATCTATAAAGGTAACCTGCGCCTTTCCTGTAGCCTGTAGCGAACGCTCCACAGCCCGTGCGGCCCGTATGCTCAGCCTGCCATTGCGCACCGCGCCATAGAGTATGGTAATGTTGTACATAATCGGTAGCTTTAAATAACAGCAACTCTGGTTTACAATGAAAAATTACATCCTTTTTCTCTTACCTGTTATTTTACTTCTGGCGTCCTGTAAAAATACGTGGACACAGGATGATAAGGATATGTTTTACCAGGCATGTATAGATGATGCCAATAGCTGGGCCGGGTCGCCTGTAAAAGCTAAGGCATACTGCGATTGTATGCAGGATAAAATGATCAAAAAATATCCGAGTGTGAATGACGCCCTGGAAAAAATAGACACCGTCATCAATGATCCGGAATTAAGAAGCTGTAAGGAAGAAGTGATGGGTAAGAAAACTAATCCTTAGCTCACCATCTTTTTATTTCCCGAAGCGTATTTTCTCAGCAGCACACTGGCGCGGTAGCGGTCTTCGTGGTAGTGGTGATATAGATCGTCCAGTATAGACAATGTTTTATCAGCTCCCAATTCATCGCACCATTGCAATAATCCTTTCGGGTAGTTAACACCCTTTGTCATTGCAGTCTCCAGGTCGTGCGCTGTAGCTACATTCAGGTGCAGCGCTTCTGCTGCTTCATTTATCAGCATTGCTACTATACGCTCTGCTATTTTATTGCCAAGCTCGTTATCCTTATTCGGTAATGGTTGTGGCGTATTTTCAGCGTAGTTATAAAACCCCTTTCCGGTTTTGCGTCCAAGCCATCCGGCTTCTAATAATCGCTTTTGTGAGAATGATGGTTTGTAACGCGGGTCATAAAAAAAAGAAGTGAACACTGTTTCTGTAACTACATAGTTCACATCGTGCCCTATGTAATCCATTAATGTGAAGGGACCCATCCTGAAGCCGCCTATTTCGGTCATAGCCCAGTCTATAGTTGCTATGTCGGCTATGCCTTCTTCATATATGCGTATTGCCTCGCCGTAAAAGGGACGTGCAACCCTGTTAACAATAAAGCCCGGGGTATCTTTTGCTATCACAGGTATCTTACCCCATTGCTGCATTAATTCCTTTGCGGCAACAACCAGTTCATTAGCTGTTTGCACGGCAGGTATCACTTCCACCAGTGCCATAAGTGGCGCAGGGTTGAAGAAGTGCAGCCCTAAAACACGCTGTGGCCTTGTACATGCCGCAGCAATAGACGTAATAGATAGTGAGGATGTATTGCTCGCCAGTACACAGTCATCACTCACTATTTTCTCTACATCTGCAAATACAGTTTTCTTTATATCCAACCGCTCCACTATTGCTTCTATTACAAGACCGCAGGGAGCTAATTGGTTCACGTCCGGGGCATAGGTAAGTCGATCAGTTATTTCTTCTGCGCTCGTTACTTTCCCTTTTTCCTGTAGCTTTTGCAATGTAGTCGTAAGACTGCTCTTTGCCTTGCCAAGCGCAGTTGCATTATTATCATACAATACAACCTTGTGGCCGGCCATAGCAGCTACCTGCGCTATGCCTGCACCCATAGCTCCTGAACCAATAACGCCTACTATCGTGTTTTTATCAAGCATTTATAATATGCCTTTCCATATGGAAAGGGCTACTGTAAAATAAATAATTATACCGGTTACATCTACCAATGTGGCTACAAATGGTGCGGAAGAAGTAGCAGGATCAAGCTTAAGTCGCTTTAATAATACTGGTATCATTGCTCCGCTTATCGTCCCCCACATTACTGTACCTATCAGGGAGAAGAATATGGTAATAGCTACCAGGTACCAGTGAGTGTGGTAAACACCATTTGTAGTTACCGGATCCCAATTTGAATAGTGCCAAACAGTAATACGCAGAAAACCTATAGTGCCTAATATTAATCCAAGTGTCAATCCTGCCATTATTTCGCGGCGCATTACATACCACCAGTTACGCGGGCTCAGTTCTTTAAGAGCCATTGCACGTATTATAAGTGTCGCGGCCTGAGATCCACTGTTACCACCGCTAGAAATAATAAGAGGCACAAATATGGATAAAAATGTAAGCCTGTTTATTTCGCTTTGGAAATGTGTCATTGCCGTAGCAGTAAGCATTTCACTCAGGAACAAGATTATCAGCCAACCGGAGCGTTTTTGTATCAGAGTGAAAAAAGAAGTTTTGACATAGGGCAGATCCAGTGATTCCATACCACCAAACTGCTGCATGTCTTTGGTATCTTTTTCTTCAGCCTCATCTATTACATCATCTATCGTTACCACTCCTACCAGTATATTATCCGGGTTGGTTACAGGCAGCGCTATGCGATCGTATTCTTTAAAGCGGTCTATCGCCTCTTCTATACTGTCCTTTATATTCAGCTTCACATAGAAGCCATCCATTATGTCACTGATGGTCTTCGACTGGTCATTCAATACAAGCCGTCTTACCGGTATATCATCCACCAGCTTGCCATCCTTATCCACAACATAGATCATGTTAGCCACTTCTGAGTCCTGATGGTAGCGGCGCAGGTGCTCCTGTGCCTCCCCTACGGTCATCTCCTTGCGTATAGCGGTGAAGTTGGTATTGATAAGGCGGGCCACGCTTTTCTCAGGATAGCCCATGAGGTCAAAGGTGGCTTTCTTGTTCTTATCATTCAGGTAGCCAAGGTAGTCCTGTACCTCCCACGCCTTCAGCGAATCGAAAAAGGAGAGGCGGTCATTCGAATCCAGATTGTTAAGGATATAAGATGCCTGTACACGGGTAAGGGTATCCATGATCCTTCCCTGCACCACGTGATCGAGGAACGAGAATATCTTTAATTGTAATTTTTCAGGGAATGCGAGAAATGCCTTTACGGTGTCCTCTATCGGGAGAGTCTCGAACAGCTTGGCAACCTCAGCAGGATAATCTTCATCTTTGCTGTGCTGCAGTAATTCGCTCAGATCTCCTTCGAGGATCTTTTCTCTTAAGTATGCCAGCATCGTTATCCATTAATTTTAATTTAAGTGAACAATTAGTTTCGGATAAGAGTAGCGCGGAGCCTCTCAATATGCCCTTTTAAAGGCATGCAAAGGTAGGCATATTTATATACAGGAGGTAATTTTTAAGTAGCAAACAGTTATTATTTTAAGATTTTCCATTAAATAATAAAAGATCCGGTGGTGCATATGCACCACCGGATCACTGTCTTTTATACATCAGAGTTTTATCAGCTCTTCTGTCTTGGTATCGTAGAAGTTATATTCAGTTAATGGTGCATTGTTATCCATTACCAGTTTCAGCTTCACTTTATACTGTTTGTACCATTTCTTTGCTATAGATGGCTTCATCAATGTACCTTTTGTAAGGTAGGCTTCCATCATTGGGTGTACATGTAGTGCCAGTTGTTTATGGCCCTGGTTTACAAGGTATCCCAGGTCGTTCTCTATATCATCGGCAAGCAGTATCGATGGGCCTATTTTGCCGGTACCCTTGCAGGTAGGGCATAGTTCAGCGGTAGCTATATTCAGTTCCGGGCGCAGGCGCTGGCGGGTTATCTGCATCAGCCCGAATTTGGATATGGGCAGCAAGGTATGCCTTGCCCTGTCCAGCGTCATCAGCTTCTCCATCTCTTCATGCAGTATCCTCCTGTGCTCAGGAAGTTTCATGTCTATAAAGTCAATGATGATGATGCCACCCAGGTCTCGCAAACGAAGTTGGCGCGCTATTTCTGCGGCAGCTTCCATATTGGTAGCCAGGGCACTTTGCTCCTGCCCGCTGTCTGCGCTTCGTGTACCACTGTTCACGTCTATTACATGCAGGGCCTCGGTATGTTCTATTATCAGGTAGGCACCGCTGCTCATATTCACCGTTTTGCCAAACGATGATTTCACTTGCTTATTGATCCCGTAGGTATCAAATATTGCCTGTTGATTATTATGGAAGGTAACTATCTCTTCTTTTTCAGGAGCTATACGGGCTACGTACTCCTTGGTTTCGCTCATCAGCTTCTTATCGTTCACCACTATGCGTTGAAAACTTTCGCTCAGCAGGTCGCGAAGGATAGAGGTGGTCTTATCGCGCTCACCCAGTATTATCTGTGGGGCTTTGGCACCCTTCATATTGTCCTGTATCTTCTGCCACATCTCCGTCAGCTCCATAATATCAGTATGCAGCTCGGCGGTATTCTTCCCTTCTGCTGCTGTACGTACTATTACGCCCAGGTTCTTTGGCTTTATGCTTTCCACTATTCGCTGCAGGCGTTTACGCTCATCAGCAGAATGTATCTTGCGCGATATAGCTACTACATCATTAAACGGAGTGACTACTACAAAGCGGCCCGGTAAAGATATTTCGCAGCTAAGGCGGGGCCCTTTAGAAGAAATGGGTTCCTTTAGTATCTGTACCAGTACATCAGGCTTGCCCTGTATCACTTCTGTTATTTTGCCTGCCTTCTGTATTTCCTGCTCATTATGGAATTTACCAAAGTCATTGCCCCATGGTATGCTGCCATCCATAGATTGTTTGGTAAACTTCAGGAGCGAACGGAAGTGAGGGCTCAGATCAGTATAGTGCAGGAAGGCATCTTTCTCAAAACCCACATCTACAAATACGGCATTGAGGCCGGGCATTAATTTCTTTATCTTGCCCAGGTACAGATCACCAACCGCAAAATTGTCCTGGCCACGCTCGTAATGGAGCTCTACCAGCTTTTTATTTTCCAGGAGGGCTATTTCTACGCCTTCACCGGATGAATTAATAATAAGTTCTTTGTTCATGCTGCCACTTTTTTCTTTGAGGCGCAGTTATACAATACCTATTTTCCCTGTTGAATTATAGTGTATTACCAGTAAATAATATAAAATAGCAAAACCCACACCTTTTGCTGTTACACCGTAGGTATACTATACAGCAAAAGGAGTGAGGGAGCTAAAACAGAAAAAAGAGAGGATAACCGGCCGGTTAATAACCAGGCCTATTTGTTCTTTTTCTTATGACGGTTCTTTCTCAAACGTTTTTTACGTTTGTGGGTAGCGATCTTATGTCTTTTTCTTTTTTTACCGCACGGCATAGTACAAATAGTTTTAAAAATTGTTACTTCAATGAATTTATATGTTGGTCTATACTCCTGTTAAACTCAGGATTGTTGACCAGTTGTTTACACTGTTGGTATATCTCCAGCGCTTTCTCCTTTTGTCCCTTTTGCTCATAGGCTTCTGCCAGGTATAGCATTGCATCTACATTGCCGGGTTCCTTCTTCAGTATCTGCTCAAAACGGGTGATCGCTTTATCAAGCTGTCCCGATTGTATTGATAACCTTCCCAGTAGCATATTGGCTGGTACGTTGTCCGGTTCCTTCTGGGTTATGTCCCTCAGCATCCCTACACCTTTCATCGTTTCGCCGGTAGCTACATATATTGTGGCAAGGCCTATCTTCGCAGTATCATTGTCTTTGTCCAGGTCTAGCGCCCGCTGGTAGCAGTCCGCCGCCTGGTCCAGCTCCCACTGTTGCACGGGCTGCGAGGTAGTCTCGTTTACGCGCTCCAGAAAGAATTGGCCTGCAAAATTGAGCATTTTTCGCGACTTTTCCAATTTAGCTGCTTTTGCACTGTAAAAACCTGCTACAGGCAGCTCTTTGTTTTTCTCCCATACATGGGCAAGGCGCAAAAAAACAGCAGCCATCTGTGACGAATCACGGATGGCTGCAAGTTCATTTTCGATGGTTTTTACTTCATCCGCTGCTGCCGGTAAGAGCTGACGGCGGGAAGCATTTATTATAGAGTCAAAAGAGGCAGGCTTCACGGTGTTAGGGCCTGGAGACATACCACCCGCCATTGCTGGCGATTTAGTTGTTTTCTTAGGTGGTGGTGTCGTATTACCTCCCCAGTATAAAAATGCTATAAGAGCTACTGCTGCTATTAGTGTGATGTATTGTACCGGACGCAAAGGGTTCAGATTTGCGCAAAGGTAACAAAAACCGCACGCGTATTGTTTTAATCCTGATTTATAAGATCTTTTTCACTTTGCTCCACCAGTTCATGGGGAGTGTCTTTTACTGCCTGTACAAATTCCTTGGCTGGTTTAAAGGCAGGTATAAAATGTTCAGGAATTTCAACAGCAATATTCTTTTTTATATTACGGCCTACTTTAGCAGCACGTTTCTTCAGTATAAAACTTCCAAAACCCCTTACATACACGGGTTCACCCTCAATCAGCGATATCTTTACTTCCTTAAAGAACGCTTCCAACGCTACCAGTATATCCACCTTTGGTATTCCGGTCTTCTCTGCAATACTGCTTACCACATCAGCTTTTCTCATAATGATTCGTTTTTCATGGGGTTTAAAAAAAAGAAATGGAGAAGGGTTTAAAAATTGCTTTCATTGAGCGGATAATGTTGGTAATATTATCCCTACCGACACGCTATATTGTCAATAATCAGACCGATTTTAAAAATTATTTTAAAATATTTTTAGTAACTACCTCATAATCAACAGGTTAATAGGGGCGAGTTGATTGAAATGCTTTGCTGGCAATACAAAGCGAGTTTATTTAGATATAATTATATTATTATTTTTAGTTGATATTTATAGTTTAGTGGCTTTATTATCATTAAACTTAAACAAAAGTGTGGAATTTTGGGGCGCATATTCCACATAAATAATTGGCAATCGTATACAAATATGTGGAAAACCATATCCAATCACATTTATATTGCTTAAGAAACTATAAAATTTATTAAACAAAATGACAATATTCTTTTGATTTTGTTATTTGTATTACATTGGTAAACAGTCAAAAGAGCCAAAATCTCTGCAATAAGTGGCACTCAAATCATTAATAAACCTCTTTTATCCTACCCTATGCGAGGGGTGCGGGAAACCTGTAGGTGATAGTATAGTTTTGTGCATCGGCTGTTCTGCTGAATTACCCCTTACCGGATTTGCCACTATACCTGATAATGAAACAGCAATGCGTTTTGCGGGGCGTGTACATCTCGCTAATGCTATGTCGCTGGCGTGGTTTACAAACGACGGGCTGATGCAGCATTTACTGCATGGGTTGAAATATACCGGTAAAAAGAAAAATGGCTTGCATATCGGTAGGTTAATTGGAGATGCCCTGAATGAAGCGGGGTGGGCAGATGATATAGAGGCTTTAATTCCGGTTCCGCTGCATCAACGTAAGGAGGCTTTGCGTGGATACAACCAGAGCCTGGTATTGTGTAAAGGAATAGCGGAGATTACCGGCTTGCAAATACACAGTGATGCACTCTGCCGCGTAAAGTATACAGAAAGCCAGACACATATGACCCGCGAAGAAAGAATAATGAATATGGAAGCTGCCTTTAAAGTGGTGCAACCTGAAAAAATAATAGGGAAGCACATTTTGCTGGTAGATGATGTGGTAACTACCGGCGCTACATTAGAAGCGTGTGCACTTGCTTTGCTTTCAGTTGCCGGCGTACAGGTAAGTATTGCTACAGCAGCGATAGCTGTATAAAATTGAACGCGCTATTGGATTTAGAAAATATCCTCCCTACCTTAACATTCTGAATCGGTATTAATTAATTGTTATCATAACTGTTATCACAAAAATTCCTGCTTATGAGAAAGCTTACATTGCTTACGGCATCTGCACTGCTTGCCACATCGTTATCTTATGGTGCAGCGTACCAGCTAAACCTGCAGGGGCTGCGGCAACTGGCTATGGGTGGCACCGGTACCGCTACACCATGGGATGTATCTACGTTGTTCTATAATCCTGCGGGCTTATCATTGATAAATGGCATTCAGGCTTATGGCAGTGCACAGTTTATAATGCCCTCTACAGGGTATGCGCAATCTACCTATACAACCAATACCCAGTCGCAAACATTTACTTCATTCAATGTATATCTGGGCGGTCCTTTGCAAAAGGATAGTAAGGTAGGCCTGGGTATAGGCGTGTACACCCCGTTTGGTGATGGCCTTACATGGGACAACAACTGGCTGGGACGTTATGTGATACAGAAGATATACCTGCAGACTATATTTATACAACCTACCGTCAGCTATAAGCTCAATGACTACATATCAGCGGGCATTGGCTTCATATACGCCACAGGTAATGTAGTTCTGAAACAAGCCTTGCCTGTGCAGATGGCAGATGGCACTGATGCACATGGAGAGCTGAAAGGCGGAGGTAATGGTACCGGCTTCAACGCTGGCATTCATGTGCGCGCCAGCGACCAGTGGCAGTTTGGGGTTACCTACCGTTCGCGGGTCAATTTGAAATTGAATGGCGGTAATGCCACTTTCACTGTACCACAATCGCTTACAACCCAGTTTCCTAATACAACATTCAACAGCCGACTGCCTTTACCTGCAGTATTTTCTGTAGGTATCGGTTACAAGCCCTCTGCTAAGTGGTCCTTCCAGGCCGATGTGAATTTTACACAATGGAGCGCTTTCGATTCGTTGAATTTTGATTATGCGCAGACAACCTCTGCTCTCTCTAATACCCATCTGCCTTTCAAGTACAAGAATACAGTTACTTATAGGTTAGGCGCATCTTACCAGGTGAATAGCAAAATAGGTTTAATGGCCGGCGGCGCATGGGATCCTACACCGGTTACTGATGGCTTCGTATCCCCCGTACTGCCCGATGCTGACCGTATTGTGCTTACAGGCGGTGTTACCTATATGCCTTGCAACAGGGTTACCATTTTAGCAGCAGTAGAATATGTGACCACCAAAAAAATGGATAACAGGAGTTATGATTATGCAAATTTCAGCGGTACATATCAAACCAAGGCGATCACTCCGGCAATAGGTATCTGTTACCATTTCTAACTCATTTTAAAAAGACAAGCATGAAGAAGATATATAGTATAGGGCTTTTGGCATTGATGTTTGCCTCATGCAAGCCCAACCTTTCTACCACTGCTCCCGGCAAGGGAACAGCAGATTTTTCGGTGTATGTGGCAGTTGGTAATTCGCTCACAGCAGGATATGCAGATAACAGCCTTTACAGGGCAGGGCAGCAAAATTCTTATCCGCTACGCCTTTCCGAGCAGTTCAGGCTGGTAGGCGGCGGTAATTTTGTACAGCCTTTGTTACCATCCACAGCAGGGTTTCCCTATCCACGCCTGGTTCTTGGTCTTAGTACCTCCTGCAATGGATCTGTTTCCCTGGGTCCTGTATTCTCTTTCGATAGTTCATCTGTTGGCAATGGTGCCAACATCAGCAGCCAGGGGCCATTCAATAATGTGGGGGTACCGGGCATACGTTGTGTTGACTACCTGCAGCAGGGCTACGGATATGTGAATCCTTATGCTTCCCGTTTCTATAGCAATCCAATCGGGGAAACACCGCTTGATGAAGCGTTGAAGCTGCCTGCTACTTTTTATACAGTTTGGTTAGGTGCCAATGATGTACTGGGCTATGCTACCGGTGGCGGCGTTGGCAACCCCACGCCATTTGTTCCGCGACCGGAAGATATTACGCCAACAGGTCTTTTTCAAACCATATACGACTCTGTGATCAATGCTCTTTTTGCGCATGGCGCCAAGGGCGTAGTAGTAAACATACCCGATGTAACGGCTATACCCTTTTTTACAACTGTACCGCACAATGCGCTGGTATTGCGTCAGGGGCAGGCTGATTCGCTGAACGCTGGATATGCGCATGCAGGTATATTTTTCCTGAATTTCACAAAGGGTCCAAACAATTTTGTTATTGCAGATCCCACGGCAACTTACGGTTTCAGGCAGATGTATGATGATGAGTTGGTGCTGCTTACCATACCGCAGGATAGTATCATATGCTATGGCTGGGGTAGCCAGGTGCCTATACCTAGCAAATATATACTCACCAGAACTGAAATAGCTAACGTAAGGAGTGCTACCAGTGCATATAATAACATTATCCAGGATGCTGCTTCAAAACACAACCTTGGTTATGTAGATATCAACAACTATCTCAGAACAATATCTACCGGCATACAATACAATGGTGTTAAATACAATGCACAGTTTGTAACGGGCGGTGCCTTTTCTCTTGATGGGGTACACCTTACACCACGCGGATACGCGCTGGTGGCTAACTATATAATATCCGTTATCAATGGCAAGTACGGTTCTACTGTTCCATCTGTTGATGTTAATAAATACCAGGGCGTCCAGTTCCCTTGATCACATAATTTATAAAAAAGAAAAGCGGCAGATGATATCATCTGCCGCTTTTCTTTTTATTGTTAGCCCTGCTTTCTATTCAGGTTTTTCTTTCGCTTCTATCTTTGCCGGGTGGTCTATGGCAAATACTATTTTCTTTTCTTCTTCATTATAGTCTGCCTGTACTGTATCACCGCCTTTTATACGGTGGTTCAGTATTTCCTCTGCAAGCGGGTCTTCCAGGTACCTCTGTATAGCTCGGTGCAGCGGACGGGCTCCAAACTCCTGGTCATATCCTTTTTCTGCAATAAATTTCTTTGCAGACTCGGTAAGCTGTAAAGTAAAGCCCAGACTATCCAGTCTCTTCAGTACATCTTTCATTATGATGTCTATGATCAGGTTTATGTCCGCTTCGGTAAGGCTGTTAAATATAACCACATCATCTATACGGTTCAGGAATTCTGGAGAGAAGGTACGTTTCAGTGCTTTTTCTATTACACCCCTGTTCAGCTCTTCCGAATTGGTTGTTTTGGTAGCTGTGGTAAACCCTACACCGGCACCAAAGTCTTTCAGTTGGCGTACGCCAATGTTAGAGGTCATAATGATGAGTGTATTCTTAAAATCCACCTTACGGCCCAGGCCATCAGTAAGCTGTCCATCATCCAGTACCTGCAATAGTATGTTGAAGATATCCGGGTGTGCTTTTTCTATTTCATCCAGCAGTACTACGGAATAAGGCTTGCGGCGTACTTTTTCGGTAAGCTGTCCCCCTTCTTCATAGCCTACATATCCGGGAGGTGCACCTATCAGCCTGCTCAGTGAGAATTTTTCCATGTACTCACTCATATCTACCCTTATCAGTGCCTCGTCGCTGTCAAACATGTGGCGTGCAAGTGCACGTGCCAGTTCTGTTTTACCAACACCCGTGGGCCCAAGGAATATAAAAGAACCTATCGGCTTGCGTGGGTCTTTCAGGCCCACACGGTTACGCTGTATGGCTTTTACTACTTTACTTATTGCTTCTTTCTGGCCTATTACCGCTCCCTGCAGGTCTTCACCCATGCGGCGCAACTTGTCGCTTTCCGCTTCTACCATGCGCATTACAGGTATGCCGGTCATCATGCTCACCACCTCCGCTATGTCCTCTTCGTGTATAGGGTAGCGTTTGTTTTTCGCTTCCTCTTCCCATTCTGCTTTAGCGCGTTCCAGTTCTTCTCCCAGGCGTTTTTCACGGTCGCGCAGTGCAGCCGCTTCTTCAAAGCGCTGGCTCTTTACCACCTTATTCTTTTCTTGCTTTATGTCTTCTATCTTTTTCTCCAGCTCCAGTATGTTCTGGGGTACATTTATATTCTTCAGGTGCACACGTGCGCCTACCTCATCCAGTACGTCTATCGCTTTGTCGGGCAGCAGGCGGTCGGTCATATACCGGTCGCTCAGCTTCACGCAGGCGTCTATCGCTTCCTGGTCATAAGCTACGTTATGGAAATCTTCGTATTTAGGCCTTATATTATTCAGTATTATTATCGTTTCTTCCACGCTTGGCGGTTCTATCAGTACCTTCTGGAAACGGCGGTCAAGCGCGCCATCTTTCTCAATGTACATACGGTACTCATCCAGTGTAGATGCACCTATACATTGCAGGTCGCCTCTTGCCAGTGCAGGCTTAAATATATTGGAGGCATCCAGTGAGCCCGATGCGCCACCGGCACCTACTATTGTATGTATCTCATCTATGAACAGGATCACGTCGCGGTTCTTCTCCAGCTCATTCATGATGGCTTTCATCCTTTCTTCAAACTGTCCGCGGTACTTGGTACCAGCTACCAGTGCAGCAAGATCCAGGCTGATGACGCGTTTGTCAAACAGTACACGCGATACTTTGCGCTGTACTATACGCAGTGCCAGGCCTTCTACTATTGCGGTCTTACCCACACCCGGTTCACCTATCAGTATCGGGTTGTTTTTCTTTCTGCGGGAGAGTATCTGCGATACACGCTCTATTTCTTCTTCGCGTCCCACTATGGGGTCTAGGTTGCCCATCTCAGCAAGCTTGGTAATGTCGCGTCCAAAGTTGTCAAGCACAGGGGTTTTGGATTTAGTACTACCCGCGGTACGTTTCTGCTGCTGAAACTGGCGGCGCTCATCATCGTCTTCAAATTCTTCAGATCCGGGATCACTGCCATAGTCTGCGCGTGGGCTGTCGCCCTGCAATATGCTCAGTTCATTTTTAAAGCGTTCGTAGTCTACCTCATGCTGTCCTAATATCTGGGTAGCCACATTTTCTTTATTTTTAAGTATAGAAAGCATCAGGTGTTCTGTTTCCACAGTGCCGCTTTTCAGTGCCTTGGCTTCCAGTACGGTAATGCGTATCACTTTTTCTGCCTGCTTGGTAAGTGGCAGGCTGTTAATATTGGCCAAAGGCTTGTTATTCTTGTCTTTAATGGCCATTTCCAGCTCTTTGCGCAGTTCGAAGAGGTCCACCTGCATCGTCTGCAATACACGCACAGCCAGCCCGTCGCCTTCGCGTATCAGGCCTAATAGCAGGTGCTCTGTACCGATAAAATCATTCCCGAGGCGCAGTGCTTCTTCCCTGCTGTACGAGATGATCTCTTTTACTTTTGGTGAGAAATTAGAATCCATGTATTGAGTTCCTTATGTTTAATTATTAAAGTTACGATAAAGAGGATACGAAGGTTTATTGTGTTTAACTATGGTTGTATCATTCAATAATCTTTTCCCTGTTTCCTTTCTTAAATATACGAAAGAAACTATCGGAGGGAATTGTTATTTTTAATCTCCCAACACCCCTATCCTTCACTATCCCTTTATACAATGTACTAATGGAATTCAAAATTGATACCAAAGATAATTATACGCAAATAACGCCCCATGCTGCCCATCTTGATGCCTCTTTGACAGCGGCGATCACGGATAAATGCACCGATTTGGCGCAAAATATGATTATTGACCTTCGTAACTGCGTAGAAGCAGACACTACGGCATTTCCTGATCTGGTAACCCTGCATGAAGAGATGTACAGCGCAGATAACTCGCTGGTTTTTACGGGTATAGGTACGGTGGTAATGGAGCAGTTAAAAGAAAAAGACACTGATCTTTTGCTCAATATTGCCCCAACCCTTGTGGAAGCAATAGATATAATAAGCATGGAAATACTGGAGCGTGACCTTTTTAAAGAAGAATAATAGAATGAATGTAACCATACTGGGGAATAATTCTGCTTTGCCTGCTTTTGGAAGACATCCTACAGCACAGGCCTTATCGCTTACCGGTGAAACTATTCTATTAGACTGTGGGGAAGGTACGCAGGTGCAAATGCAGCATTATGGTATAAAGTGGGGTAAGATCAACCATATTTTTATCAGCCATATGCATGGCGATCATTATTTTGGTTTGTTTGGCCTGGTAAACAGCATGAGCCTGCTTGGCCGCACAGAGCCGCTTCATTTATATGCACCGCCGGCACTAAAGGGCATCATAGACCAGATAACTATTGCAGCCGATAGCCACCTTGCATATGAATTCTATTTTCACCCATTGCTGGAAGGCACCAACATCCTTGTCGATAATGATCGATTTCGCGTTACTGCGTTTGGGGTGGAGCACCGCATTACTTGTCATGGCTTTCTTATAGAACAGAAGACCAAAGGGCGCAAACTATTGCCGGAGCGTTGTGCGGAGTTTCATATACCCGTTGATTTCTACGATAAGCTAAAGATGGGGCAGGACTATATGCATGCTGATGGAACAATCATTAAAAATGAACTGCTAACTGCCGATGGCCTATCGCCTACCCGCTACGCATATTGCGCTGATACCAGATTTACAGAATCATTTATGGATGTGATAAGGGGTGCCGATACTATTTATCATGAATGTACCTATTTACAGGAAGATGAAGTGCGTGCCACTTTGCGCTTTCACAGTACTACAGCACAGGCTGCCCGCATAGCGGTTATAGCAGGGGCTAAACAATTACTTTTGGGTCATTTCTCTTCGCGCTATAAAGAGCTGGACGCTTTTCAGGCAGAGGCTGCAGCTATTTTCCCTAATGTACATGTAACTGTAGAAGGTACTACGTATGAGATATAATCAGAAAGCCGGTTCTTTAGAACCGGCTTTCTGATTATATTCTAAATAGATGGTATAGCTATTCTTCTTCTGTTTTTTTCTTTTTTGCTGCAGTTTTCTTTACCGGCTTTTCTTCTCCATCAGCAGGTTCTACTGCTTTTTTGGCGCGCGCTTTCTTTACCGGCTTCTCTTCGTCATCTGCGCTGGCTTCTGGTGCTGCAGTCTTTTTAGCTGCTTTTTTAACGGGTTTTTCTTGTATTGCTGCTGCTTCTTTTTTTTCTGTTTCCGCTGCTTCAGGCTGTTCGGCATCTGCAGTTGCTTCATTTTGCTTGTCAAAATTCAGCAGGTCATTTTCCTTCAGCAGTTCGTACCATTTCAGCATTTTTTTCATGTCGCTAACATACACGCGATCATCATCCACTTCGGGAAATATGCCCTTAAAATATTTTTTGATGCTGTTATTATCCGCGCCTTTCAGGTTGGTTTTATCAACACTATCCTCTGTTTCCTTCATTTTTTCGAACACCTGGTGCAGGCGCACATTCTCCCCTGTAGTGTATACCTCTATACTTTCCAGCGGTGTTACATTATGCAGGCGCGCAGAAATAAACTTAGTCGTTTTATCTGCCAGGTTGCGCACTATGGCGCCATCGCTTTTTGTGGCCAGCAATTGGAAAAGGCCTCCTAAACCGGTAACTGCAACTATTTCTCTGTATTCCATATTATGCTCTATCGGGCAGCAAAAATAACTGTTTTAATGAGTAATCCGCTTTCTGGTTGCAGAAATATGGTCTTATTTAAAAAATTATGAAATATCTCCTTATTACTTTCTCCTCTTTATACCTGGCATTCTAGGATAGCACCTGATGTGGATATGTTTATTTGGAAACGCCTTTTCCGGAATAGTATATTGCACCCCAAGGCTCGCTGTTATTGAACCTGCCTTATTAAATTTCCAAACTGGCCCGTTTCGGTTTGGAAATTTTAGTTCTTTGAAATTTGGATTACTAATGATGTTGGAGTGTCTGGGTGTGGACACTTCTATACTTAATAACACACCCTACCTATGGTCATAGTAGGGTGATAATGGGTAGTAAATGGGCGACAATGTTACATTAGGTAAATACCCATAAATGATGCCCGGCAATGAGATGCATAGATTTTACAGCGTTTTATCGCCCTATTCTAACCAAAAAAAATAATTGGGGCAATTGCTCACCCCAATTATAAGTATGGATTAACCTTTTTATCTATTTTCTGGATTTACCTTATCAGCGTTACATCTCCCTTCATCTCTATCTGATGGTCTCCCTTATTACCGCATAGGGCTTTTATCAAGTAGAAATAGGAACCTATTTCCTGGTCTACGCCATTCCATTTACCATCCCATCCCTGGTCTATATACACCGTATGATATACACGGGTACCAAACCGGTTATATACCGAAAGGTCAAGCAAGGTCATATCACCTTTAAAGCGAACACGGAAGAGGTCATTCAGACCATCTCCATTAGGTGTAAATGCACTAGGTACATATGGTTTGCAGCAATCGTCATATACTACATTTGTTATTACTGAGTCGTAGCAATTATTAGCATCATTCACCCATATCATGTAGCGGCCATTCTGCAGGTGGCTTACACGTGGTTGTGTTTCAGGGGGATTGGTGCTCCACAGATATTTATAGGGCGCTGTACCACCTGCTACTTCTATTTTCACTATACCGCTGGTATCAGGCCCTACACATTCATTAGGCGTAGCAACAGCATTCAATAATAATTTGTCTGGTTGTGCTACATCTACTGTTGTATCCTTCTGGCAATTCTTACTGTCAGTAGTTACCACTATGTACTCACCGGCTATCAGGCTATCCCAGGCACTTACTGCACTATATGCCGATGTATCAAATAAGTATTTGGGTGGATACAGGTCGCCGACTATCTGGTACTTAAGTGGCTGCACTCCGCCTGTTATATTCAGCGTAATAGCGCCATTTCTTAGGCTGAAGCAACTCACATTCTGTACTGATACATTATTTACTATTATATGCGGATAGCCAACAAGCGTTACGCTGGTATCATGTATACAGCCATTTGCATCTTTAATATGCAATGCGTAGGGGGCTTCAGGCAGTCCGGGATAAGCTCTTCCGGTATCAAATGCATTGGTATTGATAGCAAATGTATAGGAAGGGGTACCACCGGTGCCTTGTACATGCAGGTAGCCATCCTTGTATTTTTCGCACGTGGGGTTTAGCAGCGAGTCCACCTTCAGGTATAGCTGGGTAGGCTGGATCAGCGCCACACTGGTATCTTTCTGGCAGCCGTTTTTGTCCTTTACGTGTATAGCCTGCACGCCAACTTTCAGGTTGGTAAGCACGCTGGTTGTCTGGTAAGCAGAGACATTTGCGGCATATTTGTAAGGCGGGGTAGCGCCATTGGCATATACTGTTACAAAGCCTGAACTATCCCCAAAACACTTCACGTTCGATAGCTTCAGACTATCATAAACTAATGGGGTTGGTTGTGTTACAGTAAATGCGGTATCGTGCGGGCAACCGTGGGCATCTTTTACATGCATGGTTATAGCACCGGCTGGTATACCGGTAAATAACGTGGTAGTAACAAATGCGCCTGCACCCCTCGCATAGGTATAGCCCGCTGTTCCGCCGGTAGCAGTAAGCGTTATGGTGCCATCGCTAAAGCCAAAACAGTTGGGTATAACAATAGCCACAGCAGGGATAATATTGGTAGGCTGGCCTACAGTTACTGTAGTATCATTAATGCAGCCATTGTTGTCTTTTACATGTACGGTATAGGTGCCGGCATGTATATTTTTAAGCGAATCATTAGTTTGGTAAGGACCTGCTCCGAGCGCATAGGTATAGATGCTTGTTCCTCCAGCTGGGGTTACAACTACAATCCCGCTGAACTCATTGTAGCAATTAGCATCTATAATAACAGAGGTTTCAGATATCCTGAAGGAATCAGCTATAGTAATGATGGTATCCTTGATACACGAGTGTGCATCCTTTATATGAAAAGTATAAGTGCCGGCTACAAGGGGCGAAAAAGTACCTGATGCGGAATAAGTGCCAACGCCCTGCGCATAGGTATAGGGCGAAGTGCCGCCGGTAGCTGTTAATACCACCTTACCATTACCCAGTGTTTTGCAGATAGATTTGGTGACTACCGCGGTGGGCACTATCGGTGCGGGTTGCGCAAGGGTCACATTTGTGTCTTTTGTACAGTCATTAGCATCTTTTATATGCAGCGTATGTGCACCGGCCGCAAGCCCGCTAAGCGTAGAACTGGCCCCAAACGTACCGCCATCTGCCGCATAGCTATAAGGGGTAGTACCACCCGCTGGTGTCAGCGTATATGATCCATCGGATGATCCATTACAGTTGGGCATTACTAACGTTAGCGATGCTATTGTCAGCAGGTTAGGTTGTGTTACAACCATGGTATCGTATTTAATACAGCCGTTATTGTCTTTAATGCCTATAATATAGGTACCCGCTGTCAGGCCACTGAATACGGGCGATGAAACAAAAACACCGCCATTTTTATTATAGGTATAGGGCGAAGTGCCGCCTGTCGGCGATTCGGCAATGCTGCCCGTAGCATTGCCATAGCAATCTACATTGGTAATGCTATGGCTTTTTACAAGCAGTGTGGGTTCTGTTAATGCTACTGTGGTATCAAAATAGCATTGTTCTGAATCCCGTACATGCACAGAATAGGTTCCTGCCTTTAATGTAGTAAAGGTATTGCTGCTGCCCGGTGTGCCCGAGTTAAGGAAGTAAGTGTAAGGAGGCCCGTACGCGCCGGAGGCAGTTATAGTTATCACACCGGTGCTGTCGCTGTTGCACAAAATATTGGTCAGTGCCAGTGAAGCGCTTATTTTTAAGGAATCGGGTACTACCACAATTGTATCTTTTATGCAACCAAGTCCATTCTTTATGTGTACGATATAGCTACCTGAATATAAGCCGGTAAATGTGCCGGTACCAGTGTATGCTCCCAATCCTAGCGCATACTGGTAAGGGCCTACGCTATTATATGCGGTAATGTATATTGCGCCATTATTAAAATGGTTGCAGGGTGGTTTCGCAAAAGTAACATTGGCTTTTATAGGCACCGGGTCTGGCAGCACTACACTGGTATCCTTGGTACAGGAATTAGCATCTATAACATGAAATAGATAAGTGCCTGCTGATAATCCTGTAAAAGTATTAGTGCTGGAGAAACCGCCACTGCCTAAAGCATATTGATAGGGACTTACTCCGTTAGCGCCTGTTATGGTAATGCTTCCGTCGCTGCCGCCCACACAGGTGGGAAGCACAAACGAAACTGTTGGGTATATTTTAGGCGGATCGTCTATTGTAATAGAGGTATCTCTAAAACAGCTATCCGCATTTATTATCCGGAACGTGTAGGTGCCGGGGGATAAGCTATCCGTTATGGTACTGGTAACACTGCTTACGGAATGTACCGTAGTGCTGCCCTGCAATACCTTATACACCCATGGGCTGCCACCTGTAGGCGATATCTGGAATACTGCTTTCTTCACGCACGTTGCTGCTGATTGCAGGGAGTAGAACATGCCGGGATTGCCTAATATTATTACCGAATAGGCCTGGGTTTGCTTGCTCGATAAGGGACATGCACTATCCTGGAAGGTGAGGAAAAAGGTGTAGGTACCCGGGTTCACGCCTTTTACTTTCCATGCAAAGACCCCTTTTGGCACTTTAGTACCATTGTTTGTTATTGTATAAGTGGAGCCAGCGGGTAATCCCGCAACGCTGATGGTCATTTTAGCGCTATCTGCGCTGGTAGGGTTTACACTGAAGTAAATACTATCCGCTGACTGGCATACTTTGTAATCAGTACTATCTATAATAGTTCCTGCCGATGCTGCACTTATCTTACCTACGGGTGGCGGGTTGTTACAATTCAATACTACCACAACCATTTCACGCATGCTGGTACCAACAAGGGTATCATGCCGGTACTCAGAATCTCTTTCTACAACAAGCGAACGCTGGGTAATGCTTGGGGTGAAGCTAAGTTGGCCCGTGGTGCGGCCAAATGAAAATGTTCCTGCAGTTGCTTTTATAGGGGCAGTGGCCGAATACCCGGCGTTATACGTTACAGTTGCTGCTATACCACTCACCGCATCTAATCCCGCAACTAGTCCAAAAGCCAAACTATCATTATTGGGGTCTACTGCGCCGGGATTGTAATTTGCAGGTTTATTGACGCAAAAGAAAGGTGTTGGTATTGTAGTGTAAGTTGCTGATGAGTTAGGCCCGCCTCGGTTATCAAGCGTTGCTATTAGCCCGGTAGTGGTGTATGGCGGTGGAGAGGATATATTAGATATTAGGGCACTCCTTCCTGCGGCTGCGCCACTGCCCATAGTTCCGTTAAACCAGAATTTCCAGTTGGCTGATGTGCCGCTAAGCGTACGGTTAGCCGAATAAACAAACTTTTTTACACCTATAATGGTTCCTGAAGTACATGTAGTACTGTCCTTTTGAGCAGCGCATACAGGAGTTACCTCTACACCAGATGTGGGTGCCTGAAGTGGAAGATTAAAAGAATCTACCGGCGTAGTATTGTAGATGATGATCCTGGGACTAGAGCTAGACAATGACGGAAATGAAGAACCGCTACAATCACCATAAATAACCACCGTAAATTTATAGGTATTGCCACTTACCCAAGTGTAATAAAAATCCGCGCCGAATATATGGGAAGCAAAACTTTTATTCGAAAAAATAAAACAGCTTACAAATAGGAATGCTAATCGCAGAGAAATAAAAATATTCTTCCTCATAATAGGTTTTTATAGAGTTTATTCACTGATATGGTAAAGACGTATTAAACCATTACCAGGTTAGAAAATAATGCTATACTGATAGTGGCAAAAAATACATACAAAGCTAAACCATTTCTTAATATAACGTTAAATACTTGATTGATATTTACCTGATCCTCAAACTAAAATAACCTCCTATTGTTGCTAATACTGGAAATGTAGCTGCTAATATCAGGAGAAGGCTTAAGCCAGAATAGTAGTAATACATAGACGCTTATTATAATACTACTGCGTATTAGAGTATCTAAGTAAGGATTTAAAATATATGGTATGCTATACCCTATAATTACAACAACAACGCCGATCAATATTGTTTTGAGTGTATTGATAGAGAAAGGCTGTAGGTCTAACTTTTTCCATATATACAGGCATTTGGCAATATTATAAAGCATTAAGGCCACTGAGGTACTCCATGCTGCTCCATATATCCCATACTTGGGTATTAATATTAAATTGAAGATCACCATAAATATCACTAATCCAATAGACATGTAAAAATTGGCTTTATAGTATTGAGATACCGATAGTGTTTGGTCGTTCATGCCGGTAGCTGCATCTGTTAATCTGCCTATCATCATTATCAGCACCAAGGCTACTACCGGGCCGTACCCGTTTTTCATTATCATTACTGCATTGTTAAGGTTACATGCTATCAATAGCGCCATACCTACAGAGGCAATAAATATATTGATGCCCGATCTTTTAAAAATATCCGCCACTTCTGCCCGGTTGTTATTCTTAAAAGCAATGGTCAATATAGGAAAGGTAGCGGTAGACATTGCTTTATAGGGTATCTGTAACAATGACATAATAAATACTGCATTGCCATAGATGGCTATAGAGCTAAGCCCATTTTTATCCAATAAGGGTATCATTAGCGCATCCAGGAAGCCCATCAGATTTATCGATATGCCCAGTAATGCATGATACCAGCTGAAATGTATTATTTCTTTATATTCCTGCCGTGTGAAAACCTTAAAATCCAAAGAAAATCCAAATCCTTTGGTTTTTGTTGAAAATATGAGCAGGAAAAGAATAGGTATAAGGTACACCAGTACAGTACCGGCTACCAGTACATCAAATCCTATATAGCCATATCCGAATAGAACAATAAGGGTGATGTTGAGCACGCGCAATACTATCTCTCTCATAAATGTAGAGAGGGCTACTTTCATCTGCGAACTTAGATACTGCTCTAAAATTATCTGGTATATAAAAAAAAGGGTAAATACTGGCAACCACATAAAATATCGCTGCATATAAGGGATATCCTGGGGCTGAAAAAGATGGATTATGGAATGGCTGAAAATAAAATACAAGATGGAGAAGAATGCTACGAGTATCGCAGGTATTAATAAAGACAACGTAATGAGCGATTGCCGCCTTTTATCATTATAATCATAGCGTTGTATAAATACTGCCAGGGTGCCGTGCATACCAAAAAGCAATAGCTGCCCGGCCACTAATGCCTGGTTAGTAAGGGTGCGGGTAAAGCCTAATTGTTGCTTAGGTATAAGGCGGGTAGAGAAGAATATAACCAATGCCCCTAATACGGCACCGCAAAATACTACTAATGTTGTTTTTACAGATTGCCTGAAAACAATACCCATGCTGCAAATATAATTTTAATAAAAAGAAATCTTACGTTGCCGCTCATAACCTCATATCATTAATAAGGTAATGAAAGATTATATTTGCCCCAATGAAAACTAAAATAGCGCTCATCACAGGTATTACGGGACAGGACGGTGCCTATCTTGCTGAGCTATTGCTTAATAAGGGATATGAAGTGCATGGTATCAAACGACGCACCTCACTTATCAATACAGATAGGATAGATCATTTATACCAGGACCCGCATGAAAGGAATGTGAAGCTGAAACTGCACTATGGCGACCTGGCAGACTCTACCAACATCATAAGGATAATACAGGAAGTGCAACCAGACGAAATATATAACCTGGGGGCTATGAGCCATGTGGCTGTTAGCTTTGAAGAACCCGAATACTCCGCCAATGTAGATGGGCTGGGCACCCTGCGCATACTGGAGGCGATAAGGATACTTGGTTTAGAAAAAAAGACAAGGATATACCAGGCATCCACCTCAGAGTTGTATGGTAAGGTGCAGGCAGTGCCGCAAAACGAAACTACTCCATTCTATCCGCGCTCCCCTTATGGCGTGGCAAAGCTGTATGCTTACTGGATAACGGTGAACTACAGGGAAGCATATAATATGTACGCGTGCAATGGCATCCTGTTCAACCACGAAAGCCCGCTGAGGGGGGAAACATTCGTAACCCGTAAGATAACAAGAGGCGTGGCGGAGATAACGCTGGGCCTGAAAAAAAAGCTATACCTGGGCAACCTGGACGCTCAGCGCGACTGGGGACACGCCAAAGACTACGTGGAAGCTATGTGGCTGATGCTGCAGCAGCCTGTAGCGGAAGATTTTGTAATAGCTACAGGTATCACTACACCGGTGCGCGATTTCGTAAAAATGGCATTCGCCCATGCAGGGGTGCATCTGCGATTTGAAGGAAAGGATGAGGGCGAAAAAGGAATAGTGGAAAGTATCAGTAACCCTGATTGCAAAGTGGCAGTGGGAGATGTAGTGGTGGAGATAGACGCAAGGTATTTCCGGCCTACGGAGGTAGACTTACTCCTGGGCGATGCTACCAAAGCAAAGGAAAAGCTGGGCTGGCAGCCAAAATACACCCTTGACAGGATAGTAAAGGAAATGGTCGATAACGATATAGAGCTTTTCAGGAGGAACATAGTTTTAAAGGAATCAGGTTTTAAGACCGTGAACCAGTTTGAATAATGGAGAAAACCAGTAAAATTTATGTAGCTGGCCACGGAGGCATGGTAGGCAGCGCTATTGTACGGCAGCTACAGCACCAGGGATTCGATAATATTACTATCCGGCGGTCAGCAGAACTGGACTTACGCAATCAGCAGGCGGTTAATGATTTCTTTTCGCATACCATGCCTGAATATGTGTTTCTTGCAGCAGCAAAGGTAGGCGGCATACTGGCAAACAATACCTATAAAGCCGATTTCCTTTACGATAACCTGCTAATAGAAGCCAATATAATACATGCAGCATATACTACCGGGGTAAAAAAATTATTGTTCCTTGGCAGTTCCTGCATATATCCCCAGCTGGCGCCGCAGCCACTCAAAGAAGAGTACCTGCTCACCGGGTTATTAGAACCTACAAATGAGCCTTATGCCGTAGCAAAAATTGCCGGCATAAAGCTTTGTGAAGCATACAGATATCAATATGGATGCAACTTTATAGCAGCTATGCCTACCAATCTATATGGATTAGGCGATAACTATCATCTTCAGCATTCGCATGTAATACCGGCAATGCTGCGTAAATTTCATCAGGCGAAGGTTGCCAACGCACCCTTTGTAGAATTGTGGGGTAGCGGTACTCCGCTGCGGGAATTTATGTATGTAGATGATCTGGCCGATGGCTGTGTATTCCTTATGAAGGAATATAACAATGCCTTATTTGTGAACATAGGTACAGGCGAAGAAGTAACTATTGGCGGCCTGGCGCTCCTGATAAAAAAGATCACAGGCTATACGGGCGAGATAAAATATGATGCTACCAAGCCTGATGGCACACCACGCAAGCTGATGGACAACACCAAGCTGCACGCTATGGGCTGGAAACATAAAACATCCCTTGAGGAAGGGTTAGCGATTACATACAAGATATTTAAAGAGCACGAAGAAACAGTAAGAGCGAAATAGCGCTACATATTCTCCAGCCCAAGGCCTTTTTTAATTCGGTAAAGTATTTTACCTGCCTTGCTTTGTAAGGTATAGTGCAGCATTGTTTGCCGTATACCCCATAGGGTTTGCAGTATAGAATTGCCGTAGTACTTCCGGTACACTATGTGGCTTTCTTTCATGGCTTTCAGGTAATTAACCGAGCTGATGCCTGTAGGGTCAAAAGTAGCCAATGGGTAGTTTATGAATGTATTTTTCTCGTTCGCTATCCGGCACATAAAGTCGTAGTCCATAGCGTACTTTATATCATTATCATATAGTCCATGCCGCTTATACACTTCCTTTTTTACATACATAGTTGGGTGGAAAACAGCGCGCATACCGCGATACAGTTTACGCTTCTCAAACGGCTTACCTACCAGCACCCATATACCCCCGCGCAACGTATTCAGCTTGCCATTGCACCACATCAGCTGCGGGTCTTTATCAAAGGTATCTTGCACCCGCTGCAATACCGTAGCATCATAAATTGTATCGCCGGAATTGAGCAGGTACACGATCTCACCCTTAGCTTTCAGCACCCCTTTGTTAAAAGCATCCCCTATCCCCTTATCCCGCTCGCACACCCAGCTCCTGTAGGCAGGTTGCGGATTATGCCCCAGGTATTTCCTTATATCCTCTTTGCTCGAACCATCAATAACAATATGCTCAAAAGGCTTTACTCCCTGTGCATCTACCGAAGCACAGGTTTTTATTACCTCTTCCAGGTTATTAAAGCAAATGGTGATAATGGAAATGGTGGACATTTATATTAAATAGAAGTATATAATTTGTCAATTTGAGCTATTACTTTTTCAGGCCTTATTTCTTTTATAATATTATAAGATAAGTAAGTAGGGTTATATAATTCAGGATCATTTTTTTCAATCATTTTATCAACAAAGTCAGGATAAATATCATAAAAATGATTGAACACTTCTGTTGGATATGGGGCAAATCTTCCATAATGTACGCCACTATACAAAGCTATAACAGGGCAATTAACACCTGCGGCCATATGTACCGAGCCTGTATCAACGCTTAATGCAAATTTTGCTCCTTTTAACAATTCTAAAGATTCAAGCATTGTTGTTTTACCGGTTACATCTATAACTGGTACAGATAACAGATCACTTATTGCTTTACTATCACTAATATCTCCTTTTCCCCCCGCTAAATAAATAGTGTAATTATATTTTTCTACCAGATAGAGTATAACAGTAGCAAAGTAATCAGGTCGCCATTTCTTTGATTGTTTTCCAGCTCCGGAAAAAATTACAACATATTCTTTTGAGATATTAATAGCATTTACAGGCTGCATTAATACTGTATTATTTAATTTTTCGGGTGACTCTTTTAGTAAATTGCTGATAAAATGTTTATTTCTGATAAGATCAAATAGTCTACTATCACCTGCAGAAATGATATTATTATATACTTTGTTGTCAGATTTCTCTTCCCTTATTTTTCTGTTAGATAAGTCCGCTTTCATCGCAGTTTTGGTACTGCAATTCACAACTTCAGTAAAACAATCATCGGTTATTGCGCTACGTGAATAAATGCAATTTATTACTTCTGAAAACCCATAAGCATGAATCTTAAATAGTATCTGGAAGCGGTAAAAAAGATTTTTATTAAATCTTTTTTTATCAATCCAGACGCTGTCAGATACTATATGGGAATCAAATACATCAAAAAGTTGCTTCCATATTATATTACCAAGTAGCACGATCTTGTCGTTCTTATATTTTTTGTTAGTCGAAATGTCTTTTAAATAATTTCTGAAAAGGATATAGTCACCTATTTCATCTGTTTTAATAAGTAGCAGATGGTTTTCTTTTTTTCTAACAGGTACGAGTTTGACCAAAAATACGATCAACCCATAAACGATAAAAGCTATTTTCTCTTTAAAGGATTTCATTTCTATAAAAAAACACCGCCATAGGGCGGTGTAAATTAATATTCTTCTGATTATGATTACTGAACGCTTATCTTTTTTGTAGCAATGACAGAATTTTTTTCATACGTATAATTAAGTACTCAATGTATACATAGAAATTAAGAATTTCAAAAATAATTACCGCATCAATGTTACTGCACCTTTTAATAAAACTGGTTCGTTGAAATCGCAGGTAGCTTCTATCATATAGACAAATACATCAGGCTTCAACTGTTTGCCATTAAAGCTGCCATCCCAGCCATGCAGCTGGTCGTTAAGTAAAATATTCTCAACATGATATATTTCTTCTCCCCAACGGTCATAGATACTGAAACGCTTTATAGAGGATAGCCCTTTGCCGCTGGGGTAGAATCGGTCATTATTCCCATCTCCGTTAGGAGTAAACGTATTGGGTATAAATACTCTGCTGTTATCGCAACTGATAGTAACTGTAGCCTCTCCGTTTGCTTCACAACCACCTACTCCTGTTACTTTTACCATGTAAGTAGTGGTTTTTAAAGGGGTTGCCTGAGGACTTTCGCAATCCGTGCAATCAAGCCCTTCTGGCGGCGACCACTGGTATTTTAGTATTCCCGTGCCTGTGGCAAAAAGCTGTACCGTGCTGCCAGCCAGCACTGTTTGCCCGCCGCTGACATGCAAAGTGGGTAATGCATTTACTTTTATTGTTGTTGTTAGTGTGTCGGCAAAACAATTAGCCTGTTTTATGGATACGCTATAGGTTACAGTAGTATCAGGATGGGCTACCGGATCAGAGATTGCAGTATTAGACAAGGCATAAGACGGGTACCATGTATAGGCATCCCCACCAGTTGCTAATAGCTGGTAAGTGGTTCCGGCACATATTGTAGCCCCAGCATTTATAGTTACAGGATTTTTAGGGATCACAGTAACCGCAACATTTCTTTGGGCACTGCACCCATTATTATCTTTACCAGTTACAGTATAAGTTATGGTTTTAGCCGGGCTGGCAACCGGATTGGTGCAGTTAGTGCAACTTAAACCGGCAGGTGGCGTCCACGTGTAGGTGTTTGCACCGCTAACTGCCAATGTAAATGTCTGGCCACTACAGATCGTCGTATCCGGAGTAGTTATTAACACCGGGAGCGGGTTTACTGTTATAGTTACAGATGCAGTATCTGTACAGCTATTAGCAGCGGTACCGGTTACAGTGTAGATAGTAGTGGCCCCGGGTGTGGCTGTAGTGGTGTCGCATGTCGCACAGGTTAGGCCTGCTGGGGGTGCCCATTTATAGCTAACAGCGCCGGTTGCACGCAAAGGGGCCCTATCGCCATAGCAAATACTTTTACTTCCTGTGGCTGTTACCAGCGGCAATGGTTTTACCGTTATAGTAACACTGTCTTTATTAATGCAGCCATTAATGTCCGTTCCTGTTACAATATACTTAGTTGTAGTAACTGGCATAGCTATAGTGCTGCCACAGGTAGCACAGCTTAACCCCGTAGACGGGCTCCAGATATAAGAAGAAGCCCCGGTGGCGGATAATGTAGCTGATATTCCGGAGCAGATGGAGATTGCGGACCCTGCGCTTACTGTAGGTAGTGGGTTTACCGTCACCCGTACCGTAGCGGTATTCGTACAGCCATTGCTGTCTGTTCCTGTTACAATATAGTTGGTGGTAGTTGTGGGCTTTGCTACAGGATTATAGCAGGTGCCGCAGGATAAACCTGTAGTAGGTGTCCAGCTATATGTTTTAGCTCCGGTAGCTGATAGCAAAACGCTATCGCCCTTACAGATGATCTTATCAGTGCCTGTACTTACTGTAGGCAGGGTTAATACGTTCACTGTCACCGAATCGGTTTTTGTACATCCCGAAGTATCAGAACCGATCACGATATATCTTGTTGTAACAGTGGGTGTAGCAGTAGGAGTGCTGCAGGCTGTACAGGAAAGGCTACCCGCTGGTGACCATGAATAAGAAGAAGCACCCGATGCAGAGATGGAGGCAGAGGTACCTTTACATACTGTTTTATTCGGTCCCTTCATTAGTGGAGGAGGGTTACCTACTTTTACTATAAAAGTATCAATGATGCTACAGCCATAAGTGTCTACTCCACTTACTGTATATGTTGTTTTGATGGTGGGTGTAGCCACTGGGTTGGCGCAGTTGGCGCATGATAGTGTACTACTCGGTGCCCATGTATATGATTTTACACCAAGCACACTTAATGTAACACCTGATGATCCTGAACAAATAGAAAGTGTAACTGTAGTGGGAAGTTGCGTACGGTATATTAATTTTATTTCTGAATCGCTAAGTGCCCGGTTGTAAATAGCTACATCGTCAATTTTACCTTTATAGGGATTGGTTCCATCAGTATAGTCAAGTCCTAAAGCGAATTTACAGCAAGGAGTATTAAATACAGATGTGGTAGTAGCAACCTTTACTGTATCTATAAACAAATTAAAAGTTCCGGAAGACCGCCTGGAAGTAATAAAATGCCATTTGTGCAAGGTTGATGTTACTGCCATACAAAAACAAATCCCTCCCTCCATCATTGTTACTTTGGTTCCTATAACAGCTGCGCCATCGTCAAAGACAATGCCATTCCCATTAATATTCCCATTGCCATTATATACAACAACACCATCCTGAATAGTGTCAGCGAGCATCCAGAAAGTATATGTGAAATCGGAAGATAAGGGGAATGCAGTATCCTTATAGAGCATATTATCAATGCCATTAAATTGGTAGGCCGCATTAGATATGCCATATCTATCTGTTGTTAATGTAGCACCACTGTCTCGTAAATGGTGCCCATTCCCACTTACATCATTTGCATTGCCGCAGAAAGGATAAAATGCTACCAGCCCACTGGTGGGTATCTGCGCTGCCACACAATATGTGACCAGAATAAAGATAGAGGTAAATAATAGTTTCATATTAATAGTTCCGTGCTTTCTTAAAATGTGCAATTTCCTGCGCTACGCTGTAGTTGTAAAGCTTTTCATCTGTCTTAGTAAAGGCGCATATATCTGTAAAGGTCTCTATATATCTTCCGGAGAAGTAATGAATAACCTGGTCTATTATTTCAGGTTCCTCTATGCTGCACGAGATTAGAAAATCGCCGTTGTTTACATAAAAAATGAAATAATAATAACCGCAATCCTTCAGGTATTCTATAAAGCTGAACGGGTCGTCATTATTCATTTTTATAAAATGAGGATCAAATTCAAAGAACAGAATGGGCTCTGCTTTTTTCAAAAAAGCGGAACACGACCTAAGTATAATTGTATCAAAACCGTCCGTATCAGACTTCAGTATTTTGCTATTCTTAAAATCGGGATATTCGTCCAGTATGTTTTCTAAAGTTCTGATGGTAGTCTTTTCAGTCGCCTCTTCCAGGTGGGCTGTTCCTTTTTCTACCTTTAGCTTCACATTAGATTCTGTATTCTCAGCGCCAACAAGTGTTTCGCATATATATACATTATTGTACTCAGCTATGTTTTCTTTAAGCAGTTTTATGTATTTCTTCTCGCCATCTATACATAGTATAGGTACATCAGTCAGGTTCTTTATGAATGCAACTGTATCACCGATATTTGCACCTATATCTATTACCCGTATTTCTTTGTAATAGTTACTGGCATATTTTATAATACGGGGCAGGTTAAAGTTATAATCAGGGTATAATTTTAAAATCTCATTCAGATGGTGAGATAATGATATCTTAATTGTTTTATTACCTATCTGTATATTAGTTACAGGATCGTACAGTTTAGTGAGATATTTTAGGAACCGCCGTTTTATTATTCTAAACATAACTTTATTGGGATGAATACCGCGGCGAAAATAAATAAATACTATATCAATTATGGATTATATCTCTCTTACCTCAGCAAGGTAACATTTCCTTTCTTTTCAAATTTACAACCATCATTGGTTGTTACCTTTATTACAATAGCATAATTATCCATAGGTTGGGGCGTGCCCGATGCTTTGCCATCCCAGCCGGTATTTATATTGTTTGTTTCAAATACTATTTGTCCCCATCGGTTATATACGTGATACTCCAGTGTAGCTATGTTACTGCCCCTTACATATAATATGTCATTTACACCATCCCCATTAGGGCTAAATGCATTGGGGATACCTACTGCTGAATTTTTTAACGGGTCTACCAGCACAGAGTCGTAACCAATACAACCATTGGCATCAGTACCTGCAACATAATAAGTGGTGGCCTTGCCAGCCAATGTAGCCGTTGGGTTAGGTATAGTTGGGTCGTTCAGGTTAGCAGTTGGTGTCCACGAGTAACTATGGGCTCCGGTAGCGCTTAATACTATTGTGGAACCCTTGCACACCAATGCGTTTTTACTTATGGAGATAGCAGGTGCCGGATAAGCCGTTACTGTAATAGAGCTGGTACCGGTACAGCCGCCACTATCACTGCCGGTAACAGTATAGGTAGTAGTGCTGGCAGGCGTGGCGGTGATAGTGCTGCAGGTATCGCAAGATAAGGTAGCTGCGGGGCTCCATACATAATTTGTGGCACCCGATGCGGTCAGCGAGGTGCTGCTATCGGGGCATATACCGTTTTTACCACTTACACTTACTGTCAGTCTGCCCACACTTACATTTACGGTATCAACAGCTGTGCATCCTATAGCATCGGTTCCGGTTACTATGTAGGTCATGCTTACAGCGGGGGAGGCTACTGGGCTGGCGCAGGTATCGCAGGACAGGCCTGTATTTGGTGTCCATTTATAATGCAAAGAGCCTGTGGCATTTAATGTTGCTGATTTACCGTTGCATATGCCTGTATCGTTACTTGCCTTTATAACAGGTACATCTACTTTTACATCTACTTTTACATACACGCTATCATTAGACCTGCACATAGGCCGGAAACTGATGTCATCTATAGAAAAGTCGTTACCTGTGGCAGCTGTAGTAAGATCATAGATACAAATGCTTGCGGTGGTACTGGGGCCACTATTCCAGACCTGGTAAAAGTGAAGCCAGGTGCCCGGGCTGGCAGAAATAAGCGTAGGGCTGCCAAGTAACACTCCATTAATTTTAAATTGCAGGTCGGGAGTTGCGGCGCCTACATCATCAACAGACCAGTTAGCAAACCATGCAGAAAATGCATAATTTGTATTAGGTGTTACCGCTATACTCTCACACCACACATCTACAGCTGTGGAGGCTCCGTTAATGATCATCATCTTACCTGTACCTGTTGTATGGTCTCTATAAGAAACAGCCAATGGATGAACTGATGAAGGGTTATAATCTACCGCATATACCCCAGCAGCATACACACTGGATGGATTGTAGGTATAGCTGCTCGTAAAGCCTGTATTGCCCGAGCTGAAATCCCCATTCACAATTAGTTCGGTATTAGTCACCGTTACCGTATGCAGCCTGTAGTAGCCAGATGAGGTAACCCCGGTAATTGTAGGTGTCAGCGAATTGGTATCAGAAAAACCTGCGGCCGGTACCCAGCCTGTATCTATCACGTTATATCCGGTTGGTACGGTTAGTGTTGCCGTAATATTTACATTACTTCCTTTGCATATTTTTATGCTATCAGGCAGGCTGATAGTGGTACATTGTCCAAATGAAGGGCCATAACAACTCAATAGCGCACATAAAGTGCTTACTACCAATACTGGGTATTTTCTCATAAAATGTGCTGTGAAATTACGAATGTTCGCAATAAATAAAAATACGAACATGATACATCCTTATAATCCTTTATCGGATGAAAGTCCCTTTTCATCCGACGAACGGGTAGTTATGGCTTAAAATAAATAAATATGACATATGGTGAATATGATTTTAACGTCTCGGAGAAAGCATCCTTTTTTCATCATTGCTATTTTATCTGATAACCGTAACTTTGTGAATTCTAAAAATAACGGTCTAAGCAGGTAAATACTTTATGAACCCATTATTACTGGTAGCGCAGCAAAATACACCATTCAATTATTTTCCTGTAGCGCTGCAATTGGTGATCGCTGTTGGTTTTGTGGTAGTAATGATGTTGGCAACACACCTGCTGGGTCCGCGCCGAAAAACGCACGATAAGCTCATCAATTTCGAAAGTGGTGTGCCATCTGTCGGCAATGCCCGCCAGCCTATGGGCATCAAGTATTTCCTGGTAGCTATCCTGTTTGTCCTATTTGATGTAGAGGTAATATTCTTTTACCCATACGCTGTCAATTTCAGGGAGTTGGGTAAGGATGGTTTTTATGCAGTTATAATGTTTGTGGCGTTCTTTTTGTGTGGGTTTATATACATAGTAAAGAAAGGTGCCCTGGAGTGGGAAGATTAAGAATGATTGACGTTGGGTGTGAGCAATCATACATCAAAAATTTAAAAGTAACAATTATGCCTCGTCCGGTTCAGTATAATACAAATGTGAAGTTGGTAAAGATGCCCGAAGGGCATATCGGAGAAGGATTTTTTGCTACTTCTTTCAGTAAGGTGGTAGGGCTGGCCCGAAAAAATTCTTTGTGGCCTTTGCCTTTTGCTACTTCCTGCTGTGGTATTGAGTTTATGGCTACTATGGGGTCCAATTATGATCTTGCCCGTTTCGGGTCAGAGCGTATGGGCTTTACCCCCCGGCAGTGCGATATGCTGCTGGTTGCAGGTACCATAGCTAAGAAGATGGGGCCTATTTTGCGCCAGGTATACCTGCAGATGGCCGAGCCACGCTGGGTAGTTGCCATAGGCGCCTGTGCATGTACCGGGGGTATCTTCGATTCTTATCCTGTATTGCAGGGTATAGACCAGGTGATACCGGTAGATGTGTATGTTCCAGGTTGCCCCCCACGCCCGGAAGGTATCCTAGATGGTATATTAAAATTGCAGGATCTGGTGGGGAGTGAAAGCCTTCGCCGCAGGAATGGAGAACAGTATAAGGCCTTAATGCAGAGTTACGGAATACAATAATTATAGCCATCGCTGCTACAGCTTTAGCTTTTCGACTTTTGACTTATGTCTTTGACCAACGATATTGTAAAACAACATTTAATAGAAAAATTCGGCGAGCAGTTGTCCGTATGGGAGGAGCCTTATGGGTTGCTCACATTTACAGCGCCTGCTGCTGCCAATCTGAAGGTAATGCAGTTTCTTTTTGATCAACAGGAATTGCAGTTTCAGTTTCTTACAGATCTTACGGCAGTGCATTTTCCTGACAGGACTGGCGAGGAGCTTTGTGTAGTTTATCACCTGCATAGCCTCACCAATAATGTACGTGTACGTATGAAGGTGTACGTTCCTGTTGATAAGCCGGATGTATTTACCGCCACACAACTGTTTGCAGGGGCTAACTGGATGGAGCGCGAAACATATGATTTTTTTGGAGTCAATTTTGTAGGCCATCCTAATCTCATACGTATCCTTAATGTGGATGAAATGGATTACTTCCCCATGCGTAAAGAATACCAGATGGAAGACCCTACGCGTATTGATAAGGATGATGAAATGTTTGGCCGCGGCGGCACTGTGGCACAATAGGAAGTTAGATCATTGAGTTTGCTCTATTATTTTGAAAATATTTAATTAAGCCCCACAGGGGGTTTTGATATGACGGAACTGGAACATCATCAGCAACACCACATAAAGCTTTCTGAAGAATCTCTTCAGAAGCAGACCACTACGCTCAATCTGGGACCTACACACCCTGCTACCCATGGTGTGTTTCAGAATATACTGGAGATAGATGGCGAGCGTGTGCTAGATGCTACCCAGACGGTGGGCTACATACACCGTGCATTTGAGAAAATTGCAGAACGGAGGCCATACTACCAGATCACTCCACTTACAGACAGGCTTAACTATTGCTCGGCCCCCATTAATAATATGGGCTGGCATATGACTGTAGAAAAGCTCCTGGGCATTAAAACCCCTAAGCGTGTAGATTATCTGCGCATTATTATTATGGAGCTGGCACGTATAGCCGATCACCTGGTGTGCAATTCTGTAGTAGCGGTAGATACCGGGGCACTTACAGGGTTTACCTATGTTTTCCAGTATCGTGAGCTGATATATGAAATATGGGAAGAGGTGTGCGGCTCCCGCCTTACTACCAATATTGGTCGTGTAGGTGGCTTCGAGCGCAATTTCAGTGCAGCTTCTTTTACCAAGCTGCATAAGTTTATGAGTACATTCCCGAAGGCTATGAAGGAATATGAAACCCTCCTGAATCGTAACCGTATTTTTATGGAGCGTTGTATAGGGGCAGGTCCTATCAGTGCCGATCGTGCGCTGAGCTATAGCTTTACCGGGCCTAACCTGCGGGCAGCAGGAGTAGATTATGATGTACGCGTAGCACAGCCTTATTGCTCTTACGAAGATTTTGATTTTAAGATACCTGTCGGCACCACCGGCGATGTTTACGATCGCTACATGGTGCGCAATGATGAAATATGGGAAAGCTATAGCATCATTCGCCAGGCTATAGAAAAGATAGAAAAGCTGGAAAGGGAATTTCCCGATCAGAAGCACGTTTTCTATGCTAAGGAAGCAGATAATTTCCATTTGCCCGCTAAGGAAGATGTTTATACAAAAATGGAAGCACTCATCTATCATTTTAAGATAGTGATGGGCGAGATAGATGCCCTGCCGGGTGAAGTTTATCACGCGGTAGAGGGTGGTAATGGTGAATTGGGCTTTTACCTGATAAGCGATGGTGGGCGTGCACCTTATCGCCTGCACTTCCGCAGGCCGTGTTTTATATATTACCAGGCATATACTGAAATAATAAAAGGTGGTTTGCTGAGCGATGCGATAATAGCATTGAGCAGCTTGAATGTGATAGCAGGTGAACTGGATGCGTAGTAAAGATTATTAAATAATATAGCCCCTTTGGGTATGATAAAATTTTCGGAGGATAAACTGAATAAAGTAGAGGAGCTGATGGCTCGCTACCCTGAGGGGAAGCAGAAGAGCGCATTGATACCTGTATTGCATCTGGCCCAGGATACATTTGATGGCTGGCTTGATGTACCGGTGATGGATTATGTTGCAGAGTTGCTGCATATTACCCCTATTGAAGTGTATGAAGTAGCTAGCTTTTACAGCATGTTCAATCTGAAGCCGGTTGGCAAATATCTCTTTGAGGTATGCCGAACAGGGCCGTGTATGCTCAATGGCAGCGATGATATAATAGAGTACATCAAGGTAAAGCTGGGTGTACAGGAAGGGCAGACAACTGCCGATGGGTTGTTTACATTAAAACCGGTAGAGTGCCTGGGCGCATGTGGATATGCACCTATGATGCAGTTGGGCAAAACTTATCGCGAACACCTGACAAAAGAGAAGATTGATAGCATAGTAGAAGAGTGTACAAGGGCAGCAGCTAATTAATTTACATTATGAAAAGCAAGCTTATTATTTTAACAGTGTTTAGTTCTTTGCTTTTCGTCAGCTGTGGTAATCATAGCAAGAATGAAAGTAACAACAATACAGAGATGCCTGGCACACCTGGCCTCGCAGCAGTAGTGGAAGCGGCAGAATCTTTATCTGGAATATCTGGCACCTATACCGGCAATTTGCCCTGTACGGATTGTGATGGGATAAAGACAACGCTTATCTTAAATGATGACAAGAGCTACGAGATAGATGAGCAATATGCCGGCAGAAAAGAAACGAATAAGACAATAGGAACACATTGGACAGTAACGGATAGCATACTGACACTTGATAGCCTGAAAGGCATGAGGCCGCATAGGTATAAAATAGAAGACGAATCTCTTGTGCAGCTGGATATGAATGGCGAGAAGATAACAGGCCCTATCGCGGACAAGTTCATTTTAAAGAAACAATAATAATTTAAAACTAGTCCCTTCAGGGATTTAGGGTATGGGAGTAAAACTTTTATTAGAGCACGCACATATAGAAGGTATCCGTTTTTACGATGCCTACCGCAAAAATGGCGGTTACCGGTCTGTTGAGAAGGCGTTGAAAATGACACCGGAAGAAATAGTAGAAGAGGTAAAGAAAAGCGGCTTACGTGGTCGCGGCGGTGCAGGCTTCCCTACGGGTATGAAGTGGGGCTTTCTCGCTAAGCCCGAAGGTGTGCCTCGCCACCTGGTTTGTAATGCAGACGAATCAGAGCCAGGTACATTTAAAGACAGGTACCTGATGGAGTTTCTTCCGCACTTGCTTATAGAGGGTCTTATCGTCAGTAGTTTTGCATTGGGTAGCCACCATACCTATATATACATCCGTGGAGAATATGTGTGGGTAGCAGAAATATTGGAACAGGCCATAGCCGAAGCAAAACTGAACGGCTGGCTTGGTAAAAACATACTGGGTACAGGTTTCGATTGTGAGATATACGTGCACCGCGGTGCAGGAGCATATATATGCGGAGAAGAAACAGCCTTGATAGAGAGTCTGGAAGGCAAGCGTGGCAATCCGCGTATCAAGCCTCCTTTCCCTGCCATACAAGGTGTATGGATGCGCCCTACAGTAGTGAACAATGTGGAAACACTGGCAGCAGTAGTGCCTATTATTAACATGGGCGGTGCAGAGTATGCTAAAATTGGCATTGGTAAATCTACCGGTACTAAGTTGTTATCTGCCTGTGGCAATATAAACAAGCCCGGCATTTACGAAATTGATATGACCATTTCTGTCGAGGAGTTTATCTACAGCGATGAATATTGTGGCGGTATACCAAAAGGTAAAAAACTGAAGGCCTGTATACCCGGTGGATCATCGGTACCCATTCTTCCGGCTAACCTATTGCTGAAAACTGCAAAAGGCGAAACGCGCATCATGAGTTACGAAGGTCTTGCAGATGGGGGCTTTACTACTGGCTCCATGATGGGTTCTGGCGGTTTCGAGGTGTTTGATGAGGACCAGTGCGTAGTGCGCCATACAATGACGCTTGCCCGGTTTTACAATCATGAAAGTTGTGGGCAGTGCAGCCCTTGTCGGGAGGGCACCGGCTGGATGTACAAGATATTAAAGAACATAGAGTACGGGAAAGGAAAGATAAGCGATATAGACCTGCTTTGGGATATACAGCGCAAGATAGAAGGGAACACCATATGCCCGCTAGGCGATGCTGCCGCATGGCCGGTTGCAGCAGCCATCAGGCATTTCAGGGATGAGTTTGAATGGCATGTACTGAATCCCGCAGAATCTCAGGAGCGTAATTATGGATTAGCTCATTATGCTGACCCTATTCACGTACCTGTGGCAATATAAAGATCATCTTAGCGGCTCTTTGCGAAATCTTAGCGCCCTTTGCGGTTAAATTATGACAGAAAATGAATTATCAAATATAATAATTGGTGAAGCGATAAATGTTCATAAACAATTAGGACCAGGTCTTTTAGAATCAGTATATGAAATGTGCCTGGTACATAGATTAATAAAGACAGGATTATATGTAGAGCGACAAAAACCGATACCATTAGTTTTTGAAGATATAAAATTAGAGTGTGGGTTTCGATGTGATATTATGGTAGAAGGGAAATTAATATTAGAGGTAAAGGCAGTAGAAGCATTAAATGAGGTACACCTAGCACAAGTATTGACCTATTTAAAATTGACAGGAATAAAATTGGGATTGCTGATGAATTTTAATGTGGTTAGAATGAAGGATGGAATAAGAAGAGTAGTAAATAACTTATAAAACCGCTAAGAACGCAAAGTTTGACGCAAAGGAACCGCAAAGATTATGTCTGAGCAACCAAAGTTCAAAGTAACTGTAGATAACATACAAATAGAAGTGCCTGCCGGTACTACTATACTTAATGCTGCACGCATGATAGGGGGCGATGTTACGCCGCCTGCTATGTGCTATTACACAAATCTGAAGGAGAGTGGTGGTAAATGCCGCACATGCCTGGTAGAGGTAAGCAAGGGTTCTGATAAAGATCCCCGCCCTATGCCCAAGCTGGTAGCAAGCTGCCGTACCACTGTAATGGATGGCATGGAGGTAAAGAATATTACTTCAGATAAAGTAATTGATGCCCGAAAGGGTGTGGTAGAGTTTCTGCTGCTCAACCATCCACTCGATTGCCCGGTTTGTGACCAGGCCGGCGAGTGCGACCTGCAAGATCTGAGTTACCAGCATGGCTCTGAAAAAACCCGTTACGAGTTTGACCGCCGCACCTTCGAGAAGGAAGATATTGGCCCGTTCATTCAGTTGCACATGACACGTTGCATCCTATGCTATCGTTGTGTATTTACTGCCGATGAAGTTACCGGTTGTCGCCAGCATGGCGTACTGGACCGTGGCGATCACTCAGCCATCAGTACCTACTTAGGTAAATCTCTTGATAACGAATTTATAGGCAATGTAATAGATGTATGCCCCGTAGGTGCATTAACTGATAAGACATTCCGCTTTAAGAATCGGGTATGGTTTACCAAACCGGTAGATGCCCACCGCGACTGCCCTACGTGTACCAGTAAGGTGCGCCTGTGGATGCGTGGTGATGAGGTATTCCGTGTTACAGCCCGTAAGAACAAGTTTGGCGAAGTAGAAGAATGGATCTGTAACGAGTGCCGCTTTCACAAGAAAGAGGTAAAAGACTGGGTAATAGAAGGGCCTTCAAAGATCAGCCGTATGAGTGTTATATCTCAGGGTCATTATGTAAATACACATAAAGCCCCGGTGCTTATTGACAAGGTAATAGGCAAGCAACCTAAACTGTTGATGAATATCCATACTGTTAGTGATGTGAACCGCCGGGAAGTAGATCTTTCTAAAATAGAGGGCCCCGCACACTCAGAAGATTTTAAGACTACTGATTTGAATAATTGACGATCCCCTCTGCACCAAAAAGTGCGTGCGGGCAAAGAAAGAGGCTGATTTTTTAAACTAACTAACTACTTTTGCGCCATTATGCTGTTAATGCAGATTAATACAGCTTTTATTATAGAGAAAGTTATTCTCATTTCAGTGATACTCATGGGTTCGCTGGGCGTAGCTATGTATGCTACCTGGGCCGAACGCAAGGTTGCTGCAATTATGCAGGATCGTATAGGCCCAAACCGTGCAGGTCCTTTTGGCCTGTTCCAGCCATTGGCCGATGGGTTAAAACTGTTTTTCAAAGAAGAGATAATCCCGGATAGGTCTACCCGTTTCCTTTTTATTCTCGGGCCTTGCCTGGCTATGCTTACCGCCTGTATGACCAGTACAGTGGTTCCTTGGGGGCCAGATTATGTTACTTCCGCAGGCCGTGTTATTTCGCTTCAGGTAGCAGATATTAATATAGGTATCCTGTTTGTATTCGGTGTTGTCAGCCTTGGTGTGTATGGTATCATGCTGGGTGGCTGGGCATCTAATAATAAATTCTCACTTCTTAGTAGTATACGTGCTGCATCGCAGGCCATTTCTTATGAGCTTGCAATGGGCATCAGCCTTATTGCCCTGCTTATGATGACCGGCTCACTTAGCCTGCGCGATATTGTTAGCCAGCAGCATGGCTTCTGGGATGGCCATTGGTTTACATGGAATGTATTTAAGCAACCCCTGGGGTTTATCATTTTTCTGATATGCTCGTTTGCTGAACTGAATCGCGCACCATTTGATCTGCCGGAGGCAGAAAGTGAATTGAACATGGGATACCACCAGGAGTATTCATCCATGAAGCTGGGTTTCTATCTTTTTGCAGAATATATTAATCTGTTTGTCAGCTCTGCCATTATCATCACGTTATTCTGGGGTGGGTACAACTTCCCGTTCATGGATAAAGTTGCAGGTGGGGTCAGCCCCTTATTGTTTACAATAGTATGTGTACTGGTGCTCCTTACCAAGGTCATCATGATGATATTATTTTTTATGTTCATTCGCTGGACACTGCCACGTTTCCGGTACGACCAGCTAATGCGCCTGGGCTGGAAATCACTGATACCGCTTGCATTGGTGAACATGCTGATAACGGGCGGGGTAATATTGTGGGTTTTAAAATGAAAAAATATTAATGCTTACGATACAGCAAATAAAAACTACAGTTGCCGACTACTTTAAAGATAAGCCGGTAAAAAACGTTTATCTGTTTGGTTCGTTTGCACGGGGCGAGGCAAAAGAAAATAGCGACGTAGATCTTTTGGTAGAATATGATGATAGCAAAAAACTAGTATCCATGTTCGATACTTTAAGGTTCCAAATAGGATTAGAAGAAAAGTTTAAAAGAAAGGTGGAATTAGTAGAAGAAGAAATTACGAGCCAACGTTTTAAAAATAACATTAGCAAAGATAAAATTCAAATATTTTCTGCATGAGTGATGACAGAGATTTATTAGAATATATCTTGTCGCAGATAGAAATATTGCAGAGCTATTTAGTTGATGTTGACGAGGATCTATTTCTTAGAAACGACGTTCTTAGAGATGCATGTATGATGAAAGTGGTAGTAATAGGTGAATATTCATCCAAACTATCCAATGAATTAAAAACTCGGTTTAGTGAGGTAGAATGGCAACTGCTTAAATCCGCGCGTAATTATTATGTTCATGCGTACGGATTTGTAAACTGGAGGCGCGTTTGGGAAACATTAAGTGAGTATATACCTGATTTGAAAGTGAAAATTGAAAAAATGATTCCGCAGATTGGTTAAAAGATTAATTCAAGGAAGAAAATAAACAATGCAAAAATTAACGAATAGGTCAATATCAATAGACCGCAGCCCGATGACGTTTAGTGAGCGTATATACATACCCGCTATCCTTAAGGGGCTGAGCATCACGTTAGGGCATATATTCAAAAAGAAAGCTACTGTTTCCTACCCCGAAGAGAAGCGTCCGTTCAGCCCGGTGTTCCGTGGCCTGCAGGTGCTTAATAGGGATGAGGAAGGCCGCGAGAGGTGTACTGCCTGCGGGCTATGCGCGCTTGCCTGTCCTGCGGAAGCCATCACTATGGAAGCTGCAGAACGTAAGCCTGGCGAAGAAAGCCTGTATCGCGAGGAAAAATATGCGGCTAAATACGAGATCAATATGCTGCGTTGCATCTTCTGCGGGTTTTGTGAAGAAGCCTGCCCTAAGGATGCAGTTTACCTTACTGAGACAATAATGCCGGCTAATTACAATCGGGAGAGTTTTATATATAAAAAGGAAGATATGCTTATTCCTCATCCTAAAAAACAGGAAGGCACCAACTAATCATGGGTATGTACGAAGTACTTTTCTGGTTCCTCACTATCATGGCTATAGGCTGTGCGTTGGGCGTTATCCTTAGCCGTAATCCTGTTAATAGTGTGTTGTTCCTTATTGCAACATTTTTTGCCATATCAGGCCATTATCTTTTGCTGAATGCGCAGTTCCTCGCAGTGGTTAACATTATAGTATATGCGGGTGCCATAATGGTACTTTTCCTGTTCGTTATGATGCTCATGAATCTGAATGCTGATGTGGAACCACAGAAAAGCAGGTTGGCACAACTTGCCGGGATGATAGCAGGCGGTGTTTTGTTTCTGGTGATACTCGCAGCCTTAAGAACAGCCTCACTTTCCGTATTGGATAAACAATCAAACGATATAGGGCTTATCAAAAATCTTGGTAAGGTATTGTTCACGCAATATGTATTGCCATTCGAGATAAGCAGTGTGCTTTTTTTGAGCGCTATAATAGGTGCTGTTGTTATTAGTAGGAAGGAGGAAGTGCATAGCACCGTGGCTGATGGTTCAGTAAATACAAGTGATATTAAATAAACAGGTTAGTAGTCATAACTTTTCAGGTTTTTGACTTTTGACTTTTGACTTATAACTTATTATATGCCGATACAATATTATTTATTTCTAAGCATGGCCTTGTTCAGCATAGGTATCATGGGTACCCTTATGCGTCGCAATGCCATTATCATCTTCATGTGCATAGAGCTGATGCTGAATGCAGTGAATTTGTTGTTGGTAGCTTTTTCAAAAATGTATGTTGACTCTTCTGCCCAGATATTTGTATTCTTTATTATGGTAGTAGCTGCGGCAGAGGTAGCAGTAGGCCTTGCAGTGATAGTAATGATGCACCGCAAAGTGCATTCGGTAGATATAAATATTTTGAATCGGTTAAAACATTAAGATGACCCAATTAGTTTACCTGGTTCCTTTATTCCCGTTAATTGGCTTTCTGATAAACGGTATCTTTTGGCGAAAAATGCCCAAGACGGCAGGCGGTGTTATTGGCACCCTTACTATACTGGCATCGTTTATAGTTTCCCTCGGCATTTTCTTCGAGGTAAAGAACTCAGGTACTGCCACAATGGTGCATTTGTTCGATTTTATTAATTCAGGCAAGCTATCTATTCCTTTTACCTTCCAGGTCGATGCATTATCTTCTTTGTTCCTCCTTATTATTACAGGTGTTGGTTTCCTCATACATGTTTATTCCACCTCTTATATGCACGAGGATGAAGGCATGGTGAAGTATTTTGCCTACCTCAATCTGTTCATATTCTCCATGCTGCTGTTAGTACTCGGCGGTAATTACTTGATAATGTTCATTGGTTGGGAGGGCGTTGGTCTTTGCTCCTATTTATTGATAGGGTTTTGGTTCAAGAACCGGGATTATACCAATGCCGCCAAGAAGGCTTTTGTCATGAACCGCATCGGCGACCTCGGTTTCCTTGTGGGCATGCTGCTTATATTATATACCTATGGCACTCTTTCCTACCAGGATTTCTTTGGTCAGTTAAAAGGCGGCCAGGTCATAGTAAGCACTTCTACTTATAACTGGATAGCTATTTGCCTCTTTATTGGTGCTATGGGTAAGAGCGCACAGATACCACTTTATACATGGCTGCCCGATGCAATGGCAGGCCCTACCCCCGTATCAGCCCTCATACATGCTGCTACCATGGTTACGGCAGGTATTTACATGATAGCCCGTAGCAGCGCCCTGTATAATCTCGCCCCAATGGCGCAGACACTCATTACATGGATAGGGTTAGCAACAGCTATAGTAGCGGCTACCATAGCTATGAAGCAGTATGATATTAAAAAGGTACTGGCTTATTCCACGGTCAGCCAGTTGGGTTTCATGTTCCTTGCACTGGGCGTTGGCGCGTATACTACTGCAGTTTTCCATGTTATGACACATGCGTTTTTCAAGGCCTTATTGTTCCTTGGCGCGGGCAGTGTCATTCATGCAATGGGTGGCGAACAGGATCTCCGCCTCATGGGTGGCCTGGGCAAGAAGATGCGCATCACACAGATCACATTCCTTATAGGTTGCCTCGCTATTTCTGGCATCCCCGGCTTTTCGGGCTTCTTCTCTAAAGATGAGATACTGGCTATGGCCTATGCACACGATCCCATATTATATTATCTGGGCGTTTTTGCAGCAATGATGACTGCCTTCTACATGTTCCGACTTTACTTCCTTGCTTTTACCGGCATATTCCGCGGCACACACGATCAGGAACACCACCTCCACGAGAGCCCCTGGGCTATCACCATTCCGCTTATCATATTGGCCATTTTGTCCGTAGTAGGTGGTTATGTAGGCTTGCCTGCTGTTATCAGCGAGCACCACGCATTGGCCTCTTATCTGGCTCCCGTAGTTGCAAATACTGGTGAACACCACATGCTGGCAGGTACTGAATGGATGTTGATGGGGATATCAGTAAGTGTATCTGTATTGATGATAATAGTAGCGTATGTAAGGAATAAGAAACCGGCGTTCGCACCCAATACTGGTGTCGCTAAATTCCTGGAGAATAAGTGGTATGTGGATGAGTTATATGATGCGGTCATTGTTCGTCCTATAGGTGCCATTTCCCGCCTGCTCGATCGTTTTGCAGAGCGTGCAGGTATAGATGGTATTGTAAATGGGGTAGGTAAGTTAGTTGGGTGGGGTGGCGACAGGGTACGCTTGTTACAGAGCGGCCAGGTTGGCTTCTACATATTTGTTATGGTGCTGGGTATAATAGCCCTTTTTACACTCGGCTTTTTTTGGATAAGATAAAATTTATAGCGGCTTTAGCATTATGATATTAGTATTACTCATAACCATTCCATTACTTGCTGGTATCCTGGCTTTTGCTATCAAAGGCGAGGGCGTTAAGATACTTGCGCTGCTCAGCGCTATGGCTACCCTGGGCATAGCTGCATATGTGAGTGGTAACAATTATAATGCATCCATCTCTTTCACTGCCCCCTGGATACCCAATATAGGTACACAGTTCAGCCTTATGGCCGATGGTATGTCCGGCATGCTGTGCCTCCTTACGGCAATAGTTCTGCTGGTTGTGGTAATAGTCAGCTGGAATAAAAAATTCGAGAAACCCAATAGTTTCTGGGGCTTTATGCTTTTATCGCAGGCAGGGCTTATGGGCGTGTTTCTTGCTTATGATGCGCTGGTTTTTTATGTATTCTGGGAGCTGGCTTTAGTGCCGGTTTATTTCCTTTGTTCCCGCTGGGGTGGCGAAAAGCGTATTCCGGTTACGTTCAAATTTTTTGTGTACACTTTTGTTGGTAGCCTTATGATGCTGGCGGGACTTATCTTTTTATCTCAGCAAACGCCCGGTGCTAATAGCTACTCATGGATCAATATTGTGCATGCTGGCGCATCACTGCCGCCCGCTACACAGCAATGGCTGTTCTGGTTGCTGTTTATAGCCTTTGCTATCAAGATGCCGGTATTTCCTTTCCATACCTGGCAGCCCGATACCTATGAGCAGTCGCCTACCCCCGTTACCATTATCCTCAGTGCGCTGATGGTGAAGATGGGATTATATGCGGTGCTTCGCTGGTTGCTGCCGGTGCTTCCATCAGGTGTTGCTTACTGGTCCGATACGGTTATTGTTCTTTCTGTCATAGGTATTGTTTACGCATCGCTTATAGCTATTGTGCAGACCGATCTTAAACGCCTGGTTGCCTACTCTTCTATTGCCCACATGGGCCTTATGTGTGCCGCGGCATTCTCCGCTAATAATATCGGCATGCACGGCATTATGGTACAAATGTTCAATCATGGCATCAACATTACGGGCATGTGGTTGATGGTAAGCCTGATCGAAAACCGCTGGGGCACACGCGATATGAGTAAGCTGGGTGGCATGGCAACAGCAGCTCCGCTCATGGCCATCGCATTAGTAATTATATCGCTGGCCAATATTGCGCTGCCACTGACCAATGGTTTTGTGGGTGAGTTCATGTTGTTCAATGGCATCTTCCAGGGTAGTTCGCAATATCATATGGTGTACATGATAATAGCAGGTCTGGGTGTTATACTGGGGGCAGTCTATACCCTTAATATGATACAGAAGACGGCCTATGGTAATGTTACCGATATGGTGATAGCTAAAGACCTGAGCATGAATGAATATATAGGTGTGGCTATAATTATTTGCATTATACTGTTCCTTGGTATTTATCCGCAACCGTTGCTCGATATGACCTCAGGCATGGTGAAATAATTGATAGGGTTTTTAAGATTTTTTTGATTTTACCTTTTTGAATAGAATATGAAAGCAATTATTGCTGCTACAATATCGGGTGTCATTTTGATGTTTGCCGGAATACTGGTGAAGGAGAAAAAGAATGCCGTCACATTAGCGGTTATACTATTGCTGGCCCTCCTTGGCGTTAATATATATGAAGTTGTTTCTACTCCGGCTGCTGCGCCACAGGCTTTTTTCAACAACATGCTGCGTATAGATCGCTATGCGGTTTGGTTCAATACCCTGCTTACAGGCTGCACGCTTCTTTATGTGTTGCTTATTGGTAAAGAGATAGCAAAGGTTGGCTCACATGTGGCTGAGTATTTTGCGCTCATCTGTTTTATTCTCTGTGGCCTGTATATACTCTCCGGTTATAACAATATGCTGATGCTTTTTTTAGGCATAGAGATAATTTCTATTCCCCAGTATATACTTGCTGGCAGCGATAAGAAGAATCTCAAAAGCAGTGAGGCATCGCTTAAGTACTTTTTAATGGGGGCGTTTTCTACAGGCATATTGCTCATGGGCATTACATTGCTGTATGGGGCTACAGGCTCATTTTATATTACCAACTTCACCTTCCTGCAGGCCGATTCATTAAATGTACTTGCGCTGGCTGGTATCATTCTCGTCATGATCGCCCTTTCATTCAAGGTATCTGCGGCTCCATTTCATATGTGGACACCCGATGTGTATGATGGCGCACCCACTGCGTTTACCGCATTCATGGCTACTGTTGCGAAGGCGGCAGCGTTCATAGCATTCCTTCGTTTGTTCCAGGTAGCATTTGGCAGCCTTAGCAATAGCTGGACCTTAGTGCTCTCTGTTATCACTGCGGCTACACTGTTTGTTGGTAACATTACAGCGGTCTTCCAGCAGAGCGTTAAGCGTATGCTTGCGTATTCATCCATAGCACAGGCAGGCTTTATGCTGTTCGCGGTCATCTCTGTCAATGCTATTGCCTGGCAGGGCATTATTATCTATGCGGTAGCCTACAGCGTGGCCACCATAGGTATATTCGCTGTGCTCCTAAAACTGAAAGACTACACTTATGATGGCTTCAACGGACTGGCGCAAAAAGAACCTACCCTTGCCTTCGTTGCTACTATATTCCTCTTGTCGCTTGCTGGCATACCGCTTACAGGTGGCTTTATGGCAAAATACTATGTCCTTTCGGCTGCCATGCAGCAGGGCCATTTAATGTGGTTGGTAATCTTTGCATTATTGATGGCAGCCATCAGTGTGTATTATTATTTCCGCGTCATCATAGCCATGTACTTCAAGCCCGGCAATCCAGAATTGAATTCCCCTGTTACGCAAACTGATAAGTTCCTGCTTATCCTCACCTGTGCTATCGTACTCCTGATAGGAATATTCCCGCAGTTGTTTTTGAGTGTGTAGGATATATCATTCAAATATAGGTTCAGGTATAGTTTTTATTTAAACTGTTATAGTACCTTATTCGTAATTCATGCAGTCCACCGCCTGCAAAAGAGATGAAAAAGCTAATAGCCATTGCGATAGCCTCAAGTTTGCCCATATACAGCAGCCGATCCAAAAAATACCTTAATATTTGTGGATATTTTCTTTTGGAAACCCCTTCCCTGCCACCGTATCTTACACTTACCTAAACTATCCACCATGCGCCCCCAATAATACTTCAAACCTCCATTCCTATCTACCACTTAGCACCGGAAGTTTCACCGCAAAACCTTTACAGTAGCAGTTATAGAATATTACCTTAATGGAAGTTTGCGGAAGTTTCAAAATATAACATTTTCACCTTATAAGCATCAACGGTTCAATTAGTTAATTTACCACTACCTTTGCACCTCATTTTTTCTCATGGATCGCAATTCAGTCATTGGTTTTTCATTGCTGGCGGTGCTGGTAATTGGTTATGTAAGCTATAACCAGCATACCCAGACACAATATTTACAACAAAAACATACTGACTCTGTGGCTTATGCCAAAGCGCATCCCGTACCTGTGGTAGATAGCAGCAGGGTAAGGCAAATGGCCGCACCGGATAACACGGTGAATGATTCTATCCGCCGTAGCCTCCCCGCAGCATTCAATGGCCAGGCGCAGACGGTAACACTGGAGAATAAGAAACTGATATTACAGTTCAATACCAAGGGGGCGTACCCTGTAAGTGCGCTGGTCAAAAACTACAAGACGTATTCCCAGCAGCCATTGTACCTGTTTAATGGCAAGGGTAATGAACTAAGCGCTATACTGCCTGTTAATAGTGGTGCAGTAGCTACGGGTGATCTGTATTTTACCCCTGTTATAAAAGACGAGCCTAACGGCGACAAGACCATAGACTTTGGCGCAGATATGGGCAATGGCAAGCGCGTGGATATAATTTATACCCTTCCTGCTGATGACTACATGATGCGCTGCGATATACGCCTGGGCGGCATGCCTGCCAATACTGTTTCGCTCAACTGGAATACCGCGGCACTGCCCACCGAGAAGGATATAGCTACAGAGCGCCTCAACTCGCAGGTATACTACCGCTACAAAAATACAGACCATGATTATTTTACCATAAAGAGCGAAGACAAAAAATCACTTAGCGATGTTGCTTACTGGGTAGGGCTCCGCAAGCAATACTTCAACTCCATACTGGTTTGTAAGGATGGGTTTAATAAAGTAAATATAGATGCATCGGTAAAGGTGGATAGTAACACTGCTGTAGTTACAAAAGATGTGCTGGAAGCGCCGGTAAAGGGTAATGGTACGGTATCGCTTCAGTGGTATATAGGCCCTAATGATTACCGCATTCTGGATAGGTATAAGCTGGGCATGGAAGAAATGGTGCCTATGGGCAATGGCATCATGGCATTTGTTAAGTACATCAATAAATGGATACTGCTACCGCTGTTCTTCTTCCTTACCTCTGTAGTAAGCAATTATGGGGTCATCATTCTGATACTTACATTGCTTATGCGTTTGGTGCTCTCCTTCTTTACTTACAAGAGCTATCTCTCCGCCGCTAAAATGCGTGTTATGAAGCCGGAGCTTGATGAGCTGCGCAAAAAGCATGAAGGCGACCAGCAGAAGTTTGGCATGGAACAGATGAAATTGTACCGCAGAGTGGGCGTTAATCCATTGGGGGGCTGTCTGCCTATGCTGTTCCAGCTACCTATATTATTTGCCATGTATTACCTGTTCCCTTCTCTTATTGAGTTCAGGCAGAAATCGGTACTATGGGCGCACGATCTTTCTACTTACGATAGTATAGCCCAGTTGCCATTCAGCATACCGCTTTATGGCGATCATGTTAGTCTGTTTACATTGCTGATGACGGCATCCAGCTTATTCCTGGCTGTGTACAACCGCAATATGACCCCGCAGGATCCTAATAATCCTATGATGAAGTATATGCCCTTCATCTTCCCGTTCGTGTTCCTTGGTGTGTTCAATAAAATGGCTGCGGCGCTTACGTTATATTACTTTGTATCCAATACCCTTAGCATATTGCAGCAATTTGTGATACAGCGCTACTTCATTAATGAAAAAGCCATACACGCACAGCTGCAGGAAAATAAGAACAAACCTGTAGCACCCTCCAAGTGGGCGCAGAAGATGGAAGAGCTACAGAAAGCACAGGCGGAGCGTGGTAAGAAAAAATAGGCTTGGGGTAATAGGGCCCTCAGCATATAAATTCGCGCATGCAATACACACTAAAAAAAAGCCTAGGGCAGCACTTTCTGCATGATGAGCAGATGTGCCAGAAGATAGTAGCGCAGGTTACCCGCACCCCGCAGATGAATCTGCTGGAGATAGGTCCTGGCGGTGGCGCCATTACGAAGTACCTGATAGCATGGGATGATGTAAACTATCATGCTATAGAGGTAGACCAGGAAAAGGTTACTTATCTACACCACACCTACCCGCAGCTTATCAGCAAAATAACCACGCAGGATATATTAAAGGCAGATGCTCCTTTTGAATCCAGGTTCAGCATCATCGGGAATTTCCCTTACAATATTTCTTCCCCTATATTATTTCGCGTACTCGAGTGGGAGCCGAAGATAGAGGAAGTGATAGGAATGTTTCAGAAAGAGGTAGCCTTGCGTATAGCTGCTGGCCCGGGCTCCAAAACCTATGGCATCCTCAGTGTGCTGATGCAGGCTTTCTTTAAAGTAGAATATCTGTTTGAAGTAAATGAGAATTGTTTTACCCCACCTCCCAAAGTAAAAAGCGCTGTATTAAGGTTCACAAACCTCGACGATCCGCATGGCATAGCGAACAAGCGGAAATTTATCAATATGGTGAAGGCCGCCTTCAACCAGCGTCGCAAAACCCTGCGCAATGCCCTGAAGGGTACCCTGCAGCCTGATCTGCTGGCGCAGGATATAATGAATAAACGGGCAGAGCAGCTCTCTGTGGCTGAATTTGTAACCTTGTACAACCAATATAACACTCATGAATAAAGGCAAGGTACTGATAGCGGCACCTGTGCACAAAGCATTAATAGATGGGCTCGCAGCAGAGGGATATACCTGTGTGCACCAGGAAAATATTACACAGCAGCAGGCGTACGAAATAGTAAAAGACTGTACAGGCATCATTACCTCTACCAGGCTCCAGCTCGATAAAGAGATGATAGATGCCGCGCCCCACTTGCAATGGGTAGGCCGTATGGGCTCTGGTATGGAGATTATAGATGTTCCTTATGCCACTGCAAAAGGTATTGCTTGCTACAGTAGCCCCGAGGGTAACTGTAATGCGGTTGCCGAGCACGCACTGGGTATGCTGCTGGGCCTTACAAAGCGCATAGTTTGGAGCAATGCGGAAGTAAAAAAAGGCCACTGGCTCCGGGAGGAAAACCGGGGCATAGAGCTGGAAGGTATGACTGCCGGGATAATAGGGTACGGTCACACCGGAAGCGCCTTTGCACGCAAGCTGCAAGGGATGGATGTGAACGTAATAGCGTATGATAAATACTACCAAAGTGCCATGCAGGCTCCTGTACGGGGGTGTACCGATTTGTTCCCCTTATACGAGGAGGCAGATATTGTTAGTTTTCATGTACCCTTACAGGCAGATACAGTAAATTATTTCAATGATAAATTTGTAGAAAGCATACGTAAGCCTTTTATACTTATTAATACCTCCCGTGGCCCCGTAGTCAATACAGCGGCATTGTTGAGGGGGTTGCATAGTGGTAAAATAAAAGGCGCCTGCCTCGATGTCTGGGAGCAGGAACCTTTAAGTAAAATGAATGCAAACAGCAGAAAGAATTTTGAGGAAATTGTTTTAATGCCACAGGTAATAATTACCCCCCATATTGCGGGCTACAGCTTTGAAGCAGTTTATAAAATGAGCATCACCTTATTGTCAAAGATTATAAATGTGTAATGAATATATTTAATTCTACACTACTCTGACAAAGATATTTAAAATTGAATTCGAAGTTTTAACAGAATCTTTTATCTTTACCCTTCATTTGGTTAATAATTTATTAATGCAGGATATGGCACGTACATTACGTTATCTATTCGTATTGCTTTTTTTAGGAGTTTCTTTCAGCGCATCAGCGCAGTCAGTACCGGGCGAAATATCCGGTATTGTTTTGGATACTAAGGGAGAACCGGTAATTGGGGCAATAGTTGTGGTTACCGAGGGTAACATACAAAAAGGCGGCGCTCAGACAGATGACGTCGGTAGGTTTATTATCAAACCAGTAGATGCAGGACGTTATGATGTCAGTGCTTCTTATGCAGGTCTGCAGAAGACAGTTATCTCTAACGTGGTAGTAAACTCTGATAAAACAACAGGGCTAAAGTTTACCATGCAGGATAAAAGTTCTTTGAAGGAAGTACAGGTTACTGCCTATAAAGTTCCACTTATAGATTCAAACTCATCTGGGCCCAACACTACAATTAGTCGGGAAGCCATAAAAGACCTGCCTACACACAATACTGCCGATATGGTGGCCTTAGCTGCTAATACCTACCAGCAGAAAAGTGGTGGAGGTATTAGTATAGCAGGTGGCCGTGGAGATGGTAACCAGGTAATAATAGATGGGGTACAGACCAATGGCTCTACCTATAATCTTCCTGCCAGTTCTATAGACCAGATAGAGATAATGCCATCTGGCATATCAGCTAAATACGGCAATCTTACAGGTGGGGTTATTAATATTGTTACAAGAGGCGCCACCCAAAAGTTAGCAGGAAGCATTTTTGCAGAACATTCACTTGACGGATATAATAATAATATATTCAATTTCTCTCTAAGTGGCCCGCTGTATAAGAAAAGATGGACAGATAGTAATGGCAACAAACAATCAAAAAACATTATCGGTTTCTTCCTTGGGGGCGATTACCAGTATGATAAAGATGATAACCCTTCTTATAATGGTAATTATGTGGCAAATAACGCCACATTGAATAGTGTTAGAAATAATCCTTTGGTAACTACCACCGATGCAAATGGGCAAAGGGTTTATAAATATGCTACAGAGTATGTAAATAATAGCAATCTGACCTATACAAAGGCAAATCCTAATTCATTAGCCAAAGTTGTTCGTTTAAATGGTAAGCTTGACTTTCACCTTCAGGATAATCTGAGCCTTACAGCCGGTGGTACATTTACTTATGCTAATCAGCAGCAGAGCTCACGTGGATTTTCACTTTTTGCGCCGGAAGCCACTCCAGAGGTAAATTCCCTTACTGGTCGTGCATGGGTTAGGTTTACACAAAAATTTGGCAAGGCTAATTCCACAGATAAATCAGGTGTTATCTCCAATGCTTATTATACTATCCAGGCCGATTATCAGATAACAACTTCAAGTTATCAGGATCCACGTTTCAAGCATAATATTTTTGACTACTTGTACGTGGGTAAATTCAATCAGATAACTAAGGATATTTATGCTCCTGATCAGGATACTGCTACAAAAAAACTCGGTATATTATATGAAGGCCGCGCTTTTACGGGTGTTACTTTTCAGCGCTCCGATCTAAACCCAAGCTTAGCTAACTATACCAGTGAATATTATAACACTGCAGGCTATACACCTGTTAGTATAGATCAGATAAGGAATAATCGCTCGGTTGTAAACGGCGATGAACCTTCTTCTACATATGGCCTTTGGGCAAATGCCGGCACAGGCCTTAGTGGATATAATAAAGGTAGAAGTGATCAGGTATCGGTTTCGGTAGATGCCTCTTTCGATCTGCTTACTGGCGCTACCAGGCATGCTATACAGTTTGGCCTTTATTATCAGCAACGTACTGAACGCTCTTTTCTTGCTCTTGCTAATTATAATGGAGGTACAGCTTCTCTTTGGCAGCTTGCTTATCAGCTTACCAACAGGCACATAACACTCGATAAAGCTAATCCTATATTTATAGTAGGTGGCAGAACTTTTTCAAAAGAAGATATTAAAAATGGCTTGGCTGCTCCCGGCCCTACGGATACTATAAAGTATAACTATAAGGCAGGCAACAATCAATCTGTATTTGATTCCAGTCTTCGTAAAAAATTAGGTCTCGCTACTAACGGAACTGATTATGTCAACGTCTTTGGTTTAGATCCATCTACATTTTCATTAGATATGTTCTCACCAGACGAGTTATTAAATTCAGGTAATCCTTTCGTATCATACCAGGGTTATAGCTATACAGGCCAGATACAAAATGGCCAGGTGAATTTTAATGATTATTTTACTGCCAAAGATGCAAATAAGCATTACACTCGCCCTATAGGAGCTTTCAGACCCAACTACACCGCTGGGTACATACTGGATAAGTTCCAGATAAATCATATACTCTTTAATGTAGGCGTACGTGTAGAACGCTACGATGCAGCAAATGAGACACTTATTGACCCATATTCACTATACCAGGAGCAGACCGTTACTCAATTTGACGGTGACCATCCAGGCCTTTCCCATCCTGCCAATATAGGAGGAAGCTATATACCATACGTTGATAATAACAATTCTAAAACTCCCAATATAATAGGCTACAGGAATGGGGATAACTGGTATGATATAAAGGGCAACTATATAGAAGACCCGAGTATCTTAAAGATCACCACAGGCCGCGATCCTCAGCCAGCGCTGAGTAAGGATGGACATGTTAAAATTGATTCTAATATATTTGACCCCAAAAATTCTTTTGTCAATTACACGCCGCAGGTCAATGTTATGCCACGCCTCGCATTCTCATTTCCTGTATCAGACGTAGCATTATTTTACGGCCACTATGATGTGTATTCACACAATCCGGCTTCCGCGTATGTGATCACTACGCCGTATGATTATTACTTTATGACCCAGAATGCAAATTCCGTGTTTAATAACCCGGCCCTGAAGCCTGAGCGTACTTTTGATTATGAGATGGGCTTTAAGCAAAAGCTTTCTGATCAGTCAGCGGTTACTATCACAGGTTTCTATCGCGAGCGCAAAGACATGGTCACCCTGCGCCCTTACTTCGATGCATATCCTATTACTTATTTTAGCTATACCAATAGGGATTTCTCTTCCACAAAGGGTATGACCGTTTCGTACGATCTGCGCAGAATAGGACATTTGCAAATGACTTTAGCATACACCCTGCAGTTTGCCGATGGTACGGGTTCCAGCGCTACATCAACTAATGGCGGCAGTGGTGGGCAGGTATCTAATAATGGTATCATATCTAGTTTGTTGAGTGCCGGTCTTCCTAATCTTCGTTATGTGTTTCCTCTTGATATAGATTCGAGGCACAACATTGCTGCTAATATAGATTATCGTTTTTCACAGGGCGAAGGGCCAGTTGTTGGTGATCGCCACATTTTACAAAATGCAGGTATCAACCTTATATTGAGAACAAGAAGCGGAGAGCCATATACACAATTAGCAAGCCCACAGCCTGGTGACAGGACCATAGTAGGCCAGGTAAATGGTTCACGCCTTCCATGGCATTTTAGTGCCGATGTGAGGGTAGATAAAGATTTTGCTGTAGCATTTGGTAAAAAACCGGCTCCCGAAAGTCTGAAACATCAGAAACAATATACATTTAATGCTTATCTGCTGGTGAAGAATGTATTTAATATTAGGGATGTATTAGGCGTGTATGGTTATACGGGTAGCTCAAGCGACAATGGATATCTTACTTCATCTTATGGTAAACAGGCTATTCCTGTTCAGACCAACGCTTTATCATATACGGATCTTTACAGGCTGGCAATTCAGAATCCCGGCTTGTTAAATTTGCCAAGGCAAATATTTTTAGGAGTACAATTTAGTTTTTAACAACAGTAATTATAATATAACTTTTAATAGTTATGAACTTTACAAATAATAAGGGCATTGCAATAGTATTAGCTTCCATCGGTATGTTGTGTAGCGTCAAGGTATCGGCCCTGCCCAATGTTACCAGAGCCGGGCATGCAGGCTTACTTCGTACTACAGCGGCTGCTTGTCAGCCTGCTACTGCTACCTTAGATCTTGATATAAATAATGTTCGCGCGCGTCTGATGACGGGTGGTGATATGTGGTGGAACCAGGGTACCAGCAAAGCTGCGTACGAAGTACCAAAAGGAGGCGGTGCCAGTTCGTTATTTGCAGGTTCTATATGGATAGGAGGCTCTGATAACACCGGCCAGCTAAAAGTGGCAGCACAAACCTATCGCCAGGATGGTAATGATTACTGGCCGGGTGCACTAGATGCAGGTTTGTCTTCTATTGGTTCCTGCTCTAAATGGGATCGTTTCTGGAAGATCAATAAGTCTGATCTTATTCGATTCCGCAGCCTGCAGAAATCAGGAAGCGCATTGGATGGATCTCAGTTTCAGGATATATATGGATGGCCTGCTACAGGTAATCAGAATATTTTAGGAGCCGATGGTAACCCGCTTAACACATTAGATCCTAACAGGTCTTATGCCCCATTTGTAGATGCGGATAACAATGGCCTGTATGATCCTACCAAGGGAGATTATCCTGCTATAGATGGTGATCAGTATATCTGGTGGGTATTTAACGATGCTGGTAATATTAAAGGACAGACGCAAACTGCCTCCATAGGGCTTGAGGTTCAGGCCAGTGCTTTTGCTTATTCTACAAACGATGCATTGAATAATGCCACTTTTTATAATTATCGTATTATTAATCGCGGTTCTTTTTCATTAGATAGCACTTATATCGCTACATGGAGTGATGCTGACCTTGGATACGCATTTGATGATTATATTGGTTGCGATACCTCACGTGGCCTTGGTATATTATATAACGGTACCAGTTTCGATGGTCAAGGTGGTCCTGGTACTTATGGTGCTAATGTGCCTATGGTTGGGGTCGACTTCTTTAAAGGCCCTAAAAAGAAGATACCTGATTACCAGCATCCTGGGCAAATGAAGGATACCACACTGGGTATGACTGTATTTGATTATTACAATAATGATTTCACCGATATAGGTAACCCGAGCAATGGTATAGAAATATACAATTACATGTCGGGCTCTTTAAGAAAAGGAGAACGCTTCTCTAATGACTGGAGCGGCGCTGCGGGTTCTGTTTCCCGTGGTTATGGCAAGGGACCTATTTCTAAATTTGTATTCTATGGCGATCCGGAGCCTGCTTCTAATACATGGTCTGAGTGCGTATGTGGTAATATACCCGGCGATCGCCGTTTTATACACTCCTCTGGTCCTGTTACATTGGCGGCCGGCGATGTGGAAGATATCACTATAGGTGCAGTATGGGTATCTGGTGTAGGTGGCTGCCCTAATACCAGTTTTAAGCAATTGCGTGCTGCTGACGATGCAGCACAGGCACTATTTGATGCTAATTTTAAGGCAATTGAGGGCCCTGAGGCTCCTCGTCTTGTATTCCGTGAACTGGATAGAAAGGTAGTATTCTATCTGGAAAATGATCCTCAAAGTAATAACTTTAGAGAACAATACGGTTATTCCGATTCATTAAAATATCACCAGCCTGCTCTAAAAGCCAAGCAACAGCATAATCCTGACTCCCTATACAAGTTCGAGGGGTATCGTGTCTTCCAGCTTGCTAATAGTTCGGTATCTGTAGCTGATATATTTAACAGTACTACAGGCGAGTTAGATGCTACAAAAGCTGCAGAAGTGTTTGAATGTGACATACAGAATGGCGTTACTACAATTATTAACTATGCTAAAAGATCAGATGTATCTGATAGTACTTATGTACCACAGGTAAAGGTAAAGGGTAGAGACAGTGGCATAGTGCATAGCTTTGTAATAGACCAGGATCAGTTTGCTACAGGTAATGATAAGCAGTTGGTTAATTATCGCAATTATTACTATGTGGCTATCGCCTATGCATACAATGGTTTTTCGCCCTTTAGCGCCAGGCATATAGACTCTAGTCAGGATATCCCGTACCTCAGCAGTTCGCATGGCGAAGGCGGCATACCGATAACTGTTGATACGGTCATGCCTAACCCGGTAAATGGCACATTGGGCACTACACTCAATACAGCATTTGATTCTGGCGTTGTGATCACCCGTATTATGGGCGAAGGGAATGGTGGTAATAATTTGGAACTTACCGACTCTTCTATAAACAACGCGTTGGTGTCACATGGCGCTCTGGGATATATTGATGCATATGCAACCTATAGGCCAGGTCGTGGTCCAATAAATATAAAGGTTATTGATCCTATAAAGGTGGTGCCGGCCGATTGGGAATTATATATAAAGGCAGGGGCCCATAACAGTACTACTGCTTTGTATGCAAATACCGCGAAAGGTATATTGCCTGATTCGGCAACCTGGATGTTGATAGCACACCCATCTAATGGTGCTTTACCTAACCCTGATACTATTTATAGCGAACATAGCCTGTCAATAGTTAATGAACAGATATTGGAAAAATACGGAATATCGGTGAGCCTGAAGCAGGTTACTAGGCCGGGAGACGATGAGACTAACGGTAATGGTTATATTACTTCAAACATCTCATTTGCTGATACTACCAATCCCTGGTTAGCTGGCGTTCATGATCAGCCTGGTGTAACTCCGCTTAACTGGTTAAGGACAGGTAATGGCACACCCGGTGATACAAGTCTGAACTGTAATTACTATCCAACGCAGAAATTTGATACGCTGCTTGCCTATCAGAATTTATTAGCTAATAGTACATTTACCCAGTCATCATGGGGGCCATACTCCTTAGGTGCTATATTAGATGCTCATGGTAAGATCAATGGCCAGCCTGTTACTGCTGCCAATGCCTCGCCTTGTGGCTTTGCTGTCTCTATTCCCAATACGGAAGTAGGTATTGATAGTCTTTTTAGTGTAGATGTAGTCTTTACATCAGATAAATCAAAATGGAGCAGATGTGCCGTGCTCGAGCAGCAGGAAGATCCGGCGCTTGCTGAGGGTAATGCTGCTAAGTTTGCGCTCAGGGCACATGCCAGCTGGACCCAGAATGTGGATGCATATGGCAGTCCTATCTATGATAATAGCTCTTCCGGTATGTCCTGGTTCCCGGGTTATGCTATCAATGTAGAAACAGGCGAACGCGTAAATATAGTTTTTGGCGAAGATTCATGGCTCAAGAATGAGAACGGTGGAGATATGATATGGAACCCAACATCAAACATCTTGAATACTACTACTGGGGACGTTATATTTGGTGGCAAGCACTATATTTATATTGCTAATACCAGGTATGATGGTGATTCAGCGTTTGTATCTGTAATAAAGGGTACCAATGCTTTCCTTAAATTGCTCAATTATGAAACATTCCAATGGGTGGGTGTTCCATTGCTTAGCTCTCGCAGTTCCTATCTTCCTCTAAGTCAGGGACAAATACCTAACCAGGCTACGGTAAGGATACGCGTAAAGAGGCCTTATGCTTTTTATAATCCCCAAAATACTAACTATAAAACAGGTAATAATGCAAATAGGCCTACAGGACAGCCGGACTCCCTAAACAACGGATTCCCGTACTACAGGTTCTCAACCAGAAGTCTTATTGCTACCCCTGTTTCAGATGCCACAGATAAGAACCCGCTGTTAGATAAGATAAATGTGGTGCCTAATCCTTACTATGGCTATGCAGGATATGAAAATAACAGGTTAGATACACGGGTACGTATCATAAACTTACCGGCCCGTACTACTGTATACATATATGCATTGGATGGTACACTGATTCGGACTTTAACTAAGGTGGATCCAAATACTGCATATATTGACTGGGATCTTCGGAATAATGTTGGTTTGCAGGTTGCAAGCGGTATGTATCTTATGGATGTTAAGGCTGATGGTATAGGTGAAAAAGTGCTCCGCTGGTTTGGTGCACTACGCCCTATAGACATTACTTCATTCTAATTGTTTTAGATTTTATGCAGGGTTTGGACACAAGCCCTGCTTATTTTAAATACTTTACTTGTTAATTATGAAAAACGTTTTTATCAGGGCTGCTCTAGTTGTAGGTGTATTAAGCATTACTACACAATCCTTTGCAGGCAACAAAGATCGCACCGGACAGGCAGGAGCTACCGAGTTGCTTATAAATCCCTGGGCACAGTCTACAGGGGTATTCGGTATGAACGTCTCCTATGTATCAGGGGTGGAAGCTATGAAAACCAATATAGCAGGCTTGGCTGGTGTAGAGAAGACAGATGTTGGTGTATCGCACGTTATTTATCTTACCAATTCACAGGTTACCGTTAATAACCTGGCTATAGCACAGAAGCTGGGTACCATTGGCGTTATTGGTCTCAACATCATGTCTATGGGCTTTGGAGATATCCAGATCACCACAGTAGATAATCCTGAAGGTACAGGTACATTTAAGCCACAGTTTCTGAATTTTGAATTAGGCTTTGCAAAAGAATTTTCTAATAATGTACGTGCGGGCCTGGCTGCTACTTTTGTATCTGAGCAGCTCACTTCTATACACGCTACAGGCGCTTGTTTCGAAGCAGGCGTTCAGTATGTTACCGGCAAGCGCGATAACTTCCATTTTGGTATTACCCTCCGTAATGTGGGTACCAATATGCGCTTTACAGGACCTGGTTTTTCTATTAATGCACAAGCGCCAAAAGGCAATTATAGCTTGACGCAGGAAACCCCAACCGATAAATTCCAGATGCCTACTTACCTCAGTATTGGGTCGTCTTATGATTTCTATCTTGACGAAAATCATTTGAAAAGTGTAGATGATAAGCCTAAGCATAGATTGACGGTACTGGTTGATTTCACATCCAACTCATTCAATAACGATTACCTGGGCGGTGGACTTGAATATTCATTCCGCGAAATGCTTATGTTGCGCGCAGCTTACCGCTACGAAAATGGCATAGGTACTACTACCAGCACTACCATGTACACAGGGCTGGCAGCAGGCGTTACCATACAAAAACGCATTACTGAAAATGGCCCTATCCTTGGTCTTGATTATTCTTTCAGGCCTACGGCTAAGCCTAATAATGGCGTACATGTAATTTCGCTTCGCCTGGTTCGTAAATAAGCTGAAATACCTTAATTTTGATTTACAACGCTTCTCATCGCAGAAGCGTTGTATTTTTTTCTTATAACTGATAAATGAATTGTTTATGTCTGCTATTAACTATGTGAGCAAAGAAACCCTGCAGCAAATGAGAGATGAGTTGACCATACTCAAAACCTCAGGTAGGGCAGAGATAGCACACCAGATAGCCGAAGCCCGCGAAAAGGGCGATCTGAAAGAAAATGCAGAGTATGATGCTGCTAAGGAAGCACAGGGACATCACGAAGCAAAAATATCACAACTGGAAACTGCTATTGTTAGTGCGCGCATCATAGATGTAAAAGATATAGATACCACTAAGGTGTCTATATTAAGCAAGGTAAAAGGCGTGAACCTGGGAAACAAAAAACCTTTTGAATACCAGATAGTTTCCGAAACGGAAGCCGATCTGAAACTGGGCAAGATATCCGTTACATCGCCTATAGGTAAAGGCCTTTTAGGGAAGGATCCCGGAGATACAATTGAAATTACTACACCGGGTGGTATATTAAAGCTAAAGATCGACAGCATATCCATATGAGCAGCGTGTTCTCCAGAATTATAGCAGGGGAGATTCCTTCTTTCAAAATTGCAGAGAACGATCATTTTCTTGCATTTCTTGATGTGTTTCCTTTGGTCGAGGGCCATGTACTGGTAGTGCCTAAAACAGAAGTTGATAAAATATTCGATGTGGATGATGCCCTGCTAAGCGAGTGGCTTATATTCGCAAAGCCAATAGCAAAAGCTATTGAAAAAGCATTTGATTGTAATCGTTGCGGTATCAGCGTTATAGGCCTCGAAGTGCCTCATGCGCATATGCACCTGCTGCCTATTAATACCGCAGAGGATATTAATTTCACCCGCCTCAAGCTTATCCCTTCTGATAGTGAACTTAGGGCTGTACAGCAAAAGATACTTGCACATTTATAGTCCACAAATCAGGCTTTATGTTATTAGATATTACAGGTAAACGAGCATTAGTAGCCGGCAGTACACAAGGTATAGGCCTGGCGGCTGCTCGTGAGTTGGCCTTATTGGGTGCGTCTTGCGTACTCATATCCCGTAACGAAGAAAAACTAAAGGAAGCTGTAGCTACTCTTGATAATAGCAAAGGCCAGCAACACACTTACGTTGTAGCCGATTTTTCAAATCCCGAAGAAGTAAAGGCTGCAGTTGCAAACCTGGTAAGTAATACAGCCATACACATACTTATAAATAATAGCGGTGGCCCCGCTGCAGGTCCTGTTACTGAGGCGGACTCGGAAAGTTTTCTTAGCGCTTTCAATCAGCACCTTATCTGCAACCACATCATTACCCAGGCGGTAATGCAGGGCATGAAATCAGCCGGGTATGGCCGCATAGTAAACATCATATCTACTTCTGTTAAGATCCCATTAAAAGGCCTTGGCGTATCCAATACCATACGCGGTGCCGTAGCATCGTGGGCAAAAACAATGTCTATCGAGCTAGCCCCTTTCGGCATCACGGTCAATAACGTACTGCCTGGCGCCACTGCCACAGGTAGGCTGGAAGCCATCATTAAGAACAAGGTTACCAAAACAGGCGCAAGTGCGGGAGCAGTAACTGAAGAGATGCTGGAAGAGATACCTGCTAAGCGTTTTGGCCAGCCTGAAGAAGTAGCTGCACTCATCGCATTTCTCTGCACACCCGCGGCAGCTTACATTAATGGTACCAGTATACCGGTTGATGGCGGACGTACAGGTGCTATCTGATATTCCTCTTCCTCTTTAAAATCCAAAGGCACCATATTTCCCAATATTGCGTTAAAGACATAGTTGTTGCCTTAATAGCATGTAATTTTATTGATAATTGAAAAATACTATGAGCATACAAGCTGAAATATTATGGGTGGATGATGAGATAGATTCGCTGAAATCGCAGATACTGTTCCTTAAGAACAAAGGCTACGAAGTCACCCCCCTTACCAATGGCTACGATGCCCTAGAACTGCTTAAAGAAAAGAATATAGATGTGGTGCTGCTCGATGAGAGCATGCCCGGAATGACAGGTTTAGAAACCCTGTCAAAAATAAAAGAGTTGTTTCCCTTGCTGCCGGTGGTAATGGTAACAAAGAATGAGGCAGAAGATATAATGGAGCAGGCCATTGGCTCACAGATAACCGATTACCTTATAAAACCGGTTAACCCCAACCAGGTATTGCTTTCATTAAAAAAAATAATGGATAGCAAGCGCCTCGTATCAGAGCAGACCACAATAGCCTACCAGCAGGATTTCAGGAACCTGTTCATGGCCCTTAGCTCTAACCAGAACAGCGAAGAGTGGAAAGAGCTCTATAAGAAACTGGTGTACTGGGAACTGGAGATGGGCAAGAGCGATAGTGTTGAGATGATGGAAGTTTTCCAGTCGCAAAAGTCAGAGGCCAATACAGAGTTCTTCAAGTATGTATCTAAGAACTACGCTAAATGGATAAAGGATGAAGGCAATGACGTGCCGCTTTTATCGCACCAGGTATTCAAGCGCAAAATAGCCCCACACCTGCAGCAGGGTACGCCAACCTTTCTGGTGGTAATAGATAACCTGCGTTTCGACCAGTGGCGGGTATTGCAGCCTACTGTCAATGAGTCTTTTCGCATCATGGAGGAAGATATGTTTTACAGCATACTGCCTACCGCTACACAATACGCACGTAATGCACTTTTTGCGGGGATGCTACCGGCCGATATTGCTACCAAATTTCCGGATGAGTGGAAAAATGATGATGAGGATGGCGGCAAAAATCTTTATGAAGAAACATTCCTTCGCTACCAGCTAAAACAATTGAAGCTGGATCATCTTAAAACCCAGTATCTCAAGATCACCAACAATGAGAATGGGAAGATAATGGAGGATAACATACACAACTATCTGAATAATGATCTCACAGTGATTGTGTATAATTTCGTGGATATGCTATCTCATGCGCGTACCGAAATGGAAGTGCTGAAAGAGATGGCGAGTGATGAAGTTGCTTACCGCTCGCTTACGGTTAGCTGGTTCGAGCATTCACCTTTGTATCGCGCATTGCGTAAAATATCAGAGAAAGGTATACAGGTGATCATAACAACAGATCATGGCACTATGCGGGTAAAGAATCCCAGCAAAGTAGTAGGTGACAGGGCCACTACTACCAACCTCCGCTACAAGCATGGCCGCAATCTCCAGTATGAAGAACGGGATGTGCTCGCATTCCGCGATCCTAAATTGGCGGGGCTACCAAAGCCTAATGTTAGCTCCACATTCATCTTCGCAAAAGAAGACGTATTCCTGTGCTACCCCAACAACTACAACCACTACGTCAATTATTACCGCAATACCTTTCAGCACGGTGGCATATCACTCGAAGAAATGATAGTGCCTGTGATAAGACTACAGAGTAAGTAAACTATGTGCGTTTTATAAATGTTGATAGCAATAGTAACAGAATGAGAAAGCCCTCCGGGATACCGAAGGGCTTTTAATTTATTGTAAGAGGAAATTACTTTCCTTTCTTCCTTGCTACCGCTTTCTCCGCTGCCTCTACTATATGTTCCTTCGTAAGTCCATATTTTTTTAGCAGGTCGGTAGGTTTGCCGCTTTCTCCAAAAGTATCCATTACTGCTACATATTCGTGGGGTACGGGGCAGTGCTGGCTGGCTACATTGGCCACACTGTCGCCGAGCCCGCCATTGGCCTGGTGCTCTTCGGCGGTTACCACGCAGCCCGTTTTGGTAAGGCTCTTTATTATGGCCGCTTCATCCAGCGGCTTTATGGTGTGTATGTTTATCAGGTCTGCAGATATCCCTTTTTCAGCTAGCTCTTTAGCGGCTTCTACAGCCAGCCATACCATGTGGCCGCAGGCTATTATGCTCACATCAGTACCTTCTGTTAGTACCTGTGCCTTCCCTATTTCAAACTGCTGGTCCTCAGCAGTAAAATTCGGCCACTTCGGGCGGCCAAAGCGTAGGTACACCGGTCCTTCATATTCAGCTATTGCTATTGTTGCGGCCTTGGTCTGGTTAAAATCGCAGGGCACTATCACAGTCATACCCGGCAGCATTTTCATCATCCCGATATCCTCCAGCACCTGGTGCGTAGCGCCGTCCTCGCCCAGCGTCAGTCCCGCATGCGATGCGCATATCTTCACATTTTTATTGCTGTAGGCTACGCTCTGCCTTATCTGGTCATACACGCGCGATGTGGAAAAGTTGGCAAACGTAGTGGTGTAGGGTATCTTACCACCTATGGTAAGCCCTGCTGCCACGCCTATCATATTGGCCTCTGCTATGCCGCATTGTATAAAGCGTTCTGGAAATTCCTTTATGAAATCGTTTAGCTTCAGAGAGCCTGCCAGGTCGGCGGTAAGCGCCACCACATTTGGGTTGCGGCGTCCTGCTTCAGCAATGCCTTCGCCAAAACCGCCCCTTGTTTCTTTCTCGTTCAGTATAGTTATATCCTGTAGCATAGGTAATTATGAGGGTGCAAAAATATACTTATCCTTTGGTTAAAACATATCCCCAATCCTTCAGCCAGCCTATTATTTTTTCTTTATAGTCACCTTGTACTATTATAAAGCCATCCTTAGCGCTGCCCCCTGCCCCGCATTTTGTTTTTAGCTGCTTGCCAAGCGCTTCCAGGTCATAGGTAGTGCCGGAGAAGCCATCTATCAGTGTCACTACTTTCCCTGCGCGTTGTTTGGTATCCAGCTTCACGCGTAATTTTTGTTTTTCTTTCGGCAGCGTTTCATCACCTTGTCCTTCCGCTTCATAGTCATTATAATAGTCATTGTTGGTAGAGTACACCAGTCCATCAGGTCTGCCATTATGCTTTTTAGACATATCTGTGCGTTTAGAAAGTAAAATTCAACATTTCTATGCAATCATCCATATTTTTTAATGTACACCTTGATACGGATTTATAAAAAACATTACCTTTGCTTCCCCAAAAGGGAAACACGGAGGCTATAGCTCAGCTGGTTAGAGCGTCGGTTTGTGGTACCGAAAGTCGAGGGTTCGAACCCCTTTAGCCTCCCACATAAAAGCGCCATCAGGCGCTTTTTGTATTTAAAGCTTATCAGAGGCTTATTTAATCTCAATAGTGAGGTTTTAAGGCGATACTCAAGAGTATTTGATATTATCAAAATACTTACTAGTATTTAATTCGAAAATCATACATCATAAATCAAAAATCTGCATTATATTGGTCTCGTATTCACTTTTTTCACATGATAAGGAAATTGGGCCTTTCTGTTATTGCTGTGCTTTGCATCGGCAATATATATGCGCAGCGCTATATGGGTATAGCCACAGGCAACTGGGCGCCTACCAATAGCATCTACCTCAATCCTGCTAATATCGCCGACTCGCGCGATAGGTTTGTTATAGATTTAGCTTCTGTAAACTTTGGTGTAGATAATAACTTTGCATCGCTCAATACCAACAGTGCTATCCGCAGTTTTTTCCGGGGCGATAGTGTCAATATCAATAATATTTTCAATTACAACAGCAGGCAGCGTTTTGACCTCATGGCCCCTTATGCTGAGGTGCGCCTTCCGGGCTTTATGTACAGCATCAACCACAATCATAGCATAGCCCTCACCACACGTGTACGTGTCTTCAACCAGTATCATAATTTCAGCCAAAGCCTATATCAGTCTATAGCAGGGCAGGACTATAACAATAACACCGGTGATTATACCCTTAATGCCAATAGCTTTAACTGGACCGCTCACCTGTGGAGCGAGATAGGCCTCAGCTACGCAGGGGTTATATTCAATAACGGCCAGCATTTCCTCAAGGGTGGCTTTACTGTACGCTACCTTGCAGGTGCGGCATATATCAATATGACCAGTAAAAACCTCGATGTTAATTACACCCGGGCAAATGATCAGCTTAAGATTACCAATACCGATGTAAAGTTCACTAGCAATATCATTAACTCCCAAAACAGCCTGCAGAACGGTATTGGCAATCTTGATATCATTAAAAGTTTCTTTGGCAGTAACGGCGGCAAGGGTATAGGTGGCGATGCCGGCCTGGTATATGAGTGGCGCCCGCACTACCAGCGTTATGTTTACGAAATGGATGGCCGCAAGCATAAAGACTATACTAAGAATATGTACAAGCTGCGGCTATCTGTGGCAGTTACGGATATAGGCGCTATTACCTACAATACCAACAACTTTGCAGCGCACTTTACAGGTAATGGTACCCTTATAGCATCGCAGATAAAAGACAGCGTAAAGGATTATAAAAGCTTTGTGGGGTATGCGCAGCGCCATGGCTTTAATGGCGATAGCGGTGCGGCTACTACTAAGGTGTACCTGCCCACGGCTATTGTTGCTTCGGTAGATTATAAGGTATACCGCCATGTATATGCCAATGTTACTTACATAGGCAATGTGGCTAACAGGGATAATGTAGGTAACACTTATTACAGCCAGGTTACCCTCACTCCGCGTTTCGATACCCGTGTGTTCAGTGTTGGGGTGCCCATCACTTACAGCACACTTACAGAAGGGGTAAAGATAGGTACAGGCATACGTCTTGGTGGGTTCTTTATAGGCAGCGATGATATGCTGGCCTTCTTCAGCAATAGCCAGTACGGTGTCAATTTCTACCTTGGTGGTTTTGTGCCTATAGCGCGTAAGCACCGTCGCGATCGTGACCATGATGGGGTATCTGATAAAAAAGATCTTTGCCCCGATGTGCCCGGCCCGTGGGAAAATAAAGGTTGCCCTGATTTCGACAGGGATAAGGATGGCATACCCGATTCGCTCGATGATTGTCCTGATCTGCCCGGTAGTATTACAGCAAATGGTTGCCCTGATAAGGATCTCGATAGTGTGGCCGACGATGTGGATAAATGTCCTGATGTTCCGGGCCTGCGTTCGCTCAATGGTTGCCCTGATACAGATGGTGATGGCATAGCGGATATAGAAGATGCTTGCCCTTACAAGCCCGGCCCTGCTATATATCATGGCTGTCCTGATACGGATGGCGATGGCGTGCCCGATAACCTGGATATGTGCCCCGATGTACCCGGCCCTATAGCCCTGCGTGGTTGCCCCGATAGGGACGGTGATGGTGTACCCGACCGCGAAGACAATTGCCCTACGGTACCCGGCCCTGCATCCAATCATGGCTGCCCGCTTATAAAAGAAGAAGTAAAGAAGCGTTTGGCTTTTGCCGCCACTGCTATACAGTTTGAGACGGGTAAGGCGGTTATTAAAAAGGCATCGCATAAAATACTGAACGAAATAGTACAGATACTGCGCGACTATCCTGATTACAACATGGCCATTGCCGGACATACGGATAATGTAGGTAAGCCTGCTAAGAATCTACTGTTATCACAACAGCGTGCTGCCTCTGTAAAAAATTACTTCGTAAGCCAGGGTATAAAGATGGAACGTCTTACTACCAGCGGCTATGGCGAAACCAGGCCTGTAGCCACCAACAAGACTGCAGTCGGCCGTGCTAAGAACAGACGTGTAGTAATGGATATGCAGTTGAAGAACTAAGATGAAATACTTGCTACTGTTATTATTTCTGGCAGCATGTATGAATCTGCATGGGCAGGAAATACAATCGTCCACTCACTGCTTGCACAAACCTAATCTTAGCGAGGAGCTATTATATCCTGTAAAGCAGGATACGCTGAACTTCTTATCATTTTATAAACACCATCAGGACGAGGGATTCGCAAGTGTGTTTTTATATGAATACACGGCAATAACAAGAGGCCTTGCAGATACAGCTTTGTTCGATCCCAAGCATTACCATCAGTTTGATGCAATTAAATCAGATTATAGACATCTGCTTGCATTTAGTCCATTAGTAATAGATGGTACCGTGATCCAAACCATTTACGATACAATATTCTTACAGGCATCAAAAAGAAAATCTCTTATATATCATACAAATATTTTAATTAGAATTAACGATGTTATAAAAAGCAAATACAAAGTGAACGTTGGCGATACCGTGTTAGTAAAAATTATGCATTATGGCATAATTAAAGATTCTAATGGCAGGGTGGGCTATTCTAGTGGAGAAGACCGCCAATTTCAAAATAATAGGAGCTACCTCTTTTGTTTAGATAAGTACCACTACATGTTTGTTATATATCTGATGAAACATGGTGGAGAATCCGGCAAGTATTGCCAGGAGGAATATTGTCCTAGCGCTTTTGAATTAAGCCTGGAGTCATTTAAAATAAGTGTGGACTACGAAGAACATAAAATTGATAAAAATACGATACTACAGTTTTTGGATAGGCAACGATAGAATTTTGATCCTTAGCTTTACTTTGTACCTATGAAACAGTATCTAAAGGTGAGGATCGGTAATGTAAACCTCCTCTGCATTGGCCTCATTGCTGGTGTGGTAGGGTTCCTGAGCATTCTCTCCCTCGCCGCTAAAGGGCAGTTAGATGGGTTGAAGGAACATTTGTTCACATCATTTATTTCCCGGTTCCTCACCCTCATGTGCGTTAGCCTGGTATTATTGGCAGCATTGGTATTCTTTAATATAGCGTACTATCTTATAGCTAATAAAAAGGTATCAGTTGATAAGGTTTTGGCTGTATTAATAAAAGGTTTGTTAGCATCCGGCGTTGTTGCTGCAATAGGCCTTGCGTTTTTCTTTGCTGGTATCTGATGCAGGTATTTAACACCTCTACTGATAAATATCTTTCCGGTGGCCGGCATCTATAATTTCTATCAGCAGTATTTTATCAAATATTTAATAAATAATACGGTAATCACCCACGCGTATGCGATAACCATCTCTGCCTTGTAGTTTTTTACAACCTTGAGGCCGGGGCTCGGAAGACAAATTTTCAATAGCAATAAAAATAGGTTCAGCAATGTTATCTGACAATCTATCCAATTGCTTTTGTGCTCTCCTGGTTAAAGTGATTGTGTATTTAGCCATTTTTGGCTTTGCGTGTTTTTATATATTCGTCAAATGAGATCCTTTCACCATCATCATTAGCCTTAGCCTCATCATAAATACGTATGTCGCTAAAGTCTTCCAGTTCTTCCAGGATACTTTTAAATTCTTCGGCGGGAAGAGTTACCAGCTTTTTGCCGTTTGTATCTGTAATATATTGTGGATGTATTGGTAGCATAACACGTGCCCATTATTATTACAAATTTAAGCAACTAATTGGGAAGGAACGTTATTTATACTTATTACTGATGCACTCCACCAATCCCATTACATCTGCCGCTGTATTATAATAATGCATGCTGATACGGATAAGTCCGTTACGGTTAGTGGTAACTATGTTATGTTGCTTCAGCCAGTCCTCTAAGCCATCCTTATCCTTTAGTAGTATAAAAGATGCACGGTTATCAGTTGTTGCAGGGCCTATCATTGCTACCGGTAGCTCCTTTATTTTATCAAGTAATAGTGCGGTGAGCAGGCTATTGTGTTTCGCTATACTTTCTATACCTGCCTTCTGTTTGTGATTTATCGCAGCTTCCAGTATAGTAAGCCCGTACATATTAGGGTGCCCCGGTTCGTAGCTAAGTATAGAGGGCACATACATCCACGTATCATTGCGCATTTGGTAGCTGTTATGTCCGCCCATAACAGGAGTATATTTATGCAGGAAGCCGTCTGCTATATATAGCACGCCGGTACCAAACCCGGCATTCATCCATTTGTAATTACTCCAGATAAGTATATCAACCGGTGTTGTATCAATACTGATGGGCATAGCGCCCATGCTCTGGGTGGCATCTACGATAAAGAGTACATTATGTTTCCTGCACAGTGCGCCTATCTCTTGTATATCCAGCATATACCCGCTGTTATACTGCACATGGCTTAGTGCTGCAATATCGATCTCATTATTCCTGATGAGTTGTTTTATTTCTTCTACAGGTAATGTAAAACCGTCCTCAGTGTCTATCCATTTTATATCGAAGTTATTGATACGGAAAGGTTCTATTAGCGATGGGTAATCATGCCGGTACAGCAGCACTCTTTCATCTCCTTTCAGCGATTGTACTACGCCATTCAGCGCCCACGAGAAGTTAGGCACCATAGCTACATTGTCGGGCTTTGCACCTATAAAGGAAGCAATAGTTGCGCGTATGCGGGGCTCTGCCGTCATCCGCCATTGTTCCGCCCATCCGCTGCCTTTTACTGCAAGCGCACTATAAAAATTATTGCCTGCTGCTATCACTTCCTCTTCAATAAGACCGCATGCGGCAGTATTCAGATAAATAACTTTTGATGATGGCTCCATGAATAAATAATTCCGGATAAAAATACAACAATACTATCCTTTCAAACAAAGCGGCTCTCTCATTTAGCTTAGATCGTTACACTATTAACGCTACTGAAATGTGGATATCATTATTTGGAAACCCCCTCTTTGCTACCTTATCTTGCACCCAACAAGTTCTTTGAAATATTGAAAATAAAATAGCAGTGATGCTGATCTACATCAATGATTAGCTAACAAGGGTAAACGCGTTTCATCTCGGGGAATATTACCTTTATGGTAGTAAAATGGAAGTAAAATCGCACTTTCTTTACCTTTTATTACCTTTTTCGGACGTAAATTACCATATTTTATTTTGCAATATGGTTGTGGGCAAAGGCTTTCCTCTCGCGCTATCCACATTTCATGGATTTTTTTAAATTTTTCTTTACCTTTTTGTGGATAACAGGAATAATTGTCAGAAAAAGACATGACGTGGAGGGCCTGCTGATCTTCTTTCGCGATAGCACCGCTACCCATTAACTTTTCCTGCCAGCATCTTCTTTACTCCTTCCCATTCCTCATCTGTAATACTGTACATCATTGTATTACGGAAAGTTCCATTACTGATGATGCGTTCTTTGCGCAACAGGCCTTCATAGGTAGCGCCTATCTTCTCAATAGCGCCGCGGCTGCGCAGGTTTGTTTCATTCGTCTGGAACTGTACCCGTACCAGCTTCAGGGTTTCGAAGCAGTAAGTAAGCAATAGCAGCTTACATTCTGTATTGTACCCCGTGCCCCAGTAATCAGGGTGGTAAAATGTCCAGCCTATCTCTCCCTTGCGGTGTTGCTGGTATAGGTTATATAATCGGGTACTGCCGATGATGATATTTTTCTGCTTGTCTGTAATTACAAATGGATATTGTTCGCCTGCTGTTTTCATCAGCAGCGCACTGCTCATTTCTGTAGCAAACACGGCAGGATAATTACCCTTTACAGAGTAGTGTTCCCATATCCTTTCATTAGTGGCTATGTTATGCAGCGCTGGTAGGTCTGCTCGTTCAAGTGGACGCAGCGTTACCCGCTTGCCTTCTAATAGAACAGGATGTTGTAGCCAGGGATTCATTCGTGAAAGAGATCAATAACAGTATTAAAGTACGCCTTCCTTTATCTCCCGCCATAGTGCGCGATAGCATACAGAAGCATAAGATGATGGTGCGAAAGCCTCAACGGGCGCATGATGTAAGCCCATCTTCTCTACGCCCGATGTGTAGGGTATGTAGTACTCAAAAAAGCGTTTGTCTTTATAAAGTTGCTGCATTACATCATTGTGCATGTTCTTGCGTACATCCACCATGCTGAAGAAGCACATGAGCTTTGCAAGGTCTATTTCTTTATCGGCAAAGTAGTCCTTTACCAGCTCGTAGCTGCGTATAGAAAGGGTAGAGGGTATCACCGGCATCAGCACTACATCAGATGCATAAAAGATATTATCCGCTACTAATGAAAAACCAGGGGGGCAGTCGATGAATATAAAGTCATATTCATCTTCCAGTGTCTTCAGCAGGCTGCTTATTTGTTTTTTAGAGGAGCCATGTCCCAGCATATGTTCCAGCTTGCGGGCAGATATATCGGCAGGTATTATATCCAGGTTAGGATAGCCTGTCGACATGATAGCCTCATCAAGCGATATGGATTGTTCCATTATCTTTTTAATGCTGCTCTTGGTACGTGGTTGCGATTTGTAATAGAAGCTTGCTGCGCCCTGGGGGTCTATATCCCATAGCAAGGTTCGGTAGCCATCTTTAGCGGCCATAAAGGCAAAATTGACACAGGCAGAGGTCTTGCCGACGCCACCTTTCAGGTTGTACAATGATGCAATGAACATAGCAGAAATGCATTTGGCGCAACACTTGGCGCAGGACAATAAAGCTAATAAATAATATTGTTTCTGCAAGGTTAACTTCCCTTATTGGTCACCGCCTTTCGTGTTTGGGCTGGAGCCGCCTATATTAAATAGGGCAAAGGCAAGGTTTACGCCTGCATCGGTAGCATTGCGGTAGCTTAAGGACTGGCGTGGTACCACATACCCGCCGCTCCTGTCGAGCACATAGTAATCAATGAACTTCTCTGCACCACTATGCCGGAATGTTATATACACCTGTGGCGCGGGTATAGCAGTATTGGTTACCCAGTTGATATTGCAGGCCTTCAGCCGGGTGGTTACCAGTGGGTCTGCCTGGCCGATTATATGCAAGCCCATATTTACAGCCATGCCACTATAAGGCAGCAGCTGGGGGTACAGCAGGTACACACGGTACAGCCAGTCATTAAAGGCGGGTTCCTGTTTCAGCTCACGGGCGCATTCCGCCTGCGCCTGGCACACGCGTGCCACAAATAGCTTTTCATATTCCAGGTCGGTGGCAGGGGCGTGCAGCACTTCGTCCAGCAGGCGCTGTGCATCTTTATAATTGCCCTGCTTCATTTCCAGCCGTGCCACAAAATACTGGAAGTACTTATGTACCAGCCTCCGCTTATCAGTTGCAGCCTCTTTTCGGAAACGGTCCAGAAAGAACTGGGTGCTGAAGTCGCGTATCAGGTACCATACTTCATCCCACGTAACCGTACTTTCGGTCGAAAAGAGCTTGTATATGACCCTGTCACGCTCGGGGTTTTGCGAAAATTGGCTGATGATAAGGAATTGCTGCAGGTACTTTTGGCTCACCAGCTCTGCCATCCGCCCCAGCACAGCGGGGTTATACCACCAGTTACGGTTCTCAAATCGTTGCGCTTCCCATGCATTTTGCTTATCCATTAAATGAACAAGTTGTATGCTAAAGTCGTACTGGCTTTGCCCAAGCGTGGTACCAAGATGCAGTTCTTTAAAGCCTTCTGCTTTCTTTACATAACGTTCTGCCTCTTCGGTCTGGCCATCATACATAAGGGCACGGCCCAGTGCAAGATTGTACCAGCCAAACCCGGGCGTAGAGCCGGTAGCCTTTATCATGTCCTTCATCAGTTCGGCGCCGTCCTTTGGCTGGCTTTTATAGATGTCAAGGATAGAGGTGTAATAAGCCCATTCTTTCAGCCGTTTATCGCCTGTTTCCTGCTGCGATGCTTCCTTGTATTCTTTTTCTGCTGTTCGGAAGTCGCCGCATACCGCCCGGAAGGTAGCATAGTTATTATGCGGAAATATTGCAGAGCCGCGCATCAGGTCAAAATAATGCTCGGCAGAATCTATGTTGAAGGCATAGCTGTACAGGATGTTTTTGTAATGATACACGCCCAGCTTATCAGCAGCATCATAACCGGGCTGGAAGATATGCGCGTTGACAGATTCATTATGGATTATCTGGCGCATTTGCGAATCAAGATAGCTTTGTGCCAGCCGTTCGTTATCAGCTATAGTGTTCTTAAGGAAGGGATATCGGGCATCGGTGTAAAAACGGTTGCGGTGTACAGTCCAGCCAAGCAGGTTGTATGCATCGAGGTACATATTGCGCTGGAAGTTCCATCGCAGGTCGCGGCGAAGCAGCGTGTATACTTTGTCCGGCAGCTCCATGTTGCTATAGCAATTCATGAGCAGGTAAGCGATCATTGTATAGTCTACCTGGAATTTATAAACAGGTATAAAACCAATTACATCAGCGGTGTGTGTGGCCAGTTGTTTGCGGTAGTCGCGTTCTATTAATGCCAATGCCCGCTCCAGTGGCAATGATGCATTACGAAATCCAAGGTAATCGGCAGCATGGTTGTATTTATAAGCGCCTTCAAATAGCCAGCCTACATAATAGGTGCTGTCTGTACGCTTAAACTCCCGTGAGCGTGGTAATGCATCATCGCTCATAGGGTCTACACCCATGCGTTTTGCATCTACTTCGTAGCGCAGCACTTCTTTACCTGCCGGGTGCGGGTGGGCCATTTGTATTATCTGCTGCTGTATCTGCTGCTGTGTGGGCTGTGCAGGAGGTGCCTGTGCTTTAGCACTATTGCAATAAATGCCCGACAGCAAAGCGATGGCTGCAACAAAAAAAAGATTATAGTGAAGCCACGGCCTATGCATATAATTTCAGCTTCGCCAGCCTGTCCGTTTCTTTATTGATGATACTATCCAGGGCTTTTTCGCGGCCATCTTTGTTACGATATATCAGGCGATGTTCCAGTACTGCATATGCTATATCCTTTACATCGTCTTCTATAACAAAGGTGCGGCCCTTTATCAGTGCATATGCACGCAGGCATTTTAAAAAAGCGATGCCGCTACGGGTAGATGCGCCAAGCGATACATCGGCATGGGTACGGGTACCACGTACTATATGGCTTACTGCCCTTACCACCTCGTCATGTACAAATACGTGTTCGCTTTGTTGTTGCAGCGCCAGTATATCCTCCATGCTTAATACTTGTTGCAGGCCGGTAAGGTTGTGGGAAATATTAAGATAGTCGCGGTATATATCCAGCTCTGTTTCCTCATCTACATAGCCAAATTTAATCTTCATATAAAACCGGTCTAGCTGGGCGGCAGGCAATGGATAGGTGCCTTCCATTTCTATTGGGTTTTGTGTGGCTATGGCAAAAAATAATTGTTCCAGTTTCAACGTAGCATCTCCTGAGGTTATCTGATGTTCTGCCATTGCTTCCAGCAGGGCGCTTTGCACCTTTGGCGAAGCGCGGTTTATCTCATCTGCCAGCAGCACATTACAGAATAAAGGCCCTTTTTTAAAGACAAATTCTTTATTCCGGTCATCGAATATATGAGTTCCTATCAGATCCATGGGCAGAAGGTCTGGGGTAAACTGGATGCGCTTAAATAGTACATGCCCGCCGTTGCCCTCACCGCTGATAGATTGTGATAATGTTCTTGCCAGCACTGTCTTCCCGGTGCCGGGGTTATCTTCCATTAATATATGGCCACCAGCCAGCAGGCAGGTAATCACCAGCTCTACCTGGTGTCTTTTACCACGTATCACAGTTTCTACCTGGTTGATCAATTGTTGTATTGCCTCACTCGCATTAATACTTGCAGGCTCATAAGCAGGCTCCATAAATTACATTGCTCCTTTATACAAGTTTACTGATTTAAAGCATAGGATAGCAGCAACACATGATAATTTTTTGTGAAAGTAAACAGAGGCATCACTCCTGGAAAACGTAGCGAAGTATGACAGTCAGTAATACCTTGCTGTTGGTTTCCGTAACTCTATCTACAGGAGTAGGCTCAATTTTAATTACCGGGCGGTTGCTGTAGCTATCCATACTTAAATACTTCCTAGCAATATTTGCTTTAGCTGGCGGCGATCTATTGGTTTTACAAAATAGCCGGTTACATTTTTATAGGTTTTTACTTCTTCTTTATCGGCATTGCTTGTTGATGCGGCAAGGATGACCACTTTGTGGTTCATACCCAGCTTACTCATCTTTTGCAGAAATTCAAATCCGCTAAAATCCGGCATGTTCAGATCTAGAAGAATAATATCAGGATGAAGCGTGCCGATAGATTCAAATGCTACGGCTGAGTTAGTGTAATCGTGCACTACAGCAGATGGCAGAATAATACGAATTAGCTTCTTCATTATAAAATTGGCTATGGCCACATCATCCACCAGGAAAATGGTCTTCATGAACAACGATTATTAGAGGGTTTGCAGTGCAAGATAATGAGATATTAAATAAAATAGGAAGTCTGATAGCCTCGGTATTCTAATACAGATCACCTTTGGGTTAAGGCTGCTTTATAAACGGCAAGGCATCGTTCGCGTGCCTGTTTGTGATCTACGACACGTGTGGGATAAGCAGGTGTGGCAATTTCCGGTACCCATTGATCAATGTATTTGTGCAGCGGGTCGAATTTTTCTGTTTGCAGTTCAGGATTAAAAATTCGAAAATAGGGGGCCGCATCGCACCCGCTACCAGCTGACCATTGCCAGCCACCATTGTTGGCTGCAAGATCGTAATCCAGTAATTTCTCAGCAAAATAGGCTTCTCCCCATCTCCAGTCTATCAATAGGTCTTTAGTGAGGAAACTAGCTGTGATCATACGCACCCGGTTATGCATGTAGCCCGTTTCATTCAGTTGCCGCATGCCTGCATCTACTATAGGATAACCCGTGTTGCCGGTACGCCACAATTTAAATTCTGTTTCATCATTTCGCCAGTTGATATTATCATACTCTTTTTTAAATGAATGGTTAACCACATGCGGAAAATGCCATAATATCATTTGGTAAAATTCGCGCCATATCAGTTCGTTAAGTAAAGTGCCACTCAGTTTCTGTACCTGTGCCGCAAGTGCTCTTATGCTTATAGTCCCAAACCGTAAATGAATGCCAAGGTGTGTAGTGCCATCCGCTGCGGGATAATTGCGTGCGTTACTGTAGTCTCTCGCAACATCCACGTTTAATTGGGCTGGTGATATATGATAGTCAGCATATTCAAAACCCAGCGACTGTAATGATGGTATGTGAACTAATTCTTGTTTTATAAATGCAGAATAATATTTGCTACACGGATAGGGCTTCAGGTAAAAGCCATTCAACAATTCTTTCCACCGTTTGCTATAGGGAGTAAACACGGTATAGGGATCACCCGAAGATTTTACTACCTCGTCTTTTTCAAAGATCACCTGATCTTTAAAAGAGTGGAAAGCGATGTTTTTTCCTTTCAGGTAGGTAGCTATCTTTTGGTCGCGTTGAATGGCATAGGGTTCGTAGTCGTTATTAGTATATACAGCTCTGATAGTGTATTGCTCTGCAAGCTTTTGAAACGATGCTAAGGGTGTGCCATGCAATACCTGCATGTTGCTGCCTGCATCGCGTAGCGTATCTATCATCTGCTGGAGGGTATCATGAATAAAGGAAACGCGTTTGTCTTTTTTATCTCCCAGGTCTTCCAGTATCTCCGTATCGAAAATAAAGACCGGCAATACGGGCAGGCCTGAGGTCAGGGCATAATATAATCCGGCATTGTCTGATAACCTAAGGTCGCGGCGAAACCAGAATAATACAATTTCATCGGGCATAAAATTAGAAACAAATGAAGAGCAGGATTGTTGAGATTTTAAAAATTCAAATGCTTGAAGAATAGAATAAAGAACGAGAATGCCAGCCCTACCAAAATACACACCATATTCAGGAAAACAGGAGTTTTTAGTTTACGTGACAGGAATAGATTCACTGCTGCCTGCAGCATCATGCAATGCCATAGACTAAACCAGATGGCAGGGATAGTTTCTCTTATCCAGATATTTTGCCGGTCATAGATTACATCAAGGCGGATGTATAATGCAATGCAGGATAAGAGAATTACTACATAAAAATAGATCAGGTAATAATTATTACTCCCCGCGGCCTGTATGCCAAAGAGCAATATGAATATTGCCAGGATCATACCTGGAATGATGCCATAATAAAGAGAGAAACTTTTCCCGTACAGGTCGGCTACTTCTTTGTCTTCATAAGGATAGAAAGTGTATGCGTGGTAGGTCCATATGCCGCTTCTGGATCCATTCTTATATTGGCCCTGCACTACCATTGTGTCTTTATAATATTTTTGGTATAGCCCATCCTGTATATTATTTCTATAGCCCGTAACTACAGTAAATGGCCCCTGGCGCACTATGATTTTATGGTCGGGGCAGCGTTTAAAAAAATATTCGTACATCAGGTTCCACTCGTTCTTTCTTGGCGATGGCGGGCTAAGGGTAGTAATGTCTATTTGCTTTTTATCAATAGCGTGACGGGTGAGGAGTTGCTTTTTAAACGTATCGTACTCTGTGGGTAAGAGGTACATACCAGTGATTGGATAATCTGTAAATGTAGCTGTACGCGTATCCCATGTATAGATAGTATCGCCAAACACAGAAAGGCATACATTTTTTAAGATAGTGTCGCCGGTATGTGTAATGAGATATTGTGGTGCTCCATTGGGATAAGTGATAATAGTTACTTCCTGCCCCTGCGCGCAATAAGAAGAGATAAATAAAAGAAACAAAAAAATGCGGCGCATAGATAGACTAAGATCAGTATCTAATATAAACTATAAACTGTAGATCTTCGAAAAGATACAGGTCATAGCAGGTTGGTAATGGCATCAGCAAGCTCAGCTCGGGTAATGGGTACGCCTTTGATTTTGTTGTATCCAACAGCATCAACCATGTATTTATCGCGGATTATCTTAATCAGCTGGCCATTATTTATTTCCGGTATCAATACCCTTTTATAGCTCTTTAATATTTCACCCAGATTGCGTGGGAAAGGACGCATATAGCGGAGATGGGCATGTGCTACCTTTACGCCTTTGCCTTGCAGCTCTGCCACAGCACTTTTTACTGCTCCATAAGTAGAGCCCCAACCGAGTACCAGCACATCTCCTTCGGCAGGACCGCTATCCAGATCCTGTAGTGGAATGTAATCTGCTATCTTGTCCACCTTTGCCTGGCGGGTCTTCACCATATGCTGGTGATTTTCTGCCTCGTAAGATATATTGCCAGTGATATCTTCTTTCTCCAGACCCCCTATACGGTGCTCCAGTCCTGGTTCGCCGGGTACAGCCCATGGGCGTACCAGCTTTTCATCGCGCAGATAAGGTTGGAACTGTAACTCCCCTTCTTCCAGCTTTTTCTTGAAGGAAACTTTAATTGGCTCAAGATCTGCGGTTTGCGGATAACGCCATGGCTCCGCACCGTTAGCTATATATCCATCACTTAGCAGAATAACAGGTGTCATGTGCTGTACGGCTATGCGCACAGCCTCGTAAGCTGCATAAAAGCAATCGCTGGGTGTAGAGGTAGATATAATAGGTATAGGACTTTCGCCATTGCGCCCGTAATAAGCCTGCAATAGGTCACTTTGCTCAGTTTTGGTTGGTAAACCTGTAGATGGGCCACCGCGCTGAATGTTTATTATTAATAACGGCACCTCCAGCATCATTGCCAGGCCCATAGCCTCTGTTTTGAGTGCCATGCCAGGCCCGGACGTAGTGGTAATGCCCAGGCTGCCCCCATAGGCAGCACCTATGGCTGCCGAGATACCTGCTATTTCATCCTCGGCCTGGAAAGTGCGGATGCCAAAATTTTTGTAACGTGCAAGCTCATGCAAAATATCTGATGCAGGGGTAATAGGATAAGTGCCGAGGAAGATAGGTAACTGCGACATTTCTGACGCAGCTATTAACCCATATGAAAGTGCTGTGTTGCCTGTAATGCTGCGGTAATTGCCGGAAGGTAACTTAGCTTTCTCTACTTTATAACGTACACTAAAGGCCTCTACAGTATCGCCATAATTATAACCGGCCTGCAATACTTTTATATTGCTATCCAGTATATCTGGCTGCTTGCTAAATTTATCGTGCAAAAACGAGAATGTGCTTGTAAGGTCGCGGCTATAGAGCCAGTATAAAAAACCAAGTACAAACATATTCTTAGCCCGGTCTTTTTCTTTAGTGCCAAGCTGCATGTCTTTAAGCGCTTCCCTGGTAAGGCGGGTAACATCTATTTTATGGACTTCATACCCTTCCAGCGAGCCATCTTCTATAGGATTGATGCCATCCGGATAATTGGCAAGACGCAAGTTCTTATTATCAAACCCATCAGTATTGACTATAATAATGCCGCCTTTCTTTAAAGTTTTTAGATTTACTTTAAGTGCAGCAGCATTCATAGCCACCAGTACATCACAGTTATCGCCTGGTGTAAAAATGCGCTGGCTTGAAAAGTGAAGCTGGTACCCACTGACCCCCGGTACAGTACCCTGGGGGGCCCGTATCTCAGCTGGAAAATCGGGGAAAGTAGAAAGGTCATTGCCTATCAGGGCTGTATTGTTAGTAAACTGACTGCCGGTAAGCTGCATGCCATCGCCACTATCACCTGCAAATTTTATTACAACATCTTCTACAACCTGTACCGGAACTGACATACGATGATCTATAACAAATATTTATTAAATGATATGCAAAGGTAGTAATTTGGGTTGGGGTATTTAAAGTCAATATTCCCAAACTAAAGTTTAAATGAGGGATTCTACTATCCATTCAAACTTCCTGAAATTTCCATTCAAGTAAATTTAATATAATTTGCGGGCAAGGATTTTACCCGAACTTCAGTTCGCACTTCTATTATAAAATGGAAATTTGAGGAGAAGATTCATATAGATGGATTATAGTTGCAATACATGAGCGTCAAGACCTGCGTTCCAAATTAAGATATCTACATTATTATTAATTGTATGCAATAAGCTAGACCTTTAACTAAATAGCTTAATATTACATTATAGGAATTAAAATACCTAAACTGTTATTAGGTTTTTACATCTTATTACCTAATTTTGCGTTCATTATTGAGTAATTAAATTACTCGTTATTGAATAGATGAGTGTGACTCACGGTGGCGAAGCCGTGTAATTTCTACCCCCACTCTGTAGAGCGTTTATCAATGCTTGAAACATTAATATCATCACGTACAAGGATTAAGCTTTTACTTAAATTCTTCGTTAATCCACGCAGTACAGCATACCTGCGCGGACTGGCTGAGGAATTTAATGAAAGTACTAATGCCATACGCGTAGAGCTTAACAGATTTGAAGGAGCAGGAATGCTGGTAACAGAAACACAGGGAAATAAAAAGGTATATAAGGCTAATAACCAACACCCCTTATTTAGCGACTTACAGAAAATAATTCTGAAATATATTGGCATAGATAGGATAATAGAAACAGTAATAGGCCGGATGGGGCAACTAGAGCAGCTATACCTGATAGGCGACTATGCGAGAGGGAAAGACACCGGTATCATAGACCTTGTATTTATAGGAGCGCTTGATAAAGAATACCTGCACAGCCTGATATCAAAAGCAGAAGGCCTCGTATCCAGAAAAATAAGGTATTTAATATATTCACAAGAAGAATGGCAGCATGAAAACAATGCACCTGATAAGTACCTGCTGCTTTGGGATAAAACAAACGCATTTGAATAAAGTGATTTATTATGAGTAAGAAAATAAAATTTGCGGTTGTGGGTTGTGGCCATATTGGTAAGCGGCATGCAGAAATGATAAGTCGTAATGAAGATGCGGAACTGGTAGCACTGGCAGATGTGAAAAATGCAGAAGACCTGAATATAACTAATTATGATGTGCCGTTTTATCAATCGTTGGATGCAATGCTTGCAGCGCATACTGATATAGAAGTGGTGAATATAGCTACCCCAAATGGCTACCATGCAAGGCAGGCTCTACAATGCCTGGAAGCAAAGAAACATGTAGTAGTAGAAAAACCTGTAGCATTAAATAAAGCAGATGCAGAACGGGTAATACATAAATCGCTGCATGTACACAAGCATGTATTTGCTGTAATGCAAAACAGATTCTCGCCACCATCTGAATGGATAAAGGAAGTAATAGAAAGCGGCATACTGGGAAAGGTATATATAGTGCAGCTAAACTGCTATTGGAACCGTGATGAGCGATATTATAAAGAGGGAAGCTGGCATGGTACGCAGGAACTGGACGGTGGGACACTATATACCCAATTCTCCCATTTTATAGATATACTTTACTGGCTGTTCGGCGACATAAATAATATACAGGCAAAATTTGCAGATAATAATCATGCTGATACCACTGATTTTGAAGACAGCGGCTTTGTGAGCTTTGATTTTGTGAACGGTGGAATGGGTTCGTTATCCTATTCAACATCAATATGGGATAAGAACCTGGAGAGCAGCATGACAATAATAGGTGAAAATGGCAGTGTGAAAATAGGCGGACAATATATGGATAAGGTGGAATACTGCCATATTAAAGACTACACAATGCCCGCACTGGCACCCACTAATCCTGGTAATGATTATGGTGCGTATAAAGGGTCTGCCGCCAACCATCATTACATTATAGAAAATGTAGTGGCAGTGCTAAGAGGCAACACTACGATAACTACTAATGCGCTGGAAGGAATGAAAGTGGTAGATATAATAGAAAGAATATACCAATGCAAGGATGGCGCAATGAAAGCGAAAAAACGGACCCTTGCATAACATTATTTGACAGCTAAATACAATAGATCTATAATTACTAATCGCTCAGAACGCGGAAAGTAGTTTAAACTGTCAATTATTAAGTGCATACGAAACTGATCGTGTAAGCGTTTTTAGACCAGGTTTTAAAATGAGTTTAATAACTGAAATAGTATCACTTCAAGATCAAAAGAAATATGGCGTACATAAGAACATAATATATTTGTTAAGAAAGTAAGGTACCAGAAAAAGGGTATGATAGCACTGGTAAATTTTCCTGATAAAATAATTTTTAGAATCTATAATTAAATTAAGAAAGCATGAGTGATCACGCACAAGAACACTGGGATTTGATTATAAAACCGAAGTCTTTGATTTTAGAGTTTAAAGTTAAAGAGTTGTGGATGAACCGGGATCTTGTATTAATGTTTGTAAAAAGGGATTTTTCTACTGTATATAAACAAACAATATTAGGACCACTGTGGTTTTTTATTCAGCCCATACTTACTACGTTAATGTTTACAGTGGTATTTGGCAATATCGCTAAAATCCCCACAGACGGTATTCCGCGTACATTATTCTATTTATCTGGAATTACACTCTGGAACTATTTTTCAGATTGCCTTATTAGCACTTCAGATACATTTATAAAAAACGCTAATATTTTCGGTAAAGTATATTTCCCACGCCTGGTTGTGCCCATATCAGTAGTAATATCTAATCTATTAAAGTTTGGCGTCCAAATGATCCTTTTCCTAGTGGTATATATGTATTATGCCTGGTCGGGCTTCAATATACATCCAAATAGTACGTTGCTGCTATTGCCAGTGCTTATTATCATTATGGGTATATTGGGGCTTGGTTTGGGGATGATAATATCTGCGCTGACAACGAAATATAGAGATCTACGTTTTTTGATCACATTTGGCGTGCAGTTATTAATGTATGCTACACCTATTATTTATCCCTTATCCACTATCTCTCCTAAAAGGAGATGGATAATGGAGTTAAATCCTATGACAGCAATTATTGAAACATTCAAATATAGTTTTTTAGGTAAGGGAAGTTATTTGCCTGAGGCTTTAGTGAAAAGCTGCATTGTTTCTATTGTTTTTCTCTTAGCGGGCATATTAATATTTAATAAAGTAGAGAAAAAATTTATGGATAATGTATAAAAGATAAAGATGGGAAATGTAATAGAAGTAAATAATTTAGGGAAGCTATATCGTCTTGGTGAAATAGGAACAGGTACATTGGCCAGAGATATTAATAGCTGGTGGGCAGGAATACGTGGTAAAGAGAACCCAAATAAAAGAATCGGCGAGATAAATGACCGTAGCGTAAAAGGAAGTTCTGAATTTGTATGGAGCCTAAAGGATATAAATTTTGAAGTAAAACAGGGAGAAGTGCTTGGAATAATAGGAAAGAATGGGGCCGGTAAATCAACTTTGTTAAAGATTCTTTCTAGAGTTACAGCACCCACCACAGGCGAGATTAAAATAAAAGGTAGGATAGCTAGTTTACTTGAGGTAGGTACTGGGTTTCATCCAGACTTGACAGGCAAGGAAAACGTGTATCTGAATGGCGCAATATTAGGTATGCGCAAAGCCGAAATAAAAAGAAAGTTTGACGATATTATTGATTTTGCAGGAATAGCAAGATATATTAATACACCTGTTAAGCGTTATTCTTCGGGTATGACCGTTAGGTTAGCGTTTGCTGTTGCTGCTTTTCTAGAAGCGGAGATATTATTGTTAGATGAAGTCCTTGCTGTTGGTGATGCCGCTTTTCAGAAAAGATGCTTAGGTAAAATGCAAGATATTAGTCAGAAAGAAGGAAGAACTGTGCTTTTCGTAAGTCATAATATGACAGCAGTTGAATCGCTTTGCAACAAAGCAATTTTTCTGAGTAATGGCTTGTTCGAATACGGGGGTAGCACTAAAGATGTTATAAATAGGTATCTGCAAGAAAATGTTACAGATGTAACTAAAAGAGTGTTTAATGAAGAGGAAATTGAAAAACAAAAAGGTGCCGTAAAAACTAAATCGATAGAATTAGTTAATGATCATCCCCAAGGCCTCTTTGACGTAAATAGTAGTATTTATTTAAGTGTAACTAATGATTTTTTAAGTTCTGGTCAATTTGTTCTTGATGTACAATTATATAACCTGGAAGGTTTAATGATTTTTAACTCTTGTACGCCTATGACTGAATTCAGTACCGGCATTTATACTACACGGGTTGCTATAAGTAGTAATTTATTAAACAACGGTAATTATGTAATTAATTTTGCGGTTTTAGACGGGAATCTCGCTCTTTTATATCAGCTTCGCCATGTTTTAGCTTTTCAGTTGCATGATAATCCTGAAGGAAGAGAAATTGCTTATTTAGGTGAATGGAAAGGTATTATAAGGCCTAAATTAAAATGGGAGATTAATAAACAATGAGTAGCATTAAAGAGAAATTATACATAGCTAAAAAAAAGCTTACAAAAGACTGGTTTTCTTTTGGAAGAAGAATATCCAGCCCGTTTGTACGTTTAATTTTTTCTTTCCAACCGCATAATAAAATAAAGTTACATCTGGGTAGCGGCAATGAATATAAGGAAAAGTGGATAAATGTTGATAACAATTACAATGTCAAGGCTGATCTACATACAGATGTACTGGGAATTAAAAAGTTTATAAAAAAAAATTCTGTAAGCGAAATTTTACTTTCCCATGTTATAGGGTATTTTACGTTATGGCAGGCTAAAGATTTTTTTAATGACATTTATAATATGCTTGAAGATGGCGGCCTTCTGGAAATTGAATTTCCAGATGTAAAAAAATGCTCCCAATTATTATTAGATAGCAAGAATGAAGCAGAGTATATCGAATCTATAAGGCGTTTTTATGCTTTTGATACAATACAATTAAAAAACAGAGAAGTGCACCTACCCTATAAATTTGGCTGGTCATTAGATTTTATAGAATTACAACTAGTTAATATTGGTTTTAAAGTTGTAGAGATGTCTAACTCAGCATCACACAACAGACCTCATAGTGATTCAAGAATAATTGTAAAAAAATAAACAAATAATAAACATGAAAAATAGAAGTAGTGCCCAGAATGAATTTCCATTAATGGAAAAGGGAGAAAATAATGTAGTCCTTTTTCACCCGCACATACCTAAAAATGGTATTAATGAGGTAACTAATACGCTCAATTCCAGGTGGATAGGTCAAGGCCCTAAGGTGGATATGTTTGAGCAAAAATTTTCCTCAAAGTTTGCCAATGGCAACCCCAGTATAGCTGTAGGTTCAGGTACCGATGCTTTGCACCTGGCATATTTATTAGCGGAATTAAAAGAAGGCGATGAAGTAATCGTGCCTGTATTTACATGTACGGCCACTAATATACCATTTCTATATATGGGCGTCAAAATAATTTTTGCTGATATTGATGCTGAAACTATGAACATAAGTGTTGCTCACGTTAAAGAACTCATAAATGAAAAGACTAAGGCCATCGTGTGTGTTCATTATGGAGGGTTGCCCTGTGATATGGACGAGCTAAAGGCGATAGCGGACGAATACAATATTCCTGTTATTGAAGATGCAGCGCATGCACTGGGTGCTAAATATAAGGGGAAAAGTATTGGTGAAATATCCGACTTTACTATGTACTCCTTTCAAGCTATAAAGCATATTACTACCGGTGATGGTGGGTTGTTGACTTTTAAAAACAAAAACCTTTTGGAGAAATCAAAACGATTAAGATGGTTTGGCATAGATAGGTCTGCTAAACAAGGTGGTATTTGGGAGAATGATATTTATGAGGTGGGGTATAAATATCAAATGACAGATATTGGTGCCTCACTTGGACTAACTGCACTTGAGGAGTTTGACGAAATTCTCTCTCATCGTCAAAATATTTTAAAGGTTTACAATGAAAATCTAGTTGGGTTTAATGATGTAAAGTTAATAGGTACCAACTGTACTGATAGAGAACATGCCGCATGGATATGTACTATATATGTTGAAAACAGGTTGGCATTGCAATCCAAGCTAAGGGACTATAATATTGAATCCGCGCAGGTTCATTATAGAAATGATCGTTATTCAATATTTGGTAAGAGAAGGCATAACCTGCCTAATATGGATATGATAGAAGACAACTATTTAGTACTTCCCCTACATACAAGAATGAGCGGAGAAGATGCAAAAAGAGTTTGTGATGTAATTAAAACAGGGTGGTAGTATTTCTCCATATCTACTTATCAGAGTAAAATAGGGGTCAGATATTAGCATGAAAAAAAAGAAGATAAGTATCATAGTTGAGTGTACAGTTAATAACTTAACGGCAATGGTTAGAGCTGTTCAGTATGAGAAATATTTTGGCGATACTGAATACAACTTTGATATTTATTCATTGAGAAGCCCGTTTTTTTCAAATTTACAGCGCAAAGTTTCTAAATATAAAATCAAGTATCTGATATCATCCCCCTTAAGGATAGTAGCAAAAAAATATAATTCTATAAGAGAAAAGTGCATCTTGAAAAAGGTTAAACATCATCATCTAATATATTTAACCAGAATACCTTCATTTTCTTTTCATGAATCGCTTTATAGCGTTAATAAGAATATTTTAATTGATGTAAATGATGCTTTATGGCTTCCATCATTTACAAATAACGGTTATTATATAAATTTTAATAAGAGATTAGAAATGTCACTAGGAGTTATTTGTGAAAACAAATTCCTTTTTAACTATTGTGTAAATAAAAATCCTAATTCGTATATCGTTCCTGATTCACCTCAATTTGAATTATTTGAAGAAAATAATCAACAGCTCAATGAAAAGGAGAAATTAATTATTGGATGGATTGGATCTGACGGCACTGTAGATTCGTTGTATTATATATATGAAGAGTTAGAAAGACTTTTTTCAGAATATAAAAATATTGAATTAAGAATTGTTGGCGCATCTGGTAAAATACCAAGATTTGAAAATGTTCGTTATACTTCATTACCAACCTATGATCAAAAAATGATGATTGATGAAATTCGGAAAATGGATATTGCTATTTTTCCTTTGTTTAATAATGAGGATTCAATAATGAGGGGCGCATTGAAAGTAAAAGTATATATGAGTGGTAAATGTGCTATTATAGCTCAAAATATTGGGGATAATAAGGAAATAATTAATAATGGGGTTAATGGTTATCTAGTCAATAATAGGGAAGAGTGGTATAACAATTTAAAACTACTTATAGAGAATGACGATTTAAGGGAAAAATTTAAGGAAAATGCTATAAACGTAATTAGGGAAAGATACACAACTAAGAAATGTTTCGATAGTTTGCTGGATGTTTTCAGGTGTAATTTAAAGATAATTAATTCGTCAAATCTCACAGTTTAGCACGTTAAATTGGATGGAGTGTAAATATTATTGAAAAACTGAGGTAAGCCTGCGGAGCATGGTGTAAATGCAGGAATAGCAGCATCAGATCAAAGAATAGAGGTATTGCAGCAAGAAAATGACTAGCCAAAGAGAAAATGGGCATAAAAATGCTTTACCACTAGAGATGGGAAGATTTCGTATAAGGACGATCCTTTTACATTAGGTCGAATAGCATTAGGAATCTATAAGCAAAAGTATATTAACCAGATAAACCAGCCCTCGGCATTGATGAAAGGGAGTAGTACCGGTAACATTGGCACGTTATTACTGCTGCGAAAACTGTGGGCGGGGGTACTGAATATTTTTATTATTTCCTTCATAGCTAGGTTGCTCGATAAATCAGATTTCGGGTTACTGGTGGTTTCAGGCGTTTTTATAAGCTTTATGGACACGCTGGGTCCGGCAAGCATAGGCGAATATCTTATATACTATGATGATAAAGAAAAGCCGGGTGTAATAAATAGCGCATTCTGGCTTAATTTGTTCATTCACGTAATTATAATTTGTATCACTATAATATTAGCGCCCTATTGGGCCCATTATTATAACAATGATAAAATAAAATACATGACTTACCTGCTGGCAGCGGGATTTTTTGGCAGCATCTTTTCTGCAATTCCTACTGCTATGCTGAAGAAGCGAATGGATTTTAAACCTGTTATCTTTATTCAGGCTATTACTGGTACATTATTTCAGTTGACACAGTTGGCATTAGCTATTATTGGCTTTGGCGTATATAGCCTTGCTATACCTACTGCTATTTTCCCTCTTGTAGCAGGAATTTACCTTTTTTATAAAGCAAGACCTGCGATCAAACTAAATTTTGGCACAAAATACTGGGTAGAGATAATAAGATATATCCGCTATTCAATAGGCAGTAAGATATTGAGTCGTTTATCCAATGACGGAGATAGCTTAATAATAGGTAAGATGACTGGATTGGCGGCTTTGGGAGTTTATAATATTTCAAGCAAGTTATCAAACCTGCTAAACCAAAACATAATGCCCATACTTGATGATGTAAGTATGCCTTTATTTGTAAAAAATAATACAAAGTATACCATTATAAGAAAACAGTTTTTGTATGTAATAAGAGTTACCTCTTTATTTCTTACCCCATTTTATTTTCTGCTGATTATTTTCGCGCCTATTATAATTACCAGCCTTTATGGAGAAAAATGGGTGGATGCTATTTTGCCCTTGCAAATCCTGTGCATCTGCTCACTGGTTAAAACGATCAGTTATCCTACTGCTACACTCTTTTATGCTCTTGGTAAGCCTAAGATCGACTTTTATACCACATTGATATACGCACCTGTTTTTCTATTATTAGTATGGATTTTTTCGCAAAAGGGACTTATAGCGGCGTGTATTGTAATAGCAGCATTGCGCATAGTAAACACTATGTATTATATATATAAGTCCGGAAGCCTTATATCCTTGACTTTTTTTAATTTTTTTAGTGAGATAAAACATTTGGTGATTGCCAACCTTTTATTAGGTGGGCTAACTCTGGTAACGCTACACTTTTTGCATAATCTGAATCTAAAGTACCTGATGATGGTCTTTTATATGCCGAGTGCCTATTTTTTAACTTATTTACTGTACAAGAAAAGAATGCTAAAGGATTACCTGCTTATTTATAAATTTTTTCCGGCACTCAACTTTATTAGAAACAAAACAGTTCCTGGTATTAATGCTTAAGGTGGCTATATATTCAGGCGGCATTCCTTCTTCCACTTTTATAGAACGTCTTATATTAGGAGTTGCCGAAGAGAATATAACTGTGTACCTGTTTGGTAAACAGGGTAGTGCGATAAAATATCCTCCAAATATTAAGGTTGTGAGTTATAACGGCACGTTGTCAAAAGTGAGAAATATAATTAAGTACGGGACCTTATTATTCTTAAGCAGGAGAGGAGATCTTTTTAAAGCTAATCGTTTGTTTAAAAAACGATCTGATAGCTTCTACTCATATTACGATAGATTGGTAAAATATCTACCTCTTTTATACTACAAGCCGGATATTCTTCATCTACAGTGGGCTAAGTATATTGATGACTTAGTATGGGTAAAAGAATTTGACATAAAATTAATATTGAGCCTACGTGGTTCGCATGTTAACTACTCTCCTATAATAGATACTAAACTAGTGGATATTTACAAAAATAATTTTCCTCTCGTGGACGCTTTCCATTCGGTATCAAAAGACCTTGAAATAAAAGCGATTGCCTATACTGCGTCAAATATAAAAGTAGTGTATTCTGGCTTGGATATGAAACGGTACATAGTACCACAGGTGGCTGAAGAAAAGAAGGACAACTATATAAATATAATAAGCGTAGGTAGGTGGCATTGGGTAAAAGGTTATCAGTATGCAATAGATGCATGTAAATTATTGATGGATAGAAGAGTGAGGTTTACTTATACACTCATTGCAGGGAATGCCCCAGAAGAAATACTTTACCAGATAAGATCACTGGGATTAGAAAACAGGGTAACAATAAAGCCGAAAATGCCACATAAAGAAGTAATAAAGCAGATGCAGCGGGCAGATGTATTATTACTGCCAAGTATCGCCGAAGGAATAGCGAATGTAGTATTAGAATCGATGGCGGTAGGCACTATTGTTCTCTCTACAGATTGTGGAGGGATGCGGGAGGTGATAAATGATGGAGATAATGGCTTTTTGATACCAATAAGAGACAGTAAAGCAATAGCGGATAAAATAGAATTTATAACTGCACTGCAAGAAGCAAAAAAAGATACAATACGAAAAGCAGCTCGTGCAAAGATAGAGCAACAACATACTGTGGAAGCTATGGTAAATGAGATGATAGAGTTATATGTTACGACATCAGAGAGTTAATGAAAAAAATTAAAATCCTTTTTACGATACCCAATTTTACTACTGCGGGCAGTGGGCGTGAGATGTTTAATATTATAGAAGGTCTGGATAAAAGTACATTTGAGCCATTTATATGCATTAAATCGGGCGGCGGAGCATTATACGATGAAATTATTAGTAAAGGCTATCGTGTAATAATAAAGAAATTTAATACAGAAGATATAAGTAATATAATAAAAAAGCTATTTGCTGCAAGAGAACTTGCACGTTTTTTTAAACAATACCATTTTGATCTATGGCAATCTTTTAATTGGTCTTCTGACTTTACAGAAGCTCTGGTGGCAAAGTGGGCTGGTGCAAAATACTTGTATGTAAAGAAAAACATGAACTGGGAAAGAAAGGCCTGGAGAGTAAAAAGCTTTTTATCTCATACTATAATAGCACGTAATACTACCTTATTAAGAAAACATTTCGCTTCTCCATACCTGAGCAAAAAAACTATTTTAATACCCGGAGGTGTAGATATTTCCCAGTATAATAGAGGCATCTCTGTAGTAAGAGAAGAATTGAATATACCAGTGGATGCCTACCTGATAAGTTGCGTAGCCCAAATAGTAAAGGTAAAAGGTCAGCATATACTTTTGGAGGCGATAGTAAATTTACCAGAAGTTTATGTGGTACTGGCAGGAGCTATAAAGGATGAACAATATATAGAGGAATTAAGAAAAATAGTAAGAGATTTTGGGATGGAAAGCAGAGTGATAATACCAGGGCCAATATCGAACGTTTATAAATTACTGAATGCCAGTAATGCTTTTGTATTACCAACTTCCATGTATGGTGGCCATGAAGAAGGATGCCCCGTAGCATTGCTGGAAGCTATGGCCTGTGGTATTCCCTGTATAGCAAGTAATGTAGCAGGTAGTAACGATCTGTTAGTAAATGATAATGGTCAATTGTTTACCCCTGATGATCCTGAAGCATTAAAAAAATGTATTGAAGAGTATATAACTAATAAGTCTTTTGCGGAAAATATGGGGAGAAACGCGCAAAAGACAGTACAGGAAAAATATACTTTGGATATAGAAGCGTATAATTTTTCAAAATTATACCATAAACTAACAGAAAGGTGAGCGCATTCTACGATATCTGGATAAGCAAAAGAGTTCCCGAATACAGGCGTATGCTAAATGACCCATGGGTCAATGGATTGCATTATAGCCTAAGCCTGCCTGAAGGTAAAACAGACTATATCACTGTTGAAGAAAGTGAAACTTATTCCTTAATAGCTGTAGGTGCATTTTATGAGCCCATTGATATTGGGCATCTTTTTTCGCATTGTATAAATTATGCGGAAGGGAAGGAGCATACGTTTACTGATCCAGCCGGCCATTATATTCTTTTTCTAAAAAACAAGGCAAATGCTAACTGGTATGTATTTACTAACAGGTTAGGTACCTACCACGCATATTACCGGCAGGAACAAGGTAATAATGCAATCAGCACTTATTATTTAGGCCTTGCAAAGTCATCAAATGATAAACAATTGGATTGGGAAGGTATTACTGGTTTTATGGGAATGGGATTTTTTCCTTTAAATACCACTTATCTGAAAAACATAAAAATACTGGAGCCTGCATCCCACTATTGCTTTGATGCAAAATTAAATTTATTACATAAAAGAAGGTACTGGGAATGGAAGCATGAGCCATCTGTGAAAAACACACAGGAAAACGTAGGGCTATTGCATAATATCATGCAATCTTCACTAAGATTTGCAGTACATAATAAACGCGTTGCATTGCCTATATCAGGAGGGCTGGATTCCAGAACAGTAGCAGGCGCTGTTACTGATAGTCATATAGGAGTAGCTTCTTTGTGGGGTTTTTCTTATGGGTATAGCAATACATCGGTAGAAACAGATATAGCAGGCAAAATTGCTGTAGCGCGGAGTATACCTTTTAGCCATTATACTGTACCAAATTATTTGTTTGATAAAATAGATCTGGTAACAGATTCGGTAGAGCTTTTCCAATATATAGACGGAACGCGCCAGGCTTGTATGTCTGAGCTATTGGAACAGAATAGTGAAGTAGTGATAGGTGGGCATTGGGGAGATGTATGGATGGACGACATGGGCGTAACAGACGGGACAGACATGGGTATGCTGGAGGCTTTTAGAAAAAAAATCATAAAACGCGGTAGCGCGTGGTTACTAAATGAGGTTTGTTCTCCATATTTTTCGAAAGGGAAAGAATATCTTGATTCTTACTTTAGCTCCTATATCAGCAAATACAGTTATATAGCGGATCCGGATTTCCGAATGAAAATATTTAAGTCCGATCAATGGTCCTTTAGGTGGACATTGGCAAGCATTAGGATGTACCAGGCCGGTGCTTTTCCTATTCTACCTTTCTATGATAAAAGAATAGTAGACCTTTTTACTACCATTCCAACTTCTTTAGTGAAAGGCCGTAATCTGCAAATTGAATATATTAAGAAATACCAACCTGATCTGGCAAGGATTAAGTGGCAGGAGTACGGGAGTAATCTGTATTTATATAAATGGCTTAATAACCGAAATATTATATATCGGGTCATAAATAAAGTAAGGCGCATGCTTTCTAAAGAGGCTCAAATTAGGCGTCCGTGGGAAGTGTTTTATCTAAATCCTGAAGGTAGAAAATGCCTTGAGACTAAATTGTTGAATCCTATATTTAATAATATAGTGCCTGCAGAGAAAATAAATTCACTTTTAGATATGTTTTATAAAGATCCATCTGCGGGGAATGGTTATACTATCTCCATGCTATTGACTTTTTCACAGTTTATAAGCACAGTCTTTTAGAGTTAATCAGTGAAAGTAGTATCTGTAATTTCTGCATTTCCAGAAAACTCTATTGTGATTGGGCGCTTTGAGCACTTGGTAAAAAGCGATACAATAGATTATCACGTTTATTGCTGGGAGTCTAAACCAGAATCTTGGGAATTCTGGACAAAGAATATCACTAAACAGGAGAAGAAAAAAGTAATCATTTCAGGTATTAGTAATGTAAGGTCCCTAAAAATATTTAGTGAGTTGTTAGGTGTTATATGGTTTCTACTAAACAATCCGAAAATATCCCAAAAGCATTATAGCCAATTTAAAAATAAGCCGTTCAGAAAGTATTTGTCGGCTCTGCTTGATGATTATAAACTAATGCGACTAAAGCCTGATATATTACATTTTGAGTTTGGGACTATGGCGGTAACGAAATCATATCTGGCTAAAATTATTTCCTGTAAAGTGGTAACTAGTTTCAGAGGATATGATATTAATTACTACCGGCTTGGCAATGACAAGATTTATGAGGCTGTATGGAATAATACAGATGCATTTCATTTTTTAGGTAAAGATTTGTATAACAGGGCGTTGTTAAGAGGGTATCGGGGAGATAAGAAAAATTTCTTTATACCGCCAGCTATCAATGTAATGCATTTTAAGAACCGGGATGCAAAAATAGCTATTATAGGCAAGGCTATTAATATAATAAGTGTATCACGCCTGGTTTGGAAAAAAGGTGTTGAATTTGGGTTGCTTGCGTTTAAATATTTTATAGATAAAGGGGGTGAGGGTGTTTATCATATTGTTGGTGATGGTCCAAGTGCAGAAAGCATTAAATTTACCATATACGAATTAGGTCTGCAGGATAAAGTAATATTGCATGGCAAGCTGAAACCGGAGGAAACAAAAGAGCTATTACAAAAAAGCGATGTATTCTTACATCCGGCTATTTCAGAGGGATTTTGTAATTCAGTGATAGAAGCTCAGGCAATGGAACTGCCTGTAATATGCTCTGATGCCGATGGACTGTTGGAAAATATAGAGGATGGTGAAACAGGGTATGGAGTAAAGAAATGGGACTATAATGCTATGGGTAAAAAATTGTTTTATTTATTTAATAATCCTGAAGAAAGAATAAGAATGGGGAAAAATGGTCGTGAGCGCGTAATAAATAAATATAGAATAGAGGATCAGACAAATAAGTTTATAGAGTTATATAATTCATTAGTCCCTTACGATGAAAATTGATCTTGCCTATTTTTTCAAACCAGATGGCTGCATTCAACCTACATGGATATATGGGGAGAAAAGAGCAATTGCATTACCATTAAAACATTTATCTTTTACTATAGATTGCCTGGTTGAGCAAAGCGATGCGAAATGGATATTATTCTGGGATTATTCTTTAGGAGCACCTGATGAAAAATTGATTTTGCAACTGGCTGAAATGCCTATAGATGTATGGCATGCGGGTTTGAAGTTAGGGCTACAGGGTGTGCCTATTGCATTAGACTACATGGAGCCCGCATGGATATATAATAAGGACGCTGCGGAGACCCAACTTCATACCTCGTTTAGGATGAGCATTAGGGCCTGTCTGGTACGAACAGAAGTATTAAGAATGGTAGGCAGCTTGTCTGCTGAATATTCATCGTTAGAGATGAGCGGAGTAGCATTAGGATATCGTATTCATCAACAGGGCGGCATTATACGTTACCATCCAGGGCTAGTAGGTAAAAAACTTGAACCATTACAGGTACCTGAAAAAGATGAATGGGTTTTTATAAGGGAATTTTTTCCTAAAAAATGGCAACTGTGGACTTTGTTTAATAAACCTGGTTTTATATCTAATTACAAACTATGGCGGAAAACGAGGAAGGTGAAAGGGAACAAACTGATGCCAGTGCTGCACAGTTCTAAAAAGCGAATAGAATCATTACCTAAAGCTTCTGTATCCATTTTGGTACCAACATTGGATAGATATAACTATCTTATTAACGAATTGGAGCAACTGTCGGCACAAACCGTATTGCCATACGAGGTTCTAATAACGGATCAGACAAGTGAGGTTAACGCTATTGATCTCAATTTTGATAAATATGCTAATATTAATGTCAGATATTTTCCACAAAAGGAAAGAGGACAATGTGTAGCCTGGAATAAGCTGCTTGAAGAAGCAAACGGCGAATATGTATTATTCCTGGGAGATGATGCCGATGGTATTAAACCCGACCTCATAGAAAAGTTGTTACAGAGCAGAGCGCGTTTTGATAGTGATATGGTGGCGACCCATGTTATTGAGTTGGGCATAAAGTATGAAGAAATTAATGAACATTATTATCTATCGGGTACATTTCCTATAACACTCATTAAAAAAGATTTATTATTAAAGACAGGTTTCATGGATATGTTCTTTAATAAAAATATTCGTGCAGATCATGAACTGGCCATGCGTTGTCACCTACAAGGCGCGTTGATGATATATGACCCGTCTGCCGTTGTTTATCATCATAGAGCACCCGCAGGGGGCTTAAGAGCGCATAATGCAAGGGTAATCACTAATTATATGTCCAAAAATTCAGTGAATAAGTTTGCTACGCCTACCTCTTCAGAAATATATTTAGTTAAAAAATATTATAACGATAGACAGTATACGAGTTATATTAAAATCAGATATTTTAATCAATTGGTTATTAATGGGAATGTAGTAAAGAAAATTTTACGAATAGTTTTCTTCCTTATAAAAAGTCTGCAATTGCGAAAAGAATATAAGAAAAATTATTTGCTGGCAATGGATAATTTACATAAGAATGCTTAAAAAAATTGCTGAAGGGAATGTATACGTCTGGTTAGCTTTCCATTTTATATTAGGCATACTGGCTGGCATTAATTCTATATTTGTTATTGCATGGTTATACATCATTATATTCAATACACTAAGTGCCGCCTTTACCAATAAGGGGAAGGTTTTTTTACCATTGTTTTTCAGTTACTACATTCCTTTTGAAGTATTTGGAAGAATGCTAAAGTTAACTCCATACATTCCGCAGGAATCGGGCAAATATCTATGCGCGTTATTTTTGATACTGGGTCTGGTATATAAACTGAATAATACTGGGAAATTTAAAATAAACAAGATTGGCGCGGCAATAGTATTTCTATGTATGCCGTCTATTGTATTAATGTCATACGAAGGGTTTTGGGACAACCTGGTGTTTGCGTGGTTTGGAATATTTGATCTTGGGTTATTTGTTATTTTTTTCAGCAATTTTGTTTTCTCTAAAGAAGAAATTATCAAGTTGTTCCGTATGATGGTACTTCCTGTTATTACCATGTGTTCTTATCTAATATTTAATACGCTATCTATATCTAAAATTGAATATACTGTAGGTGCAAACGCGGCAGCGGCAGGTAATTTTGGACCCAACCAAGTTGCTAGCAGCTTGGGTATAGGCATATTTATATTAGCAATAGCGCTTATTATGAACTATAGATTATATAAATTGAAGATAATAGATATTGCTCTGTTGCTAATAATAGTGTTTAGATGCTTATTAACTGTAACCAGAGGAGGCGCATTTTCAGCAGTTTTAGGCATTTTACCTGTTTATTTTCTTGGTAAAACCAAAGGGGTTAGCAATCAATTTGCTAAGAAGATTTTTACAATGATTGTTATATGTGCAGGGGTATATTTTATGTTTCAGTTTGTCAATAAATTATCAGGTAATGTACTAGCTGAACGATATACGGGCGAAACACTAGATACGCAAAGTGGTGATAAGGAAGCTGATTTGGAAACGCAAACAGATGGCAGGTCGGGGATTCTATTCGCTGAATTAGAAATCTTTTCCAGACACCCTATCTTCGGGGTTGGCCCAGGCCAATGTACTGATTACTGGAATGAATTTGACATTGAATCAAATACAGCCTCCCATACAGAATTTACGCGTTTACTGGCAGAACATGGATTATTTGGCTTAATAATAGATATTCTTTTATTTTATTCTTTCTTTGATGTTATAAGAAGAAGAAGAAGGAACAAAGATAATTTTGCTTATTTTTTTAATTTTAGCTTTTTAATTTTCGCCCTCTCTATGTGCGCACACTCGGCTATGCGCACTATGATAACGCCTTTCTTTTTTGGATTAGGCTTTGCGGGAATACACGTTACTAAAGTATTAAAAGTAAAAGACACAACACCTCAGTTGCTTCCAGACGCTTAATCCATACAGATGTATACAACTATGCGAAATAAAAAAACTTTTTTGTGGATAGGAGTCCTTTTTCTCTTAGTGATCCTAATACTGAACTGGTCGTGGAATATTTTTGATGACGATGATCCATATACATTGGCATATCATTTTTTTGGAAGAAATCGTACTGTACAAACTCCATATAGCGCCTATGATAGCATGTGCGACTACTTGCTGTCTTTTTTACCCCGCAATTATAAGGTTCTGTTGGGTACAATGATAACAGCTACGTTTTTGTGTGGGGTAGGTATATTTGTGCTTATCGGTAAGATGGCTTCTAATTTTCTTGGCGAGAGAGTGTATAGAATATATTTCTTCACGTTCCTGATATTGATAGCTGTGCCAGCATTTGACTACTTGTTATTAAGTTTTAAAAGCAGCATTATTGGTTTCTTTTTCGTGTTGCTTTCTCATTACATATTGATAAAAAATAATGATAAGGAAAATAGTGCATCCATAGGTATGCTTTTTTTATCTGCTATTGTATTTGGCTTTGGCGTCTGCTGCAGGTGGAACCTCATAATATATGGCCTACCGATATTTGCCGATACAGCTTATCTATATTATCAAAAAAGTAAATCAAGAGGTCTATTTAAACCCCTTATTTGGGGCGGTTTAGCAATAATATCATTTGTACTGTTTATAAATATCAGTGGATATAACGTTAATAAATTCCTTGAGGTTGTGCTGTGGGGAAAGGAATATATAGAGCATAACGATTTTCAACTTATGAGTATATTAGGCGCTGGAATTGATATGTTAACACCAGCATTTATTATTCTTATTATTATTGGAATGGCAATAACTATAGCCCGATATAAAGACAATTGGAGAATAATAATTTATTTTCTCTGTTCATTATTGCCCATGATGTATCTGGGCCTATACCCCAACCTGAAATTTCTTATTACTTTATTTCCTGCTCTGTGCATTATATTAATAGTCGGTTGTCAATATATCTACAACGATCTTGCAGCGCGTACTAAATTGGTAAAGCCACTTTTTTGGGTATTACTGTTACTTCCGTGGTTTATTGGTTTTCAGGTTTTTTCCAACACTACCTTATGGGGCCCCGGTTTTGATATCAAAACCAATGCACTTGGAATGGTCAATGCGGATAAGAAGCTGGATAACAGGCTTAAGATAAGTAATATAAAGCCACGCTTAGGAGCGGGCTTTGCCATAACAGCCCCAGAAGGTGCAAGACCATTATGGGGGAATTTTTATGTACTCTTTTGCGGCAAGCTGGATAAGCTGGATAAAAAACTTTTTGATGAAGCAGACACGGTAGTAGCCACCAGTGCCAAAGAACACATGTATATATATACTGACAGACCTAATCCTATGTTATTAGCAAGCCTTTGTAGGCTAAACTATCAAACTACTGATAGTATGCAGCCTGCCGGCGATTTTATAGTGAGGAATTTTACCAATGCTAAGGATACTGTTGTTTGGGAACTGTTTAAGCACAAAAGGGATATAAGTAATTTTAGTATGATAAAGAAGCTAATACCTACGCACCGCTTTGTAGGATTTTTTACTTATTCCAGTCTCATGGCAAAGTTTATAAAAGATGCGCCGGATAAGGGTATCAATATTGTCAGGCAGACGGGCCCTTTCTCGTGCATTTTTGAAATAGCATCGAGATAGAAAGCGAAAGAATAACGTTATTTAATGAGAATCTTACTGTTATCAAACGAGTATCCTCCCGGCCCTGGAGGCATAGGCAATCACGCATATCATCTCACCAAAGAGTTAATAGCCCAGGGCAATGAATTAATTGTCTGCACCACTCAAAACTATGCTTCAGTTGAGAATATTAATGCTTTTAATAAGTCCGAACCTTACCAGGTAGTATCATTAGGAAGCAGTAGTGGTGTATCTAAATACATCAGCAGGCTTTACATCATTATGCGCCTTTATAGATCTTTTCGGCCTGCCGTTATTGTGGCCACTGGCGGTTTTTCGCTTTGGTCAATTTACTTGCTGAAAAAGTATTTTAAAGGGTCTGCAATTGTAAGCGTAGCACATGGGGGAGAAGTGACGGAAAGTAATAAGCTCAGAAGGTACCTAACAGCAAAGGGTCTGCTTGCCTCAGATAAAGTGATATGTGTAAGCCACTATACACAGAAAAAAGTATTGGAAAGAGGAGTAGATAAGCGTAACACGGCCGTAATATTTAATGGCGCGGATGTAAACAGGTTTTTTCCTGTGGACGAATATGATGATATAATTGAACAATACGGTCTAAAAAATAAAAAGATATTACTAACCGTTGGGTCTGTAGATCCTCGCAAAGGCCATGATATAGCCCTTAGGGCATTACCCATCATAAGGCAGCAACACCCTGATATTATATATTTGATCATTGGCAAGCGACAGGAATGGCCTGACCTGGAGGAAATAATAGCCCGCTATAATCTAAAGGATAATATACGCTTTACGGGTATCTTAAGCAATGAGGAGATAGTGAAGGCTTATAATGCCTGTGATGTGTATACATTGCCCAGCAGGCATACAAGTTGGGGCGATTTTGAAGGATTTGGCATATCTGTTATAGAGGCGGCGCTTTGCGCAAAGCCGGCAGTGGTTACAAATGATTGTGGTCTGGAAGATGCGGTAGAGGATACAATAACCGGCTACCATGTGCCGCAGGAAGATCCTGTTGCATTGGCAGAAAAAATAATAAAATTGTTAGATAATGCACCGCTTAGAAAGCAGCTTGGCGAAAATGCACGTAAAAGAGCATGTAATGAATTTGACTGGAAACTGATAGGTGAAAAATATTTCGTGGAGATCGAGAATGCCCGATAGCTCATTACTGATAATATCCCATACGGCTCACTACTTGAAAGAAGGTAAATATTATGGCTGGGGTGCTACCGTGCGAGAAATAGATGAATTGGCTGATATATTCGATAACATTACCCATATTGCGCCATTGAATAGGGGCTTGCTATCTAATCAGGATGATATTTATAAACGGAGTAATGTAGTTTTTGTTCCCGCAGTAGCAGCAGGTGGTGATACGGTTGGTGATAAAATACAGGTGATCTTTTCGTGGCTGAAAAATTACAATTTGTTAGCACGAAACATCAGGAAACATACCTATGTACATTTACGCTGCCCGGCTAACATATCTTTGTTAGCATTAGTGATTTTGTTTTTCACGCCAGGTAAGCATAAAAATGTTTGGATAAAATATGCAGGCAACTGGCAGCACACTAATCAACCCATAGCATACCGAATACAAAAATGGCTGTTGAAGAAAAAATTCAAAAAATCATTTATAACAGTAAATGGTTTTTTTGATGGTATGCCATCACATTTCAGAAATTTTTTAAATCCTAGTCTTTATGATGAAGAAATTTCCGGTAATGCGATTGAGAAAACTATATCCCAGCCCGTGAATATACTATTTGTAGGGTCTTTTGAAAGCTACAAGGGTACAGATACTATTGCTGAGATAGTCAAATACCTGCACAATAAAATAGCTTACGAATTATATATATCCGGTGACGGCAGCGAAAAAGAAAAATTTCTGGATGCTTGCAAAAATGCTGGTGTAGCAGCCAATGTTCATTTTATGGGCTGGAGAAATAAGGAAGAATTAAAAGAATTATACAAAAAGGCTCATTTTATATTGCTGCCATCTAAAGGAGAAGGATGGCCTAAGGTGCTAAGTGAAGGCATGGCATATGGCGCAATACCAGTAAGCAGTAACGTTTCCTGTATACCACAGGTGCTTGCCCGGGTACAATCAGGTGCATGTTTCGATTGGCAGGATTACAAAGGGTTTGGTGATTACATGATCGGGCTTGCGAATGACAATGCGCTTTGGCAGCGGCAATCGCTTAATGGTATTAAAGCTGCTGCTTTATTTAGCTATTCAGCATACAAGAAGAGAATTAAAGAAGAATTTATAGCTGAGTAATTATGTGTGGCATTTGTGGAATATACTTTAAAAAATCCTCCGCTGATAAGCTGCTGGATCTAGGTAAGCGTGCCCTGCAAACATTGAACCACAGGGGCCCTGATGACGAAGGATATTATAATGATGATCAGCTGTTTCTTGGACACAAAAGATTGAGCATAATAGATGTTTCACCTAACGGCCATCAGCCGATGGTCAGTAATGATGGGAATATAATTACCATCTTCAACGGGGAGCTTTATAATTATAATGAATATCGGGAGCTGCTGTTACAAAAAGGCTATGTATTTAAAGGTCATTCTGATACAGAGATTATTCCCAATCTCTATCAGGAATATGGAATTGAATTTATTCAGTTTATAAAAGGAATATTTGCAATAGCGCTGTATGACAAGCAGAAGAATGAACTTTTTCTGATCAGAGACAGGATAGGCATTAAGCCATTATACTATTACGAAAATGATACTTATCTCTCTTTGGCAAGTGAGCTGAAGGCAATATTGGCAGATGAAGATATAAAGCCGGAAATAGATCACCAGGCTATATATGATTATCTGAGTCTTAGTTATATACCCGAACCTGCTACGGGCTTTAAAGGTATTTACAGTTTGCTACCTGGCCATTATCTGAAATGCGCCAATGGCAAGGTTTCTATACAGCGTTACGAAGAAGAAAATACTGCTGTGGAAATGTATGCAACACCCCAGGAAGCTGCTAAACAATTAAAAAATATCATCTCAAATTCAGTAAGCAAGCAACTAATGTCCGATGTACCGATAGGTACATTTTTAAGCGGTGGCATTGACTCTTCTTTGGTAACAGCATTCAGTGCAATTGCTTCTGATAAAAAGGTCAATTCATTTACCGTAAAGTTTCCCGATCAGGCTTTTGATGAATCTTACTATGCTAAGTTGATGGCGGAAAGCGCCGGAACTATTTATAATGAATTAAATATTGAACAAGGACAAGTAAGCGCGGCGCAACTAAAGGACATACTTATTCATTTCGATCAGCCTTTTGGCGATTCATCAGCTATACCTATGCATCTTATATCGTGTATGATACGGGATAAGATAACTGTGGCATTATCTGGCGATGGCGGGGATGAATTTTTCTGCGGGTACGAAGTTTCGTGGCGCTTCCCATTTGTGCTAAAGCTTAAGAAGATTCCGTTGCCGATACGCAAACTACTTGTAGCTGGTATTTATCCGCTCAGGTATCTATCCTCTTCGCGCTACAGGCAATATAAAAAGTTAGTGCAGCTTACATTTAATGAAGAGCATATCATTCTGCAGAATTTTTTTTCCTACCTGAATGAGAAGGATAAAGATGAACTATACATTGCTGGTTTCCGAGCTATAAAAAATGTAGTGCCCACCACACGGCTTTTCAAAGAGATATTTCAAAAGTATGGAAGCGAAGGGTCTGTAGAGGCATATAATAAACGTTATAGCTTGCCGGGGGATATGCTGAAGAAGGTAGACATGATGAGCATGAAGGCAAGTATAGAAGTACGGGTGCCACTATTGTACGAGGATGTTATAGCTTGCTCGAGGAAGATACCTAAAGAATGGAAATATAAGTTCGGTCACGGAAAGCTGATGCTAAGGGATTTGCTGGCAACTATGGCACCTGATGAGGTAGTGAATAAAAAGAAATGGGGGTTTGGCATACCGCTTGATAAGGCGCTCGCGCCCGATGCTATGGATTTTATCAGGCATACCCTATCCGCCGATGATGCCTTAATATATCACTTTATCAAAAAAGAAGTAGTGGGCAAGTGGCTGGATATGTTTTTTACAGGCACCAACGATCAGCTATCAATCAGCCGTATAGGTTTATACCAGCGTATCTACATGCTATTGTCATTGGAGCTTTGGTTACAACATTACAAGCCTGCAATAAGTTAGTAAATAAATGGCTGCCCAAAAGAAATTAAAAATATTATTGCTTGCGGATCCCCTGGCTAATGCAAAGCATTGGATAAATGGATTGGAACAATATGGTGATGCCGAAGTAACCAACTGGCATCTGAATCAGACTGGGCGCATAAAAAGAACATTGGAGTGGATAACGATGTTACTGACCATAAAGAAAAAAGTAAAGCGCTTTGCCCCTGATATTATTATAGGCTACCGTCTTACCAGCTATGGTTTTCTTGCAGCATGGAGCGGTTATCATCCCTGCGTAATAGCCGCACAAGGTATAACTGATGTTTGGCCTCAGAACCATTGGACAACCCCTTTCAAAGCTTTACTGGCCCGCTACGCGATAAAACACGCGGATAAGATACATGCGTGGGGACAGCACATGACGGATAGCATAGTACATTACGGAGCGAGCCCATCGCAATTGTTCGTACTGCCGCGCGGCATTGATTTAGGTATATTCTATCCGGTACAGAAGCAATATATTAAAGGACAGAAGATAAATATGTGCGTTACCCGTGCTTTGTTTCCAGAATATGGGCATATGGTTATATTAAAAGCGCTCAAATTGCTGGTGGATAATGGCTATGATATATCTTTAGCAATAGCCGGTAACGGAACTGAGTTAGAAAATCTTCAAAGTTTTGTGAAGAAAAATGGATTGTCAGAGCATGTATCCTTTCTTGGTTATGTGCCTAATGGGGAGTTGCCTGAGTTGCTAAGGCGATCTGATATATATATATCTATGCCTGATACAGAAGGCGTATCTGCTTCCCTGTTAGAAGCAATGGGCTGCGGTTGTCTCCCTATAGTATCTGATCTTCCGGCAAATAGGGCGTTTATCATTGATGGCAAAAACGGCTACCTCGTAGAGGTAGGCAATGAACAGATGCTATTTGATAAAATAAAGACAACATTAAACAACGAATCTATATTCAACAACGCCATTTTAGAAAACATACAGTATATAAAGCAGAACACCAGTCTTAAAAAAAATATGCAATTGTTTGGCGCAATGTATAGGCGATTAATACAAAATAATAACTCTATCAACACTAATAATACAAATGAAAAAAAGGATCCTGATTATAGGGTTGTTTCTCGATAAAGAGTCATATATCCCTACCCAGGCAATGGAGATTGCCAGCCTATTAAAAAACAAGGGATATGAAGTTCTCACAATATCAGATAAGAAGAATAGAATATTGCGATTACTACATGCTATTTACTTCCTCGTAATCTATAGAAATAAGTATGACGTAGGAATGGTTCAACTATTTTCAGGTTTAAGCGTGTATTGGGGATATGTATCTGTAAGACTTTTAAAGACGCTTAATAAAAAAATAATAGTTACGATAAGGGGTGGTGGAATACCTGCTAAAATGAAGATCGATCCAGGTATTTATCTTAAGATGCTTCGTAGCGCGCATATTATCACATGCCCCTCCAATTTCATGATAAATGCTATGAAGGAATATGGCATGGATTGTGAGTTAGTGGAGAATGTTATAGACATGAATTACTATACTTACGATCCAAGAGAAAAGCTGCAACCTGTACTTTTTTGGATGCGGGCGTTCTCGCCTATCTATAATCCTCAGATGGCTGTAAGGGTAATAAAAGAATTGAAAGATCGATATAACTATAGCAACATTAAGCTATATATGGCTGGCCCAGACCTGGGCCTAAAATCGGAGGTATTGGGCATGATAAAAAAAATGGGCTTACGGGACAATATAGAATTAGTAGGCTTTGTAAATATGAGAAATAAGGCCTACTTTGCTAAGGTATCTGATATTTATATATGTACAAATAATATAGATAATGCGCCTGTATCCTTTTTGGAAATGATCGCGTTCGGCCTTCCTATCGTCAGTACTAATGTTGGGGGTATTCCCCATATTGTTACAGATAACCAAACAGCCCTTTTAGTCAATCAGAACGACCATGTAGGTATGGCCGAAAAAATACATTACCTCATCAGCACACCTGGCGCGGGCAAAACATTGAGCGCTAATGGAAAGAATATGCTGAATAAATATTCAGCAGAAGAGGTATTTAAAAAATGGGATGCATTGTTAACTGAAAGAATTTAAACTTGCGATTGTTGATTTTAAGCTGCTACTTATAAATGTGTGGAATTGCGGGACTCATAAGGTTTGATAACAAACCTATTAATGAAGAACTGGTAACGAGAATGAGGGATAGCTTAGCGCATCGTGGTCCCGATGGCGCAGGTACTTTTATTAAGCGCAATGTTGCCCTTGCACACCGTAGGTTATCAATTCTTGATCTTAGCGATTGCGCAAGCCAGCCCTTCACATCTGCCGATGGACGGTACACGATCATTTTCAATGGTGAAATTTATAATTACAAGGAGTTTATACCAGAACTGGAGGAGAAAGGTGTAAAGTTCAGGTCCACCTCCGATACTGAAGTGTTGCTGTACCTGTATATATTATACGGCAGTAGCATGCTCCTAAGGTTAGAGGGTATGTGGGCTTTTGCGATACATGATGATGCAGATGGCAGTATATTCGTATGCCGTGATAGGCTAGGGGTGAAGCCCATATACTACGCGCAATGGGATAATGCATGGTATTTTGCGTCTGAGCCAAAGGCGCTTTTTACAATTGGTGTACCCTTATCTGTAGACGAGAATGGCCTGAATGAATTATTTTTTTACAGGTACATAGCAGGCGCCAATACAATATTCCAGGGAGTGTTTAAAATATTGCCCGGCCACTTCTTAATATTATATGCGGATGGAAGGCAAACTTCAGAAAGGTATTGGAACCTGGGCGAACGTTCGGCTCATGTTAAGTTGGATGCCGATCCTATGGAATGGTTTGAGTACAACTTCAACCGTTCTATCCGTTATCGTATGGTAAGCGATGTGCCTGTAGGCATACTGCTAAGTGGAGGCTTAGACTCCAGCGCGGTTGCTTATTCATTGGCTTCACAGGGCTATAAGGGCATTAATACATTTACCATAAGATTTACAGAAAGTGAGCTGAATGAATCGGTGCAGGCGGAAAAACTTGCAAAGTCTTATGGTTTTGATTCTCATACTTTACTAGTAGAAGATGAGTTGCTATATGAAAATATGGTAAAAGCAGTGTGGGCGCACGACGAGCCGCTTATACACCAGAGCGATCCGCATTTGGTAGCCATATCGGCTTATTCCAAGAGCTACGTTAAAGTATTGCTTTCAGGAGAAGGTGCTGATGAACTGATGGGGGGATATGTACGTTATAAACCATTAAAGCATTGGGATAAAGTGAAGGCCTTCTCTTCACTACTTGATCTGCCTTATGCAAAAGATATTACCAGGCTGCATAAGCTAAAAAGATACTTGCAGAACCGTACCACTGATGAAGCGATCCTGTTAAATGCTTCTAATTTCTATCCGGAAGAGTTTTTTATGAATAAGGATGAAGCTGCCAGCAATATTTATTACCGTAAACAAATACTGCAGGAAGCAAAAGAGTATATGGGTAGTAATTATATAAAGCAGGTATTATATCTCGATCAGCATATCTATCTGCAATCTTTGCTTGATAGGAATGACCGTACCACTATGGCGGCAGGAATAGAGTGCCGCGAGCCTTTTCTTAGTAGCACTATTGTGGAAGGTCTTATGTCATTGCCTGCCTCTTATTTTGTAAAAGACAAAAAAGGGAAATATATACTGGCTAACTCTATTGGCAAGCAGTTACCTGACTATATAACCAATTTTAAAAAGGTAGGGCTTGGCGTACCCTGGGAACGTTATCTTCGCCAGAAGGAAGAATTTAGAAACGTGCTTCTTTCCATAAAAGATAGCAATGTGCTGCAGATGGGATTATTTAAAGATATGGATAAAGAAACCCTTATTACCCAGTTCTTTTCAGGCGATGATAGCCAGAAGATGCTCATCCGTTTTTTCTTTTTTATCAGGCTATGGGAAACCGAATATCTCGCTAAGTTCTGATGGCTTTTTTACAACAGTTATATAAGCGCACACCGGTTTTCTTTCAGAATGTCATGGTATCTGCCTATGGGTATGGCTGGAGAAAAAAGAGGTTTGGTGGAAACTTTAAAGAAGAATTGAAGGCTTATAAGGAAAGGGAATCTTTTACTACACCCCAATGGGATGAATATCAAACGCATGAATTGAGGAAAACATTACTGCATGCTTTTGAAACTGTACCATTCTACAAAGAAAAATATACTCGGGCGGGGATCACAGCTGAACAACTAAAAAATATACAACTCTCAGATATAGCAAAGCTTCCTTATCTTGAAAAAGATGAGGTTCGTAAATATGGCGATACAATACTGTTATCTTCTCAAAAGCAAAAAGGGGAGTTCCATGCAAGTAGTGGTAGCACAGGCACACCCTCGCGCATATATTATTCACCAAGCATGCACCAGCAATGGAGTGCAGGCTTCGAGGCCCGTATCAGGCACTGGGCTGGTGTAGATAGGTATACACCACGTGGCATGATAGGAGGTAGACGTGTATTGCCGGATAGTGTGGCTAAAGGGCCTTATTACCGTTATAACCTTGCCGAGAAACAAGTATACTTCTCAGCATATCATATCTCTGCACACACTGCGCCTGAATATGTAAAGGCCATCCGCAGGCACAAGCTTGAGTATATGACGGGATATGCGATGAGCAATTATTTTCTGGCTCATTTCATTGAAGAGGCGGGCATCTCTACTCCTCAACTTAAAGCTGTAATAACCTCAAGTGAGAAGCTAACAGATGAAATGCGCGCAACATTTAAAAATGTGTATGGGTGCAAAACATACGATAGCTGGAGTGGTGTGGAAGCATGTGGCCTTATAAGTGAATGTGAAATGGGGAGTTTGCATATGAGCCCTGATATGGCATTGCTGGAAGTGCTGGATGAACAAGGAAACCCAGTCGGGCCGGGCGGCACAGGTGAATTAGTATGTACGGGTTTTCTGAATTATGATCAGCCATTGATACGTTATCGTATCGGAGATAGAATAACCCTATCAGAGCAGGACTGTTCATGTGGGAGAAAAATGACGGTAGTAAAGGAAATAGCAGGTAGAATAGAAGATATAGTAATAGGTAGGGATGGCAGAAAAATGGTCCGCTTTCACGGTATCTTTATCAACATCCCATCTATAGCGCAAGGGCAGATAATACAGGAAAGTACAGAGCACATAGTAATTCGGGTTGTAATTACGAAGCAACTCAGCGCAGCAGAAAGAGCTTTAATAATACAGCGAATGACCAGTCAGTTGGGCGACATTCGCGTAGATATAGAAGAAGTAAGTGAAATTCCACTTACTGCAAATGGAAAGTTTAAGGCCGTAATATCCAAACTAAAACAATAACCTTATTTTGAAGATCATCACGATAGTAGGCGCCCGTCCCCAGTTTGTAAAGGCGGCAGTACTATCCAGAGAGTTTAAAAAACATACTGGCATTCAGGAAGTGATAGTCCATACAGGCCAGCATTTTGATAGCAATATGTCGGCTGTATTTTTTGATGAGATGCAGATACCCCAGCCACAATATTCACTGGATATCAATGGCATGGGTCATGGAGCTATGACAGGTGCTATGCTGGCGCAGATAGAGCAGATAATTATTAATGAAAGGCCAGATGCTGTAATGGTGTATGGTGATACCAATTCCACGCTTGCCGGAGCTTTGGCGGCGGCAAAAATGCATGTGCCCGTAATACATGTAGAGGCGGGACTGCGCAGCTTTAATATGCACATGCCTGAAGAAATAAACCGGATACTTACAGACAGGATAAGCTCATTATTGTTTTGCCCTACAGATGCTGCTATCGAAAATCTCGAAAAAGAAGGCTTCAAAGATTTTACGGCAAACTATTATAAGGTGGGCGACGTAATGGAAGATGCAGCGATTTTTTATAGCGGTGAATCGGCTCGGCGCGCTAAGGTGATTCAGGAGTTAAAGCTTGAAACAAAACCCTTTGCTCTTTGTACAATACACAGGGCAGAGAATACAGATGACCTAAATAATCTGCGCTCTATAGTGTCGGCTTTAAATGAGATAAATAGAACACTAAGTATAGTATTGCCATTACATCCAAGAACAAAGAAGATATTCGAGGTAAATAATATTTCTCCAGAGTTCACTGTTATTGATCCGGTAGGATATTTTGATATGATAGAGTTATTAAAGAAATGCACGCTTGTATTAACCGATAGCGGGGGATTACAAAAAGAGGCATTTTTCTTTGGCAAGTACTGTATCACACTGCGTGAACAGACGGAATGGATAGAGTTGGTAGAAAATGGCTACAATTATATAGCTGGTACCGATGATAAAAAGATAGTTCGCCTTGCTGCAAAATTGGCAGGGCGGGAGTTCCCCGACAAGAAAAATCTGTATGGCAATGGTGCTGCTGCCAGCAATATTTGTAAGATCATAAATGAACAGTTTAATAGATAGTGCGTATATTATTTCTTACCCAGTATTATCCTCCTGAGACCGGCGCTCCGCAAAACCGTATTCACAGCCTTGCCTGTTACCTTAAAGCAGATGGTGTTGAGGTAGAAGTTTTAACCGCATTGCCTAATTATCCGAGAATGGAGATCTTTCCCGATTATGTGGGTAAGGAAGGGATGAACGAATATATTGATGGTATAAAAGTCTACCGAGCCGGGATATACATCAGACGAAGCAAAGGCATTTTCAAAAGATTGCTCAATTATTTCTCGTTTGTATATTCATCTATGCAGTTATCCAGTAAACTTCCGGAATATGATTTTGTCATTTGTGAATCACCACCATTGTTTCTAGGCATTTCAGCTTATCTGATAGCGAAGCGAAAGAATGCAAAAATGATCTTTAATGTTTCTGACCTGTGGCCCGAAAGTGCAGAGAAGTTAAATATTGTTACCAATAAGTGGATGCTGAAGCTGGCATATAGGCTGGAAGCATTCCTCTATAAAAAATCAATACTGGTTACCGGGCAAACCCAGGGAATTGTAAAAAACATTGCTGGTCGTTTCCCAAATGTCAGAACTTACTGGTTGCCTAATGGGGTTGATTTTAAAATGTTTTCAAAAGATAAGATAAATAAAGAATGGAGAACACAGAAAGGTTTTGCCAATGATGCATTCATTTTGTTGTATGCAGGTATTCTGGGTCATGCCCAAGGACTGGAAGTAATCTTGAATGCAGCCGATAGATTAAGATCATATTCGGCTATTAAATTTATTATCATGGGCGATGGGCCTGAAAAGGACGCACTATTGCAGATGAAAAACGATATGGCTTTGGAGAATGTTATTTTCGAGCCTAATACCCCACGTCATCTGATGCCCTCTGTCATATCATCTATAGATGCCGCAGTAATACCACTGAAAAAGCTTGATATATTCCTAGGTGCAATACCGTCTAAAGTATTTGAGCCCTTAGCTTATGGGAAACCTATTATTCTGGGTGTAGGTGGTGAAGCAAAAGAATTATTCATTGATAGTGGTGATGCAGGGTTATATTTTGAACCTGAAAATGCAACAGCTTTAGCGCAGGCTGTTTTGATGCTCTATCAGAATCCTGCTACTACGAGGACATTGGGCCAAAATGGTGCGCAATATGTAAAGGATAACTTTGACAGAAAAAAAATAAGCTCAAACTTGTACAACGTATTACAATCCTTATGACCCCTAATATGTTAGTTAAATACCTGCAATGGGATATTGATGCATGGTGGGAAGGCCTGGAACACACTATACATAACGCAGATTTAGTAGCGGGTGCGAAAGCATATTGATATAATACCCGTTTGTAATTTCTGTACATAATATGATACATCATGTATGTTATCACAGTTGAATAATAATTTCACCAGCTTAAAATTTTAATTTTGAATATCCCATTTTCTCCGCCCTATATTGATGCAGATATTGAGAATGAAGTGCTTGATAGTCTCCGTAGTGGTTGGATAACTACAGGCCCAAAAGTAAGGGACCTGGAGATTCTATGCGCGCAGCTTTCAGGGGTTGAAAAAGCGGTCGCTGTTAATTCATGGACATCAGGCGCTGCATTGGTATTAAAGTGGCTGGGAATAGGTAAGGGTGATGAGGTAATAATACCTGCATATACTTACTCTGCTACTGCCCTTACTGTTTTACACGCTGGCGCTACCCCTGTAATGGTAGATGTGCTGGATGATTTTACTATAGACCCGCAAAAACTAAAAGCGGCAATTACTACAGCTACAAAAGCAGTAATGGCTGTTGATATTGCCGGCTGGCCTTGCGATTATGATGCTATTAAACAAATCATAAATGCAGAAGATGTAAGAAGCAAATTCAATCCAGGTAACGAAATACAAAGAAAATTTGGACGCATAGCATTGATTGCAGATGCTGCCCATTCCATTGGGGCCACTTACAATGGTAAGCCTGCCTCCATAGCATCAGACATTACTATATTTTCCCTGCACGCAGTGAAAAATGTAACTACGGCAGAAGGGGGAATGATATGCTTGTATCTTCCTCCCCCTTTCAGCAACGAAGAAGTGTACAAATGGATGAAGCTGAATTCGCTTAACGGGCAGACCAAAGATGCCTTTAGTAAATCGCAAGGGGGCGGATGGAGGTATGATATAGTATCAGCAGGGTTAAAAATAAATATGCCTGATATTTGTGCCGCAATAGGATTGGCGCAGTTAAAAAAGTATCCCGGTTTGCTCCTTCCTGAACGCGAAAGAGTATTTAACCATTATGCTGCATTTTTTGGTTCTAAAAATTGGGCTATTATGCCGCCTGCCCGCGATGAGCAGCGTATATCGTCCTATCATTTGTATCCTTTACGCATAAAGAATATTACCGAAGATCAACGCGATGCAATAATACAAAAAATGGCAGATGCCGGTGTTGCCGTAAATGTGCACTTCATTCCTATGCCTATGCTTACTTTGTTCAAAGAATTAGGATATAGGATTGAAGATTATCCAAATGCATATAAGAACTATGCACACGAAATTTCATTACCCATCTATCCCCAGCTTACTGGTGAGAAATGTACCTATATTGAAGAGCAGCTGGAAAAAGCATATAAAGAGGTGCTGTAATGACGCGTTTTTTTGATATTTTATTTTCTTTCTTAGGCTTAATAATCCTTAGTCCTATACTGGCTGTAGCAGCTATCTGCGTAAAGTTTGGTTCTAAGGGCTCTGCATTTTATAAGCAAAAGCGGGTAGGGAAGTATGGCAAAGAATTTTTGCTGATAAAATTCCGGACAATGCACATCGATGCAGACAAGCGCGGCTTGTTGACGGTAGGTGGGAGAGACCCGCGAATCACAACTACGGGTTATTACCTGCGTAAATATAAGCTTGATGAATTGCCGCAACTCTGGAACGTTCTTATCGGTGATATGAGCATTGTAGGTCCGCGCCCAGAAGTAAAACGGTATACAGATTTATACACCAGAGAGCAACTGCATATACTGGATGTGCGCCCGGGCATTACCGATGAAGCATCTGTAAAATACCGGAACGAGAATGAGATATTAAGTACTCAGCCCGATCCTGAACAATATTACATAATCCACGTAATGCCGGCAAAGATCGAACTGAATCGTATATACATTCAGGCTCCCACAATACTTAATTATTTCCGTATTATTTTCCTCACTATAGGTACCATCTTTAAGAAATAACTTACCTAAATACCATCAAATAAAAACGCCTGCAATTAGCAGGCGTTTTTATTTGATGGAGTTAACCCGGGTTAATCCAATATTTTATCAAGGTTCTCGTAAACAGAATTGTTACTGATAAACTCCGGAACCAGTTTCTTCATCTGTCCTACAGTCTCCAGGGTGTAATGGCGTTTTGCGCTTGCTATCAGTTTGTCAATTTTTGCGCTTATACTTTCAAAGTCATATTCCCGTACTTGGGCTATCATTATTTTATCGTGATAAGTATGCACAGTGTTTTCTGCATTGTTCAGCAGTTCTTCATAGAGTTTTTCTCCGGGCCTTAGTCCTGAGTAAACGATCTCTATATCCACATCAGGCTCTTTGCCTGCCAGGCGTATCATTTTGCGGGCAAGGTCTACTATTTTTACAGGTTCGCCCATGTCAAATACAAATATCTCCCCACCCTGGCCCACCACGCCGGCCTCTATTACCAGTTGGCAAGCCTCCGGTATGGTCATGAAGTAGCGGGTAATCTCAGGATGTGTTACGGTTATTGGGCCGCCCTTTTCCAATTGCTGTTTAAAACGCGGTATTACCGATCCATTAGATCCTAGCACATTCCCAAAGCGCGTAGTTACAAATCGGGTTGGGGGTACGCTGTCGGGATTTGAAGAGTTTTCATACGTCTTCATCATGTGCTTGCAAAAGCTTTGAGTAAATATCTCGGCTATGCGTTTTGATGCCCCCATTATATTCGTAGGGTTTACTGCCTTGTCGGTTGATACCATTACAAATTTATCAACACCATTAGCTACAGATAGTTCTGCAAGGATCTTTGTGCCTAGTACATTGTTAAGTATCGCTATAGATGGATGGTCTTCCATCAACGGCACGTGCTTATATGCAGCAGCATGAAATACTATATCCGGGTTATATATTTCAAAAAGATGCTCCATCCGTATACGATCGCTTATATCGCCCAGGTATGGTTTTATGTTTACACTGCTGTTTTTTTCTCTTAATGCCAGGCAAAGATCATGCATTGGCGTTTCTGCCTTATCGCATAGTATGATAAGTGATGGCTTGTAATTGATCAGTTGGTGTACAAGTTCGCTACCTATAGATCCTGCTGCACCGGTAACAAGTATTTTCTTGCCTTTAAATTCAAAGTGCATCTTGTTGTTATCAATCTTTATCACCTCACGCTCTAGCAGTTGTTCTATATTAATATCCTTTAGCTGGTCAGTAGCAGACTTACCATTCAGCCATTGTTGTATTGGGGGCACTTGTTGTACGCGTATATTATGCGTAAGGCAGATGTCTACCAGATAGTTCAGCTTTTCCTTAGAGATGTTGTGGTTGGCTATTATCAGCAGTTCTACATTTTCGTTCTTTAATTTATGGATGCTGTTCTTATCAGAATGAAAAATAGGTAAGCCTTCCATTAGTTTCCCACCTGTGTTAATGGTATCATCAACAAAGGCTACTACCTGTACATCGCCGTTGGGCAGATCGTTCAGTAGTTTCTTGGCATGCATCCCATGGTCGGTTGCATCATACACTGCTGCACGTATCTTCTCTTTCTCGTGTTTTTTATTAAGATGGTAAAATTTAAAACAGTACCGTACCAGTAACCGGTACGAAATAATAACAAAATTGGTTATAAAGAAGTTTATTGCCACAACCGACAACGGGAACAATAAAATAAGTTGCGACTGGTTTAATATGAAATTGATGGTAAAATAAAAGAAAGCGGTAATAGAATTAATAATGAGCAGGCGCGATGTATCTTCCAGATTAGTATAGCGGATTATGCCTGCATAACTTTTGAAAGAATAAAAAAGTATAATATTTATTGCTAGAGAAAGAGAAAATATTAGTTTTAATTCGTATCCATTTACTTGTTCCAGATCAAAGTTAAAGCGAAGTAAAAAAGAGAATAATAAGCAAATCTGTACGAAGAAGAGATCGAGTAAGAAAATAAGCCAACGTGGTAGAATACGTAGTTTATACTTCATGGGTTTTCATTTGAGTTTGGCGGCAAGTGCTTATCCACATCATATCAACAATTGGCTTGCTTCATAGGGGGTTAACATTGTAAAAATACTCTTTTAATAGAAATAATAATGGTTGCAAAGGAATATATTCAAAATATAAGTGTAATATAATCATAATTTAATACCCACAAATCCTACCGTTAAGTTATGATAATTTAAAATACGTAGACAATTTAAAAGCGAATGTTATTAAGTAGAGGAAAAATAAAATATATTTGTATAAACTGCTACCAGAATGAACGGCGAGGAACTAACCACACAGGCTAATGATGAGTCACTCATAGATTTTAGTTTTCTATATGAAATATCGTACGGTGATGCATCGTGCTTTGTGGAGATAATAGATATATTTCTCACAAGTGTTCCAGATGCTGTACGTAAACTTCATGATCTGATACATGATACAGACGATTGGGAAGAAACCAGTCGTCAGGCCCATTTTATTAAATCCAGCGTTAGCGTTGTTAAGGTAAGGGACATGTATGATACCCTTGGGCTAATAGAAAAGCTGGCTAAGGAAAAGAGGGATAAGGATGAAATGGTTCGATTATTTGGAACGGTGGAGGCTACACTTAACGAATCATATCCTGTTTTAGAGGCTGAAAAAGTAAAGAATGTAGCATTAATGTAAAAGTGAAGCTAATAGCTTCACTTTTACATTAGCCAGTTATATATATTATATCCCGTTAAACCGTATTCCTATACAGAAAGGATGTTGGTTCATACCATTTTCTGCCAGAGATGTCAGTTGATAAGTGGCGTACAATCTTATATAATCGTCAAGCCTTAGTTCAGCGGCGTTGTAGTCGTTTACCTCCATTCAACAGGTATATCGTATAGTTGCAGAAAAAGTTACAGTATTCCCGAAATTTATAAAAAAATCTGGCTGGTTTCAATAGAGAGAAGGTGGTTGATATATAGTTTGGGCAGTTTAAAGCCTTACCTTTGCGACATGGGAAAAAAACCTTCTTCACCGCGAGGTGGCAGTGATAGGTCTTATGGCAAGCAAAACGACAGTGGCCATTCGGGTAAGCCACATGGTAAAAGCAGCAGCGAAGGCCGTTCAGGCCGTTCATTTGGTGAAGCAAAGGCTTCAGGAAGCAGGCCACATGGTAAAAGAGATGGCGCAGGCAGTGGTGACCGTCCTTATAAGCCACGGGAAGAAGGAGATCGTCCAAAACGGCCCTATGGTACCCGAGACAATAGTTACGGCGATAAGAAGCCATACCAGAAAAGAGATAGTGATGGCGGCGAAAAACGCCCATATAAGCCCCGGGAAGAAGGAGATCGACCAAAACGACCATACGGCACCCGCGATAATAGTTACGGCGATAAGAAACCATATCAGAAAAGAGATAGCGAAGGCGGCGAAAAACGGCCTTACAAACCACGTGAGGAAGGTGACCGCCCAAAACGTTCATACGGTAGCCGCGACAACAGTTACGGTGATAAAAAGCCCTTCAGAGGAGATAGAGATGGTGGCGAAAAGCGCCCCTACAAGCCACGCGAAGAAGGCGACCGCCCGAAGCGTGCGTATGGCAGCCGCGATAACAGTTACGGCGATAAGAAACCATATCAGAAAAGAGATAGCGAAGGTGGCGAAAAGCGTCCATACAAGCCACGCGAAGAAGGGGACCGTCCCATACGATCATCATACGATAGCCGTGACAAGTTTGGTGCAGATAAAAAGCCATTCAGAGGGGATAGGGAAGATAAGGGAGAAAAACGCCCCTACAAGCCGCGTGAAGAAGGGGATCGCCCAAAACGCCCCTATGGCGGGCGCGAAAGCTATAGTGGAGATAAAAAGCCGTTCCAGAAAAGAGATAGTGCAGACGGTGGGATGAGATCGTATAAGCCTCGTGAAGGCGGTACCGACCGACCGTACAGGCCCAGAAAGAGTGAAGGTGACAGCCGTTCGGAGCGGCCAGGACGTAGTAGTGACAGCCGCCCGAGAAGTGAGGACCGTTCTGGCAGAGATGGAGGAGGTGAAGCTAAGAAGTTTCCCCCACGTAGGGCTGAACGTGAACCCGGAGAACCGGCAACAAAAAAAAAATACACAGAGGTAGAAGATTTTGATGTTTCTGATATCATAGACAGCGACCTGATGACCCTGAACAAATACATTTCCCACAGCGGGGAGTGTAGTCGGCGCGATGCAGCTGATTTTGTGAAGCAAGGCAAGGTGAAGGTGAACGGGGAACTGGTGCTGGATCCCGGGTACAGGGTAAAGGAAGATGACAAGATAACCCTTGTTGGCAAAAAGCTGACACCGGTAAAAGATAAGGTTTACGTGTTGCTCAATAAGCCAAAAGGCTTTATTACTACAACAGATGACCCGGAAGGGCGCAGAACGGTAATGGACCTGGTGGCTAATTCCGGTATTGATCGTTTGTACCCGGTGGGCAGGCTTGACAGGAACACTACTGGACTGCTGCTGCTGACTAACGACGGTGACCTGGCCCAAAAGCTATCGCACCCGAGCTACGAGATCAAGAAGATATACCAGGTATCGCTGGATAAGCCATTAACCAAGGCCGACTTTGAGAAGATACTGGAAGGGGTGGAACTGGAAGATGGCAAGGCTATGGTGGATGAACTATCGTACCTGGAGACCAAAAGCGAGCTGGGCCTGCAGATACATAATGGCCGTAACCGTATTGTACGCCGCATCTTCGAATCGCTGGGGTATGACGTGGAAAAGCTGGACCGGGTAATGTATGCCGGCCTTACCAAGAAAAACCTGCCACGCAGTAAATGGCGCTTCCTGGATGAAAGGGAAGTAGTACTCCTGAAACATTTCAAAAGCTAGTAAGACGATGAGTTTGCTTACTGCGCCACGCATACACGACGGACGTAACTGGCTGCCGGAAAATAGTGTGGTGGAAGTAGCAGATGACGGTACCATTACAGCAATACATGATGGTGCTGTGATAGCGCAGGCTACACAGTACCATGGCATACTGGCGCCGGGCTTTGTAAACGTGCATTGCCACCTGGAGCTATCGCATATGAAAGGTGTAGTGCCCAGGCATACGGGGTTAATACCTTTTCTGCAAACCATACCCCGCCATCGTAATGACTATACGGAAGAAGAAAAAAGCACTGCCCGTGCCGCTGCCTATAATGAACTGGTGGAGAATGGGGTAGTAGCAGTAGGCGATATAGCCAATGTTGCAGATACATTGGACGTGCGTGCGAAAGACGAGCTGCATGTGCATACGTTTGTAGAATCCCTGGGATTTTCTGCAACGCCTCAAAAGCAATTCGGGTTTTCGGAGCAAGTGTACGAAGCATTTAGTAAACAAGCAGGTGTTACCAAAAGGCTCAGACAGTCTATAGCACCCCATGCGCCTTATTCTGTATCAGAACAGCTGTTCCGCATGATAGACGAGCATAATAAAACCTCGCTGTTATCTATACATAACCAGGAAAGCAATGCTGAGGACGAGTATTATATGCTGAAGATGGGCGCTGTGCAAACGCTACTGCATTCATTGGGTATAGATGATCGCTTCTTTGTTCCATCCGGTAAATCATCCTTACAAACTTATTTACAGTGGCTTTCCCCAAGTCATCCTTTTATTTTCATACATAATACCTGCACTACCCGCAATGATGTGCAAGTGGCCAAGACATTAGTGCCGGAAACCTACTGGTGCTTTTGCCCTAATGCCAACCTGTATATAGAGAACCGCCTGCCCGATGTGGATATGTTTATAGCAGAGGGCGCTACCATATGTATAGGTACCGATAGCCTTGCATCCAACAGTCAATTATCTGTACTGGCAGAGCTGCATGCGCTGAAGCATTACCACTCCCACCTGGACTGGGAAACGCTGCTGCAATGGGGCACCTATAATGGTGCCTGTGCTTTGCAGATGCAGGATATAGCAGGGTCATTAACCCCAGGCACCAAACCGGGAATACTCCATATAACTAACTTAGAAGACGCAGATAGCTGCACGATACACCGCATAATATAAATGCCTGCAGCATAGTGCGCAGGCATTTATATTATGAAGATAAAAGCTTCTTATGGTTTCATCGGTTCCTGCGCAGTCAGGTTGAATTCGCGGGTGGCTGTGGTTGATGGCCCTTCTACTGTTTTACCATCTTTATCTACCAGTGATAATGTAACCTGCGATTTGCCCTGGCCAAGATTCTGGATGAAGTAAGGTTTCCAGTCGGTTATGGTAACTGTAGTGTCCTGTGTTTTTATTCCCTCATTCATTATATGGGCTTTTACCTTGTAGCCATCGTTAGATAAGCCTGCGTTCCAAACATAGAAATCGAGCAGTACGTTGGCAGTGTCTTTACCTATGTAGTCGCCCTTTGGCCTGCTGTAGAATACCATTGGCGTTTTAGGATCAGCCAGCTTTTTCAGGTTGCCTTTTTCATCTATCTTAAAGTGATAAACAACAGCAGCGCCCTTGCTTTTGATAGACTCGTGGTAGGAACGGGAAAGGAAAGCCATCAGGTAATGCTCTGTATTGTTCTGCAGTGTTATTCCGTTTGTTGGCTCGTATAGGGCAGTATATGGATTCTCATCCAGTATGAAATGTATGTGCTGGCCTTTGGCAGAATTGTTACATAGCTTAGTGGCCGAATCGCTTGTCTGGTGTTTCAGCTCGTAGTTCTTCACCGCAAAGTTGAACGTGACGTGTGCAGAATCAGCGCCTACCTTCTGGGCGGTCACTGACTGGATAGATAGCTTCGCATCAGGAAACTCAGGTGAATTACCAACCGGTACTAAAGTGACCAGCGGATAAGAATGCCTTACTGTATCCTGAGGAGCTGTTTTTTCGTGGTCGGGTGCGCTCTGCCCGCACGATGCAAGCAAAATAGCGGAGCAAACTACCAGGCCGGTAAGTGTGTGTAACTTTATCATGATGAGAAATTTTATCAAATCTAATATCTTAATCATTAATAACAGCGCGCTTTTCAGGAAAAATTAAGGTTTACCAATAGTTATATAGGCAGGATAACCGCTATTTTTGTACTTCCTAAATCATTAATAACATGCCTGGTTATGAGTTATTTGGCGCTGAAGAGCGTAAAGAAGTAAATGATGTGCTGGAGACGGGAATCCTGATGCGCTACGGCTTTGATGGTGCCCGCCAGGGTATATGGAAGGCAAAGGAACTGGAGCACGAACTGTGCAAGACCTTTGGTGCGGCACATGCGCAACTGCTGAGCAGTGGCACTGCGGCACTAACTACTGCTATGGCAGCACTGGGCATAGGCGCGGGCGATGAGATCATAATGCCCACTTTTACTTTTGTGGCCAGCTTTGAGGCGGTGCTATCAGTAGGTGCTATACCGGTGATGGTAGATGTGGACGATACGCTGACGCTAAGCCCTGCGGCCGTGGAAGCTGCCATAACGAGTAAGACCAAGGCGGTAATGCCGGTACATATGTGCGGCAGCATGAGCCAGATGGATGAACTACAGGCCATATGCGCCACGCACCACCTGCTACTGCTGGAAGATGCATGCCAGGCAATAGGCGCTACCTACAAAGGCAAATGCCTAGGCACTATTGGCGATGCGGGTACCTTTTCATTCGACTTTGTGAAGATCATAACCTGTGCCGAAGGCGGTGCAGTGCTGACAAATAATAAGGACACTTATAAAAAGTGCGAGGAGTATAGCGACCACGGGCACGACCACCTTGGTAAAGACCGCGGCGCAGACCTGCACCCCTACCTGGGTTACAACTATCGTATCTCGGAGCTGCATGCGGCGGTGGGGCTGGCGCAGGTACGTAAGCTAAAGGGCTTTTTAGAGCAGCAACTACACAACCACAGCATCATATATAATGCGCTGAAAGATATAGAGGGTGTTACCTTTCGCCGGATACCGGACCCGAAGGGCGATACCGGCTCGTTCCTGTCGTTCTTTTTGCCAACCGAAGAAATGGCGCGCACGGCAGCAACGAAAATGGCTACTGTGGGCATAGGTGGCAACGCTTACTGGTACGATAACAACTGGCATTACATACGCAAGTGGCAGCACCTGCAAAGCGGCAGTTGGATGAACCGCCTGCATGATGACCAGAAGCAGCAGGTAATGCACTATACTAACCAGGCCTTCCCGGTGAGCGATGCTATTATGAGCCGTTGCATTTCGTCTTCTATAAGCCTGCTATGGGATGATGCCCAGGCGCGTGAGCGTGGGGATAAGATAGCGGAGGTGCTGAAGAAGGTGATAGCCGGGCATGCTGTTGTAAATGCCTAATGCCCCGCTGAAGGGATAAGAATCTGTAGCATTATGCCTTAAAAACTCCCTAGGTATTTCGCAAAAGGTAAAGAACTCGTGCATTCTTAACCTTTTTGTGGATAGCGCAAGCCAAATGCATTTACTGTGGCTGTTATTAGTTTTTAAAATATGGTAATTTACTGCCGAAAAAGGTTAATAATGAGCGGATTTACTTCCATTTCGGGTTAATAAAACTTCCATTTGGGTGCATAAAAGGTAAGTTTTTAATTAGCTGATATGCTAATTAGCTTATTAGCTGATGGTGCTTCCGGATAATCTGGTTGCCGTATACAATATTTCAAAGAACTTATGGAGCCTCTCCGAAAGGACATTTTGTGTATATGTTTCGTGCTCGTGCTGTTCTTTACTTTTTTGCTTGCCCAAAAAAGTAACAAAAAAGGGCAGCAGGCCAGCGATTACCGCTTGCTGCCTGCGGGGTTCCCTGATTGGACCGGGATGCTGCTGTTGTGCCGGGCTTTTCTTGTGTTATGGCGAGATTGCTTCGCTACGCTCGCAAGGGGTGGTAGCGGCAAACTACGCCGAACAGGGATTCACGATATTCTATTCGTGTACAATATGTCAAAGAACTTGAGGCTTGCAATATACTATTGCGGAAGAGGCGTTTCCAAATAAACAAATCCACATTGAATAAGGTATTTTTTTAGATCGGCTGTGTGATGAAGAATGGAAGCAAAAACGATAGCTATAAGCTACGCCTAACGGGGATATTTGATAAAAGGAATAAAAATAAAAAAGAATAGTATGAAATATATTATCCTATTCGCTATTTTATTAAATAGCTATAGCTGCTTTGCTCAGAAAAAGATTGACTATTGTAGTTTTTTGAATAGATTTTTCTACGAGCCAAGAGTAATACGACATTTAAAAATTGACACGACTCAGAGCATTAAAATAATTGATGTTAAACACATCTTTAGAAATTGTAAAGAGTTATATAATAAACCTGTAACTTTTTACGAGTCTCTAAATATATGGCGTAAGGATACGGCAAGCAATTATTATCCCGTAAGCCTCATTAAAATGAAAAATAATAACTATCAATTTTGGATTTACAATTTTAAATGTTCCTCTGCTGTAAAAGTTAATTTCATCTTTAATAAAGGTCAAGTTAAAATTATTGATGAAAGTTATGGAGATATGTAGTTGTGAATATCTTTTTTGGAACAAATTCCCATGCTCAGCATAACTTGTAGTTACGTCGTAATACACGTATATATACATCCCAATCTTTGCAAGTCAATTTTTTCCGGTGTTAGAATGAAGACCGTTTACAGAACTTAATGCCGGTTGCAAAACGGATGAATTGGTAGACACAAGAACGCTTCGCTAACTCTTGCGCGAGAGGGAGAAGATCACGCTCATTAATTATGAAAATATTTCTAATTTTTTCTGGTATGTTTTTGTTGGCTGCCCAAAGTTTTGGTCAATCCAAATATAATTTTACTATCTGCTGTATCGAATATGAGAAAGGCACAGTGCATTTTTCGGTAAACAATAATTCTGATAGTATTGTAGCGTTTACTTTTGTAAATATTGAAAAGGAAGGACAAGATCAAGTAATTAAGCACTATAGAATTAGCCGCGATACTTTATTGATAACTCTTTTTGCTGAGAAAAAATATCAGATTTCAGCAAGCGGCAACCTTGATTACTCAATCGATGGCGAACCTTATTATCAACGTACAATATCGGCACATAATAAGTTAGTGCTTGCTATCAAATTGAAGAGAAGGTTTTACTCCCAATTAAAATATCTGAAAATCATTTTACCGGATAAGACAAAACTTTTTCAACGCATAAAATAACAAAGCCTGTTACATCCCAATCTTTGCCGGTTCATTTTTTCCGGTATTAGAATGAACACAGTTTGCAGAACTGCATGCTGGTTACAAACCGGATGAATTGGAAGATACGACAACGATTTGCTAACTCTTGCACCAGAGGGAGGGGCAATTTAATATGGTAACAAAATATGTGGACAGCAAATGAAATCCCTCACCAAAAGGGAAAAACTGTAGTTGTAACCGGAGGGAATGCCGGTATTGGCTATGAGACTGCTTTAGCCTTATATAAGGCGGGTGCAAATGTAATAGTAGCTTGCAGAGATAAAGACAAAGCCGGGAAAGCCATTGCTAAAATGGAAAATGAGAAAGGCCCAGGTTCTTTGGCGGTGGGTATTATTGATCTGGCGAGTTTAACTTCTGTCAGGCAGTTCGCGGAAACATTTATTGAGCAACATAAGCAACTGCATTTATTAATTAATAATGCAGGAGTAGCTACACCGCCCGCTTCAAAAACAAGTGAAGGGTATGAATTACAATTTGGAGTGAACTTTTTGGGACACTTTGCGCTCACAGGATATTTATATCCATTACTCCAGGCAACGCAGGGTTCACGAATTGTTACATTGAGTAGTAACGGCTACCAAAGCGCGGCCATCGATTTTGAAAATTTAAAATCAGAAAAAGATTATAACCCCCTGCGTGAATACAGACAGAGCAAATTAGCGAATCTTATATTTTCAATAGAACTACACCGGAGAATCAAAGCTAACGGACATCAAGTATTATCAATAGCGGCACAGCCAGGAGCAAATAATACCGACCTGACCAGACATTTAACCGCTGAAGAAATTGCGATAGGTAAGGAACGGCTTGGCGCATTTATGGAACCATGGCAAGGGGCTTTGACATCACTGTATGCTGCCGTTTCAAAAGAAGCAACTGGAGGGAATATGTACGAGCCAGATGATAGTGGATTAAGAGGTTATCCAACTTTGGCTACTATACAGGATAATGCACTGGATGAAAAAGTTGCTAAAAAACTTTGGGACACAGCCCAGGCAATAACCGGGGTGGTTTACCTAACCCCAAACCCCTGAAGGGGCTTTAGTAATATAGGTACCTACGGGAGCTTGTTGGTGGGGACACCAACAAGGGCGGAAAAGCAATCATTAGGAACTGGCTAGTATTTTTAATTATGGAGCAGGAACAGTTAAATAATCAACTATGCTTTACAAACTAATATGTAGTGTTTTCCTTTTTCTCTTTTTGAGTAGTTGTAATACTTCATTTTTTAAAGATGATTTATCCCAAATACTTGGCGTAGACAAAGTAGAAATAGAGAATAGCCAAAAGCTTAATGAATGGGCAGGAAGGCAAGGAGATGGTTTTGTATTAGAAATTTATTATTTGTCAGAAAAGACTGTACGGGCTTTTAAAGACAAACCACTAAAAAATCTTCCTGATAAAAGAGAGGAGGGCAAAGAGTGGAAAAAATATAATTGGAGCGCTTCCCCCGTTGACAGTTCTTATAATGAGGTTTTTATTATGTGCTTAAATTATTCCAGCAATAGCGAGAAGTTAAAAGTTCAACTGAATGAAATCAAGAAATTGATGGGAAAAAAGGGAGTATATTATTCATTTTATTACAGACCGAATAAATATAATCCGCAAAATGTACAGCTTTTTATTTTAGATATTCAGAGCAGAAAACTTTATACTATCGACCAACAGATTTAAGCTAATAAATTATTGAACAATAAACGCCAGGCTTACAGCTTGGCGTTCGAATTTTTAGGCAATAGAATTTTCCTTTTTGAAAAGCTCTTTCATCTGTTGTAATGCCTTCCTGGTGCAGTAATCCTGATAGGGAGAAGAAAAGAGCGGTGATAATAAATCTAAAATCACATTGTTGGGTTTTGAGTGAGTATGAATTGCAAAGTTTATGTACCCATTTGTTTTAGAAATCAGGAAAGAAGAAATCCCTTTTTCTATATGTCCCTGTAAAGTTTCGTAAGAAAACCCCATTAATCTATCTTCTTTAAAAATCTCTTTAATGCGCACTCCTGCAACTATTTTTTGCGATATTATTTTAAAGGGAGGGAAATAAATTTGTTGCACTATTATATCGCCTGTTTGCATGTTTCTTTGCTCATATGCCCACTGCGTACACGCGGTTAATATATTATCAGGAAAAACCAGATAATCAAACAGAAAATTTAAAGAGAGTTCCTTAAGCTCCTCATTGCAAGTTATTGAGATACTAGCTTTCTTTTCTTTTAATTGACCAATGTTGTATGGTATTACAGGTAATAGTTGAAATTTTTGCAGATGCTTACAGAGTTTCGCAGATTGGTCGTTTAAGTATATAAGCATATCGTTTGCCGTTACTGGTATGTTGCTTGGTCAATATACCTTATTTATACAAGTAGTAATTATTTATTATACATAGTTAATTTCCCAATGCTAACACTTGGCAATGCATGGGTACTAAATAACAAGCAGCTAAACAGAATTCTACTTTTTAACGATTTTTTTAAAGTCGGATAAATATTTTTGGGGCTTAACCTGTTACCTTAGCGGAGCATGCTTACTACTGCAGAAATACTAAAGAAGGTAAGGAGGATAGAAATAAAGACCCGTGGGCTGAGCAACCACATATTTGCGGGTGAATACCATTCTACTTTCAAGGGGCGGGGTATGTCGTTCAGCGAGGTGCGGGAGTATATGCCGGGGGATGATGTGAAATCGATAGACTGGAATGTGACGGCGCGGTTCTCTCACCCGTTCGTAAAGGTATTTGAAGAGGAGCGAGAGCTGACCGTGATGCTGCTGGTAGATGTGAGCAGCAGCGCCCTATTTGGCACCCAGCAACGGCTGAAGCGCGACCTGATAACGGAAATAAGTGCGGTGCTATCGTTCTCGGCATCGACCAATAATGATAAGGTGGGTGTTATCTTCTTCAGCGATAAGGTAGATAAATTTATACCCCCCAAGAAGGGGCGCAGCCATATACTGAGGATAATAAGGGAACTGATAGCGCTGGAGCCGCGCCAGACCGGCGGCACCAATGTAGCGGCAGCGCTGGAGTACCTGAACAATGTGCTGAAGAAACGCACCATCACCTTTGTGCTGAGCGATTTTGTGAGCCAGCCCTATGAGCAGCCTTTACAAATGGCCGCCCGCCGCCACGATGTGGTAGGCGTGCAGGTGTATGACCGCTATGATAAAGAGCTACCTTCGGCCGGCATGGTGCAGGTGATGGATTCGGAAACGAGGCAAACACAATGGCTGGATACGGGTGATAAAAAAGTAAGGAACCAATACGCCGCATCATTTGACGGGCAGCAGAAATACTGCCAGCAGGCCTTCAGGAAGTGCGGGGCGGGACTGATAAGCCTGCAGACCAATGAGGACTATGTAAAGGTGCTGCAAGGATTTTTTAAAGGGAGATAACAAATTCAAAAAAGGAATCACTGAAAAGGGAATGACGCTAAAAAAAATAAGTGGTTTACTGTTAGTAGCGCTTTACAGCATAAATGCACTGGCGCAGGGTGATGCAAAAGTAACGGCAAGGATAGATGCCGCACGCATTACCATTGGCGACCAGGTACGCTTATTTATAGAAGCACAGCATAGTGGCAGGGCAGGCACACTGCTATGGGCTACTATACCCGATACCTTCAATAAACTGGAGGTAGTGGAGCGCGGGAAGATAGATACCGTGAAGCAGGGCGATGTGACCACCTACAGGCAGCGCGTTATCATCACCGGTTTCGATTCGGGGTTGTTTGTGATCCCGTCGTTCCAGTTTGCAGTCATTAATAACGGGAAGCCATCATTACTCCGCACCGATTCCTTCAGGCTGGCGGTAACGCCGGTGGCAGTAGATACCACACAACCCATAAAACCTATAAAGGGGATAATGGATGTGAAAATAAACTGGATAGACTATATATGGTACATAGTGGGCGGCATACTACTGATAGTGCTGGTGGTATATGTGGTACTGTACTTTGTGAAGAATAAAAAAATACCGGTAGTACCCACCAAACCAAAGGAAACACCTAATGACAGGTCGCTACGGCTGCTTGCCGCGCTGGAAAAGGAACAACTATGGCAGAAAGGACTGGTAAAGGAATACTATGTGGAACTGACAGATATAGTACGATCGTACATAGAAGACCGTTTCCGCACGCCGGCAATGGAACTGACTACAGATGAACTGCTGACCACCGCGATGCGCAATAAGGAACTGCTGCCGTACCGCGATGTGCTGGGCAATATACTATACACTGCCGACCTGGCTAAGTTTGCCCGTGCGCAACCAACCCCTGCCGAGCATGTAAACACGATGGATGCCGCAAAACAGTTTGTTACTGTTACCAAACCCGTGATCATAGAAAATACCGCACCGCAGCCATGATAGCACTGATGGACTGGAACCATATCTCATTTGCCTACCCGCTGTATTTTGCGCTGCTGCTGGTAGTACCCTTTATGATATGGCAGCAATTGCGGAGGAAAAAATACGATAGCCCGGCGTTGCGGCTGACCACCTTATCGGGCATAGCCACACTGCCCCCATCGTGGCGGGTAAGGCTGAGGCCGATATTGTTCACCCTGCGTATCATCAGTATCATTTCCCTTGTCATAGCATTGGCAAGGCCACAGTCGAGCAATGTTACCGAATCGATAGACAGTGACGGGATAGATATAGTGATATCGCTGGATATATCGGGCAGCATGCTGGCGGAGGACTTTAAACCTAACCGGATAGAGGCGGCGAAGGTAGCGGCACTAACTTTTGTAGATGACCGGCCTACTGACCGTATAGGGCTGGTGATATTCAGCGGAGAGAGCTTTACCATGTGCCCTATTACCATAGACCATAATGTACTTAAAGAACAGATAAACGAAATACACAGCGGCCTGCTAATAGATGGCACCTCTATAGGCATGGGCCTGGCTACCTCTGTAGACCGGCTGCGGAACGCGAAAGGGAAAAGCAGGGTGATAATACTGCTGACCGATGGGGTGAACAATACGGGCCTGATAGACCCCAATACGGCGCTGGAAATAGCCAAGGCATACAAAGTACGCGTGTATACCGTAGGCATAGGTACCGAAGGGCAGGCACTGATACCCGTGCAGACACCGGCGGGAATAGAGAAGCAACTAATGCAGGTACAGATAGACGAGCCTTTGCTGAAGAAAATAGCCCTGGAAACCGGGGGGAACTACTACCGCGCTACCAATAACAGGAGCCTGACCGCTATATATAAAGAAATAGACAAGCTGGAAAAGACCAAAGTGGAAATAAGTTCCTTTAAACACTATACCGAATTATTCTTCCCGTTTGCCTGCCTGGCATTAATATGCATTGCGCTGGAAATGCTGCTGCGCTATACTGTGTATAGAAGTATTACATCATAATAATTTATTACTTTTCGCAATATCTGTATCTGCCTAAAACAGAGGAAATGAAAAATATTTCCCACAGGAAACTTTTTTTATGAAAAACGTTTCCTTAGTTTTGTGCGCGAAATGGATAGCTTAACAAAAATACTCAGTGCATCTATAGAATTGTTTACCCAGTATGGGTTTAAAACAATTACTATGGACGATATAGCGCGACGGGCGGGTATTTCTAAAAAAACGCTTTACCAGCATTTTGCGAATAAGCAGGAAATAGTGAATGAAGCTGTAGTGCGGCATAAGAATGCAGCCTGTGAACAATGTAATATCGTAATGCAAAGTTCGGAGAATGCCATAGAGGCCATGGTGCAGATGCTTGCCTTTATGGATAAGATGAACAAGCAGATAAATCCCATGGCATTGTTAGAGATGCAGCGATACTATCCCGAAGCGTACGCAATATTCCGTAGCCAATTGGAAACGAATGATGTGGGAATGATAAGGGAAAACATCATCTGGGGGATGGAAGATGGCCTGTACCGCCCTGAGATAAATACAGACCTGATGGCCCGCTACCGGTTGGAAACCTCGCTGCTGATACTGCAGCCTAACCTGCTGGTAAGCCAGCGCAGCGACCTGATGAGCGTGGCGCTGGAAATAGGGGAGCACTTCCTGTATGGTATTATGACGCCACGGGGAGAGAAACAATATATCAAGTTCAAAGAAAAATATTTAAAGCAAGCAGCCGCTATATGAGAAGATATTTATTGACCCTGCTTTTTATAAGTACCGCAGTAGCAAAAACCATAGCCCAGGAAGTAACGCCCCTGAGCCTGGAAGAATGCATTAACTACGCCATGCGGCATAACTACCTGGTGAAGAACGCGAAGCTGGATGTGCAGATACAAAATGCACAGAGTAACCAGATACAGGCGGGGGCACTACCACGTATCACAGGAAAAGGGGAGATCGATGACAACCTGAACGCGCAACAAGCGTTTTTACCAGCAGAATTTTTTGGGGGACCAAAGGGTAGTTTCCAGGCTGTGACCTTTACGCCACACTATGCAGGAAGCGCCTATATAAATGGTACCCAAACATTGTTTGATGGTACACTTCTGGTAGCCCTGCGTGCGAAGAAAACAATACTGGAACTGTCAAGGATGAATGGCGAAGTAACTAAAGAAACGATACGCTATAATGTAACCCGCTCTTATTATTCGCTGGCTATAGCATATCGCCAATTCAGCGTAATACAGAATACCTTAGGCTATGCCCGCCATCTGGAGCATGATGTTAACATTACTTATAAATCCGGATTTGCCGAAAAAATAGATGTGGAACGTACAAGCGTACAAGTAAATAATCTTGCCAATGACAGTCTGCGGGTGGCTAATATACTGGCTACATCGGAGCAGATGCTAAAGTACCAGATGGGTATGGATATTACTACGCCCATAGTACTTACAGATACCAATATGGCAGCGCAGGAAACAGAAGCAATGAGCCTGCTGAATGAAGACGAGGACTATAACCGTGTACCCGAGTATAATTTGTTAACCATAGGTTTGCGCCTCAATGAGTTTAATGTAAAAAGATACCAGCTTGCAGCGCTACCTACCCTAAACACCTTTGGTAACGTTGGTTATAATTACTCCAGCAACAAGTTCAAAGACCTGCTACCAGGTGGGGCGGGCTACCTGTTTAGCTCTATAGTAGGTCTTCAGCTTAATGTGCCAATATTCAGCGGCTTTCTGCGAACCAACCAACTACGGGAGGCTAAACTGAATGTTGAAAAAAATAAGAACAATATAGCCTATGTGAAACAGGGGCTAGACTTCCAGACAGCTGCGGCGCGTACTATACTGACCAATAACCTGATACAGGCAAAAAGCCAGAAGAGCAACCTGGAAGTAGCAAAGGATGTGCTGGATCTGGCGCAGAAGAAATACAAGGCCGGGGTTGGGAGCAATATAGAAATAGACCAGGCACAAACAGCATTGGCACAAGCACAAAATAACTACTTCAACGCACTGCTGGATGTAATTACTGCTGAAACGGACCTGAAAAAAGCATTAGGGCTATTAAAATAATACAAATCACTTAACCGGAATATACCATAAAATACAAAGCATGAAACGTACTGCTTATCTATTAATAACAATGCTGGCGCTGGCATCGTGCGGCGGTAAAAAGACTACTACAAAAGAGGCGAAAACCAAAACAGATAGTTCTTCTCGCAAAGTGACAGCAGTAAGTGTTACAGAGGTGCAGCGAAGCACGTTTACGAATTATGTAAATGTGCAGTCTCAAATACTAAGCGAAGAGAATGTATATGTAGCTCCGCAGGTAGCCCTAGGGGTAGTAAAGAATGTGCTGGTACACCTGGGGCAACACGTGAAAAAAGGCCAACTGCTGGCTACCCTGGACGCAGCAACTATTGACCAGCAGATAAACGCGCAACGGGCGCTATATACGCTAAATAAAACGGTGTATGAAAAGCAAAAGAAACTATGGGCGCAACAGATAGGTACAGAGGTGCAGCTGCTTACCGCCAAGGCACAGTACGAGGCTAGCCAAAGCACCCTGCACTCAATACAAGAGCAAAAACGCATGTATAGTTTTGTGGCCCCTATATCTGGCACTGTTGACAAGATGGACCTGAAAATAGGTGATGCCACTGGCATGAACTCTCAGGCCATACGTATAGTAAACCTGGAAAAACTGAAGGCGGAAGCAAATCTTGGTGAAAGCTACCTGGGCAAAGTGCATGCCGGTGATGATGTAACATTAGTACTACCCGATATTAACGATAGCCTCAAAACAAAGATTACCTATGTAACACAGGCTGTAGAACTCACATCGCGTGCGTTTCTGGTGCAGGTTCGTTTAAACAATAATGCTAAGCTGCACCCTAATATGTCTTGCATTATGAAAATAGCCAACTATACCAATGCTGACGCTATAGTAATACCGGTGGCCTCAATACAAAAAACCGCTAACGGGGATATGGTATATGTAGCCGAAGGAAACATAGCAAAACTGGTTCAGGTGCAGATAGGAAAAACATCAAATGGAGCGGCGGAAATATTATCAGGACTAAATGCCGGCGATAAAGTAATTACAGCAGGGTACGAGGATCTGGATAACGGCCAGCAAATATCAATACAATAAGTACGGCAAGCCATAATAGAAATATGAAAGACCTTAATAAAGAATTTAAGCCATCGAGCTGGGCGATAAACAACCGTACAGCTATCTATATACTCACCGTCATCATTACACTGGCGGGGCTTATGGTATATAATAATCTCCCGAAGGAAAAATTTCCAGAGATAAAATTTCCCCAGATAATAGTACAGACATTATATCCAGGCACCTCGCCTGAGAACATGGAGAACCTGGTGACCAAGCATATAGAAAAGCAGGTAAAAAACCTGACTGGCGTAAAGAAGGTAACCAGCAACTCATTCCAGGACTATTCGGTAGTAATAGTGGAGTTTCGTCCCGATGTGCAAATAGATAAGGCTAAGCAGGATGTAAAGGATGGTGTAGATAAGGCCAAGCAGGACCTGCCTAAAAATTTACCGAACCAACCTGAGGTTAAGGACATTGATGTTTCGGAGTTTCCCATAATGTCAATAAATATATCGGGCAATTATGACCTAAGCCGTCTGAAAAAGTATTCGGACAGGATAAAGGACAATATAGAAGCGGTAAAGGAAATTAAGCGCGTGGATATGGTAGGTGCGCTGGACAGAGAGATACAGATAAATGTAGACCTGTATAAAATGCAGGCCGCAGGATTAACCTTTGGCGATATACAGAATACTATCTCCTCAGAGAATGTATCCGCGACGGCAGGTGAAATATCTATGAATACTCAAAACCGCGTATTGAGTATAAAGAACGAATATAAGAACGCTGAGCAGATAGGCAATACGCTTGTCCGTAACCAGCTGGGTAAAGCCATATACCTGAAAGATATAGCGGATGTGCGCGATGACTATGCAGAGCAAAAAAGCTACGCGCGCCTGAATGGCCAGAATGTAATAACACTGAATATTATTAAGGCCAAAGGTGAAAATCTGATTTCCGCATCGGACAATATCAATAAGACATTGGTCCGAATGCAGAAAGATGAATTGCCGAAAGATTTGAATATTGTGATAACAGGCGACCAATCGCAAAATACGCGCGATACACTGCATGACCTTATCAATACGATCGTAATCGGGTTTATTCTTGTTACCCTAATATTAATGTTCTTCATGGGTGTGACCAACGCATTATTTGTGGCAATGTCTGTGCCACTGTCATGCGCACTGGCTTTTCTCGTGATGCCGGGGATAGGGTTTACACTTAATATGATCGTATTATTCTCCTTCCTGCTGGCATTGGGTATAGTGGTGGATGACGCCATTGTGGTAATAGAGAATACGCACCGAATATTTGATAATGGCAAGATACCCATCAAGCAAGCAGCCAAGTATGCTACTGGCGAGGTATTCCTGCCTGTATTGTCGGGTACGCTTACTACTTTGATGCCATTCTTTCCACTGGCATTCTGGAATAGTGTTATTGGCAAATTCATGTTTTTCCTGCCTATAACCCTGATAGTAACGTTGTTCGCATCGTTGCTAGTGGCTTACATTATCAATCCTGTATTTGCTGTAGGTTTCATGAAACCGCATAAACAAGGCGAAGAAAACGCTAAACCCACGTTTGGCCGCAGGGAACGGATACTGCTCATTATCTTTGGCGCTATAGCGCTGTTATGTTACCTGGGTAGTAGCTTTGCTACGGGTAACTTTGTACTGGTGTTATACCTCTTCATATTGTTGGAAAAATTCGTTCTCGCAAAATGGATATATTCTTTCCAAAATAAGACCTGGCCTGCATTCCGTGACTGGTATACGAAGTGGCTGGTACGTGCATTAAAACGCCCATGGGTGGTGATAATCGTTACTTTAGTATTGCTGCCTGTGTCTATAATCCTCTACAATCTCAGACACCCTCCCTTTAAATTCTTTCCTGATGCTGATCCTAACTTTGCTTATGTATATCTGAATATGCCCATTGGCACCGACCAGGCACATACAGATGAAGTGCTGAAGACGCTGGAGAAACGCGTGAATAATGTATTGGGCATAGATCCTGCCACTCATAAGACTAATGCTGTGGTGCAGTCTGTGATATCTAATGTAACGGTAGGCGCGGTAGATCCTTCGAGTGGCGAAGTAGGTGATTTTCCGAACAAGGGCAAAATAACAGTGGCTTTTGTGGAGTATGCCAAACGCGATGGAAAATCGACCTGGAGATACCTTGACCAGATACGGTCTGTAGTGAAGAACGTGCCTGGCGCACAAGTAACGGTGGATAAAGAATCAGGTGGCCCACCCCAACAGAAACCAATAGTGATAGATATAACAGGCGATAATCTGGATACTTTAATTAATACTTCTGAGCGTCTGAAAAAGCTGGTAGAAGACAAACAGGTAGCAGGGGTAGAAGGCCTACGCAGCGATTTTCAGGCAAATAAACCGGAGATAACTTTTGACTTAGACCGGGAGCGGATGGATAATGAAGGCATCAATACCTACATGGTAGCCGGTGGCCTGCGCACCGCAGTATTTGGCACAGAAATATCCCGCTTCCGCGACGCGAATGATGATTACCCTATAAATCTGCGCCTGATGAAAGTGCAGCGGGAGAATGTGGATGCCATACGCAATATGCCTATCATATACAGGGACATGGGTATGAATGGTATAATACGCCAGGTGCCAATAAGCGCTTTTGCGAATGTGCGATACACAAATACATACGGCGGCATCAAGCGTAAGGACCAAAAACGCATCATCACCCTGTCGTCTAACCTGCTGACAGGCTATAACAGCAATGATGTGGTACAAAATATACAACAGCTAATAGACCAGTTTCACAAACCTGCGGGTATTAATATACGCATGGGAGGCGAACAGGAAGACCAAAAGGAAACCGGCGGCTTTCTGGGCAAAGCTATGCTAATATCTATGGGGTTAATTTTCCTGATACTGGTGCTACAGTTCAATTCCTTAAGCAGAACCCTCATTATCATGAGTGAAATAATATTAAGTATCATTGGCGTATTTCTGGGTTATGGAATATTCGGCAATACCTTTTCTCTGGTGATGAGCGGCATAGGGCTGGTGGCGCTGGCAGGTATAGTGGTTCGCAATGGTATATTACTGGTAGAGTTTATGGATCTGATGCTAAAAGACGGAATGGCGCCCTACGATGCTATATTAGAAGCAGGCCGTACCCGTATGACACCTGTAATATTAACCGCTCTGGCTGCTATCTTGGGATTGATACCCCTCGCAGTGGGATTGAATATTGATTTCGCATCGCTGCTTAGTACGGGCAACCCACACATATTCTTTGGCGGTGATAGCAATGCCTTCTGGGCACCACTGGCATGGACAATGATATACGGATTGAGCTTTGCTACCTTCCTTACTCTGATACTGGTACCTGTATTATGCCTGCTAAGCTTCCGCTTCAAGGCATGGGTGAAATTAAAGAGGGATAGGATCAGTGCCTCAATGAAATGATACTCACATAGGCTAATGTGAAAAGGGGTTGCCGTATGGCAACCCCTTTTATTTTATTGATCATGTTTATTTTATGATGCCTAATTCCTTACCCACTTTTGTAAATGCTGCTATTGCCTTATCAAGATGTTCACGCTCATGGGCGGCGGATATCTGTACCCGGATACGTGCCTGTCCTTTTGCTACTACAGGGAAGAAGAAGCCTATAACGTAGATGCCCTCATCGAGCATACTTGCAGCCATTTTTTGTGCCACTACCGCATCATATAGCATTAAGGGTGCAATAGGATGGGTACCGGGTTTTATATCAAATCCTGCCGCTGTCATTTTACCGCGGAAATAGATGGTATTCTCTTCCAGCTTATCGCGCAGGGCAGTCGTTTCGCTCAGCATATCCAGCACCGCAATAGATGCCCCTGTAACTACAGGCGCTAATGTATTGGAGAACAGGTAAGGCCTGCTGCGCTGGCGCAGCATATCTATAATTTCTTTTTTACCACTGGTAAACCCACCCGAAGCCCCACCCAGCGCCTTGCCAAGTGTGCCGGTAATAATATCTATCCTACCCATAACACCGCACAGCTCATGCACCCCGCGACCTGTCTTACCCATAAAACCTGAAGAATGGCTTTCATCGATCATGATGAGAGCATCATACTTATCGGCAAGGTCACAGATCTTATCCAGTTGTGCTATAGTGCCATCCATTGAGAAAACAGAGTCCGTAACAATAATACGGGTACGTGCGCCCGCGTGCGCCTGCAACTGCGTTTCAAGGTCGGCCATGTCATTATGTTTATAGCGGCCACGGGCAGCCTTACACAGCCTTACGCCATCTATGATAGATGCATGGTTCAGCTCGTCTGATATAATAGCATCCTGGTCGTTCAGTAATGGCTCAAATACACCGCCGTTGGCATCAAAGCATGCAGCGTACAGTATCGTATCATCAGTGCCCAGGAAGTGGGATAGCTTGTCTTCCAGCTCTTTGTGAATATCCTGCGTACCGCAGATAAACCGTACAGAGCTCATGCCATAGCCGCGCTCTTGCAGGGTTTTTTGCGCAGCTTCCAATACCGTAGGGTGGGAAGAAAGCCCCAGATAATTATTGGCGCAAAAGTTCAGCACTTTTTTACCATTCACTGTTATCTCTGCGCCCTGCGGGGATGCTATAATGCGTTCCTTTTTATACAAGCCTGCGCTTTCTATTTCCTGCAATTCGCTTTGCAGCCTCTGGTAAAATGACGAACTGGACATTCTGTATAGTTGATTGAAGGGCAAATTTAACTGCAATCTGTCTATTTCGCTATACATAGCGTATAGGAATGCATCATTTTCATAAAGTATTGCCAAAAGCAGCTATGTATGGTGATACAAGAGCCGTTGCAATTAATTTTACAGTTATGGTTTTCAGGAGGTGCCTGTTGTTACTGTTTTCATTGTTCTGTTTTTCTGCCCGTTCGCAGACGATAAAGGGCATAGTTACAGATGGCATTTCTGGCGCATCCCTGACCAATGTTACCGTTGCGAATATTGCCACACGCAATGTGGCCGTAACCGATGAGCATGGCAGGTATATTATAACCGGCAGCAGGGGCGATGTGATCGTATTCACTTATGTAGGCTACAGGACGGTGCATGTAGCTGCGCCCGAGCATACAGATACAGCCATGAATATTATTATGTTCGAGCAGACGGTGCAGCTAAAGGAATTTACCCTGCATGCCTACGACTACAACGCTTACCAGATAGATTCGGCTAAAAGAAACGAGGGGACCGGTAAGAGCATAGGGACAGAATTGAATAAAGTAGGGATGAGCCTGGAATTCAATAATGGAATAGGCGTGAACGGTTCTATCAGCGCCCTGGCGGGGGCCATCAGCGGCAAGACCAAAAAAATGAAGCACCTGCGCAACCAGTTCAACGACTTTGAACAGCAGCGCTTCATAGACTTGCGGTATACACCTGAGATGGTAGCGACCCTCACTAAATTTACCGGTGATTCGGTAGGGGTTTTTATGAATGCCTATCCAATGCCGTATGATTTTGCGCGAGCTGCTACTGACCTGGAACTGAAGATGTGGGTAAGGTATAACTACCGGCAGTACAGGAGCATGCTGAAAGATACCCTGCAAAGAAATACACCAGCAAAACCCTGATATAATTTTATATCTTTAAGGTATGATCCCCGAATGGCAACAAGGTATAGTAAAGCGTGTAGTGCAGGCAACTGCCAATACACGCCAGTACTGGATAGAATTGCAGGGAACACAATCATTTTTATTTAAGGCCGGGCAGTTCGTCACTTTTGACCTGCCGATACATGAGCAGCGCAACAGGCGCTGGCGCAGCTATAGTATTGCCTCCGTGCCGGACGGCGGCAACCTGATAGAACTGGTAATAGTGTATGTAGATGGCGGGGCCGCATCGGCCTACTTCTTTGATACGGTAAAAGAAGGTATGGAGCTGACACTTCGCGGGCCGCATGGCTTGTTTGTACTGCCACCTGAAATGGACAGGAACATGTGCTTCATATGCACAGGCACGGGGATAGCCCCCTTCCGGAGTATGCTGAACTATATAAAGAACAATAATGTAGCGCACAAAAAAATAGACCTGATATTTGGCACCCGCACCAAGGCCGACCTGCTGTATGCAGATGAACTGACAGCGCTACAAAAAGATATACCGGGCTATACTTACCATCCCGTGCTATCGCGCGAGGAGTGGGATGGATACAAAGGATATGTGCATGCAGTATATGAAACATTGTGCTGCGATCTGCCGCCAACATCGTTTATGCTATGTGGATGGCGCGCAATGGTCGATGAGGCAAAACAGCGCATAATGGGATTAGGATATGAGAAGAAAGATATCCACCAGGAACTATACGGCTAACTAATGCCTATCTCTAATAGATCATAACCAGTATTACGAAGAAAAAGTAAAGCCGTGGGATGTGTACCAAGCCTTTGGTACATAAAAAGAACGAAGGTCTATCCTCTTATTTTTTGAATAGCAGATGTGTGTATAAATTCTGCACGAGGCCCCTGTGTAGCGGGATTAACATTAAAAGCTATGCACTGCCTGATATCTGAATCAGCAAGGTACCCTTCGGCTATTATATCTGTAGCTACTGGGCCCATACAAGGCATATATGTTGTTCCCTCCATCACCTTCAGGTCAGTTGTGTCGTTCAGCCTTTGACGTACTGTACGCAATCCCCACGGTTTTATCAGTTGCAACTTTCTCATGTCAGTTAGATCCTTTTTATATCCTCAGTTGTTATAAATTTCCTGCATTGCCGCAGGGCTAAATTCCTTTCCTTTACTATCTTTTGTAATCCAGAACAGGCAAATATCTTTTTCCTCTTTAGTAACATCTACCCATCCGCACAGGCAGGCATCCACCTCTCTTTTTTCCATCAAATCGCTTACAAGGAAGTGTGTTTGTTCGGGATCAAAAACTTCATTTTCCAGGCAAAACTGTTCTCCTTTAAAGCCATGCCTTATACATAACTCACCCAGCATTATATTAGGTAGTGTATAAACAAAAACTGCAGGACTGGGAATAGTGGCGAGGGTAGCGTTAAAGCTCTTGTCCGCTTGCAGACAACCGTGTGAAGTAGATAATACGATCCCTATCTTGTTCTTATCCAATGAGTTATAAAGCAATTGGTTATCACAATTTAATAAACATTCTGCACTGAACCAAGCCCATTTCGATAAAATATCCATTTTAAAGAACTTAAGATAAGTATAGCCCTGTGCTTTATAAATATCTTCTGCGGTGCTAAGGGAGGCAGATAATTCATGTATTACTGCATTATCTTTTTTTACCTCTTCCTTTGTTATCCTGATCCAGTGGTTTATTATCAATGCTGATTGCTATTATAAGTATAGTAATGCAATTTGTATGCCGTTTATACGTTTTTTAAGGAACGAAGATAGCGGCTAAGATTTCTGATATTCTTTTCATGGTTTTTTACAAATGGATTACGCTCATCCCATACATAGCCGGCCAGTATAGAGCATATTTTATCCATTATTGCAGAATCGCGCTGCTCTGAAAAGAAGATATCGAACAGGTCGCCGTCGTACCATGCATTTACATAGGTGCGGAACACGTCAATCCCCCGCAGCATGATATCCATATAATCTTTTTGCCAGTCTACCTGCTCGCCATTAAAGTGTTTGATGACAAGATTGGCTGCTTTCTGCGCAGAGGTAACTGCGAGCGTAACGCCGGATGAAAATACAGGATCAAGGAACTCGGTTACATTGCCTGTAAGTACAAATCCATTGCCATAAAATGTATCGGTAGTGCTGCTCCATGCCTGCAGCGACCTTGGCTGGTCCCATATAAATTCTGTATCTGCAAAACGATGAGCAAGTACTGCGTTGGCAGCTAACAAAGCGCGAAACTGCTCTTCAGCATCGCCAGGAAAAAGCTCGAAAAATTCGGGCTTGCCTACATAGCCTACTGACGTGTTACCGTTGGAGAACGGGATGACCCATATCCATGTTTCAGGGTCATGTACCCCTATGATGATACGGTTTGGCTCTACATAATTTTCGCGATGCTGGTCGGTAATGTGGCAGAAGACCGCTTTGCGCGTATGCTGTCTGGATTCATTGTTCATGCCGAACAGGGTAGGCAATACGCGGCCATACCCGCTGCCATCTACTATGAACTTTGCCTTTATAGTATCGGTAGTCCCATCTTTCTGTTTCACGGTAGTAACCGAATGGCCATCTTCGTTAATGACTACATTGATCACTTCTGTTTCGTATGCTATATCGATGCCCCTGCTCTCACACTCATCAGCAAGTACCTTGTCAAAGTCTGCGCGTGGCACCTGCCATGTCCATTGCCAGCCATGGGTGAATTGCTGCGAAAAATTAAAGTCGCATACCAGTTCGTCCCAAACAAATTTTGCCCCATCTTTTTGCTGGAAGCCTTTGGCTTTAAGGGCCGGTAAAAATCCTGCTTCATCCAGTGCTTCCATACATCTTGGCAGCAGGCTTTCGCCTATTACAAAGCGCGGGAAACGCATTTTTTCCACTACCTGTACCGACAGGCCGGCTTTGTGAATAATGGCTGCTGCAACTGACCCTGATGGGCCTGCTCCAATTACCAGTACATCTACTTCGTGTTGCATATACTATGCTATTCTATTATTTAAAAATACCATTTTCGTTCTATACTTCCAGCATTAATTATGCTGATTTCCTTAGTTCAAATAAAGTGTGCGTATAGCCAACTTTATCAAAAAAGCGTACTATCTCAAACCCGGCCCTTTTTATCAGGTTTACATACACTTCGCTATCATACATCTGGCTATTGCCATTGGCCATGCTGGTAAAATATAAAGAGGTCATTTGCAGGCTGAAGGCGGAAGCTTCCAACCGTTGCCTGTCCCAGAAGGTGTCGTTGACAAATATTCTGCCGTTTTCCGGCAGCGCCCGGTGGCATTTCTGTAGTATGGCCAGTATTTCCTCATCTGCAAAGCAGGCAAGGAACTGGCTCATAAATATAACATCGTAGCCTGCCGGCAATGTAGTTGTAGTATCCAGCATATCAGTTGGGTGCAGCGTAACGCGTTCCCTGTAGCCTGCGTTCGTAACTGTTTGCTCTGCTATGCCAAGCAGCCCCGGCAAGTCTACCAGGCCCATACGCACGTTAGGGTCGTGGGCCAGGCATTGCAACGCCCACTTGCCGGTATTGGCACCTATATCTAATATGTTAGTAACCGGTTTTTCAAAAATCAGCGACAGCGCTTCACGAAATACATTGTCGGAATAATGGTGGTCAAAAGCAAACCAGCTATTGCGTGCCGGCTGCCTCATAGTATCCAGTCCCTGGTATATTGTATCCCAGTCGCCTAAATGCCTTAGCCCGCGCGGCTTGCCATCTGTAAGGGAATCTTTCAGGTCCTGCGCACCATCATAACACACATCGCGCATGAAATCCGTATTGATGCGCGTCATTCTGTTATTGATAAATATATCCCCTGTTTTGGTCAAATAATATTTCCCATCTTTTCTAAACGCGAGGCCAATGCCAAGGGAAGCCTCGAGCAGTACCCGTGCAGCATAGTGAGACATATCTATATGTGCGGCTATCTCATTTATAGTAGCGCCTTTATCGCCTTGTTGTTCCAGGTGCCTGAGTGCACCGCTATCGCGAAGTATTACCGAAGCCTGAAAAACGTATGGGGCGAATGCTATGAACTGGGCTTGTGCTACAGATTCTAATATAGTCCTTTTATCTCTGTCGAATAGAACTTTGGTGGTGTCTTTCTTCGTCTTTGTATCTGGCATATTCAGCCGCATTGCTGGTTATAAGGATAATGTATGAAGCAGCATACTCCATCTCATTGCAATATAAAGCAAATACCAATTAATACACAGCGACGAGCACTTTATCTATTGCTCTAAAGAGTGAATGCCGCGGCCCAACCTGCTCCAACGCATGTGCGCCATCGTATTTTTGTAGCTCCACCACACGAACAATGCTTTGCCTACTATATGATCTTCCGGCACAAAACCCCAGTAGCGGGAATCGAGCGAGTTATGCCTGTTATCGCCCATCATCCAGTAGTAATCCATTTTGAAGGTATAGCTGTTTGCAACCTTGTCATTAATAAATATTCTGCCATCCCTTTCCTCCAGCTTATTGCCTTCATAGTTGCGTATCACCCTGCGATATATGGCTATATTATCGGGAGAGAGTTGCACTGTAGTACCTGCTTTGGGTATGGCTATGGGCCCGTAGTTATCCCTGTTCCAGGCAAAGTGGGCAGGGTCTTGCGGATATACATCGTCACCTTCCACTATGCCGGTGGGCAGCACCAGGGGTTTCACAGAATCGACCGATGGTAACGCGCGGACCATAGCGAGCTGGTCATTCTCAAGAAAGTAAATATTATTGCCGGCGGGGTAACGTTCGATGTTGTTCTCTTCCAGAAAATCCTCTGACAGCCCGAAATCCTTTGTCTTTACTATGTATAGGAATTTCTGGTGGGGATAGGAAGCAGCGGGTTTATCATTTACATATACTACCGTGTTCCGTACTTCTATCTTATCTCCCGCTATGCCAATACATCTTTTTATAAGATTCTCTTCCTTATCTACCGGGCGGGTTATCACTTTGTAGTTATTTGCCAGCTGCGCACGGTCGTTATTATATTCACGCAGTGTAGAATGATAATCTTTTTCAGATTCGCCATCCAGTGCAGTATCGCCGGCGGGGCCGTTGAAAACAACCACATCATTGCGCTGAACACTGCCAAAGCCGGGCAGACGGTGATATCCCCACTCTACTGCATCTGTATAGGACCTGGAGCCTAACAGCGGAATAGTATTATGCATTAACGGCAGGGCAAGAGGTGTCATTGGGATACGCGGCCCATAGGCAAGCTTGCTCACACACAGGTAATCATTAACCAGCAGGGAGCCTTCCATAGAACCGGTAGGGATAGTATAGGCTTCTACAGTGAAAGTACGGATAAGTGTAGCTGTTATAATGGCGAACATAGCTGCATTGAGCCACTCGCGGCCTACTGACCTTTTCTTTTTAGCTACTTTAACTTTCTTATTCCACATAGGATAAAATTTAGTTTCAAAGTAACAGGAGCACTTGTCATTTTATTGTCTGGGCTATCGAGTTTTATATTTTTTTAACAATCAGAAACGACCTAAAACAAAAATGCCCCTCAAGCGGGGCATCTTTGTAGGTTCATCAATTTAGTTTTCGAGTGAGTGAATGCCGTGGAACAACCTGCTCCAGCGTATGTGGCTGATGGTATTTTTATAACTGAACCACACAAACCACGCCTTACCCACTATATGATCTTCCGGTACAAAACCCCAGTAGCGGGAATCGAGCGAGTTATGCCTGTTATCACCCATCATCCAGTAGTAATTCATTTTAAAGGTATAGCTGGTAGCTACCTGCCCGTTGATCAATATTTTACCATCGCGCTCTTCCAGCATATTTCCCTCATAATTACGGATCACTCTTCTGTACAGCGCTATGTTTTCAGGCGATAGCTGCACGGTGGTACCCGCCTTTGGTAAGGTAATGGGACCATAGTTATCCCTGTTCCAGGCAAAGTGGGCAGGATCCTGAGGATATACATCATCACCCTCAAATACGCCGGGAGGCAGGATGACCTGTTTTACAGAATCAACAGATAGCAAAGCCCTTACCATATCTACCTGGTCATTTTCAAGATAATAAATATCACTACCACCAGGATATCGGTCTATATTATTCTCTTCCATGAAATCTTCTGAGATGCCAAAGCTTTTTGTCTTTACAGAATAGAGGAATTTCTGATGCGGGTAGGTTTGGGCGGGCTTGTCATTTACATACACCACCGTATTTCTTACCTCCAACTTATCGCCGGGCACACCCATGCACCGTTTTATGTAATTCTCTTTTTTATCTACCGGGCGGGTTATAACTGTAAACCGGCTTTTCATCAGCTCCCGATCATTATTGAACTCGCCTTTCAGTGCGGTATAATAATCGTCGCCGGGGCGCTCTTCCATAACCGTATCGCCGCCGGGGTAATTAAATACCACCACATCATAGCGCTCTACATGCCCAAAGCCGGGCAGGCGGTGATATTTCCATTGTACTGCCTCGGTGTACGATTTGTTGCCAAATAAGGAGTTATGTACCAATGGTATGGCCAGGGGGGTCATAGGGACGCGTGGCCCGTACGACATCTTGCTCACAAAAAGAAAATCGTTTACCAATAGGCTGCCCTCCATAGAACCGGTAGGTATGGTATAGGCTTCTATAAAAAAAGTACGGATGATGGTAGCTGCTATTATTGCAAATAAAGCTGCATCCAGCCATTCGCGCCACACTGGTTTCTTCTTTTTTGGTTTATCTGTCTTCCTTCTTAGTGAAAGGGCCATAACAATGATTTGTATTATTAATTACTGCCAAAAGTAACAACTTCAACAGCATTATTAATACAATAACAACATGCCATTTATTATATTTGATGAAGTCCTGAACCCGAGGTTGTGTAAATCACAGATTAAATGATACAAACAGGCTAAACGCGTTTTAATTATTCATAATATTATCGTAGTATTGAAAGGTATTTTAGAATTAAATTTTTATTCTCTTTCCCGTTATCCCAAAAAGTATATTTTTGCACCAAATTAAAAGCATTAGCCATGTCTGAAATTGCAAATCGCGTAAAGAAAATCATCGTGGACAAACTGGGTGTTGACGAATCTGAAGTTACTCCTGAAGCCAGCTTTACCAATGATCTTGGTGCCGATTCTCTGGATACAGTAGAACTGATAATGGAATTCGAAAAAGAATTCAACATCTCTATCCCTGATGAACAGGCAGAAACCATCACTACAGTTGGCCAGGCTATTTCTTACCTGGAAGAGCACGTAAAGTAATTAAATCACCAGAACACAGAATTGTTTCAATGAATTTACCGCTAAAGCGCGTTGTCGTAACCGGTATAGGCGCCCTGACACCTTTAGGCAATACCGTTTCGGACTACTGGAACGGATTGGTTAATGGGGTATCGGGCGCTGATTTCATTAAGCAGTTCGATGCCAGCAAGTTCAAGACCCGTTTTGCCTGTGAGCTGAAGGATTATAAACCGGAAAATTATTTTGACCGGAAAGAAGCCCGTAAACTCGACAGGTTCTCTCAACTGGCAGTAGCTACCGCCGACCAGGCAGTAAAGCATGCCGGGCTGGACCAGGAAGGCATCAACCACGATAGGGTGGGCGTCATCTGGGCTTCGGGTATAGGTGGTATGATCACTTTTATTGAGGAAATGAAGGGTTACTTTGCGGGTGATGGCACCCCACGCTTCAATCCATTCTTCATACCTAAGATGATATTGGATATAGCCGCCGGGCATATATCTATGCGGTATGGTTTCAGAGGCCCTAACTATGCTACTGTAAGCGCTTGCGCCTCCTCTACCAACAGTCTTTTCGATGGCCTGAACCTGATACGCCTTGGCAAAGCCGATGCGATCATTACTGGTGGCTCCGAAGCTGTTATTACCGAAGCTGGTGTAGGTGGCTTTAATGCTATGAAGGCACTCTCTGAGCGCAATGATGATCCTAAAACAGCCAGCCGCCCCTTTGACCTGAACCGCGATGGTTTTGTACTGGGTGAAGGTGCCGGCGCTATAATACTGGAAGAATACGAACACGCCAAAAGGCGCGGTGCCAATATACTGGTGGAGCTAGCAGGTGGCGGACTAAGTGCTGATGCTTACCATCTTACCGCCCCGCACCCTGAAGGCCTGGGCGTTATCAATGTAATGAAAAACGCCCTGGAAGATGCAGGAATGCAGCCTGAGGATATAGATTACATAAATGTACACGGCACATCTACCCCGCTTGGAGATATAAGCGAGGTGGCAGCTATTGAAAAGGTATTTGGCGAGCATGCTTACAAATTGAACATAAGCTCTACAAAGTCGATGACCGGGCATCTGCTGGGTGCTGCCGGTGCTATAGAAGCTATTGCCAGCATTCTTTCTATTATGCATGGAGTGGTACCCCCTACCATCAATCATTTTACAGATGATCCTGCCATCAACCCTAATCTTAACTTTACTTTCCACAAACCGCAGCAGCGTATCATTAACGCAGCGCTTAGTAATACTTTTGGCTTTGGCGGCCATAACGCCTCGGTGATTTTCAAAAAATACCAGCCATAATTTGCAGCGTCTTGTTTCACGCATCTTAACCCTCTTTTCCTCCAATAGGCAATTGCTGCTGCAACTGGAGCACCTGCTGGGATATATACCAAAGCACCTGCGTTTTTATGAGATAGCCCTCATGCATCGGTCGCAGCTGGATGAGGTGGAGGATAATAATGAACGGCTTGAATTTCTTGGAGATGCAATACTTGGCGCTATAGTAGCAGAATACCTCTTTAAGCGTTACCCCTACCAGCCCGAAGGCTACCTTACTGAACTACGGTCTCGTATAGTACGGCGAGAAACGATGAATAACGTAGCCCTGCGCATGGGCCTTCACAAACTGGTACAGTATAATAAGAATGACCGCGGCCTGAGCCGCAGCCATATATTTGGCAACGCACTGGAAGCCCTGATAGGCGCAGTGTACCTGGACCAGGGATTTATTAAGACCCGAAAATTTATACTGAAGCAGATACTGAAGCCCTACATAGATATAGAGGTGATGGAAAGTACTGACACCAACTATAAGAATAAAATACTGAGCTGGGCACAAAGGAATAATAATACAATCACCTTTGATACTATGGACGAGAAAATGGATGGCTCGCGCAAGCTGTTTACTGTTGGGATAATGATAGATGGGCAACTGATAGCGAGTGGTACCGGGTATAATAAAAAAGAAGCAGGCCAGGTAGCCGCACGCCATGCATTGGAAAAACTAAAGGCAGAGGAATAAATCATTCCACTGAACCCCGCCATGCCTTCATGCCACCGGTAAGGTTACACAGGTTTGTAAAACCGGCGGCTTCCAGTCGCTGGATAGCTATTACGCTACGGATGCCCTTCTCGCAATAAACAATTACGGTCTTATCTTTAGGTATTTCATTCATCCGCACATTTATATCTCCTAATGGTATCAGGGTTCCACCTATACTATAGGCTTCATGTTCCCATGGTTCGCGTACATCTATCAGCAACACTTCAGGATCTGTAGAAATCTGTGCTTTTAATTCTTGAGGTGTAAGATGCCGCATAAGATCATAACGGTGTGTTTGAAGCATTCGTATTGATCTCTGCTATTTGTTCTGCAACCACCTCGTCGTCAATGCCATCAGGTATAAAAAACAGAATAGGGGGGATGATAAAACAAACGAACGAAATATATACAGAAATGTATGCCATTGGCATAGATAAGAAGTAAGCTGCCATTCCTATATAGTTTTTCAGCTTTGCTTTATTGTTTACGAGTTTTATTTTCTTTTCCATTACTTTATTGTCATTATGCATCAATGCGTGCCGCATAGCATAAGTGCGCATGATGGTAAAGGAAAATGCGCTCATGAAAAGGATGCCCCCATAGATAGCTGCAGATTCCGGCAGGAAAGGATTGCCACCCAACATGGAAGTAGGGAATGGGATAAGGCTGATCCAAAATAAAAAATGCAGGTTCAGCCACATAAGCTTTTCATCTACTTTCTGTAGCATAAGGTAAATATGGTGATGGTTGAGCCACAGAATACCTATTACAAGGAAGCTGAACAGATAAGTAATTAGATTAGGCGCTACTACCATCAGCCCTGCATGCAGCTCAGCAGAAGTATATGGTGTCTTTACCCTGGGAAATTTTATATTGAACACCATTATAGTAATGATAATGGAGATGACCCCATCACTGAAAGACTCTACCCTGTTAGTGTTTATATTCATGCTGTATTATCAGTAATTACTAAATGTAATACTCATAAGTATTGTGCCAAACTACTATTTATCGTTCAGGGCTTTCCAGAGTTCATCTTTCAGTTCATCAATACCCTGGTAAGCGGCAGATGAAATAAACAGATGGGGAATGTGTTTAGGCATGGTGGCACTTATTGCTTCCTTAAGCTCATTATCCAGCATGTCGCTTTTGCTTATGGCTATAAGCATTCTTTTATGGAGCAGTTCAGGATTGTATTGTTTCAGTTCATTTAGCAGTACTTCAAATTCCTGCGCATGGTCTTTACTATCGGCCGGTATCATGAACAGCAGTACCGCATTGCGTTCTATATGGCGCAGAAAGCGGTGCCCCAGCCCTTTGCCCTCAGCAGCGCCTTCTATTATGCCCGGCAGATCGGCCATGCAGAATGAAGCACTGTCCTTATAAGACACAATACCCAGCTGTGGTATCAATGTAGTAAATGCGTAATTGGCTATTTTTGGCTTTGCTGCACTTACTACAGATAGCAGGGTAGACTTGCCTGCATTAGGAAACCCTACAAGACCCACATCTGCCAGTATTTTTAATTCCAGCAGCTTCCAGCCTTCGGTTCCCATCTCGCCGGGCTGCGAATATTCAGGGGCCTGATTGGTAGAAGTCTTAAAGTTGGTATTGCCAAGCCCGCCGCGGCCTCCCGGTACCCATATTATTTCCTGCCCGTCTTCCAGCACCTCTGCCTGTAGCTCACCTGTTTCTTCATCGCGGGCTATGGTACCCAGTGGTACTTCTATTATTATATCCTTACCATCGTGGCCGGTGCAGTTATTCTTGCTGCCATTCTCGCCATCTTCTGCCAGTACGTTTTTGTAGTAGCGCAGATGCAGCAATGTCCATTGCTGAAAGCTGCCCCGTAGTATTATATGTCCGCCTCGGCCACCATCGCCGCCATCAGGGCCGGCCATTGCTTTGAACTTAGTGCGCGCAAAATGGGCGCTTCCAGCACCACCCTTCCCGGATCTGCAGAATATTCTTATGTAATCAACAAAGTTTCCTTTCTCCACTATTCAGGCAGCAAATATTTATCTATGTGTTTAGCCAGCAGCTTAAATGTTTGTTCTATCGAACTGTCTCCCTTTATATGCTCCAGCTTTCCCTGCGCGTTATAATGTGCGGCTACAGGGGTTGTTTTGGAATGATATTCTTTTATCCTTTTTGTGATCACTTCTTCATTGTCATCACTTCTGCCCGATGATATACCCCGGCCTACCAGCCTTTTTATCAGATCAGCCTCCGGTACTTCCAGAGAAAGCATCAGCGTTATCTCGGTATTTTTAAACTCCACCAGCTTATCGAGCGCTTCTGCCTGCGCGGCAGTACGTGGAAAGCCATCGAAGATAAAACCCCTTGCACCGTGGCGCTCATCTATCTTGCTGCTGATCATTCCTATTACCACCTCATCAGGTACCAGCAGGCCCTGGTCCATATATTTTTTAGCTTCTACACCAAGTGGTGTTTGCTGGCTTACTTCTTCGCGAAGAAGGTCGCCTGTGGATATGTGCTCCAGTTTATAACTTCGTACAATATTTGCAGATTGCGTACCCTTTCCGCTCCCCGGAGGGCCAAACAATATCAAATTAAACATAGATCAAAAATAACTTTAACGTTACAAAAGTAATTATACCTGCGGACATTAACGATAAAAGTATGCAGGATCGATATTGATGCGTATTCATATCGGCTTTACACCTCTTTAGCGTCGTAATAGGAGGTCTTTTACCGATTCATCCATCGTTTTATAACTGCCGGGTGCTATATCATCTATTGTTATACTGCCGACACTGTACCTGACCAGGCGTAATGTAGGAAAGCCAGTGGCAGCTGTCATTTTTCTTACCTGCCTGTTTTTACCTTCTGTAAGGGTTAGCTTCACCCATGATGTAGGAATATTCTTTCTGAAACGGATAGGAGGATCGCGTTCCGGTAATTCAGGTTCTTTGTCAGGTATTGCTGCTAAGGCCGGTTTTGTTTTATACAGTGCACCATTCACATTTATCATTACCCCCTGTTGTAAATTATTTATGGCGTCTTGTGTTATCATTCCTTCTACCTGTACAAGGTAAGTACGGGGATGTGCGTGCGATGGCTCCAATAACTGGTGCGTTATTTGCTTATCATTTGTTAGTAATAGTAGGCCTTCGCTATCATAGTCCAGTCTGCCGACGGGATAAATATCTTTCTCAATATTGTTAAAATAATCAGCGAGGGTACGTTTTTCTCCTTCAGGCGAAAATCGCGATAATACATTGAAAGGCTTGTAAAAAATATAGTACTGCTTCATCATTAAAAATTGATCGGCTGTATGTATCTGTGGGAAAGGCTTTCAGAGAGTAGTAAAAAAAAGTCCGGCGAGTGTTGTGAACTGCCGGACTATATAAGGATGGGTTAGTAAGTACAATCCTTACACAATATTAACAAGAAAAATTTACTACAAAAAATCTTTTAATAATTTTTTTGAAGATGTTGATAAGATGTTGACAAGGTACAAGGGCAAGAAAAAATTATTCTATGCAATCATTAAATTCGGAGCGCGCATATTTTTTGAAATGAATGTTGGTATCATGTGTGCGTAATGTATTGCAGATGGTATTGCATTGGGTAATTTCTGTGCAATAAAAATGCAGTGTGTAGCATACTACCAGTCTTTCTGCAACCGTACCGGTGTGCCTTTTTGTTTTTCTTTTTTGCCCTGTAGTTTCTTTTCTTCCTGCTGCAATGCATTCAGTAACTGGTCGGCCTGTTGCTGAGATAGCTTGCTGGGCTGGCCTTGCGGGTGTTGCTCCTGATCTTTCTGGTCTTTGTTGCCCTGTTTGTTCTGCTGGTCCTTATTCTGTTTATCCTTATTCTGTTGGTCTTTATTTTTCTTATCCTTATTTTGCTGGTCGCTGTTCTGATCTTTTTTGTCTTTGTTCTTATCGTTCTTCTTATTCTTATCGGGTGGTGGTACAGCTAATTTTTTCTCCGCGTACGATAAGTTGTATTTAGCATCCGCATCTTCAGCATTCTTCCTTAGTGCCTGCTTATAGGCATTGGCAGCTTCTTCCCATTTCTGCTGCTGCATATAGGTATTACCGATGTTGTAATAAGCTTTTGATTGATCGTTTTTGTCATTGGTATGTAGTGCTGCGGCACCCAGCAGGGAGCGGGCGGTATCATAGCTTTTTTGCTGGTAAAGTGTATTGCCCAGGTTATACATAGCTACCGTGTTTGCGGTATCATTTTTTAAAGCATGCACGTAGTGCTCTGACGCGGCGCGATAGTCCTTCTCCCTGTACAAGTTATTTCCTTCTTTCAGCAGCTTATTGGTTTGCCCGTAAGCAGCAGGTGCAAGAGCAATTACGATTATCAGCGCTATATACTTCAGGTAGCTCATGCAGTGCGTACTTTCATTTTTTTATTAGCGCCGGGCAGCAACCATTCTATCAATAACATCACCAATCCCAAAAGCAGGAAGTACTGGAAGTAACTATTGTAATCAGTAAACACGATGGCTCCCAGGCTTTTTTGTTCCATGCCGCTCAATTCTGTCATTAATTTATCGGCCACATCATCAGTATTGTTTAGCAGATGATAAGTACCGTGCCCTGCTATGGCTAGGGATTTTAATTCTGCTTCATTTAGTCTGCTTACTACTGGCTGGCCATTCTCATCCAGCTTTACAGATTTGGTTTCCGGGTCGTATAGCGTGCTGCCCTGTGGTGAGCCTATCCCTACAGTATGTATGATGACCCCTGCATCAGCGGCCTCCTTTGCCTTTGCCAAAGCCTGCTCGTCATGATCCTCGCCATCAGAAATAATTACCAGCGATTTGTATTTGCGCTCTTTTTGCGAGAACGACTGTATTGCCATATCTATTGCATCACCTACTACAGTGCCCTGTGCCGGCACCATATCGGGCGATACATTCTGCAGCATCATTTTTACGTTATTGTAATCCACCGTCAATGGTACCTGCAGATAAGACCTACCGGCAAACACGATGAGCGCTACCCGATCATTCTGCATTTTATCCATCATGCGCATCATCAATTGCTTGGCGCGCGTCAGCCGATCCGGCTGTATGTCTTTAGCAAGCATGCTTTTACTTACATCCAGCGCATATACTACATCCACTCCTTTGCGCTGCACTTTTTCAGTACGGCTTCCCATTTGCAGGTTTGCCCACCCTATAGTGATGGCTGTAAATGCAACACAGAGCAAAATAAATTTAAAGGTGCTACGGCCGGTAATATAGCCCAGTAGCTGGGATGTAACCAGTGGCTGATCGCCCAGCTTGCCCACTTTTCTTTTTTTCCAGTAGCGTGTAGCTATGAAAAGAATGATAAGTACCGGCAGGAGGCCCAGCGCAAACAAATAATATATGTACTCAAAACGCAGCATCTTATTGTAACGTACGCAAATTTAATTGTCCGCAAATTTATTGCGCAGAACAAAGTATCATTTTTATTTTTTTTAACAGATAGGTACGTGGATAATATTTCTTTCATCAAAAAGGACTTTCTAATTACATACATTACCATATATTGCGCTTCTTTTTTACAAACCTGCTTTCGGAATGAGATCGTATTTTAAATTGGTGAGTGTAGTACTGGGCGGCCTGCTGGCAGGTGGTGGATTAATGTATATTTTAACTGTTTCTGGTGTCCATAGCATTCACTATAGACTTTATACGGTTTTCGTTATATCTGCCGGTATTGTGGCTTTTCAATTATATAGGAGGCGCCGGCTTGCTAGATGAGATAGTTTACAGGCTGCTTGCTTACGGCTAATGGCCAAATCAACTCTCAACGAATTTTCTTAGTTTTAAGAAAAATTACACCTATGGCTTTCTGGAAAGAATTTAAGGCCTTTGCAATGAAGGGCAGCGTAGTAGACCTGGCAGTAGGTGTTATTATAGGCGCTGCGTTCGGAAAAATAATAACGGCGCTGGTAGAGGATGTTATTATGCCTCTTGTTGGTATTGTAACAGGCAAAGGAGAAATGTTTGCCGATAAATTTATTATTCTGAAGCCAGCCAAGGATGGCCAGGTATATAAATCTCTTGATGAGGCAAAAAAAGCAGGCGCTAATGTGTTTGCATATGGGCACTTTATACAAACCGTAGTGGACTTTCTTATAATTGCATTTTTTATTTTTGTGGCCATTAATTTCCTTAACCGGTTAAAGGAGAAAGAAGAAGCGAAGAAAATAGCAGAAAATACGGCCACAGAAAAGCTCCTTGTTGAGATACGTGATATTTTGAAACATGAACAGCCTAAAATTTAATAACTAATCCCTACAAAGCTTTCTTTAGAAGGTCTTATATATGGCAACAGGCAGGATATACGAGAAATTATTGAACCTTAAAAAGCAAGGTAAGAGTGGTTTTGCGGTACTGGTAGACCCGGATAAGGTATCGCCTGCTGATATGCAGCATCTTGCAGCCTTGTGTAATGATGCGAGGGTCGATTACCTATTGATGGGGGGTAGTCTATTAATGGCACACCAACTGGAAGTATGCATCCAGCGATTTAAAGCAGAGAGTGATATCCCGGTAATATTATTCCCTGGTAGCCCGGCGCAGGTAACACCATACGCGGATGCATTGCTATATCTATCCCTTATTTCGGGGCGCAACCCGGAGTTACTGATAGGCCAGCATGTAGCATCTGCACCCATGGTTAAGGCGAGCAACCTGGAAGTAATATCTACCGGTTATATGATCATAGATGGGGGTGTACCTACTACCGTCTCGTACATGAGCCATTCCGCGCCTATCCCTGCCGATAAAGCAGATATAGCGCTATGCACTGCATGGGCGGCAGAACTGCAGGGCAAGCATGTAATATATATGGATGCCGGTAGTGGTGCGCATAATCCTATATCAGAAGACATGATACATAAGGTAGCCGCACATACGGCTATACCGATGTTTGTAGGTGGTGGTATCCATTCCCCCGAAAAGGTATATGCTAATTGTAAAGCCGGCGCTACTATAATAGTAGTAGGTAATGCCATAGAGCGCGATCCCTTGCTTATCCGCGAGTTAGCGCAGGCTACTAAAGAGGCCACATCTTATGCCCGGTAAGCAGCATATGGGTAATGATCTTGTAAGTGGGATTTATTGAAAGGGGTACAATACAATTAATCTATGCGCTTTACTTGTCCATCAGCCAGTTTGTAATTCCAACCGCTTTCAGTGCATACTCCTACACCGTCTCTATTAAATTCAAGGCGATGCCCATGTTCGCTCATCCATCCAAGTTGTCTGGCAGGATTGCCAACTACTAATGCATAAGGCAGAACAGTTTTAGTAACTACAGCTCCGGCGCCAATAAAAGCATACGCACCTATGTCATGGCCGCATACTATAGTGGCATTAGCTCCTATTGTTGCACCCTTGCCTACGTGTGTGCGGGCATACTGCCCCCTGCGGTTTATACCGCTACGTGGATTAGTAACATTAGTAAATACACAGGAAGGTCCCAGGAAAACATCATCATCACAGGTAACGCCGGTATAGATCGATACGTTGTTCTGGACTTTTACATTGTTACCAAGCACTACATCGGGCGATACAACTACGTTCTGGCCTATATTGCATTGCTGCCCCAGTTTGCTGCCCCCCATTATGTGCGAGAAGTGCCAGATCTTACTGCCTTCTCCTATTTCGCAGCCCTCATCAACAATGGCTGTTTCGTGCGCGTAGTAACCCATAATATTGGTGAATTATAATCTCGCATGAGCCACCCCTTTTGCCAGGCAGCCTTTTATGTCATATATTATTCCCCCCTCTTTTACCTTATCCTTCCACTCAGCGCTAATAAATTCTGCATGTGCTACGGCAAGTATAGCACAGTCATATTTCTTTCCCTCAGGTAATTCAGTCAGGGTTTCGGTACCATACTCGTGCATTACCTCTGCGGGGCTGGCCCATGGGTCATACACAGTAATATTAGTGTCGTAAGTTTTCAGCTCGCGTATTATATCTATTACCTTGGTGTTACGCACATCAGGGCAATTCTCCTTAAACGTAATACCCAGTACCAGTATGTTAGCATTCTTTACTGTCTGATCATTTTTTATCATCAGCCGTATCACCTCATTAGCTACATATTCGCCCATACCATCGTTAAGGCGCCTACCAGCAAGTATTATTTCAGGGTGGTAACCTGCTTCCTGGGCTTTTTGGGCCAGGTAATAAGGGTCTACACCTATACAATGCCCACCTACCAAACCTGGTTTAAAGGGTAAGAAGTTCCATTTGGTAGCAGAGGCTGCCAGTACTTCGTGTGTATCTATATTGAGGCGATTAAAGATTTTAGCAAGTTCATTTACAAAAGCAATATTTATATCGCGCTGGGCATTTTCAATCACTTTTGCAGCTTCCGCTACTTTTATGCTGCTTGCTTTATGTGTGCCGGCAACGATGATGGTGCCGTACAGGGCATCTACCTTATCTGCAGCTTCTGGCGTAGAGCCGGAAGTTACTTTTTTGATCTTGGTTACCGTATGTTGTTTATCTCCCGGATTAATGCGCTCTGGTGAATAACCACAATAAAAATCTACATTAAATTTCAAACCGGATATCTTTTCCAGCACCGGTACACACTCATCTTCGGTTACACCCGGATAAACGGTAGATTCGTACACTACTATATCCCCTTTTTTCAGCACCTTACCAACAGTTTCACTTGCTTTATATAGCGGTGTCAGGTCTGGGCGGTTGTTCTTATCTACAGGGGTGGGGACTGTAATAATAAAAATGTTGCAATCCTTTATATGTTCCATATTGTTAGAACATATGAGGCCTTTTTGAGCAGGTACTTCCTTTGTTATTACTTCCTTTAGCTGGTCTTCGCTTGCTTCCAGTGTATGATCGTGGCAAGCCTGCAATTCTTTTATTCGCGCGGCATTTATATCAAAACCGGTAACAGGGAAATGTTTGGCAAATTCTACAGCCAGGGGAAGGCCTACATATCCCAGGCCTAAAACAGCTATTCGTTGATTAGAAGTATCCATCTCAGGCGATTTAATCTTTTTTATTTCGTTTAGTTAAGCGGTCGAAAATGCCTCTCAGGCCCTTGCTGCTCTGCTTCTTATCATCAAAGTAGCCACCATAGCTACCATAACTGCCATAGCCATAGCCATAACTGTAATAGCCATAACCATAACCGTATCCATACCCACGGCTTGCTTTTACATCATTGACCACAAGACTCATACGGGGCATTTTTTGAGTACGGTATAGTTCATCAGCCAATTGCACTTGTTGTTTAAATGTGTATCCCTGGCGCACAACATATAGGGATGCATCTGCATAACGGCTAAGCAACTGCGAGTCAGTAACAAATCCTATAGGTGCAGTATCTACAACTATATAATCGAAATCCTGGCGAAGCTTTGTAAAAAGATTAGCTATCTCAGGCAGTATTATTAATTCAGATGGGTTGGGTGGTATGGGCCCTGATGGTATGATAAATAAGTTGTCTTGTACGCCTGAGGGTATAAGGATATCATTATATGTAAGCTGGCCAATAGCGAAGTTCGAAAAGCCTGAATTATTATCTAATGACAAATATTTTGAGATCTTGGGCTTGCGAAGATCCAGTTCCATGAGTACCACTTTCTTTCCGGATAAGGCAAGTGTACTGGCGAGGTTCAAGGAAAGAAAAGATTTACCCTCACCGCTCATGCTTGATGTAAGCATAACCACTTTGCCGCCTTGTATAGGAGGCAAAAGAAATTCCAGGTTTGTACGTAATCCTCTGAACTGTTCTGCAATTACACTTCTTGACCCGGGTTTTACAACAAGTGTATTTTCACCTTCATCGTGTCCTATCTCACCTGCTATTGATAAGGAAGTATTATTACTTATATCTCCCCTGTTCTTGATACGGGTATTCAATAGGTTTTTAATGTAAATACCGATTCCAGGTATACCAAGTCCTGCTAACAGGGCTATCAGAAATGCCATAGATCTTACCGGCGCATATGGGCTGCCAGCGCTACGGGCTGCCTCTATAACACGCGAATTTGCGATAGTTGTAGATTTGCCTATGGCGGTTTCTTCTCGCTTCTTAAGTAATAAAAGGTACAATTCCTGCTTTATGGCCTGTTGTCTGGTGTAGGATAACATTTCTCTTTCTTTACCAGGCAACTGGTTTGCTTCCGTACTGTAGAATCCTTCACGTTTACGTAACTGTTGTATACGTACATTTAAGTCTCTTTTAACAGAGGCAATACTTAGTTTCAGGTCTTGCTTCAGGTTGTCCAGTTGTTTGTCTATGCTCACCACCATTGGGTTATTCTCGGTAGTGGTAAGCAGTAATTCTTCTCTGTGCTGACGCAATTGGTTATAACTGGAAATAAGTCCGGAAAATGTAGTCCCCTGGCTAATAAGTGTAGCCGGGATCACCTTCTTGTCGTACTTATTATTCTCAATAAAGTTCTCCAGCGATTGTATTAGATTCAACTGAACCTCTTGTTGGCTCAGTTGGTCAGTATATTGCTGGGTACTTTGCATTAACAGGGAACCTTCTTTTGTTATATCAATAAGGTTATTTTCCCTTTTATAATCGACTATCTGTTTTTCAACTCCCGTTAATTCCCCATTTAATATCAATAATCTTTCATTTATGAAATTCATGGTATTATTGGCAATCTCATTCTTGTCATTGACGTTAGCTATCTGATATTCTTCTATTAGCTTATTAATTAAATTTTCGCCTCTTTTTGGAATAGGGTCATTGAAAGATATAACAAGGATACTAGAGGATTTTAATTTGTTTAAAACTGTTAGTTTTCTAAGGCAGCCGTTAACTGTATTATCTATTGAATTTATTGTAATGGTATATTCAATGGCATTCCCAATGAATGGTAAGCCCGTTTTAGCGATCATTATCCTTCCCAGCGGCAAACTTATAGAATCGTTCCAACGGCTAGTGATTTTATTTTTGCCGTAAGAGATGGTGTAACTGTCGGTTCCTATTGGCCTTAGTTTGTATTCATATTTGCGGATTATCGAATCATTAATTGAAGGTGGAATTAAAAAAACAAAAGGGTTTTTGTCGTAGTTGTCCGCCTGCGCTACTCTTCCCGGTATCATATAACGGATATTCAGATGAAGATCTTTTACAACCCGGGTCATTATTTCCCGGCTGCTTAAAATGCGCATTTCATTATTGATATTTTTCTCGCCGGTCTGCACACCCAGTTCTTTTAGCACAGCCTCATTTGATAACCCTTCATTTTTTTCTTCCTTGATAATTATCTCTGCATTAATCTGGTACATGGGTGTTGCATAACGTAGGTATAAGAAGGCAATGATAAATGCTAATATTACAAAGCCCACAAACCAAGGAAGATTAGATAGAAGAGCGCCTACTATCTTATGTAAATTTACGCTGGGTTCTTTGCTTTGCTCTTCAGTATTTGGCCGAGGCAGGTTTTGATCTTGCATGAAGAAGATGGTAAACTTAGAATTTAAATATTGTTGCTAATGTAATTAGAACACTCAGGCCGGCTAATATGTAACTTAAATACCGATCGGTTGTAGGATCATAAGTAGAGCTCTTAGACTTTGCCTTATTAGGTTGTACATAAACCAGATCGCCTTGTTTTAAATAATAATAAGGAGATCTGAAAATATCTGTTGAATTAAGGTCATACCTGGCAATTATTTTTTTGCCTCCTTCCTCTCGTATAATCATAATATTTTCTCTTCGACCGCTTATGGCCAGGTCTCCGGCAATACCAATAGCATCAATCACCGTTATCTTTTCGTTTGGTAAAACAAAACGCCCGGGCTTGCTAACATCACCTAATATGGTAACAGTAAAATTGCTAAACCGTACATTGATTATTGGATCTTTATAGTAAATACTGGCTTTTTCATGTAATAAATTACGTACTTCAGTTGTTGTAAGGCCACCTACTTTTATTTTTCCCACCAGGGGGGCTTCAATATATCCATTTGCATCTACTAGGTAACTTGGTATGTTTTGACTATTAGTGTATGTTCCAGCGGCGGCACTAGCTCCTGCCGCTGCAACAGAAGAACCAGCAATCATATCTGCCGACTTTTGATCTATTGTCTGAATAGAGATTTGAAGTATATCGTCGGGTTGAACTGTTTGTACCGTATATGGCGCCTCATCTACTACCATTGGAGTACTCAGTGAGTCGGGGACATTCTGGAAATAGGCAACTCTTTTTCCAGCGCGGCAGGATCCCATTAATATAGAAATCCCTATTGCAGCAATAATCCAGATATGGTAACCTGCAGAGCTATAGCGGTTGGTTAAAAGCATTCAAAAAATTTTGGCAAAAGTAGAACAAAAAAGCTTAACACTTACTAATTATAAAGCGTCCTTCTCAGTAGGCAGGGATTTACGGGAATACTTTCTTCCTTTCTTTATTTTGTAATTTTTTATGACATATCCGATAATGAAAAAAAGAATTCCCGAAGTTATCATGGCATATAGTATAGCTTTCACTACCAATACCCAATTACTAACAGGAAGATCAATATATAGAAAATATAATATCCATAATCCTAAAGCATATATAAAATAGTAAAAAAAGTATTTACGACTTTTATATTTATCATATTTCTTTAAACTGGTCGACATAAAATTATTTTCTATATTTAGGGGTAAACATACAATTTTTGCCTGATATAATTTTAAGGTAAAGGTTGGTTTTGCAAAGATTGCACTGGTATCTGGGCAATAAGATTCCAGCCTAATGAGTATAAGTGCAGGGTGGCCATTGCCCCCTTTATTCTAAGCACCTTACCTTTATTTTCTTTCAGCGTGCCTTCTGTAACTGTTACGTGCTGGCCTTCTGTAATAGTTGTTTGTACCTCTATGCCTTTATACTTAGAAAGGAAATCTTTTATTAGTTTTATCTCTTCTGGGCGTACAATTGCCGGTTTTTTCAACCACCATAAAAAGCGTACTACTCCGGCGGTCCTTAATACCTTTACATTTTCTGTCTCAAAATCTTCCAGATATACAAAAAGATAGGAGGTAAATACAGGTACTATCACTTTCTTTTTCCGGTCACTCCATTGTTTTAATACTTCCTGTACGGGGCAGTACACTTCCATACATTTTTCACCAAGCAGTTTAGCTACTTTTTTTTCATTTCGGGGCTTTGTGTAGAGTACGTACCAGGGCATTAGTGTTTATCTATTTCAGATAACAGAAATTCTATAACGCGTGGATAATAGTAATGTTCCAGCTCATGTATTCGGCTGGCCAGGCTATCTGCAGTATCTGCAGGTAATACTTCACATCGCGCCTGTAAAATGACATTCCCACTGTCATATACTTCATTTACGTAGTGTACAGTGATGCCAGATTGCTGTTCTGCCGCCAATAAAACGGCATTATGTACATGATGGCCGTACATTCCTTTGCCGCCATATAACGGCAATAGTGCCGGATGTATATTGATTATCCTATTCGAAAAAGCAGCGACCATCCAATCCGGTATTTTCCATAGGAAGCCGGCTAAGACTATTAATGCAGGCTGGTGCGCTTCTATCTCTTGTAAAAATGTTTTATCAGTAAATGCCGCCTTATCAATAACTCTGGATGGTATCCCTTCACTTGCCGCTATTTCCAGCACACCTGCTGTTGCCTTATTGCTCACAATTAATGCAATAGCCACCTCATTATTATTTCTGAAATGATCTATGATGGCAGCGGCATTGCTTCCCTTTCCGGAGGCAAACAGGATAATTGATCGCATATACAGTTGGCAAAACTACTAAAAGCATTGGGCAACCTCAAACAAGGCAATGTTTTTTCTAACTTTATATAATGAGCACAGAAAAGCTAAGGGTAGATAAATATCTGTGGGCAATCAGGGTTTTTAAGACACGTACGCTCGCATCGGCGGCATGCGAGGATGGCAAGGTAAAGTTGAATGGCGTAAATATAAAACCGTCAAAGCCGGTTGCGCTCGGTGATCATTATGATATTAAGACTCCTGCACGCAAGTGGACTATTGAAGTAACAGGCCTGCTGCATAACCGGATGGGTTATGATGAGGCAATAAAGCACTATGCAGACCTTACAACTGAAGAGGATATGCTGCTTAGTAAGCGCTTAGGAGAAAGCTTTAATACTGGTAAGCGGCAAAGTAAAACAGGTCGCCCCACTAAAAAACAGCGGCGCGACCTGGGCGAAGCATTGGATACGGACTAGTATATTGAATAGAAATTACCTGCTTTCATCAATGTCCAGTTCTGGCCTAGATCCTGGCTGCGGTATATACCATGGTTAGTAGCTATGTATACATACTGCTGCGCAACCCCATTGATGTAGATGTTTTGTTTGGCTGCTATAGCCCGCACAGTGGTACCTACAGCAAGGCCGGAATTGGATGAAACAAATGTACCGCCCTTCAGTACATAGATACCCTGCAAATCAGTACCAATCATTAGCACAGCATCAAATGGAGAGGCTGCTACATAAAGGGGTCCTGCAGGCAAGCCGGAATACTTGGTCCAGTCTTGCCCATTATTATCACTATAATAGGCACCATTTACGCCTATCAGGTCTACTGCCACTACTGTGTTATTGAAGTGCCCCATAGAAAATGCAGCGCCGGCGGGTAGCCGGTTAGCCACTACAGTTGTAGTTTGTTCTAACCATGGTGCCGGTTTGCTACCTTTTGCAAAAAGCCTGGTCGAGGTAAAATCAAAGGCAATAAGGGTATTGTTTTTGAGCTCGGTATATGAGGTTACTCTGAATCCTGTTGTAGCAGCATCTATTGTATTATCTGTATGCCAATCTGCATCGGTAAAAGCACCGTTATTGTCATTATAAACTATTCCGGTATTTCCGCCTAAGGAACTGGCAATGTAAATTCTATTCTCGTCTTGTGCATTTAGTAGCAGTGTCTGGCCAAAAGCCACAGGGTTTACAGTTGTGTAGGTTGGGTTAAAATTAACACCTGAGTTGGTAGTCAGGTAAGCGCGGCTCTTTACCCATAGCAGGTTAGGGCCAGCTATCATGACGGCTCTGGAGGGGATGCCATCTGATGGGAAAACAATATTTTTAGTATGTATGCCGTCGTTTGTATTATAAAGTGTACCAGATGAGTCACAGTAATAAAGGGAGTAGGGAGTGGCTATTACACTCAGGGTATCGACGCCATTATTCTTACTACAGCTTTGGAATACAATAGACATCAATGCCACAACAGCCAGTTTACCGAGTACGAAACTTTTCCGCATTGAAGAAATTTTTACTAAGATTATAAAAAAAGTTAAGAAATCAAAAATAAACAAATAATTGAGACGGCGGGTATCCCCGTTTCTCTGGCTTATTTGGCAATAACTGTACTGTCTGTAAGGGCCGGTTGTGCTGCTCTTCTGTTTTTTGTATCATTTACCTTCATCGCAAAATCCATCAGCTGTAGCAGGCTGTTTTCCTTTTTGTTCATAAAATTCAGGGCTATATGGTATTCAAAAGCGTCGCCTGTAAAAGCCCCGCCATGTATATCCATATTATCCAGCAGGTTTTTTGTCTCTTCTATCATAGCAGAATCCCGCCCGTCAGCAGCCATCATAGATGGATTGATAGCTTTTGCTATCTGCTGCATATCAAAATAAAATGCGGTAGGGTGGCCATAGACATTTGCATTGGCAGGTAGTTTTTGCCCTTTATTTGTCCCTTGCATATAGTTAACAGCATTTGCCTGTTTATTAGTTATCAGGGCATACGTATTGTTGGTTATCAAATATATACTGTCTGTAAGCGAATAGGGTAACACATAAGTATTGGTACCGGTTTGTGTAAGGCCTGCATTTTGTGCTATGCCTACCAACTTATCGAAATTCTGTTTTTTATTGATCTTTAATACATAAAGAAAGTTAAGGTCCGGCCTGTTGGATTTCATCATTTCCCCGTTAAGGGGGGTTTGCATAGCCACTTCTTTTATTGTAAGGTCGTTCAGTGCCACTGCCATATCACCTGTAAAAGCATCCAGTACATAATCTGCATCCATTCCCTGCTGTGATAGCGCTACATTCATCAGTCCCAGCATACCCATCTTATCCAACAATGCTCTGACACCCTTGGTGGAAAGATGCATGGTTATAAGCATATCAAGGTTTTTGGAAGGTAATCGGTCTATCATGTCCTTGTCGGCATTGGTAGCACCCATTTCTTTACAAATGCCTCTTATATCATTAGCAGCATAATAATGCATGGTGCCGGCTATTTTCCCTTTCTCAAAATCAAAGCCTGCTGTCAGGGCTGCATTTTTCCATAAGTTGCTGGCCATGCTCAGGCCACCCATCATACCGCCATCATTGCTCTGGGTCATATACTGTCCCATGAGCTGGTCATAGTTTGTCCAGAAAAATATATCGTGTGCTTCAGTTTGCAGTTTTCTGAATCGGGCATCGCCGATCAGCGTATTTTCTTCCATTACCGAAAATGCAGCATCCATTTCTGCAGGCAACAGTATAGGATTTTTTGCAGTATTCGGTGTATTTGCACTGCCGGTATAGTCAGCTATGTTTACTACATTCATTATTATCAGCAGCTTACTATTCCAGCCGGCATACATATTGTCTGTAAGTTTGGCTTCCTTACGGCCGTTTTTCTGTACTATCTGCGCATTGGGGAATGTAGTTTTTATGTAATTCTCCCATTTACCTGCGTCAGAAAGTGGTATCAGCGCGGTGATGCGGTTGTTGTCGCGGTAGCGTTTATCCCCCTTTATATAGAGGTATATGGTGTTCATGGCATCCACGCCTGCGTCAGCTAATGCATCGGGCGTTCCAGGCTTTCCGCTTAGCCGTTCCTGTATCTTTTTAAATAAGTCACTTCCCGTCAGGGCGTTCCAGGCTACCTTTTTAGTAAGTGATTTCAGGTCTACACCTATTACTATGGTAGCATCCTTGGGTATGTAACGGGCATGGTCGGGTGTATGGCTACAGCCACTGGTTATTACCAGTATCAGGCATATACATACGGCATATCGCATATCGCGAAGCATAATGGTGATTTTAGGTAGGGTCATGGTTTTCACTTAAAAGGGCAGGTCATCTGCACTTTCAGGCGATGGATTGTAATTATTTGTATTACCGGCGTTATTGCCATAGCCACTATTGCCGTTATTGTTACCATAAGAAGGCTGTGACTGTGCCATACCGGCGGGTGCAGCGGTAGCAGCTTCTACTCGCCATGCATCCAGGTTGGTGATAAAGTTTACTTTACCATCTTTTTCCCACTTATTGCCTTTTATGTTAAAGCTCACCTTTACTGTATCGCCTTCATTAAAGCGGTCTATTATTTCACATTTGTTCTGTACCAGCTGTAGCTTTGCGTAGTTGGTATATACATTGCCGTTTATCTCTTCGGCCAACTCTACTACAAATTCTCTTTTCTTGAAGCGTTCATTTACTTGCTGCGCGGGGTATTTTACCAGCAGTTTGCCTGTTATTTCTAAGCTCATTTCTATAACTTTTTAAAAGTATGTAACTAAATATAAGGATAAGCCTGTAAAGATATTCAATTCTTGCTGTGTAAGTATAACGATTTTTTCAAGGTTACCGGTCTACATTCATTTAAAATACCCTTTTTTATAAGCAGCTACATAGGCCTTATAGTCATTACCTACTTTTTTAGCATATTGGGTGGCATATTCCAGTATTACCTCCTGCCATTGGTTGTTTTGGCCAAAGGCTATCAGTTCATCTGCTACAGCTGCGCCCTGCCTGCCAGAGCTCCTTAATTGTGCCGATGCAGTAAGCATGGCCATATCATCTATTACCTGGTATATATCGCGGTAGCGGTCTTTTATCAGCTTAAAGTTGATGCTGTCCTTTACCGGTTGCAGCTCTTGTATCAGGTAAGCTTCCTCTTTAAAGACCAGGGAGCTTAGCAATGCCGGGGCCACATTCTGCATCCGTTCCTGTATTGCTACTACTCTCTGGGCTTCATTTTCCCAATGGGGCTGCTGCCCTTTCAGGTAAGGGGCCAGGCTCGATGGGGCGGCCTGCTTCATATCCACCAGCAGGTATTTGTCTTTAGCAAGCATGCTTTTCAGCAGGAATACATACCGCTTCATGCCCACACTACCGGTACCGGCCACGCGATATACCACGTCTACAGCCTCGTAGTTATAAGGCCCGTCATGGTTATACATGATCCATTCTGTGATCTTGTGTATTAGCTCGCGCTTTAGTTGTGCATCCAGCTCTATGTGTTTCGGGTCGTCTGCCAGTATCTGCAGCTTATTTTGCCTTTTTTCAGTTTTCTTCTTTAGTATATCCTTTTGTTTACGCTTGTTTACTCCCGCCAGGAAAGAGCATACGATCCCTTTTGCTGTCTGCGCCTCTATATAGTAAGCTTTGCCCTTGCTAAGCGTGGCCGAATAGCTGCGCAGGAATAGCTGCGCCATATTCACGGCTTTTTTATGGTCTATTTTCAATGAGTCAAATGCCAGGAAGATACTGGTAACTATACGCACCAGTTCCCAGCTTGCAGGTGCCAGCACCCCTTCATCAAAATCATTCAGGTCAAAGTATACAAGCCGATTATCGCCTTTGTAAGTACCAAAGTTTTCCAGGTGCAGATCGCCGCATATCCATGCCAGTGGCGTAGGGGGTATGCTGTTCACCTTGCTCAGGTCTTCGTAAAACAAATGGCAGGTGCCCCGGTAAAAACGAAAACGGTTATCCGTCATCATTTCATATTTTACCTGTACCATATCCGATAGACGGTTGCTGTTAAATTGTTTTATTCTTTGTGGTACTGATGCCATCCTTCGTTATTACTTTATTATTACCAAATGTAAATATTCAGAAGAATAGGACTTTATATTTTTTGATCCATGTAGACAAGATTGTATCTGTAGTTAATGCATATTTGATTACCATCAACTTCGTACTTACATTTACGGCTGTATATAATTATAGATTCTCATGGCAAAGATCACTCCATTTGCAGGCCTGCGGCCACGAAAAGACCTGGCGGCAGAGGTAGCTACACTCCCTTATGATGTAGTAAGCGTAGCAGAAGCACGGGCGTTCAAAAAAGATCGACACAATTTTTATCATGTTACCCGCGCAGAGATCGATCTTTCTGAAGGGGTGGATGTACATAGCCAGCTGGTTTATGATAAGGCCGAAGAGAACCTTGATTGTATGGTAGAGGAAAGGATATTGATACAGGACAAAGAACCCTGCTACTATATCTACGAGCTGATAATGGATGGCCGCTCACAAACAGGGCTTATCTGTGGCTCCAGCATAGAGGACTACGAGAAAGGTATTATTAAGAAACATGAATTTACCCGGCCCGAAAAAGAATTGGACCGTATTAATCATATAGAAGCTACACGGGCACAGACAGGGGTGGTTTTTCTGGCTTATAGTGATCATGCGGGTGTGCAGGAGATCATAGAAGAGTGGAAAATTGAAAATGAACCCGAAAATGATTTTACTGCGGCGGATGGTGTGCGGCATAAACTATGGGTGATGAATGACTATGCCCAGGAAGCGATCATCACCAGGCTTTTTGATGAAGAGGTGCCCTGCACTTATATAGCAGATGGCCATCATCGTGCAGCATCTGCGGCTAAGGTATGCGATACAATGCGCCAGAATGGGATGTACATTACCGGCGAGGAAGCATCCAATTATTTCATCACCTGCATTTTCCCTGCCAGCCAGTTGCAGATAATGGATTATAACAGGGTGGTGAAAGACTTGAATAAAATGGTGCCGGAGGAATTTATACAAGCCCTTGAGCGGGACTTTGATATATACCGAATGGGCGAAACACCCTACAAGCCGGTAACGCAGCATGAGTTTGGCATGTACATAGCCCACACATGGTACCGCATAGTAGCTAAGCCGGGTAGCTATACACAAGATCCTATTGGTGTTTTAGATGTGTCTATCCTGCAGAACAATGTGCTCTCGAAATTGTTAGATATCAATGACCCACGTGTAGATAAGCGTGTAGATTTTGTGGGTGGTATACGGGGCATGGAAGGCCTGCAGAAAAGGGTGGATAGCGGGGATATGGCAGCCGCATTTTCGTGCTATCCTGTAAGTATCAGGCAGTTGTTTGATATAGCTGATAGCGGAAACGTAATGCCTCCTAAAAGTACCTGGTTCGAGCCTAAGCTAAGGGATGGCTTAGTGGTGTACACTATATGATAGGAATAGAGCATTTTTAATAAAATAGTCAGTAACATGGAGTACAGGAGAATGGGAAAAACCGGATTGCAACTGAGTGTGCTTTCCTTTGGCTCGTGGGTCACATTTGCTAACCAGGTAGATGATGGCGCATCTGATAAACTGATGAGCATAGCTTACGACCACGGCGTTAATTTTTTCGATAATGCAGAGGCCTATTCCAATGGGGAGTCTGAAAAGATGATGGGAAGGGTGCTGGCTAAGAAAAACTGGGAGCGGTCATCGTACTGCGTATCCAGCAAGGTGTTTTTTGGCTGGCATGGCAAAGAGAATAAACCCAATCAACGCGGCCTTAGCCGTAAGCATATAATGGAGGCGTGCCAGGAGGCATTGCAGCGTCTGCAGGTCGATTATCTTGACATGTTCTTCTGCCACCGCCCTGATAGGGAAACCCCGATGGAGGAGATAGTGTGGTCTATGAATATCCTGATACAGCAGGGGAAGATATTCTATTGGGGTACCAGCGAGTGGAGTGCGGCCGAGATAATGGAAGCGCACATGTGCGCAAAAGAATTAGGACAGATAGGCCCCGCTATGGAGCAGCCGCAATACAACCTTTTTGAGCGCCAGCGGGTAGAGCGCGACTACTATACAATATTCAGGAACGTAGGCATGGGCACTACTATATGGAGCCCCCTTGCATCGGGCCTGCTGAGTGGTAAATACAACAACGGCATCCCCGAAGGCTCCCGCCTGTCGCTGGAAAGCTACGCCTGGCTTAAGGACAAGGCCTATACGGAAGACCGGCTGCAAAGCATACGCAACCTGGGAAAAGTGGCAAAGGATATGGGCACCACACTGGCTACCTTATCTATAGCATGGTGTATCAGCAACCCCAATGTAACTACTGCCATACTGGGCGCTACCAAAGAGCAGCAGCTGCTCGAAAACCTGAAGGCGCTGGACGTATATCCTAAAATAACGGAGGGAATAAAAAAAGAAATTGATGAGATAATGGGTACTAAGCCCGGTGAGCCATAACGGCTTAGCAGTCTTCATTTTCACAGGGCGTGGCCCCCGATTCCAGCTCTATGGTGGCATGCTGTATATTATTGTGTTGCAACTCGTGCTTCAGGTGGTGTACTACCTCCATTTTTTCTTCAAACGATAATATATCATTCAGCACCAGGTGGGTAGTAAGCGCATTCTCGGTAGTGCTCATAGCCCATATGTGCATGTGGTGTACATCGCTTACGCCTTCTGTATTTTCTATCAGTGCCCTTATCGTATCTATATCCACGCTCTCTGGTACAGCATCCATCGTCAGGCGCAGGCTATCTTTCAGCAGCGACCAGGTGCTGTAGAGTATCACTAACAATACCACTATGCTTATGGCCGCGTCTATCCAGTAGAGATGGGTGTATTTTATTATTATGCCCGCTATTACCACAGCTACAGATACCACCGCATCCGACATCAGGTGTACATACGCAGCCTTGTTATTCATCTCATTTTTATTGCGGAAGAAAAGCAGCGCCGATCCTGCATTTACCAATATGCCTAGTGCGGCAATCCATGCTATTACGCCCCCTTGCACCGGTTCAGGATGTTTTAGTCGTACTATACTTTCATAGCCTATCACCCCTATGCCTATCAGTAATATCACTGCATTGGCAAGCGCCGCCAGTATCGTCGTTTTCTTGTAGCCGTAGGTATAGGTATTAGTAGGCTTTACCTTGGCCAGCTTAAAGGAGAATAAGGATAAGGCCAGCCCCGCCACATCGCCCAGGTTATGGCCCGCATCGCTCAGCAGCGCCATAGAATTGGTCATTAAGCCCGCTATCACCTCAGTGATCACGTACAGCATATTCAGCACTATCCCTATTATAAAGGTGCTCCTTACTATATCGGCTGCGTTGGGTGCATGATGGTGATGATCGTGCCCGTGATGGTGGTGGTGCATAACTACTGCTGTAAAATTAGTGAATTCTTAGCTGTGCATGGAAAAAGTGCAACGCCCGGAAAATTCAATTCATGAATATGCCCACACCCAACCTAAGGAGTTTTAAAAAGTGCCGGGAAGCAAAAATGTGATTGGCAACCGTATCGTAACTTTATTACCTACTTACCCGCAATCATGCACCACTTCCAGGCACCGTTAAATATCATTGGTATCAACCCTTTTGTATTTGTACCGGAAAAAATACTGGCCCTCATCTTTGAGCAGGCCGGCAAGAGCAAGGGCCATATTCCCGTATGCGGTACGGTCAATAGCCTGCCCTATAAGCAAACCCTGGTAAGGTATGCGGGGGAGTGGCGGCTGTACATCAACACCGCGATGCTGAAAAATTCTCCCAAGCGGGTAGGCGAAGTGATTGATATAACTATTGGCTACGATGGGGAAACAAGGACAATAACTTAAGGGGGGTAAAACGAAGTGTCATTTTATAAAGAATGGATATTTTGGCGCAAAATCTGCGCTGGGATTGATTCACAGCCGATTTTCAGGGGGATTATTGAGAAAACGAAATGTCGGAAAGAGTTTA
>JACDGL010000018.1 GCA_013815385.1 Taibaiella sp. | reverse complement strand
ATGGTTTGTTATTATTTTTACTACGTTTGAATAGCCCCATATTTTTGTGTTTTGGTCGTTCTTAACCAAAGGTATGGACGCTATTCAGGCAAAAAAGTTTCGGATAGTTGTGATCTCAAACTAAATACATCATTTTATGAAGAAAATCGTTTTGCTTCTTGCATTCGGTGCATTCCTGGCCTCACCAGCCATTGCTCAGGATAAAAAAACTGACCAGACTACTACCACTACTTCAAAAAGTAAAATGAAACATGGTAAGAAAGTGATGAGAAAGACAACTAAAAAAACTACAAAAACAGAAGCTAAAACTGGCATGTAAGTCTTTCTATTTTGATAATACTGAAAAGCCCCACATGGGGCTTTCTTTATTACACTTGGCCCCTTTCTATATTATTCTCTGTTTCTCTGTCTTTCTTGAAAAAGAATATATAGTAGATCAATAGTACCGAAAGCCCGGTCAGAAATATGCCTACTGCTATAGGCCGTGCTTCTATATTAAAGAACTCCCCTACCATCCATACCGAATTGGCCATTATCCAAAGGCATACAGCCAGGTTGTGAAAGGCCTCAGCACGCACAGCCCTCGAGCGCCATAAAATATAAAACGCCACACCCAGCGTGGGGAATATCATGAATATACCACCTGGGCGCCACACCATAGCCCAGCAGGTATCTTTTATAAGCCATAATAATATATGCCCATTCTCTATCCACCTGAAGCTGGAAAGCTGTTTTACATCACCTGTTGTGCGCAATATCTTTTCCATACCTGAAAATAAAGATGATTTTGATAGAATTAAATGTTATAAAAATTACTCTCTTTGGATTTTATCTACGCTACTTGTACCTTTGCCGCACAGTCAAAAAAAATATTTTCTAAAAATAATATAAGCATGAGTAAAGTAAAAGTAGCCATCAATGGTTTTGGACGTATAGGTCGCCTCGCTTTTCGCCAGATATACAATATGGATGGCATTGAAGTAGTAGCTATTAATGATCTTACAAAACCAAATGTACTGGCGCATCTGCTTAAATACGACACTGCTCAGGGTCGTTTTGGCCAGAAAGTAACTAATACCGACGATTCTATTATTGTAAATGACCACGCAATAAAGATATATGCTGAGAAAGATCCTGCACAGATACCATGGGGTAAGCATAGTGTAGATGTAGTACTGGAGTGTACCGGTTTCTTTACCGATAGGGAAAAGGCAGAGGCGCATATCAAAGCTGGTGCTCACAGAGTGGTTATTTCCGCTCCTGGCACAGGCGAAATGAAAACCATCGTCTATAATGTAAACCATTCTATACTCGATGGCAGTGAAACGGTTATCAGCTGCGCTTCTTGCACTACTAACTGCCTGGCGCCTATGGCACAGGTACTTAACAATAGTTTTGGCATAGCGGCTGGTTTCATGCTTACTGTGCATGCTTATACTAATGATCAGAATACACTGGATGCTCCCCACCCCAAGGGCGACCTTCGCCGGGCACGTGCAGCAGCAGAAAATATAGTGCCTAACAGCACTGGGGCTGCCAAGGCAATAGGTCTTGTATTGCCCGAATTAAAAGGCAAGCTGGATGGTGTGGCGCAGCGTATACCGGTGGTAACTGGCTCACTTACAGAGCTGGTATCCATACTTAACAAGAAAACTACTGTAGAGGAAGTAAATGCTGCAATGAAGGCTGCTGCTAATGAAAGCTTTGGCTACAACGAAGATGAAATTGTTAGTTCCGATATCATTGGTATCTCTTTCGGTTCATTATTCGATTCTACCCAAACCAGGGTTCTCACGGTAGGCGACCAGCAGATGGTGAAGACCGTTAGCTGGTACGACAATGAAATGAGTTACGTAAGCCAGTTGGTTCGTACTGTAAAGTACTTCGCTGGCCTAATAAGCAAATAATAACACTTGATTTATATAAAAAGGGCCCTGTATTCAGGGTCTTTTTTATTTTTGCTCACTGAATAGCTAAAACATCATGACCAAATTCAACGATTATAATTTCGAAAATAAAAAAGCATTGATCCGTGTCGACTTTAATGTACCTATAAAAGATGGTAAAATAACAGATGATACACGTATCACCTCCGCACTGCCTACTATAAAAAAGGTATTGGACGATGGTGGCAGTGTAGTGCTTATGAGCCATTGGGGTAGGCCTATAAAGGACATGGAGAAAAAACCCAATCTTACTAAGGCTGATTTCTCTCTTAAGCCTGTGGCTAAACATCTTTCCGAATTGCTGGGTATGGAAGTGACCTTTGCGGAAGACTGCATAAGCGACGACGCAGTACAAAAAGCAAAAGCACTGAAACCCGGCCAGGTGTTATTGCTGGAAAATCTGCGCTACTACAAAGAAGAAGAAAAAGGCGACAAAGACTTTGCAGAAAAACTTTCCAAGCTGGGCGATGTATATGTAAATGATGCGTTTGGTACAGCCCACCGCGCTCATGCCTCCACAGCAGTTATCGCACAGTTTTTCCCTACTGACAAACGTATGTTCGGGCAGCTGATGGAAAGCGAGATAAAAGCCGCTGAGCAGGTAATGCACAACGATCAAAAGCCATTTACAGCCATTATAGGCGGTGCCAAAGTTTCTGATAAGATATTGATCATTGAGAACCTGCTCGATAAAGCTACAGATATCATAATTGGTGGCGGTATGGCTTATACGTTCTTCAAAGCACAGGGTTGCCACATTGGCACTTCACTTTGCGAGGACGACAGACTTGATACGGCTACTGAATTGCTAAAAAAAGCAGAGGCCAAAGGGGTATGCATTCACCTCCCTGCCGATAGTATTATTGCCGATAAGTTTGCGCCCGATGCCAATACCTCTTCTGCCAACAATGCAGAGATACCTGCCGGATGGATGGGCCTTGATATAGGCGTTATGGCCATTGCACATTTTAAAAAGATAATCACAGCATCCAAAACCATTCTATGGAACGGCCCTATGGGTGTGTTCGAGATGGAAAAGTTCCAGCACGGCACTAAAGCCATAGCGCAGGCTGTGGTAGAGGCTACAGACAATGGCGCCTACTCACTGGTAGGCGGCGGCGATAGTGTAGCGGCGGTCAATAAGTTTGGCTATGCTGATAAGGTAAGTTATGTATCAACCGGCGGTGGTGCCCTGCTCGAATATTTCGAAGGCAAAGAGCTCCCCGGTATTGCGGCTATACGCAAATAATTAAAACTCCCCTGGTGTTCTAAGGTTTTTTATATTTTTCAACCTGCACCTTATTACTTTTGGTACTTTTGGTTCACCCCAAAAGTACCACTATGGATTTCGGTAAAGTAACAGACGCAGAACTAAAAACAGTTGACTTCACCCTACCACCAGACCCTGAAGTAACAACAGAGGTCTTAAACGCATCTAAAAAGAAAGGCAAGACCAAATTCTATGTAGGCTGCGCCAAGTGGGGTCGTAAAGACTGGCTGGGCAAGCTATATCCGCCAAAAACAAAAGAGAAGGATTTCCTCGAATACTATGCTAAGCAGTTCAATTCAATTGAATTCAACGGCTTTTTCTATAACCAGCATTCTGTAGAGCAGGTGCAGAAGTGGAAAGAAAAAGTACCAAAGGATTTTCTGTTCTGCCCCAAGTTCACGCAATCCATCACCCACATACGCAGGCTCAGGAATGCGAAGCCCGATGTAGATGCGTATCTGCAGATAGTAGCTGAATTTGGCAGTAATCTTGGTCCACTCTTCCTGATGCCTCACCCGCAGATGGGCCCTAACCAGTTACCTGTTATAGAAGAATTCATTGCCGATATACCCACCGATATAGGGCTGTTCCTCGAGTTGCGCCATCCCGATTTTTACTCTAACCCCGAAGGCTACAACAGGGAGCTGTATAGTTTCTTGCATAAGCAGAAGCGCGGCACTATTATAACAGATGCCGCAGGCCGGCGCGATTGTGTGCACATGCACCTATCCACCCCCCAGTGCTTCATCCGTTTTGTAGGCAATGGCCTCCACCCTACTGACTATACCCGAATAGATGAATGGGTACAACGCATAAAAAAATGGATGAACGAAGGGCTGGAGACCTGCTACTTTTTCATGCACCAACACGAAGAGCTTCACTCCCCCGAACTGATAAAATACTTCATAGAGCAAATGAACCAATACTGCGGCACCAACATCAAAGCCCCGGAGATGAGCATTGGAGCAAGCTTATTTTAAGTAAATGGCTGGGAGGGTATGCATTACGCAACAGATCAGTCACTAAGTACCCACTTGCAAAAAAATCAGATAGAAATAAAAAAATGTTAAATTTACTGTGCATCCTGTTTGGTAATTGCCCTATCATTTTAATCAGCGCTTAAGAAATCATGAAACATCTATATCTGCTTCCTCTGCTGTTATGTCTTACCTGCACTTTCAGTGCTACCGCACAGACTACTATCTCCAATGCTCCTGAGCAAAACTGTATAGGTGGTATTCCGGTATGCAAACCGATCTACAAGCAGGTAAATGCCTACATAGGTTGCGGTACAGATTCAGAACTGAACGTGGGCAACTACGATTGCGACCCATACAACGAAGAGGTAAATTCGGTATGGTACATCATCAATGTTATTTCTCCCGGCAACCTGGTATTTAAGATCACCCCCAATAGGCTGTCAGACGATTACGACTGGAGTCTTTGGAATATTACTGATTCGGGCTGTTCGGCTCTTTATAACTACACTACCAATACGCCTATGCCCTATCTCTCTATCCGCTGCAATGCCTCTGGCAATCCCGGCATCACCGGATTGGATATTGGGGCTACACTCCCTAAAGAAGGGCCCGGTGGTACACCGCATTTCAGCACTATTTTACCCGTCACTGCAGGGCAAACCTTTGCGCTGTGCATTCTCAATTGGTCAAGAAGTACCTATGGATATACGCTTGATTTTACAGAATCCAGCGCTTCTATATACGATACGGTACGCCCGCGGTTCAAGGCCGTAAAGGTGGGTGGGTGCAACTTCCCCAACGATACTATTCATGTAACCATGACGGTTCCTATACTATGCACATCTCTTGATGCGGATGGTTCTGATTTTTACATTACCCCGGCAGTTACAGGTATTAGGGTCAATGCTGCAGTCAGTTCCGTGTGCCAGGCCGGCGGCACCATCGCTACCACATACAACCTTCTGCTTTCTGCGCCGCTTCCTCCTGGCACGTACAGCCTGCATTGCAGGGTAGGCAAAGATACCAATACACTTGTGGATAACTGCGTAAACGAGCAAGCTACCAGCGACTCTATAGTATTTAAGGTGTATAAAAATTTTACTTACAGCGATACTACTATTTGTAGCGGTACTTCCCTTACGCTCATTTCCGCCATTCCAAACACTGATTCTCCTTACACCATTTTATGGACTCCCAATGCCTATCTCAATAACAATACCGTATCCAATCCTGTCGCTAGTCCTATTAACGATGAGACCTATGTGGCTACTATTACCCAGCACCTCACTGGCAAGACGTGCATAGCTACCGATACGGATCATATCACCGTTTTGCAATGGTACCAGTTGCTCAATCAAGATACCGCTATATGTAAGGGAGATCCTGTGCAGATAAGGATGACAGCCGACCTGCGCTATAAATATAAGTGGTCGCCATCACGCGGGCTGAACAATAGCATCAGCACAACGCCTATTGCCTACCCCGATACCGATATTACCTATACGGTAACGGCATCATACCCTACTTGCAGAGATAGTATCAGTTCTTTTTCCATTCGCATCATACCAATACCAGATACCTTTTCGCTGGTGGCAAATACGTTATTGTGCAATGGCAAATCGGTATCGTTGGTAACCCCGGCCGATAGCAATTATAGATATAAATGGAGTACCGGCAATACTACCTGCTGCGTCACTGTTACTGCAGCAGGCACTTATTCATTGAAGAAGTACACAGTTTGCGGTTTTGCTGATGCCAGTTTAGATATAGCCTCCTACCCCTGCGATAGCTGTATATGGGCACCCTCCGGCTTTACACCCAATGGAGATGGCAGAAACGATAAATTCCACATCATATCACGCTGTCCGCTAAAGTCATTTTATACAGAGGTGGTCAACCGTTATGGTCAGTCGGTCTTTAAGAGCTACTGGATTGACAGGCAATGGGACGGAACAAAAAATGGCGTACCGGCTGAAGTAGGCACGTATTATTACTATATCCGTTACACGCTCAATAAGGAAGATGCTACAGAACAGACAGTGAAAGGTGATATTACTCTGGTTAGATGATTATTAACCGTATGGTTATTGTTACCCTACTGGTTTTAAGTATTCATCCTTTCCGTTTCCCCGGCAGGTACCTTATATAAGTACATACCCGCAAATAAGGCGGCGGTATTGGTAGTAAACGCGCTTACCCGCACCTACACGCCCCTCATGCTGTTCTATTAGTTACGCCCCGGCATATCAGTTATTTTATGTTGTTGTACCAACATTTAAGTACGCTTACAAACTGGGGTCACTAAAGGTGTCGCCCTGTTTTATATCGCCGGTTTCGTACCCTTTTTTAAACCAATAAACCCGTTGTGCCGATGTGCCATGGGTAAAAGCGTCTGGCACTATATATCCCTGCGCCTCTTTTTGCAATCTGTCATCACCTATTGCGTTAGCGGCAGTAAGTGCCTCATCTATATCCCCTTTCTCTATTATGCCCTTCATCTTTTCTGTATAGTGTGCCCATACACCGGCATAGAAATCTGCCTGTAGTTCCATCTTCACAGATAGCCGGTTATACTCCACATCGTTTAGGCGCTTACGCATCTGCTGTATCTTTTCAGACTTTCCCAGCAGGTTTTGTACATGGTGGCCTACTTCATGTGCTATCACATAGGCCATAGCAAAATTGCCCGGTGCTTTGAAACGGTCTTTCAGCTCATTATAAAAACTAAGATCTATATATACGCGCCGGTCAAGCGGGCAGTAGAACGGGCCGGAGGAACTGCTTGCCCCGCCACAGTCTGATTGTACATATTGGTTGAACATTACCAGCCGTGGCTCCTCATAAGTAGCCCCCATCTGGTTAAATATTTGGTGCCATACATCTTCAGTTTCCTTTAGTACTACCGACACAAACGCACTGTCTTCCGCTTGGCTTGCACGTTGCTCCTGGGTAAAAGTGCCACCATCGCGCGCCGGGTTATTTACCTGGTCTAGCAGCGCAGAAGAGTTCCCCGTCAGTAAATAAATGATGAGGCCTATTACGCCCGCACCTATACCTCCGCCTAACAGTTTGCCGCCTATTCCCCGCCTATCCTCAATGTTATCGCTGCCACTACTATCTTTCCAAAGCATAATTATCTTTTTAAACAATTATAAAAATACAATGCCAATGGGCGGCTACTCCAAATTGCTATCTGGCAATATTCATCCTCCCGGTTATCCCTCTTTCCCCTGCCAGTACTTTATATAAGTACATACCCGCAGATAAGGCGGCGGTATTGATAGTAAAAGTATGCTTACCCGCTTCTACACGCCCTTCATGCTGTTCTATTACAATACGGCCCAGCATATCCATTATTTTTATGGTTATTGTATTCCCTTGTTCCAGGGTTACATCCATGTTAACCGAATTTTGAGCCGGATTGGGATATAAAATAACATTCTCGCCGATAGCATTTACTGTACTTACACCAAGATGAGTTCCCCGAAAAACAATAGTGTCGCATAGGGTATTATTAGAAAGTACAGGATCTATAATAGAGTCGCCGGTGGTGCTGCGTGGTACCAGGCGTAAGCAATACTGTATGGTAGAGTCGTGCGGGAAGGTCCAGGTGCCAAACTGCAAACTATCGTGAAACCGTGCTGATAAATGGGGAGGTACACCTGTGGATGAATTGATAGGAAAAGCAAAAGTGCCTTCTATATAAAGGTCTAAAAGATCTGTTGAACGAAATGAATCGGGACCAAGATTTGTAAATGTAAAATCGTCTGAAAATTTTTGCCCTGACGAGAAAGTATCGCCCGATACCGGCGAATTGATCTTTATGATCGCTATATCAACATGCCGTTGACCGGAAGCTATAAACGATAAAAATATAAAAGCCAGCGTAATAAACTTTGTCATAAAGTAGTTTTTAGGTACCACAAAGTAATTAAAGCTTTGCCATTTGCGCCACCGCCATAATTGCGCAGTACCACTACAGCAGTACCCATCCAAATCAAAGAACACCGCCGGAAGAACGTCCTTGCGAGGAGGCTTTGAAATGAAGCCCGCCTACCGGAGGCGAGGTTGCCTACCTCCGGTAGGCAACCTCGCGAAACACACTCTCCACCTGTTTTAGGAAGAGTAACCGGAGTCGCCCCTTTTTGTAGCTTGGTAACCACATAACAAGCCAGTTGTACTACTGCTTCACCACTCTTGCATGCTCTCTCTTTCCATCTTTGCTCATCAGGTCAACCAAATAAATACCGTTTTTAAAATTGCTGGTATTGATTATTTCCTTGTCAGAGCTAATAACGGCATTATACATTTGCTGCCCCGTCATGTTGAATATTCGTATTCTTGCCCCAATCTCTGCATTCTCAATAAAAAGTTGGTTTGTCATCGGGTTAGGATAATATTTCATAGCACTTTCCGAACTTATAGAAGATACCCAAACCCCTCCATGAGCTGATAATGTCAATGATCTACAAGTTTGGTTATTGCCCAGGTTAGGATCTATGGCGGAATCAGCACTAATGCCATGCAAAAGTTCCGGTGCTGAGCATATCAGGCTGCTTTTGTCTGCCGGTACAGTAAACGAATATGTAATGGTATCTGTTATGATTATAGAATCATTTGCAGCAATCGAATAGCCAAGATGTTTGAAGACCGGATAGTAAGAAGCTGCCACGTTATAGTAAGCTTCAATCGTATCAAATGGTTTTATAGCATCGGGCCCAAGATTTTTTATATGCAATGTTACAGAAAAGGGAATCCCATTTTGTATAGTGGCAGGACTGGTGAGTGATTTTCCTATTAGGTCGCAATGTCTTTGTGCGCGTGTTGCGGATATTGAAGTAAAGAATACAATTGCAAAGAGTAGTAATTGTTTCATGTTTTTTTAAAATTTAAAATGCGAAAAATATTATGAGTCATTAATGACTTTGGATTTTATATAGCTGAGGGTAGATATTACTGTTACTGGAAATCATACGCTGACGTATATATGGCACCTAAATCCACATTCACATTTTTAGTGATGTTCTCCAGGATATTTATATCTGTAAAAACGCATTGATAGCTTACATACACCGGATGCAAATTGAGTGCGCGATAACTATTGGGATGATACGCAATTTCAAAAGTACCGTTGCTGTCGGTCATTGCAGATGGATCAGTAATAGCAGCGGTGTCAACTTGAGCAAGCGCTACAAGTTTGCCAACTAACGGTGTTTTGGTTTTATAAGAAATAAGCTGCCCTTTTAGCGTATAGGTAGTCGTGGTATCAATCGCAGAAGGGTCATCAGTTTTTTTACACGAAGTACAAGCAATTATAAGTGCGGCGCACATTAGCAGTCTTTTCATAGAAAAATATTTTAACGATAGTTTTGAAGGCTATTGTTTCTTGGTTTTAATAACCCCTGCATTATAATCGTATTGGCGGTTTGGAATTTCTGTAGCGTACCAAATAGGCGAATCAATATTAGGAGAGATAGCACTTAATTGAAACGGATATCCAAGTTCTATGCCGACAATGTTTTTAGCATCAAATGAAACATTGAAATTCCCTGTAGCATCAGTGGCGAAAGTATATAATGTTTTTTGGTTTGGGCCGCTCGGAGTAGAACTCGAGGTGAATACTTTAAGGGAAAAGGTTGTAGTGGCAATTGGCGCATTTAAACTGCCTGTAGTATCAACAATTTGCCCATGAACAACATAGGTATTGGTCTTTTGGCATGCGGCAAAAAATAGCGCAATAATAATAACTGCTGCGGAAAAATATTTCATAGTGAATAATTACGATTAAAGATACTACACGTTTCATACCAAAAAAATGAACGGGCAGAGGGTCTACTCTGCCCGTTTCAAATTTTAATTCTTAGAGATAATCACTTTTTCCCTGTACGATCTATCACCATTATTAACCACAACTAGGTAAGTACTATAACACAAGCAGCCTGGCACCACAGTAGCACCCCAGCCCAATCAGGGAACCCCGCAGGCAGCAAGCGGTAATCGCTGGCCTGCTGCCCTTTTTTGTTACTTTTTTGGGCAAGCAAAAAAGTAAAGAACAGCACGAGCACAAAACACACAACGTCCTTGCGAGTATGCTTTGCGACGAAGCCCGCCTACCGAAGGCAGGTAATCTCGCCATAACACGAGAAAAGCCCGGCACCACAGTAGAACAACAAGAGTACATAACATAAACACATAACCCCTCCCATTGTGGATATGTTTATTTGGAAACCCATCCTCCACAATAGTATATTGCAACCCTCACGTTCTTTGAAATATTGTACACGCTATCCAGTCATCCGTAAAACCCCATCAGCTAATCAGCCAATCAGCTAATCGAAAAAAAACTTACCTTTTATGCACCCTAATGGAAGTAAAATGCACCCTAAATGGAAGTAAAACCGCACATAATTAACCTTTTTCCGCAGTAAATTACCATATTTATAAAACTAATAATAGCCATAGTAGATAGTTACAGCCTGCGCTATCCACAAAAAGGTTAAGAATGCAGCATTTATTTACCTTTTCCTATCCGGCAGCTTATTACCCTATTAGAATTTTGACGTATGACTTTTGAATTTTAAAGTATCTTCGCCGCAAATTTTACGCTCACATGAACCTCCACGAATACCAGGCAAAAGAACTGCTGAAACGCTACAATGTACCCATACAGGAAGGTATAGCTGTTGATACTGTAGATAGCGCAGTAAACGCCTACAAACAGATGGCAGTGGATAACGGCACTAAGTTCGCCGTGATAAAGGCCCAGATACATGCAGGTGGCCGGGGCAAAGGTCGTATGAAGGAAGCGCCAGATCAGCCGGGTGTTTCTGTGGTAAAAAGTGCAGAAGATGTAGAGCGCGTAGCAAAGGGCATCCTGGGCAATACACTTGTTACTATACAAACAGGGGCAGCAGGTAAAAAGGTCAATAAGATCTTGATAGCGCAGGATATGTATTATGATGGGCCCAGCGAACGTAAAGAATTTTACCTCTCTATATTGCTCGATCGTGCTAAGAAACAGAACGTCATCATGTACAGCACCGAAGGCGGTATGGATATAGAGGAAGTAGCCCACAATACCCCCGATAAAATATATAAGGAATGGATACAGCCTAATATGCCGGTACAGCCATTCCAGGCCCGTAAGATTGCTTTCAACTTTGGCCTTTCCGGTGTTGCTTTTAAGAACATGGTTAAGTTCGTTACCAATCTGTATGATGCCTATGTAGGACTAGATTGTTCTATGCTGGAGATCAACCCCCTCTTCAAATCTGCTGATGATAAGGTATTAGCGGTAGACTGTAAGATGAATGTGGATGATAACGCGTTAATGCGTCATCAGGATCTTGCAGATATGCGCGATAAAAGCGAAGAAGACCCTACTGAAGTGGAAGCTGGTGAATTTAACCTGAACTATGTAAAGTTGGATGGTAATGTGGGTTGTATGGTAAATGGCGCAGGTCTTGCCATGGCTACTATGGATATGATAAAGCTGGCAGGTGGCGAACCCGCCAACTTCCTGGATGTAGGTGGTTCTGCAAATGCGCAGACGGTGGAAGCAGGCTTCCGCATCATACTAAAAGACCCTAATGTAAAGGCAATTCTCATTAATATATTTGGTGGCATAGTACGTTGCGACCGCGTTGCATCGGGTGTTATAGAAGCCTACAATAAGCTGGGTAATATTTCTATCCCTATTATTGTACGCCTGCAGGGCACCAATGCAGAGCAGGCGAAAGAACTCATCGTTAATTCCGGCCTCAAAGTACAGTCTGCCATACTTCTTAGCGAAGCAGCAGCCCTGGTGCAGAAAGCAGTCAGCACTAACTGATACGAGCTAATAATAAAATGAGAAAGAGGATGTGTTATACATCCTCTTTCTCATTTGTAAAACGTGTTGAATATTATTTCACCAGTAAAGACTCACCGGTAGTAGCATCCAGTTTCCTGTTGTACCCGAAACGATAACGGAAACCAATAGTTGCGGAATAGGCTATCATTCGGTAATGAAGATTTGTAGCGGGCAGCGTTATTGGCGCATGCGCATCATAATCCAGGTCCATATATCTCGATGCCAATTCTCCGCACAATGCAAACCGCTGACAGAAATTGTAAACGTACCCAACCTGTATACCCATTGATAAACCATATCCGCCATCAGGAGCCTCATAAGCCGCATCACCTGAAAGCTTGTGCGAGTTATTTCTGGCTATTGCTCCACCCATTGCTATGCCGCCATAAAAATAATTATCGTCAAGATATATTTTCTTGTTTAAGACTATACATATCGAGCTTGCGAATTTTGCGTAAACAAACTTTTTGTTATCCGCCCCTATCAGGTGCCCATAATCATCATAAACAATATGCGACCGGCGCGAAAGCTCCATTTCATGTATATCAATCCCTATTTGAAAATCATCACCAAAATTTCTAAGCAAGGTAACATCAGCTGCATAGTTTGGCGTTATTACATCACCTTTGAAATACATATTATTTGTAGGCTTGCTGTTGATGCTGACGCCAGCGCTAAGGCCAAGTTCGTATTGCTGGCCAAATGCTAATGTTGGAAGCAGTGCTAGAATAGTAGCTAACTTTTTCATTTTGAAAGATTTTAGGTTTAAATATTTGCACAAAATAATATATTTCTTATCACAAATCATATAGGCAGTTGGCACATAATACTTATTTAATAAAAATAGCCCCCGATCGGGGGCTATTGAAAAAAGGTGGTTTATTAATTTCTAATTAATACCTGGCTTATATTTATAGGACTTTAAAAAACGAAGGTTTTCCTTCTCTACCGCTGTAAGAGAACTACTGGAATAACTTGCATTAGAATGATACCATGATTGCGTCTTAAAGTGAGATCCCATAGCTTCATCAGTGAATGTCATACCATGACGGGCATAGATTTCATTTTGTAGCACTTTTAATCCCCATGGCGATAAAAATTCCACATCCTTTTCTGTTAGTTTTCTTTCAGAGCCTTCGGGGAATTCACCGGCTGTCTTACCAGTGTATTTTGATCTCTTGTTAGTGGTCCTGTACAAGCTTTGACCTGTACTACCAGACGAGGAGCCGGTGCTGGCAGTACTGTTACCACTATTAATGTTCGAAGTATCGGTAGGCATTGCATTCTTGTTCGCCATAGTATCTGTAACAACAGCCGTAGTTACCGGTGGCGTCATCTGGCTCATACTGTCAGTAGAAGAAGTACTGCTACTGCTTTCTTTATTACTGTTACACGAACTGATAATGCATAATCCAAGAAGGATCGGAAGAATGGTTTTAGTCATATTTGTTTGTTTTAAGGTTAAACGATGAATATCACCTCTGCTATATCGATCTGCACATGATACATTCAACAATATCATGCCGCTATAAATAACTAATTGGAATCAACTATTCATTTTCTTTTTTTAGTCAGATATGGTAATAAGGCTTTAGGGTGTTTTTCCATTATTTCATCCGGTCCCAGCACCTGTATATCATCTATATAGGGGAAGTACATTTCTCCGGCGGGATCGTTACCAACAAACGTCACTTTTACCTGCATCAGGAATTTTATATGTTTCCTTTTATCTACACTAAAGTATGTTTGCCGATACCACATAGTATCAGATATTTCTGTAGCAGGCAAGGTAATAGCAGGTAAACCATAAGTGATACCCGGATAAAGTCTTTTAAACTTTCCAGATATTTGTTTCAGTTCAGCATCGCTTTGCCTGCATTTAAAACTGTATTGAAAACTTTTGCGATCTATTGAATCTTTAAAGAGCTGCTCATTCACCATATTGGCTACTATTGCATATTGCTCATATCCCTTGGTGTGATTCTGCTCAATTAGCAGGCGTTGCGCTCTACATTGTACGGAAATAAATAAGAATAGAACGGAAAAAGCAATGCGCATGATAGATGTTTAATAGAGAAACAGAATAACTGGTTGTAAAATAATAATAAAGTGCCGCAAATAGCTCGCGGCACTTTATAAAAAAATATACCTGATCAAGGTATTATTAGCGACTAGAGCCAATATTAGACCTGTTATCTACACTATCCTTATTTATATGGCCTGCCTTACCGCTGGCATTATTCATATCAGCGCTATTCGTACTGCCATTGGCGCCGTTGTTCATATTGTTGCTACTTCCATTAGCATTTGCTGCATTATTATCCATAGTGGACGTAGTAGTTGTAGTGGTGCTCGTACCACCATTGCCTGCATTAGTAGCTCCATTCATATTACCGTTTGCTGGTGTAGCTCGCTGAGACATCATAGAAGTACTGTCTGTATTGGTGGTGGTAGAGGTTGAGGATTCGCTGCAGGATGTAGCAAATATACCCATGGTAAGGGCTAGCAATGTGATTGGTATCAGTTTCATAAATTAATTTTTGTTGGTTAATGTGGATTTCATTCAAATTCATATAAAAATTATGCCATATGCTAACTATATCCTAAGAAATACCGTCTTATATAGGTATAAGTACAACGTGGTACAGTTTTTTAATCCACTATACTAAATCCTACACAATGACAACAACAAATACTTTTGATCTGGTTTTAAAAGCGATATGGATAATTAGTATTACATCCATCTGCGCATTCCTGGTGTATGGATGGGTAAAAGGTATGTACTGGGAAAAAGAAATGAAAATGCGGAGAAGGCATCGTTAATTTCCCACTTGTTTATTCATTTCTCCATTCTTTGCCTGTTAAGTTAAGAAATACATCTTCCAGATTAGCTGCTTTTACTGCTTTAGCACGATGAAATCCCGTAGCCAGCAGCCTATCTATTAGTGCAGCAGGTGTATCCATGGTCATAATTTCCCCACTATCTACAATAGCTACACGTTCACAAAGTTCTTCCGCCTCATCCATATAATGGGTAGTAAGCACTACAGTGGCTCCCCTTTCGCGCAATTGCTTTATGAGGTCCCAAAGATTGCGGCGTGCCTGGGGATCAAGGCCGGTAGTGGGCTCATCAAGAAAAATGATCTTTGGCTCATTGATCAGTGTAGTTGCAATGGAAAACCGCTGTTTTTGCCCACCTGAAAGCTCTTTGAATTTATTCTTAGCCTTTTCACGCAGATTTACCGTATCCAGCAGTACCATGGGATCGACAGACCGATTATAAAGGCCTGCAAACAACTCTATTATCTGCTTTAGATTCAGGTTAGGGTAATAGCCTGCAGCCTGCAGCTGAACCCCTATTATATTCTTTATTGCCTGCAGTTCTTTATCCAGGTTCTTTCCGTCTACCCATACCTCACCAGAGGTTTTTTCACGCAATGTTTCTATTATTTCAAGCGTTGTTGTTTTGCCTGCACCATTAGGCCCCAGCAAGCCAAATATTTCCCCCTCCTTCACTTCAAAGCTGATCTCTTTTACTGCAGCGAAATCGCCATACTTTTTCACCAGGTTACTTACTTTTATAATTGCCTGTTCCATAAAATACTATTGAAGTGCAAGTTATTGATATTGTCGGCAATCTGCCATTCACAGTATAACAATTCGTGCACCATAGTCATTATTGCAGGCTGGCTGTATCTTTTTTTGTAGCTTCGCGCGGATAATTATAATATAAGACTATAAGCAATGGCAGCTGAGAAGATAGTAATGAATGGAGAGGGTAAACTTACAGTTCCTGACCATGTTACAATTCCTTTTATTGAAGGCGACGGTATAGGCCCAGATGTGTGGCGGGCAAGTAAAATGGTGCTGGATGCAGCTGTAGAAAAATGCTACAACAATAAACGCCGTATAGAATGGCTTGAAATGCTGGCAGGGGAAAAGGCATTTAACCAAACAGGCGAATGGCTTCCTGCTGCAACGCTGGATATAGCCCGTGAATATCTCGTTTCAATTAAAGGACCCCTTACAACCCCTGTAGGTGGTGGTATCCGTAGCCTGAATGTTGCATTGCGACAGGAACTGGACCTATATGCGTGTGTGAGACCTGTGCGTTGGTTTCATGGTGTACCATCGCCAGTGGTGCATCCTGAAAATGTAGATATGGTCATCTTCCGCGAGAATACGGAAGATATATACGCAGGTATTGAATTTGCAAGTGGTACTCCTGAAGCAGAACGACTATTAAAATTTCTGCAGGGGGAACCGGGAATGATGAAAAAAATCAGATTTCCTGATTCATCGGGATTTGGCATAAAACCTGTATCAAAAGATGGCTCTGAAAGACTTATAAGAGCTGCTATACTCTATGCATTGGAGCACCACCTTCCTACAGTTACCCTGGTACATAAAGGTAACATTATGAAGTATACAGAGGGAGCCTTTAAGATATGGGGATATGCACTTGCCGAGCGCGAATTTGGTGATAAAGTATATACCTGGCAACAGTGGGAAAATGCTAAAAAGACGCATGACGAAGACACTGCCAATAAAGAGCTAAAACAAGCCAAAGCGCATGGCAAGCTGATAATTAATGATGTAATTGCTGATAACTTCCTGCAGCAGATATTGCTGGCCCCTAAAGATTATTCTGTTGTGGCTACCCTAAACCTGAATGGTGACTACATAAGCGATGCCACCGCAGCAGCAGTTGGAGGAATAGGCATTGCACCGGGAGCAAATATCAATTATCTTACAGGACATGCGGTGTTTGAAGCTACGCATGGCACTGCTCCGCGCTTTGCAGATACTGATACCATGAATCCCTCGTCGCTGCTACTAAGCGGTGTTATGATGCTGGAATACATAGGCTGGCACGAAGCAGCAGTAGCGATTACAGAGGCACTAGGAGTTACGATCATGCGCAAGAGAGTAACAATTGATTTTTATAACCTGATGCATGACGCAACTTTACTGAAAACCAGTGAGTTTGCCCATGAGATCATTAAGAATATAAAGTAATAACGCTCTTAAGGGCATAACGATTATAAATATGAAGTGGTTGTGTTTACTGGTATTCCTGTTCTATTTTCCTTATTCCGGTTACGGACAGGTAAAAGTCTCTTATAATGATGACCATAGCGATACTACAGGCGTTGTGCTGCATGCCGATCCACGTATTGCCCTCCTATTGCAGCAAAAAAAAGAAATCATAAAAGTAAGTACAGGTGGTACAGGTGTCATCACTGGCAGTATCTATTCCGGGCATGGGTTTAGGGTGCAGATATACAGCGGTAACGAACGGGCAAAAGCGATAAACGTCAAACTGGATTTCATGCGCAGGTTTCCCGGTGTACGTACCTACATGAGTTATCATTCACCACAATTCAGAGTAAAAGTTGGTGATTACAAATCAAGAGCTGAGGCAGCAAATATGTATCGCGAGGTAAATGAATTATATAATCCGTGCATGATAGTACCCGATATTGTCGTCATTAATACATTTAGAAATGATTAACCGTATACGAGAAAAAGCGGAGCAATACTATCCTGAAGTGCAGGCCATCCGCCATCATATACACAGCAATCCTGAACTTTCTTTTAAAGAATATAATACATCGGCGTTTATAGCCGAAAAGCTGAGCGCCTGGGGCATACAGCACGTTACCGGCATAGGAGGCACGGGAATAGTAGGCATTATACAGGGACGCAATTCTGGGAAACGGTGCATAGCACTACGTGCAGACATGGATGCCTTGCCTATACAGGAAGCTAACGAAACAGAATATACTTCTAAAAACAAGGGCATCATGCATGCATGCGGGCATGATGTACACAGTGCTTGCCTTCTAGGTGCAGCACGTATACTTCATGATACGAAGGATGAATGGGAAGGTACTATGAAATTGATCTTTCAACCGGGTGAGGAAATGCATCCTGGCGGAGCCAGCATTATGATAAAAGAAGGGGTGCTGGAAAATCCAAAACCTGATGCTATACTTGCACTTCATGTTTATCCTCACCTGCCATGCGGCACTGCCGGTTTCCGATCCGGACAATACATGGCAAGCGCAGATGAGATATATATAACAATAGAAGGAAAAGGCGGCCATGCTGCATTACCTCACCAGACAGTTGACCCTATTGCCATAGCTGCACAGGTTATTACAGGCCTGCAACAGGTTATATCCCGTAAGGGCAATCCTTTGATACCTTCGGTGCTTACATTCGGGAAGATTCAGGGTGGTTTTGCTACAAATGTTATTCCCGATAAGGTGGAGCTACTAGGCACCTTCCGCACTATGGATGAGACATGGCGATATGAAGCACACAAATGGATAAAAGATTTCACCCAACAGACTTGTGCTGCTTACGGCGCTAACGCTGTAATAGATATACCTAAGGGTTATCCTTCGTTATATAACGATCCTACCCTTACAGAAAGGACACAGAATTTTGCAAAAGAGTATTTAGGCAATACCCATGTACATGAACTGGCTATGCGTATGGCAGGAGAGGATTTCAGCTTCTACACCCATCATGTGCCCGGCTGCTTTTACAGGATAGGTACCAATAAGGACAATAAAAAATTTATGGCTCCTGTACACAATGCGCACTTTGATATAGATGAAAATGCATTGAAAGTAGGGATGGGATTGATGGCCTGGTGTGCTATCAATAACCTAAAGGAATAAAACATATCATCTCTTCCAGATGATTGCTGCATTGCAACCGCCAAACCCTGAGGCGGTCTTTAGTGCAAATTCAATATTTGCAGGCTGCATTTCCGTTGTAACATTCACAGGCATAGATACTCCTGAATTTTCAAATCCTGCTGATGGTATCAGTTGCTGACATCGCAATGCTTCAAGGATCATTGCGCTTTCCAGTACTCCGGCAGCCCCTAACGTATGCCCTACATATCCTTTAAAACTGTGTAACGGTACATCACCAAGACCCATCGTATTAAAAGCCTTTGCTTCCATTTCATCATTATAATCTGTAGCCGTACCATGTGCGGAGATCATCCCGATATCAGTTGCAGCTACCCCACTCTCCTTTATGGCTTTTGCAATGGCCATTGCCAGTTCATTACCGGTTCGTGATGGGCCAGATATGTGATTTGCATCATTGCTGGTAGCACCACCCATAAGTTGTGGATGAGCATTCCCGTAATTTACTGAAGATAAAATAATAGTAGCAGCAGCCTCTCCAAGCGTTACACCCTTTCGTGCTGCATCGAAAGGCCTGCATGGCGCATCAGACACAGCCTGAAAAGATTGAAAACCCTTTAGCACAAACCGGGTAAACCTATCGCACCCTGTAACTACCACATTCTTATATTTTCCTGTCTCCAGCAATCTAAGCGCATAAATAAGCGCAATAACACCAGATGCGCATGCATGTGATACTGTAAGTGCTTGCGCTGAAATACCAAGTTGGTTCGCTATGATGTTTGCGCTTGTATGCAATAGTATCCGTTCATCAGGTACCTGCCCCAGCCATTCTATGTTTCCTTTTGTAGTAGCTAAAATAAAAGCAGTTGCTCCTATATCAATGTCTGTTTTGCAATTGCGAAGAGCCTGCCTTGCCGAGTAAAGCGCCATTAATTCGAATGGGGAAAACGGTGTGTGTGCTTTCTCCTGTTCTTGTATGAGCTGCCATTGTGATGGATCTAGCTTGCAGGCATAAAACGGGGATCCGGAAAAAGCCGCATCTTCATAATACGTGATGCCACTTTTTAAACTACTTGCGGCCTGCCAGTGTATTTTTGCATCTAATCCTAAAAAAGAAATAATATTGGAAGCGATGGCATAGGCGGGCATACTAATCTTTCTTTTCAAATATCCTGAATTCGCAGCTTGCTATCTGTCGTCCATCCAGCATTATTTTACCCTGGACTACAAAGGCGTGCATTACCCTGTTCAGATGTCTTGTTTCTGTAGTTATGGTATCTCCTACACGGGGAAGTTCATTAATAATAAGATCTTTTATAGCAGCTATATAACCTACGGGTGCAGCTTTGCCATCAAGCTGTTTATTATAAACTGTACCGGCAGCAGCAGTTTGTGCAATATTCTCGATAAGCCCTGGTTCAGTAAACAAGCCATTATCAACAAACAGATGACCTTCCCGTATGGTAAACTTTGTCTGAGATGAATCTTCATCCACATGTATCAGCTCATCTATCATTACAAAGGGTGGACGCTGTGGTATCAGGGAAAATATATCAGACTGGCTCATGCTCGCTCAAAAATCGGAATAATTAGACAAATAGCAAGCTATTTCATCCTATTCTCAATAGACTTATTTAGGTTATTACTTAAAATCAAGGGGAAATGCTGCTGTAATACTAAAATTTCTGCCTGTATTAAACACGCCTGTGCGACCCGTAACATAATTTTCAGATGCATACTTCAGCCTGCTTAATGCGCTCTGATAAGCCACATCAGTAAGGTTATGACCCGCTATAGAAAGTGAACAAACTATATGCTTTGCCCTGTCAATAACATCAAAGCCAATACCTGCATTGAGGAGCGTATAGCCAGCTGTAGTGGTTTCAGTACCATAGGCAGAGTACACATTATTCTGAGCAGAGTTAATATCCAACCCAATCTTAGCATACGCATTGCCTATATACCGGGATATTACTTTTTTCTGAGCGCGGAGGTCTACCACCCACCTGAATGGGGGAATAAAGGGAAGGTTACCTGCACTGTCACTCTTGACACCTACAAATTGTCCTCTTACATAAGATAAAGTATTTTCTAGGTGCAACCAGTCAAGCGGGTGCGGGTGGAAATCTACATATAGTTCCCCTCCATACAGGTTTGCATCAGACTGACCATAGAGGAATGCGCTATAGTAACTTTCATTGTTCTTAGCTGGTATGGAATCATTACTATTTACACCTGCAAGCTTGCGGATAAATATAAAATTTCGTACATAATTATCAAATATAGAAGCATTTACCAATACGTGTTCAGAACTCCAGGTTATCCCTGCATCTTCCTGTATGCTATTTTCTGCTTTCAATGATGTATTTCCTATTTCATAGCGTATGGTGCCTCCATGCACTCCGTTTGCTGATAGTTCAGCTATATTAGGTGCTCTGTAACCACTGGCCACATTAAATTTTAATGTTGTATTCTGTCCGGCAGTATAGCTAGCACCGGCACTGCCTGATATATTAGAGAAATTTCTTGAAAAAGCAGAAAACAGCAAGTCATTGCCAAAACCCGGTACTGGCTTGCCACCAGTGCCCGGTACTGTTTTTTGAACATACAGGTCATGAGTATTGATGGTACGGAAATCATACCTCAGTCCACCAGAGACTATCCACTTATTCCATTGTTTATTTACTATACTATATACACCAATATCAAAAAGCGAATAGTCAGGCACAAGAAACTGATCTCCTTTATTAGTGTTTACCTGATACATCCCATTACCGCCTATAGTAGCCTTCCACCCTTTCCATTCGGGTAAAAAATACTTCGCATCGTAAGTATATGATTGCAGGAATAATGATAAACCAGGTGCATCCATATTCAGCACGTCGCCAAACTCTCTCCGCGTATTTTGCTGGTAACCAACCGTTACTTGGAGCCTGCCGCCATTATTCATATACAGTTCATTATTCCACACTAGTTTCTGGTGATCTATTTTCTGGTAGGGGCTGGATTTTGAATAGGAAGTGTTATCTGATGAACTGGTAGGCACCAGTACATCGTTGCCATTATTATTGTAATGTTTTAATATCTGGCCAGTAGCGCTATCACGCTCCCCTTCCACAATACCCAACACCTGATTATAAGATGTGAATGACAGGGAGGAGGTACCCCATTTTTTATTGATACCTGCAGATGCGCCAAAATCTAAATTGGTAAACCTAGAGCCGTAAACATACCCATCGTATTTGTTCTGATAATCATGAGCGGCTTTGCCGGTTACATAGCCACTCCAGGTTATGCCATTGTTATTACCGCCCAGTTGGGCATGTAATGCAGCCAAGCCATTATTTGTTTGGTAGTTGGTAGTAATATTACCCACAATTTTACCTTCCGGAATTATATTGCTGGAAATTATATTGATGACCCCAGCCTCTGCATCTGAGCCATAGGCAAGTGATGCAGGGCCTTTCAGGACTTCTACGCGGGATACGTTGTAGTCATCTATTTCTATGCCGTGTTCATCGCCCCACTGCTGCCCTTCCTGACGTACGCCATCATTAAGAGTAATGATACGATTATAACCTAAGCCGCGAATTACCGGTTTTGATATTGCGGGGCCTGTACTTACCTGGCTAACGCCGGGTATTTTAGTGAGGGCATCTATTATGTTGGATGATGCATCTTCATGCATTTCCTTGATGCCTATACTTTGTATGGGAGTTATAGACCTACGCTCTTCTGTAGCTATAGAGGTGCCGGTTATCACTACCTGGTTCTTTTCTATAACACTTTCTTTCATTCGGAAAGACAGTTCCGTCTCACCGCTAATAGTTACAGATTGGGTAATGGTTGCGAAACTGAGTAAATGAACTTCAACAAGAAAAGTACCCCGTGGCAGGTTATCTACATGATAATAGCCATTAATATCGGCTACTGCACCTGTCTTCAAGTCGGTTATTTCGACCACCGCACCTGGCAACGTTTCACCTTTGATATCCGTTATTTTCCCCTTTAATGTGTTGGCATTAACTGAAACAAAAGGGAAAAGGATGATGAATGAAATGAATGTAAAAAGTCGATTGACCATAACTAACTAACTCAACCCTATTAATAGCATATATTATGCCATTTATAAAAGACCTGTAAATGTTAGTAAATAATTACCGCTCCAACGCAATTAAGGGGAACAAGTAAATGAAATTGCACAATGATTATCAATTACTTAGTTATTATAGTTAAAGTTTTTCAATAACACCTGCTATCCCTTGTCCGCCTCCTACACATGCTGTTACTAGGCCATATTTTTTATTTAGTCGCTCCATATCATTTAGTATCTGTATGGTGAGCTTAGCTCCACTGCACCCTAGCGGATGGCCAAGCGATATAGCGCCGCCATTAATATTTACTTTTTCTTCATCCATGCCCAACTCTCTTATTACTGCTAGTGACTGGGATGCAAATGCTTCATTTAGCTCTACAAGGTCTATTTGAGATAAAGTAATCCCCGCTACTTTCAGTGCCTTTGGCACCGCCGCTATAGGCCCTATTCCCATCACCCGCGGATCTACCCCTGCGCTGACACAAGAAACTAACCTGCCCCAGGGCTTTAATCCGAGCTGGTTCATAAGACGCTCACTCATTACAATTACAAAAGCTGCGCCATCTGACGTCTGTGAAGAATTTCCGGCAGTAACAGTGCCTCCCTGTGCAAATACCGGCGGCAGCTTTGCAAGTGCTTCTATAGATGTATCAGCACGCGGCCCTTCATCTGTATCTACAATATATTCCCGCTCACTTTTTTTACCCTTATCATTTACAGATACTTCCTTTACGGTAACTGGTAATATGCCTTTTTTAAAATACCCCTCTTTTATAGCATATATGGCACGCTGATGCGAACGGTAAGCAAACTGATCCTGATCATTTCTGCTTATTTTATAATCATTTGCTACCTGTTCTGCCGTTAGTCCCATGCTCAGATAATAGTCGCCGTGGGCGCTGGCTATAGCATAGTTAGGCATCGTTCGCCACCCTGCCGTAGGCACTAAGCTCATACTTTCTGTGCCACCTGCTATTATACACTCTGCCTGTCCGGTCTGTATCTTGGCTGTAGCTATAGCTATTGTTTCAAGGCCTGATGCGCAATAACGGTTCACAGTTACACCCGGTGCCCATTCACCTATTGCTTTATTAGCTATAATACGCCCCACCTGCAGGCCTTGTTCTGCCTCCGGCACTGCATTACCCACTATCACATCATCTACAAGCCTGGGGTCTAATTGCGGCACGCTTGCCATCAGCCCCTTTATAACGTCTACTGCCAGGTCATCGGGCCGGTAAAAACGAAGTCCGCCCCTTTTCGATTTTCCTACTGCTGTCCGAAACCCTGCTATAATGTATGCGCCTTGCATAATGGTGTATTTAATAGATTAATAAAGTTAAGTGCATTGCATCAAAATATATCATTTCTGCTGTTTGGTAATAGAGTGTAGTTATTCTGGCATTATTTTTCAGCATACTACTATAGAAAGGTTAAGTGTAATTTTATAAAAGATAAGGAATTATGGAAAAGAAGAAAACACTGGTGCTGGGCGCATCAGAAAATCCATCTCGATATAGCAATCTGGCCATCAACCGGCTTTTATCGCATGGCCAGCCAATCGTAGCTATAGGCAATAGGCCTGGTAATGTTAAAGATGTTCCCATTATCACAGATCGCCCTGAATTAAAAGATATACATACAGTAACACTTTACTTAAATCCGCTAAACCAGAGACCTTATTATGATTATATCCTTTCATTACACCCTCAGCGCATCATTTTTAACCCTGGGACAGAAAATGATGAATTGGAAAGATTAGCTGCTAAGCAAGGTATCAATGTAATGGAGGCATGCACATTAGTGCTGCTTGGTACAGGGCAATACTAATCTGCATAGGTATGCCCCATATAGATGGCGCCACTGATGCTGTCTTTAGAAGCGCCGGTAACAGAGCTTAGTACATTCGTTTCTTCCCGCCATCTAAGGGCACCGATCAATGCCATTACCAGTGCCTCCTTAAATTTTACTGTTTTATTATCAGGTATTACCAGTTGTACATTATACTTAGTTAGCTCCCGTTCCAATTGCATTACTAGAAAAGAATTAAAAGCGCCGCCGCCTGTTACCAGCATTTTTGTACTTTCCTTATTTATCGGATATTTCTCTACTGCATTTGCTACCTGCTCGGCAATATGGTATACTGCGGTATGCATCAGGTCTTCTGTAGCGTGTTCGCTTTCCAGCAGCGATGGAAAAACTAACTGTATAGCAGCCTCATTGCTAAGCGACTTAGGTGCATTCTGCCTGTAATAGTCTTGTTCGTTCAGTTGTACCAACACATCAGATAATAATGCGCCTGATGCAGCAATGTTTCCATTCTCATCCATTTCCAAATCATTGCGCTGCGCTAGTATATTCAATACCTGGTTAGCAGGGCAAACATCGAAGGCCATCATTTTTTCATTCTGCTTTACAGTAATATTTGCTATGCCTCCAATATTCAGCCAGTAGTCGTTATCGCCAAACAGCAGGTGGTCGCCAATAGGTACTATTGGTGCTCCCTGCCCGCCCAGAGCTACGTCCAGCATCCTTAGATCACTGATGACCGGCAAGCCTGTAATAGCGGCAATTGTGGCACCATCACCTATCTGGCAGGTGGTGCCATTCTGCGGTTCATGAAATACTGTATGTCCGTGTGATGATATAAAATGCACCTGGTGGTGCAGATTATGCTGATCTATAAAATGATTTATGCGCTCTGCAATATATTTACCATAATGTGTATGAAGCTTTAAAAAATCAGGAACATTTTTTTTTGCTACATTTTTCAGATCATGTTTCCACTCGTCTGTATATTCTATACAGGCAGCTTCCTTTAGGTCAAAAGTCCATTTGCCGCGTATTTCCTCCAGATATGTATAAGCTATATCCAGTCCGTCAAGCGAACTACCGGACATTATGCCAATGACCTTATAAACCATGCTGCAAAATAACAGAAAACAAAGACTTAGTACTTTAATAAGAAATTGCGACTTTTGATATTATGTACAAAATGCCTTACTTCGGCGAAGAAGATGCTGCATTGGTTTTTGATTTTATGCAAGCGCATCCCTTCGTCACATTGATTGGTTACGATGGCAGGCAAAATGTTGCTACACAGGTGCCTGTATTACTAAGCATGCAGGATGGCAAGGTGGTTATCAGGGCGCATGTAATGCGAAATACCGACCATCACAAGGCTTTACTAGCTTTTCCAGATGTATTGATACTCTTCCAGGGTCCGCACTGTTACGTCAGCTCCAGCTGGTATACAGGAAAAATGGGGGCTACATGGAATTACCAGACAGTACACGTACGTGGCAAAGTGAACCTACTAAGCGATAATGAAACAATAGGAATACTGGATGAGCTAACCAGAAAATATGAAAAGCCGCAGGCTGATCCTCTTCTCATTCAGGACTTACCTGATGGCTATGTATCTACCCTTGTTAAAGCAATAGCAGGCATATCCATTACAGCTACTGACATTATTCCCATCTTCAAGCTAAGCCAGAACCGGGATGATGCAAGCTATATAAGCATTGTAGATCACCTGCTTGCTACCGACGATAATGGTGCACATACGGTAGCGGCAGAAATGAAGAAAAAGCGACTTAAGCTGTTTTAACCAAAATTAAAAAAGGAAAGTGTCCAGATAATGGGACACTTTTACAAAACAAATTATATGAAATTTAAGCAGGTACTGCCAATTTACTTATAGCTTCAGCCATTGTAATACCTATGCTAGCAGGACTATCTACAACAGTGATACCACACTCGCGCATAATTTTCATTTTTGCAGCAGCTGTATCATCAGCACCACCAATTATAGCTCCGGCATGACCCATACGGCGGCCGGGAGGTGCAGTCTGGCCGGCTATAAAGCCTACTACAGGTTTGCGCATATTGTTTTTCAGCCAGAAGGCAGCTTCTGCTTCCATAGTACCGCCTATCTCGCCAATCATAATGATACCATCCGTTTCGGGATCGTTCATCAGCAATTCCACAGCTTCTTTAGTAGTAGTGCCTATTATAGGATCACCGCCTATACCTATAGCCGTAGAGATACCCAAACCGGCTTTTACCACCTGGTCTGCAGCTTCATAGGTAAGGGTACCTGATTTAGATACAACACCTATGCGTCCCGGAGTGAAAACAAAACCCGGCATAATGCCTACTTTAGCCTCACCTGCAGTTATAACACCAGGGCAGTTAGGGCCTATCAGTCTGCAATCTTTACCAGTCAGGTATGCTTTAGCTTTTACCATATCCTGTACAGGTATGCCTTCAGTTATGCAGATTATCACTTTTACCCCTGCATCACCTGCTTCCATTATTGCGTCAGCTGCAAAGGCAGGCGGCACAAAAATAATGGATACATCAGCGCCTGTAGCATCTACAGCATCTTTTACAGTATTAAATACAGGTCGGTCAAGATGTTGAGTACCGCCCTTTGCAGGAGTTACTCCCCCAACTACGTTGGTGCCATATTCGATCATCTGGCTGGCGTGGAAAGTACCTTCAGTGCCTGTAAAGCCCTGTACTATTACTTTAGAGTTCTTATTAACTAATACGGACATTGGCTAAATAATTAAGATGAAACGGGGGCGAAATTACACCTATTTACATGCAAAAGCAAAAGTGCTGCTTTAAGAAGAAAAACACTAATAAAACCCAACCTTTTATAAAACCCTATGGTCTTATTAGTTGTAAGCACGAAAAACACTCCCTGACCCTTTATGGGTATATTGGAAAAAGAGTTGTAATGGGTAATCAATTCTAGATTTCGAAGGCCGGTTTCTACCGGCCTTTATTATTTTCTACATTTTAAGACAGTGAAAAGATTTTTAACGTCGTGTCTTCGTTTCTCGTCTTTGAGTTAACGAAATTATTTAACCCCAATCAAAATCTATTTTATGAAAAAGACACTCTACTTATGCGTCATGGCAATAACAATGATATTGCTATCAACGCAATCAAAAGCCCAAACCATTACGAGTCATTTGTTTTACGATTCCTGCACTGGTCAGCAATACTATATAAACGTATCCGGTGGCATTACCGGTACAAAACTGGAGACATCGTACGGTGATGGTACTATAGATACCAATACCGTATACGGAGGCAACGCATATGCTTTTCATTCGTACACAGCAGGTGGCACCTACACAGTAAAGTTTGTTTTGTATAACCCTTCCGGCACACGTACAGATTCTGTTAGCTATTCACAAGCTATATATGGTTGTTCCTATATTACTGGCCGATTGTATGAAGATAAAAATAGTAATTGCGTGTTTGATGCCGGGGATCGTTCCCTAATCTTATCCTGTGATATTGAAGTAGATTCTGCAGGAGTAGCAATTGATACTATCTCGTCGGGCTGGGGTAATTTTACCTATAGGGCTCATTCTTATTCCACTACTTATACATTTAAGATCGCAGGTTTGCCTACCGCTCTTATACTTACTTGCCCATCAGGTGGTAGCTTATCTGCTACACCTTCTTTCGGAACAACTGCAGCAGCCGGGGATTTTGGCTTTTCATGCTCTACTTCCTCCGCATTTGATGTAGCACTAAACGCCATTACACATACTGGCAGACATAGTAATAATACAGCTGTTATGCTTACAAACAATTCATGTAATGTAAAGAGCGGCACCCTTACTGTGAATATAGACGCCCACTATACTGTTTCTACTATTTCTCCTTCGAGCGGAACGATTAGCGGCCATACGGTAACATGGAACTACAGTAATCTGTCTATAGATTCTGCGGAATTTTTCTCTGTATATGCAAGCACTACGCCATGGCTGACACCGGGCACATCTATCACCACTTCTGGTTATATCAATCACATTACAGGAGACGGCAATATTGCTAATGACAGCTTTAATGTTGCCGACACCGTGACCAGCTCATGGGATCCTAACGAGAAAACTGTTATGCCTAAAGGTAATATCAAGTCAGGTGACCGGCTTACTTATACTCTTGCATTCGAGAATACTGGCAATGCACCAGCACAAAACATTCATATACTAGATACATTGTCTGGTAATGTAGATCCAAGCAGCATACAAGTGGTAACCAGCACCCATCCCGTAAGCATACTGAAACTAAAAGATCCCACAACAGGCAATACGATCCTCAAATTCGACTTCGCCAACATAAACCTGCTGGATAGTTCTCACCATAATAAAGCAGACGGATTTGTGGTATTCAGCATAGCTAGTAAAAATGGTCTTGCCAATGGCACCAACATAAATAACAAAGCAGGTATCTACTTTGATGATAACGATGTCGTTATGACCAATACAGTAACGAATGGTATCCATACCACAGGTATAGCAGGTGTATCTAATATTTCTGCTGTTAGTGTATACCCTAATCCTGTACACAATGATCTGGTTATAAAGACTGATAACAGCTATGACAACCTACGCATTATAAATGCAACGGGCCAGCAGGTAATGCAGCAACCATTAACCGCAGCACAAACGCATATTAATGTACAAGCGTTAACACCAGGCATTTACTTCATTATCCTGAAGGGCAACAATGGAGTGAAGGTGGAAAAGATGGAAAAATTATAAACACCTACTCATATATCTCTAAAGGCCGGTTTTTACCGGCCTTTTTGCATTATATCCAATACAAGTAACATTAGAATACACCTGTTTAATTAAAATATATTATATTGATTACTAACAATGTGTCTTATCATTGCGTCTGATAAAATATGGAGTAAGCCCTCCAAAAACATAGCCCAAACCTCTTTAAATAGTTTTGACAGGCACCGGAAACATATCTGGCCATACCGATTCTAATTATAAAGCCCCTGCTCCCGAACTGAGCTTGCTTATAAGGGATTGTATTGCCAATGAACGAGCAGCACAAAAACAGCTTTACGACACCTATTCCCCTACTTTATATGCAGTGATACGTCGTTATGTAGATGACCTGGATACTGCAAAAGAAGTGCTTAACGATACATTTTACAAGGTGTTTACCCGGCTTTCACAATATTCTTTCCATGGTGCATTTGAAGGGTGGCTACGCCAGATAGCAGTTAATATCATCTCAGACCATTTTCGCCGAAATAAAAAACATGAAGTAATTACCGGCCAAGATGTAGAAACTATAGATGCGCACGTTAATAATGACATTGTAGGTAAGATCAGTTATAAGGAGTTATTACAGTTGATACACGAGTTGCCAACTACACAAAAGGCAGTGTTCAACCTATATGTATTTGAGAACTATCCGCATAAGGACATAGCAGAACTATTGGGAATAACCGAGAATAATAGCCGTTGGCAATTGAATGATGCGCGCAGAAGGTTAAAGGAAAAAATTAAAAATATTATGTAGTTGTAATAAAAATGGACAATCGTAAAATTCATATCGACGATTTTTTCCGCGAAGAGATCGGTAACGCTGCCGAAACTCCGCCATCCCAGGTATGGGATGATCTGGAAAAAAGGCTTGACCCAGGCAAGGGCAGGAAGCCATTTGCATGGTGGTGGGTAATGCTATTTTTATTTCTCGTAGCCGGGGGAGGCATTTACCTTGGGCGGGGATATATCACGACCTCGTCAAAGGAAGATAACAGCAAGGCTACTGCCACAGTGCCATCTCTAATACCTGTTACTTCAGTAAGCACTATAACTAATAAGGGAATGTCTAAAAAGGCTACATCCATTACTTCAGATAGCACAACAGCAGATATTTCCGTCACTTCTGTACAAAAAGTCCGTACACCAATACATTCAAAAAAACAATTTGAAACATCTATCCTTACACCCAGTCCAAACACCATCCGTATAAACGATACACAGGTTACTGCAACAAGAACACATGCACATCATTCATCCTTACCATCTTCGCCTAATGTAAATCCCATAAAAAATACTACACCTTATTTGTCAAGAACAAACGGAAAAAATTTCAACTCTAACTCTGTTGCTAAAACGAACAACAATATAAACTATAGAGATACATTAACAGGTGCAATACCTTTAATTAGCAGTAATAATACTGCCAGACCTGTAGTAGATAAGCCTGTAACAGGACAAACAAAAGCAGAGAAGCAAAGTACAACCAACAACAATAAAACATTTGCAGAAAAAGAATACGCAAAAACTCCGTTGACTAATAAAACACCTTCTGATCTGGCTATCAAAACAAAAAAAGAGTCTGATATACTAAAACAATCTTTAGCAACACCCATCACTACCGAAAAAGCATTGGCTAATTACATTGCAGAAAAACCGCAGCCAGTTCAATCTGAGCCTAAGGTTACACCTTCTAATGCTACTAATGCAAAGGTGAATAGCAGCAATGACTCTGCAGCACAAAATACAAGCACAGCAGAACTGGGAGGTAAAAAATTTAGTTTTGCCGCAACTCAGGGAGGTATTAAAGCAAGCCTGGGGCATGGAACACAATCATTCAATACTACCTATATAGTCTTATCTCCGTATCTGCAGATTGACTGGACGAAACGCTTTTCTGTATTTTTTGCACCTGGTATTAAATATAACATTGTAAACAAGAATCCTTTTGGCGGTGACCCAACTCCTTATTATACCAATGTATCCGACTCAGTTACGACTATCGGCACCCATGCACACGCCGCAGGTACATACAATGTATATTCATTCCAGCAATCTTATGATTCTATTACAGTTTCACACACCGTTAGCCGTTCGTATCTGGAATTTGAGTTGCCAATTCTATTAAAATATCTCATAACAGATAAGTTCTCTATTGCTGCAGGACCGGTATTTACATTCGGAAGCAGTGCTACAATCCAGTCTGTTATTAATCGGTATGGCAGATATACATTAACCGGTCCAGATTCTGTCATCGCACCAGCATCTTTTACTGCTGCGCATGCAAATACGATTTTCACGCACCCTATGCCACAGTATGATTCTGTTTTGTATCAGAACGTAACTTCCAATCAATTCCATTGGGGATATATGGTAGAGGTAAATTATCTTTTTTCAGAACGCTTTTTCATAAGCGCGTCTATACAACAAAACCTTTCAGATAAAGGATTTAGTCCTAATCCTTACATTACCGATCTATACACGCAACCTTATTTCAGAGTAAGCCTTGGATATAAAATATTCCCAGGTAAAAAGAAGATAATAGAAAACAAATAAGGAGCCCGAGCCTTAGTGCAATGGATCTAGAAGTTAAGAACGGCGGTCTATTGCCCAACGTTCTTAACTTACGAGGGTAAATAATACAATTATTTATTCTTCGCCTGCTCTATGCTCAGTTCCTTCGCTTTGCTTAAGAATTCTGATGCGAATATAAAATCGTTTAATTCTTTGTCTTTACTAAAGATGATGTCTTTATTTGAGCCTTCCCATTTTTTCCGGCCCTGATACATATATACAATATGGTCACCGCTTTCCATCACTGTATTCATATCGTGAGTATTCACTACAGTTGTTGTGTTATACTCTATCGTTAATTCTTTTACCAACTTATCTATTAACAATGAGGTTTGAGGATCGAGGCCTGAGTTGGGCTCATCACAAAAAAGGAACTTAGGATTTAATACTATAGCTCGTGCCAGGGCAACACGTTTTTTCATTCCGCCACTTATTTCAGCAGGAAATTTTTTATTTACATCTTTTAGGTTCACTCTTTCCAGTACTTCGTTTACCCGTTGCAGTTTTTCCTCCTCAGTCATTTTAGAGAACATATCCAACGGGAACATTACATTATCCTGCACATCCTTACTATCAAATAAAGCCCCACCCTGGAAGAGCATACCAATTTGTTTGCGTATCTCTTTCAGGTCTTTGTCCTCCATGTCAGTTATATCTTTTCCTTCATAGATTATCTGTCCGCTGTCCGGCTTCATAAGGCCTATCATTATCTTCATCAACACCGTCTTGCCACTGCCGCTTGTACCTATTACCAGGTTGGTCTTACCCGCCTCCATTTTGATAGAAACATCGTCCAGTATCAATTTGTCACCAAAGCTTTTTCTTATATTTTTCAGCTCTATCATTCTCTGCAATTCTTAAATTTTCAGTATGCTACTTATACTTGAAAGACACCTGTTTTAAATTCCCTGGTTTGGGGCGCATGGTTAGCTGCCATTAACCCTTCTGATATTACCTGCCGGGTTTGTAATGGATCTATTATCTCATCTACCCACAAGCGTGCAGCTGCATAGTAGCAGGATGTTTGCATTGTATACCGTTCTGTAATCTCTTTCAGCATTGCCTTTTCCTTTTCAGGGTCTATTACTTCTCCCTTGGCCTTCAGGCTCGCAACTTGTATTTGCAGTAGGGTCTTAGCTGCTTGTTCACCTCCCATAACAGCTATGCGGGCATTGGGCCATGCATATATAAAACGCGGATCGTATGCCTTTCCGCACATAGCATAGTTACCAGCACCATAAGAGTTACCTATGATGATAGTTATTTTTGGGACAACAGAATTAGCTACAGCATTTACCATCTTAGCCCCATCCTTTATAATACCGGAATGTTCGCTTCTACTGCCTACCATAAAGCCCGTCACATCCTGTAGAAACACCAATGGTATTTTCTTTTGATTACAGTTTTGTATAAAGCGAGCCGCTTTATCAGCACTATCATTATAGATAACACCGCCCATCTGCATTTCTCCTTTTCCGCTCTTTACTATTTTACGTTGGTTAGCAACTATTCCTACTGCCCAGCCATCTATACGAGCGTAGCCGCAAACTATTGTTTTACCATAGTCTTCTTTAAACTGGTCAAACTCAGAATTATCTACTATGCGCTCTATTATTTCTACTATATCAAAAGATTTGTTATTCTCGGCTGATACCAGGCCATATATTTCCTTTGGATCTTTAGCGGGTTCAGCGGCCTTTATGCGGTCGTACCCTGCGCGCGGCTGTTCGCCCAGCTTATCCATTATACGTTTTACCTGGTCCAGGCATTCCTGCTCGGTATCAAATTTATAATCAGCTATACCGCTTATCTCGGTATGTGTTTTTGCTCCACCCAGTACTTGTATATCTACATCTTCACCTATGGCGGCCTTTACCAGATACGGCCCTGCCAGAAAGATGGAACCATTGCCCTCTACCATCAATGTCTCATCACTCATTATAGGCAGGTAAGCCCCACCCGCTACACAGCTCCCCATCACGGCTGCTATCTGCGATATGCCCATAGCGCTCATCTGTGCATTGTTCCTGAATATCCGCCCAAAATGTTCTTTATCCGGAAATATCTCATCCTGCATGGGCAGGTATACGCCCGCGCTATCTACTATATATATTACTGGCAAGTGGTTCTCCATAGCTATTTCCTGCATACGCAGGTTTTTCTTACCTGTAATTGGGAACCATGCTCCAGCCTTTACTGTATTATCGTTTGCTACTATTACGCATTGGCGACCGCGCACATACCCTATGCCAGCTACAGTACCACCGGCAGGACATCCACCATGCTCAGCGTACATTCCGTCTCCGGTAAAGGAGCCTATTTCTGTAAAGATGCTGTCCTTATCTATTAGGTAAGCTATTCGCTCACGTGGGGTCATCTTACCTTTTTCCTTTGCTTTTTCTATAGCTTTTTTTCCGCCACCAAGCGCTACCTGAGCATGTTTTTGTTTCATCTGGCTTACCAAAAGCCGCATGCCATCTTCATTCTTATTAAATTCCAGGTTCATGAATGTCTAAAATAGTGGCGCAAAAATAGTCTTATAAGTTGATATCTGCTATGACCTGAAAGAGTGGAGTACTTTGAATATCACTAAAACGCCCCAACTTATAGTGAGGCATTTGATTAAATTCTATTTTTAGCAGTTAAAGATACCAGAACTGCTTAAAAACAAAAACGCCCCACAGATGTGAGGCGTTTTTTTAAAATAAATATGGCAGCTACCTACTCTCCCGCATTGTTGTGCAGTACCATCGGCCATGGGGGGCTTAAC
>JACDGL010000012.1 GCA_013815385.1 Taibaiella sp. | reverse complement strand
AGGATTAAAAATAATATCGGGTGGAACGCTCGATTACACTGATGGAGATGGTGTCAGCCTTAGCAATAAGCAACTATCTGTGAAGTCAGAAGCCCATTCATCGCTTTGCGTGAATGGGTAGTTCACACTGGCAATGCATTGGGTCTTATCCTTTTCCAGCTTTGCGTGCTCTTCGCAGCTAGGTACTACGTGTTGCAGGGCATCACCAATCTGGCACAGTTCGGTAAGCAGGGTATCTATCAAGGGTATATCAGTGTGCATAGCGCAGTCTTTTTGTGCTTTCATGCTTTTTATGGATACCCGCTATCATTTCCTTCACTATCACATCGGCATAAGGGTCCCAGGCCAGGTTGCACTCACCGAAGTATTGCCAGAAGGACAGCGCTTCTACCGCAGTTAGGTTGAGTGTAAAGCGTTCCTGCCGCTCTTTTGCTACCATTTTATGCACTCGGGTGGCCAGGGCTACCAGGTGTTCGTGCAGCAGGTGCTCATGCGGGGTGGCAGGCTCAAAAAGCGTTACGTGCTGCGTTAGTATGCCATACAAGGCTTCTACCCGGTTGTGGCGCAGGCGTATCTTTATTATCTCAGCTCTGGGCATATTGCTCATTTAGCCATTGTTCTACCGCGGCCACGGCTTTAATATATTTTTCGCAGAATGTTTTATCGTTGGCATCGAGCAGGTCCTGGGCTCGCTGGCTATTGTTGGTCATAGTGGTGTGGTCCATGCCACCCATCATGTCTCCCAGGTTCTTGAGCGTTATCGTTGGGTAGTGCTGCCTTATTAGCCGTGTTATTATCCAGCGTAGCTCCACTATGCGGCGGGATCGGGTCTTGAGGGTGTAGGCTTCGGGCTCCATACCCATGTGTGCGCATATCATGTCGGCCATCTTCTTGTGGCTGGCATCTGTTTCGCACAGCAGGCCCACTACCATTACCCGCACTTTGGTCATCCCAAACACATTGTGCAGCCTTTTTTCAAGGTCGCGCGCCAGCCCCCTGGCTGATTCTACGTATTCTTTAGGGTAGCCGATCATATCCGCTCTTTCTTTTGCAGGTTCTTATTCATATTGTTAATGGCTACCGCGTAGCCGCTTTCCAGCAGGTTGAACATCGGGGTGCGGATGCTGAATACATCCTGGTGCTGTTTTCGGTACCACGATGCGCAGTTGTGCGGGTACTTCCGGTACAGGGAGCCTTCCAGCAGTTGGCCGTCCCTGCGGCACCATTGGTTGCGCCACCAGCCCCATACCTCGCGGCGCTGTAATACTTCGGCAAGCACCTCGGGGTTATCGTTGGTGTAGTATCTCAGCCAAGCCAGCCCGGTCTGGTACATAAATTCTTTCAGGTCGTCCTCGCTCATGCCCGTGAGGTAGCATACAGCCATTGTGTTGGCGCTGTACTGCGCTCGTATCTGTTCGGCGTTGGTCAGTTTCTGGCTCATGATGCGCGTTTTAGCAGGCTGCGTTCCTTAATGATGTTTTCTTTCACGCGGGTCAGGCTCAGGTTATCTTTTACTATTATTTTGCGCTCATCCACATTGGGCAGGTTCACGCCTATTACGTGCTGGGCCTGCTGCCTCATAAACTGTTGTAGTGCTACCTTATCGTTCTGCGGGGTTACGCAGTTGTACCCGTTGCCAAACCGCCTGAATATCTCTGCGTAGCCTACTTTCAGGTTATGCATCGCCAACTCTATTTTCTTTTTCAGCCCGTCGGCGCCCATCATGTACCATCCGCAGGCACCTTCCAGAGCGTTCCATAGTGCTTTTATCTCCAGGAATGCTTCGTATTTCAGGTCTCCGGCCTCGTCCAGTATCACCAGCGGTTTGCGGGTGGCCTGTAGCATGTACCCTATGTCTTCTATCATGCCCTGTAGGCTCCCGATCGCCTTTACCCCTACCTGTGTAGCCAGTGCCTTTATAAAGTCCCTGCGGCCCTTTACAAGGCTGCAATCAATATAGAACACGTTAGGATTATTAAGCATGTAATAAGTGGCGGCGGTGGTCTTGCCTATATCGGCCTTATCAACAAACAGGCGGGCTACGCTGTGCTGCTTGCAGTGGGCAAACTGGCGGGTCAGGTATTCAAAGGTTTCGGTCTTTACCACATCCCACGCTACACCCTCATTTAGCGGCACCTTTAGTATGCGCCCTACGCGTACCCACTCATCATCGGCCAGCTTCTTTACGCTGCCCTTGCCGCGTTTTATCAGGGAGAACACACTTTCGTTGATCCCGAACTTATTGGCGAATTTGCGGTCGGTACCGTCAAACTGCTGCCGGTAGGTAAGGAGGGCATCCTTTATCTTTTCGCGCTGAATTGTTTCAAGTGTCATTTTGGGCGGTTTTAGAGGGTGATTTATTTTTAAACAATGTCTTCCTGATTCTGGCTATTCCCTTGTGGTATTAAATCTTTTAATGATTCAACTTCTTTTAGTACATCTAAACAGCGTTCACACCAGACGGTTACCATTTTTCGCATCAGACCTAAGTCTTCTCCTTTTTCTGCACATGCATCCTTTCCAGCAGGCCCGTAATAGATAAACAGATTGCACTGGGTGGCTCCTTTTGTATCAAACTCAAAAGACTGATCGGCTTCTGGTGAGTTCACCCAATTTTCGAAGTCTACTTTTTTAGTTACGTGGTTGTGATCTTCTCCATAGTTGTTTTCAACCCAGGATATTACCTCGTGTCCTTGTTCTCTTAAAAGGCTGGTAAGCATTTCAACACCATGTTGATTTTTCCAGCTACTACCGATGTAGATTTTCCTATTTTTGGCGGTTTTAATCGTTTTATAAAAAAATAAAGTGGCTTTTCGCCTGTTTTCAATCTATAAAATCATTTATATGTCGCTAAGGGCGCGGTTTCTGGCTTCTTCGGGGTCGTACACATACCCGTGTTTAGGGGTCGTTTTTGTGCCATAACCCCCCCCCTTACCGGCCATTTCTGGTACCATAACCCCCATTTCATCGGCATCTTCTACCCCCACAACCTCTGCTTTTACGGTGCTTATTGGGGCTGTTTTGTCGGCTTTTACGGTGCCCAGTGGTACCAATGTGCCCTTTTTGGCTTCTATCATGTTGTCAAAGCCCTTGCGGAAGTGCCGCTGCCCTGCCAGCACCATCAGGTCTTCTGCGGTCTGCTCTGCCTTAGCCTGCTGGAACTTCTCTACCAGGTGCGCCTCGGTTACAAAGGTGCCATCCTGGTACAGGTACACACCGGGTACATTCCCCTGCTCATCACGCAGCCAGAAGGCCGTAAATTGGTCATCGTTCATGCCCTGTAGGCTATCCCAATCGGGTATGCGGTAGTAGTTGCCATTTACCATCACCTCGCCGCGGCGCAGGGTGGTGCGGGGGGTCTTATGGCCTATCCATTGTATAGTGTGCTTTAGGTCCAGGGTGCGCTTTTGCGGGTTCTGCTGTTGCTCCAGCACCTGCCAGCGGCTCATGCCTGGGTATTTGTCCTGGTGTGGGTGCGGGGCGGCATTGTAGCCATCTGCGCACTGCTCTTCTATTTGTATGATCTCCTCAAATGTGTACAGCACTTCTTTCTTATCCTCGTTCAGCCGGTTGGCATCGGTACGGTTAAAGGGCCGCGCCAAAAAGCCCTCGTGCAGCTTCTGGAACTCGTACTTTATCACCTTTATCATCCGCTCAGCGTTCTTTTCGCGGGGGTTCTTGGGGGCGCATAGGGTGGAGAACAGGAACAGGCTACCAGCGGTAAGTATATCGGCCTCATGTACCCCTTGCTCGTTCTTTTTGCCTGTCAGGCTGCGGTTCAGGGCGTGTTCGTATTCTATTTCCATCGGCACGTTCCACCCTTTGGTAATGATCAGGGCAAACATTTTGCGCAGCAGTTCGCGTATCATGCCTGCGTTGGGGCGCTCATCGGGTACCATCACCATTGCTATTATTGCGGTGCTGGCTACGTCAAATACTTTGTAGGTAGCAGGGCGCACCTTATTGTACATTTTAAAGGGGCTGCTGGTATCATCCATCGTTATCTTGCTCAGCGCGTACTGCGGGGCTATCCTGCGCATAAATGGGCGGTGCCTGTCTTCAAATTGCTTCTTGCTGAGCCTGTAGTTATCTACCACGGCCTTGTTGAGTGGTTTATTGATGTAGTAGCTCACCGTTCGCTCGTCCAGCATCCAGGGCCTGCCATCCACATAAAACTCTTCGGGTTCAAAGGCTTCGCCGGTGGTCAGGTCTATAATGTGCTTCTCTTGCAGCATAAAGGCCGCAAAATCCCTGCATACCTCGTTGGCGTAGGGGTTGTGCGGCTGGCAGTACAGGCTCAGTATCAGGGCTTCTACCTTGTCGCTCACCTTGCGGGTGTTCTGGTTGCACAGTTTCTTGCTCACCAGCCCGGCGTAGCCTTCTTTGCGGTAGGCTGCTATCAATCGTTCCATCTGGCGCCAGCTACCGGGCAGCTTGTTATCAAATGGCTCGCCGTTTATCTTGTCGTTGCGGTACAGGTGCATGATCACTTCTTTCAGCCGCACCATATCCATTCTCAGCACTTCCTTTGCCGCGTATTTGTCTGCGCTTATACGGTTTATCATGTCTATCCATTCGGCCTGTCGGGTGTATAGGCGCTGGTGCAGGTAGCTCAGGTGCTCGTTCTTTGGGGTCTTGTACGCGCTGTAATATTTCTCCGCTGCTGCGTCCCGTACTATCATCCGTAGTATGGGCGTGGTGGCTATGTGGGTATAAGGGTCGCCCAGTTCCTGATGCACCAATTCCTGGTATGCCTTTGGCAGGCTGTCTATCGGTACCAGTATCTCCCTGCCGTTACCACCGGCGCAGCTGGCCTGTAGCCTGCCGCGCATCTTCATCAGGCGATAATTGCCGTCACTCATAATCTTTGGGACTAATTCGTGATACTCCAGCGCAGGTTTTCCGAGGTAGAATTTCATCCGTTAGAATTTTATAAGTTGCTTTACCTTGGTGAGCAGGTTGTTCTTCCCGTCATTGACCAACATATCGGCTATCTTGATCCTTTGCGTTAATATCTTGTCTGTTTTGCCTATTTTACCGCTCCGCACCTTTACTACCGTATCAGGGTGGCATTCCACCATATTAGCGATCACACTTGCCGGGGTTTTCCATACTTGCGTACTTCTACGTGGTTTTTTCCTTCCGGCTTGCGTACTTCTACTATTTTTCTCCGACATTTCGTTTTGTATATTTGTAGAATGAAGCAATTAATCTTCATTTGCAAGACGAAAGTACTAAACATTTTCTAAGTATCAAGTATTTACTAAGTATTTTTATGAAAACTTTTTTAACCCGGTTCGAAGCTTTTTTAAAGCATACTGGGCTCACCGCCTATAAGCTGGCGCAGGAGCTGGATACATCCGAATCTGTATTGAGTTCAATACGTGCAGGAAAGACCAGGCCGTCGTTTGATTTTTTGGATAAGATACTTAGAAAATACGAAGTAATTGATATAAACTGGCTGATAACAGGTAAGGGGCATATGCTTAAAACCGCACAAAAAAGTGCCAATACCCCCTCGGTAAATGAACCAAATACCCGGTATGGAGTAAATAAAGCAGCCATACCCCCTGCCCAAAACGATGTATATGTAACGGATTTTGTAACCCCTACTGTAACACCTACTCGTAATTCTGGTAAAAACAATGGTAAAAAGGCTGCTTTAAATAGTGCTCCGGAGAAGGGCCGGTTTAACCTGGGCATGCCAATGGTTATTACGGTCAATGAGCGTAAGGAAGAGAATATTATATATGTACCCGTAAAGGCGCGCGCAGGCTACCTTTCAGGCTATGGATACCCTGAATTTATTACCACGTTGCCATCTTACCGCATACCCGGCCTTGATAATGCCACTTACCGCATGTTTGAGGTAGATGGCCCATCAATGGCACCGAATATTATTAATGGCGATCGTGTTATAGGGCAATGGGTAGATGATTTTGATAATATACGTGAAAACCGCGTCCACATTGTAGTTACGCGCAGCGGTGTAGTGGTAAAAAGGCTTTTGAATAGAATAAAAGAGCGGGGCAAAATTGTTATAAAATCAGATACTGTTACCCATCGCAAAGAGTATCCCACCTCAGAGATTGATATAGAAGATGTGCTGGAGATATGGTACGGCAGAATGAAGCTATCCGCCGATTTCAGCGAGCCGGTAGAACTATATCACCGCATCAACGATCTGGAGGCCGATATGCACGAGCAAAAGGTGATTACACGGGCTTTATTAGATAAAATGCAGGTTCTCAACGAGCCAATTAAATCTGCCCCTCCAAAACCAAAGAAATAGCCCCCACCAATTAAACCCTAATCCAACCTAATTAAACTCTTTCCGACATTTCGTTTTCTCAATAATCCCCCTGAAAATCGGCTATAAATCAATCCCAGCGCAGATTTTGCGCCAAAATATACATTCTTTATAAAATGACACTTCGTTTTACCCCCCTTACTTTACCTTTTGCGCTAAAATAGGCTGCTATTAGTTAGTATCGTAAGCCCACTTTATATAAGTGGCGCCCCAGGTAAACCCGCCGCCAAATGCTGCCAGGATGATATTGTCCCCTTTATGCAGGCGTTTTTCCCACTCCCACAGGCACAGCGGCAAGGTACCGTTAGTGGTATTGCCGAAGCGGTCTATATTTATCATTACCTTTTCTTCAGATAGCTTCATGCGGTCGGCAGTGGCGGTAATAATGCGTTTATTGGCCTGGTGGGGTACCAGCCATGCCACATCATCCGATGTCAGGCTATTACGCTCCATTATCTCGGCGCTCACATCGGCCATATTCTTTACCGCGAATTTAAATACCGTCTGCCCTTCCTGGTATACGTAATGTTCTTTGTTCATTACCGTTTCCAGCGTAGCCGGCTTCACCGAGCCGCCCGCTTTCTGGTGCAGGAATGCACGGCCGCTGCCATCGCTGCGCAGTATGGAGTCCAGTATTCCATAACCCTCATTATCAGGCTCCAGCAGCACACAGCCGCCCCCATCGCCAAAAATTATGGAGGTAGTGCGGTCTTCATAGTTCATTATTGAGCTCATCTTGTCCACACCTATCACCAGCACTTTCTTATGCCTTCCGTTCTCAATAAACTGGGCGGCGGTGGTCAATGCAAAAAGGAAACCGCTGCATGCTGCGCTCACATCAAAACCCCACGCGCTGGTCATGCCGGCTTTATCACATATCACATTGGCCGTAGCGGGGAACTGCATATCAGGAGTAGTAGTAGCACAGATCACCAGTTCTATTTCTTTAGGATCCATATTGCGCTTGGCAAGCAGGTCTTTTACTGCGCCTACCGCCATATCAGACGAGCCCTTGCCTTCTCCTTTCAGTATCCTGCGCTCGCGTATACCTGTACGGCTTTGTATCCATTCGTCCGATGTATCCATCATCTGCTCCAACTCAAAGTTGGTCATTACATATTCCGGTACATAGCCGCCTACTGCTGTTATAGCAGCATGAATTTTTTCCATCCTGAATTCGTTTTTAAAACATGGCAAAATTAGCTGTTAATACGCTAAGTAGCTACCCATAGGTATATTAACCATATAAGGCTCGCTTCGTTGTTGATACTATGCTGATAGGAGCTTAGGTATTCATACCCCCGCACACACTTATCACCTGCCCTGTTACATAAGTGCTCAATCCCGATGCCAGGAAGAGGGCTACATTAGCTACTTCCTCTACCTTCCCGAAGCGGTGCATGGGTATCTTCTCAAACCATTTATCACCTCCGTCTTTCAGGTAGTGGGTCATATCCGTTTCTATAAAGCCGGGGGCTATTGCATTAACGCGTATGTTGCGGCTGCCTATTTCCTGGGCTATTGATTTGGTAAACCCTATTATGCCGGCTTTAGAGGCGGCATAGCAGCTCTGCCCGGGGTTGCCCTTTACACCTACTATAGAGCTCAGGTTGATGATGCTGCCGCTGCGTGCCTTCATCATGGGCTTTATTACTTGCCGGGTAAGGTTGTATACCGATTTCAGGTTGGCCTGCATCACTTCGTCCCATTGCTCCGGTGTAAGCCGCAGCAGCAGGTTATCGCGCGATATGCCGGCATTGTTCACGCATATATCTATGGTGCCCATTTCTTTCATCACGTCATTTGCCAGCTGCTCTGCTGCTTTATAATCGCCTGCGTCCGACTTATAGCCCTTCGCCTTTACGCCATACCCGGCAAGTTTTTCTTCCAGGGTCTTTGCACGTTCTTCTGATGATAAATAGGTAAAAGCGATAGTAGCGCCCTGCTCTGCAAATTTTATAGCTATAGCTTCCCCTATGCCGCGGCTTGCGCCGGTTATAAGGGCTACCTTATGCTCCAGTAACTTCATTGATGGGTGTATTTATTGCGCTAAATTAGTAGATTAGTTGATTGGTTGCTATCGTTGTTGCAACCCACATATCAATTTCTCATCTTACATTTGGCATCTGAATAGCTACAATGAGCAAAAAATCTACTATTAATATCCACGTAGAGCTGGATGAGGACAAAATGCCGGAAAGCATAGAATGGTTTGCGCCCGATGGTGGCGTGGAAGAACCGCAAATTGCAAAAGCCATATTGCTGGGGCTATGGGATGGCGAAGAAAAATCGGCCCTGCGTATAGACCTCTGGACCAACAAGATGATGGTGGATGAAATGAATGATTTCTTCTTCCAGACGCTTTTTGGCATGTCAGATACTTATCTGCGGGCCACTAAAAATGAAGCGCTTGCTGCGGAGCTGAAAGAGTTTGCAAAAGCTTTCCACAAAAAAGCTATTGAAGCGCTGGAAAAGAATCCTGAATAGGTAGGTGAAATAAATTTTAAGTAACAATATTTTAATCTTAAGACCATGTCACTGGAACAAAAGGTAATGGAAGACCTGAAGAATGCAATGCGCGCCAAAGATGAGGCAGCGCTGCGTACCCTGCGTGCTATAAAAGCGGCCATACTGATAGAAAAAACTTCAGAAGGGGCCAGCGAGAATATCAGTGAAGCTACCGAAACCAAAATGCTGCAGAAGCTGGCCAAGCAACGCCGCGACTCGTTAGAAATATTTGAAAAACAAAACCGCGAAGACCTGGCAAAAAAAGAGCGCGAGGAGCTGGCAATAATAGAAAAATTCCTGCCGCAGCAAATGGGCGCAGAAGAGGTGAAGAAAGAGTTACAGGCCATTATAGCACAAGTAGGCGCTACATCCCCGGCCGATATGGGCAAGGTAATGGGTGTAGCTACAAAGCAACTGGCTGGCAAGGCAGATGGTAAACTGATATCTGAAACTGTAAAGCAGCTACTTTCGCAAAACGCATAGTGTAATGGTACTGGATATCATAGGTATCTTGCTGGTGGTTGTTTTTTTTGCAAAAGGCTCTATGAAAGGCATTATAGTAGGTGTCTTTTCATTTGTTGCTATCATATTGGGTATTGTATGTGCGCTGCAGCTATCAAGCATCCTGGCAACCTACCTGCTGCGGCATGGGTATATTACATCGGGCTGGGCGCAGGTACTTAGCTATGTCGTTCTTTTCATTGCTGTGGTGTACCTGGTAAAGCTGCTTGCAAAACTCCTGCAAAAAGCATTTAAGGTAGTGCAGCTTGGCTGGCTCGATAGGATACTGGGTGGCTTGATGTATGCCTTTATAGCTGCCTTTCTGTGGAGCTCCGCATTGTGGATCGGCAACCAGATGCATTTGATAACTCCCGAAACCATAGCCTCATCCAAAACCTATAAGTATGCTAAACCCATTGCACCTATAATGTTTGAATATATAGGCCGGTTCATTCCTTTTGCAAAGCATACATTCAGCGATCTGAAGGCATACTTCAGCAGCGTCAATCACAAGCTATAGCATGTGGGTACTCATTGATAATTACGATTCATTCACCTACATATTGCACCATTACCTGTTGCTTACCGGTAATGAATGTACCGTGTACCACAACGATGAATTATCTATAAGCCAACTAAGCGCTCTGGATCCTGAACGTATCATCATCTCCCCCGGCCCTGAAACACCTTTACAGGCAGGCATCAGCATGGGTGTTGTGAAACATTTTCATAAGCGTATACCTATATTGGGAGTATGCCTCGGGCACCAGGCTATAGGGATGCATTTTGGCGCTAAGCTGGCCCATGCAGCATACCCTATGCATGGTAAAACAAGCAGCATGTACCATGCAGGCCATCCTTTATTCACAGGCATAGCCTCCCCGTTTACCGCTATGCGCTACCATTCACTGATCATAGAGCATCTGGAAGGCACGGGCTTATCTTCCATTGCCCATACAGATGATGGCACTATCATGGCTGTAGCCCATCAGCAATATCCTTGTATAGGCATCCAGTTCCACCCCGAGTCTATACTCACAGGGTGCGGACAACAAATGCTTAATAACTGGGCTGCTATGTACCGATAAGTGCCTTATACTATAACATCAGTAAAGGAGAATCTGCTTCCATCAAACAGGCCCTTATCGCTCAGCTTCAAAGATGGGATCACCAGAAGCGCCATAAATGATAGCGTCATAAAAGGGGCTTTCAAAGGCGTACCAAGCGCCTTTGCTTTATTATCCAGCAGTGAATATTGGGCCGCTGTTTCATAAGCATCTTTGTCGCTCATTATTCCACCTATGGGCAATGGCATTGTGGTAACATTATCTGCATTTTCGGCAACCGCTATACCTCCTTTGCATGCTATCAATGAATTCACTGCAGCACATATGCTATCATCATCAGTGCCTACTGCTATTATATTATGGCAATCATGCGCTACCGTAGATGCTATCGCTCCGCGCTGGAGGCCAAAGTTTTTAATAAATGCAACAGCAGGGGTGGCATACTCTTCGTATCTGTTCACAACCACTATCTTCAATATATCATTTGCTACATCACTTACCAGTTGTCCGTTAACGGCTTTCCCTGGCAGTTGCAGTTCGTTGGTGATCAGCTGCCCTTCTATTGCCTCTATTACCCTTATTACAGGGTCAGTAAGATCAGTATGTATGGCGAAGTTATCCGGTTGTTTCTCTTTAGCTATGAAATTATTGATAACAGCAGGTGATGTTACAGGTAATAAGGGCTTGCCCCGTTCCGCTACCAGTTGCCCTTTAATATATGTTTGCAATACTTCAGGCTGTTGCAGATCACTAAGGACTATAAAGTCGGCAGGATCACCAATCCGTAACAAACCAACAGGGATTTTATAATGAATCGCCGGGTTAATGCATGCAGCCCGTAATACATCATACACATCGTATCCATCATTCAAAGCTCTTTTTACAACCCGGTTTATATGCCCAAGCACCAGTTCATCAGGGTGCTTGTCATCACTGCAAAACATAACCTTATGCGGATGGGTACGCAGCAAGGAAGCTAATGCCTCGTAATTCTTTGCAGCACTACCCTCGCGTATCAGTATATGCATCCCGCAGTTTATTTTATCTATTGCCTCGTCAAGCATATAGCATTCGTGGTCGGTAGTAATCCCTGCTGTGGCATATACCTTAGCTAACTCACCTTTCAAGCCCGGGGCATGGCCATCTACCGGCTTGCCTGCATTGCGGGCAGCATCTATTTTCGCTATTACATCCGTATCCCTGTTTAAAACTCCGGGATAGTTCATCATTTCGGACAGATACCATATATCCTCTGATCGCAAAAGCTTTGCCACTGCTTCCACATCTAGCGTGGCACCAGCATTCTCAAATATTGTAGCCGGCACGCACGATGGAGCGCCAAAAAATATTTTTAATGGCGTATGCCGGCTATTCTCTATCATATATTGTACCCCTTCCGCACCGCACACATTAGCTATTTCATGCGGGTCGGATATGGTGGCTACGGTCCCGTGCGTTACAGCTATCCGGCCAAATGCTGCAGGTGTGAGCATAGCACTTTCAATATGTACATGGGCATCAATGAACCCAGGTAATAGATACTGTTGTGGGGCACCATCGATTTGCTGCACCTCAATAATAATACCATCACTTACAACAATCCTGGCGGGGAAAATACGCTTGTGAAATAAGTCTACGTACTGGCCTGTTATCTCTAAGGAATACATACATCAAATGTACCGCACATCATTCAAACCTTATATAGCATTAAAGACCGTGTCGCTAATGTGGTTTTTATAAGGTTTATCAGTAACATTGTCTATGCATTTTCAGTTCCCTATAAATGCATAGCCTCTTCGCCGCTATATTATTGCTCCTGTTTAGCATTTACTCCTATGCAGGAGGAGATAGCAGTACTATGCACCATATACGCAGGTATGAGACATCAGAGATCCTGGTAATGGAGGATAATATGCAAATACCGGTATCCGGGAATTTGTGGGCTGATTTTATGATCGCGTTCAATAAAATAAGCATAACAGCAGGGATAAAGCCTAAGGAATCAGATCAATAAAAGGGCTGTCGTCGGGTGTAACCTACCATTCGTCGGATGAAACAGGCAGTTCGGCAAATGCCCCCTTATCAATAAGATGGGTAATCCTTTCTTTGTATCCAATCTACGTTTTATTTAAAGCTCTGATTGATATGCTAGCCCCTCCCTAAACCTGAGAAGCTTCATTTATACCGAATACCCACGTTACAAATTATACCCCGAAATAATGCTGAGTGGTACGTAAGTGTCCCCAGCATTATTTTTTTATGCATTTATATAGAAACAAAATACTTCACCCGGACCGTGCACGCCTACTACAAGTGTCTTTTCAATATCTGCCGTGCGGCTGGGCCCTGTATTCAAATTGACCATTGAGGGAAGCGTATTTCCATAACGTTTTTTCAGCCCTGCTAACGCCGTATCTATATCTGTCACTAACTGCCCCGCATAGGCGACAATGATATGTACAGGATAAAAAACAGTAGACGTACGTCCCAGATATTGGTTACTGCTAATGATTGCTGAGCCTGTACGGGCTACCAGCATTTCGCAACCGGTAATGCAGGCATCTGCGGTACCATCGTTACATGCGGCATCACCAGCTATATCCAACTTGTTATTCTGAAAAAGCTGCAATAAATGCTTATCTGCACATAGTAACTGTTTCCATTGCCTGCTTTCATAGAGATCAGCTATATGGCCGAGTAATTCCTGCTCATTTTCACAAAAGACGAATTTCCCGCCCAGTTGTATAAACGCTTCTGCAAATGTTTCTTCAGGAGACAGATCGGATTTGGCAAATACCGGAGAAGTATCTTTTTCCACTTCAGGGAATGGTATGGCTACAGTGCCTTCATTAAGGCCCTTACGTATCTTTGCTAATATATTTTCCCGCGCTTTTGATGTCTTGAGTGTAAGCATTGCGAAGTTTTATGAAACAAAAATAATAAAGCGATGATTGCTCACCGCTTTATTATTAAATATTTGATATTATAAGATCTTATACAGCCGGCAATATATCGCTGCTGATAGGATCGTTAGTAACTGGTGGTGGCAATGGCATATCATCCACTTCATCAGATGTATCTACAAATGGACGTATCCCTATCAGCCTATCCAGATCATCTTTATAAAGAACTTCTTTTTTCAGTAATTCTTCAGCAATGGTCTTTACTGCGCCTATTTTATCCTGCAATAGTGTCCTGACACGTAAGTAGGCTTGCTGTACGAGATCGCGCACTTCTTCATCAATAATCTTACCTGTCTCTTCAGAATAAGGCTTGGTGAGACTTCCTTCACTTTGCGGATCATAAAAAGAAATATTGCCCAGCTTGGCGCTCATACCGTACATAGATATCATAGCGTAAGCCATACGGGTAACGTGCTGCAAATCGCTCAATGCACCTGTAGATATTTTACCAAACACTAATTCTTCTATAGCACGGCCACCAAGAGACATACACATATCATCTAACAGGTGATCGGTGTTACGGATATACACTTCCTTAGGTAAGTATTGGGCATAACCCAGCGCAGCCACACCACGAGGCACTATAGTTACCTTCACAAGAGGATGTGCGTGCTCCAGGAACCAGCCTGATACCGCGTGACCCGCCTCATGATAGGCAATTACTCGTTTTTCATCAGGTGATATGATCTTATTCTTCTTCTCCAAACCACCTATCACACGATCTATAGCGTCATTAAAGTCGCTCATATCTACTTCGCCCTTGCCTTTACGAGCTGCAATTAGGGCTGCTTCGTTACATATATTAGCTATGTCTGCGCCGGCGAAACCGGGAGTCTGTATAGCTAGCTTTCTGATATCAAGGTCTTTCGATTTTTTGATGGGCTTCAGATGCACATCAAATATTTTTTCGCGACCCTTTACATCAGGTATATCAATAGATATCTGCCTATCAAAACGACCGGGGCGTAATAATGCTGTATCCAGAACGTCCGGACGGTTAGTAGCAGCCAGTACTATAATACCTGTATCGCCACTGAACCCGTCCATTTCCACGAGTAACTGGTTCAACGTATTTTCCCGCTCATCGTTACTCATCATCATATTCTTACCACGGGCACGGCCTATGGCATCTATCTCATCTATAAATACGATACATGGTGCCTTTTCACGAGCCTGCTTAAACACATCGCGTACACGGCTGGCACCCACACCTACAAAAAGCTCCACAAAATCAGAACCCGACATTGAAAAGAATGGGACCTGCGCCTCGCCTGCCACGGCTTTAGCCAGCAACGTTTTACCGGTACCGGGAGGGCCTACCAGCAATGCCCCCTTAGGTATCTTACCACCCAGGGCTGTATATTTTTTAGGGTTTTTAAGGAAATCCACTATTTCCATTACCTCTACCTTAGCTTCGTCAAGACCAGCAACATCATTGAAAGTAATATTTACACGGGTGCCTTTTTCAAAAAGCTGTGCCTTAGATTTACCAATATTGAATATGCCACCTGCACCACCACCTGCGCCACCACTACCCATCTTACGGAAGATAAGGAACCACATAGCTACCAGGAAGATAATAGGGAGGAATATAGAATTTAGAATAGAGTGCATCAGATCGCCGCGGGACTCATAAAATACCCTTACCTGCTGTGGAGGAGGTATGTTCTGCTGTGCATCGCGTAGATCGCGGCTGAACTGGTCTACAGACCCTATACGGAAAGTAATAGGTGCGGTTTTTTCAGTTGTAAGCGTTAATCCCGGTGTTTTCCCTTTAGGTGTTTCGGCAGGTATACCAGGCCTCAGGTACACTTCCACCATATCATTATTCACTACCACCAGCTTATCCACCTTGCCTTTATCAAGATAGTTGCTTCGGAAATCCTGAAAACTAAGCTCTGCACCTGTACCACTTAAGCTGCTGCTAAAAAACTGCATACCTAGTATCGCCAGTAGTATAATGCCGTATATCCAATATATATTAAAGCGGGGGCCTTTGCGTGGTGGCTGGTTTCGGCCATCACCACCCGGCTTCATTCCCGGCCTTATTTTATTATCTTCCATTTTGTTCTATCAGTATAAAGTTGTGAGTTATGCATTATGTTCCATGCTTTCAGCGTCTTCCCAAAGCATCTCGAGGTTATAAAACTTTCGATGCTCGCGCTGGAAAATATGCACTACTATGTTTACGTAATCGGAAAGTGTCCACTGGTCGCCATGCTCTACGTGGTAAGGGCTTTCACCGCATTCCTCGTCTACCATCTGCTCTATGTAATTAGCTATAGCTTTAACCTGGATGTGCGAATTAGCCTCGCATAGGATAAAAAAATCAGCAACCGCCTCATCTATTTTTCTAAGATCAAGCGATATGATGTTTTCTCCTTTTTTGTCTTTTATAGCGTTAAGGATAGTTTTAAATAACTTGCTGTTTCTCGTCAGGCGGGTTACCGGCTTCTTTCTCTCCTGTAATGCGGTTATTATTTTCTCCAAATTGTGGTCAACTGTTTAGGTTTGGTAATATCTTTACAAATCTATAAAATATTTCTCTCAAACGGGTTATGTCCTTATTGAACGCGCCTATAATAGAACTGGACGCAATAGATAGCACCAACAACTATGCCATGCGCCTGATAGATGCCGATACGGCACTACCGGGACTTACTATTACCGCAAGGCGGCAAAGGGCGGGGAAAGGGCAGCGGGGCCGCCAGTGGACGGACGTGCCTGACCAAAGCTTGCTAATGAGCATGGTAACCGTGCCAGTGCGCCCGCTGGAAGAACAATTTATTTTTAACGCTTCTGTGGCAATTGCCATTGCAGAGGTATTGCTCGAAGTATACGAACAATGGGATGTACGCATCAAGTGGCCTAATGACATTATCATTAATGACAAAAAGGCAGGAGGCGTGCTGATAGAAAATGTATTACGTGGCAATAGATGGGCCAATAGTGTAATAGGCCTTGGGCTGAATGTGCACCAGGAAACGTTTAGTAGTGATCTGCCCTTTGCCACGTCTCTGAAGATAGAGGCAGGGAGAGATTTTGACCTGCACCTGTTACTTACAAAGTTGCGTAAGCAGATATGGGAAGCTACCCGCGCCGATAGCAGTGTTATGGATATTATGCGGCAATATAATACCCTGCTGTATCGCAAAGGCAAAGAACAGACCTTTACGGATAACAACCGGGACTGGAGCGCTATAATAGTAGGCACACACGCTAGTGGCACCCTACAGGTACAGACCGAAGATGGTACCATAAGCCAGTATACGCATGGAGTATATACGTGGAAGTGGTGATCTGGAATTGCTCATCTACGAATTAACTGATGTTTTATTGAAAACTACTCTCCAGCAGCAGCATGAGCGTATACACTCATAAAAAATTATCTTTGCCACCTTATTTTATGCATATATGCTTAGTGGCAACGAAATACGCAGGCAGTTTTTAGAATTTTTCAAAGGGAAAGGGCATGAGGTGGTGCCATCGGCGCCTATAGTGGTGAAAAATGACCCTACGCTGCTATTTACCAATGCCGGGATGAACCAATTCAAGGATTATTTTCTCGGCAACAGGCAACCCGAGCATACCCGCGTGGCCGATACACAAAAGTGCCTGCGGGTAAGCGGCAAGCATAACGACCTGGAAGAGGTGGGTGTAGATACCTACCACCACACTATGTTCGAGATGCTGGGTAACTGGAGCTTTGGCGACTACTTTAAAGAGGAAGCAATAGCCTGGAGCTGGGAGCTGCTGACTAAAGTGTACGGCATACCTAAAGAAAAACTGTATGTAACGGTTTTTGAAGGAGATGAGAAAGAGGGGCTACCGAGAGATGAGGAAGCCTACAACTGCTGGAAACAACACATAGCCGAAGACAGGATATTGCCCGGCAACAAGAAAGATAACTTCTGGGAGATGGGCGATACCGGGCCATGCGGGCCGTGCAGTGAGATACATGTAGATTGCCGCACTGAGGAGGAAAAAAGCCAAATACCCGGCAAGACATTGGTTAATGCAGACCACCCGCAGGTAATAGAAATATGGAACAACGTGTTCATGCAGTACAACCGCCTGAAGGATGGCAGCCTGCAGCAATTGCCAGCACGACATGTAGATACCGGCATGGGGTTGGAGCGCCTGGTGAGGGTACTGCAAGGCAAGCAGAGCAACTATGATACCGACCTGTTTACAGGTACTATAAGGGCTATAGAAAAGCTGAGCGGTAAGCAATATGGATATACCGATAGCAAGCCCGATGTGGCATTTCGTGTGCTGGCTGATCATATACGGGCCATAGGTTTTACCATAGCAGACGGACAACTACCCAGCAATACAGGCGCCGGATATGTGATACGCCGCATACTACGCAGGGCAGTACGGTACTACTACAGTTACCTGGACCACAAATCTCCGCTTCTGCACCTGCTGATGCCTGTACTTGCGGAACAATTCAAAGAAGTGTTTCCGGAACTACAGCAGCAGATTGATTTGGTGAGCCGTGTGGTGAAAGAAGAAGAAGAGGCGTTTTTACGGACTCTTGATAAAGGGTTGAAGAAAGTTGATGAAATTGTTTCTTCTACAACAACTACCACCACTACAATAAGAGGGGATGTCGCATTTGAATTAAATGACACCTATGGATTTCCAATCGACCTGACCAAGTTAATTGCACAGGAAATAGGTTGGAGTGTTGATGAAGAAGGATTTGAAAAAGAATTAAAGAAACAAAAAGAACGCAGCCGTGCGGCGACTGCTCTGGACACTGACGATTGGGTAGTAGTGAAGGAAGGCGGGGCTACAAAGTTTGTAGGGTATGAGCAACTGCAGGCAAAAGCCGAAGTGCTGAAGTACCGCCGCGTGAAGAGTAAGGGCAAGGAAAGTTACCAGATAGTGCTGGATACCACTCCTTTCTACGCAGAGAGCGGAGGACAGGTGGGCGATACAGGGGAACTGATATTCCCCAATGACAGCATACAAATAACGGATACTAAGAAAGAGAATGATCTGACGATACACTTTGCCGAGGTGCTGCCTGAAAATATTTCCGCACCTGTACTGGCAAAAGTAGATGCCGGCAGGCGCGTAGCTACCGAAGTACACCACAGTGCCACGCACCTGCTGCATGCCGCGTTGCGAGAAGTATTGGGTACCCATGTTGCGCAGAAGGGAAGCCTGGTGAATGAAGAATACCTGAGGTTTGACTTCTCACACTTTGCAAAGATGAGCAGTGAGGAGGTAGCACGGGTGGAGGCTATAGTGAATGAAAAGATACGCACGAACATACCAGTAGTGATAAAAAACATGCTGAAAGATGAGGCAGTAGCGATGGGTGCTATGGCATTGTTTGGCGAGAAGTATGGCAATGTAGTACGGGTGGTGGTAATGGATGCTAACTACTCAATAGAACTATGTGGCGGTACACACGTAGGCGCTACGGGGCAGCTTGGATTCTTTAAGATAATAAGCGAGAGCGCAGTGGCTGCAGGTGTTCGCCGTATAGAGGCTGTAAGCGGAAGGGCTGCTGAGCACTACATTAATGAACAACTGCAACTGATCGGAAACATACAGGCGCAACTGAAAAATGCCAAAGATCCTGTAAAGGCGATAGAAAAAATACAGGAAGAGAGGAATGTATTGGAGAAGCAGGTGGAAAGTATGGAAGGGAAACAGCTTGCCCTACTGCGAGATGATCTGCTAGCCAAAAAAAAAACCATAAACGGCATCAACTACATAGGCGCAATAGTAGAGACCGGAAATGCGGAGGCACTGAAAAAATTGTGTAATGACCTGAAAAACCACCTGGCAGACCATGTAATAGCGCTTGGAACTAATATAGGGGGCAAGCCCTTTGTAGCAGTGGGCGTAGCTGAGAATATTGTTGCTGCCAAAGGGCTGGATGCTGGGAAAATAATAAAGGAGCAGATAGCACCCCTGATAAAAGGCGGCGGGGGCGGACAAAAGACACTTGCCACAGCCGGCGGACAGGATGCAAATCAACTTGAAGCAGCAATAGCTAAAGTAAAAAGCCTTCTATAGCATCATTCTGAATTGGTAGAAATAATCCGTATTAGTAGCATACTATTACCGTTTCAGTAAAAAGACTACATTTTAGTATCCAGGAAATAATATCTTGTCACAGAATTATCATAGTAATGCTGTATAATTCTGAGTATTAATATTATTAATATCCTTCAACATAAACCAAAAAAAAAATGAAAAAAAGAATTTTACTATGTACCGCTTTACTTGGTATCAGCTATTTAACCCTATCGAGCTATCGCTTAGGCGCGGCGTTTGAAGGTGGCCAGAACTGTACAGGAGCCAAGGCATCGATCACTAATTGCGGCGGCGGCGGATGTCACGGTGGTGCATCAACTGCTACTTCTGTTACTATTACCGTAGATAGCGCAGGTATCCCTATTACTCAATACTCAAAGGGACACTTATATACTATTAAGATACATGGTACAAATACAAGCAATCTGCCTGGTTTTGGATTAGAGTTTACCGCAGTTACAGGCACAGGAACATCGCAGACAAGTGCGGGGACTTTTTCCACACCGGGAGCGGGCCTGCGTAAAACTGTTGCAACATTTGGTCTTACTTTAATAGAACAAAGTAATGGTGCAATACTCTCTGCAATTGCAGGTATTTATGATACATCCTTCCAATGGACCGCCCCTACCACTAATGCCGGTAATGTAATCATGTACTGCACCCTGAATGCGGTAAACGGAAATGGGACTAATGATTTCGCTGATGTTTCAAGTAATACTTCTATTACGCTGGCGCAATCAACGACCGGAATAGCTGCATTTGCAAATGACGTTGTGTTTAATACCTACCCTAACCCCGCGGGTGAAAATGTACACGTGCAGATCAGCAATGCACCACAGGGCGCTTATCAGCTGGCTGTCTATGACCTGAACGGCAGGAGCATAGAAACTGTATCTACGACAAATACCGGAGCAGGCATACAGGCTACCATATCCACATCTTCATGGCCCGCAGGTATGTATATGCTACAGGTATCAGGTAGTGGTGCAAAGCGTACTATGCAGATAGTAAAGAATTAAAATGGGTACTAGTGTATCAGCACCAGTATAGCATATAGGAGCATCATACCATCTACAACACCCAGATAGGCTTTGTCTGTTGGGTGTTTTTTTGTGTATTCAATGGCCCATTTGGTAGCAAGGGCAGTTAGCAACTCACCTACCAGCCGCGTTACAGATGGATAACGCAGGTATTGTATGATGCTCAACAAACCAAAAAATGCAATAGAGACATTCATCAGGCGATAGCTATTGCGCAGACCTATGATATTTGGAAGGGTATGGATGCCGGCATCAAGATCGGTCTGCATATCGCGTACATCAAATGCAACACAAAGCGTAAACATGAATACAAATCGCAGTAATATCTCATAGGGATAATCAGAAAGCGGCTCACCCCAATAAAGCAGGGGCAGGATGCTGGTGACGATAGTCCATACACTCGTAAGTACCAATATTTTTATCCAGCCAAAATCGCGGATGCGTTTGCGCCGCGTGAAGGGTAGCAGGGGCAATGAATACGCAAATGACAGGAGCGCAAGCACTACGCACCCCAGCCATATCTTCCAGGACAGCCGGTACAGGCTTGCACCTGCCATCAATACGCCCAATACAGAAAAGAAAAAATGCCAGCCTTTGTATTGCAATGACCACCGGAAAATATCTGAGCGGGAGGCGGCAGATCGCTTTACAATGTGGTGTACATTGTACACAAGCAATGTGCTACCAAACACAAGAAAATGCAACGAGGTGAAGAGTAGCGGGATATACTTAATAACAAGTAACTCTGTAGCCATACACATGCCCACCGCACAACATGCCGCAAACAGGCTGGTATATAATACCCATTCTATTGCTGCATTCAGCATCTTCATGACGTGTGTATTAATGCGAACAAAATCAGAGCGGTATATTGCCGTGTTTCCGCTTGGGCAGAACCGATACTTTTTGTTCCAGCATCTTATATGCCTTTATTAATTTCTGGCGCGTTACATCCGGCATTATCACTTCATCTATAAAGCCGCGTGCAGCAGCGCCGTAGGGGTTGGCAAATTTCTCCAGGTATTCCGTTTCCTTTTCTTTCAGCTTTGCCTGCGGATCGGCAGCTTCTGATATTTCTTTTTTGAAGATGATCTCTGCTGCACCCTTAGCGCCCATCACCGCTATCTCCGCAGTAGGCCAGGCATAGTTAATATCTGCACCTATGTGCTTGGAGTTCATAACATCATATGCTCCACCGTAAGCCTTTCGGGTTATGACCGTAATCTTCGGCACGGTTGCTTCGCTAAGCGCATACAGTAGCTTGGCACCATTAGTAATAATGCCATGCCACTCCTGGTCGGTGCCCGGCAGGAAGCCCGGAACATCTACCAATACAAGCAGGGGAATATTAAATGCATCGCAGAAACGTACAAAGCGCGCACCTTTTTTACTGGCATCTATATCCAGCACACCCGCAAGTGTAGCGGGCTGATTAGCTATAATGCCTATGCTGCGGCCTGCAATACGGGCAAAACCGACTACTATATTCTCTGCATATTCCCGATGCACTTCCAGGAAAGAATTAGCATCAGTCAGCTCTTCTATAACCTCTTTAATATCATAAGGCTGATTAGGATTGGAGGGTATTATATCATTTAATTTTGCTCGTAACTCATCGCCCTGCTCGTACTCATATACGGGTGCATCGTCCTCACAATTCTGTGGCATGTAGCTAAGTAGCTGCTTCAGGTTCTCAATGCACTCCAGCTCGTTGGCACAGGCGAAATGAGTAACACCCGATTTGGATGCATGTGTTTTTGCGCCGCCCAGTTCTTCACTTGTAACTGTTTCGTGCGTTACGGTCTTTACCACATTAGGCCCTGTTACGAACATATAGGAGGTGTGCTCCACCATCAAAATAAAATCGGTAATGGCGGGAGAATAGACTGCACCACCAGCACATGGGCCCATAATGGCCGATAGCTGCGGCACTACCCCTGATGCCTTTACATTGCGGTGAAATATATCAGCGTAGCCACCCAGGGATACTACCCCTTCCTGTATGCGTGCGCCTCCGCTATCATTTAGCCCTACTACCGGCGCTCCGTTCTGTATGGCAAGGTCCATTATCTTGCAGATCTTTTCCGCATGCGTTTCAGAAAGGCTGCCGCCAAAAACCGTGAAATCCTGCGAATACACATACACCATGCGCCCGTTTACAGTGCCATATCCTGTTACCACCCCATCGCCCGGATACACTTCTTTCTCCATACCAAAGTCGCGGCTACGATGCGTAACCAGCATGCCTATTTCTTCAAAAGAGCCTTCATCGAGCAACAATTGCAAGCGCTCGCGCGCGGTCAGTTTGCCTTTTTTGTGCTGGGCTTCTATACGTTTTTCACCCCCGCCCTGCATTGCCTCTTTTGTTTTGCGCCTCAGCGCCGATACTTTGTCCATAGATATGGTAATGATGTAGCAAACCTAATGCAAAATGATGATTTGTTATTTACGATTATGATTGAGAAATAGGATCTTTTTATAAAACAGGTATCTGCGAATATGCTAATTTTAAGCTATGAAAAAAGTATTATTTCTATTATTTCTGCTAGCCAGCTTTGGCAGTCATGCACAAAGTATACCTGCCTATAGCGCTGAAATGCTGATGAAGAGGGCATCGAATGATGACACTATCTACGTTATCAATTTCTGGGCTACCTGGTGTGCACCATGTGTGCATGAACTACCTGAATTTAATAAGCTATACGATCATTTTGCCGGTAAGCCTGTAAAAATACTGATGGTGAGCCTGGATTTTAAAGAGGGCTACCCACGGGAAATAGAAAAGATGGCAGAGAAAAAGAAGATGCGCGAGGAGCTGGTATGGCTCAATGAAACCAATGCCAATATATTTATTCCTAAAATAGAAGATAGCTGGCAGGGATCTATACCAGCCACCCTGGTATTACAGCATGGCCAGTATTTCCGCCAGTTCTGGGAAGGGGCAATAAAAGCAGAAAGCGTGGAGAATGTAGTGGAGAAACAACTCACCTATTTCAACCGCTGACCGCTTGCTATCGCTGAAGCCATACAAACGCATCGCCAGGCTGGTAGAGAACGAGACCTTTGAACCGATGCTAAGCTGGGGCATACGCATGGCGATAGGGGCAATGGGACCGCTGCTATGGGGATTAGCTACCAACCATGTAAATGACTCCATATGGATGACCCTGACTGCAGAAGCAATTTGCTGGATAGAACTTAAAGGCACTTTTAACTGGCGGGTAAGCGTACTTGCCGGTGGCACACTGCTGGCAGTAGCATTTGCCATACTGGGCACCATAACCGGAGGCAGCATATGGCTGAGTGTAGGATGTATGCTGGGTGTGGCATTTATATCAGCACTGTTTAAAAACCTGGGCGACAGGGGCAGTAGCCTTGCTATATGTGTGTACCTCCTGTTTATTTTCTGCAATGCCTATCCCGCCCATACCTATGACGCAATACGCCACCGCAGCATATTGGTATTAATAGGTGCCGGCTGGACATTATTAATAAGCCTGGGCATTTCATTATTTACACCTGTAGCACAGCCCTACCGGAGGCACATAGGCATTATATGGCGTGCTATAGCCAATCTGGTATGTACTATAAACAAAGGGTGGGATGGGAATGAGACCCGCAGCAGCCTGCAAGGCATATACCAAAGTGAGAAAGAAGTGCGAATGGCGATAGACAGCTCTTACGCGTTTTATGGAGACATGGCCCACCAGCTAAAAAAAGAGCATACTGATTACCAACTGGCACAACTGAGGAAAGCCGCATCTATAGCTGCGGTAAATATCACCAACATCAGCGATGAACTGGAAGGCATAAATATAAAAAGCCTTACTTCTACACAGCGGGCAAAGCTTACTTCTTTACTGCAACTATTGCAGCAAGGTATAGAACGCATAGCAGTGTATTCCGTAAACAGGCAATCAGAAGAACTGATACTCATCAGGTCATCCATTAACCAGCTCACGAAATTATGCATACTAATAAAAGAACAGGCGCAGAAGGAACATGAAATGTACCGGCCGCTGATGCGAATAGTGCAATCGGCCGAGCGCACTACCCGACTGCTGGAAACATCTATAGATAAACTAACTACATTGAATACTGACCGCACGGTGGAGCGCTCTTATTCATTTACACGCACATTGTTTGTATTGCATCCAAAGCATATAATCAATAACCTCAAGACACTTTTCAACTTCAATACCTTTACCACCCGCTTTGCACTGCGACTTTCAGCGGCAGCGGCGATGGCTATGTTCCTGTATAAGTGGTTTGGAATAAACCATGGATACTGGTTGCCTTTTAGCGTTATCATAGTAATGCAACCCTATTTTGGGGCTACGCTAAAGAAGGCAAGAGAACGGGTGGCAGGCACTCTATTGGGTGGACTAACCGGAAGTGTAATTTTAAGATTTCCAGCTGGCCTGCACCTTACAGAGATTATGCTGTTTCTCACTTTTATACTGATGGTATATTACTTAAGGCGGCAGTATGCAGTGGCTGCATTTGCTATAACACTCAATCTTGTGCTGCTATTTAATATTGAAGCTACGCTAAACAGTATGCTTATCATAACGCGTGCACTGTGTACCATTGGTGGCGCGGGCCTTGCGGTAGCAGCAGGCTTTGCATTACTACCGGTCTGGGATAGAAAATTATTGCCCAACTACCTGCATACTGCTATAAAATGCAACTACTGCTACTTCCTGAAAACCTTTTATTCGCAGGGATCAGATGTGCAATGGACAAGAAACAAAAGAATTGCCGAAACACAGAACAGTAATCTTTTCGACTCATTTAATCGCTACATGCAGGAGCCAACCCGCCACAAAAATGCCACAGCCTATTATGATGTGATAACGCATAATATACGCATCACCCGCAATCTGAATAATATTAATTTAGAATTGGAACAGTTACTACCAACCGGGAACAACGCCCCCGAAACGCAACAAGCCCTGCTAGCTGAGTGCCTGCTATGGTTTCATAAAATACTGGAGGATACCAAGGTGAATATGCAGCACAATACACCACCGCAATCACCTGTTATTATCCCTTTTGAATTAACTACGATACAGATATTGTATGTGGAAAAAATATTGCTCGAGCTGAAAAGTATTCATGCTACAACGCATCCTGCATAGCCTGTAAAAGATCATCCCCTTATCTGCGGGGTATACATCTCCACATCTTTTTTTGTGATCGTCTTATCTGATAGAATAATCAGGCGCTCCACTACATTGCGGAGCTCGCGGATATTACCGGTCCAGTTATATTGCTTCAGCGCATCCATCGCACCTTTTTCTATAGGCTTTGCAGACTGGTTATATTCAGCGCTGATCTCCTTCATAAAATGCTCGGTAAGCAATGGTATATCATCGCGCCGGTTATTGAGTGCGGGTACATGAATAACAATAACACTAAGACGATGGTACAGATCCATCCGGAATTTCTTTTCTTCCACCTCCTGCATCAAGTCTTTATTGGTAGCTGCTATTACACGCACATCCACCTTTATCTCTTTCTCTCCGCCCACACGTGTTATTTTCCCTTCCTGCAATGCACGCAGCACTTTGGCCTGTGCGTCGTGGCTCATGTCGCCTATTTCATCAAGGAACAGTGTTCCACCATTGGCTTGCTCAAATTTTCCGATGCGTTGCTTTATAGCAGATGTAAAAGAGCCCTTTTCATGGCCAAACAGTTCGCTCTCTATCAATTCAGATGGTATTGCAGCACAGTTTACTTCTACCATCTGCGCATTGGCGCGCTGGCTAAGATCGTGTATACGGCGAGCCACCAGTTCCTTACCTACGCCATTGTCACCAGTTATCAATACCCGTGCCTCTGTAGGCGCTACCTTAGCTATTGTATCTTTGATCTTCTGTATCCCCTCTGATTCACCGATCATTTCAGAGCCACGTGATATACGGCGGCGTAGCTGCTTCGTTTCCGTGACCAGAGATTTTTTATCTACCGCATTGCGTATGGTTATCAGCAGCCTGTTAAGATCAGGGGGTTTGGAGATATAATCGTATGCGCCTTTCTTTACCGCTTCAACCGCTGTATCTATATTGCCATGACCGGATATAATAATAAACGGAACGTCCGGCTTCTCGGCCTGCATGTGGTCCAGCACCTCTATGCCATCCATCTTTGGCATTTTGATATCACAAATCACACAGTCGTAGTTATTCTCTTTTATTTTCTTCAGCCCTTCCACGCCATCAGCTGCCTCATCTACTGTAAAGCCCTCGAAACTGAGGATCTCAGAGAGTGTTTTACGAATGGCCTTTTCATCATCTATTACTAATATACTTTGCGGCATAATACTATTTTTTCACCTGGCCATTGCTGTAACGTACTATACGTATACTCTTGCCTGATTCATCATATTCTTTCCAGGTACCCTCTTTTTCGCCCTCTGCATTGTACTCGCCTTCCCCTTTCAGGTTACCACCTTCGTAAAATTCCTTCCATATACCTACCTGGCGGTTGTCCTTATACCTGCCCATATCGCTCACCTTTCCATTCTTGAAAAAAGTGGCTGCATCGCCCTCCATCATACCATTGCTATAAGCATAGGTCACTGACTTCTCTCCATTATCATAATACCATACGGCCTGGCCATCCAGCGTACCGCGCGCATACCTGTCTTCTTCAGCAAGTATCCTGTTCCCATACCATTTTTTATGTATGCCATTCTTTGCACCGGCAGAATAGTAAGTTTCCTCACCCATATTACCTCCAGGTAAATATTGGCGGGATGGGCCTTCCAGCAGGTCGTTTTTATAATTTTCCATATTAACCATGTTACTCGATGGCTCGAATTCCATATGTAAGCCATTCCGGAGGCCATTGCTGTAGATAGTTATTTCCTGCGGCATGCCATTTTCCCAATAGTCTACCCAGCCGCCATCTTTTTTCCCATTATGGAGGTTTCCTTCCACCAGCAGTAACCCATTACCCGGCATATGCACCTGTATAAACTCCCAACCATTACCATCATTTCTTTTAATACTATCGTAATGCTGGCCCGGAGGGGCAGGCGGATGCATAAAACGCGGTTTTAGCTCTTGCGCATAAGCATTTGTTACAAAAAAGGCGAGGGTCAGCACCATAAGGCTATTATATACCTTTGTCATGTATAGAGAATTTAGGCTCAATTTACTCATTTATTGATAACGTACATGGTATGAAAGAGAACTGTATTGCAACAATGTGAACACCTGCATATTTGGCAGTACTTTAAAAAGGCACTGTATTTGTAATATATGTATGTACATTCAATTATTTGAATACTAACTTTTAAAAAAATACCGATGAATAATACAATTTCTTACCCTGCAAATAGGCGGGGCAATGCGGACCATGGATGGTTGAAAGCGAAACATTCATTCAGCTTTGCAGGATATAATGACCCGTCAAAAATACATTTCGGCGTACTGCGGGTACTGAATGACGATATAGTAGCGGGCGGTATGGGCTTTGGCAAGCATCCTCACGACAACATGGAGATAATAACCATAATACTCGACGGTGCCCTGGAGCATAGCGATAATATGGGCCATAAAGAAGCCATACAAACCGGAGAGGTACAGGTAATGAGTGCAGGTACGGGCGTATCCCATAGTGAATACAACCATAACAAGGACAAAGATGTAAATCTCTTCCAGATATGGCTATTTCCGAATAAGAGAAATGTGGAGCCGCGATATGACCAGCGAATGTTTGATCCATTAGAACGGATCAATAAGTTGCAGACACTGGTATCGCCCATTGACAAAAACGATGAGGGACTGAAAATACACCAGGATGCATGGATATACCGTACCCAAATGGATACCGCCAAAAGCCAGACTATAAAACCACATAGCGCAAAAAACGGATTTTACGTAATGGTAATAAACGGAAGCATAGGTATTGTGGGGCAAACCTTGAATAGACGTGATGCTATAGGCATATGGGAGCAGGAACAAATAACCATTACCGCTAACGAAAACAGCGATGTGCTGATACTGGAAGTACCCATGGAAATATAATACGCGCTCTTTATTTATCCATAGGCCATATACGTGGCACACTTTTTCTACATTTATCTTACATGGAGTATAAATGCAGTATTACCGGGCAGCAGTACCCGCAAAGTGAAGGGATGACATGGAAACAATTACGGCCAGGGGTGCAGGTGTTTTTAAAGACCCTGAAACCTGACTGGAATGAGGATTCTTTTATCTCCTATAGGGCGCTGAATGACCTGTTACGAGCATACATTGCCAATATCACATCAGAAGAGGTGAAAGCGCATCAGGCCCTGGCAAAGAAAGTGCATGAACGTTTTGAGAACGAAGACATCCTAAAGCCTATAAACCCTGACCTGCAAACGCAGGATGAAACTCTGGGCGAGCGCCTGGCAGATAAAATAGCAGACTTTGGGGGGTAGCTGGAAATTCATCATTATTTTTCTCAGCATCATAGTGGTGTGGATGGCCGCTAATATTTTATTACTAAGCGACAAAGGCTTTGACCCGTATCCATTCATCTTACTGAATCTGGTATTATCATGCCTGGCTGCGCTACAGGCACCGGTCATTATGATGAGCCAGAACAGGCAGGAAACCAAAGACCGTAAACGGGCAGAATATGATTTCAAGGTGAATCTGAAGGCAGAGATAGAAGTGCGCCTGCTGCATGAGAAACTGGATCACATGCTGCTATACCAGCATCATAACACATCGGAGATGTTCCAGCTGCAGATAGATATGATGCAACAGATACAGCAACGATGGGATGACATGAATACAAGAATAGCTGAAGATTTAAAGAAAGACTTAACCACCTCAGGCAAAGCAAGCAACTAAGCCACCTACATTTGAGCAACAAGGCTATAATAGATACCCTGAAACAAAGACTGAAAGCTCCGCTACCGGGCCTAAGCGCACAGGAGCGCATGGCCGTAAGGGTAGTGCCCATGCCTGCTGCTATACCGGCCAATGCCAGGGATAGCGCCGTGCTTTGCCTGATCTACCCGGTAGAAAATAAGCTATGCGTGCTCCTGATGCAAAGGAATACAGATAAGTCTGCACATAGTGGGCAGATCAGTTTCCCTGGAGGGAGGTACGAGACCAGTGACGAAAGCCTACAAGCCACTGCACTACGCGAAACTTATGAGGAGGTAGGCATACCGGCAATAGATATACAGGTACTCGGCGCTTTGACGCCCCTATACATACCGGTAAGCAATTTTATGGTACATCCATTTGTGGCATATGCTAATAACCGGCCAGCCTATACACTCAATAAAAATGAAGTAGTCCAGATCATCGAAATACGGGTGGAAGAATTGTTCCACCATTCCAGAAAAACATTAGTTGATGTAACCTCTCCTGCAGTGCCCGATGTGCTGCGCCAGGTGAAGGCTTACCAATTGGAAGATGGCACTATTATCTGGGGCGCTACGGCAATGATATTATCTGAACTGGAAGTGGTAATGGAGGAAAGTAAATATTAATACTTCGGACGTTTTTTAGTAGCCAAAACTGCATGTATAATAATTTCACGTTCCTTTATCATATATATAATTACAAAAGGAAATTTACTTATTGCGACATCTCTTAAAGTACTATTAAGATCAATAAAACTATAGTATTCAGGGTGCTTAGATAATATAGATAATTGCTCTTCAACTTGAGATAAAAAACGATCTCCTAAGCCTGCATTTTTTTGTTCATAATATAGATACGCCTCCCTCAAATCAAATTGAGCTTCTTCTGTTAGAAAAACACGATAATACATTAATTATCATTGGGTTTTCTTGCGGATTCCAGGGCTTCTTTAACCGTATATAATTTGCCCTTTCCTTTTTTATAAGTTTCTACACGTTCATTCAACATTTGGAGTGTATCAGAATCGTATTTGGCAGTAGGCGCAATCTCTTTTTCAAGCAATAAGTATATAGCCGCAAGATGTTTATCATCTGCATGCTCTATATAGTCATGTAACCGTTCCTTAATTACAGTTGTATTCATAGGATAAATATCTTCATCAAATTTACAGTTTATTAAATAGACTATAAGGCATGTGGAGATACGTCAAAAATATCTATTCCTCTTTCTTAGGTACAGTCCTAAACACTACATCCCATAGCACAGAGCTTACCCCAAAGCCTTTATCGGGGGCTTTGTAGTGGTGAAGGTGATGATTGCGCCAGAGGGCTTTCAGCCATTTAGGTGGGGCAAATGCATGGATGGCAAAATGCATAGAGCCATACAGCAAGTAACCAAAAAGGAAGCCCGGGAAAAATGAAAGCGCACTCCAGCCTAGGGCCAGCTGCATGATAAGAAATATGATACAGGAGAGTATAAGGCTGGGTACCGGTGGCATGAATAAACGTTCCTTATCGCGCGGGAATTCGTGATGCACACCGTGCATGGTATAAACGATACGCTTGGCCTTTGGCTTTTCCACCATCATGTGGAAAAGATGGCGGTGCATTATGTATTCAAACAGGCTCCATAGCAGTGCGCCCGCTATAAACATCAGCGCTTCCATTCCTATACCTATATGCTTGTAGGCAGCGCCATAGTACAACATGAAAATAATTACAGGGAAATAGATACTATAGATGACCAGCGGATGCGTCTTGGTCATCGTCTCCATGTACTCGCTTTTAAACAGCCTGGCTTGCCCTTTGTTATATATTTTCTCGAATTCCATATCCTATCAGTCCCAAAATTAATAATTATTGCATTAAGGCGTGTAATCTCCCGCTTTTGTTTGTGGTTTCCCCTCACCGTCTTCATCCAGCAGGAAATCGGCAGCCTTGCTTTTCTTCACTTGTATCGTATCCATCCACATTAGCAGGGCTGGTTGCAGCGTCAGGTTGGTGACCATTGCCATAAACAGCGTCATGCTTGTAAGGTATCCGAGCGACTTGGTACCATCAAAATCGGATAAGATAAATACCCCAAAACCTGCAATCAATATCAGCGAGGTATAGATAATACTTAAGCCCGTATCGTGTATGGTCCGGCGCACAGTTTCTGCTATACTATCATCATGCCAGGATAGCTCCTGCTTAAAGTTGACGAGGAACCGTATGGTAACATCTATGGTAATACCTAAAGCCACACTAAATACCAATACGGTAGATGGCTTTATTCGTATACCCATCCACCCCATAATACCTGCTGTAATAAGCAGGGGCACTATGTTCACCACCATAGATATCAGCAGTATGCGCCATGAGCGGAACAGAAATACCATACATCCGAAAATGATGATAAAAGCCAGGATCAGGCTATCCCGAAGACTATTTATGATAAAACGGCTTCCTTCCAGGAATACCACACTGGTACCTGTGAAAGTTACTGTGTACTTATTACTGTCAAATAGCTGATATGTACGCGGACGTATACTATCCAGCAGTTTAGGCAACTGTTTGGAGCCTATATCAGCCATGTTAACACTGATACGGGCCTTCTGCATGTTGCTGTCCACAAAGGTGCTTATCAGCTTGCTAAACAGGTTGGTCTTGCCCTTGCTCAGGTGCATGTAGAAGAGCAGGTCTTTTGGATTGAACAGGGAAGAAAGCGCATAGTTATTCGTATCGCCACCAAAAGATGCCTGTGTGGCAAATTTGATACCATCTATGATACTCAAGGTCTGCCCTATCTGCGGAAAGTGTTTTATAAATTGCTCTGCAGTATCTATCCTCCTAAAGGCATCACCCTTTACCAGACCATACTTAGAGCGTGTATCTATCACTATCTCCAAAGGCATAATACCTTTGAAATTATTTTCGAAGAACAGGAGATCCTGGTACACCTTGTCCGATTTAGGCAGGTCATCCACAATATGTGCTTCACTGCGCAACCGTAAAATGCCAAATACCGAGAAAATACATGCTGCAATGGTGAGCACATATATCCACGACCTGTGACCGAATACCCAATTGGTAAGTGTAGTAAGGAGGTTATTGATCCAACCGCTATTCAGGTACTTGATATGACGCACCTTGGGTGGAGGCAGGAAGCTGAAGAGAGCGGGGATAAATATGAGCGAGATAAAGAAGATACTGATAATATTGATGCCTGCTACCAGGCCAAATTCTTTCAGCAGCGTACTCTTGGTAAAAAAGAATACACCAAAACCTATAGCAGCTGTAAGATTGGTAAACAGGGTCACAATACCCATCCTGTCCACCATACGCACCAGCGCCTTTATCTTATCGCGGTGCTTGTGGTACTCTGCATGATATTTATTAAGGAAGTAAACACAGTTGGGAATACCGATCACTACTATCAGCGGAGGTATCAGCGCAGTGAGCAATGTGATCTTATAACCCAGCAGCTCTATAGTACCTACCGACCATATAACCCCGGCAGCCACTACCAGCATAGATGCCACCACCGCCATAAACGAGCGGAAGAACAAAGCCAGTATAACTGCAGTAAGCAGGAAGGAGATGATAAGGAACATGCGCATTTCCTTCTGTACCCTGGTAGCCATTTCTGTGCGTATCAGCGGCAGGCCGGAATAATGCATGATCGTATTATGCGCAGCCCCAAATGAATCGGCCAGAGAAAGTATTTCGTTTATTACCCCACTCCTGTCTTTGGAGTTAAGTACCTTCTTATCTATGCGTACTGCCATCAGGTAGGCATTCGCATCTTTATTGTAAAGCACGCCCCTGTAAAAAGGCAGACTCATAAATGCATTTTTAACACTATCCACATTGGTAACCGGCAATACAGTCACCAGCTTTATTGTTTTTAGGCTACCGGTTACGGTATCTTTTACCAGGCTCACAGCGCCGGGTATGCTCAATACATTTTCAACAGATTTTACCTTCTCTATACGCTGGGTAAGCCGGGCATAGTCATTAAAAAAAGCGGGAGAAAAAAAGTCATTGGTCTGTACCCCTATCACCATCATGTTGCCATCCTCGCCAAACTGCCTGCGAAAATTCTGGTAAGCTACATATTTAGCATTATCGGTGGGTATGGCTGTGGTAAATTCGTAGCTAAGCTCCACCTTGCTGGCATAGTAGCCCATAATACCCGTAGCAGCCAATAATATTATCAGCAACACTATACGGAATTTTATAATAAAGGCGGCTATTTTATGCCACATAGCTGGTGTAAGTAAGGGGCCACAAAAGTACTAAATATCAAGGCATAAAAAGGCAGCAACATAGTGCTATAAACCACTATAAGTATTTATTCCGCAGCAAGTATCGAAAGAGGTATTGAAGCGTATCTTCCTTTTCATATTTCAATGTATGCTTCTTCTGGTCTACAGGGGTTATAAAGGTCCAGTTTTCATCACCTTTTATATGTGTAGCTTCAGCTACCTCCGTGCGGGCTACGTTATATATCTGCACCAGCGTCAGCTCGCTATCTATATTCTTGGTTTTGTAGGTGCCTACCACTTCCTGCCCGTAGTTTATGAAATCATTGTGCATAGTAATAGGGCCATTAAAAGAATCATTGCCCGGTACAGTACCTGATGTTGGAAGTGTAGCATTTGCCCCATCGGGTGTCAGCCAGCCTTCGTGTGCCAGCACAAACCGTTTTTCATTTTCCTCATCAATGCTACTTCCTTTTATCAATTGGGCCTCAGCCACCATGCGTGCTAATGAGCGTACTATGGTACGGTCGGTCAGGTATTTCCATATGTTGCAATGCGCGCCAGTATTGGCAAAGGTGAGTGAATAGTACTGCACCTGGTCGTGATTGTGAACTGTATTATTATACCGATAGCCTTTCGCCAGTTTAAAGTAAGCCAACTCTCGGTGGTCCATTCCCTGCAGGCTATAGTCTGCTTCCCAGGCTACTACCGCCTTTGCTATCATATAAAAAGATGGGGTACCATTTACTGATACAAGACCAGAGCGTTTATCCACTTCCAATGTTTTTACTGTGGCATCCTGGGCCTTGCCTGCCAGGGCTGCACCAATCACCACCAGTATTAAAATGACCTTTTTCATAGCTGAATTTTATAGTAATAAAAACTTATCGGCGTCATTAAGGAATGGAAAATGCGCACGCGCATTTTCTATTGCATTCTTTTCTAAAGTTATTGTATGTACCGCAGCTTCATTTGTTTTGCGCCATACTATTTCGCCCAGTGGGCCAAATACGCTACTGTCTCCCGCATAGTGTATCTCCTTGCCATCTGTACCTATACGGTTAACACCTACCGTGTAGCACATGTTTTCTATAGCACGCGCATGCAGCAAGGTCTTCCACGCTATGCTTCGCTTCTCGGGCCAGTTGGCCACATACATCAGCACATCATACTCACCCCCCTGGTTGCGCGCCCATGCTGGAAAACGAAGATCGTAACATACCATCAGGCATATACGCCATCCGTTCACCTGTACTATCAGCCGCTTATCACCGGGTGTATAATGTTTATCCTCTTCGCCATAACCAAACAGGTGGCGCTTATCGTAATGGTGCTCTTGTCCGTTGGGTAATACCCACAAGAGCCGGTTATAAAAATTGTTCCCGTCTTTTATTATCAGGCTACCTGTTATGATACACCTGTGTTTTGCAGCCATCCCCTTCATCCAACTTACAGACGGGCCATCCATAGACTCTGCCAGCCTTTCGGGCGCCATGCTAAAACCAGTAGTGAACATTTCAGGAAATACTACGATCTCTTTTTTGTCCTGTATGCCATCCAGCAGCTGTTCATAATGCTGCAGGTTGGCCTGCACATCTTCCCATACTATATCGGTCTGTATCAGTGTTATATTAAGTTGTCCTGAAGGCATAGGATCATCAATTAGACATCACAAATATCATTAGAAAACAGTAGAATCAGTCTTTCCCGCTTTACGTACTACATACAAATTAACCAGCAGGCTCATCAGCAGGAACATGGCTACCAGCTGGTGGAGCTCGGCAAGCAACTGGTAACGCCCAAACTTACCAAATTGTATATAGGGGGCACTGATAACCGTAAATATGCCCAATAGCACCTGTAATGCAACCAATAGCATGGGCCATTTACCGGTGGTCGCCAACAACGATCTTTTTGTACTATCTGCCTTATGCACTTTCATAAACCAAACTATAAGCAGCAGCAGCAACAGGTAGGCAAGCCCCCTATGTATGAACTGGACATTGATCTTATCGCCTGTTATGTTACCATTACCTAATGAGGCAGGGAGCCACATGCCATTAATAGAGGGCCACGTAGGCGCAGTTATACCTGCATGCAGCCCTGCCATAAAGGCACCATATAATAATTGTACAGAGAGCAGGCATATTACACCTATGGTAAGGTTATGCAGCGAAGTGTTAGTTATCCTTCTATCAGGGTTTACCAACAGCTGCAATGCAAACCATAAGGTGTAGCAGGCGAGCAACATAGCGGAAAGAAAGTGAATAGCTAGCTTAATATGGTCTACATACAGATGAGAATCATTCAGCCCGCTCGATACCATTACCCATCCTATTAATCCCTGTAGCCCACCCAGTATAAAAAGGACCACAAAAGGGACGACCATATTCTTATCAAAGTATTTTTTGATAAAGAAGTAGATGAACCCTATCGCAAACACAACGCCCAGCATGCGCGCCCACAGCCGGTGGAACCATTCCCAGAAAAAGATGAACTGAAAATCGCTGAGTGTAAAATCGCTGTTGAGGTATTTGTACTGTCCTATCTGCTTGTACCCGTTAAATGCTTCCTGCCATTCCTTATCATTCATTGGCGGCAGGGCCCCCATTATAGGTTTCCACTGGGTTATGGACAGGCCTGAACCTGTAAGGCGGGTAATGCCACCCAGCAAGGTCTGTATTATTATCATGAATACCCCCGCCAGCAGCCAATATGCCACCGCACGCCGTTTGTGCACTACATCCATACCCGGAATTTGCGTGCAAAATTAATCTGAAAAACGCTATAGGTACTCATCAAAATATATTTCAAACACCGTTTTAACCTTTGGCCAAACTTCCGTTCTCACTTCAAACTTCCGCAAACTTCCATTGTCATTTTTGCTATGTAGTTGCCAGGCTTGCGTCTCAGCTCAAACTTCCGTTGGTGATGATGTACTGATAACAGAAGTTTGAAAAATAGCGTGGTAATTTTCACCTTGTGCAAGATACTATCCGAAGGAGAGGGTTTCCAAATTAAAATATCCACATTGGAGATCCGGAAAATTTAAAAAAATATTTCACATAAAAAACTTGGGAAATAACCAACTTTGCACAATAGACATCTCCGTGAGCTCACTGCGAGGAACGAAGCACTCTTGCGGATAGGTTACTGATCATTTTCTATCTCTAAAATTACTCTCAGATGAAACCCTATTTTGTTTTTCTCTGTTTGCTGCTTACGCAATGCACATACGCCAATACTGCGAATGAAGATAGTCTAAAGCTAAAGGGCAGAAATATTTACCGGCCAGATTATAAAAATTCTATTACTTTCTCTGGGACAAATTATTACTTTTCAAGAGGCTTCAGGTATGTTGGGGAATTATGGTTTCCATTGGATGACCAAGTGGGTATTAATTATACACGGGCTATAGATAAGCACTGGGCTATAAAGGTGGGCTATAACCAGTGGAATAATTTGCCATGGTATGGCCCTTCTTATGACAAGGAGTTTTCTACTAGTGATTTTCATAGTTTTGAACCAGGAACAATAACCTCATCATTAGGATACAAAATGGCTGAAGTTTTTGCCCAGTATAGCTATGCCCCTTTTAAGAAATGGCGTGTGCGAGCAGAACTCGGAATATCTTATACCGCCGGTACAAACGCAGTTATAGATTCTGTGTATCATAACCCGGAACCGCCGCATGATTTTATTATTTATGACCGTGTCGCAAAAGCGCACTACTGGGGAGTGGTGCCAGCGATAAGTGTTGACTATCTATGCTTCAGAAAAAGGATAAGCATAGGCGGCGATGTACGGTACAGAAGGTACTTTGACTTCTATTTTCACCGCATAGAATATGGATTTCATGTAGGGTTAAATTTTTAACGAAAACCCCCACAGTCCGTGTGAGAGGCTTGGTGAGGAAGAAGTAAATGATAAAAATAATGGCCGCCCTTGTAAGGACGGCCATTATCAATTAAAAAATATGCTTTTTACCCTACGCTCACACGCTTGAAGGTAGTAACTGTAAGGCCGTTGCTTACAGACTTCAGATAGTCTGCTACAGATTTACCATTATCCTTTACAAATGCCTGCTGCAATAAGGTACTATCCTTAAAGAATTTGTTCAGTTTGCCTACAGCTATCTTTTCAGCCATTTCAGCATTTTTACCTTCAGCCATCACCTGCTCTATCGCTATTGCCTTTTCGCGTGCCAGTGTTTCAGGAGATACACTATCGGCATCTACGGCCAGCGGGTTCATGGCAGCTATCTGCATAGCTACGTCTTTACCTGCAGCTATTATTGCTTCGGTAGCAGGCTGGTTCATACCTACCAGCACACCTATACGGTAGCCAGCGTGTATGTATGGCACTACTGTCTCCGCATGTACTATTTCATAGCGGCTCACATCTATTTTCTCCCCTATCTTGGCTACCATTTCCAGCAGCCTGTCTGCCAATGTAGCGCCACCCATATCGGCAGCCTTTAATTCTTCTATAGTAGTAGCTTTTGTCTGTAAAGCCAGGTCAGCAACCTTCTGTCCAAAATCAATGAACTCCTGGTTCTTAGCTACGAAATCTGTTTCAGCGCTGAGGTGTATCACAACACCATATTTATTATCAGGAGACGCTTTTGCTATCGCAACACCTTCTTTAGCTTCACGATCGCTGCGGTTAGCAGCTACTTTCTGGCCTTTTTTACGCAGGTAATCTATTGCGTTCTCAAAATCGCCTTCGCTTTCTATCAGGGCTTTGCGGCAGTCCATCATGCCGGCTCCTGTCTGTTGGCGCAGCTTGTTCACATCAGCTGCGGATATAGTTACAGTGCTCATTTGTATGATCCTTTTTTGTTTTAAAAATTGGCTGCGAAGTTCGCATTTTATGTTTAAAGCCCCAAAGCTGGGGCTTTAAAGAAATATTAATATTAGTTAAACGTTAAGGCTTATCGCTTTACGGGGCCTGCCGGACGGCTGCCGCCGCCACCTGGGCGTGCGCCACCTGCACCACCTGGGCGTGAACCACCTGCACCACCAGGACGTGAGCCGCCACCGCCACCGCGATTTCCACCACCACCTGTACCGGTACCACGGCCTGCACCACCGCCGCTGCGGCCTGTGCCACCACCTGGCCCTGCACCACGGCCTGCGCCTGCGCCACCACGGCTGCCTGCACCTGCACCCTGGCCTGCACCGCTGCCGGTACGGCCACGGCGTCCGCCTTTGCCACCTTCACCTTCTTCCTCATTCATATCAAGGCCACGCTGTCTTTCCTGTCCTTCTTCTGTAGTAGTATCTTCTTCATTTTCCTTAGCCAGAGAGCGTTCCTGGAGACCTTCCAGTATAGCAGCAGTAAGGTAATTGATGATGATAGCTATAGATTTTGTAGCATCGTCATTGGCCGGTATAGCAAAATCTACTTTAGTAGGATCACTGTTGGTATCAACCATGCCCAGTGTAGTAATGCCCAGGCGCTTAGCTTCTGCCAGTGCTATATGCTCGTGGCTGATATCAACCATGAACAGCGCTGCAGGAGTGCGGCCCATCTGGGAGATACCACCCAATACTTTTTCCATTTTTTCTTTACCGCGGCTCAGTGTCAGGCGTTCTTTTTTGGTAACGCTATCCATGGTGCCATCTGCCAGCATTTTTTCTATGCTCAGCATCTTCTTTACGCTTTTGCGTATAGTAGAGAAGTTGGTAAGCATACCACCCAGCCAGCGTTCGGTAACGTAAGGCATATTGGTCTTCTGCGCAGCTTCGGCTACTATTTCTTTTGCTTGTTTCTTGGTAGCAACAAACATGATCTTTTTGCCACTCTTAGCTATAGATTTCAGTGCGGTAGCAGCTTCTTCCAGGCCATCTATGGTTTTATTCAGATCTATTATATGAATACCGTTCTTTTCTGCAAAGATGTACGGCAGCATTTTAGGATTCCACTTTTTCTTAAGGTGGCCGAAATGCACACCAGCTTCAAGTAGTAACTGGTGCAGGCTTTTATTTTCTTCCATTGTAAGTTTTTTCTTCGGTTAAAAAAATAAGAATACAACCAGCTATTAACGTTTAGAGAACTGGAAGCTACGGCGCGCTTTGCGTTTACCGAATTTCTTGCGTTCTACACCACGTGGGTCGCGACGAAGCAGACCTTCTTTTTTCAAAGCGGGGCGATACTCGGGGTTTATTTCGCACAGGGTACGCGCTATAGCCATTTTTATGGCTTCAGCCTGGCCCTTCTGGCCACCACCCTGCACATTTACCACCACATCATAAGAACTGGCCACATCAATAGTCTTCATGGGCAGTTCTACCTGGTTTTGCAGGTACATAATGGGGAAGTACGCTTTGTACTCTTTTTCGTTAACCGTTATGCTGCCGGTGCCTTTGCTCATGTACACACGGGCTACAGCTTCCTTACGGCGACCTACGGCATTTTTCTGTTTTTCCATTTACTAATATTTATAGCTCCCCCAGCCGGGGGTAAGGGGGATTTATTAGAATTTAAGTTCTTTAGGTTGCTGTGCGCTGTGCGGATGCTCTGAACTTTCGTAAACGAAAAGCTTAGTGTACATCTGGCGGCCCATACGGTTCTTAGGCAACATGCCCTTTACGGCACGTTCTATCATCAGGTTAGGACGACGGCCTACCAGTTCTTTGGCGCTTTCGTGCTTCTGCCCGCCGGGATGGCCTGAATAAGTGATATAATCCTTATCCTCCATTTTATTACCGGTAAGCAGGGCTTTGCCTGAGTTGGTAACGATCACATAATCACCACAATCAAAGTGCGGTGTATAATATGTCTTGTTCTTGCCGCGCAGTATAGAAGCTATACGCGATGTCATGCGGCCCAGCGTCTGGTTTGTAGCATCTACTACATACCAGTCGCGCTTTACGATACTTTCGTTAGCCGATTTTGTTTTAAAACTTAAGTGTCTCATTTCCTTTATTCAGGTTTTTTCTTTCAGCGTGTGGTAAAAAATTTCCACACATAAAAAATTCGGACTGCGAAGGTAATAACCTACCGCTTACGCACCAAGAAATTTATTAAGTTTTTTTATGAGGCCTTTATAAGTATCTGATAATCAATGTTATTAGCGACAGGAAAATAATTTAGCACTATCCTTCCTAAGACAATTTTTGCAAATTTACCTTCTTTATAACTATCTATATTTATATAACTTGCCTACGGCAAGCTGCTATATGAAAAAGAATGCAATTATATTTTTTCTGATTTTGTTATGTACCCTACCGGTATATGCGCAGCAAAAAACTGTGTCTGTAACCAATGTGGGTAAAAACGACGACACTACAGATACAGATGGCGATAGCGTACCGGACAGTAGGGATAAGTGCCCGTATGTGGCAGGTAGTGCAGACAATCAGGGTTGCCCACCATCAGATAGAGACCATGACGGCGTGAACGATGCTATAGATAAATGCCCTGATGTACCGGGCCCGATCAGCAATAATGGTTGCCCTATAATAGAAAATGAAGTAATAGGGCTGGTAGGAAAAGCTGCACGTTATGTTTACTTCAATACAGGAAAGGCTACTTTAAAACCTGCATCCTATGTTAGTCTGGATAAGATAGTACGGGTAATGAAAGATGATCCGTCTTTGTTTATAGACATAACTGGCTATACCGATAATGTGGGCAAGCCCGAAATGAACGAAGAGCTATCGGACAAGCGCGCTAATACCTGCCGCAATTATATTCTGAGCAAAGGCATAGCCGCTGATCGATTAACAGCTAAAGGATACGGCGAATCAAATCCTGTAACAGGCAACAAAACCGCTCTTGGTCGTGCCCAGAACCGGCGTACAGAATTCAAGTTGCGGAATTATAAATAGTATACTTTACCAGTCTTGCGGGTTGTATGTAGGCAACTAATAAAATAAGGGCAGGTGAAATACCTGCCCTTATTTTATTATGTCGTTATTTGATTATAGCCCTGTTAGCACTATCCCTATAGAGTAGGGTGTAACATCGGGGCCGTAATTCTGCTTGAATACGTTGGTAAGATTGTAAGAGCCGTAGAGGGCGAAGTGGCCCCAGCCTACACGGGCTGTAGCGGCGAAATTCCATGTTGCAATAAAGTTCTTAGTGCTTTCCTTGTCTTTGATGTTACCCCCATTCACACTGCGCAGCCCCTTGGTATGCGCCCCCAGCAGGGTACCTATTTGCAGACCAATAGCTGCCTTTACGCCACGGTTGCGATTGAGCTTGTTGCCGAAATAACGCAGCTCGAAAGGTGCAGTAAGGTATGTAGTAGCAAATTTGAAACGCTTGTAGTTAACCGTATCTGGCAGGAAGGTAGCCTGTGCGCCTGAAGCAGCGGAATCGCCGAGGCGAAGTATCTGGTGATCGAGGTAGATAACATTAGCATTGATACCAAGGCCGGCTGCAAAGCTGAAATTACTTTTCTGAATAGGAAAATCGTAGCAAAGGAACAGGCTGAAAGTATAGTTGAAGCCTTTGAGCTTTACGCTATCGGGTTTGTTGATCCAGTTTTGGTAACCAAATTGCAGCATCACGAAATCGCGGGCCGGTTTGGAAACAACAGGCGTAGAATTGGTGCTACCCGGCGCTACATCCTGTGCGAAAAGTGAAAAGGAACCCAGCAATAAAGCTGCTACAACGGCAATGCGTTTGAACATAAACTGAAATTAGTGCGCAAATATAATGGCTGGAGGATGTAAAATTTGTTAAAAGTAAAATAAGTTATCCGTAGACGACTTATTTATAGGGTTTAGTACAATATGAGATGGCAACAGTTCCTTACCCATTCTATCAAACAGATATCCATATTCCTGCAGGTCATCGATGTCTAAATAGCCTTTGGGAAGGGCATGTTTCTGAAGGAATAATGTTTCTGCCTGTGTGTTAAGCGTATCATTTACTATAAGGTTGCACTGATAGAATAGCCTTATGGCAGCTTTTATAGGGTCGGCATTATCAAAGATCATAGCTTGCTTACCACTGCCGGAGAACTGAACAACATATCCCATGCGGCCCTTCATCATTATACGGGCAGCGTGGATATTTACCAGGTCGTGGTTATGCAGGCTTTGAATTGAATAATGATCACGGCGTATTTCTTTTTTAAAGTATGCGTATGGTTTATTATTAAGGTAGATGAGGTCGTACTTATAAGCAACATTTTGCGCGCGAGCAACGCATGAACAGAAAAGAAACAGAAGAAAAAATAGAGACTTCATAGTTGAAAATATTTATGAAGAGTAATCGCAAATGGATACAAAAAGTACTATAATATTAAAAGTAGGAAAATTTGCCGATAAGATATAGTAGAAATATTATTTTAACATCCGGCCTATTACCGGTAGGCGTTGTAGTTCTTCCCGCTCCTTACGCATGATGTACACTATATAACTGACCAGGAATAGAGTAGCAAGCAGGTAATGCATGCCAACGGAGGTGATGATATGGCCCGCACCTATATAAAGGAAATAAAGCAGGAGCATAAAAGCAAAATAGCCCAATAGCTTTTTTACCGGGTATGGTATAGGATATACCCGCTGCCCCCATATATAGGAAATGACCATCATTGTGGCATAGCAGATAAGGGTAGCCCATGCACATGCCATATAGCTGTAGTAGGGTATAAAGAAGAAGTTGATGATAAGGGTGATGGCTGCACCTACCAGTGTAATTGTAGCGCCCGCCCCAGTTTTCTGAGACAATTTGTACCAGATAGCAAGGTTGTAATACACACCCAGGCACATATTAGCCAGCAATAGTATAGGAACCACTGTAAGCCCTACCCACATCTGGCGGTTCTGTATAAAATGTTTCCACAGATCCAGATACAGCGCCACCATAAGGAACATACAGCAGATGGTGATGACAAAATATTTCATTACCCGGGCATAGGTACGTGGTGCATCCTCGTTCCCGGCCTGCTGGAAAAAGAAGGGTTCGGCACCCATACGAAATGCCTGTACAAATAAAGTAATGAGAATAGATAATTTATAGCAAGCCCCGTATATACCTACCTCAGCCATTTTTGCAGTATGCCCCGCCATAGGTGCCCAGCGCCCGAGCATAATACGGTCGAATGTTTCGTTTATCATGCCGCCGAAGCCGGCTATCATAAGTGGCAGGGTGTACAACATCATTTCCACCCAAAGCTTTTTGTTCCACTCCAGCCTGAACGAGAAAAACTCTGGCAGTAGAACCAAAAAGGTTACCGCTGAAGAAATTATTCCGGCAATAATGAAATAGCCCGCCCCCAATGCAGGATCGTACCAATTTGCGAAAAACGATCCGGGGTTGTTTTTCGCAATGTCGGGTAATACGCTGTAGAAGAAGTAGACCAATGCTATATTAACTACTATACTGAGTACACGGATGGATGCATATTTGCGGGGGCGGTTATCATTTCGCAGCTTGGCAAATGGCAGTGTGGTCAATGTATCGAGCGCAATAATATACGCAGCCCAAGTAATGAATTGGGGATGGTCCCTTAGGTTTAAAAGACCTGCTATCTGGTTGCGGAACAGTATCATCCCTGCTGTGAGCAGGATGGTAGAGGTAATTAACGACAGGCTACCCGTGCTGAAAACCTTTTTTTGGTCAAGGCCCCTATTGCTAAAGCGGAAATAGGCAGTTTCCATACCATAGGTAAATATCACATTCAGGAAAGGGATGGCCGCATATACAATGCTCATCTCCCCATATGTAGCCTTGGAGAATTTTAAAGTAAGGTAGGGGGTAAGTAAGTAATTGAGCAGTCGCGCGAATATGGAGCTAACCCCGTACCATGCTGTTTGCCCTGCCAGTTTTTTTAAAGAAGCCAATTAAGTTAAAATTCAAAAGTCAAAACAATAATGAATCAAATTTCAAAAGTATTCTGTTAAAGTACATCAGCTTTTGATTTTTGACTTTTAAATTTTGAATTAATCTATTGTCCAGTTTTCCCTGCCCTGTAGAAGGGCATCGAGGTTGCCCCTGCCCTTTGTGGCTATTATCTCTTCTATCTGTAGCTCCATCTGGTCTTCGTAGGTGGCGCGCTGTGCTGCATAGAAAACACCAAATGGGCGGGGAAAATGACCCGGTGTAGCGGGACTGTCAAAGAAGCGGGTAAGTATCTGTGCTTTAAAGAAATCCTGGTCATCATGTATCCACAGGTCGCCGGCAGTGTGGCCATCGGCAAGGTTTACCAGCTCGGGCTTGTAGCCATCCAGGTGGATACCCTTGTCTTTGTTGGCGCCATAGAGAAGCGGTTGCCCCTGCTCCAGGAACAATGCCTCTTCTGGCTTGGAAGCTTTTTCAGTAAACACCTCGAATGCGCCATCATTAAAGATGTTACAGTTCTGGTATATCTCCAGCAAAGATGTGCCATGATGCCCGTTGGCACGCAACAGCATCTGCTGCAGGTGTTTTGGGTCACGGTCCATACTACGAGCTATGAAAGTAGCATCGGCTCCTAATGCCAAGGCCAGTGGGTTGAATGGATGGTCAAGGCTACCGGCAGGCGTACTTTTGGTAACCTTGCTTACTTCTGATGTAGGCGAGTACTGGCCCTTGGTAAGCCCGTATATCTGGTTATTGAAAAGAAGGATATTAACGTTGAAATTGCGGCGAAGCAGGTGTATGGTATGGTTACCGCCAATGCTAAGCCCGTCGCCATCGCCCGTTACTATCCACACGCTCAGTTCAGGGCGGGTGGCTTTGAGCCCCGATGCTATGGCCGTGGCACGCCCGTGTATAGAGTGCATGCCATAGGTATTCATATAATAAGGAAATCGGGAGCTGCAACCGATACCGGAGATGATAACAATATTCTCGCGTGGTATGCCTGTTTGCGGCAATATCGTCTGTACCTGTTTCAGTATAGAATAGTCGCCACAGCCCGGGCACCAGCGCACCTCCTGGTCGGTAGCGAAATCTTTTGCCGTTAGTGCCGGCTTGGGCGGTATTGCAACATCACTCATAAATGGTTGTAAAGTTACGGTATTGGGGGGATGTTAGAAAACAAGATGCGCAGTAGATGAAATTTTACAATAATGTTATTACTTTAATGCCCTGTAATTTACAGATATGAGTAAGTATTTGATAATATTAATTCTTTGTCTGTTTAGGATATCAGCCCACGCCCAGGAAGAAGGTGAAAACCGTCCCAAAGGCACTATTAGCGGCAAGCTCACAGAAGAAAACCCGGAAGAGCCAGCTCTGGGCGCACAGCTATTTGTATATGCACAGGATAACACCTCTATAGTTGGGTCTGCCAATACGAATGATGACAGCACCAACCAGGGTAAGTACCTGACTAACCGGATAGACACTGGAATGTATAACATTCGCATCAAGTTTGCGGGCCACCTGCTTACCATTATCAATAATATACCGGTACGATACAACCAAAATACAGTGGTCAATCTCAAGTTGTTCTTACAGGCGCCCGGGCAGGCAGAGGATACCACAATCAACTATGCGGTTATAGCGCCTAAACTGCTGCCTGCAAAACCAAATGGCGAAAAAGAAAGAGCAAAAGAAGATAAAAAGAAGAAAAGAAAAGATGGATAAGCGCTTTTACCTTTGCAGCTACTATTGCAGCCAATGAAACCCATAGGTGTATTTGACTCCGGCTACGGAGGGCTAACTGTATTTAAATCTATAGCGGCGCGTATGCCGCAATACGATTATATATACCTCGGCGATAATGGCCGTGCGCCCTATGGCAATCGTTCATTTGAAACGGTACACCAGTACACGCTGGAATGTGTGGAGTGGTTCTTTAAACAGGGATGCGAACTGGTGATACTGGCCTGCAATACCGCATCGGCCAAGGCGTTGCGAACCATACAACAGCAAGACCTGCCACGCATAGATACAAATAAAAGAGTACTGGGAGTGATACGGCCCACTGCCGAAGTGATAGGGGAATATACTACCAGCCGGTCTGTAGGAGTACTGGGCACGCGTGGCACTATACTATCAAGGTCTTATGAGATAGAGATCAATAATTTCTTCCCTGACATAATGGTGCATCCACAGGCATGCCCTATGTGGGTGCCTATAGTGGAGTATGGAGAATATGAAAGCGAAGGGGCAGACTACTTTGTAAAACAATACCTGGACGAACTACTGACCAGTGCGCCTGGTATAGATACCGTGCTGCTGGCCTGTACCCACTACCCGCTGCTGATGGATAAGATAAAAAAACACCTGCCAACGAACATAAATGTAATAGCACAGGGCGATATAGTTGCCAACAGCCTGGAACGATACCTTGAAAAACATACAGAACTTTCGGGTATGCTAAGTAGCGGTGGCAACCGTCAATTCTATACCACCGATGATGCGGCAGATTTCAACAGGCATGCAAGCATCTTCTACGGCGAAGAAGTGCAGGCACAGTACCTGCACCTATAGCAGCTATTCGTTGTAGTATTCCAGTTTGCCGTCATTGAAGCGCAGCCAGCGGTATCGGCTATACTCCCACAGTTCTATTTCATGACCCTGCGCAGTGCCTTTTGTGGCATTGGCCAGATCGCCCCATGCAGCTATGCACATGGTGCGCGTCATGCCTTTAGCAACTTCGCCACGTAATATGTACCGGCCATATACCTTTCCATATTTGTTTAGTACTTCGGCGGCGTGGGCAGCCTGTTTTTTCATTACCAGCTTTTCCTGCGCATTGCGTGCTTTGGTAAGCGAATCGTGCCTTATTTTTTCTATTGCTTTATAGTCTGCATATTGTTCAGGCGTCCACAAGGCATTAATACGTAGCGGTTCTGTAGCAAGTTTTTGATTATCGGGTATCACCGATATCGTCTTTTCACCCACCTGGAAAAGCAGGGTAATGTAGGGAAAGAATTTTCCCGGGTCATTAAGCAGGGTCATGTCACTACAGTTCCATTCTTCACCGGGTGCCGGAGCATAGGTCATTTTATCAAGCGGGTTAAAAAAGACCACTGGAATTCCTGATTCTCTTTTGAGATAAAACTTTTTGCCGGAATAGGTTTCTTTAAGATAGTTGATATAGCTCTTGAAACAGACACTGAAATACCCTACCAGGTGTGAATCTACCGACCAGTGAAGGAGCTCCCCTTTGTCATCTTTTAGCGTAAAAGCAAAGAGGCAGCCATGCCCCCCATTGGTAACGGAATCGGTACAGTTAACTATTGTAAAGAGCCTGTTTGCAAATGAGGAATAAGTAGAGAACAGTAGTAGGTGTTTCATATTGCTGACTCCAAGCGCCGGCCGATAGACATACGTTTTGGGGTCTGCTGCATAATCGTAAGGCTTTATGCTGCCGGTATAGTTATCGAAGAGCGACCATCCACCCTCCTTTATGCGTCCTACATACTCAGCCGGAATAGCAGAATTGATAGGGGTGGTTCTTTCAGATATAAATCCCTGCATCAGTGTATCAGCATCGGGTTGCTTACCGGTGAACATGGGGTTAGGCCGGTAGAAGTAAATATCCTGCCCTATCAGCGAAGAAGGAACAGTCTGGCAACTGATCTGGTTAAAATTGAAAGATATATTTTTTACCTGCGCTGTGACGGTAGCAGAGAAAACGCAACAAAGGATTACAACGTATTTCATATCCGTATATTATAACCAATGAGTGAACACACCTTTAAGACAGGATAAACCTGTACTGCGTTGGTAAGCGTTATATACATTTCATCATACATTCCCACAGTTTGGCGGCTGAGAGGTCCCAACTATATTTAGCAACCTGTGCAGGCGCGGCAGCTACCAGGCGGGCACGCAGGTGCTCATCCTTATACAGCTGTAGCATCTTGTCCGCTATATCCTGCACATCTGCAGGGTTCACCAGCAGCGCAGCAGCGCCCGCTACTTCGGGCATAGCTGAGGTATTGCTGACAATGGCCGGCACATTACACTGCAATGCTTCCAGTATAGGAATGCCAAACCCTTCGAACAGCGAAGTATAAGCTAACGCATAAGCCCCGCCTATCACCTTCGATAATTCATCTACGTTCATATAGCCTACCCACTTCACATCGTCCTTAAACGGCATGCTTTCCTTTAGCTGCACTACCTCATCGTACTTCCACGCCATGCGGCCTGCTATTACCAGCTTCATATTGGTATGCTGGCGCTTTTTAAAAGCAATGAACGCCTTGAGCAGGTTGACAATATTTTTGCGTGGGTGCAATGCGCCTGCAAATACAAAGTATTCACAGCCGTCCGCATATTCCTTTTTTACAGCTTCCCGTTCTTCCCACCCCAGTGGGTGATACTCGTCGTGCGCACCGTTATACACCACATCTATCTTTTCAGCCGGTATGCCATAGTGTTTTATAATGTCTTCTTTGGAATAGGTGGATACAGTTGCTATACGGGTAGCCTTGCGTGCAAATAGTGGCGAATACCGCCGCCAATATAAAAGATGGCTGAGTGGGAAATGCCTTGGATAATGCTCAAACGCGAGGTCGTGTATCACGAGGCATTGGGGCACTTTGGTACGTAGCGATAGAAATCCATCCTGCGAAAGGAACAGATCTGCCTTGTACTTCTTCAACAAACGCGGTATGCTCCAGTCGAACCAAATATAAAAAAGTATAGGATGGCGCGCCTGTGGGTGCACTACTACCGGGGTAACGTTTGGGGCAAACACAAATGATGGGTCATATGGCCGGTCGAAAAAGAAAATAAACTCATGTTCCGGGTGGCTGCGTACCATCCGCTCCAGCGTCTGGTAAGTAAACCAGCCTATGCCTTCCAGCTTTCCTTTTAATAATAATCTTGTATTTACGGCTATACGCATACGGGTTGGCCGCAAAAATATAATTTTACAGCTTCATACAGAGAGGAAATAAGTAGGGATGCGCCGTTTTTTTGTTAAGAATATACTATTCATTGTAGCTGTGAACGTATTGGTAAAGCCAATATGGGTCTTTTTTATAGACCGTACAGTACAAAACCGGGTAGGACAGGAAGCGTACGGGTCCTATGCTCCGCTGCTCAACTGGTGTATTATCTTCCAGATAATACTTGATTTCGGGCTTACCAGCTACAATAGCCGCACTATAGCCCAGAACCCCGATAAGCTCACCGACCTTTTCCCCACAATGCTATCCGCACGCATGGTGCTTATGGTATTATATGCAGGTATCGTATACCTGGGCGGATATATAATTGGCTATCGTGGCTGGATGCTGGTGCTTCTATCAGGTATTTTACTCATACAGGGGCTCAATATGCTGCTTCAGTTTATAAGAAGCAATGTAGCTGCCCTGCACCGGTTCAAAACGGATGGTTTGCTTTCTATTTCAGACAGGCTGCTGATGATCATTGTATGTGGATTTCTGCTTTACTATCCCGCTACTGCGCATCGTTTTAAAATAGAATGGTTCATAATGGCGCAGATAGGGTGCTACTTTATAGCCTGCATCATCGCCTTGTACGTGCTTCGCCGGATACACCCTATCCGCATGCGTATGTCGTTCCACCTGCCTGATATTCTGGCTATCATAAAGCAAAGCCTTCCTTATGCGCTGCTTACTTTCCTCATGTCTATATATATACGCGCCGATAGCACCATGATAGAACGGCTGTGCGGCAGCGAGGGTAAAGCGGAGGCTGGGTTGTACGCGCATTCTTACCGCCTGCTGGATGTATCCAATATGTTCGGGCTGATGTTTGCTACTATGTTGCTGCCGTTATTTGGGCGTATGCTGATACAAAAACAGAATATACAGGCGATTGTAAGATTGTGTGTAGATCTGCTGCTGCCTGTATCGCTGATGCTGGCGGTAGCATCTGTATTTTTTGGCAGTCCCATTATGCACCTGCTTTACCCAGCTGCAACTGGTAGGGATAGCCTTATATTTGGCTGGCTGATGGCGTCCTTTCCCGCCTGGTGCATGATCTACATCTACACTACCCTGCTTACTGCTAATGGTAACCTAAAGCTGATGAACCGGATAGCCGGCGCTGCTGTAGCAATTACCCTTATCCTCAATTTCTACCTTATACCCAGGCAACAGGCTTTAGGTGCAGCCATTACCACTTTCATTACGGAAACATTTGTAGCAGTAGCAGCCATCATTGTTTGTACAAAAGTGTTCCACCTGGCTAAGAATGTAAAGTGGATGGGCGCACACGCAGGTTTTTTACTGCTGATAATAGGCGTTGCTTACCTGGTTACGTACAAGCCCTATAACTGGATGGTGCAGATGGCAGTATTTGGAGCTATATGTATTACGCTGATGTTCATATTCCGGTTTATTTCAATTAAGGCCATCAGGCAATTTGCAAAGAAAGGATCATAGGTCAGGACCTGATGAATTTTTTAGTTCCTTTGCTTCCCTTTTTATGATAAATACGGCTGTGCTATAGGGCGAGATACCCTTACCAACCTGTAGTGCATACACCTTTGTAAACTCTGCCCCAAAGTAGAGGATGAGGGATGAATAGTAGACCCAGGAGAGTATGATAATGATAGATGCAGCAGCGCCGTAGGTGCTATCCAGCTTGGACTTGGCAAGGTAGTAGCTGATAAGGAACTTGCCTATCAGAAACAATATACCGGTAAAGCTGGCGCCCACCAGTGCATCGCGCCAGTGGATACGTGCATCGGGTAGTATTTTATAAATAACGGCAAACAGGAAAGTGATAACCACAAAAAGGGTAGTCAGGCTTACTATCTGCACCAGTATCACATCAGCATCGCCGAAAAAATGTTTCAGCCTGCCGGTCATCAGATCAAGCAATGTATTTATAAACAGGGATACAATAAGCAAAAAGCCCATGCCTATGATGAGCGAAAAAGAGAGAAAGCGGTTTGTAAGATATTTTACCCAGCTATTTTTTGGCTTCGCGCGTATAGACCATATGTAATTAATGGAACTTTGTATCTCTGTAAATACCCCGGTAGCGCCAAATACCAGCACTATGCCCCCTATGATACCTACAATTTTTGTATGGCCCTGGTGGCGTATGTTATTAAGAATAGCAAACAATTGCTCTGCACCATTTCTGCCTATCAGGGTTTGTATCTGGTCCTGGAACTGGGTGCTGATATCTTTAAAAAAAACACTGATCAGCGTTATCAGAACCAGCAGCAGCGGTGCTATTGAAAATATAGTGTAGTATGCAAGCGATGCGCTGAGTTTTGTTGCGTCATCATCTATAAATTCCGAGCCTGCGCTTTTTAATAATTTTAAATAAATAACAACTTTATTAGCCATAATCCTTTGTGCGTTTAAGTATCAATAGTACTTTGTCAAAATTTTCTATGCTTGTTGTATATTGTCGGAGCTTAATAGTACTGCTATCTTTTGGCTTAATATAATAGCAATATGCAACATTTCAGACAAAACTACACCTTCAAATTACAATAATGTATTTGCAGCTCTATGTATTGCCTGCTGGTGTAACAAGCGTTTTTTAAGCGCTGCTATTGGAGGAATAGCTTCTGCAATTTACTGAGTCTTATGGTAGAAGTGCAGCAGGAAAATAAACATACTACAAATGAATAAGCTAAAACATTTTATTATATTTTTTATAGGAGCTATTGTAGGCGTATGCATAGGATTATATTTAGCTAAAATAATTAATCATATAAAATAGTGAAGATCCAACTGCGCATAAAAAATACCTATATGGCAATTAATTAACCAACTATTCATTTCTACAAAGTGATTTGTACAGCAGGTTTCAGGTCTCTTAAAGCCAATAACAAAAAAATTAGAACTTATAATTATTTAGGAAATATACTATAGCCCCTGCGTTATAAAATTTTCGACTGCGGTGATAATACCTATAGAGTTTTGTACATAGCAATATGCGGTATGCCTACTTCTGTAAACTGTTTGCCGGTGATCATGTAGGCCTCTTTACTATAGAAATTTACAGCGGTAATACGTGCGTGCAATATTATTTTGCCAAATCCCTTTGCGCTGGCTATTCGCTCTGCCTCGCTAATTAATTGCCTTCCTATGCCTTTACCCTGCCAGGAAGGTACTATTGCCATTTGCCGGAGTTTGATAGTGCTGCTATCTTTTGGCTTCAGCATTACACAGCCTATTACCTCCTCCCCATCTTTTACTGCCAGTGTTATATCTTCTGCATCATCGCTAAGATCTTCGTCTTTTAATGACAAGCCGATAGGAATGCGCAACACATCTTCACGCACCTGCCATACCTTATAATAATCGGGTGACTGATAAACTACTTCCTGTATGGTGATGTTGCCTCCCATTATTTTATTTCCAGTTCAGTGGTTTGGTTGCTGTCTACCCTGAAATCCAATACTGATTCAGATAGGGTTGGCATTTTAGCATTCTTAGGAAAATGCACCTTGTATAAACCCGGTAGCAATTGTAGTTTTTGTGTACCGGGCGCACCGCTGATATCCATTGTATAAAACTTCAAAAACTGGTCGCCCAATACACAGTAAAGCTGCACCTTACCCAGGGGATTAGTATTCGTGAACTGTATATAGCCGGGCTCCGGTATAGGGATAACGGTTTCATTATCCAGGTCCAGATCCACATTAAATTCCTTAGGGGGCATCGTGTTTACAGATATATGGTAATTGCCGGGTTCATATTCTAGCACAGCGGTGCAATTCTGTTTTATTTGCTTTCCGCCCATTTCCCTATGCGTCACAATGGCGGTAAATTCACTTACCGGACGGTCAGGATTTGGATAGGCAAAACTAAGGGAGCCGTTGTGAAGTGTTAATATAACATCATTATGTTTATTGGCCTCAATTACGATACCTTTTGCAACACGCTTACTTTTAAGAAACATCAGATTATAAGTACCTGGTGGCACATTTTGTGGATCTGGGTATCTATTACCATCCAGGGTTCGATAAAATGTTTTTACAGTATTACCTGTGTGCGGATCGATAAATGCCATTTGCGGGGTGCTACTGAAAAAATTGCCCTTACCGTCTTCTAAAAATATTTCTACAATAGTTTCTTTGGCATCAGTACTCGATATTCCGTATGGAATAAATTTTTCTTCTTTCTTAGGTGGTGTGGTTACTGCTACGGTTTTTGGCTTAGGTTTTGGAGCTACAACTACTGGTTTGGGTTTAGGTGCCGGCGGCAATGGGACTGGCTTAGGTACAGGCGGCTGGGCTATAGTTCCCTCAATTGTTTTTGGGGTTATATCCTGTTTGGTGTTAGCTATTATTACCGGCTTTGGTTGCTTTGTATTAATTGCAGGTATCAGTTCAGGCGCTCTTGCTGGCAACACAACACCCGGTATACGAACCGGAGCAAAGTAAGGTGGCACATAGCTTGCACCCGGTAAGGGCCTCTGTAATGAAAACGCAATAGTATTGATGGAAACATGCGGCGGTGGCTCAGGTGCAGTTATAACAGACGGCACATTTATAGTCTTTGTTACCTCTACCCTGGGCGATGAGGAGATACGTGGTACAGGTATGGATGATATGGCAGGCGGTACCCCTGTTTCTATAAATTTCTGGTATTGCTTAGGAGTAAGTGTCAGCGCAGGAGTAAATGCTTTAACTATAGAATCGATCGTAGTCACCATTTCCTTTTCAGTAGTCGCCTGCAGATAATGGCCAAGACAGGCGTATTCAGTACGCAGGGGGGCATAATCTACCAGACTTACAATGTATGGTTTAAAGTATATCTTTTTCTCAAGCAGCTTTTTTACTACATCGCAAATATCACCGCCGCAGCTTTCCCCGCCGTCTGTTATCAACACTATGCTGTAGGCGTATCGGGTTTCATCGGTCATATCATTCTCCGCAGCTTCCTTTAGTGCGTAGGCGATAGGCGTTACCCCCAGCGGATGTATATCCGCAAGGCGCAGCATCATTTGTGTGCGGTTGTCTTTGCTGAACATTACCTCGCGCCTGGTATCATAGCAATTATGCTCCGGTACGGTAAACTGGTGGCCAAATACGCGAAGGCCAAACTCTACATCAGGATCTATTGTGTAAATGCTGTCCATCAGATGCAATATCACTTCACCTGCTGCTTTGTACCGTGGCTTATTAGCGCCCCAGTTTTCTACCATGCTCGATGATTCATCAAGCAGGATAAGGATACGGGCAGGGAGTTTCTTATCCGTTTCAGGCTGCTGCGCCAAGGAACGGAATACCGCGAACAATAAAAACAGGAATATGGTTTGTCGCCGGATATACATGATACAGAGGCAACAAACCTACATTAAATGCCCGAACATTTCAGAAAGCCGGCAGCTATAATAGTACTGGAACTTGCCAACGCATTTGCAAATTGTTATATTTGTATATGCACCTTAAGCACCTTGCAATTATGCTGCTTTGTTTTTTGTCCTATGTAGCTGTGGGCCAGAAAGTGACTATGCATGATGGTACAGTATGGGTGCATGATACCGCCTATTGCAGCTACCAGGAAACTTATCATCCAGATGCAAATAATGCAGACATAACTGAAAGGCCAGGTGGGGAATGGAATACAGCCCATATATGCGATTATCTGTTTGGTACAGAGTCGGGTGACAGGCTCATAAAACTAAAGGCTAAAAAGATGGCTGTGCCCGGCAAGGCATTTATGTATTACTTCTACAACATTACCTTCCCTGATGGCAGGGAAATAAATGTATTCCGTAATGCCTACCTCCCTGAATATTTTGCAAAGGACCTGGTACATTATGATGTGTTTTATGCCGGCAATTGGGACAAAGAATCATCTGATGTGATGTATAATGAATGGCTGAAAAAAGACATTGTTCCGGCAGAACTAATGGCCCGAAGCGCGGTTGCTGACTATAATACCACTCCGGGCAGGCCCGTAACAGATAAGGAGGTGTCGTTAAGGGCCGGTTATATACTGCTAAGGGATACGTTGATAGGGAGCTATAAAAAAGATGATCTAAATATAGTGACCAATAAATGGAAAGGAAATGTAGCTATAACGATCTATGGAGTTAATGGTAAAGTAAAAGGTAGGGTGTGGGATTCTCATCCATTAGCCGGTAACTGCCAGATGACGATCGGGGAGAGCGAAGAAATGCATTACCTGACCATAGCAGATAAATCGGAGGAGAACATGGTGATCTCTGCTGCAAAGTTTCTCATCATACAGCATCAATTGCCATAATTACACGTTACGGAACCCCCACGCGATCTGTAACCGATCATGTATTTTAAAAAACCAAATTAATGAGTACATTTATTGTAAATCATTAATTATGTTGCAGCGCTACACCCTTTCAATAATAGTTTGCCTGTTATTTGCTACATCTGCAAATGCACAGGCCACCAGCGACTATGCAGTACAGCTATCAGCCAGCGTGCAGGCTTCACCTGCAAAGGTTACCCTTACCTGGAGGAAAATAACCGGTGTTACCACCTACACCATTTATAGGAAACTTATATCTACTGCCGCATGGGGTACAGGCACCAATATTACCGATACCACCTATACTGATGTAACTGTACATACCGATTCTGCCTACGAGTATAAGGTGGTGCAGCTTGGTGGCCCAGGTGCTGCGGGATATATTTATGCCGGCATCCAGGCGCCCCCTATACATACCCGAGGCTCCCTCGTTTTGCTGGTCGATTCTACTTTCAGCGATTCCTGTTCGGCGCTCATTCACCAGTTAATGCAGGATATGAGCGGCGATGGCTGGCAGGTAATCCGTCATGACTATGCCCGTACCACACGCGATAGTATTATTCGCAATGCTATTATCGCCGATTACTTTAATTACTTCAATGTGGTAAGCGCTGTGTACATACTTGGCCATATAGCGGTACCCTATAGTGGCGACCTGAATCCTGACGGACATCCAAACCACCTGGGTGCCTGGCCTGCAGATGCCTACTATGGCAATATGAATGGCACCTGGACTGATCTCTACACAGATACCAGCGCCGGCTATGCTGCAAACCGCAACCGCCCGGGTGATGGCAAGTGGGACCAGACCGCTATCCCTACGGCGCAGAAGCTGGGTGTAGGCCGGGTTGACTTTGCTAATATGCCCTCTTTCAGCAAGACCGAAGTGCAGATGATGCGCAGCTATCTTATAAAAGCCCACCAGTACAAAATGGATTCTCTGCTGATGGTGCATCGCGCGCTCATTGACGACCATTTCGGTGCATTTGGCGGTGAGGCATTTGCGGCTAATGGCTGGCGCATTTTCCCACCTATGGTAGGCGCTGGCAATATACAGTCTATACCCTTTATTGCTTCGCTCAATGATTCCACTTATCAGTGGGCATATGCATGCGGTGGGGGTTCGTTCAATAGCGCAAGCGGCGTCGGGAGCACTTCAAATTTTGCTACCAATCATGTCAACGCCATCTTTACCCTTATGTTCGGTAGTTACTTTGGCGACTGGAACTCACCCGATAATTTTCTTCGTGCGCCATTGTGTTCCGATGTGCCTGCGCTCACCTCCTGCTGGGCAGGCAGGCCTAACTGGTTCATGCACCATATGGCGCTGGGCTGGCACATCGGCTATTCCGCTATGGTTACGCAAAATAATTCTTCCTACATCCCTACCGGTTACGGCAATGGCTGGGTACATGTAGCGTTGATGGGTGACCCTACCCTGCGTACAGATTATATAAAGCCTGTTACCTCAGTACATGCTACTGCCACTACGGCGCCATTATTGGGGGCAGATATTACCTGGGTTGCATCCCCCGACCCTGCGGTAACCGGCTATAATATTTACCGTAGTGATAGCATGTTTGGCAATTACCTGCTTATTACCCGTGCTCCCGTTACCGGCATATCCTTCCACGATTCCGGCGCATCATTACCGGTCAATGGGTTGAAGTATTATATGGTACGCCCTATAAAATTACAACAGACACCATCCGGCAGTTATTATAACCTCGGCATTGGCGTTACCGATTCTGCCACTGTAAGGTATCAGCGCCTGGCAGTCAGCAATACCCCATCTGCTACATTCTTTACCCTGTATCCTAATCCGGCCACTACCTACCTCAATATCCGGCTTACTATTAATACCGGAGCTACGGCTTCTATCACTATTATAGGTAACGATGGCAGGCAGGTACTTAGCGCTGCTCACAAAGTATCCGCAGGCAGCACGGTGATACCTATAGATGTTCATAACCTTGTTAGCGGTATCTATACCATCAGCATTAACACAGGCGCAGAAAAACAATCGCTGAAATGGATCAAGGTAGATTAGTCTGAGATACTCTTATAAATGCGCCACGCTAATTTGATAGTGTGGCGTTTTTATTTGCTATTAACAGTACACCCTACGCAGTTATATACTTTCCTGCATCCTTGTAGTTAATATAGGTAGCGCCGTGCTCCCGCCGCTCGGTGTGGTGCTCTTCCTGTGTGGCCACTAATATCTTTATATCGGGGAACCCCTCGCGCAGGTAACCTATATAACTCTCCACGCTTTTGGTACGCCTTGGGAGCACATAGGTGCATACATAGTCGGGCTGCCTGCTGGTCAGTATCTCACCCAGGCTTTCTCTGGGTATGTTGGTGCCCATATATATGACATGCACGCCATTTTTTTTCAGCATATAGGCCAGGTACAGCAGTATCAGATCGTAGTGCTCATCCTTGGGGAGAAAGAGCACTGCCGTCTTCCCATCTTTATGCTCATTGCCAATGCTCTCTATGCCCAGTATTATTTTCTTCCGTATAGCAGTTACTGCCAGGTGCACCTCGCCACTGCCATCCTTATACGATAGCAGATGCACTTTCTCCAAAAACGGGATGATGATGTGCTGTATCGTTACATCTATATCAAAGGTGAACAGGCAATTATCCAGTGTCGCTTCAAAGTCCTCTACCTTGTTGCTGAACATGCTTATTATCAGTCGGTTCAGCGCCTTAGTCTGTACTGCGCTGTCGCTGGTGAGTAATGCTATTCGTTCCTCCAACTGGTCATCCTCGAGCTTAGCTATGGCCGATATACGGTAGCCATTGGCCGTCAGCAGGGCGCAGCGCAGCAGGCGCCTCACCTCGGCCAGCGAGTAGCGGCGCAGGTTGCCCGCGCTTCGCTCGGGGCTCAATACAGCATACCTGCTTTCCCAAACTCTTATGGTGTGTGCCTTTAGGTCAGAGAACGCTTCCAGTTCCTTAATGGAGAACAACTTTGTGGACAAATAGTAACAGCTTAAAATTTTATATAATAAATAGCATTCTGAAAAACAACTATATAAACAAAATTATAAATTTATTTTGATAGATAGGATAGGGCGGGCAGAGTATTCATGCAGTTGACTACTTTTCGGTGAAACTTCCGCAAACTTCCGTTAGCAGAAATATGATCGGATTATTATGCGTAGCCATGGGCGATTGTTTGATGGTTTTTGGTTTCAAACTTCCGGTGGGGTTTAGTGGGTAGGAATGGAAATTTGGTGCAACCCGGTAAACTATACGATGGTTCTGCTCAAACTTCCGCAAACTTCCGTTAGGGGTTATTATTATATGGTTACTGGTACGGGGTTTAAGGGTGAAACTTCCGGCGGAAATTTGGGGTGAAAACGGAAGTTTGCCTCCTGGAGTGTAACGAAGCTGGGAAATATACATCTGATAGAAATTGCATTTTTGATAGGGATCGGTTCTATGGGTTTAGGCCTTTATGGGCTACGTGCAAGATACGATAGAGAAGGTGGGTTTTCCAAGAGGAAGATATCCACATTTAAAAGCCAAAAGTTCACTTATAACCGATTGTCAGCGCAAGGAGACCTTTGTAACTTTGGCAAATGATAACGAAAAATGACCTTAAAACTTACTTGATAGGTGACCAGCCAACTACCTGCCCTTATTGTGCAGCCAGAACCGATTTTATTGAAAGGTTAGCTCCTAAAGGAAAAACAACCCTCGCCAAATTAGATTTCCAATTGCACATCTGCTTAAATAAGGCATGTAGTTATATATTTATAGCTGAAGAAGATTAGCTTATGCCAAGAAAAGATGTTTGGACACGAGAACAAACAATTATTGCCTTCAACTTGTATTGCAAAATTCCATGGGGGCAAGCACACTCGCGTAATAAGAATGTGCAAGAAGTGGCTGAGATCATTGGACGAACTCCAAGTGCTGTAGCGCGTAAACTTGGCAACTTCGGGAGCTTAGACCCCGAACTGAGAAGAAGAAATGTAGGTGGGTTGCCTAACCGTAGTAAGCTAGACGAGGAAATATGGAATGAGTTTCATGAAAACTGGAATGCGTTAACCTTAACAAGCACAGAACTTATAGCACAATACAAACACGAGACTATAGAGCAAGTACTAGACATTGACGAAAAGGAATTGCCTAGAGGTGCAGATCGGAGACGCTTCGTAAAAACCCGAGTGTATCAGGATTTTTTTAGGAAGGCTGTTTTCGCAGCATATGAAAATACCTGTTGTATTACAGGGATGAAAATAACGGCCTTACAAGTCGCAAGTCATATAATACCGTGGAGCAAGAATGAAGAGAATAGAACCAATCCAGAAAATGGCCTTTGTATCAATGCCCTTCATGATAAGGCATTTGATTGTGGGCTTATCACTATTTTACCAGATTTTACGATTAGAGTTTCAAAACAGATCGAGAATAAAGACAACAATTTGACGGTTAAAAACGTCTTCATATCAATAGACAAAAAGCCAATAATCAAACCGCATAAATTCTTGCCGAGAAAAGAATTCTTAGAATATCATAATGAGCACATCTTTAGAAAATAGAACTGAATCTATTCGCTTTGAATACCTGTATCGAGATGCAGGTAATAATAAGAATTACGGCGAAGTGATATTTAGTAATAACTTAAAATTGTCTCTTGAAGAAATTGAAAGGAGAATACAACAATGTTTTGTAGATGGCTGTTACTTTAATGCTAAGGAATGGAACTTACCTGATCTGCATTTGAAATATTGGGATGAGGCTATAGACCATGAATGGCATGAATATATGAGCGTGTCAAAAAGCAACCAGCAAACTAGCTATATAGATATCACAGCACTATTTAAAAATACGCAAGTTTGATAATTTTTAGCCGACTTTATCATTGATTACATTGCCGAAATTTATTTTTCATTTATATTCTTGCCTTTTATCCGGCTCCTATTGTAGCTCCTCGTCGCTTTATCGTGCACATCCGCCATAGTACAAAGGTAATATGTTCGGTAAAGCCTATGTTAGCGATAATCACCCCAGCCGATAAATAAGCTTTCGCATTATTTACCGGCATCCCCTCTTTGAAAAGAGGGGAGTTTTTTACTGTTTGTATGCTGCACAGCGAACTGAGCGTACAAGCGAGCGTGGCAACTGATGCCGAATAGTAAGATGTAAGCTAAGTGCAAAGCATTTCTATTCCTGACATTGGAGTTTTGGCTTACCTTTGCTCCCCATTAGCGGATTCCATGCAGTTACCCATAGGCAAAAAAGTATATTTCGCGTCCGATTTTCACCTGGGCTTACCTGATAAGGAGGGTAGCCTGGCGCGGGAAAAACGCATATGCCAGTGGCTGGATGAGATAAAGGCCGATGCCGCCGCGCTATACCTGGTGGGCGACCTGTTTGATGTGTGGTTTGAATACCGGAACGTGGTGCCCAAGGGCTATACCCGCTTTCTGGGCAAGCTGGCAGAACTAAGCGATGGTGGCCTGCAAATAGAAGTATTTACCGGCAACCACGACCTGTGGATGCGCGGCTACTTTGAGGACGAGATGAATATACCTGTACACCACGCACCCCTGCGCCGCGAGTATAACGGCAAAAAATTTTTAATAGCGCACGGCGATGGCCTGGGGCCAGGCGACCACGGCTACAAGCTGCTGAAGAAGGTGCTGCGCAGCCCACTATCGCAATGGCTGTACCGCCGCATACACCCGGTAACAGGGCTAGGCGTGGCGGGATGGTTTAGCAGGATGGGGCCAAAGCACGATACCGGGGAGGCATTATTTCTGGGGCCCGAGAAAGAATGGCTGATACAGTATAGCCTGGATGTACTGAAGCGGGAGCATGTGGACTATTTCCTCTTTGGGCACCGGCACCTGGCCATAGAATACCCCCTGCCGCAAAACAGCCTGTATGTGAACCTGGGCGACTGGCTGAAATACGACAGCTACGCGGTATATGACGGAAAGGAATTGCAACTGAAATATTATAAAGCGAAGTAGGAGATGCAACGCACTGTAGTAATAATAAGACATGCAAAAAGTAGCTGGGCCAACCCGCTGCAAAGCGATTTTGACAGGCCACTTAACGAAAGGGGCGAGCAGGATGCCCCGGTAATAGGTGAACGGCTGAAAAAACAGCAGGTGCCGCCCGACCTGGTAATAGCCAGCACGGCACGGAGAGCCAAGCAGACAGCCAAAAAGATAGCAAAGGCCACAGGCTATGATGAGGCGAAGATACAATGGGAAGAGACCCTGTACCATTGCATACCATCGGTATTTGAAGAGCTGATAGCAGGCGTGCCTGATAATGTAGGAACAGTATATGTGGTGGCGCACAACCCGGGGATAACGGCCTTTGTAAACTCCCTGGCGCCGCACAAATTTACGATAGACAATATGCCTACCTGCGGTGCAGTAGCCGCAAAATTTGATGGACTGCACTGGAGCGATTTTAGCCGCACAGAGAAGCAGGTATTTTTATTTGAGTACCCTAAGAAACAACATGACAGTAAATAAATCATCGGCACAGGTAATAAGCACACTGGAAAAGCTTTTTGAAGAACACTACGGACAAATGCCGGAGCATGTGGATGCGCTGGCGGTATCAGGATCGGACAGGCGGTACTACCGGATAAAAGGAGGGAAACACAGCGCCATAGGAGCCTACAACGCTAATGTAGCGGAGAACAATACTTTCTTTTACTTCACCAACCTGTTTGCGAAACACGGCATCAATGTACCGAAGCTATATGCTACCAGCAAAGACCGGCGTATGTACCTGCAACAGGACCTTGGCAGCACTACCCTATTTGACCAGGTACTGAAGGAAGGATTTACCGATAAGGTGCATAAGAACTACCAGAAGAGCCTGGAGCAACTGGCAAAGGTGCAATGGATAGCCGGCCGCGAGGCTGACTACAAACAGTGTTTCGCATCGGCCCAGTTTAATGACAAAGCGATAATGAGCGACCTGCTGTATTTTAAATACTACTTTGCCGACCTGCAGCAGATACCCTATGATAAAATATTACTGATAAGCGAGCTGGAACAGCTAAGCCGCGAGCTGGGCCATGTACAGCCGCAGGTGCTTATGTACCGCGACTTCCAGAGCCGCAATATAATGCTGCACGAGGATAAGGTGTACTTTATAGATTACCAGGGCGTAATGCAGGGCCCGCCGCAGTACGATATAGCATCGCTGCTATGGCAGGCGCGCGCACAATTGCCGCAGGCCTGGCGCGAAGACCTGGTGAACAGCTACATAGCTTGCCTCAGCGACCTGCATGTGCCCCGCATGGATGAGATACACTTTCGCCGTGGGTATGCACAGTTCGTACTGGTACGCCTACTACAAGTACTGGGCGCTTATGGTTTCCGCGGGCTACTACAGCACAAGCAGCATTTTATAACCAGCATAGCACCTGCACTAAAGAACCTGGAAAGCTTCCTGGCTTCGCATCCGCACCTGCCCGCATTCCCTGAGCTGCGTGGCCTGCTGGAGCGCATATGCACCCCAGAGATGCAGCAGCGCTACACCCAGCCTGAGCGTGCAGCCGATGCAAAGCTGGTGGTAAACATATGCAGCTTCTCTTATAAAAACGGAATACCCAAAGATAAAGGGAGCAATGGCGGTGGCTATGTATTTGACTGCCGCGGCCTGCTGAACCCCGGGCGCTTTGCTGACTACAAACACCTTACCGGCAAGGACGAACCCGTGATACAATTCCTGGAGCGGGATACCCGCATGCCTGAATTTATGGACCATGCCTATAGCATGGTATCGCTGAATGTGGAAGACTACCTGGCGCGCGGTTTTGAGCAACTGAGCGTATCATTTGGCTGCACTGGCGGCCAACACAGGAGTGTGTATGCCGCCGAAAAAATGGCAGCGTACCTGCATGCGCATTATGGCATAGAGACAAGCGTTACCCACCTGAACACGGAAAAATGGATGACGATACCTGAAACCCCCAACCCCTAAAGGGGAGCTGTTTACCTTATTGTTGCCAATTGATAAGAGATTCTGTGCTATAGATATCGAACGTATTGTGGTTACCAGAAGATTTACTGGCTTGTGAATGCTGCTGTTGAGGCAAATAAAATAAAGAGCAGAAGGGCTGAAAGCGCCTTTTAAAACCTTTAATTTACCAATTGTTGTAGGTATTGCTCCAGCCCGCTTTTTCGCCGGCGCGGCCTATGCCCATCAACTTATTGAGCGCCATGGTAATGCCTATCTCATTGTAGGCACCGCCTATGTAGTAATAAGAGCGTGCATAATGCACCTGAAACTTATTGAGGTAAAGCCCGGCACCGAAAGAAAAGCCTGTAAGCCCGGTACGGTCCTGCAACGCAAGCTCGGTACGGCGCAGATCGTTATAGGCGACAGTAAGGGTGAGGCGCTTAGCAAGCGACAGCTCGGCGCCAAAAATAAAATGGCGGAGGAGCTTATCAAAGAAATACGACTTGGTAGAAGGTTTTAAAGTATCATTGCCAAACAGGCTGCTCCTCTGTACATCCGCAGGATTGTCATAGCGAATATTCCACTCGTAGATATGATGCAATGTAGCTATCAGGCGAAGGGGTAGATGCTTGAACTGCTTGGATACCCCTATCTGGAGATCGAAAGGTAAAGGCTCCTGGTTGCCCGGCGTATAATTGCGGAACATGAAGCCCATATTCTTGGCAGTAGCGCCTACATCCAGCAGGTTAGCACTATCGTAATAGTTAATGCCCACATCGCTAAGCAAAGCCTTTGCAGAAAAATCGTACAGAGTAGAGCTTGCAAACTTCAGGTCAGCACCATAGCGCCAACGCTCGCCATAGCTGCGCGATGCCCCTACAGTAAGGGCATATTCAGAAGCGTGGAAATCGCCAGATACAGTACCGAGATTATCGGTCTGTGAAAAGGTGCCATAGTTAACGGATTGTACCCCCAGGAAAAAGGAAGTATTTATCTTCTCCGCATGGTAGCCATATTGCAGGTTGGCAATGCTGATGCCCGCGTAGTAGCTATTATAATTAAGCTCCAACTGGTTGTGCAATCCCGGCCGCATGAGCGCGGGGTTCTGCAATGCAAAGGATATATCCTCATCAGGGTTGGCTACATTGATACCGCCCAGCGCAGATATGTGCGGCGCATTTGATAAGCGCAGGAACTCCATGGCGTACTGGCCGCCTACTACCTGTGCCTTAGCCATGCTACCCCCCAGCGACAACAATAATACAGCAGCCCAATTTTTCAGTTGCATAGACATAGAACGCTGTAGATGGTTAAATATTGCGGTTCTGCACCAACCAGGTGCAGGCAAAAAAGAAGTTATCAGCCGTTGACCTGAAGCGCTTTTGTCATCTGGTCCACAATAGGCTCGCTGACACCGGTTGCAGAAAAGCCACCATCGTGGAAAAGGTTCTGCATAGTGACCATTCGGGTATAATCGCTGAAGAGGGACAAACAATAGTTAGCGCAGTCCTCGCCGCTGGCATTACCAAGCGGGGACATTTTTTCGGCATATTCGAAAAACACATCGAACCCTGCTACGCCGGAACCCGCGGTAGTAGGCGTAGGCGACTGCGATATGGTATTGACACGCACCTTTTTGGCAAAGCCGTAATGGTAGCCAAAGCTACGTGCTATGCTTTCGAGCAGCGCCTTGGCATCTGCCATATCATTATAGCCTGGAAAGCTGCGCTGTGCTGCTATGTAACTAAGGGCTACAACCGATGACCATTCATTGAGGGCATCCATCTTCATGGCTACCTGCAATACGCGGTGCAGTGAAAGCGCCGATATATCGAGTGTCTTATGAAAGTTTTCGTAGTTGGTATCAGTATAAGGAATGTTTTTGCGCACATTTGGAGACATACCTACCGAGTGCAGCACAAAGTCGATCTTACCACCAAAGGCTTCCATGCTTTTCTGGAAGAGATTTTCGAGATCAGGCATAGAAGTGGCATCGGCAGGTATCACCGGCGCATTATTGCACTCTTTTGCCAGCTCATTTATCTTGCCCATGCGCAGGGCAATTGGGGCATTGGTCAGCACTATCTGCGCACCTTCATGTGTGGCACGTTGCGCCACCTTCCAGCCAAGTGAACGTTCGTCGAGGGCGCCGAAGATGATGCCTTTCTTTCCTTTAAGCAATTGATGGTTCATGTATGGTAATATATGAGGAAGTAAAAATAGATAAAATGCGCCAACCCTGCTAAGGAAGGTTGAAAACAACCCTGCTGCTAATGAGTGATAATGACCTCTACCCTTCGATTGCGTGCCTGGTTATCCAGATTGTCATTGGGGGCTACGGGATTGGCCTCGCCCCAGCCCTGTGAGCGCACTACCGATGGGTCTACTCCCAATGCAATAATAGCCTGGCTTACCAGCCCTGCACGCTGAAAGGACAGCTGCTCATTGATCATAGGGGTACCGGTATTATCTGTGTATCCGTTTACTGCCAGGGCAAAATCTTTTGTTACCAGCCAGGGCTGCATTAGCTGCTGTATCACCGCCTTATCAGAATCAGTAAGGGTGTAGCTATTGAGCGGAAAGTGGATTGTGAGCACCAAAGTATCAGACACCGGCTTCTGGTAATCATTGGGCAGCAAGGCGATATTGTGCTCTAATGGCTTGTGCAGGTATTCGTCCGTAATTTCAAAAGTATCTTTTACATCCAGGTATCCGATGCGGTCAGCACCAAAAAAATACTTGCTGCCAACGGGGAGTGTGATCATAAAGCTGCCATCGCCCCTGTTGGAAACGAAGTGATACAGTGTATCTCCTTTTATAGCATTGCTGACGTAGATGCTTGCATAGTTAAGGCGGGCCTTACCTATGCTATCATACACATACCCCTTTACGTAGCCTACCTGCTGCGGGGCCAACTGCTCCGGCAGGTGCATTTCAAAAAGATCATAATTGCCCGCAAGGCTATCCCTGTCAGAAGAAAAATAAAGCTTCCTGCCATCTATACTTACACATGGGCTCATCTCATCATAAGGGGTATTGACCGGGTAACCCATGTTTACAGGCATACCCCAGGTAGTATCATTGATGCGCCTGCTCATAAAAAGATCGCTGCCGCCCATGCCGCCCTTACCGGTGCTGGCGTAGTAAAGCGTGTGGTTATCAATATGCAGGAAGGGCGATGTTTCGTTGCCGGCGCTATTTATTGAGGGGCCAAGATTGCGGGGAGGTTGCCAAAGCCCGTTCTCAAAATCTGATTCCCATATATCCAGCCCGCCATAGCCACCTGGTCGGTCACTTACAAAATATAGCTGCCTGTTATCGGGCGAGAGGCAGGCCATACCCTCGTATCCTGATGTGTTTATTGTACCCCCAAAGCTTTGCGGTACCGACCACACACTATCAGACCTGTAGGCCATGTACAGATCGCAGCCGCCCTGGTCCCATCCATTCTCACTGCGGTTTTCGCAGCGGGTAAAGAAAAGGTAATGGCCGTCGGCTGAAATGGTCTGTCCTAATTCCTGATCGGGGGTATTGGGAGGGCTGCCCATATTGCGTGCGGTGTACCAGCCACCACATGTATCGGGCACTGCATAATAAAAATCCAGGTCCATATTATTCATACGGCGCGTGAAGTAAAAGGTCTGCGTATCGGCGCTGATGAATGGGAACAGCTCTGCATTTTTTGTATTGACCCTCCAGCCCATATTAAATGCGGTATCCTTCCATGGGGTGCCCATAGCGCGCATGATATAATAAGCCTGGTCGTGCAGTTGCTGGCCTTCCTTATCTGCCCCGGTGGAGCTGCCAATGCTTAATGCATTTAACCCTTCTGTGGTGTTACCGCTGAAGATGAGACTGCGGGCCAGCGGGCGCGAGAATGCCGTGCGGCCATGCGGACAGCTTTTTGCAGCCTTATCGAAAACTATAGCTGATGCGGTAAACATATGCATATCAAACAGCCACTGGCCCAGGGCGCTGTAGGCTTCCGTATATGCATGATCGTCATCTATGGCCCGTTGCATTTCCTTACAGGCCTTATCTACATTTTTTTTGGCCTTATACACCATTGCCTTATTGTAATGGCGCTGGGCAGAAGCCGGTATATTTTGTGGCGAGGCTGCTATACATAAGAATAAACAGCAAAGGGTAAGTAAAAACCTTATGCACATGGGCCGAAAAGTACAAAAATAATCAGGAGTTACAGAACCTCATAAGTGCGATATTTGTATTTTTCCGAGATACTGAAGTGTATGAGTACTACTATTATATGTCCTAATTGTTCTACCGAATTCCAGCCATCGGATGCTATACGGGATGAGCTGGAAAAGCAACTGCGTGTACAAATGGTGGACTGGCAACGCAAAAAAGAAGAAGAAGCTAGAAAGGCGCTGGCAGAGAGTGAACTACATATACGCAAGCAGGTGCAGGATAACTATGAGGTGCAACTGAAAGCGCTGCAACAAAACAATTTAGAGAATGAAAGCAAGCTGAAGCTGGCACGAGAAAAGGAACTGGAATTCATAAAAAAACAGCAAGACCTTATAAGTAAAGAAAATGAGCTGGACCTGAAGCTACAGCAGATGCTGCTGGAGGAACGCAATAAGCTAGGCGAGCAGATACGCAAAGAAGAAGACGAGCGCAACAAGCTGAAAGACCAGCAGCATGAAATGCAGCTAAAACAACTGGAGAAGCAACTGGAAGACCAGCGCAAACTGGCAGAAGAAATGAAGCGCAAGGCTGAGCAGGGATCTATGCAGCTACAGGGCGAGGTACAGGAACTGGCGCTGGAAGCACTGCTCCGCAACGCCTTTCCATTTGACCTGATAAGTGAAGTGGGTAAAGGGGTGCGTGGGGCAGATTCCATACAGACCGTACGGAACAATTTCGGGCAGGAGTGTGGAAAGATCATCTATGAAAGTAAGCGCACCAATGCCTTTAGTAAGGAATGGGTGGATAAGCTAAAGGCAGATATGCTGAGCCAGGGCGCCGATGTAGCCGTACTGGTAACACAGGCCATGCCTAAAGAAATGGAATGCTTTGGCGAAAAAGATGGCGTATGGATCTGCACATTCAGCGAAGTAAAAGCACTGGCCAGCGTACTGCGCGACCTGATACTAAAGGTACATGTGGTAACTAAGAACCAGGAGAATAAAGGCGATAAAATGACCTTGCTTTATAACTACTTAACGAGCCACGAATTTTCCGGCCAGTGGAAGGCCATACGGGAAGGGTTTATGGCGATACGAATGTCGATACAGCGGGAGCGAGACCAGATGGAAAAAATGTGGAAAGCGCGTGAAAAGCAGATGGACAGCGTACTACTGAACGCATCGCATATAAAAGGCTCTATAGAAGGGATAGCAGGCATGGAGCATGTAGACCTGAACCTGGTAGAGGAAAACAATACACCACTGCTGGATTAAAAAAGTAAATTGGGATCATGGTAAGAACATTCGCTTTAGCCATTCTTTTATTTTTTGGCCTTTGCAGTATGTCTTTCCAATCCGCAAGCCATTACAGCGGCATTGACCCATCTATAGATACAATACAGTGGCGCGAGGGGTATGTGTTCCATGCAAGCGACTTCAAGGGGGTGCCAGACAGGGCTTCTCCGCATGTGGCTATTAGCACTACCGGCATTAACTATTATCTTCTTTATAATGCAGGGAAATTCGCTGGGTTTAAGGCAGAGGCCGTTTTTTACCGGCACGAGTCCTGGCTGAAAAAAGAATTAATAGAAAACCTTTCCTATACGCTAAAGCATGAGTTGGGACATTTTATTATTACCGAGATCTACGCATTAAAGCTGGAATCAGAATTGTACAAATTCAGGCAGGATACTACCAACCGGGATGTGGATATCCAAAATGTATATGACGCGATAATAGCTAGCCACCACGCGATGCAGCAGCAGTATGATAGCGAAACAGGCAACTCTACTAACTCAGGAAAACAACGTGAATGGAACAAAACGATACGGCTGGTACTTAGTACGCAAATGGCATTTGCGCAACGACAGTAAACTCATCCATATTTCCTTTACAATTTCTCCTGCGGGTTTTATTTCTTTTATCATTCCGCTTACCTGACCTATTTCCAGCTCGCCTTCATTCAGATCACCTTCAAACATGCCTTGCTTTGCGCGGGCGCGGCCCAGCAGATTTTGCAGTTCCTCTGTTGAGACACATTTGCTTTCTGCTTCCTGCACCTGCTTGTAAAATTCGTTTTTAATAAGACGTACAGGGGTAAGCTGTTTCATAGTAACTATAGTATCGCCCTCCGTTGCATTGATCACCGCTTCCTTAAATGCAATGTGGCTTGATGCTTCATGGCTGCATACAAACCGGCTGCCTATCTGCACGCCCTCTGCACCAAGTGCCATCATGGCCATCATAGCACGCCCGGTTGCTATACCGCCAGCCGCTATAAGCGGAATGGTGACCGCATCGCGCACAGCGGGTATTAAACAAAGTGTGGTTGTTTCTTCACGGCCATTGTGCCCACCGGCCTCAAAGCCTTCTGCTACCACGGCATCTACCCCCGCATCCTGGCTCTTCTTTGCAAACCGCGCGCTAGATACTACATGCACTACTTTGATACCGTGTTCTTTGAATTTTGATGTCCAGCTTTTTGGATTGCCGGCAGAGGTAAATACAACCGGTACTTTTTCTTCCAGTATCACCGCTACATGCTGGCCTATATCGGGGTATAACAAGGGCAGATTAACGCCAAATGGCCTATCGGTGGCTTTTTTACATTTCTGTATATGCTCCCGCAATACCTGGGGGTACATGCTGCCTGCGCCAATAAGGCCCAGCCCGCCTGCATTGCTTACTGCCGATGCTAACCGCCAACCCGACGCCCATATCATACCCGCCTGTATAACGGGATAACTGATACCAAACAGTTGTGTAATGCGGTTATCAAAAGCATTTTTGCCTTCAGTAAATCGGCCTTCGAAAAGCATGTATCAGTTATATTTTTTTTCTGTAAAAAAGAGTGCTGCAATTCTGCGGTTTAAAAATAGCTGCCGCAGTTTCTTTGATCGAAGCAGTGGTAACTTCCTTATACTTTTCCCACTCTTTATTTATCCATTCTGCATCGCCCAGCAGTTCATAAAATGCCAGGTTGTTAGCCCTTGATAAAAGACTCATATCCTCGAATGCGATCATGGCCTCTATCTTATTCACTGCCTTCTGCAATTCTATATCCGTTATCCCTTCTGCAACAAATAAGCTTATCTCGTTCTCTACTGCCTCATTTGCTTCTTCCAGTGTTTTGCCTTCGCGTACCTTGCCCTCTACCACCAGCAGGCCAGGGTCTAAGCTACCCATGTGGTAGCAGCTGATATTACTGAAAATTTCCCTTTCCTTTACAAGGCGCTGGTATAACCGCGAAGCGTACCCATTTCCCAATACTTCAGTTATAAGATCAGAAGCATAATAGGTCGGTGATAACCTGCCCACCATATGCCATACTTTATACAATGCATCCAGCGGCACATCTGCATACACTGTTTCCATGCGTGCATCCTGCTGCGCCGGTTCTATGGGAAGGCTGCGCACATATTTCTCTCCTTCCGGAATAGGCGCAAACCATTTTTCGGCAAGTTCTTTCACTTGCGCCACTGTTACATTACCAGCCACGCACATTACTGCATTTACCGGGCGGTAATGCTTAAAGAAGAATGCCTTTACATCCTCCAGATTTGCATCTTCAATATGCTTCAGGTTCATGCCAATGGTCATCCATTGATAAGGATGCTGTTTGTAAGCAAGCAGGCGCAGGTGATGCCACACATCGCCATAAGGCTTATTAAGATAATGTTCCTTAAATTCCTCGCTCACTACTTTTCGCTGCACATCCAGGCTCTTGTCGCTAAAAGCCAGCGACAACATACGGTCACTCTCCAGCCAGAAGGCTGTTTCCATATTCTGCAGGGGCAACTGTATGTAGTAGTTGGTAATATCGTTGGTAGTATAGGCGTTATTTTCCCCTCCTGCCATCTGCAGGGGCTCATCATAAGTAGGGATATTCACAGACCCGCCAAACATCAGGTGCTCAAATAAGTGAGCAAATCCGGTACGACCGGGATCCTCATCACGTGCCCCTACATCGTACAGTATATTCATTGCCACCATAGGGGTAGCAGTATCCTGGTGTACCAGCACCCTTAGTCCATTCTCCAGCGTAAACCTTTCAAAAGTCAACATCTGCCAAAGATAGGAAATTGGGTGAACGCTAAAACGCCCCCTGAGAGAGGCGTTCACAATTTGTTTATAGGGAGATAATCTATATGAATAGTACCCTGCTGCTAATCTTCCAGCACTATCCTTTCAAGCCCTTTGCGGGCAGGCCCTGTGAGCAAAGCGCCATCAGCGCTGTACCGTCCACCGTGGCAGGGGCAATCCCAGCTTTTTTCTGCATTGTTCCAGGCTACTACACATCCTGCGTGCGGGCAAACTGGGTCTAGTGCATGTACGCGGCCATTGTCGTCCTTATAAAGCGCCACCTTTTTACCTTCCCATTCAGCAATGGTAGCATCGCCGGGAGCCAGCTCTACAAGCGCAGCGATCTTTTCGTAGCTAAAACGCCGGCTGATGAAGGCACTCACTACATCTGCATTTTCTTTTACAAAATTGGCAAAGCCGGCAACTGGCTTGATGCGCGTAGGGCTGAAAATATCAGCATACGGTGTTTCCCTATTTACCAGCAGACCGCAAAGCACCTTGGCGGCAAGGCTGCCAAGCGTCATTCCATTGCCCCCAAAACCGGTAGCGACATATATTTTATCCTCGCCCGGCATAAGGCCTATGTAAGGAAGCCCATCTGCCGGAATATAGTATTGTGATGACCATTTATAAGCAACGGTATCTATATCAAAGTATTTACGCAGATAAGCTTCCAGTTCTGTAAATACATACTCTGTGTTTTCGTTGTGACCGGTTTTATGATCGAAGCCACCACCAATTACATATTGCTGCCCATCTATAACATGGGTGCGGAAGTAATGATAAGGGTCTTTCATATCGTACGCCAGCCCATCAGGATACACCCCATTTTTTAAAGTAAAGGCTGCTGCGTAGCTGCGGTAAGGAGCATTGCGAAAGTGAAGAATATTGATACCCGGAGGTATGTGTGTGGCATAGACCGCCTGCTTTGCACGAATGGCGCCTGCTGAGGTATCGGCAACTACCCCATCATCGTTGCTCTTAATACCGGTAACGGCGCATTGCTGCCTGATGATGCCCCCCTGGGCTTCATACGCTTTAGCAAGGCCATGTATATACTTTATTGGGTGGAACTGCGCCTGAAATTCAAAACGCACCGCCTTAGTGAAAGGGATGGGTACCGGGATGCCTGAGGCCCATGAGCTGACGCAGCCTGCTTTTTCGGATGCATTCAATATTTTCTCGAGCTCTTCGTTTTCTTTGTGGGTATCTGCGTATAAATATGCGGTACGATAAACAAAATCGCAATCTATCCGGTACCGGTCATTCAATCCCTCTATAAGGTCCATTGCCTCCCGGGCGCCCCGATAAACCAGCTTTGCACCATCTTCACCAAAATTCTTTTCTATCTCCGCATAAGTGGTATCGAGCATTGTATTGATATGCGCGGTAGTACCTCCGGTAGTGCCGAAACCAAGATTCTGCGCTTCTGCAAGAATACATCTTTTGCCTTCGGACTGGAGTAATAATGCTGTAGTGATACCTGTGATACCCCCGCCTACTATAAGTACGTCATATACTTCATCAGTAGCCTTATTAACAGGAGTATAGTCGACTATACCATGCTGCCACAAACTTTGCTTTTCGCCGTCGCGTTTCATAGATCCATATATTAAGAAAATTAGAAATTACGCCTGGCTGTCGCGCAAAAATAATAAAACTGCACATAGTCGCGCAGTTTTACTACTATTATTTAAGGTAAATTTATTATAGCTAACTCTCTGTTTTTTCGGTACTGTCTTCCTTTTCCTTTTCTATCTTACCACGGCGTAATGGATTGGCCGTATTCTCTGCATATATATTGCGCTGGTTCAACAGATCGAGCGCCTGGTAGACTGCCTCGCGGAACGAAGATGGGTCAGCTATATTCTTTCCGGCTATATCGAAAGCAGTACCATGATCCGGAGAAGTACGTATCACCGGCAGGCCTGCGGTATAGTTAACCCCTTCGCCCTGCGCCAGGGTTTTAAATGCTACAAGGCCCTGATCGTGATACATAGCCAATACCGCATCGAACTGCGTATAGCTGCCACGCGCAAAAAACGCATCTGCACTATAGGGCCCGAACACCAACTGGCCGAGGCGCTGGCTATTTTCTATCAATGGTTTCAATATGGTCTGCTCCTCATTACCTATCTGCCCCTCATCCCCGGCATGCGGATTAAGGCCCAGTACTGCGATCTTAGGCTTATCAATTCCAAAATCTTTAATTAATGTTTCCCGAAGAATATTAAGCTTAGACTGCACCAATTCTTTTGTAATGGCAGCAGCAACTTTAGAAACCGGTATATGCTCGGTTACCAATGCAACGCGCAGGTTGTGGCTATAGAGCAGCATCAATACATCCTTAGCGCCGAATTTTTCTTTTAGAAATGGTGTATGGCCTGTATAGGGGAAATCATTTAGCTGGGTATTCCCTTTATGGAAAGGCGCCGTAACCAATGCATCCAGCTCACCATCCTTTAGGCACTGGGCTGCCACCATCAGGGAGCGTATAGCATACTTGCCAGCAGCATCCGTTAGCGTGCCGGGCGCTAATGGCACTTCCTCATCCCAGCAATTAAAAATATTTACCTGCTTTGGATTGAGCTGTTTGAGATCTTTAGTGCTGGAAAAATTGAGCGGATGGTCGGGGGTTAAACGCCGGTAATAGTTGATCACCTTGTTGGAAGCGAAAACAACCGGTGTACATAGATCTAGCATCCTGCTATCAGAAAATGTTTTTATTATCAGCTCCAGCCCTATGCCGTTCAGGTCTCCGGTAGTAATACCTATAACGGGGCGTTCTTTATTCACTAGCATGTTCGTTTCTAAATTAGGATCAAAAGTAATCAGGCTTTGCCATAATGCATCAGGAAATCGAGCAGCATTCGTAATCCGTATGCTGTACCGCCAAAAGGTATATACCCTTTACGGCCTGTGGCAAAGGATACGCCTGCTATATCAAAGTGCATCCAGGGATAGTCAGTAAAATGCTCCAGGAACTTGCCGGCTGTAATAGCACCGCCCGAAGGGCCACCCACATTTTTCAGATCAGCTATTTCTGATTTTATCATTTCGCCGTACTCATCCCACAACGGGTACTCCACTAAACGCTCGTACTGGCGGAAACCGCTATCGCGGAAGGATGCCTTTGTATCATCGCCTGCTGTACCCATGCATACTATGCCATTCTCGCCTATGGCTACCGAAGCAGCACCTGTTAGTGTAGCGAAGTCCAGCACCAGTTCGGGCTTGTATCGTTTAGCCCAATGCAGCGCGTCGCCAAGCAGCAACCTGCCTTCAGCATCGGTATTCAATACTTCAACCGTTGCCCCGCTGTACATTCTTATTACATCGCCGGGCACATAGGCATTTTCTCCGGGGCGGTTATCTGTAGCCGGCACAAGGGCTATAATGTGTAAGGGTAACTGTAGTTGCGCTACTGCATACATAGTTCCTGTAACCAACGCTGCGCCACCCATGTCGCTTTTCATGCGGTCCATAGAGTTTGGCGTAGGTTTTAAAGAGAGGCCCCCGGTATCGTACACCACCCCCTTGCCTACCAGCACAATAGGCGTTTTATTTAATGATTTACGTGGCTTGTACTCCATCACAGAAAACGTTGGCGGGTCTATACTGCCCCTGTTTACTGCAAGCAGCCCACCCATCTTTTCCTTTTCTAACTGTGCCTTACCAAGTGTGGTAACTTTAAAACCTGCCAGCTTTCCTATATCTGCTATTTCTTTAGCAAGCTGTGTGGCAGAAAGATGGCTCAATGGTTCATTGACCATAGTACGGGCAGTATATATAGCCTCCGTAACAACCCTTAGCTGCGTTACCTCCTTTAGTGTAACGGAGTCCTTTGTGAAGGAAATAGTGCGTAATGTATTCTCCAGCTTTTTATTTTCAGTACGGTATTTCAAGAACTGGTAGTTAGCCAGTGCTATACCCTCTGCCAGGTTATATGCAGCACCCTCCACCCCTGATGTATTTGTTATGGTAACCTCCTGTATCTTCTGCTTGTTAAGTAACAGCTGCATTTCGGCACCTGCCTTACGCAGCATTTCACTTGTTTGCCACGTGGTCTTTTTCGCTTTTACGGTATAAAAAAACAAAAAGCGGTCGTACTTATTTATGGTAGTGAAAGACTGTTCCTTTTTGATAGCATCGCTGATAAAAGCGCTTTCCTGCTGGGTAAGTATCTTTAACTGTTCCAGCGCCTTTGCATTGTCAATGATATATACCTGGTGTTTTGCCTGTTGTTTCTGAAGTATCTTAAAATCCATGGCGCTAAGTTATGCTGATTGGTGAAATATTAATACAGTACTTGTTTGTGGGCAGGCTGGGCTGTATTAGAATGGGTAGCCTATGGCTATATTAAGTATCATATTCTGCTTACGCCATGAAGAGCTGCCAAAATTGATCTGATTGATGACCCAGCGATTATTTTCAGGTAGCCAAGGCTCACGGATAGGAATACCAAGATCCAGGCGGAGGATCAGTATTTTAAAATCGAAACGCAAACCGGCGCCTATATCTACCGCCAGCTCCTTATAAAAATTGCTTGTAAACTTACCTCCGGGGAACAATGGGTTATCATTATATAGCCAGATATTACCGGCATCATAAAATATAGCCCCGTTTATGAATTTATAAATATTGGTACGCACCTCCGTACTGAATTCAAGCTTCATATCGCCCAATGTTTCAATATAATGATTGGTGCCTGAGGTATTAGACTCATTGAATGTGCCCGGCCCTACCAATCGGGAAGGGAACCCACGCAAACTACTATTGCCCCCGCTGAAATATTGCTTGATGTTGGGTAACTGGAAAGAATTACCATATGGATGGCCAACCCCCGTAAACAAACGGGAAGCCAGTGTAGTAGCGGATGTCAGCTTAAGATAATACCTGAAATCGGATTGTATCTTCATATACTGCGCATATTGCGCGCCGAAGAGCGATTGCGGGTTGGATCTGTAATCAGCTTTCTGCGCTATACCCAGTATATTTCCTGAAAAGTCTATTAACCCATCGAAATAAAAATTATTGGTCTTTAACGGGCCTGACTGTGAGTTATAGGTGAATTCGTATGTAGGGCCGAGGATAATACCATTAAACACAAGATTACCATACAGCAAACTGAGTCTTGAAGGATCGCCGAGGGTATCTGTTTTTACATAGGTAAGATTGAAAGGATATAGCTGGTGTTCTTTCCGGCTGCTTTCTTTCCAGTCATACCCATAAGCAGCAGTATAGGAGGTGATCCGTAGGAGGTTTGATTGGAATTCATAATTATATAGCGCTTTAAGAATCGTCTTAGGTGTATAGGAGCTATAAGACCCAATGTTAAAAAACGGCACTTCGAAACGTGGGAACGATAGATCAGCTTCTGCGCCAAAGTTGTAAATATTAGGGCGGCTTACTGCCCCGCTATACTGCGCTTCGAAACCACCATTGACCTTAAATTGTAAAAGCTCTGCACCTTTGAAAGTATTTTTATCTAACCAGCTAACACTTACCTGCGAACCCGCACGATTATCATTTTGTGTAAGCCCGCCCACTACAAAGCGTATTGAATATTTCGGGAAAGGCGTAAGAAAATAATACACATCAAGCATTGTATCTGAGACCGGAGATTCGCGAAAACTATTCTTTACATATTTGAACACACCCAGATTTATAAGCCTGCTTAAAGAGACGTTCTGATCAGTCCGATTATAAATATCGCCTTTGGCAAATTCCAGATTCTCAGGGAATATTCTAGGATTGAATTTATGTTCCGGGTCTACGATCTTATACGTTTTATACTCTACAGCTACTTCCTTACTGGTATCTTCGGCAGCACCATCCAGCCTGTAATTTGGATATACATACACATTATCGATCGTATAGGCAGTATACCCTTCCTGGGGCATCTCATCAAATTTCAGGTTTACATACAGATCTACCTGATGGTTACCAACGCCTGTGTCTGCGCGCACAAGTATATAATCACTTTTAAAAGAATAGTACCCCTCTTCTTTCAGAAACTTATCAATACGGTCGCGCTCTGCTTTAACCAATGTCAGGTTATACGATTGCCCTGAATCGAGCAATGTATGATCTTTGCTATTAAAAATTTCTTTCGATACATTGCTGGAATCCCGCTCAAAAAAGACTTTCCTGATTGTGTATTGCGGGCCGGTTGTTACATCAAATACTGCCTTGCTTCTTTTGTGCTTTACTACTAATGTGGGTTTTACAGAAGGATAAAAAAATCCGCGGTTCTGCAGCATATTCTCGAGAACAGCCTTGTTAAAGGCCATATCTACTTTACTGCCCAGCACCGGTGGCTCACCTATTTTGTGGAACCAAGCCTTTACCCCTTTCTTTTTTGTAGTACTGCCCCCCAGATTATACAGCGTCAATTTAAAAGGAATGCCAAGGAATGATGAGTTTGGCCTCGGCCTCACGGCGTTTTCCATATCTTCTACCAGTACTTTTCGTGTACGCTTACCAACCGTTTTATCTTTTAAATTTATTTTGCCCCCGGTAAATAAACTATCACCTGCAGGTAAATGCTTTGTATTACTGCACGATGCCATTAGCACTGCACCCACTAACAAGATATATGTAACGGCTTTCCTTATCATTTAGCGTTTTTCTGGCTTGTGTTTACAGCCGCCTGACTATTCGTTTTTTTTGTTTTCTTAAATATGTTGCTGAATTTATTGTAGTCGAGACTAACAATAAAATTGAGCCCGGTTTCCGTTACATATCCTTCCAGCACGCCCTCATCATAATTCTTCCGGTAGGCCCTCATTGTATAGCGGCCATCTGCGGTAAGCAGGTAATCGGCAGCAAGGTTACTGGGTATAAGGCTATTCTGGCTGCCATGTGTTGTTTGCGGCCCCGATAACTCAAAATCATTACCAATGGTCACCTTTAACCGGTCATTCAGCAGGCGCTTGGAGGCGGCAAGATTAAGATCGGTACGCTCTCTGTAGGAACCGGTCGTATAATCTTCGGATGAAGCAAGATCTACGGCCAGGTCTACACCCTTTACAAGGTTGCTTGCAAACTGGTTAAGCTGCTCGCCAATAAATCTGCTCACACTTTGCTTGGCAATAAAAGTTGCACTGCTTGCTGCACCTGACGAGAACGGATCATCGGATACAAAGTGGTTGAGGATAAGCAGGGCAAAGACTTGCTTATTTAATTCTGTGGTATCCTGGCGCACCTGGTTTAGTTTACCCCGCACCAGTTCCAGCGCATCATAAGAGATCGGATAAACCTGGTTGTCGGGCAGGGAGATATTAAACGTAAGGCTAGGTGTAAGTATAGGCCCGCGGATGTGCAGTTCTACATTGAATGGCAATCGTTCTTTGTAAAAATTCAGCTGCGCCGGATCGGTTACTTGTTTTTGCACCAGGTCATAGGGTGCAACATTTGCGAGGTAAACAGCAGTTATATCCGCACGCGAATCTTTAGGATCACCCGAAAAAGTGATGCTGCTTCCATCCTGTATTACAAACTTACGTTTTATAAAATTATAGTTTAGCTGGTAAGTGCCTTCGTGCAGCTGATAGGTGCCGGTAAGGCCCAATGTACCATCGGGCGTTACAGCTGCATTGAGCGCAGCATCACCGCGCACATTTACAAAGTCGCCAGTTGACTTGTCTAGCACAATGGTTAACTCGGCGCTTTTATCCACACTCATATTTACGTTGATCTCCGACCCTAAACCAAGCTTCAACTTAGGAGCATCCTTATGCTTTACTGTCTTAAACACATTGTACCTGCCTGTATCGCGCATGCTGAAAAACTCTACAATGCCCTTACTGCTTTCCAGTTCAGGTACAGTTTCAGGCATCACCACAGTTAGTTTAGTACCCTTTAATATATTAAGGCTTCCGTCTACCACAGGGGATGAAGGTGTGCCTTTTATATGCATATCAGTTGTGAGCAGGACATCGCCGTAGAAAACCTTATTATCGCCGGCTGTGGAGTGTAAAGCACGCCAGTTATTTGCGTTCACCTGCATATCCAGCGATATGTTTTTCAGATTTGATGTATTTACATAGCCTGTCAGCACGGCATCATTCCCTGCGCTGTCATACAAATGGAAATTATCAAATTGTATCCCTTTAGAACTAAACTGCAATTTTTCTGAAGGCATTTTAAAATAGGCATTCAGCGAACTTATAGTAGTAGCCAACTGGTCTGTTGTCAGCATACCATTTATCTGCGGAGCGGAAGTAGTACCGGTAATTTTAAGATCGCCTCTCAGGTAGCCGCTGCTATTCCTGATCTGGCCCATGGCAAAGCCTTCAAATGCTTTCAGCGCCAGGGGATTCATATTCAGATCGAAATTGAAATCATTCCCATTCACCGGTTGCAGATAATAATTACCCGCCAGTGATACGTCATTGCCCCTGCCGGTGATATTCATTTTTGCGGTGAGATCGTTTTCCTTCTCGTGATTTATTTCCAGTTTCAGGTCGCCAACGGTATCTCCCATAACCGAGAGGTTCTGTATGGTCAATGAGCTGGTGAGTGCAGCAGTAGGCACTGTTTTTTCCAGTATTATATTACCACCCAGTATACCATTCACCAATGTGGTGTCTTTACTAATTATATCTGCAATGTTAGCGATCACCAGGTTACTGATATCTACCCTTAGGGGTGTATTAGGGCGTGGTTGCGCGCTATTGGCACTAATAAACTGGTTACCGCTGCTGATACGGAAATTCTCCACATACATTCCCTGCGTGGCCAGCACTATTCTGTTTGGCTCCGCCACCTGCCAGGTCTGATAGTTCAGTTTTAAACCGGGTTGTAATTGTATTATCTGTGTATCCCTATCCTGCAGCAGCGACGCAGCCAGGGCAAACCGTTCTTTCTTTGCAGAGTCGGAGAGGCTTACATTAGCTGTTATTTTGTTCTTATCCAGGTTGCCATTTATCTTGCCATACCAGAATTGCATCTTGCTTGCCGAATAATGATCTACTGTTACCGCGTATGTAAATGCAGAGTCTGCCCCATTGACCCGCACTTTAGCATTATCGATCGTGTTACTGCCATAAATCATTTGCGGCACATCCACATTCAGGTATAATGTATTTGGATCAAGCAATCCTTCCACATGCACTGTATCCATTGATACAATTCCGGGCAGGATTACATGCAGCAAAGGCCTGTCTTCAATATGTGCTGATACCTTAAGATCGTAGTTAGCAGGCAAGCCGGTGATCTTTGTGGTGTCTTTTGTCAATAACATACGGGCTACCTTGCTCTTAGCCTTTAGCACTCCATTGCTTGTACTATCGCGCGGTGCAAATGAATAATGCCGGTTGATATGCTCTGTAATAATATCGCCAATTTTAGTTAAGGGTGTATGGCCAGTAACGGTAGCCTGCAGTACATCCATGTGCACCAGTATATTCTGAGAATTATCCACACTCGGCTTAGAGGATATGTACATGCTATCAGGCAGGTATCTTTTACCATCCATCACTATCACCGGGTCATTCCATATAAAAGTACCCTGTGGGTAATCAGGATTAAGTACCGGAAAATCTATATTCATGATACCATGTATCCGCAGGTCTGATTTATACAGCTTTAAGGCCTGGAAGTTCATGCTATCTACTTTCAGCAATGCCTTCAGTGCTATATACCTGCCCGTCATATCTGCATGCGCATCCAGGTCCAACCTGGCATTGTTATCGGCCGAGTTGAGTGTAAGGTCGCCTATACCGGCAACCACTTTACCATTAAACTTTACCTGCTTGTAAGTATAGCCTTTTATGCTGGCTGCAGCTATAGTGCCATTCAGCACTGCATTCATTTTTTTCACATCAAAGCTCTGGCCCTTTACGTTTACCCTTGCGGTTACCGCACCCATCAGGGAATCTTTCCTCAATATCCTACCGAGGTTAAGGCGGTCTGTTCGCACAGCCATATCATACCGCTCCCTGCCCTTGCCCGGCGAGGTAAGGATGGATCCCATCAGGAACGCATTGCCATCAGTTGAAGTAATGGCCAGGTTGGTTTTATAATCTTTTAAGTTGCCTGCTATCTGGCCTGCTACGGAAAACCTTGCTGGGATACGGATCTGCTTTGTAACAGATGCAGGCAGTATGGGCGCAATATCATTAGAAGAAGAACGGAACCGGGCTATGTTCAAATTATAACTGATGGCCTTAGCATCGGGCAAACCACTGAGCCGTCCATTCAGTTGTATCTCCGTACTGCCAAAACCAGAAATGTATAGATTTTTTATATTAAGGGCATCCAGGTTCCCCTTGATAGTTGCCGCTAGCTGGAAATGTGCATTTCTGTTACGCCGGAATAATTCCTGCTTATACAGCATAGGCGCAAACTCAATTATATCCTTCACCCCTACTATGCTGTTGCTGATATCCAGATTGAGCTGCAATGTCTGTACACGTTTTTTTAGCGCATCAAGCGACGGATAGCGTACTTCTATATATTTTTGCAGCACGGTATTAGGCGTGCGTAGATACAAGTCGCGGAGTATAGCTCCCTGCCCGCAATAAAGAAACCGGGTACGTAATTCTTTAATGTCGAGCCCGCTTTGGTCTGTACCCGTAAGGCTTTTTACATTGCCTGATATAGTGTCTGCCGTATAATACAGATCCTGTGTATTCAGGTTCAGATTCCTGAGATCAAGATGGGAATAGTCCATCCCTATCGGCTGGTGAGGTTTGTTTTCATTATCCAGGGCAAAATTAACCCCTGTAAATTGTACATCAGCGCCCAATACCCTCCAGCTTGCCTGCGGTAATGTGTCCAGTATGTACTTTACCTTTTCTGGCACAGGAGAATGCTTGCCTATTACAATCTTTACGGTACTTTGCGATAGCGCCAGCTGCTCCAGATCTATTTTTTCATGTGCCAGATCAAAAATTCTGGCTTTTGTTTTAAGCTTACCCAGGGATACATCCATCAGGAATTTGCTGATGCTGCTGTTATAATGGAATATTACCTGCTGCAGATCTATATCATCCGCCACCAACTGTAAAATAGATGCTTTTGTGTTTTTAGTATTTACCGGCAGATAAGAGGTATCCTGTAATACTACTGTATTCAATCCGGCTACCGCCAGTGACTTAATATGGAACTGCATATGCCGCATATCCATTTTCTTCATGCTAAGATCCAAATGATGCAGGTCAAGCGCCATCCGGGTGCCGCCTGTATGGTCGTCAAATTTTGCATGTATATCATTCAGCACCAGCCTGTTAAGGTCTATGACAAGGGTGCTGGTATCTTTTGCTTTCTTAGGCTGGGGCGATTTCGTAGGCCCTGTAAAGGCATTAATGATGTAAGAGAAATTAAAAGCAGTATCCGGGGCATTGCGATATATGTGGGCATTTACCCCTTCCAGCTTTATTTGCTTTATATCTACCTGCTTATGCAATAGCTTCAGCATGTCTATATCCACCTCCAGCAGGCGCACATTCAGCAGGGTATCTTTTGCCTGGTCCTTGAACAGTACGTTTTTTAGCACTATGTATTTGGGGAGGCCATAACCCAATTCCCCTATGTAAACCTCAGTTTTAAGCTTTTTCCGGAGGTACGAAAGGGCCTGATCGCGTACGAAGCCTTTACCTGAATTGGTGTTAAGCCACACTACTACCCCAGCAACCAATAGAAGGACGCCACCTATAATGAAGAGGAGTATTTTAAGGACTTTACGCATGTACAGATAAGCTCATCAAAAAAACTATACCTTAATGATTTTTTATAATGCGTAATATAGTATACTAAAACCTAGAAGGGGTAAAATTAATTATTTAAGCGCGCCTGACTTGTAAATGTAATCAAGTATATGTGCAGCCTGTGGGGGAGGAGCAGGCAATAAGAATTGTACCTCCAGCGTGGTTTCGTCCAGTTGCAAGACAAGCCATGTAAAATCGTGACCGGCGAAATTGTAAACGTGTATCACATTACTATCCGGGGCGTAGGTGTAGGTAAAGCTACTGAATACCCCTTTTGTAGGATTGCAGAATGTATCATCATTTGCGCCGCCACCATTGCCACCTTCATCGAAAATAAGATAACTGTTACTGTCGCAATGATTTAATTGTATGAACGCCCCGTCGTCGCCAAAAGAAAAATAATGCCATTTATGCGAAGTGAGGATATGCCTTTTATCAGCGGTTTGTTTAGGCTTGGTGCAGGAGGAGAATAGCACACCTACAAATAAGCAAGCCAAAAATAATGCCTTTCTCATAACATAAGATCCTATCCTAAGTTACAGAAAAATCAGCACATGCTATTAGCACGCCTACCTGGTTACTGAAAGGCGTGAAAGCCTTTTTACAGCTTCCGTAAGCGTATCTTCTTTTTTGGCAAAGCAGAAACGTATCAGCCTGTCGTCCTTTTTATTACTGTAAAATGCACTTATGGGAATGGTCGCAACCCCATATTCCTTTGTTAGCCATTGCGCAAACTCCATATCAGGCATATCGCTGATGTTGCCATAGCTAACTGTCTGGAAATAACTGCCACTGGCTGGTTTGAAGATAGTGAATGGTGTATCGCGCAGCAGGTTCAGGAACATATCCCGTTTATGCTGCATCATCTGGTGCAGGGGCGGCGCATCATTATTTGCTATATAGTGTGCCAGTGCATACTGGCCGGGAGTATTAACGGTAAAGGAAATAAACTGGTGGATGCAACGGAAGGCAGCTGTAAGTGCCGGGGGAGCTACGCAGTAACCTATCTTCCATCCTGTATTGTGAAATACTTTACCAAAAGAAAACAGCGCAAAACTGCGGCTGCGGAGTTCCGGATGGTTGAGGACTGAACAATGCTTTTGCCCGTCATACACCAGTTGTTCATACACCTCGTCAGATAGGATATAGATATCCTTATCCCGCACTATATCGGCAAGGGCATCCCAGTCTTCCTGTTGCCATATAGCGCCAGTAGGGTTGTGTGGCGTATTTATAATGATGGCTTTGGTCTTTGCCGTTACCGCATCCCTCACCTTATTCCAGTCTACAGAAAAATCAGGCGAAGAGAGTGCTACCGGTATTACAATAGCGCCATTCATTTCTATATTGGGGATATAGCTGTCATATGCAGGCTCCAGGATGATCACCTCATCCCCCGGCTGCAATATTGTGGTGAAGGCAGTATAGATAGCATAGGTAGCGCCGGGGGTTATAGTGATCTCCTCATCTGCATTAATTGCGATCCCATATCGCTTCGTGAGATCATCGGCCACGCTCTGCCTGAGCAAAGGTAATCCGGCCATAGGCGCGTACTGGTTGAACCCTTTCAATGCCGCTTCGTGCAGCAGATCGGCCAGCTTTTCATCAAGCGGGTAGTCCGGGAACCCCTGCGATAGGTTGATGGCATTATACTGCTGCGCCAGCGCACTCATTACGGTAAAGATAGTAGTGCCCGTAGCGGAATGCTTTGAAGGTAAATGCATGCTATAGGAATTTATCGCCTTTGTTACGCTTCACCTCTGCTACATACTCCTTTATCTGCTGTTCCCTGTTGCGCTCGCAAATAAGCAGCACATCAGGCGTATCTATGACAATGAATTTTTCCAGCCCTTGCAGCACTACCAGCTTTTCAGCGGGGGCCTTTACCATGCACTCAGTAGCATCTATGATCATTACATTGTCACCAAAAACAGAATTGCCCAGATAATCTTTATTAGAGTTCTCATAGGCAGATTCCCATGTACCCAGGTCGCACCATCCAAAGTAAGAAGGTATTACAAATACATTCTTTGCCTTCTCCATGATACCATAGTCTATAGATATATTGGTGCATTGGGCATAGAGTTCGCTCATTACATCATGCTCATCGGCTGTATTGTACACCTCTGTAGCAGATAAGAATACCTCGTGCATTTCCGGCAGGAATTTTTCTGATGCCTCCATTATAGCGCGTACATTCCAGATGAATATACCTGAGTTCCAAAGGAAATCCCCACTCTTCAGAAATGTGCGGGCCAGCTCCAGAGAGGGCTTTTCCGTAAATGTCTTTACCCTGAAGCCCTTATCTATCTCTTCTTCTGTATCGTACTGTATATAGCCGTAACCGGTATCGGGCCGCGTAGGCTTTATACCCATTGTCAGCAGTGAATCATGTTTTGATACAAAATTCAATGCATCGGCCATTGTATTCTCAAATGCATGCTCGTCCATTATCAGGTGATCTGCCGGCGACATGATGATGTTGGCATCAGGGTTCATGGCCATTAGCTTGTGCGCAAAGTACACAGCGCATGGAGCAGTGTTTTTCCGCGAAGGCTCACTAATAATATTGGCATCATTCACCTCTGGTATCTGTGCCTTCAGCGCGCCTATATATTGTTCATTCGTAATAAAATAAATATTTTCCTTTGGGCATATCTTCAGGAAGCGGTTATAGGTCCACTGTATCAGTGACTTGCCTGTGCCTAAAAGATCCAGAAATTGCTTAGGGTACTGGGTACGGCTTTCGGGCCAGAAGCGGCTGCCTATCCCACCTGCCATTATGGCTACATAATTATTTTTATTTTCCATTTTCTATGTGCAAAGAGGCTAAATATAGTTAATTCACTACACTATATAAAAAACGGCAGCCATAGGGGCTGCCGTTGCTATAAAATCAGCTTTGTTATACTTACTTATTCCGCTTCTGCTACCACTTCTTTTACTTCCGGTATCATGCGCTTCATCATCCCTTCTATGCCCGATTTAAGGGTTATCATAGAAGATGGGCAACCAGAGCATGAACCTTGCAGCATTAACTTTACCACTCCGTCATCATACCCTTTAAAGCTGATAGCGCCTCCATCCATTTCCACAGCGGGTTTTACATAGTTTTCCAGTAGCTCTTTGATCCTTTTCACTACATCTGTATCGTCAGCGCTTACTGTATTGTCGGTTTTTTTAGCTACAATCTGGTCTTCATTAATGATCACCTTTCCTTCTTCCAGGTATTGCTTCAGAAATTCCCGCACGGGGGGTATCACATCATCCCAGTTAGTGTCCGGTGTTTTGCTCAGTGTAACAAAATTGCTTGCTATAAACACACTTCTTATAAAAGGGAAAGCAAATAATTCTTTTGCCAGTGGCGAAGGAGCAGCACTCGACTCTTCAGGAAAATCAATGCTCTTGCCCGGATACAGGAGTTTGTTTGCCACAAACTTCATGGTTTCGGGGTTAGGGGTCATTTCCGTATATATACTCACTATAGCATTGCCGGTCTTCAACATCCTGTATTATTTTCAACAAAAATACTTAAAAATCACGCTATATACTGATTGATAACAATGATAGGGGTATAATGGGATGATAACCTTTCCCCACACGGGAATCTTTTAGGTAAAATGATTTCGTACCTTTGCAGACACGCTAAAATTCAGGAATGCCGAAACAAACAGAAAGAAAATGCTCCTTTTGCGACAGGACAGAAAGCGACGTAACTATACTTTTTACAGGTGTACGTGGTAATATTTGCGACCAATGCATAGAAAATGCCCACAACCTGCTACAGGAAACTGCCGGTGACAAAGAAAAAAAGAAACCCGTTGCCGATAACTTTACAGAACATAAGATATACAAGCCCCGTGAGGTAAAGGAATTCCTGGACCAATATGTAATAGGCCAGGACGATGCAAAAAAGATATTATCGGTAGCCATATATAATCATTATAAGCGCCTTACAATGCCCAGGGTAGATGATGTAGAGATCGAAAAATCGAACATCATCATGGTAGGCGAAACCGGCACAGGCAAAACATTGCTGGCCAAGACCATAGCCCGCCTGTTGCAGGTACCGTTTGCAATAGTAGATGCTACCGTATTTACCGAGGCCGGCTATGTAGGTGAAGATGTAGAAAGTATCTTATCAAGGCTGCTTCAAAGTTGCAATTTTGACATTGCAGCTGCCGAAAAGGGAATAGTATATATAGATGAGATAGATAAAATAGGCCGCAAAAGCGATAATCCTTCCATAACCCGCGATGTGAGCGGTGAAGGGGTACAGCAAGCATTGCTGAAACTGCTGGAAGGCGCCGAAGTGCTGGTACCCCCGCAGGGTGGCCGCAAGCACCCGGAGCAGAAGATGGTGAAAGTGAACACGCAGAATATCCTGTTCATATGCGGTGGCGCTTTTGAAGGGGTGGACAAGATGATAGCCCGTAGGGTGCAGACATCTGCAATTGGCTACAATGCTATCAAGTCGGCAAAAGACCTGGACAGGGCCAACCTGCTGCAATATGTAAATGCCCAGGATCTGCGCACTTTTGGTTTGATACCTGAATTGCTGGGGCGATTGCCTATCGTAACCTACCTGAATCCCCTTGACCCACCTGCGCTGAAACGCATACTTACCGAGCCAAAGAATGCATTGATAAAACAATACAACAGGCTATTTGAATACGAAGGCATAAAGCTGGAGGTTGATGATGAGGCATTGGAGTATATGGTTTCTAAAGCGGTAGAATACAAGCTGGGGGGCCGCGGTCTCCGTGCCATCTGCGAAATGATACTTACCGATGCTATGTTCGACCTGCCCTCTGACCCCAGCCATAATGGCCACTTTCACCTTACCCTCGATTACGCCCGCCAGCAGCTGGAGCACTCCAAGCTGGAATATGTAAAAGCGGCATGATTTTACAATACACTCTGATAATATGCAAGAACTTATAGACGAACTGAAGACAAAGGCAGGCCTTACACAGGAACAATCTGTACAGGCGCTAGCAACTATAAAAGACTTTATAAAATCTAAATTGCCGCCGATGATGAGCGGCATGGTAGATAGTTTTATGGGGAGTACTGCAACCCATGAAGATGATTTTATGGATACAGGCACTGGCAATAAAGAAGCCTCGCTTCTGGAAAAAGCTAAAAAAGTAACAGCAGAGGCGAAAGAGAAGATAGAAGACCTGAGAGCAGATGCCAAAGAAGATGTGGAAGAGTTTGCCAAGGAAGCGAGCGAAAAAATAAATGAATGGGCCCTGAAGGCAGATGAAGCCGCTAAAGATGCCATAGACAAGCTGAAGGGCATGATAGACGAGCAAGAAAACCTGAAGCAGCCTACTTCAAAATAAAGTGTTGCTTTTCTTTAAATTCTTTTCGATAGAGCAATACACCTACATCAAACAGATCTATACTTAGCCGCACACTGGTGCGGCTATATAATTTGCGCCAGGCGATGCTATGTTGTTCACTTTTATGAATGTCAGTAACTATAATCACTGCCTGCTCATTTATGTTACCGGCACTGTTATACATCTCCTCCCACTCATCCGGTTTGTTCCCCGGTATCAAAAGGCCGCTGCACGTATTAAGTTGCCCAGTATCAACAACAGACAGCACCTCCTTGCATTGCACGTATTCGCATATACGGGCTATCATTTTTTGCTGCCGTGTCGTTAGCCCAATATCATCAATAGGAGCAATCGAAGCTAATGGCCCTTTGTTTTTAATAACCTGCTCTATAAAAGCATACACAAACGGAGAATGTACCCCATGGCGCGTTTTAGCCTTTATCCTATATTTCAGGTATTGAGAAAAAGAGTAGAATATCACAATGCTATTCTTTCGTACACCTGGAAAGTATAAGCATACCGGTGCTTTTCATCTGCAGTATGTGGTTCTTCATGATGCAACTTCCATTGTGTATGGTCTATATGCGGAAAGAAAGCGTCGGCACCCGGCACAGTGGTAGCAACCCTTGTTATAAACAGCCTGTCGGCCAACCCTATGGCTTCTTCAAATATTTTACCACCGCCTATGATAAATGTTTCTTCCGTGTTTTCTTCTTCCAGTTTGGTTAGGGATGCTTCGAGTTCATTACAGCGCACTACACCATCTGGTAACTGATAATTATTATTCCGTGTCAGTACTATATTCACCCTGCCGGGCAGTGGTTTGCCTAACGACTCGTAAGTTTTTCTGCCCATTATCACCGGCTTGCCCAGCGTGGTGCGCTTAAAAAATTTAAGATCTTCGGGCAGGTGCCACGGCAATTGGTTATTCCTGCCTATGGCATTATCCTCAGCAACCGCAACTATAAGAGATACTATCATCCATTGCAAAAGTAGCTAATTAGGCTATACTGCTACCGGCGCTTTTATTGCAGGGTGGTGCTGGTAATTTTCGAGTTTGAAATCCTCGTACTTAAAATCGAACAGGTCTTTCACATCCGGGTTTATAACCAGTGTGGATAATGGGTACGGGGTACGGGTAAGCTGTAGCTTTGCCTGCTCTATATGATTGCTGTATAAATGCACATCGCCAAATGTATGTATGAAATCACCCGGCTGCAAGCCACACACCTGCGCCATCATCATGGTGAGTAGTGCGTAAGAAGCTATATTGAACGGCACACCCAGGAACACATCTGCACTGCGCTGGTAAAGCTGGCAGCTAAGCCGGCCATCGGCCACATAAAACTGGAACAGAGCATGGCAGGGGCTTAAGGCCATCTTGGGTAGGTCTGCTACATTCCACGCATTCACTATCATCCGCCTGCTGTCGGGGTTTGTTTTTATCTGGTGCAGTACTTCTTTTATCTGGTCGTATATTTTCCCGTCTGCACCCGTCCAGCTTCGCCATTGGTGGCCATATACGGGTCCCAGGTCACCTTTTTCATCGGCCCACTCATCCCATATGCTTACCCCATGCTCTTTCAGATAGGCAATGTTGGTTTCCCCTTTCAGGAACCATAACAGTTCATAAATGATCGACTTTACATGCAGCTTTTTAGTAGTTACGAGCGGAAATCCCTTTTGCAGGTCAAAACGCATCTGGTAGCCAAAACAACTCAGAGTGCCGGTACCTGTCCGGTCACTTTTTACGGTTCCATTATCCAGTATATGCTGCAAAAGGTCCAGGTAAGCCTGCATAGTTATTTATTGCTTCGTGCAAAATTAAGCTAACCTGCTGGTTTTGTACAGGGGTAGTATTTATTTGTGGATAGATGGTTAATACTTAAACCCGATACTGTATTTTGCAACCCAATGAGCAAATTATCTATCGTGATACCCGCGTATAATGAAGCGCGCACCATCCACCTGATACTGGATAAGGTGAAAGCCGTGAAGCTGGCCAACGATATGGGTAAAGAAGTAATAATAGTGAATGACTGCTCTAAAGATGATACCGAAGCTGCCGTATTTGGTTACCAGGCAGCCAATCCTGATCTGCCCATTACTTATTATAAGCATCAGGTAAACCAGGGCAAGGGCGCTGCATTGCATACAGGTATACAAAAGGCCACCGGCGACTATGTAATAATACAGGATGCAGACCTGGAGTACGACCCCCAGGAGTATAATATATTATTAAAACCCATACTTGATGGGTTTGCAGATATTGTTTATGGTTCCCGCTTCATAGGCGGCAAGCCGCACCGCATATTATTCTTCTGGCACAGCATAGGCAATAAATGGCTTACTACGCTATCTAACATGTTCACTAACCTGAACCTGACCGATATGGAAACCTGCTACAAAGTCTTTCGCCGGGAAACGATACAATCAATAAAGCTGGAGGAAAAGCGCTTTGGCTTTGAGCCCGAAATAACGGCTAAGATGTCCCGTATCCCCAATGTAAGGGTATATGAAGTAGGCATATCCTATTATGGCCGCACCTATGAAGAAGGTAAAAAGATAGGCTGGAAAGATGGTCTCAGGGCCATAGTATGCATACTGAAGTATAATCTGTTTAAAAAGTAATTTTTACAAACCCCATGCTTGCTCATTATTTATGCCAGTAATACTGCCTGTAAAGGGTGTCTCACCCGCTATACCCCAGGATTGCTTCATAGCACCTAACGCCACTGTAGTGGGCGATGTGGAAATGGGCAGCGAGTGCAGTATATGGTTCAATGCCGTAGTGCGGGGCGATGTGAACAGCATACGCATGGGCAACCGGGTAAACGTGCAGGATGGCGCGTGCATCCACTGCACCTACCAGAAAACAAAAACAGTAATAGGCAACAATGTATCTATAGGGCATAATGCTATAGTACACGGGTGCACTATAGAAGACAGTGTGCTGGTAGGTATGGGGGCCATAATAATGGACAACGCTTACATAGGTACCGGCAGCATTATAGCGGCCGGCGCAGTAGTTTTGGAAGGCACACAAATACCTGCGGGCAGCATATATGCAGGTGTGCCCGCGAAAAAGGTAAAGGACGTAAGCCCTGAATTAATGAGCGGCGAGGTAGAAAGGATAGCTAATAACTACCTGATGTATAGCTCCTGGTTCAAATAACACATAAATATTTTTATTAATAATTTCTAAGATTTTCTCCAAAAGGCTTTGATTAGTAGTTTTTGTTTATTTTATTTGTCCCCGAATTGGCAATAATAATTTAACCAGGCTAAATCTGCATAGGTTAATACAACTTTTGTTATTGACTTTTTTAATTATTGATTATATATTTACGTAAACAAATAAATAAAACTCAAACGATTATATGAAAAAACTGCTCCTTACTATTCTGGCTGTAGGCAGTATAGCCGCTGCTAACGCGCAAGAAGGCACCATACTTGTTTATGGCAATGTTGGTGTAACATCAAACACTGATGCCAATAAAGTAAACTATTTAAGCTGGAATATTACTCCGGGCGTAGGCTACCAGTTCGATAATCATTGGACAGCAGGTTTGTCATTAAATTATAGCCTTGACTCATCGATAAAAGCAGATGGTGCTGCTGATAGATTAAAGGCGAGCCATTATAATATAGGCGCCTTCCTTCGCTATACTAAAATGCTGAACAACATATTTGCAGTATACGGTCAGCTCGACCTTGGTTACCAGGCCGGTCATCAGGAACTAGGTAGCACAGAGATTCCCGGTAGCAAATACAATGGCCTGTATGCTATGGTTACTCCTGCAGTAGCTATTTTCATACCGAAATGGTTCGCCCTGAATTTCTCTTTTGGCGGCTTAGGTTATACCTCATACAAGGTAGATCAGGCTCCTAACAGCAATGGTACATTTGCATTTACTTTCGGCAAGACAATGAATATCGGTATTTCACGCAATTTCGGTTGCGGAATGGGCCACAAAATGCATGGTCACGCACAGCCAGGTGACGACACACGCCACATGGATACTAGCGATGATGACGATGATGCACCAAAAGCTAAAAAAACAAAGACCAAAACAAAAACTAAAGAAAAAGACGGAGACGAATAGTCTTACAGGTTAAACCACTTTTTCTAACTTTTTGATATAGATAACTCTTATGAAAAAAATTTTATTAGCAATATTAGCGGTAGGTACTATAGCTACAGCTAACGCGCAACAAGGTACCTGGTTACGGTTTGGTAACGTAGGCATTACAAATAATACGGACGCAGATAAGAATAATAATTTTGACTGGAATGTAAACCTGGGCATCGGTTACCAGTTCAACACTAACTGGACTGCAGGCCTAAATCTTGGATGGGCACAAAACCCTAATACCAAATTAAACGGCAGCAATGACCGCAGCACTACTAACATGTACGAAGCAGGTATCTTTGTAAGATATTCTCATCCTGTTAACGACCTGTTCTTCGTGTTTGCACAAGGCGACGCGAATTATAGGGGCGGGTACCACACAGCCGGCGATAACCCTGCTGATACCAAGCATACAGGCTTCCTTATAGGCGTTACTCCTGCTGTAGGTATGAATATTGGTTGCGGCGCAGCTCTTACTTTTAGTGTAGGTGGTCTGTCTTACGTTACTGATAAATATGACGGTGCAGCAAATGCAAATAATACATTTGCATTTACCTTCGGTAAAACAGTAAACTTCGGTATTCAGACAAACTTTAGCTGTCATCACATGCACGGTATGCACCACCATATGGATAAAGATGGTGATGATGATGATGCATCAAGGGGTAAGCATAAGAAATCAAAAGAAAAAGAAGGCGACGACGAATAGTCATTTACCGCTGAAAAATATAAAGAGCGCTGACCTACAGGTCGGCGCTCTTTTTTTATTGCTATTTTACATAGGTATGGAAATACGAAAACTGAAACAGCTACTGGATGAGAAGGTTGAATTTTATAATAAGCCTGCCTTTATAGAAAAAGATCCGGTACAGATACCACATGCTTTTTCAGCAACGCAGGATATTGAAATATCGGGTCTCTTTGCAGCGGTGCTTGCATGGGGCAATCGCACTACCATCATCAACAATTGCCGGAAGCTGATGGGGTGGATGGACAATAAGCCTTATGATTTCATTCTGCACCACCGGGATACCGATCTGAAACCCTTCGTTCATTTTGCTCATAGGACTTTCAATGCGACAGATCTACTATATTTTATCTCCTTTCTGCAATATCATTATAGTACGCACGCCTCGCTAGAAGATGCGTTTGTGCCCGGCAGGAAGTATATAGGGGAAGATGTGGAAGCAGCTTTAGTACATTTTCACAATTACTTCTTTTCTATCGAGCATCCTGAACGTACTAAAAAACATATATCTACGCCTGAAAGGAAATCGGCCTGCAAGCGTATCAATATGTACCTGCGCTGGATGGTACGAAAAGATAAAAGCGGGGTTGACTTCGGTATCTGGAAAAAGATACGGCCCAGCCAACTTATTTGCCCGCTCGATGTGCATGTAGCCCGTGTTGCTTATCGCCTGGGCCTATTAGAGAATGAAAAGTCTGATTGGAAAAATGCGCAGTTGCTTACAGAGCAGCTGCGCATTTTAAACCCCAACGATCCGGCAATATATGATTATGCACTTTTCGGCCTGGGTATGGCCGAGCGCTATTAGGCCAGTGCTAACTCAAGGTCGGCTATTTTTTCTCTTTGCGGTTCATAAGTAGTAAACGCATCAGGCAGCAATATCAGAGACGTTCCTTTCTTCTTCCACCAGTCACTATTCAGCAGCCGCGAGAAATGGATGACGCCCGTTACTGAACAACGCTTGTTATTGCTGCTCCACTCATCGATCCGTTCAAAGATGGAGTGCGGCACCTGCAGCAATGCATCAAAGCTTACATATACCCGCAGGTAAAAATCATTGGTTAGCTCAGATGGCTGCTGGTAGCGTAGCTTCTTATACTCATACCGGTAATCATAGCGTAAGGCAGATAGGTCGCTCAGCACAGCCGATGCAGTTGGAAACCCACCCGCACCCTTGCCGTAAAAGAATTGATTGTCGGCCAGTCCGCTTTCTATTATCACCCCGTTATATTCATTCTTTACATTGTATAGCTGGCTGTTCTTATTCAGGAATTGTGGCAGTACAAAGGCCGCTATATTTCCATCATCCAGCTTTTTGGCATGCGCTACCAGTTTTATTCCGTAGCCTTTCTCTTTAGCGTAGGTTGCATCCTGCTCATCTATGCGTGTTATGCCTGCATGTACTATTAGCTGGGGATCGGTAACTACTCCGTATGCATGCGTTAATAGTATGGTTAGTTTATTTACCGCATCTATACCTTCTATATCCAAAGCCGGATCGCTCTCCGCAAAGCCTTCCTGTTGCGCAAGCGCCAGTGCATCATTAAAAGTTAGGTTATCTTCTGATATTCGGGTAAGGATATAATTGGTAGAGCCATTTACAATGCCGCTTATACCCTGCAGCAGGTCGTTATCATAGTACTCTTCCAGGTTGCGGATCACGGGTATGCTGGCACAACATGCCGACTCGTAAAGGAATTGTGAGTTGTATTGCTGCTGCAGGTCCAGCAGTTCTGCCAGGTGCTCTGCTATCATTCGCTTATTAGCGCTTACTACTGCCTTCTTACTTTTCAGCGCTGTGGTAACAATAGTGTATGCTGCATCTGCATCATCTATTAGCTCCACTATTACATTTATGCTTTCATCCTGTAGCAATGCATCCGCATCGGTAGTAAATAATTCCTGCGGTGCATTGCGTTTTTTGCCGGGGTGCTTGATACATACTTTCTTGATCTGTGCATTGAGCGAAGCATTATTAAGCAATACTTTATACAGGCTTTCGCCTACCACTCCAAAGCCGAAAAGGCCGATATTCAATTTGGTTTGCTGATTTCTGATAGACATTTCTTAAAAGTTTTATTTGCTGAACAGTATTAAATTATTTGTTGATAGTTATGCAGCATTTGCTTCTGCTACCACTCTATTTTTCTGTAACGTTTTTGTTAGTGCTATATCAATATCCTGTATAAGGTCTTGCACATCTTCAAGTCCTACACTCAGTCTTATCAGGCTATCGGCTACACCGGCTGCCTGGCGCGTTTGCGCAGGTATTGATTTGTGGGTCATAGTAGCAGGATGGCACAGTAGGCTTTTTACTCCACCCAGGCTCTCCGCCAGTTTAAAGTATTGGGTACCGCATACTACATTCTTAGCAGCCAGCTCCGTATCTTCTTTAAGTGTAAACGAAATGATACCGCCAAAACCGCTTTGTTGCTTTGCCGCTATATGATGATTGTGGTGTTCCTTCAGGCCGGGATAATAAACCTTGTCTATAGCCGGGTGGTCAACAAGGAATTCAGCTACTGCTTGTGCATTGCGGCAATGCTGCTGCACACGCAGGTGCAGGGTTTCTATACCACGTATCACCAGCCAGCTATCATTAGGCGATAGTATAGCGCCGCTGGCATTCTGTATAAATTTTATCTGGTCACCCAATTCCTGTGTTTTACACACTACCAGGCCCGCTATCAGGTCGCTATGTCCACCCAGGTACTTCGTAGCGCTATGCACTACTATATCAGCACCCAGCGCTATAGGCTGCTGCAATGCGGGCGAAGCAAAGGTGCTGTCCACACAAAGCAGTATTTTATTCTGTTGCGCTATTTTAGCTATCGATTCTATGTCACTTATTTTAAGAGTAGGATTCGTTGGTGTTTCCAGCCATATCAATTTTGTTTGTGGTGTCAGTGCATCTATTACATTGGCTACATCAGTTGTATCCACGTAATTTATTTTGATGCCGAATTTTGCATAGATATGGGTAAACAGGCGGAACGCACCGCCGTATATATCATCTACTGCCAGTATCTCATCGCCACTCTGCAATAGCTTTACCACAGCATCAATAGCAGCAAGGCCACTCGCAAATGCAGCACCGGTAGCGCCACCTTCCAGGTCAGCTATTATTTTTTCCAATACAGCACGTGTAGGATTGTTACTTCGCGCATAGTCATATCCTTTGTTCTCTCCAGGAGCTTCCTGAACAAATGTAGAGGTCTGGTAAATTGGTACTGAAATAGAACCTGTAAGGGGATCGACCGGAATGCTGTGGATCAGTTTGGTAGCGTTGCTCATATCTTTTGATTTTTTTGTGGTTACGAATTTGTTTAGTGGTTCGCATGGCAACACTTATCAAAAGAGGTCTATCGGCGGGCTTCTTCAAAATGAAAAAAGCTCCACCGATAAAATCAGAGGAGCTTTCAGTTATGTAGAACGCATGAGCGTGCTTTTTCAAACTTTTGCATCTGACTTATCTGTCCCGAAATTGTTTCCTTCAGGATGGAATTAGCACCAGCTCTCGGCTTTCGCCGGGGAGGTTGCTAAGGCTTCACAGGGCCATAACCCTCTGCCTTTCTTGATAAGCATTACTTTAAAGAACTGGTACAAAGATAATGGCAGGATTTTCAATTTTCCAAAAATATTTTTAAAATAATTTTCCGCTATTAATAATATACACTGAAATGCCTGCCCGCAAAGCGTTTCATTAGGTTTAGCAAAACCTAAAATTTACTTTTATAAGATGTGGGCACAAAGCAAAAAATACATAATAGGCACTTTAGGTATCATACTTATAGCCTCAGGCTCCTATTCCCTTATGCATCCTTCAGTTATAAGACCGCAGTTTTATGATAAATATCATATGCCTGCTGGGTTCAGGATCATTGCCGGTGCCATCCTGCTCATCTATTCCATTTTCATGGCTGCACGTGATAAAAACAACTTGTAGATGGAGTAACCATGTGCAATGATTACTTTTGCACCCTCAATCCATCTGATAAATGAAACTGGTTACTTATTCCAAACAAGGCAACGAACAACTTGCATTCCTGGTAAATGATACGCTGTATGATACCAATGCGGCAGACACAACCCTACCGGGTACAATGAATGATTTGTTGCAAAATTGGGATAAGCACATAGATGCTATGCACGCTGCAAATGCAGTTATAAAAAGCGGAAGTACCAATAACAGTGGCCAGCCCTATAAGGCAGTTGCCATACTTGCGCCTGTTACCCACCCAACTTCCTGCCGCGATGGCTATGCTTTTCGCCAGCATGTAGCTGCTGCACGCCGCAATCGCAAAGTGGATATGATAGCAGAGTTTGACCAGTACCCGATATTCTACTTTACCAATCATAATGCGGTACAAGGCCCCGGCCCTATACCCTGCATGCCCGATCATTTTCAGAAGCTGGATTTTGAACTAGAAGCAGCCATAGTCATCTGCAAAAAAGGCCGCAACATAAAAGCAGCAGAGGCTGACCAATATATAGGCGGCTACATGATCATGAACGATATGAGCGCCCGCACTTTGCAGATGGAAGAAATGCTGCTGAACCTGGGGCCTGCAAAGGGAAAGGATTTCAGTACGGTAATAGGCCCTATGCTGGTAACACCTGATGAACTGGAAGCTAATAAAATACCCGCAAAGCCTAACCACACTGGCAATACCTACAACCTGAAGATGACCTGTTCTGTAAATGGCATACAGGTAAGTGAGGGTAATATGGGTGACATGGACTGGACCTTTGCGGAGATAATAGAACGTTGTGCTTACGGGGCCGATATACTGCCGGGCGATGTAATAGGCAGTGGCACTGTAGGCACGGGTTGCTTCCTGGAGCTGAATGGCACCGGAAAGCTGAATGACCCCAATTACAAAGAGCAATGGCTACAGGCAGGCGATGTAGTAGCAATGGAAATAGATGGCCTTGGCACACTTACCAATACCATAGAAGCAGAAGCAACTGACTGGAGCCTCCTGAAAATGAAAAAGAAATAGTCCTTATTTGCAGGTATAATGGTAGGTGGTTACCTGCACACTGCTGCCTATGTAGGTATTGTAAGAAACTACCCTTGCAGAATCATTGATCGTATAGAAAAAATACAACGGTGCATTGTGCCCCACCCCTACTGATCGTATCATGTGTTTTGTGGGTGCGTAAAGTGCCCCATAGGTAAGCTTTTGTTGTGTCAGGAACCAGTCGCCATCGCGTGCTGCAGTAGTCGTATCGTAGGTATATCTTACTGGCACAAAGGGATCACCTGAATTAAGAAGGTCGCCATTTGCCCAGCTATACGCTAAAGAATCAACGTTACCATGCGAGTCATAGTCAACCTCACTGCTTACTTCGTTATTAGCACCATAGTAAAACGATGATGTGATATACAGTGGCGGGCTGCCTGCACTAAATCGTTGCAGTGTGGCTATGTAGCCATTGGCATTCAGCGTCACAGTATCTATCTCACTTATCATTCCGCTCTGCGATACGCTGATGGTGATCATGCTGGTGCCGAAATATTGGAAAATACGGGTTGTATTCTGTGTGCCTGTAGCCGCTGTTCGTATCAGTTTACCATTCACATCATAAGTCAGCACTGTTTTCACGTTTACATCAAGGTCCTTAGAGGAATCCTGTATAGAAGATATAACACAGCTATGTGTGGCCGGGGTATTGTTGGTGCTTTTTTTACAGGCAGCAAATAACAATACGGTCAATAAGGGGAATAAGGCCTTTCTCATACATTGCTAAAATAAAGAAAAACTACCAGCTTCAGCGCTCCTTATTGCTGGAAACCTTCATTTAGATCTTCGAATCTCGGGCAGCGTGTAGCATCTGTTGCGCGTGCTATGTGTTTGTAGTTGCCTCTCAGGCATAAGGACACTTCGTAACCACCTACTCCGTTAGTTGCCGGCTTTAATCCGGAATTATTAACATCGTAAGAGAAGGTGAGGGAATAACTCATGTAGTCTACCTTTACTGTAGGTATCACCGCATCGTGCAGGCGGTAAAACAAACCCAGGTATAAGGTAAAATTATAGTTTTCCACACTCGTTATATTTTTCCAACTTACCAGACCGCCAGCTATTGTTTCCTGGTAGGGATACTGGTTGGTATAGTTCATATGCATGGTTACGGCATATTGTGGATTGATCGTGTATTTAAATCCCAGGTTGCCTGACCATCTCGTAGTAAGCCTTATGATCTCATTATCTCCTGTAAAGCTTTGGTTAGGCTGCGTTATATGATAGGCTGCCGCCCCTATATAATAATTCACTTTGTTGTTTTCACCAAAAGAGCTGTTCAGGCTCACCCCTGCTGCCAGGTCATAATTCTGAATGTTCTTAAATGCAGCGCTTTCCCCGGATGGGTTATTAGGGTTAAATCCACCGGCACCGTACTGGCTACTGAATGTCATCTTGGTAATATCAATGGAACGCTGTATGTAGCCACCGGCAAAGCCTACAGACAGGTAAGAGTTATGTACATCTTCCAGGCACTTGTTGTAATTAATGGCGGGATATATCTCCAAACTGTTGAAATTGATGCTGCCTGCATGATCGTATGATGCACTAACGCCAAAGCTTACATAGTCGCCTGCATCTTTATTGGTAGCTATCCGCGTTTCCGCGGTTGCTATGCCAGTAGTAAAGGGAACAGATATATTGCTCCACTGGGTACGGTAGTTAACGCCGACTTTATAGTCGCCACTAAATATTCCCGTCAGCGCAGGATTGCGCAAGATAGCGTTCTCATAAAACTGGGAGAAGTGTATATCCTGGGCTGTTGTTTTGCCTGCACATCCCACAATTATCATCAAAACAGGCAGTAAATATTTATTCATAAAAATCCTTTAAAATAAAAAAACAGAATTCATTAACGCACTATCGATACATCCCCTTTCACCTGTAGCGGTTCTCCCGATTCACAGGTTGCATCAACAATATAAACAAACACATCTGGTTTCAGCTGTAAGCCATTAAATCGTCCATCCCATCCCTGCGCAGGATTATTGATCTGCATATTGTCCACCTGGTATAGTAATTCTCCCCAGCGGTTGTATACACTGAAACGTTTTATCGTTCCTATCCCCTTTCCACTCGGGTAAAAACGGTCATTGATACCATCCCCATTTGGCGTAAAGGTATTGGGAATAAATAACTGGCTGTTATCACACTTCACGGTCACCGTTACATCGCTTTGTGCAGTACATCCGCCTGGCGCTGTCACTATAATGTTATACTTAGTTGTTTTTCCCGGTGTGGCAGTGGGGCTGCTGCAATCTGCGCAGCTTAGCGTTTCAGATGGTGACCATAAATAAGTAGCAATATTTTTCCCCGATGCAGACAACTGTGCGCTGTTACCTGCTATAATGGTTTGCGTGCCTGTAGCCTGTAGTACAGGTACAGGATTTACAACAATAGTTACCCTGTTTGTATCTGCGAAACAATTTCCCTGTTTTATTACTACTTCGTATGTGGTGGTAGAATCAGGAGTAGCCGTTGGGTTGGCAATATTCGCATTGCTGAGCCCGGTTGCCGGTATCCACAAATAAGTGGTACCGCCGCTGGCAGATAGTTGGCTAGGTGTTCCCTGGCATACAGTATCACCCGGTCCAACAGTAGTAGCAGTTTTGTTTATTACTGTAAGCGCTACACTGCCGGTGCCAACACAACCATTTATATCAGTACCGGTAACAGAATAGGTGATCCCTGATGTGGGCGAGGCCACAGGATCGGGACATAGCGTGCAGGATAAGCTGGTACCAGGCGACCATACATAGGTCAACGCGCCACTGGCATTTAACTGCAGATGCGCACCGTTACAAATAGTAGTATCGTGTGTAACTACAATAATCGGTGATTGATTAACAGTAACAATTACAGTAGAAGTATTAGTACATCCGTTCGCGCCGGTTCCTGTTACCGTGTATGTAGTTGCAGCAGCAGGGGTGGTTATAGTACTGTCACATGCGGTGCAGGAAAGTCCTGTTGCCGGCGACCAGACATAGGTATTGGCGCCGGTAGCTTTTAGCGTAGCGCTAAATCCTTTGCATATTATTTTGTCAGGGCCCGCACTTACTACAGGTAAAGGTTTTATAGTAATAATTACAGAGTCTTTATTAACACACCCATGTGTATCTGTACCTGTAACATAATAAGTAGTAGTAGCAGTCGGATTGGCTATCGGCCCTGCGCATGCGGTGCAGGAAAGCCCTGTTACCGGCGACCAGACATAGGTGGATGCTCCTGTTGCTCCAAGGGTGGCACTGCTTCCTTTACAGATTGATTGCGGCGCTCCTGCACTTACTGCAGGCAGCGGATTAACCGTTATAATGACAGAAGCTGTATTTACACAACCATTGCTATCAGTACCGGTGAGGATGTAAGTTGTAGTAGCAGAAGAAGATACCGTAGGTGTAGTGCAGGTGGTGCAGGATAATCCCGTTGCGGGGCTCCAGCTGTAGGTAGCGGCACCGCTTGCTGTTATGGTAGTAGAGCTGCCTGCACAGATAGCCTTATCAGGGCCTGCGCTTACAGTTGGTTTCGCGTTTACATTTACAACTACGGTGTCCTTATTTACACAACCATTTGTATCTGTACCAGTAACTATATAAGATGTGGTAGCCGTAGGCGATGCTACCGGACCGGCACATGCACTACACGACAATCCTGTAGTTGGCGACCAGGAGTAAGCAGATGCGCCTGTAACAGCAAGTGTAACACTGCTACCGGTGCAGATAGTTTTATCCGCTCCTGCATTTACTGAGGGCAATGGGTTCACCTTTACTATTACCGTATCGGTACCACTGCAACCAGATGCATTAGTACCGGTAAGCACATAGGTCGTGGTTATAGCAGGTGATGCAGTAGGGCTGGTACACGCAGTGCAGGACAATCCCGTACCGGGCGACCATGAATAAGTAGTAGCGCCCGATGCTGTTATGGTAGTGCTGCCACCTTTACAGATCACTTTATCAGGTCCGGCATTCACACTAGGCAATGAATTGATGCTTACAATTATTGTGTCTGTATTTACACACCCATTCGCATCTGTACCTGTTACTACATACGTAGTGGTAACAGTTGGTGTGGCAGTGGGGCTCGAGCACGCAGTGCAGGAGAGTCCGGTAGAGGGCGACCACACATAAGAGGTAGCACCGGTAACACTTAAAGAAACAGAGGTACCGCCGCAGGTAGATTTATCTGGCCCTGCATTTACGGTAGGCAGTGCATTTACATTTACTACTACCGTATCTCTGTTTACACAACTATTTGTATCTGTACCAGTAACTATATAAGTAGTGGTAGTGGTTGGCGAAGCAGTTGGTGCTGCGCAGGATGAACACGACAACCCCGTAGTAGGCGACCATGAATAAGTAGCAGCGCCGGATGCACTTAGCCCTGTACTGCTGCCTTTGCAAATGGTCTTATCTGCACCTGCATTTACTGAGGGTAAGGCATTAACCTTAACTATAATTGTGTCTGTGTTGGTGCATCCGTGTGTATCAGTTCCGGTAACATAATAAGTGGTAGTGGCTGTAGGTGACGCAACCGGACTAGCGCATGATGTACAGGAAAGCCCTGTTGCCGGCGACCATGAATAAGTAGAAGCCCCTGTAACGCTTAATGTAGTGCTGCTGCCTGTACATATAGTTTTGTCAGGCCCTGCGCTTACGGTCGGTAATGGGTTCACGTTTACGATTATCGTATCCCTGTTCACACACCCGTTAGCATCTGTACCGGTTACATAATAAGTGGTGGTTGCAGTGGGTGTTGCGGTAGGGCTTGTACAGGCCGTACAGGATAAGCCGGTAGAGGGCGACCATACATAGCTCGTTGCTCCGGTGGCAGTCAGGGATACAGAGCTTCCGCCGCAGGTTGATTTATCAGGCCCTGCACTTACAGTAGGTAACGCGTTTACATTCACGATCACAGTATCCTTATTGGTACATCCATTGGCATCCACCCCGGTAACTATATAGGTAGTAGTAGCAGTAGGAGATGCCGTAGGGCTTGCACAAGTAGTACAAGATAAGCCTGTAGCAGGTGACCAGGAGTAGGATGTGCCGCCAGTAGCAGATAATGTGCTGCTGCTGCCTGAACATATAGTTTTATCCGCACCTGCATTTATGGCAGGCAATGCATTTACATTTACAACTATCGTATCTCTGGCAGTACACCCATTTGTATCGGTGCCGGTAACTATATAAGTAGTAGTGACAGCCGGGTTAGCTACCGGTCCTGCGCATGCAGTACAGGACAATCCTGTAGATGGTGTCCATACATAAGTGCTCGCACCGGTTACAGCTAATGTTGTACTGCCGCCTGCACATATAGTTCGGTCGGCACCTGCCGATACTGTCGGCACACCATAAATATTTACCACCACCGTATCCTTTGCCGTGCAGCCGTGACTGTCTGTGCCCGTAACAATATAAGACGTTGTAGAAGACGGTGTTGCTACCGGGCTCGCACAATTTGTACAGGATAAGCCTGTAGATGGTGTCCAGCTATAACTTACAGCACCTGTAGCCGTAAGCGTAACACTGCCTGACCCGGCGCACGAATATTTATCTGCTCCTGCATTAACGGGAGGCAATGAAAATATGGTTACAGTCTTGCTTTGTGTATCAAGGCATCCATTAGCAGAGCCCGCAATAAATTTCACTGTATAAGTACCGGCAGCGGTATATATATGGTTAGGGTTATGCGCGGTGCTGGTGCCGCCATCGCCAAATATCCATGATCGTGAAGTGATACCCGAAAGTGCGGTCGCGGTATCTGTAAAATGTACCGTCCCCGACCCGCAAATGCTATCGGGGGTAAAGGTAAAAGAGGAAACGATCTTATCCACCTTCACGGTATCCACACCACGTAGGTACACATTACAACCCGCTCCATTACTCAGTACTATTAATGGCACATATTTACCTGATGTGGTAAACGTGTACGAATAGGTAGAGGTAGTGCTGCCGGAGGAGGATATTGTGGAGGTAGATGTTACCCCGTTATTCATATCCCAGGTAATAGACGATGCTCCGGTGTCTGTGGATGAAAAGCTTATTGTAACGGGTGTACAGCCCGCTGTAGGTGAATAGCTCAGTGAACCGCGCGGCCCGTTTATAGTAACGGTTTTAGTAATAGAGTCAGAGCATCCTGCCGCTATAGTGCCTTTCAGCTTTACAGTATATACACCAGGATAAGTAAATATTGTGGAAGGGTTGGTTAATGTGGAAACACTACCATTCCCAAAAGTCCATGCATAAGAAGTAATTCCTGATGAATGATTGGTAAAGTTAACAGTTAGGGGGGGGCAGCTTGCAAAGGAATCGCTCATAGTAAATGATAGGTTCAGATTACCCACTCGTATATAAGAGCTTTTCGTTACCGTATCAATACAGCCACCACTAGAAGTTGAGACCAGTCTTACCGTATAGATACCGGAGGTGGTATACGTATGTGATGGGAAACGGCCGGTAGAAGTACCGCCATCGCCAAACGACCATAAATACGTACTAGTTCCACTTGTATAGTTATCAAATGATACCGTATGGCCGGGGCATACTAAAGTATCGGCAGTATAAAAATCACTGTAAGGTGTAGTTATATTAATCAAAGCAGGTTTTGTTGCGGAGTCTTTGCAGCCGAGCGTATCTGTAACTATCAGTTTTACATCATAGGTTCCCACTGCGTAGCTATGTGTAGGTGAGCTATTATTTCCTCCCAGGGTGGTACCATCACCAAAGCTCCAAAGCCTTGATGTAATGCTATTACCTCCATCATTGGTGGAATCTGTAAATTGTGCGGGGCTGTTAATACAGGCGTTAGAAACCGTTGGATTTACGTTAGGGCCACCCACATGCACATAATTGGATTTAGTGGTAGAATCTTTACAGCCGTATATATCAGTTACTATCAGCTTAGTTGTATATATACCTGCTGATGTATAACTGTATCGGGCAGTATCCTTAGATGTAGTAGCGGCATAGCTGCTCCCTGTTCCAAAATCCCAGTAGTAACTTGTGCCCTTGGTAAAGGGGGAGGCAAATATGATATTTGAATTTTTGCAGGCGTTACTATCATAAGCCGCAAATCCGGAGCTGATCGTGAAAAGGTCAAGCAATAAACTACGGGTTACACTACAGGTACCGTCTGATACAGTGAGCCTCACGGTATCCACGCCATAAGAAGAATATGTATGTGATGGACTATAAGAAGTGGATGTTCCTCCGTCGCCAAATGTCCAGTTGTATGTTATACCTGTTGTTGAGGAGTCAGGGAAAGTTACGTTTAGCCGGTTACCGCAATTTATGGTAGCACCAAAAGCGTTCGTTGGCCCTTTTACGGGTATATACTTGCTCTTTACAAGGGTATCTTTACACCCGTTATTTGATGCGATCAGGGTAATAGAAAAACTGTCAGAATAGGTATAAGATTTGTTGGGACTTGTAGCGGTGCTGGTAGCGCCATCACCAAATAGCCATTTATAGGAGGTCGCGCCTGTGGAGCTGTTAGTAAAGGTTATAGTTGTGCCGGTGCAAAATGGGCCTGTGGGCGCGGAAAAACCTGCAGTTGGCTTTGTACTCACTATTACAGTAGTAGTGGCTGTATCCCTGCAGTTACTTGTAGTAAGGTAAGTGAACGTTACAGTGTAAGTGCCTGTTGTAGTATAACTATGCGAAGGGGTAAGCGAGGTATTATTAGTGCTTCCATCACCAAATGACCATTGATAAGAGGATAAGGTTGATGACAATACACTGGTGGTAAACGATACTGGCGATGATAAACACGCGCCGGCAGGCGATGCTGTGATGGAGGAAGTAAGAGCTTGCAATTGTATGTACCCGCCTTTGAATAGACTATCTCTACAGCCCGCACTGCTTATGGCAGTGAGGCGTATATTATATATAGCGGTACTACTGAACGTATAGGAAGGATTAGTGGCGGTATCACCAAATGACCATATATACGAAGTGGCGCCGGTAGAGGTGTTAGTAAAATGAACTGTCGCTGGCGTGTGACAAAAAAAGGTTGTGTCCGCAGTGAAGGCGACTGTGGGGTTTGAATTAATAGTTACAGTCTGTGTAGTTGAATCAATACACGAAGAGTTTTGCACAACTAACTTTACGGTATAGGTACCTGATGCTGCATAAGAATGAGTAGGAGAGGCGGAAGTGGAAGTGGTACCGTCTCCAAAATACCATGCGGATGCACTATAACCGCCAGTAGTTGTATTGGTAAAAGTATAAACAGAGCCTATACATGCCGTAGAACTGCTTTTGCTAAATGCGGCGTGAAAATTATTTACATTGATATAGTTAACGCTTACCGCTGTATCGTTACAGCCTGAACTATTGGTGGCTATTAATGTGACCGTATAGTTACCGGAACTGCTATAAGTATGCGAAGGCGATGTAGATGTAGATGAGCCCCCATCTCCAAAAGACCAGCTATAAGATACCGCTCCGGTGGATGAATTAGAAAAGGTGGGTGTAAATGGTGCGTTACAGGCGCTCACACCCGATGCGCCAAAGGCCGCGTGGGGCTTTGCGTTCAGGTGGATGTACGAAGACTTTACCAGGGTGCTGCTACAGCCACTGCTATTGGTAGCTACAAGGGTTACATTGTATACACCGCTTGTTGTATAGGTATGGGTGGGCGATGTGGAAGAAGAGCTTGTACCGTCACCGAAATCCCATGTATAGGTGCCGGATCCAGAGGAGCCTAATACAGTATTGTTGGTAAACGTTATAGCCTTGGGTGCGCAAATAGATGCGGTGTCGCTGGCTACAAACGCAATTGCAGGAGCTGCCAGTACTGTTATGTATGCAGTAGCTGTTTTAGTGTTAGTATAGGAGGCATTGCTTGCAGTAAGCTTTACGGTATAGGTGCCTGCAGTAGTGTAGGTGGTGGATGGATTTTGCAATGTAGAGGTTGCGCCATTACCCAGGTCCCACGACCAGGCGGTAGGTGTACCGGTACTTAGATCCGTAAAATTGACAACAATGGGCGAGCAGCCGGAAGTAGTGCTGGCGCTGAAATTAGCTGTTATTTGTGCTTTGGTATTGTACGGCAATGCAATTACCAAACCTATACAAAGCAATGAGTATAGATATCCCCTCATAGATCAGATATTTTAAGATACACGGTGATGAAACCTAAAAGATTTCACAGGGATATAGAATACTATTTAAATGATGATGATCGTTCCACAAAAGTAACGATAATTAACACATCAATGCAACCTTAATGTCATAAGATCGATGCTTAATATATTGATAATGCTGCTAGCTCATCTACTTTCCTGCTAGCTCCCGCTTATATAATTGCACTGTATTCTCCAGTCCGTAATAAAGCGCATCGGTGATCAACGCATGCCCTATAGATACTTCCAACAGGTTGGGCAAATGCTGTGCAAAGTATTTCAGGTTATACCGGTCCAGGTCATGCCCTGCATTCACGCCTAAACCTTTTTTTTCAGCTATTGCAGCAGCAGCCACATAAGCATTTATTGCTTTTTTATTTCCTGTAGCATATTCCTTTGCATATGCTTCTGTATATAATTCTATCCTGTCAGTTCCGGTATCTGCTGCGCCATTTACCATGTCTTCTAAGGGGTCCACAAATATCGATACCCGGATACCAGCATTCTTAAACACCTCTATTATCCCACGCAGGTATTTTGATTGGCTTATAGTATCCCATCCAACGCTGGATGTCAGCTGTCCGGGCACATCAGGCACCAACGTCACTTGCGTGGGTAGCACTTCCATTACCAGGTCTACAAATTTATCTTCAGCCGGGTTGCCTTCTATATTGAACTCTGTTGTTATTATCTTCTTGATTTCTCGTACATCGCTATAGCGTATATGGCGTTCATCAGGCCTTGGATGCACGGTTATGCCATCAGCGCCGAAATGCTGGCAATCAATAGCGGCCTTAACCACATCGGGGTTATTACCTCCCCTGCTGTTTCGTAGAGTTGCTATCTTATTAATATTTACGGAAAGTTTTACGTGCATTTTAGTAAAATATCAGCAAAGGTAGAAAACATAGGTTGCTTAGGATATCTTACTTTGCATTACCTCATCATGCTTCGCCGGGTAAAATATCGCAGCACATTCGCAGCCTTCTTATTGGTCTGCCTTATCTCCATTGTCCATACGAGTTGTGTTGATAAGCATACTACACTTAACCCACATACAGTATTCAGGCTTAATATGTCTACAGGGCTGGAGTCGCTCGACCCCGCCTATGCTAAAGATCTTTATATTATGTGGGCGGTGCACATGGTCTACAATACTTTAGTAGAGACCGATGAACATTGCACATTGCAGCCATCGCTCGCTAAACGTTGGGTAGTTAGTGATGATGGCCTCTCTTATACCTTCTACCTGCGCAATGATATTTATTTCCAGGACAATGAAGTATTCCCCGATGGCCGTGGAAGACGGATGACTGCCGCTGATGTGGCCTATAGTTTCCGGCGCCTTAGCCTTCCTGCTACAGCGTCTCCCGGCGCGTGGATTTTTAATGGACGGGTGTCTGCCAGCGATGCATTTACTGCTATTGATGATACTACATTCACCATACATCTCAGCAAGCCCTTCAGGCCGTTACCCGAAATTTTAAGCATGCCCTATTGCAGCATAGTGCCGCACGAAGCAGTAGAACGCTGGGGAAAGGATTACCGCAGGCATCCATGCGGCACCGGCCCTTTTCAATACTATTACTGGGATGAAGGAAATGTACTGGTGCTTCACAAAAACCCCCATTACTGGGAAAAGGATAGCAACAACAGGCAGCTACCATATGTAGATGCAGTACAGGCAACTTTTGTAGATACCAAGGCTGTTGAGTTCCTGTTATTCATGCAGCATAAGATAGACTTCATTAATAGTATAGACCGTACTTTCAAAGATCTGCTCCTGCAAAAAAATGGTGTGCTCAAGCGGGAGTATGCATCGAAATTCCATATCACTAAAGGGGTTTATCTTAACACGGAATATATAGGCTTGCTTACAGATAGCAGCATAGCTGTAGCAAAGCAATCGCCTTTGAAGAATGTATTGGTACGCCGCGCTATTAACTACGCCATAGACCGTAAAAAGATCATTACCTATTTCCGGAATGGCATAGGCATGCCTGCTACCGGCGGCTTTATCCCTCCTGGCACACCGGGTTTTGATACCATAGCTGCCTATGGATATAATTATGATCCGGCGAGGGCTTCTGAATTGTTAAAAATTGCAGGCTATCCGGGTGGTAAAGGCTTACCTGACATCACGGTACAGACGCCCGATAATTTTTCAGATATAGTTAGTTTTGTAGCTACAGAATTAAAAGACATAGGGGTAAATATGAATGTGGAGGTGATGCAGCCTTCTATATTAAAACAGCAAATGAGCCGCTCCAGGTCGGTAGCTTTCAGGGCCCAGTGGCTCGCAGATTATCCTGATGCAGAAACATTCCTCGCCTTTTTTTACAGCCATTATCCTGCTCCGCCCAATTATACACGGTATCATAATGATTTCTATGATGAATGGTATGAGGAAAGCCTGCACGCCCCCGATGTTCAGCGCCATATCCTCTATAGGAACATGGATAGCCTCGCTATACAGGATGCCCCTGTTATTCCTCTTTTTTATGACCAATTGGTACATCTTACCGGTAATAATATTTACGGCTTCCGCAGTAACCCTATGAATCTGATAGACTTAAAGCATGTAAGGGTACAGTAATATCATGATTTTTATAAATTGTTAATAACCTGTGCATTATTACATTTACATAACAGTACTACGCTGGTATGGTATATTATTTTCTGTATTTTTGATAAAACAGGGCCAGTATGTTTGATGATGATTTTCAGGAAGAAGATTGGCGGTCTATAGAAGAACTGCTGCAACGTTACGAAGAGGTTAAGCAGGGCAACGCCAGCCAGATAATGGATGAAGAGGGTTTTGAAAGGGTGATCGAATATTTTTTCCAGAATAGTAAAGAAGATCAGGCCCTACTTGCCTGCGATATAGCCCGCACTTATTATCCTTTCTCGGGTTCTATATTATTGATAAGAGCAGAAATACTGACACAGGCTCAGAAATACGGACAGGCATTAAAGGCGCTTGACGAGATGGAACAATATGATAATAACAACCTCGATGCGGTGCTGTTAAGAGCCGATATTTTGCTGGGGCAGTTTAAGTATGACCAGGCGGCTTTATGGCTGGAGCAAAGATCCAATGACTTTGAGAAAAAAGAAAAGATAGAGATCCTTCTGGAGCTATCTGATGTCTATGATGAAAGTGAGGAATTTGATGCCGTATTCGAAACCTTGCAAAGGGTAATAAAGATAGACAGGCGCAATGAAGAAGCCCTGCAGAAAATATGCTTCTGGGCAGAGTTTACAGAACGCCTTGAGGATAGCATTGCAATGCATACAGATCTTACTGAAGAAGACCCGTACAATTCATTGGCGTGGTTCAATTTGGGCGCAGCCTACCAGGGCATGAAGCTGTATGAAAAGGCCATAGACGCTTATGAATACTGCGTGGTAATTGACGAGAAGTTTGAGTTTGCTTACCGCAATATGGCCGATGCTTATATGAGGTTGAAGTGGTATGAACGTGCTATAGAGGCTTTGGATAAGCACCTGGAGATCGCCAAACCCGAAGATGTGATATTTGAGGCTATTGGCTATTGCTGGGAGAAAAGAAAAGACTTTTCCAAGGCAAGGCATTATTACCGCCAGGCATCACAGCTTAGCCCACAGGACGATGGCATATTTTACAAAATAGGAGAAACCTACACTCGTGAGCACCAGTGGGAAAAAGCCATAAAGGCCTATTCCGTGGCGCTTCATATCAATAAGGATAATGCTTCCTATTGCATGGCCATCGGCAATTGCCTCATGGAGATGGATGTAAAGAGCGAGGCTTTGGTATGTTTCCTGAATGCCGTCAGGCTAAAACCCGGCAATAAAACTACCTGGATAGCCCTTATGCGGGGTTTATACCTTGCTGGCTATTATGATGAGGGTTTGACACAGATTGAGGTAGCGAAAGCGCATTGCGGCGATAAAGGAGATTTCCATTACTATCAGGCGGCCATGCTGTTCGAACTGGGTAAGGCCAAAGAGGCGCTCCTGCAGTTGGAAAAGGGGTTGAAGCTGGCCCCTACAAAGCTAAAGACTTTTACAGCGCTTAATGGCGAGTACCTGCGCCGTGTACCTGTTGCAGAGTTGATAGCCCGTTACAAAAAGAAATAATGCTCCGTAGAAAAACATAAAAAAAGCGGGTGGATACCACCCGCTTTTTTATTTTACTTACCATCGCTTGCTGGCAATCGTTCGCTGGTATTCTGGTAGTTAATATTCCGTTGCTTGTTTTTCTTTACCCCATCATTTGCTTTACTGTTCTTTCCTTCATAAGGGGCGTTAGCATCATCTCCCGATACCTTTATATTGTGTTTCGCATACGATTTACCGGTACCCTTATGCTTGTGTTTAGCGCCTGTCTTGTGTTTTTTAGGCATCTTGCTATTCATTGTATCCGTTGTCTGGGCATTAATGCCAAGCGATACCAGCAATGCGGCTGTTATTAGTAATGTTTTTTTCATATTTATGTGCTTTAAGCTAAGGTATAAAAAAACGCTCCACTAAAATAGTGGAGCGTTTACAATTTTTCCTTTCCAATTAAGGTCTTGTGCCATCATTAGCAGGTAATTTCATATTGGTCTGGTTGGTATTCAGGTTACGGTATTCGTTTTTCTTTACACCATCATTCTGCCGGCTGGGCTTACCTTCATAGGGGTTATCCATATCATCATTAGAAAAACGTATGTGGTGCCTTGTATAATAGCCACTATATGCGTTAACATTATTCATGCTCATAGCGCTAGCATCCGAAAAATCGTTTGCAGCCATCGCGTCTGTATTATTAGGTGACGAAGGTGCTACGTGGGTATTGGTCATAACCGCTGGAGCCAGTGCTCCGCTCATATTGTCAGGTACCAGAGTAGTAGTAGTGGTATTGGTAGCGGTTAGCATAGTTTGCTGGGGTGTCTGCCAGCCCTTTACGGAGCCATCCCAATCCTTGCCTGCAGATACTGATCCCGCATCAGTGCGGTCCCAGTGTTGTTTTTTACTATTCCATACCTGTCCCGAATTCTTACCGCATACTTGGTAGTAGCCACTTTCATTGCGGCATATGGGATAGTTCTGGTTATTTTTACTATGTGTGTTCTTGGCTTCCGCGCTACCGTATATTAATCCGGCTATAGTCAGCGCTATTAATGCGTTTCTCATGATTTTTAGTTTTTTAGTTTCTTAAAAAGAGCAACTAATGTACAATGGTTAAAAACGTGTGCCACCAAACCGTTAAAGGAAATATAAAATGGGGTGCCTACCTCATCAGTACCCGGCTATCAGATACATTCTGTATAAATCAGGGCTTTTTCGCATTATTCGTTGCAGCCTGGTTGATATACCCACTGCTGGATGCGCCTGTATTATTATTAATTGTCCCATTTACATTATTGTTGTTCACAGGACTTACTGTGCTGTTTGTACCATTGTTATCCTTTGTGCGGTCATAATACGCCCCATTTCCCTGAAATTGGGGTCTGTTGGCCTGTGGTACATTTGTGGTCTGCTGGCTATTGTTATTGTAGTTGCTGTTGGTAAGTATATTACTCTGTTGCTGGGCACCGTTATTGTAGTAGGGGTTCAATGTAGTGGTATTTCCACCACCGCTATTATTACCAACAGTTTGGGCTTCCAGGCTCAGGCTATATAATCCTGTCAATATTGTCATCATTATAATCTTTTTCATATGAATAGGTTTTTTGGGGGTCACCTTGCAACTGCGGGTGATGAATGCATTGGCGGTTGTTGCGGATGGGGTGGCGTTCCACATGCACAGAATCCTGTCGTTAATAGTATTAATGCAGCATAGATCATCTTTTTCATACACGTAGTCTTAAGCACATATATACCTATATAATAATCAATCCACCACCGGGATGATCCTATAAATAAAATAACCGGCCCTTATAGGTGCCGGTTATCATATCAGTTATTTGCGCTTTAGTAAGTGCGGGTATCACTCTGGTAGTAATGATGGTCAAAATTGTGGCGGTGCCATCTATATGCGTCCCCTCCATCATCATATACCCTTGCACGGGCACAGGAGCCAAGGAACATAACAAAAATTGCAACCGCAGCTATAAGACAATATTTCATAAAATTTCCGGAGTTTATTTAGCTCTTTTTATAAAGCAGGTTATAGTTATCATTAAGTCTACTTATACCAGCCACCACCATGGCGATGCCAGTAGCGGGAAGACTTTTGGGTAGACTCTATTCGGTATCGGTGTCTCGCGCACGAGCTTAAAACGCAGCAGAGTAACAATAATGCACAACAGGCAAGCATTAATTTTTTCATGTTCATTCTCAATTTTCTCTGTTATTTATGGTACAGGTTATTAACAGCACTGCATACCGTGCGCATACTTAAGGCTGAAAGATAATTAAAAGCATTTAAAAAGTAAAAAAACTAACCTTTTATTAATACTTTTTTTACTCCGGCCCTTTTAGCAAAGGCTATGCTCCTTATAGCAGTAGCTTTTTTCGTACTTTGCCCTATTAAGAATTAAACAAAACGCATGCGATCTATAAAAAATAATAAGGGCGCCAAAGGGTTTATTGGTGGCTTTATAATAGCAGGGGCTATGGGCCTTTTCCTCTATGCAAAACCTGCCGATCCTTATTTTGAGATATCTAAGAACATGGAGATCTTCGCTACCTTATTCAAGGAACTCAATGCTTACTATGTGGATCCTATAGAACCCGGCAAGCTGGTAAAGACAGGCATTGATGCCATGCTGGAGAATCTGGATCCCTACACTAATTACATTACAGAAGCGGAAGTAGAAGAATACGAGTTTCAGACTACGGGGAAATATGGCGGCATCGGCGCATCCATGCGCAAAAAGGGAGAGGATATTTATATAGGCGATGTGTATGAGAATAGTCCATCGCAAAAGGCTGGCCTGCACCCTGGCGATCTGATCATTGATATTGACGGGCACCCACTGAAAGGAAAAAGCATTGATGATATCAGCGTTCTGCTGAAGGGCACTCCTGGCACCCAGCTTAATATGAAGGTGAAGGATAACTACACCGGTGTTACTACCCAAAAAATGATAACAAGGGGCGAGATATCCCTCTCAAGTGTACCATACGCCGGGCTTACCGGCCCGCACAATGATATAGCATACGTAAAGCTGACACAGTTTACGGAAGGCTGCGCGCGCCAGGTGGGCGAAGCGCTTGACAGCCTGAAAAAAGCACAGCCCAAATTAAATGGGGTGATCCTGGATCTTCGCAATAACCCTGGCGGGCTGCTTAATGAAGCGATACAGGTCTGCAATCTGTTCATAGACCGTGGCCAGCTGGTGGTCAGCACAAAGGGCAAGCAGCCGGAGATGGATAAGCAGTATAAAACCATTGGCTCGTCGTGGGATATGAATGTACCGCTTGCCATTATGGTCAATCATTCTTCCGCATCAGCCTCAGAGATAGTAGCTGGCACTATCCAGGATCTGGATAGGGGTATCATTATAGGCGAGCGTTCGTATGGTAAGGGTTTGGTACAGAATGTGCGCAGGCTGGGCTACAATTCCAGCCTCAAACTCACCACTGCGCGCTACTACACACCCAGCGGCCGTTGTATACAGGCTATAGACTATACGCACCGCAATGCGGATGGCAGTGCGGCGCACATACCCGATTCGCTGAAGAAGCCTTTTAAAACAAATAATGGGCGCACAGTGCTTAGCGGCGGCGGTATAGAACCCGATATAAACGTGAAAGAAGAGCCTATAAGCAGGCTCGCAATTACCCTTTATACCAAGAATTACTTTTTTGATTATGCTACAGATTATGTGCACAAGCACCCCACTATAGCGCCGGCATTACAGTTCTCACTTACTGATGCGGAGTATATGCAGTTCACACACTGGCTGGAGAATAAAGACTATTCCTATGAAACAGAAACCGAAGATGCTTTTGATTCGCTTAAAGCAATAGCCATACGGGAGAAATATTATGACGCGGCAAAAAGTGAATTCACCATGATGCAGGCAAAATTATCGCACGACAAAAAACTGGACCTGGACAAACATAAGACCGAGATAAAGCAGGTACTTGAAAGTGAGATAGCATCCCGCTATTATTATCTGCGCGGCCGCATTGCCCAAAGCTTTGCAGCCGATAAGGAGTTGGCAAGATCATTAGAGATACTTGGCCAGCCCGAAAAGTATAAGGTGTATCTGGAAAGAAAAAAGTAAAGCATACCGGTTTACATCTAAAAAAAATGGCCCTGAAAATTCAGGGCCATTTTTCTTGCGGAATATCTTAACTGGATAATGCTTCAAATTCGTCTTCGGTCAATATTATATCCGCAGCTTTCAGGTTTTCTTCCAGGTGTGCCAGCGATTTTGTTCCGGGTATCAGCAATATATTATCTGCGCGTTTCAGCAGCCATGCCAGTGCTATCTGTGCTATAGTAGCCTTATGTGCAGCCGCTATTTTATTGATCTTCTCTTCCATCTTTTGCGGGCCCGAAGCTAATGGGTACCAGGGGATAAATGCCATGCCCCGCTTAGTAGTAAAGTCCAGCACATTTTCCCATTGGCGGTTACCAAGATTGTAAAGATTTTGTACAGACACTACCGGCAATATTTTTTCTGCATGTTCTATTTGTTCTATGCTTACTTCCGATAAGCCTACATAGCGGATCTTTCCTGCCTTTACTGCTGCTACCACCGGTGCCAGCGATTCTTCTACCGGCACTTTGGGGTCTATCCTGTGTAGCTGCCACAGATCTATGGTATCTACCTTCAGGCGTCGCAGGCTGCCTTCTATATTTTTTTGTATAAAAGCAGTGTTCCCATCAGGTGTCCATTTCCCTGGGCCAGAACGTGCAAAACCTCCCTTTGTGGCGATCACCAGGTCATGAGGATAAGGATGCAGCGCATCTGCTATCAGGCTTTCATTTAGCTGTGGGCCGTAGGCTTCTGCTGTATCTATAAAATTAACGCCGCCTGCTACTGCTGCCTGCAGAATCTTCTTCGCGTTTTCGCGGTCTGCCACTTCGCCATATACGCCGTCCCCTGTTAGTTGCATGGCACCATAACCCATGCGGTTAATGACAATGCTGCCTCCAAGCTGATAGGTGGGTACTGGTTTGCTGTTTATCATAGTAGATAAAGATTGTAGTTACTTTTCTGATAACAATGTTCTGCATCTATTGTTGTAAAAACAAAATATCTTTTAAAACAAAGCCGCCTCAGCAATTACAGCTGAGGCGGCTTCAACAATGTAGTCTGTATTTATCTGATCACTATCTTCCTTATCATTCTTTCGCCATCAGCTACTACTTCCAGGAAGTAGATGCCTTTAGGCTGGCTGTCAAGGTCCAGGTTCTCAGTGAATTTTCCGGTAGTGCCTTTATAGCTGCGCTGCGCTACCTGTCTACCTGTCATATCGGTCACATTCATTCGCAGCTCCCCTATGGTACGGGCAGTATTGAATGTTACATTAAATATACCATCAGATGGATTAGGATATACAGCCAGGTCATTTACCCCTGCTATTGTTCCCACTCCATCAGGCGACTTCAGAGTAAAGCGAACAACAAAATCCATCGTTTCACCTGAAATATAGGTACGGCATCCCGTATCTGACGGAGAATTAGGATTGGCATTATTATTAACTACCAGCCTCATACCTGTAGGCACACCAGTTAGTGCAGTAAATGGTACGGTCAGGTCATAAGTGGCAAAAGAAGCACCAATCGGAATTATAGTACTCCATACTCGTTCCGTAGGTATATCATATTGCAGGCTGTTATTATAATCTATAAATAACGTCGCCTTGGCGCTTACATCCACCCGGTACTTCAGTATATAAAACAGGTTTATGCGGTAGGTAGTATCTATATACAGGTCTATAATGTTGTTGGTAAAATCCTGTCTGCCATACACAGCGGCAACATTGCCCAGGTGCGCCCCACCCTTGCTCATGCTAAAACTGCCTATAGAGAATGCCCCTACATCGCTGGTATCTTTATTTCCACCTATTGCAGCACTGTAACAATAGCATTTATAAGGTGGCTTCACAGTCAGGTGCAGTGTATCTGAGTACGATGTGTCATGTGCTGTTGTGCATATAGCCCGGAAACGGTACCATACAGTAGCCGTATATACTTGTGTTATGGTATCTGTATTAGCCCCTCCGGGTACATCTCCCCAGGTTATTCCATCAGGCGATTCCTGCCATGCATAGTTAACGCCTATGCGTGTTTTGTCATGTGTAGTATCTGTTAGCACAAAGGGATAGCCAAAACATACCGTGGTATCGGTGCTGGAGACAAAGCCGGCTCTCACAAAACCATTACACGGTGGGTAACTGACATTTACAAGATAGTCCTCGTATTCTCCCTGTAGTATATGCAATGTATCTTTTCTGCCGCAGGGCGATAAGCCCGAACCTTCACCAACGCCAATTTTCACACGCATACCGGTGATCCCGGTCAATGCATACAATGGTATTGTAAACGAATCGGTTACGGTGGGTGAAGATGTTGACCCACTCGTTGTAGATTCAAACACACGTTCGCTGTCATTAAATAGGGCATCGTGGTTAAAGTCAATGAATATAGCTATGGGGGCGCTTATCAGGCTGGCATACTGCGATATTTCAGTGATAGTTGCGCGGTATTGGCTATCCAGGAATAGCAATGGTGCGGTAGATAACGTGTCAAAATTGGAGTACGATCTCGTGGCGGTACTATTAAGGATGACAGGAAATGGTGTACCATTATTTAATATGGTAGTATGCGCAGGTACCGACTGTATTTTTACATTTCCGATATTAGCCTGCGGATCATCAAATATATCGGGGCTAAGCGGATTGCAGTAGCAATAATAGAATGGCTTTAACCTGATACGTGCACCGGCAGTTGTATCCGTTTGGCCCGATGCTCTGCATTTTACAATCACCCTGAAATAGGTAGTGCTGCTTATCGTTTCATAGGGGTTATAAACAGTATCAGCTGGTAAATTGCTCCAGTAAATACTGTCTGATGAACTTTGCCACTGGTACGATAGTAGTGCTGAAGTGCTGGTCCCGGTCAGTATCAGCGGAAAATAAACATTGGCACATTGCGCGCTGGTATCTACTTTGCCCGCTGTAGGTTTGCCGCTGCACTGTCCTATTACCTGCACATAATCCAGGCCCATGTCATAATTTCCGCTATCGCTTGTAGCGGAAAAGCGGATAACGACTTTGGAAGAATTGGTAGTGAAAGGGAAACGAAATTGTGCCCATCCTGCACTTCTTGTCAGGTGGGTTATACTCGTAAAGCTAGCTCCGCTATCAGTGGATAGATACACGTTCAGCGAGTCACCTCCTTCAGGGTTGATATAATAAAAACGAAGCTCTTTTGTACCGGTGATAGTAGAGCAGTTGATGTTCAATGCCAGTTCACCTCTCGCTCCGCGTGTTACTCCATGTGCATGAAAACGGGCGCTGTGGCTGCCGATCGCTGCTGCCGGACTGTATGCGCCCCCTGTTACAGTCCACCCAGCTGCAGTAAATCCTTCGTCATCTCTTCTCCACGATGAGTTGCCTGTTTGCGGATAGTTGCTCCAGTTAGTATCGGGCACATCCTGAGACGCGCATATGGTGCTCCAGCCTTCAAAATTCTGTACATAGGGCAAGGCCGCAAAATTGGGCCTCGATGATACCTTTACGATCAGTGGGTCAGTAGTATCTGAGAGGCCACTGTTTGCACATTTTACTATTACACGAAACTGCTCATTTGCAGCCACAAAAAAGGAATCATTAGCCAGTGTATCACCCTTATTTACCCACGTAGTGCCATCAAGCGAGTATTGCCAGTTGTAAGAAAGGCCCGAGGCGGGGGCTATGGAAGTGCTTATAGATACTAAAGAGCCGGGACAAACCACTATTGTTCCGGATGGTGTAGTAGTGGCCGATGGTATGCCCGAGCATGGCGGTATATGATCCACAGTTAGCTCGTCGATATACATATCGTTACCCTGTTGCGAATAGGATTTGAGTACCACATAAACCGAGGACCCGCTAAACGAGGACGGTATTCTGAATGTATATTGGTACCAGCCGGGGTATGGCACCACAGGTGTCAATGTATCCCCTCTGTGTACCCCTCCCAGCAAGGTACCTCCAGTAGCGCCGACAGTCGTATTGGCAAATACCGCTATGCTGTCATTATGCAGGCTGGCAGTATCACGATACATCCAGAAGGTTACCTGGTTATACCCTGTACTGTAGACCGAAAAGTTCATCGCTGGTGTAGATAGTTCTGCTGTAGAACCGGTATCAAGATTTGCGCTGTTATACATGGCGTAGCGCCTGCCTGCATGTGTAGCAGGGCCGGGTCTGCCCGTCAACGGGGGCTGTACACCAAAATTACAGCCATAAGGTGTTGGACAGGAAAGGGAAGGGATAATGGATGTATCCTTCCATCCTACAAGGTCCGAAGCCGTATCAAAATGTTGGGTTATATAGTTCTGGGCATTGATAGGGTGGTGAATACCTATACACAGTATCACAAGCAGCGGCAGGAGTATACGTTTCATCATATGCAATAGTATTTTAAGCCTCCCCTCCGGTTGGCTTACAGGGTTTTAAAATTGTACATGAAAATACCAATAAAAACCTATATCGAAAAATTATAGTTATACGCTGCCTTGTTTATCAGTAATATTTTACAAAATACAGTACTATAGATAGCTGTAAGCCAGTTTCACTATCAGGCAGCATACTACGGTAATGAAAAATATCTTTACAAACCTGCTCCCTCTTTTTAATGCTACCCTGGCGCCTATGTAATTACCGGCCATATTACACGCACCTACAGGTAAGGCTATTTTCCATATTATATTTCCCTGCACCATAAATAGTATCAGGGCCGCAAGGTTAGTGATACAGTTCAGCAATTTAGCGCTTACCGATGCATGCAGAAAATCGTATCCATAAACTATGATGAAGGCAAATATCAGAAAGCTGCCGGTGCCCGGGCCTATCACACCGTCATAAAATCCTATTACAGTACCGGTAATGATGCCATAGATATATACCTGATTGCTTTTTAGTTCTTTGGGCTCATGGTTCAGTCCCAGGTTCTTGCGTATCAGGGTGTAGATCAATACCGCTATCAGGGCAACTATTATAAACGGCATAAACTGGCCTTTGCTCAGGTGGCTCACCAGCAATGCCCCACAAAAAGAGCCGATAGCAGCAGTTATCATTGCAGGCAGCAAATGTTTTACAGCCAGGTGTGCCTTGCCCACATAGTGCATCGTAGCTGTTGCTGTACCCAGGAACGATGCTGTTTTATTGGTAGCCAGCGTCTGCACAAGCGATAGCTCGGGTTGCAGTATAAAGAATGCAGGCAGCTGTATCAGCCCGCCGCCACCGGCCACTGCATCTACAAAGCCGGCTACAAAAGCAAAAAGGCACAGGTAGTATATACCCATGCCTCAAAGATGATTAATTTATGCTAAATACTAGTAGGCTATTACCTGTTCCTCTATCTGCTCCGGTATCTTCCGGAATTCATATTGCTGGTTGCGCAGTTGTGGCTCAAAGCCGGCTTCGCGTATAGCTTCCTGTATGCCGCTGGCCGTAAAGCGGTGCGGCGCGCCTGCTGCGCTCACCACATTCTCCTCTATCATTATAGAGCCAAAATCATTCGCACCCGCATTCAGGCATATCTGCGCTACCTGCTTCCCTACCGTCAGCCAGCTTGCCTGTATGTTCTTCACATTGGGCAGCATTATACGGCTTAGAGCTATCATGCGTATATATTCTTCGGCCGTGGTCAGGTTCTTGGTGCCCCGTATACGGCTCAGCAATGTATCTACATCCTGGAAGGTCCAGGGTATAAAGGCAAGGAATCCCTTAGCACCTTCCGGTTTTTTAGCCTGTACTTCGCGCAGCTTCACCAGGTGTTCAAAGCGTTCGTACAGTGTTTCCACGTGGCCAAACATCATAGTGGCACTGGTGGTCAGCCCTTGTTTATGCGCTTCCTGCATTACATCCAGCCATTCCTGCGCCCCGCACTTGCCCTTGCTTATCAGGCGGCGTACGCGGTCATTCAGTATCTCCGCCCCTGCGCCGGGCAGGCTGTCCATACCCGCAGCTATCAGCGCTTTTATTACCTCACGGTGGGTCGATTTTTCCAGTTTGGTGATGTGTGCTATTTCCGGCGGGCCCAGTGCATGCAGCTTCAGGTTAGGGTACAGGTCTTTCAGTTGCTTAAAGAGGTCTGTATAGTAGGCCAGTCCCAGTTCAGGGTGGTGGCCTCCCTGCAGCAGCAGTTGCTCCCCGCCATAGCGGAAGGTCTCTTCTATCTTGCGTTTATAAGTAGCTATATCTGTGATGTAGCTCTCAGGGTGGCCCGGTACGCGGTAAAAATTACAGAATTTGCAGTTGGCCGTACACACGTTGGTCGTGTTCATGTTACGGTCTATTATCCAGGTCACCTTGCCATGGGGCACCTGTACTTTACGCAGCTCATTGGCTACATACATCAGTTCGGTAAGCGGCGCATGTTCAAACAGGTACACACCTTCCTCCGCACTTAAAAATTCAAACCGTAACGCACGTTCGTACAACCCCGATAACTCCATGAAATTTCTTTAAATGAACATGCAAATTTACGATAATTCAGGCTCCATACAGCAGGTAATCCCAATAGGCAAATAGATAGAATATATCTTTCCCTACATTTACACAACTATTTAGTTCTATATAACATGGTGTTATTCAGGCGCCTTGCGCTGGTTTTGTTGTTTTTGCCATTTTGCGGGTTAGCTCAACCTAAGAGAACCTCACTCGTTGGGGTTATGAACATCAATGGCGCGCACGAGGTTATTTATCGCATGGTATTTACCGATTCTGCGGGTCTCATTAAGGGCTACACCATCACCGAAAGCGAACAGGTAAATGAGACCAAGACACTCATCACCGGCACTATAGACCACAAAAAGAATTTAGTCTCCTTCCGCGAAACGAAGATGGTATATACCCACGCGCCTAAAGGTTCTGGCCCGCTTTGCTATGTACAGGCGCAGTTGTCATTCACTAACTATGGCACCGGCATGGTCATGCAGGGCAAGTTCACCGGTAAGACTGCCACCGGCAAACCGTGCGGCACAGGTACTATTACACTTTATAGCAAAACGGGCGAGGATCGCGACCTGGATAATATTGATAAGTCTGTCCCTCCCGTTTCCCCCATTGCCGGCACAGCTCCTGTAGCGCAGCCGGTGGTAGTACCGCCTGCTGATACGCTTATCAGTAACGATGTCATTACTTCCGGCAAGGATAATTCTTATACCTGGCTTTCCGATACGCTCAAAATGGATGTATGGGATGGCAGCAAGGAGGATGGTGATATCATCACCATATCATTCAATGGCATACCCATATTGGAGCATTTTACGATAAAGAATGCAAAAAGGCGCATCAACATACCAATACACCCCGGCCGCAATACGGTTACCATACTGGCCGAGAATGTGGGCACCGAAGAGCCCAATACGGCCGATATTATGCTCATAGATGGCAACCGCCAGTATAAGATAAGTGCGTATAATAACAAAGGCAAGACCGCCCTGTTCACTATAGTAAAATAAAGAACCATAAAAGTGGCCCGTAATTTGATTTTAATATTTTAATTATCTTTCGGACAATGAAGGGACGTGTTTTAACGTTATTTGGCGAGGAGCTACAACCCGAAGAGATACAGGCGGTAGGGAAAAGCCGTGCAGTTAAAAAACCAAAGGCTGCAGCCACTGTTAAGGATAATACAAAATCGGAAAATGAAGATGTAAAAAAAGACCTGCTCCCTGCCGACTGGAACGATGGGAAGCAGTATTATTCTATCGGCGAGGTGGCTGCATTGTTCAAGGTCAATACTTCCAATATACGCTTCTGGACAAAGGAATTTGCCCTGAAGGTGCGCACCACCCGCAAGGGCGACAGGCTGTACACACCGGCGCAGGTTAAGGAGATGGCCACCATATACCACCTGGTAAAGGAGAGGGGCTTTACAATAAGTGGCGCCCGTACCAAACTAAAAGCAGAGAAAAAGGTGTCTATACACGGGGTAGACCTGAAGCAATCACTCCTGCAGTTGCGCAATAAGCTCCTGACGTTAAAGAACAACCTTTAATATAACTGGTTACAGATACAACACTCATGAAGAAAAAATTTTTTGCACTGGTAATGATGATAAGCTTCACAGCTATGGCGCAGCGCAGCGATTACGAGGTACTTACCGATAAGAAGACAAAGGCAACCGTGTACCGTGGCGAGTGTACATTTGATGACCTGATGAACCGGGCCTCGTTTAGCTGGCTGGCACAGGGTGCCGCCGAGTACCGGCCCGATACTGCCCGCATCAGCTTCCTGCGCAAGCACCTGCCTGCCTACCACATCGTTATATTTATGGGTACCTGGTGCGATGATACCTACAACCTGCTGCCTAAGCTGTACAAGGTAATCACCGCCACTAACTTCCCTATGGGCAACTATACCATGTACGGTGTAGATCGCAACAAGGTGACCAAGAACATTGAACACAAATTGTACAAAATAGAGAATGTCCCCACATTCATCATCTCCCGCGGCAATACAGAGATAGGCCGCATTACCGAGAACACTAAAAAAAGCATCGAGACCGACCTGGCCGTAATCATAGACCAGGACCTTAAAAAGCAGGAACTACGCGAACAGATGGAGGCGAAGTAATCCTACCATTGGTTAGAATTTTTTCTTAATTATATTCTTATCAAGTAATGACCCAGAAAAATAGAGACTCCGTTCGGCGTAGCTTATAGTTACGTGATTTTTGCATCCATAAAACCTCGCGAAGTGTTTAAAGATGAAGGAAGAAGAATTAGAAAGGATGGTGGGATTGAAAATCCTAAAAAATATAATAAAATTAAATCTCCAGGGAAAAGGCATTTACAAGAAGATGAAAAATTGCCTCCACCTGCACAAAAAAATAAATAATTAATTGTATGGAAAAGGGGGGAGAATTTTGGGATTGGTTTAAAATAAATAATTATGAATATAAAAGCTTAAGTAATTTAGATAAAAAAAAATCAGAAGAACTATTGAATAATTTTTTATATCAATTACATAGGTATAGCCCAGGTTTATATTTTCAAATTGGCGATTCTATAACCTGTAAAGAATTAATTATTACTGCAGATGGGGATGAAAAATATTTTGCTGATGTTGAAAGGCTGGTTGATTGTGCACCAAAATTAGAAAGTTGGAAAATTATTGCTTTTAAACCGCCAATGGGAATAGACTTTGTTACAGAATATGAGAATGTTGTTTTAGACCCTAAAAATATTTGGTTTCTTCCTTTGGATAATGAGAACAATCCTAAAGTATTAGGAATGAAAGTTTACATAAGCAATTTTAACAAAGAAAATGAAAAAATATATTTATCAGGAGTTTACCAGGTTTTAGATACAATATTAGGAGAGAAGTCTTGTACTCAAGACATAAAGTATGTTGAAGTAGCAAGATTACCAACCCATCCAGAAAAAAGCGGCTTAATAGGGCTTACAGAATTAACCCAATATATTAAATGGTATAAAGAAGTTGGGGGTAGTGTTCCAGATTAGGGATAAGGTGTGTTTAAGCCCATGCTTGGCGTAGCTTGCAGCTACGTCGTTTTCCCATCCATAAAATGCTTTTTCTCCCGCTTATAATCTGGAGACGTTGCTTCTGGACTCGGCTGCTAGCGTAATTTATTCGTGCTTCTATCTGAAGATAAAATCCTCACAATGTGGATATGCTTCCCGCCGGATTGCATACTATGCTACTATAATTCTGCCCTTGTTGGTGTCCCCACCAACAAGCTCACGTAGAGCATCTCACATTTCTTCCGCCTTCGGTAGCCGCAGACTACGCCGAACGGGGAATGGTCAGAGGCGTATGATAGCGCAGGCTTATCCACATTTTTTGTGTTTTACATCCTTTAACTGACAGATAATCAGGCAGTCGTACTATTAGTGAAATGTGGGTCGTTTTTGCTTGCCTGTGAGCAATAGCGGGTATACCTTTGTGCTGGAAATGGAGGTCATTTCTACCCTAACAACAGCACTATGAAATTGGAGAACAAGAAAGCTCATCATCTATATACTACTTACCTCTTTGGCGTTTAATTCAAATCTCGCGCGCGCAAACCATCTGAATTAAAATACGGAAACTGAATAAGCAGAAAGCTACCTACATGCCCGGGTATTGCAATTAACATGTACGGCTGTTTTTATGCTACTTCAATCCCTCCGCGGAGCACTTATGCATTGCTCCCAGCCAATACTATGCATAAACGAAATTGTTAACCTTAAAACTAAAAAGTAATGGTAAATTTTAATCAGGCAAACGTTGATGCCTTTATAACCGACGTAAAATCAAAACCACTATCAGTTAGGCAACCTATAGCGACAGCCATCAGCAGCGACCTGAAAGGCTTCATACGCGACAATTTTGTGCTGGATGCGGTATATGATTTCTCTATTACCAACCTCGATGACAGCATAGCACAGGAGTGGGGCAACGGTATATCTCTGGCTATACTCAATGATAACTGGACACTCGCAGTTACCTTCCCGCCTACGCCACCTGCGCCTGCTATGTGCAAGGAAACATCTGAAACAGTAAGCGGTTCTTATAACTCATCTACCGGTGGTTATACTGTAACCAAAGGCGTTAGCTGGAAGTACTAATCTTTTAGTTTTGCTACTACTGGAAATAGCGCACTTTTAGTGCGCTATTTTTTTGCTTGTTATGTATTGATTTTCGCCCTTGTTGTTGTCCCCACCAACAAGCTCACGTAGAGCATTCCCCCGTTCGGCGTAACTTGTAACTAGCGTTTATTGCGCCCTAATACATTCTCGCTTCTTACTATTGCCTGTTCCAACTTACCCCATTTCAGTCTGACTAATCATGGTTTTCTTTAGTCTAATACTGGTTTACTAATCCATCTATAAAAACCAGCTTCAATAGTAATTGGAATTCCATCTGCAAATTTTTTCATAAAAGGAATCAAATCGTATATTAATAGACTAGTAAGAATTACTTGTTCCCCATTTTTCAACTTTATAATACAATGACTATATTGATCCCAGGGTAAAAAAGGGATTTTCTTATTCCTTGAAGGGAAAGACATATAATGTACTATTTCACTTATATCCTCTTTACCAAATCGAATTGTGTGAGATAAATTATTTACAATTAAGCTATCGAAAACAGATTCAATTCTTGTTTTTTTATTAAATGAATAGTAATTTAAATGCAATGAAACGGTAGGTACAAATTCCAATAAGAATGCCATTATGAAAAACCTGAGAGTAGAATAATCAGTATCGGGACCATTTTTATATAAAAAATAAGAATACCCTATAAATAGCAATATAATATCAATTGAAATTTTAAATGCGTATCTAAAATGTGATAGGAAAGTGATCTTATATTCCGCCATATTAATGATTTAAGGATTCTCCCCGTTCGGCGTAGCTTGCAGAAACACCAGTGCAATGATAATTCCAGCTTTAGGTGATAGGCACATAGAATAAATTTAAATAAGCTATCCGAAATAAATATTAGCGCAAATTGGTGTTAGATAAAATACTTTATCACACCATTTTCTTCGGCGCATACTTCCCGTTCCTCTGCCCATATGGAGTAAATGATTTCTTTATCTTTCATAAAGTCTGAAAACCTTTCTGATATTTTCAGGAACCAGTTGAATTCTTCTTTTAATGCATACAGGTCCTGCGCCGCTATGTCATGCGTGATATACTTTCGGTATTGATATTGGCAGGTAGTTGATACAAGGATTGTATTTGGCCTACATACCCTTAATCCTACTTTAGCTACAGAATAAGGCAAAGGGTTGCCACTCAACACTGTTACTGCATCATTAAGGCGAGTAGTCAGATCATCTGAAGGCAAAGCGTGATCGCGAAATAAGGACATAGTGCTACGTTAAGTTGAATATACAAAAAGTTTTTCGCCCCGTTCTGCATAGCTTGCAGCTACCGTTTTTGCATCCATAAAATGCTTCCTGTCCCAGCCGAGTCTCTGCTTCAGGACTCGGCTGCTCGCGTAATTTATTCGCGCTGCTATTTGAAGATACCCTCCCTACAATGTGGATATGTTTATTTGGAAACCCCTCCCCCACAATAGTATATTGCATACCTCACGCTCTTTGAAATATTGCACACACTAACCAGTCTATCCGTAAACCCCATCAGCTAATCAGCTAATTAGCTAATTAGAGTTCAGCTAATCAAAAAACTTACCTTTTCTGCACCCTGATGGAAGTTTTATTAACCCAAAATGGAAGTAAAACCGCACTTTCTTTACCTTTTTCGGCAGTAAATTACCATATTTTTAAAACTAATAAAAGCTACAGAAAAGGCATACGGCTTACGCTATCCACAAAAAGGTTAAGATTCCATCGTTTATTTATAAGAGCGGCAAAACGATTTGTCAATTTTCGGAAAACCAAATGTCGGACAATATTAGCGCTTTTTGAGCCTGTTTATTTGTTCTTTTGTGATGGGTTGCATGTTATTTTTTTTCGTAGCTGAATGCG
>JACDGL010000017.1 GCA_013815385.1 Taibaiella sp. | reverse complement strand
GTTCGGGGTGGTCAATTTGCCCCGGAATGCCTGGTCAGTTTGCCCCGGAACGGGGTGGTCAATTTGACGCGGAATCACTGGTCACATTCCGCCGGAATCGGGTGGTCAATATCAGCGGTATATCCACATACTCTTCCAGACCATGACGGGTGAGCGTGCCCTCCCCTTTTTCGCCAGTTATAATTGTGGTGACCTTTTTCTCTTTCAGTCAGGTAAAAAGGCGCCTAAGCTCGGCCCGTACTACCGCTTCATTACCAAGCCCCGAAAAAAGATTTTCGATCGTATCTAACACTACCCTTTTAGCCCCTATACTATCTATAGCATAGCCTAAACGTATAAAAAGACCATCGAGGTCATATTCACCAGTTTCTTCGATCTCGCTGCGCACAATCTCTACGTGATCTAACCTGATAAGCTTATCTTTTTGCAGCTTTGCCAGATCGAACCCCAATGATGCCACATTAGTTGTTAACTCATCTGTTTTTTCCTCAAAAGCCATGAAAACGCCCGGTTCCCCATACTGGAGCGCTCCCTTGACGAGGAATTCCATGGAAAACAATGTTTTACCACAGCCTGCGGCCCCGCATATGAGTGTAGGCCGGCCCGTAGGGAGGCCGCCCTCGGTAATCTCATCGAGCCCGGTAATACCGGTAAGAGATTTGGGTAGTGTGGTTAGTCTTTTGGCAGCTATTACTGAACTTTTACGCGGCATTAAATTCTTATTTTTTCTATTAAAGAAATAAATCTGAAAAGTTGAGGTGTAAATGCATGCTGTTATTTATTCATTTGGGTATCATTTATTTGTTTATGATAATTAAATATTTAAGGAACTGAGCATAAAAACTGTACCAACCTTAATAAGAAATGGATCGGTTATTATTAAATTCCAATTTCCTTAGAATCCGAACTCATAACAAGGGCAGGTGTTTCCACCTGCCCTTGTAAAATGAATAGTTTTTCCGCAATATTTATCCCAGCTTCTCCTCCATCTCCATCACCTTTTCAAGAGAGTCATCGTATGATCTACTCAGGTCGGTAAGACGAGCCGTAAGGCGCTTGTATTGTTCATCCAGTTTCAGGAACTGGTCTTTGTTATTGTAGAAAGCAGGGTCGGCAAGCTGGGCTTCCAACTGTTTCTTTTCGGCCTGCAACTTGTTCATATCTTCCTCCACCTTCTGGAAGGCCTTTTGCTGCTTCTGGTATTCTTTGCGCAGGTTCTTCAGCTCTTCATCGTTCACTTTGGGTACTACCTTTTCCACTTTTTTCTGAACTACCACCTCTTTGGGTGCCGCAATTGCCGCTTCCTTTTTTAAACGCTCCTGGCGCTCCTGCTGGAAGACCACCCATTCATCGTAAGAGCCTATGAACTCTTTTATCTTACCATCCTCTATGCTCCATATCTTATTGGCCGTCTGGCTGATGAAATAACGATCGTGCGATACAATGATGAGCGTACCCTCGTATTTATTCAGCGCCTCTATAAGCATTTCCACGCTCTGCATATCCAAGTGGTTAGTAGGCTCATCGAGCAGCATAAAGTTGGCCTTGGTAGTTATTACCTTAGCCAATGCCACGCGCGCTTTTTCGCCACCCGAAAGCACTTTTATTTTCTTGAATACATCATCGCCACTAAAGAGGAAGCAGCCGAGCAGCTGGCGCAACTCCAGCTCGTTCTTGCCGCTGCCACACTCCTTCAGCTCTTCCAGCACCTCATTCTCCACATTCAATGCCTCGAGCTGGTGCTGGGCGTAGAAGCTCTCCTCTACATTATGCCCTGCTTTACGCTCTCCTTCGAAAGTTTCCTTATCTGCTATGATACGCAAGAGGGTAGATTTACCGCGGCCATTGGCGCCTATCAGCGCAATCTTATCGCCACGGTTTATCTCCGCACTCGCATTATCCAATATGGTAAGATCGCCGAAGCGCTTGGTAACATGCTTTAGGGTATTGATGATCCTGCCGGGCTGCACCGCTACATCGAAGTTGATGTTCATAACCGGTACGCTGCCATCGGGGGATTCTATTATATCCAGCTTATCGAGCCGCTTCAGCGCGCTCTGCGCCTGTGCTGCCTTACTGGCCTTGGCGCGGAAACGCTCTATAAAACGCTCCTGCTGGCGGATATAGTCCTGCTGGTTCTCGTAGGCGCGCTGCTGCACCTCCATACGTTCTATCTTCTCCTGCTGGTAAAAAGTATAATTGCCACTGTAAATATGCAGGTCGCGCTGCCATACCTCTACTATTTTGGTCACCATCCTATCGAGGAAATACCTATCATGCGATACAATGACCACGCTGCCGGGATAACTGATAAGATAACGCTCCAGCCACTCGATAGACGGAAGATCCAGGTGGTTGGTAGGCTCATCAAGCAGCAGCAGGTCGGGCGCCTGCAGCATCATCTTTGCCAGTAGTACCCGCATGCGCCACCCACCGCTGAACTGGCTGTAGGGACGTTGCAGATCGGCAGTAGAAAAGCCAAGCCCCTCCAGCACCTCTGCAGTACGGTGCTCCATTTCATAACCACCTGCCACCTCAAAATCGTGCAGCGCATGGCTGTAATCATCAAGAAGCTTTGCATCATCAGGCTTATGCTCCAGATCGGCCAATATGCGGTTCATAAAATGCTCTATCTCATGGGCGCGCTCAAAAGCCTGCATGCCCACCGAAAGGATAGAATTATCTGTAGAAAAACTTAAAAGATCCTGGTTGAAGAACCCCAGGGTAACATCTTTTGGCTTATTGATGACCCCTTTATCTACATTATACGCCCCGGTTATAAGGCGGAGAAGGGTGGATTTGCCTGCTCCATTGGGGCCAACGAGGCCTATTCTTTCGCCTGTACCTATCTGCCAGCTTGCATCTTCGAGTATAGCCCTGGAACCAAATGAAAAAGTAATATTCTGTAATGACATTAACATAAGGCAACAAATTTACAATGCTTTACGTTTTCCATCGGCGGTTCCTTTAATTTTGCCGCAAATAGTTAACTATATGCAACGCATACATATATATATTATACTGCTTCTGATACTTTCCGGCTGCAATAATGCGACTGAAACAAAAGATACAACCACCAAAAAACAGGAGATAAAAAGTAGCCTGTCCCCTAAGAGCATGCTTGATGAGGAAGGAACAAAAAAACTGGTGACCGTGCTTACGGACTACTATAGCGTAAAGGAAGGATTTATGAGCACCAATTCCGCAAATATTGCCAAAGGCAGCGCTGTGCTGATGACCACTGCCGATAGTATGCGCAGCTATACAAAACGTACCGCCAATGCAGGCATGCTAACCCCTTACCTGGATACGCTGGTGATAGAAAGCGGCAAGATGGCTACCGCCAAAACCACCAAAGAACAGGAAATACCATTTGCGAAAGCATCGGACGTGCTGTTTGCTATGCTGAAAAAGGCAGACCTGAAAAACACCGTCGTGTACCAGCAGCACTGCCCTATGGCATTTGATGATAAAGGCGGCAACTGGCTAAGCAATGAAGAAGAAATAAAGAACCCCTACTTTCCTAAAAAGATGCCCGACTGCGGAGACGTAGCCGACTCATTAAAATAAAGCTCCCCTCCCATATACTGATGCGCCTGACGATACGAAAGCCAATAGTTGCCCTTTGCTGTTTATTAATATTCCTGGCTGCATCCATACCGGCTATGGCACAGAACAAGGTAACCCTGAGCGGCTATGTGAAAGATGCCGAAAGCGGAGAAAGCCTGATAAATGCTGCTGTATATGTGAAAGAATCGGGACTGGGCTGTGTGACCAACAGCTACGGATTCTATAGCATAACGGTACCCGCCGGCAACTATACGGTGCTTATCTCTTATGTAGGGTACAGCACCAAGGATGTGAAGATGGAACTTTCCAGCAGCAAGAGCTATACGGCAGAACTGGCACATACTACCGACCTGAAAGAAGTGCAGATAACATCGCGGAAGGATGCGAATGTAAAGAACACAGAGATGGGTACCATAACACTGACGATAGACAAAATAAAGGCATTGCCTGTACTGTTTGGCGAAACGGATATACTAAAGACATTGCAACTGCTACCGGGCGTACAAAGCGCGGGCGAAGGAAGCTCCGGTTTTTATGTACGCGGTGGTGGGCCCGACCAGAACCTGGTGCTGCTTGATGAAGCAGTGGTGTATAACACAGGGCACCTGTTTGGCTTCTTCTCCATATTCAACTCTGATGCAATAAAAGATGTGACGCTTATAAAGGGCGGCATGCCGGCAAACTATGGGGGCAGGCTATCGTCGGTAGTGGATATTTCGATGAAGGAAGGCAACATGAAGGAGTACCATGCAGAGGGCGGCATAGGCCTGATATCGTCGCGGCTGATGGTGCAGGGGCCTATAAAAAAAGATAAAGGCTCTTTTATGATATCGGGCAGGCGTACCTATATAGATGTATTGCTGAAGCCATTTATCCATGGCAGACTGGCAGGATCGGGGTATTACTTTTATGATGTAAACCTGAAAGCCAACTATATATTATCAGACAAAGACCGGGTATTCCTGAGCGGGTATATAGGGCTTGATAAATTTAACTTCAACAGCCCTAACAGTAACTTCAGCGCCAACATACCATGGGGTAATAAAACGGCTACTGTAAGGTGGAACCATGAATTCAGTAACAAGGCTTTCATCAACACCAGCTATATCTATAACGACTACAACTTTGCCGCTAACTTTAACCAGAGCAATTTCGCCATAAAAATAGCATCGGGTATAAAAGACCATAACCTGAAAAGCGATCTGGACTATTATACCTCCAACAACAACCACCTGAAGGTAGGCATCAATTATACTTACCACACCTTTATCCCAAACCAGATATCAGGACAGGCAGATACCATAGTGCTGAAACCAAACAATGCGCTCATTAAATATGCGCATGAGGTGGGGGTGTATGTGATGGATGAATTTGACCCTTATAAATGGCTGCGCATAAATGCGGGAATACGCTACTCCTGGTTTGGGCAGATAGGGCCTTACACTAAGTATACCTATGTGAACGATGTAAAAACGGACAGCACCAAGTACAGCGCCGGGCAGATAGCACAAACCTACGGCGGATTGGAGCCGCGGGTAAACCTGCGCTTTGCATTGAACGATGCATCTTCCATAAAAGCGAGTGTGGCACGCACCTACCAATACCTGCACCTGGTATCGAATAACGGCAGCACGTTGCCGACAGATGTATGGGTACCTAGTACTGCTGTTGTAAAGCCGGAAATAGCATGGCAGTATGCAGCCGGGTATTTCCGGAATTTCCTGAATAATATACTGGAAACATCGGTAGAGGTGTATTACAAAACAATGGAGAACCAGATTGAGTACCGCGCTAACTATGTGCCCAATACTATTAAAGACCCTGAGCTGGACTATGTATTTGGCAAAGGCACGGCATACGGAGCTGAATTTTTTGTGAATAAGACACAGGGCAAATTCACAGGCTGGATAGGTTATACCCTGTCATGGACCACAAGGCAATTCAATGCGCTAAATAACGGAGAGGCCTTCCCTGCCAAGTACGACCGCAGGCATGATATATCTGTAGTAGGCGCTTACCAGTTCAATAAGAAGTGGTCGCTCTCCAGTGTATTTGTTTATGGCTCGGGCAATACCATTACATTACCTACCGGCTTCTATTTTATAAATGGCAGCATCAGTGAAGTTTTCAGCAAGATAAATGCCTACAGGCTACCCTCCTATCACCGGCTTGATGTATCGGCCGTGTATACGCCGCAGCATAAACGCCCACGCAAATGGCAGAGCAGCTGGGCATTCTCTGTGTATAATATCTATGACCACCAGAATCCCTACTTCCTGTATGCAGATGTGCATGGCAGTGTACAAAGCGGTGTAACAGAGAAAATATACCAGGTGACCATCTTCCCTATAATACCAAGCATTACTTATAATTTTAAATTTTAAACGGAGAGCTCCAGGTAAGCCGGGCAATGGTCTGAGTGACGGATATGGGGAAGCAGTTCTGCATGCTTAAGCGCTGCACGTAATGGCTCTGTAACATTAATGTAATCTATACGCCAGCCTTTGTTATTGGCACGGGCATTGGCAAACTGGCTCCACCAGGTGTATTGTGCCGGCTGCTGGTTGAATATACGGAAGCTATCTACAAAGCCATTTTCAAACAACTTATCCATCCATGCACGTTCATCGGGGAGGAAGCCGGTGTAGTTCTTATTACGGACAGGGTCGTGAATGTCTATTGCTTTGTGGCAGATGTTATAGTCGCCACAAATAATGAGCTTTGGGCGTGCATGGCGCACCACCTTTATGTAATCAAAAAACTCGGCAAGCCATACATACTTATAGCCCTGGCGCTCCTCGCCCGATGTACCACTGGGGAAGTAAGCGTTGATGAGCGTTACCTCGCCAAAATCTGCACGGATCACACGGCCTTCGGCATCGCTTTGCATAATGCCGTTACCATATAAGACCTGATCGGGCCGGATGCGAGTGAGGATGGCTACGCCGCTGTATCCTTTTTTATTTGCGGAGAATGAATAGGTTTGATACCCTGCTGCTTCAATTGCTGCAACATCAATATCCTCTTTATTGGCTTTTATTTCCTGCAGGCAAATGACATCGGCAGGATCAGTCTTTAACCAGTCTATAAAACCTTTTTTGATAGCGGCCCGTATGCCGTTGATATTGTAGGTGATGATGCGCATATGTTTTGCAAATTCAAAAATTCAAAAGCCAAGTGAGTACTACTGTACCTTTTGGTTTGAATCAAAAAGTACACGTTATAGATAGCAACCGCAAAGAACGCTAAGGATGCAAAGTTTCGCGAAGCAGGCCACTCACAAAGACTAACACTATTTACTTAGTGTATCTTTGCCAATCTGTGCTGCTAACCCATTAGCCCATGTGGCGACTGCTGCCGATTCGTTTTTTGACAGTATCGCATCTTTGTGTATCCATGTATAGCTGCCTATGGGCATCCAGCCTTCCGTTACCGACTTTGCTACCTGCCCCAGCTTACGTGCCTGCTTCGTTTTTTTGTAAGTTCCAAACTGTGAAAAATTGAGGTGGCTACGGCCCTGCATTACATGGTCATTCATCCACCAGGCTACCGGCTGTATATTCACATACCAGGGGTAGCGGGTGTTATCGCTATGGCAATCGTAACAGGCTTTTTTAAGAATGGTCTGCACACTATCAGAAACAGGGTACACCGCAGTTATAGCCCTGGGCATTGCCGCTGAGGAAATATTTTCAGCTGGACGAATGAGCTGGATAATTACAAAAACTATCAGCAGTGCGAGGAGTATCTTCTTAAACATGTAAATGCAATTATTGCCTGATAAAAGTAAAATAAAAAAACATGCCACACAGTGTGCGGCGTTATGTTTTAATTAAAGTGTTTCCCTGAGCCAACCAAAGAACTCTCGCTGCCAGGCTATTGCATTCTGAGGATGCAGTACCCAGTGGTTCTCATTCGGGAGATAAAGCAGCTTGCTTTTTATACCCTTTAGCTGTGCTGCCTGGAATGCTTCCAGACCCTGCTCTACAGGTACCCGGTAATCGATGCCCCCCTGTATGATCATGATGGGCGTATTCCATTTGCTGACAAAATTGCTGGGGTTGAATTGCTCGTATGCTTTAGGTTCCGGCTTTTGCCAGTAGGGGCCTTTTATATCCCAGTAAGGGAACCATAATTCTTCTGTAGTCCCAAACCAACTCTTCAGGTCGAACAATCCATCGTGGGCAATAAAGGTCTTGAAACGATTGTTATGCATACCTGCCAGCATGTAAACGCTATACCCTCCGTAGCTGGCACCCACGCAGCCCAGGCGGTCTTTATCTACATAAGGCTCCGTAGCCATATCGTCTATAGCAGACAGGTAGTCGCGCATAGGCTGGCCACCCCAGTCGCCGCTGATGTCTGAATTCCATTTCACCCCCCAGCCCGGCATACCCCTGCGGTTGGGCGCGACAATAATATAACCCTGTGCTGCCATTAACTGGAAATTCCAACGGAAACTGTAAAACTGCGATAGTGCAGACTGCGGGCCACCCTGGCAATAAAGAAGGGTTGGATATTTTTTAGCAGGATCAAAATCGGGCGGGTAGATGACCCATACCCCCATCTTCCTGCCATCGGTTGTCATTACCTTACGCAGTACGGTGCGGCTGGTACCTATGGTGCTGTATGCATCATCATTAGCATGCGTGATCGCCTTCATAGTGCCGGATGTTGTATTGACAGCAAACAACTCGCTTGCGTGGTTCATATCACAGCGGGAAATGATGAGGTCTTTGCCTGACTGACCCACAATACCATTGACATCGAACATGCCATCAGTAACCTGGCGTACTGCAGGCTTCATCCTGGGATTAAGGTCTTCACCCACATTCACCTCGAATAACTGTACCGTACCCTGCGTAGGGGCATTGAAAAATATCCTGGTGCCTGTATGGTCCCATACAATACCCTCTACGGTACCATCCCAATTCTCGGTAAGGTTCAACTTTGTAGCGCTTTTATGCGCCATATCCATAACATAGATATCTGCCTTATCGGCCTCAAAACCATCGTGGGCCATGCTGGTCCATGCCAGTTTGCTGCCATCGGGGCTAAATACAGGCTGTGTATCATAACCCATCATTCCTACCGTAAGGTTAGTAGTGCTGCGGCGGTGTATATCATAATAGTAAAGGTCTGTATTGGTACTCTTTGCGTATTCCTTACCAAACTTCTTTTTAGCTACATATACCAGCCCCTTACTATCGGGTGCCCATGCCATATCACCCACATCACCAAAAGGTTTTTGCGGGCTATCGTAAGGTTCCGTCTGCATAATGTCTTTTACAGATCCATCTTTTGCAGAGCGAATGAATATATGCGAAAACCTGCCATCGGCCCATTTATCCCAATGCCGGTAATTGAGATCAGTAAATATCATAGCAGTAGCATTTGGCAGATCAGTATACTTATCCTTTGCCGCCATTTTTTTAACCAGCACTTCTTTTGAGTAAGCTATGTACTGGCCATCGGGGGATATGCGCACATTGTCTGCATTAGCCATATCCGTAGCTATTGCCTTCCATGCATTCCCTTCATCCGTACTCCGGTACAGTGTCTTGTCATCTGTGGCATACCAGCCTGCAGGTGTGCGCTGGATTATATTTTTACCATCAGGCATCTTCCACTCCTCGGGATTGCCGTTGGCACCGTTCATAACATAATGCTTTGTAGTGCGCTTTTCTGTAGCCACATCGGTGGTGGATACAGAATAATAGATGCGCCTGCCGGAAGTGGGGCCATCGGCGCCTACATGCTTCAGCTTCCAAAGCAGTTCCGGTGTCATGCGATCCTGCGCGTAGCAGTGAAATGCGCTGACCAATAATGCTAAGAGGAATGTTCTTTTCATATAGCGGTATGTGTTTTATCTGTTTGGTGGTGCAGGGAAAAGAGGCTTGCCACCGGGCGACCTTGGCGAGGGTACAATGGCAGGCTCAAAATCAATAATATTATCCCAACCGGCCTTTAAAACTACAGTATTTGTGTAAGGTATTACCATCTCCGGTTGCTGCTTTGCAAACAGGTTACCCGTATCCCATTTACCATTGCCATTTTTATCAACGACCAATAATATAGTATAGGTGGATGGGGAAAGGTGCAGCAGATTAATCATAGTATCTGCTATTGGTTTTTTATAAACCGTATCCTTCTCATTTTTTACCAACAGCAGATATTCCGGGCTTACGTATTTAGGCGGTAGGTGAATATGAAGCTGCCCGTAATCCTCATCGCGCAGGGTGCGAAATGTGAAACGGGACGGAAGCGCGTCTGCACCAGCCGTATCCTTCATAAAACCCTTTAGCAGCCTTAGTGTATAGACTGTATTATCCTGCCATGCTGTATTGATAGATAGCTTACTGTGCGCAGTATCTTTTGCAAGGGTTACTGATGCCTCTACCGAAATACCGCTGCTATCGTAGCTAAGATTGATGCGGTCTTTGTTGAAGCCCGCTATTTTTTTATTGAATACTACATACACCGGTTTAGTGATGTCTTTGGTACGCTTCCTGACATCAAGTGTATCCACATCTACCGAATAGTTAAAGCCCTCCTTATTCCTGACCGATGGTTTGGGCTGTGCCGCTAATGGGCCACCCTGGGGTATTATCTTATCGGTAGGCTTGCCTTTGGTTGTATCTTTTACTTCGGGGAAGATGCGGATATTGATGGGCGGTTCTGAAGTATCGCCCGGCCGGACCGTTTTATTATGAAACCCGATCCACTCATTGTCCCCATCATAAATAAGATTGCCATTAGCATCCTTAAGCGCATATATCCTGAACACACGTGCTGGTAAACCCTTTAAGGAAAATGTGCCGCCAGTACCAGATTTGACCACATACAAGGGCTTCTCGCGTACTATAGCGCTATCGGGGCGGGCAGCATCGTAGAGCAAAATGTAATTGTCACCGGTATCAGGCAAACCGGTAACTGCATTGATAATGTGGCCCATAAGCTGCAGCGAATCGAAATAGCCGCCGGTGCTGAAAGTGTAGGTATAATTTTTGAAAATATTGCCTTCGTGCAGGTCGCGCACGGCATTGCCAAAAGAAATACGGTAAGTAGTATTTGCCTGCAATAAACTATCGACGATCTTTATGGTCACCTTTTTGCCTACACCGGTTACCAGTGGTACGATAGGGAGTATGGGCGATATCTGCACCTCTTTGGATACATCGGTAAGCGTCACATATTCATCAAAGTGAAAAACGATACGCGCAGTACGCACATTGCGCAGGGAATCGGCAGGATCGACTGATACAATCCGGGGCGCACGCACATCTTTTTTACCCCCGGATGGCGGTACTATATTAGCGCAACCTGACACCAGGGCAACTACGAACAACATGAAAATAAAGTGAAAGCAAATGCGCATCTACGCCCAAAAATAATATATAAGAGGCACACACAGCAGGATATCTTGTGCAAATGATGTGATCTAATGCACATTAGTCCAATAGGGGTATAAAAACAAAAATATTCATTAAATTTCCTCCTGTAATGTGTTATTAAATAATCTTATGAATTCTATCAAACTCCTGCCTCTTTCGAAAACTCTCAAGAAATTATTCATTCTATTGTTATCCTGCATTCATTTATCCGCAAATGCGCAGCTGGTGAATAGCCTGAACATGAGTACAGGATTTAACAATGTAACGCATACCACCATACATGACAGCACCCCGGATGATGACTGGAAAGTAATAGGCTTATCGGCACCCTTAACACCCGTAGGCACTATACCCTATGCGGCTTTTGTACAGCAACCGTGGAATTATGCCACTCCTTTACCAGTTACACAGTCTGGAACAGAATGGATATCGTATGATACAGCTTCCATGTGGATAGGCCCATTCGATCCCACCGGAGGTAAAAATGACTACCAATATATATTTGAACTATGCGATAATGATACTATAACTATCAAAGGAGCCGCATTATGTGATAATATGCTGAATTTTATAAAAGTGGATGGAGTTGATATCGGGTTTAGTATTCCGGCCACTACATCAAGCTGGACAAGCCCATCTCCTTTTACATACACTACCAGCCTGGCTGCAGGCACACACACCATTGAGGTAGAGGTGCAGAATATAGGCACCGGAGCGCCTACAAATCCATTAGGCGCAGATATAAGCGGCACTATAAGAGGTACTAAGATGAGTATAATTGACCGTGATAACTTTCCTGCGTATGTATGCAACAGCACAGTAATACCAGACACATTGAGGATAGAGGCCAGCGCGGCCGGGTGCAATACCTACACCTTTAACGCAATCATTAACCACCCTACAAAAATCACCAGTTATAACTGGAACTATGGAGATGGGAGCACCGACACCGGCAATCCTGTAACCCATACCTACACCACAGGTAAGTACACAATTACTGTAGTCACTACTGATACTGCGGGGAAACACGATACGGCCATCTATACCGTAAATATACAGAACCACACTCCCGTACATGCGTATGGAGACACTACTATCTGCAAAGGACAATCGGCAGTATTGCATGCAACAGGCGCTGCAACTTATTCATGGACGCCTGCTTCCGGTCTGGACAATGTAACCAGCCCTGACCCAATAGCAACACCTGATAATACCACCACCTATTTAGTGACCGGAAGAGACAGCAGCGGATGCAACAGCACAGATTCTGTACGTGTAACATTAAAAGACTGTACTGCTTTTCTAGATGTACCAAAAGCTTTCTCGCCAAATGGGGATGGAAGTAATGATATACTATATGTACGAGGTGTGAATATCAGTTCTATACACTTTGTAGTGTACAATCGCTGGGGAAATACTGTGTTTGAAACCAACAATATGAACCAAGGCTGGGACGGCACCTACAATGGACAAAAACAACCCATGGAGACCTACGCCTATTTTATAAAAGCTACTACCATAGCGGGAATTGGAATAAAGAAAAAAGGAAATGTAATACTGTTAAGGTAATAAAATACACCAGATGCACCTTTGATAAGGATATAACATTTAATATTGCATTTCTAAACTTCGTTTATGTTAATGAGCATGTTCATGCTGTTCAGCTTTCTATTCTCCCCTAAAGATAAAGGGGATGTACCGGCCAGTATCTACGATTTTAAAGTAACATCACTTACCGGCAGCACTATAGACTTCTCCCAATATAAAGGCAAGAAGATATTGATTGTAAATACTGCATCGAAATGCGGATTTACCCCGCAGTATGCCGAGCTGGAAAAACTGTACGAAAAGTATAAGGGTACCATGGTAATAGTTGGTTTCCCTGCTAATAATTTCCTGTACCAGGAGCCGGGCAGTAATGAAGAGATATCAAGCTTTTGCCAGAAGAACTACGGCGTTACCTTCCCGATGGCAGAAAAAATATCGGTGAAAGGAAGCAATACTGCCCCAATATACCAATGGCTGACCAATGAAAAGTATAACAAGTATAAAAGCACTTCAGTAAAGTGGAACTTCCAGAAATACCTTATCAATGAAAAGGGTGACCTGGTAGCTGTATTTGACCCGGCAACCAAGCCTATGGACGCTGAAGTGATAGCGGCTATAGAAAAACGGTAAGAACCTGATCTAACTAACAACAAAAACCTCCCGACATTGCCGGGAGGTTTTTTTATTCCTCTTAACCTATAAAAAAATGCTTTTTTACCTGTGGCCACCGCCACGACCGTACCCACCCCCACGGGCATAACCACCGCCACGACTGTAACCACCGCCACGTGCATAACCACGACCACCATCCCTATCATATCCGCGGCCATAACCACGACCACCGTCCCTATCGTATCCGCCCCTGTTGCCATATGCATATCCCCTGTAAACCGGTGCAGCGTAAGCGTACCTGCGGGGAGCATAATAACCATCACCATAATAAGGAGTTGGCGCTGCATAGCCGCTATAACATGGGGCCGGAGGCGCATAATATGGAGCAGGCGCACCATACCCGCCTATCTGCACACTTACATGAGGACCATAGCCGTGGCGACCCCACTGAGCACTTGCATTTGTGCTCATACCCAATGCAAATAACACAACCAACCCTGCTGATGCCATGATCCTGATTTTCATAATCTTTAGTTTTATTGTTATTAATACGTTTGTATCTATACTTATACAATTCGCCTGCCAGAAAAAAATAAAAGTGCCCGTACGGGCACTTTTATTTGCTAAATATGTCTTAAAGCCATCCCAATTATGGATGAGGAGGCATAGGTGGGTGGGGTGGCATTGGCGGCCTTGGTGGCAAATGTGGCATTCGGATGTGAGGAGGTGCCGGTGGACGCGGTGGACCATCCACTCCTGGTGGATGCGGTGGGCGCGGCGGCCCGTATGCCCTGTGACTATATGGATGATGCACATAATGATGGTGACCATGATACCTGTGATGGCCATCGTACTGCGCCAAAGCCTGAGTGGTAAAGCAAATAGATGCTCCCAGAAGGGCTATGGTTGAAAATATTTTTTTCATATTACTGTGTTTCAATAAAAGGTACAAATATGATACCAGCAGAGGTATTATTTCCGCCGCATCTTCCAGCCATTGCTGTTACCCGCTATGGAGGAATTAACAAGGGATCGTGCCTTGTGCTTTTCCCATATACCTGCAGCTAACAGCGCAGCCACTTGCCCACCTTCTTCATCCTGCTGTTGCAGGTATTCGGGCTTGAAGTATTTATCAATGAACTTAGTATCGAAAAGGCCTGTGCGGAATGGCTCGGTCTGTACTGCCCACTTGCCAAACTGCAGGGTGGTTTGTACTCCTTGTATGTAGTATTCATCAATAGCACGGCAAAGGCGGGCTATTGCCTCATCGCGCGTAGGGGCGTGCGCTACCAGCTTCGCTATCATAGAATCGTAGAATACAGGTATCTCCTGGCCCTCTTCAAACCCATCGTCCACCCTTATGCCGGGGCCCTTGGGAATACGGTACATTTCGAGCGTGCCTGTATCCGGCAGAAAATTATTCATAGGGTCTTCGGCGCATACACGCAACTCTATGGCATGGCCGTTTATTGCCAAATCCTCCTGCGCAAATGATAGCTTATTGCCACGGGCAACATTTATCTGCTCCTTCACCAGGTCTATACCTGTAATCATTTCGGTAACGCAATGCTCTACCTGCAGGCGGGTGTTCATTTCGAGGAAGTAGAAATTCATGTTCTCATCTACCAGAAATTCTACAGTGCCTGCACCATAATAATTACAAGAGCGGGCTACTGCTACTGCGCACTCGCCCATTTCCTTTCTTATGTCCGGCGTAAGGCAACTGCTTGGCGCCTCTTCTATCAGCTTCTGGTGCCTGCGTTGTATGCTGCATTCGCGCTCAAATAGGTAGGCATAGTTGCCGTGCTGGTCGCCAATAAGCTGTATCTCTATATGGCGGGGCGCGCCTACATACTTCTCTATAAATACATCGTCATTGCCAAATGCGTTCAATGCCTCGCTTTTTGCAGTGCGTAACTGCTCTTCCAGCTCACTATCGTTATTTACCACACGCATACCCTTGCCACCACCACCGGCAGATGCTTTTATGAGTATAGGGTAGCCGGTTTGCTCTGCAATTACCCTGGCTTCATTTACATCCTGTATGGGCTTATCAGTACCGGGTACCATGGGTACATTAAACTTTTTGGCGGCTTGCTTAGCACCTATCTTACTGCCCATTATTTCTATAGAATGCGCAGATGGGCCTATGAATAGCAAACCGGCATCGGTCACTGCTTTAGAGAAAGAGGCATTCTCGCTAAGAAAGCCATAACCCGGGTGTATGGCATCAGCGCCTGTCTGCTTTGCTACCTCTATTATCTTATCGGCACGGAGGTACGACTGGGATGAAGCCGCGGGGCCTATACATACTGCCTCATCTGCATAACGAACAAAGGGCATATCCCTGTCTGCTTCTGAAAAAACCGCTACGGTCTTAATACCCATATCTTTTGCAGTACGCATAACCCGCACAGCTATCTCGCCCCGATTGGCGACCAATATCTTTTGCATAGAGGGGCTAAGGTAAATCAAAATTCAAAAAGCCAAAAAGTGTTTAGAGGAAAGAGGTATGGTTTTATTATAAATTGAACATATTTGAACTCAGGAACACGGGCGCCAAAAAAAGATAAATCCCAATGGCAATACCTATAAATTAGGTAAATTGTACTCCTAAATTTGAACGAATATTTAAAAAACAATAAGAACCCATGCAATGCTTTATTATTGATGACGATGAAGATGATAAGGAAATATTCCTGATGTGCCTTCATGAGATCAATAAGGATATCCGCTGTGAGACTATGAATGACTGTGTGAAGCAATTACAATGCTAAAGACAAAGGACCATTATATACCCAATTATATTTTTATAGATGTAAATATGCCAAAAATGAATGGCATAGACTGCCTCATGCACCTGAAAAATATGGAACACCTGAACGATACAAAAATCTTTATGTATTCTACTTCAGAAGGGGCTGCAAAAGCTGAGAGCGAGCGACTGGGGGCAGAAGGCTTTATCATAAAACCATCGAACATCGCAGAGCTAAGAGGGATATTATCTAAAATATTTGCATGAATCCATGAGTCTTGAGCAATTAAAAACGGGCAGCCTTGCGGGCAGGAGTAATCTGTACCAAAAGATGATAGAGGAGATACAGAACTATGCCATTATACTTATGGATAAAAATGGCATTATCCAGAACTGGAATTTGGGGGCGCAGAAAATAAAACTGTATAATGAAGATGAAATAATAGGGAAGCACTTTAGTATTTTTTATCTACAGGAGGATCTTGACAGTAATCTGCCTCAAAAATTAATACGCGAGGCGACCGAAAACGGAAGGGCGATACAAGAGGGCTGGAGGAAAAGAAAAGATGGCACCCGCTTCTGGGGCAGCATTACTATAACCGCCGTGCATGATGAGCACGGTAATGTAATTGGCTACTGCAAGGTGACCAGAGACATGACAGACAAAAAAATTGCCGAAGATACCCTGCGACTTAGTGAGGAACGGTATCATAAAATGATAGCCGAAGTACAGGATTATGCCATCATCCTGCTGAGCACAGAGGGGATTATTGAAAACTGGAATGCCGGTGCCGAGGCCATAAAAGGATACAGCAGCAAAGAGGTGATCGGTAAAAGGTTTGACCTGTTCTATACCAAAGAGGACAGGGAAAATGGCTTGCCTGACAGGCTACTGCAACAGGCCAGGGAAACCGGTAAAGCAGCCCAGCAAGGATGGCGCGTACGAAAGGATGGCACTAAATTCTGGGGGACTATAGTAATTACGGCTTTACATAATAATGATGGTAAGGTGATAGGGTTCTCGAAGGTGACCCGCGACCTGACACAGCAAAAAATGGCGGAGGATCAACTGGCTGCTTATACAGCAGAACTGGAAATACAAAACAGCGAACTGGAGCAATTTGCCTATGTTGCATCTCATGACCTGCAGGAACCGCTGCGTAAGATCCAAACCTTTGCAGGAATGATACAGGATCATATTGAGGACACCGATTTTGTAACCAAGTATCTCTCAAAACTAGACCTGTCTGCAAAAAGAATGGCAGAACTGATCAAGTCTTTATTGAACTACAGCCGGCTTGCTAAGGACAAAGACAATGCAGGCATTACTGAAGTGGATCTAAACACTGTGGTAAATGAAGTGAAAGTGGATTTTGAGCTGCTGATTGAAGAGAAAAAAGCTACTATTAACACAGGGCCACTACCTGTAATACCGGGTAACCATATGCAGCTTGGACAATTATTTTCAAACCTTATCAGTAATTCTTTAAAATTCTCTGCTGAAGATCCGTTAATACAGATATACTCTACTGTTGTCAGTAAAGACGATATAACAGATGTGCCCAAATCGCTTACAGCCCCTAAGTATTACCAGATAACATTTGAGGATAACGGCATAGGGTTTGAAGAAAAATATAGCCAGAAGATATTCTCATTATTCCAAAGGCTGCACGGAAAACAGGATTATGCAGGTACCGGTATTGGCTTAGCATTGTGCAAAAAAATAGTTCAAAACCACGATGGTTTTATTACCGCTACCGGGGAGTTATGCAAGGGGGCAACATTTAATGTGTATTTACCCGTACCCTGAGTATTCTCTAATTAAGTAACCTACGACAACTTCAAAGTAATATTCGCTGAAAGATTAAACCCGCTCGCATTGGTTTTGGGCGCAGCGGAGAGTGCGTTGAACTGAAGGCCCCAGTCTTTATTGTTTAGGCCTATCCGATAGGCAGCTTTTGCGCCAAGGTAAAAGAAGCCTCTCTTATCCAACTGAAAATCGTAACCGATACGAGGATCAATATAGTAGGCTGTTTGCAGCCTGTAGGGGCGCTCGCCCTGGAACAACACGGTGGAGCTTAGAAATGTCTGTCCATCTTCATTGGTAGTAAACGCTGCATCTGCTATCATCTGCCCAAAGCCTAACCCCGCATAAAAACGATTTCTGCCCCTGTTGACAATAAAATAATTCAGGCTTACTTCCGATGTAGCAACCGTCTGATGGAGCGAAATATTATTGGTGGTCGTCGTATAGGTGCTCCCCCCTCCTGAAACATCAACGAACAATGGTTCACCCGCATGTGCAATAACAAAGTTGAAGTTCATAGCGAGCATATTGTTCTGCAACTGAGGGCAGCCATGCACTGCCAGCTGATGATTGATATTGTCAAAGTTATAGCTTCCAAGACCCAGGCCTATGCCTAATGAGAAGGATGGAATGTCGTGACCGAACCGGGGCTTGTCTTTAACAGTAGTTTGCGCATTGCTGATGCTGGCTATGCACACCATAGCAGTGAGAAGGGAAAATATTTTACGGTACATAGTTGCTAGTATTTGTGGTTAACCTAAAAATAGTAATATTTATTGCTACTCCTGCGATCGCCAGGTAGTACCTTTCCCATATTTAACAAACATATAGAGGTATAAAACTCTCGAGATGCGCATAAGCCATGGCTGTAGCAGTATGACAATAACAATGCTGGTAATAAGGTAGTAGTAGACACTATTATCGCGATAGGAGAGGCCGAAGATGGCCCAGTACCATACAAGATTGAAAAGGAATAGGGCAAGGGAAAGGCCATAGCTGACATAGCCTGTGCCGTAATAAAATCCGATCTCTATCTCCATCTTCTGCCCACACACCAGACAGTGGTCCGGCATTTTCAAAAGGTCTTTGAACGGAAACATACTTTTATTAACAAACATATGTCCCTTGCGGCAATTGGGGCATTTCATCTGTAATATACTGGGGAGTAATGCCGGCTTATCTGATGGCATAGCGGAATTTTTGCAAAGATACTACAACATAACCCCTTACTCTGCTGTTTCGTCCTTATTGCCATTAAAATAGTTCCATACTATAACGGCTTTTGATGCACCGACAATACGGGTCAGTTCCCTTTCGGTTAGTGTTTTTATATTCTTTACAGAGCGAAACTCCTGCAAAAGATCGGTAGCTGTTTTTTCGCCTATGCCCGGGATAGTTTCCAGTTCATTCTTTATAGTGCCTTTGCTGCGTGCATCCCTATGGAAGGTGATACCAAAACGGTGTACCTCATCGCGTATGCGGCGTATGAGCAGGTGCGCAGGATCATCATAGGAAAGCTGGAGCGGCTCATTATCGCCCGGAAAAAAGATCGATTCTTCTTTTTTAGCCAGGCCTACCAGCGTCATCCTCCCTTCCAGTCCCAGCTTAGTGATACTATCCATAGCGGCACTTAGCTGACCCTTGCCACCATCTATGACCACCAGCTGCGGAAAAGGTTGCTCCTCATCGCGCAGGCGTTTGTACCTGCGGTAAACGATCTCTGACATAGAGGCAAAGTCATTGATGCCTTCCACCGTCTTAATATGAAAATGACGATAATCCTTTTTGGAGGGCACCCCATTCCGGAAACACACCATAGCCGCTACAGGATAGGCACCCTGAAAGTTGGAGTTATCGAAGCATTCTATATGCACCGGCAGGTCGGTAAGTTGCAGTGCATCCTGCAACTGTTCCAGCACCTCCATTTTATTTTCCTTCGCTACTGTGCCCAGCAGCAAAGTATCCCTCTTGCGGACATCGGCCATAAATACCTCCGCATTCTTAAAAGCAAGATCGAGTAGGTTTTTCTTATCGCCAGCCTTGGGCACCGTAACTATTACCTCCGGGTCGGCCACATCTACTATCATAGGTACTATCACCTCTCTGGCCTGGCTACTGAATGTTTCGCGCAGCCTGTCGAGCGCTATTGATAATACCTCATCATCCTGCTCATCCACCTTCTTTTCTATCTGTATGGTCTTTGCATATATGATGCTGCCATTGCTTACCATCATATAGTTTACAAATGCATTGCCCTCATCGCCCAGTATACAGGCAACATCTACATTGCCGAGGCGGGGATTAACCACCGTAGAGCGGCTCTGGTATTTCTGCAATGCTTCTATCTTCTGCCTCAGTATCTCCGCTTTTTCAAATTGCATATTGGTGGCATAGCCAGTCATTTCCTCTTTCAGAAATTTTATGGCTTCCCCGGCATTGCCTTTTAATATATGGCGTACCTGCTGCAGATTTATCGCGTAGTCTTCTATGCTCTGAAAACCTTCGCAAGGGCCTTTGCAATTACCCAGGTGATACTCGAGACATACTTTAAATTTCCCCTTCGCAATATTGGCAGGCGATAAGTTAAGACTACAGGTGCGGAGCGGAATATTATGCCGTATCATTTCCAGCAGCTCGCGCACGCGCGCCACACCGGTAAAGGGGCCCAGGTACTCTGAGCCATCCTTTATTAAACGGCGTGTAAGGAATACACGGGGGAATGCCTCTTTCTTAATGACTATATAGGGATAACTCTTATCGTCTTTGAGATCTATATTAAACCGCGGCTGATAATGTTTTATCAAAGAATTCTCCAGCAGAAAGGCATCATGCTCTGTATTAGTAACGGTATAATCTATAGTGGCTATGAGTGTTACCAGTCTGCGGGTCTTGTAGTTATCAACCGTTTTGTTAAAATAAGAACCTACCCGCTTGCGCAGGTCTTTTGCTTTACCTACATAAAGCAACTCGTTATTTGCAGCATAATATTTATAACACCCCGGCTGGTGTGGCAGTGAACCGGCGATCTTCACAAATTCTTCCTTCGTCATAAATACACTTGTGTACTACAAAAAGCGGTACTCCATCTTTAACTCTTTTGCTGAGCCCGGTGTAGATTTTTCATATTCCTGAACCTGTATCACCTTAAGTGGTGAATAAAATAACTTCTGGCTTAGTGAATTCCACATAGAGCTTTTGCTGGTCTCTATATAGATGGATAATATCCTGTCGGTATATGGGTCTACCACTATCTGCAGACGGCGGGTAAATAGCGCTTCCTCATTGGCTTCGTAATACAATACCCTTGTGTGTGTTGTATTATCTTCAAATGAGTTGAATGTATAACGGCCAAGATATTTACTATCGCTGATGTCTGCGGCAAAAAATATCTTTAATAGCTCGCCCCAATCCATATTATCCCCTTTTACAAAGGCGCTGTCTGTTTTCCCATTCAGGGTAATGATCTTATGAAACGAAAAAGGCTGGCCATGAAAGGTCTTGTACTCATCCTGTACAAAATCGATCAGCGAAAAGTAAGTGTCTCCCCCGCTTTCGGGAGGCGGGACCGGTTTTTTACATGCCGAAAGGCTTACTACAAATAATAATACAATAAGATGTCTGAAACGCATTTATGTAACTTTCTACCTATAAAAGTAGGAAAGATGAACGACATGTAGATGAGCTTGCTGCTATCAGTTAAGAGAGGGATCGCGCGGCATATTTTCCAACATAGCATATTCCTTGCCGAGTGACCTGATGGCCGCCTTCCACATCTCTGCCGGCTCGGTATCGAACAATATTTCCGGTTTCAGCTCTGCGACTATCCAGGAGCCATCTTTTAGCTCTTGGTCCAGCTGCTCCTGCGTCCAGCCCGAATAGCCCGCAAAAAGACGGATATCGCCTGGGGTGCAACTGTTATCAATGATCGTTTGCTGTAGCGCATCGTAAGAGCCACCCCAAAATACGTTATTGCCTACATCCTCACCCCCTAGTAACTCAGGCACCCGATGCAGAAAATGTAATGTATCGCGCTGCACCGGCCCACCATCATAAACAGGCATAGGAGAAGTAAATATGTCCGGGAGCACATCAGCAAGGGCAACCTTTGTATTATGATTTACTACAAACCCAACTACCCCTTTTTCATCATATTCACAGAGCATCACCACTGAGCGGGAAAAATCAGGGTCGCCCAGGAAAGGCTGAGCTATTAACAGGCGACCAGCAGCAGGGCGCAAATTATTAACCGGGTTAGTGATATTGAGAAAATCCATTGTTCAAAAAATTAATGTTCAGTTACTCCTTACTTGCTAAGGGAGGTACGAAAAATACAACAAAGGGGATTTACTATCAAATACCAATAGCTGAATCTTAACAATTTTATTTATCCCAAGCCACTATATTTATAGCATGAGAAAACTTTTTTCTTTCTTATTTCTGCTAGGCTCTGTATCAAGTATAGCCCAGCATAAGGTACTGGCAAAGAATGAACAATCACTGCTGTGGAAAATAACCGGTAAAGGATTGAGTAAGCCCAGTTACCTCTTCGGGACCATACACATGATTTGTTCGGGTGATTATATATGGACGGACAAGATGGCCCAATGCCTGGAAAAAAGCGAAAGCGTATGTCTTGAAATGAATATTAAAGACCCTGCAGTAATGATGCAGGTGGCTACGGGTATGATGAACCTGGGTGGTAAACCGCTGAAGGATTATTTTAGCAATGAACAATATGCACTTATTAAAGCCTATGTACATGACAGCCTGCACTTTGATATATCTATTGCGGAGCAAATGAAACCAGTTTTTTTGCTTACCCTGTTAATGCAAAAAGGCGCGGGATGCGAGACACCGGTTATGTATGAGGAAAAAATAGCCGAAAAGGCCATAAGCGAACATAAGCAAATGGATGGCCTGGAGGAAGTATCTGAACAACTTGCTGTGCTGAACGAGATACCAGCAGATACGATAACACACCAGATAGTTGCCGCAATGAAAGGGCAAAGTGATGATGACCACATGTATGAAAAAATGGTGGCGGCCTATAAAGCGCAAGACCTGGCAAGGCTATACGATATGATAAAGAGCTCAAAGGATATAACCGATATGGGGCCTTTCCTTACAGATAGAAACAGGAAATGGATAAGCCGGATGGAAGGAAGGATGATGCAGCACAGCGTATTTTTTGCTGTGGGTGCAGGGCACCTGCCCGGAAATGACGGCGTGATAACCCTGCTGCGAAAAAAGGGATATACAGTTGAAGCACTAAAATAATACTGCTATAACCGCTCTAAAAGGGCTGTTAGGGTATTGCTGGTAAGCGGTTTGCTTAAGAAATGCCTGACTGCCGGATAATTCTTTACCCTATTCAGGTCGTTCTCATTAATAGATGATGACAGGATATAAATAATATAACACTTCTGCATATCGGCAGGCAGCTTTTCGAATGCTTCCACAAACTCAAAGCCATTCATCATAGGCATGTGTATATCTACTATGAGAATGGTCTGCACCTCTGTATTGGTATTATCCGCAATATAGGCAAGAGCCTCACGCGCATCAATAAAAGAGTGGGTACTTTCGCTCATGCCTGTATTTCTTATTACCTTTTCGGCAATAAAACAATCCAGCTTGCTGTCGTCAATTACTATAAAATGAAGTTTCTGAGATATCATCTATTTACTTGGTATCGTTACTACAAACTTTGACCCCTTATCCACAACGGAATCAACCGTTATTGTTCCATTTAATTTTAAAAGTGCATCCTTAACATTATACAAACCAAACCCTGATCCGATCTCATCAGTAGTAGCCCTGAAAAACATATTGAAGATCTTACCATGATGGTTATCCGGTATGCCTATCCCATTATCTGTAACTGTAATGGTAGCCACACCACGGGTTGCTTCAATAACCATATCTACAAACTTATCCGGATTATTCTTTCTCTGATATTTAAACGCATTAGATAATAAATTGTTCAAAATCACTTTAAGTGTAATAATATCGCCTCTGAATGCGCCTTCCTGCTTAACGGTAGTAGTAAACTTTATATTGTTGAGCTTACAGATGATCTTATTCATATCCTCCTGGTCCTCACTTAGTTCCTCAAAGTCTATATCCACTACCTGGAGCTCTCCGCGCTTCATATTGTAGTAATCATGTACATTCTGTATGAAGTTATCCAGCTTTTTAACTGACTTCTCCATCAGATCCAGCATTTCCCTTATCTCCGATATCTCATCTATATTCCTGGCTACGTCAACAGCACCCAATATACTCAGCAATGGGCCTCGCATATCGTGCGTTACACTATAGGCAAATTTATCCAGCTCGGCATAGGCCTTCTGCAGCTCTTCATTTTTTATCGCCAGCATGGAGTTGGCCATGTAAAACTTGTTGCCTTCGTCTATAGCAGATTTGATATCGGCATCCGTCCAGGGCTTTTTAATATAACGGAAGATGTTACCCTTATTGATAGCACTGATAACCGATTCTATATCTGTATAGCCGGTGAGCAACATACGTATAGGCATAGAATGCTTGCCGCGTATCTGCTCAAAAAATTCCACCCCTGTCATGTCCGGCATACGCTGGTCACAAACAATGACGCGTACATCTGGATTTTTATCCACCTGTTCGGTTGCTTCAGCAGCGCTGTTAGCAATAAGCACATTATAATCTAACCGGAACGAGGCCTTGAAAGCATGAAGATTATTTATTTCATCATCCAGATATAAGACTTTTATCTTTTCAATTTTGCTCACGGTTGCACTTCGTTTATCTGGTGTATAATTGGCAGCTCCAATGTGAACTCTGTACCTTCATTCACAACAGATTTTATATGTATCTGCCCATTGTGCTTATTAATAGTATTGTATGCTATAGACATACCTAAGCCAGTGCCCTCGCCTACCTCTTTGGTAGTAAAGAACGGCTCAAATATCTTCTTCATAGTAGCATCATCCATACCTGTACCATTATCTTCAAACTTCACATAAACATTATTTTCATCAGCCGAGGTACTTATAGTCAGTAAACCTTTATTATCGGTCTCATGCAACTTATTGATAGCATGAATGGCATTACTGATAATATTCAGGAACACCTGGTTCAGCTTACCCGGGTAACATTCAATAAGTGGTAAATTGCCGTAATTCTTTACCAGTTTGATAGAATTGCCCAGCAGATTGTTCACTATTACCAGCGTGGAATCAATCCCTTCATTAATATCCGCCTTTTTAAGATCATCCTCATCCAGCCGCGAGAATATACGTAGCCCTTTCACTATTTCTGCGGTACGTGTAGCGCCTTCGTTTATGCCCTTTAGCAGGTGTTCTATTTCTACCTTAAGGTAATCAAAATCAATTTCTTCCTTATACTCCTGTATCTGTTTCACTTTTTCGGCATGTGGTACATCAGAGAGGCCCACGGTTTCCATAGTAACAATTGTCTCTAAAAGTATCGCCACATCACGCTTCAATGGGTTGACATTGGAGGTAACAAAATTAATAGGATTATTAATTTCATGTGCAATGCCCGCTGTTAGCTGGCCCAAAGATGCCATTTTTTCCGATTCCACCAACTGCATTTCTGCTTCTTTCAGGTCAACCAGTGTTTTATTCAGCTCCTGATTGGACTCCTGGAGTTCAATAGTACGCTCATTTACCTTATTCTCCAGCATCACATTCTGCTCGCTTACAATCCGCGCATTTTCTTCAAGGGCGGCAAGTGTACGTTCCTGCGATTCTTCCTTTTCTGCCTTTAAGATATTGATCCTGTCTGCGAGTGCTATGGAAAGTAATATAACCTCTACCGCAGAACCGATCTGTATGGCCGATACTGTAAAAAGATTGTATGGAATAACGCCAAAATCTTTTAGTACAAAAAATATAATACCTATCAGAAATACGATCCAGGCTATGAGGAAAAATGACGCAGGGCGGTATTTATATTTTACCTTGATGTACGCAGATGTCCCTATCATATAAAGAGAAAGGGGAAGCGCATTCAGGTTAAGCATATTATAGCTCAGCAACTTATTGCCCCATAATGCATTTAATAAAAGGAATACATACGACACAACAAATATCCAGAAGCCTTTGTGCATTACAGGCACATACTGCTTGGTAAGCAAGAACTGGCGTATAAAAGCAATAGACGCAAATGCTGTTAAGGAAGGGAACAGGTAAACACTATACCTTTCGAAATGACTGAATGAAGGCCATAAATATTTAAAGCCAAAACCCGTAATATTAAGCTGTACCAGAGATACGGTAATTATATAAAAGATGTAGTATAAATAGCTCTTGTCTTTGATGCTGAAATAAACAAACAGGTTATAAAGTATCATAACCAGCATAATGCCAAAATAAATAGCAGTTAAAAGATCTTTGTTAAGATCAGAGTCACTGGTAGATATCTGAGACCCTATTTTAACCGGAACCAATAATAGGGTATTGCTGACAATCTCAAAATAGTAAGTGGCTACAGAGCCAGGGTGCTGCCTGATAAGAAATTCGTAGTTCTGGCTTTTATTTGACCGACTATCAAACGGTAGCTCTTTGCTGATGGGAAAGCTTATATACCTGCCGCTATCAGGTTTAAACAATACCACTTTCTCCAGCAGTGGGTTTTCAATCTGAAGAACAAAATCAGGCAGACTGGAATTATTTTGAATGTTGAGCCTGAACCAACAATGATATGGTGTAACTCCGAGATTGGGTATTTTAGATGCGGCAGGCTTAAATTCATTTTTCGCAAGTACATCATTAAATGGCATAGAACCTGTAGAATCGACAAAAACATACATTTTATCGCCTATCAATTGTTGCCCTTCATTGCCTGTAAAAGAGGTTATTTTATCGCCAATAGATTGTGCAATACCTGAATTGTAAACAGTAAATAGTAATGTTAATAGGAACAATAAGTATTTAACTGATCTCATACTATTTTTTGCAGTTTGGATAAGGTTAAGCTGTATTCCACCTCTGTGTCCCCTTTTTGCCCTTTTTCATTAATAATACCTTCAGGCTTTTCGATAAATGAAAATATCTGATCTTTAAATTCTTCATTGGCTGTATTAAGTAAGCCCATATCTTTTATTACTAATGCTGTAGCAATAAGGTCCAGCTTAGGATATATGAATTTACCGTTATCGCCCAGGCTGGTTTCGATCTGAAAACCAGCGGACTGGCACATTTCTACAGTATAAGGCGAACATAATACAAACAAACTATCCATACCCAGCTGGTGAGCCATTGCCACGCCCAGCTTGGTGAGCAAGGTGCTTACACCCCTGCCTGCAATAGACCTCGAATTCCATAGGCCACACAGCTCTCCCGTTATTTTACCATTAGCATAGGATGCCACCAGCCCATAGATACGCATTTCCACTATCGCCACAGCTTCCTCAATAGGCAATGGCGCTACCCGGTTAGCCAGGTGTATCCGCTCCCCTCCTACTATCTCCGACCCATCAACGGTTTCTACAATAGCCACATATACATCAGGATTATAGAACCAATCATTTTTTGAAGAGGTGACCTTAGTAACACCGTAATCGCTCAATACATTGGCATGGCCTTCCGCAAAACGAATGCATGATTCCAGATCATCTATTGCCCTAAAAGTCCTGACCTTTAACATTATGCGCTAAAAAATATTTCTTCCTTGTTTCGTCTAAGGGATTTCACCCCTATGTCATCGGCTATGGCAAACTTCATCAAAAATATACAAGAATATTGATGGATACTATTTTCTGACACAGGGAATATTTTTACGAACCTTGCCCACAATTCTTTTAACTCAGTTATGGTCTGTTCATTCATTTCTGCACCGGCACCATGAAAAAGCCTGTTAAAAAAGAAAATAGGTGATAACATAGGGTGTACCGACACCCCTTCTTTGTTAGCAAATATCCAGCTACGCTGTACTGCCCTTCCTCCGTTTATTAATGATGCATGGTCGAAAAAGGGAACAGTAAACAATGCTGCTGATGAGGCCATCTTCATCGTTTTTGCTGATAACCGCTTGAAAGCATTACCTTTTTGCCAGTCAGATAGCAGAGCTATCGCATTCCAGTCTTTAGCCATAGTAAACCCGGCTATCTCACCCTGAGTCAGATCGACAGCGGCCAATTCTATTCCATCGCGGGTGGCTGCTGCATGTGCTGCATTCCAGCGCACTTCGTTATAAAACTCTTCGTGCCCCTGCTGGTATAGCAGCCGTATTCTGTCGCAAGCGCCCATTATCTCTCCAAGCTCTGCCAATTGCGCTTCATTATCAGTGTAGAATAACTCTACATTATCTATACTATTGGCTATAGTTTGTATATGCCCGCCAAAGCCGGCAGGCAACGGCTGCCTGGGGCTTAACTTTCTATTGGTGGAACGCTGAAAAAGCTTTTCGGCAAGCATCAGGGTTTCGGCATCAACAGGTGTTTTCAGCTCTTCGAAATAAATTGCCGCTATAAGGGAGGGCTCACCTTTAATCGGGAACAATGTAACCGTATCCTTAATATTATCTTTTGCAGCCTGTAAGTGTACATTTTCAAGTGCTGCACCTAAAGCCATGTGCGCCCCCATCTCATAGTAATCGCCCCACGACCACGTTCTGAATTTATCATGAAAAAGGAATAATACGCCCTTTTTGTACAACCACATCCAGGGCTGGTTATTGCCTGCCGATGGCGCTGCACGTGCAGCATCTATAAGCCCCGAAAGAAGATCATCGTTTAATAAATATCCATTCGCATGATTACTCTTAAAAAATTGATCTGCCACTTTTTCCATATCTCCTTTGCCTAGCGGAGTATGTGGATTTTTACTTTTTTCTGTACTTGTATCAGGGGCTTGTTTTTCAGCGATCAGTTCGTCAAAGTCAATATAATATCTGCCCGAATCATGGTATTGATCCAGTAGTATGCGCCTGGAAGTATCTGTTACAAGAGCGCCCCCAAGTACTACAGATGATGCCAGCTGAGGCCATGTATTTACAGATTGCTCTACCTCCATCATAGATGCTTTGAGGCGTGTAGATATAGTATCTGCACCTACCATTTTCAGAATGTATGGTATTTTCTCCTCGTTGGTAAGGTCCTTTATTTTCAGGGGGTCAAGGTCACCTGCCAGGCCATGCAGAATAGGCCGTTCAGGCTCCAGGTCAAAGCGCTCTACATCCAGCATTCCCCTGTCATTTGTATCCATCACTACCGGTATACGAAGGGAGCGTGCCTTGAAGCGGCTGATGATCTTAATATCCAGCCCATCGCATACCTCTACCAGCAGATCCAGCTTACCATCTCCGGTAAAGAACTCATCTATGTTCCCATCCGTAAGGCCGTCATTAAATATCCTTACCTTCAGAAACGGATCAATTTCAGCTATTTCGCGCGCTGCAATTATAGTTTTTCTTACACCAAGATTATGCACCCCGGTACGTATGCGATTAAGATTACTTAACTCGGCAGTATCGAAATCAGCAAGTCGTAGTTCGCCGCAAATACGCTCCATAGCAATTGTTAATGCTATAGACTGACCAACAGACAGGCCTACTATGCCTATCTTCTTCCCTTTTAATTCTTTTTGTTCTTCGCGGGTAATTTTATAGCGATTGCGATTGGTGCGTACCTCTACAAACTCTTCTTCATCGAGCAGGTGTACCATGCTATTGCTCCACGGGTAATATACCCATACACCGTAATCTTCAGGCGCACATCCGTCAAGGTGTTTATTAACTAACGCGGGGTATTCTTCAGATTTAATTTTAATGGAGGGATTGTAGCTTTTTATTAATTCCCTTATCTGTCCATCTATCTCATCATAAACTATAACTTGGCCACTATCTATAAGCTGTTGGTATGCAGTGCGGCCGTCGTTATTTCTTATATTAAAAATGAGAGGTCGAAAAATTTCAGCCGATCCAGTCATATATATTAAGTTATACTATTAAATAATTTCATATTATAATTTAACATTACTTATACATCAGACAATGTATAACATAGATATTAAATCACAATAGATGTGATTACTTGCGACGAATAAAATATTATCTTTGGGCTAGGTGTGCTTCAAAATTAAAAATAATTATCGCAATTAATGTCAAATAATAAAATTAATATTCTCTATGTAGATGATGAGGAAAATAACCTGATGTCCTTTAAAGCTGCGTTTAGAATAAAATATAATGTTACCACCGCATTAGGCGCTGAGGAAGCACTAATAATAGTACAGACAAAGCCCATAGATATAATCATTACCGACCAGCGAATGCCGAATATGACAGGGGTGGAATTTCTGGAAAAAGTAATAGAGATCAACCCTGCCCCTATGCGCATTTTGCTCACCGGATATGCGGATATGAACGCAGTGGTGGATGCAGTAAACAAAGGCAAGATATTCCATTACCTAAGCAAGCCCTGGAATGAAGAAGAACTGGATCTTACCATCAATAGAGCCTATGAAGTATACCAGCAGGCAGAAGAAACCAAACAGATGAGTGAGAAGCTTGTAGTATCTAACGACCAGTTGGAATTCCTGCTTCGTCAAAAGTTATTATCGTAAGGATAGAGCAAGACTAAATAGCTGCAAGTTCAGTAGCTATCCTATTATCCCACTTCTTTTGTTCCCGTATGTTCATGCCATGACTCGTCTGGGCTTCATAGACCTGCTGGGGTATTTCATACTCCGCATTCACCTGTTCGTAAAGGTTTTTTAGGACTAGCTTAAAGTCGGCGCCTTGCAATAATATGCCCTGAAGCTGCTTTTTCAGTTTACGGGTATACAACTCGCAAAGGTCAAAATGTCCTTGCTCATGCTCCAGTATTTCACTGTTATGCGCATCAGGGCGCACCCATGAGCGAGTAATATAAAAGGTATTATATACATTCACCACAGGGGTCTTGCCAGGCTCTACCTGCGCAGCGTCTATACCAATACCACAATAGGTGGCCGCGGCCATATTATCCACTGCATCTGGCGGGATGGCACCCTTAAAATCATCCCAGCTTAGTTTATGATGATGATCCCAGGTGATCTGTGAATGTGTAGTTGTAACGTCATATGCCGCGTATACCGAAGGCAGACCTATACACAAATATACCAGGAGAACGAAGGACCGGAGCCCCACACGAACCGGATAACGCATCAACGATAAATTAAAAATAAATAAATAATGGCTATTTATAAAAGTACTAAAAACCTGAAAGCAAAATGTCATCCAGATGTGAAAATATATAGCTGATAAGAATGCAGACTTAACTATTTTTGAAGCGATTATATATCCAACCAGGAGTTACAGCAAAGGCAAATGATTTGTATAAGCGTAGTGATAATAACCCTTAATGAGCAAAAAAATATAGATCGCTGCCTGGCTTCTGTAAAGAATATAGCAGACGAAATAGTAATTGTAGACAGCTACTCTAAAGATGATACATTAAAAATAGCTGCAAGCTATGGCGCGCGCATCATCATGCAGGATTTTCTTGGCTACGGCGCGCAGAAGAACTTCGCTAATCAACAGGCCTCACACAATTGGATATTATCCCTGGATGCTGATGAAGCACTATCCACTGAATTGCGCGATAGCATAATAAAGGTAAAAGTACACCCCGAATATGATACATACAGCCTTACCAGGCTCACTAATTATTGCGGAAAGTGGATAAGGCATTGCGGATGGTACCCTGATAAAAAGGTGCGGCTGTTTGATAAGACAAAGGGGGTGTGGAAAGGGGAGAAGATCCATGAATACTGGGAACCAAAAAATGATGATAGTAAAATAGGTGAGCTAGCCGGCGACCTGCTGCACTATTCCTACTACACCGTATCCGATCACATAATACAACTTGAAAAATTTACCGACATCGCTGCCCGCGAAGCAGTAGCACAAGGGAAGGATTGCAGTATATGGAAAATTGTGGTAGGACCTTTCTGGAATTTTTTTTCCAACTACATTATCAGGTTAGGCATATTGGATGGTGCTGCCGGATATCTTATTTGTAAAATAACAGCATACGCCACATTTGTAAAGTATGCCAAAATAAGGCAGTACGCCCGTATGGGAAGGAAGGCAATCACTGAAGCAATGCCTGGTACTGATCAGTAATATGCTGCATACTATGGTTAGCCAATACGTATTCGTAGGCGCGGTCTGTCATAACACTTACCAGTTGCCCATCGTTTAGTAATTTATTAATTCCCTCGGCTATCATAGCTGCGTTTTTGATATCGCAGGCTATGCCATTGCCATTAGCTAATATATCTGCCATACCGCCGGCCTTTGTTGCTACAACTGGTACACGTAGCAGGTATGCATCAAGCACCGTACTACCAAGGCCTTCATTAACAGAACTCATTGCAAATACATCCATTACCGATAACAAGTCCTGCGGCTCGTCTACATAACCTGCTATCTTATACACCTCCCGTAGTCCATAAGCAGCTATTTTCAGTCTTACTTCTTCTTCCAGTTTACCGGCACCCACGTGTATAAACACAAAATCATTTCTTTGCTGTGCCAGTATATGCACTACCTCTACCATCGTTATCGGGTCTTTTTCGGGGGTCATCATAGCTATAGTACCTACTAAACGCTTATCTATACCAATGCCTGATTGAGCCAACAATTTTTCCGCACGTTGCCTGTCCGGTTGCTGGGGTATTACTATATCTGATATTACAGGTACATCCCTGCGGGTGAAAATATCTATATTTTTCTTTACGGTATTGCTTACACCTACTATTACATCAGTAAGCAGATACTTCAGCTTTGTTAATGCACCGCTCTGTAAAAACGAAACCCTTCTGGTATATACGATCCTGGAGCTATGGAATAACCTGCTGAATACACACCAGGTGAGTATATGAGAGGTTTGTGCATGCAGCACATCATACCGCCCTCCTTTGCGCAGCAGATACCCTACTACACCAAAAATATTGCGGAATGGAAGAATAGTAAAACCTTCTGCATCTGCCTTTTTTGCCAGCAGGCTATCTCTTCTGCAAACTAGTGATACTACATGGCCCGCATTCCGGAATCCGATCATGTTATAGAGCGTTTGCCGCTCACCACCCCGCCAGCCATTTTCGTAGTTGAGTTCCAGTATTTTCATAGCTCTGCAAAAGCTGCAAGCTAAGCATCCTTACCTATAAATTACTTACCCCCGTTTGCCTGCAGGTCATTTACGCAGTTGGCATCGAGCGGCGGAGCGCTGCTCATACCCAGCATACCGAACATATCCATAGTTTCAGTAGCGTAATACATAAGGCAGCTGCTATTATTGCAATGGTTACCATTAGTTGCGTCTTTATGGCCTATTACCATAGGTGTACCCAGATCTACCAGCCCCAGTATATGCCCCATTTCATGCTCCAATACAGTAGATTCTGCCGTTAGCCTTGATATCTGTCCAAACCCGCCTGAATGGCTAAATATTGTTTTACCAAACAGGCAGAGAGAGGTATTGCGATAGGCAACACCCAGCACATTTGGCTGTGAATACACACCATCTGTAACCAGGATATACAGCGCCAGCGTGCTACCGGAAGTATATGCTGTACGGTTTTGCTTTTCTATTAACTCCACATTACTTAAGGTTAATGTATCCATTCCGGCCGATGGTATTTGCGTGGCCATAAATGTGATCCCTGACTTATTGCACACAGAATTAAGAAATGCTACCGTATTATTAATTGCAGTTGCATCTGGCTGGTAACTGCCCATATACTGCACCTGTATTGTAACATTAGTATATTTGGCAGCAGTTAACAGATCCTTGGCAGATGCGCCAAGTTGCTGGTTGCTATAATCATCCGGCAGTGTGCCTGGCCCGCTTGCTTGCTTGGTACATGAAAAAAGGAAGATTGTACAAATCAGGCAAAGTATGTATCGATTCATAAAATTTAATTTGAAGTATTATCTTGAATCTTAAATAAAAACCCTGCCAGGTTGTAATTTGTGCGTTCTTATATGTCCGAATTAATCAGTCTTAATAAATATATAAGCGCCTCCGGCTTTTGTTCGCGCCGCGAAGCGGATGAACTGATAAAGCAGGCGCGCGTAACCGTAAATGATGAACTGGTACTGCCAGGCACAAAAATACTGACCACCGATACAGTAGCCATAGATGGAGAGCCTATAAAAAGCAAGAAAAAACCGATCTATATCGCCTTTAACAAGCCGGTAGGGGTTACCTCTACTACCGACCCAAAAGACAGGACCAATATTATTTACTTTATCAATTTCCCTAAGCGCATCTTCCCTGTAGGGCGGCTTGATAAAGACTCAGACGGGTTAATATTTCTTACTAATGATGGGGATATTGTTAATAAAATACTACGCGCCAGTAATAATCATGAGAAGGAATATATTGTTAGTGTAGATAAAGCGATAACTTCTGATTTTATTCGCAAAATGAGCGAAGGGATACCGATGTTGGGTACTGTTACCAAGAAATGTTATGTACGGCAGGAGGGGAATAAACGTTTCCGCATCACGCTTACGCAAGGGCTTAACCGGCAGATAAGACGTATGTGCGAATACCTGGGCTACGACGTTATGAAGCTGACCCGGGTACGCATAATGAATATGAAACTGGATAACCTGCAAACCGGAAAATGGCGCTACCTGACCGCGCCGGAAATAGATACGCTTAATAAGCTTGTAGCAAATTCGGGCAAAACAGAAGAAGCCTCCTATACAGATAACCCTAAGAAAGTAACTCAGAAAAAGAAGAGATAATGCGCGCGCTACTCACATCACCTTATCGTAAATGGATACTCTTAGGCTTAGCAGTGCAGGTAGTAGCAGCGTGGTTTAGTGTAGGCTACCATCATCCTGATGAGCATTTCCAGATACTTGAATTTTGTAATTACAAGCTCGGTTTTTCTCCCGCTTCAGATTTACCCTGGGAGTATGCAGCCAAATGCAGGTCAGCGGTTATGCCGTTTCTTGTTTACCTGTTATCAAAAGGTTTTTTGTTGCTGCATGTATTCGATCCCTTTGTCGTAGCGTTTACCTTAAGGTTATTGATGGGAATAGCTACATGGGCGATCTCCTGCCAACTGATCAGTATTTTTCTACCTGAATTTGCTACACAAAAAGGGAAGCATATTTATGTGGTATGCAGCATGTTGTTGTGGTATGTACCCTATATAGGTGTCCGGTTTTCATCAGAAAATTTTGCCGGGCTGTTATTCTTCGCAAGCATCATCATGCTATTGCGCAGCGGTAATGTGTCATTAAAAAAGAAAGCGCCGGTTCTTCTATTAATAGGCTTATTACTTGGCATTGCGGTTTTTGTGCGCCTGCAAATGGCGTTCGCGGTAATAGGTTTAGGAGTGTGGCTGATCTTTATAAAAAAGTATACCTGGCGCGAGATACTAATGATGGTGCCCGGCGCGGCAATAGCTGTAGCATTATGCATATTGGCCGACTATTGGATGTATGGCGTTATCACCCTTACACCTCTCAATTATTATACAGTAAACATTGTACAGAATGTAGCGGCAAACTGGGGAGTATTTCCCTGGTGGTATTATGTATGGCTCTTTTTGCAGAGCGCTGTTATTCCTATCAGTATCGCATTGCTATTGCTCTTCTTTACAGGTGTGCGCAAAAGGCCACTGCATCTTTTTAGCCTTGTATGTATCCTGTTTCTTATTGGCCACTCGCTTGTAGGGCATAAGGAAATGAGGTTTCTTTTCCCTGTCAATCTCGCTTTTATATTTCTTGTCTGCATTGGGTTAGATACGCTCATAAGCCGCTATGGTCCCAGGCCTTTAATTATAAACACATTCAAATTCCTGGCCGTTATTAATATCTGCCTGCTGATCTTTAAAATATTTACTCCCGCCCAGGAGGCGTTTAAATATTACGGGTACGTCTACAATTTTTCAAAACATAACGATACAAAGCTCATTGCCCTAAAAGAATCCCCCTATCATCTGAATGGGGTGGAAGTGAATTTCTTTAAGCCAAAGAGCCTCCAGATACACTTATTGCAAAATACGGATAGCATTATCCCTTTATTGGAACAGGATAAGAAACACAGTTTATTTTTCAGTAGCGCTTTGCTGCCTCAACCTACCAACCCACTGCAAAACGTCTATTGTATTTTCCCTACCGCTATCCTGAAGTATAATATAAACAACTGGCAGCAGCGATCTAATATCTGGGCTATTTATAAGGCAATGTAGTAGAGAAATAAATCCCGATCATTTTTTCAATCACCTCTTGCATTAATGAAAACCTTATTATATTTTGCTCACTGATCTTTCATTTATATCATTATTTTAACCAGCATCACACACTTATGGATCAAAAACCAGTTTCAAATGCACCCATGATCTTAGGCATTATCGGTGGTATCATTGGTCTTCCTGCCGCTATATGTTCAGGCGCGTGCGCCACGGGTATATCTGCCATGGCCGATAAAACTACATCCGCTGAAGCGGGACATGTAGGCAGCTTTTACCTCTACCTGGGGTTGACATCTGCTATACTCGGTCTTATCTGCGCATTCGCTTATAAGAAGAATCCCAAAATATGGGGCATACTGATGCTCATAGCAGGAGTAATAGGGATGATAAATATTGTAACCTTGAATATGCTGGCATTGTTTTCCGCAATACTCTTGATTATAGGCGGGGCAATATCAATATCTCAGAAAAAAGTGGCACTAACTTAATTTTGATCTCATTTTAAAAAGGCTGTTCCTTTCAGGGAGCAGCTTTTCTATTTTATGAAACAGTTTTTTGATATAGGCAGCCATTTTCATTTACCACTCTACAACTTTTTCATAGGGTTGGGGCTGGCGTTAGGGATGATGCAATTGGTTCATAATAAACAATTCAAAAATCTGAATGTCAAGGAGCAACATAAAATTCATCTCGCTGTATTATTTGCCGTCATTACAGGTTTTATAGGAGCTTATCTTTTTGATTCACTTACGCAGCACCAACCATTATTTCAATCATATCATTTCGGATTAACACTATTGGGAGGCGCTGTTACAGGCTTCGTAATATTATTGATTTATTTTAAAGTAAATCACTTGCCGGTCATTCCGTCTTTAAATCTATTAACTCCCGCATTTGCTATAGCACATTGTTTCGGGCGAATAGGTTGTTTTTTCGCGGGCTGTTGTTTTGGTAAGCCCACCACATTATTGTTTGGTGTACGCTATCCTGTGGATAGTTTGCCTTACCAATATTATCACCAGGTAATTCCACTACATCCTACACAGCTATATGAAGCATTGTTTGCATTATCCATGTTTTTATACCTCCAGCCTAAACGGGTGAAGAATGCATTCATCCTATATTCCTGTAGCTATGGCGCATTCCGTTTTATGATAGAATACTTACGGGCCGATGACAGGGGCACATTGTTTCAAAACATCCTTTCCCCTTCACAGCTTATTTCCATCGGTATTATTACCTCATGCTGTATATACTGGGCCATTGCTGCACACAGTAAAAAAATCCAGAGCTAAATTTTAACCTTCACTACTACTTTCTTTACTGTAGCGGGTGCACCATATTGAATACAGGGCATATGTAGATCAGTAGGGGAAAATATCATAAATATACCAGCCTCTAATTTTGTAAAATAATTAGGCGCATCAGGTACCAGCAAAAAATCTTCTTGTTCATTGTACTCCTTTGATAGTTTTTGATCTGCCAGGAATGCATGGCCTACCAATTCTGTACCTATAATCATGTACTGCACATCTATGTATTTGCGATGTGCTTCCATTTGTTCATTAGCGGCATCAAGCGTTGTATATTCCTGTACTATGGCAAATACATTATCGCCATCTATAGCATATTTACCTGGGGCTATGTTATTTAGGTCTGTAGTATGCAGATAATTAAATGCTTGCATTATATGGGGATACAGGGAAGTGTATCTTTTGCTGTTCGAAATATTATCAATAACCATAAAAGAGGGAAGTCTTATATATTGTGGTGAGCTGGTTATAATTATAAAATGAAAAAACCGCTTCAGGAGGAAGAAGATAATTTTAATTCCTAATGGTTATTCTACCTTACGGTATAGTCCATTTGCTTTTAGATAAGTTGTAGCCTGTTTGCGAGCAGATGGATTTTGTTTTAGAAGTCGTTTACCATCGTCTGAAACCCAGAAGTTGGCAATTCCCCAGTTTAAATCATTTGTTATTAGTTCACGATAGCGTCTGTTTTCAATACGCTTAACTTCTTGTGCAACTAAATGTTGCGTGCAAATATAACTCCAGCCTATTGCAAAAGATAGCATTTCATCTGCCGAACCTGAATCTTTTATCACTAATTCTAAATACTTTCGAAATACTATTGAATCCTTTGTTGTGCTGATATAAATTGGTAAAAACTGAAGAATAGGATGGTAATATTCGTCTAAAAATGTTGAATTCTCTTTCTGTGTACCCTTAGAATCATGTTTTTTAAAAACTGCTATAATAATTTCACGAGCTTCCCTATTTGGTAAATCTCGCAATAGTTGTATGCTGCTATTATACACATAGCCCTCTAGCTGCTTTCCATCATTCCATTTAGGAACAAATATTTTGTCCCATGTACCTTTTGATAAACAATAGAAAAAATCCGTAGCTTTTAACCTTCCCGTTATTGATGATGAGGTATCGGGTTTTAGACGAATATTTACAAATGCATCCTTGTCTTTGATAATTGCGACACTACATTTTATAAAACTGCATTGCGCGGTGCATTTAAATATTGTAGCAGCTAGTATGAAATAGAGGAATGATAGGTATTTCATAAAATAAAGATACCAGAACTGCTTAAAAACAAAAACGCCCCACAGATGTGAGGCGTTTTTTTAAAATAAATATGGCAGCTACCTACTCTCCCGCATTGTTGTGCAGTACCATCGGCCATGGGGGGCTTAAC
>JACDGL010000028.1 GCA_013815385.1 Taibaiella sp. | reverse complement strand
AAACAGTAAAAGAAGTAGGTGAACTTGACGCAGTACCACCAGCTGTTGTTACTGTTACAAATCCTGTAGTTCCGGAACCAAGCACAGCTATTATTTGTGTTCCACTATTACTTGTAATAGAGGAAACGGGTGTGCCACCCACCTGTACATTTGCTGCAGTTGCCCCCGATAAATTGGTTCCATTTATAGTAATGGATGAGCCGGCACAACCACTCGCAGACCCAAGGCTGGTTAAAGCCGGTGCGTTAACAACTTGCGCACCCACAGTGGTTGTTGGGTCCGTAGCTTGAGATTTACGCACTCTTACCCAGTCAACAATTGTTGACGTAGCAGCAGCTTCAGTAACCTGAATTGTTATGGCTCTTACATTAGTTGCTAGTGATGCTGCTCTGGTATCAATAACTGCTCCGGTAGCGTAATTTAAAGTTGACCAGTTATATGCGCCTCCATCAGTAAGCTGCCAGCGGGTTAAGTAATCTGTGTTTTTAGTTACGGCCGCTGCGGCAAATCCATTATAATATATATTCGCATTATTATAAGCGCCAGCAATATTATTTACAAAATAACCATAATCGGGAATCGTGGGTCCGAGCGGATTACCACCATTAAGAGCAGTGGCAGCATAGAATCTATTGCGAAAATATTTTGCTTCCTGATGTTTTGTTTCAAGAAAAAATGAAGTTGAGGCAGGCGCAAATGCAGAAGATATTCCGACAGTTCCAGCGTTAGTATTTGAAAGAGTAACATTAGTTCCAGCCTGTGTTACGGTACCTCCACTCGTAGTCTGGGACCAGTTTACCCCCAGGGCTGAAGTAAAATCATCGAAAAAATCAAAAGTTGTTGTACCACTAGTTACGGCAGGTGCGGCTGCATTTCCATAATACATAGTAAGAGGCGAACCGGCTGTAACAACTTTTACCCAAATAATTGATGTACCCGCATTATTAAAAGATTCAATCCAATAAGGGCAATTAGTATTTGTATTATCGTAAAAACGGAGATCGCTTCCAGTTGCATTTACATTTGTATAAGGATTACCCATGATAGCGATTGTAAGGGTTACCTTAACCTGATAATTGGCCAATGTTGTTGGCGTGTTCAAAGTTATTGAGCGAACAAACCCCCATGCTGCGCCAGGTCCCTGTGCAAAACTGTCTGTTGCACATCCGAACATCCATATAAATAAAAAAACAGCAACGATTTTTGGTAAAGCTTTTATTCTTTTTAAATTAGCAGAGTAAATTTTCCTCATAAAATTTCTTAAAATATTATTAGTTAAATAAAGTAAGCGATTAAACAGAGGATATAAAAACAATACTAAAAACAGGTGATTTTAATAGATATGGATTTAAAATAATTCTGAAGAGGTAACTCCTAGAGGATCAGTTAGCTATATTTGATTATAAACAACTTCTAAGGGGAAAATGGATGTTTCGGGTAAACGGTATTAATAGGAGAATGGTGAATTTACGGTGCAAGATAATATTAATAATGAGATATCATACTATAGTCAAAAGATATTTTTACGTATTGTAAGTTTTCAACAATTAATGTGATGAGTGTACAAAGATCAAATCAGCTATCTGTCTATAACAAAAGCTATTCAATAAATTAGTAATAAACATTGATATTTTTAGTACTTCCATCAGGTTTGGTTATTTCCAGTTGATACATGCCATGAGCAAGGTTAAAGTCCCACTTGATCAGCTCGGTGCTGTTGCCATCCATTCTCGTTACCTGTTTGGAAACTATTACCTGTCCCAGCTTATTCATTAGCCTTATACCATATTTACCATCCGGCTCGTTCATAAACTGCAAGTGGACCATGCCATCTGTAATCGGGTTCGGATAGATCACAATATCCTGTTTAGTGCGTCCCATAAATACTTTTACTATACTGGTATATTCCGTTTTACTATTTAGGTCATTGCTGCGGATGCGGTAATAATTGTACCCGTTTACCGGTCTTGCATCTGCTGCAAGGTAGCTGGCTGACCTGCCCCCGTTTGCTGTGGCGGCTGTTGTTGTTAATGTGGTAAAATGAAGGCCATCTGCTGATTTCTCTACATCATAATTCTTAATGTTCATTTCATTGTCTACTATCCATTCTACGTTAATGTTGCTGCCCTGGCGGTAGGCTTTTACCGAAGTAAAGGTTACCGGTAAAGCTTTTGCCGGTGCGAACACAATCCTGAAGCGGTCGGTTGCATATGAACCTGCAACGTTGGCTACACTGAAGTCTACAAGTGTAGTTCCACTAAGGCTAACCGGTGTCCTGGTATGCAGATAATTATCTTCCAAAAACCCTTCCAGGCCTGCTCCTGTATCTAAATTATCGGCTATAAATTCAAAACGGTAGGTTTGTATTTTAGAATTCTTCAGGCTATAAAAAACAGTATCTGTTTCTACAATAGGCTGCCTTCTTTCTATGGCAATATCTTTTCCTCCTGATTTTATGGACAGGTTCTCTGCTATATTGGCCAGCTTCCTGGCATCCATTCCATCGAGGGCATTGCTGTAAGTGCTGTTATACTGGATCAGTGTTCCATCTATAAGGGAGCCGGTCCCATTATTTACAGTATATACATTGGTGCGTAATTGCAATAGGCCGAGGCCGGGCGCACGCTGCGGACGCAACAGGGATATATCGCTGCCATTTATTTTGTTGCTTTCATTAAAAGTGACCTGGCCTCCGGGATTTGGACTAGGGAAAAAGGCGCTTACAAAAAATGCCTGGCCGCTTTCTATATAATTATGAGCGACACCGTATACATAACTTCCTCCCCCCGGAGTTGGATAGAAATTATCATCTGACGGACCACCTAAACGTAACTGGGAAAGGGTTTGGTAGGCGCCTAATCCATAATAGTCCGCTGCCCTGGGATCATATACATAATAGATTTTTTGAACTCCACCTGCTATGCCGGTATTTGAAAGCTTGATCAAATCAATTTCTGAAGCATACGGGTTACCCACTGATTCAAAATTATTAGCGACCACATTGGTAACAGGAGGAAGATGATTTGGTGTAAACAGCAATCCCGTTGTACGCAATATGGTTGGCGTAGCAGGCGCATTAAATGTATATACTGACCTGTCGCCTCTTACCAAAATCAAATAGCCTTTCTGGTTATAAACTGGCACTTGTGTAGTTGCAGGCCCTCTATATGTATTGCTTGCATAATCATATACTTTGATAGATGGGCCGGGGGCTGTGTATTGGTCAAAACCCGGTGTGGGCTGATTGCCGGCATTGGGTACATTGCTTACCAGCATAGTGCCATAGCCTGGTTTTGGGTTGCCTATCGGGGTAGCCACTGTTGGCCGGAATGTTGCATCGCCTTCCTGCCATGCATTCTTAATGGTTTGCCCGTTTATACCAGGCATTGTCCCCGAAGTGGGTACTGCCAATAGCTGCCATGATTTGCCATGTGCCGTAGCTGTTTGGCCAGGCCCCGTATTGATGTACCGTTCTACGGTTACATCACCAGTGATATCGTTATTGGTAAGATCGGCTACCCAGGCAGTTGAAGTAAAGCTGGATAACAACGTAAGATGCCCGCCTGTATTTAAAACTTTGCCGGTTACGCTACCAAATGATACGGCTCCTGTTATCTTGAGTGTATCAATCATAGACCCCATAAGGTTCAGTCCAGCACCTGTATTACTGATAATTAAATTCTGTAGTGTATTACTTGCAAACATACTGCCCGCTATACTTTGAGTGGTTGATCCATTAAGCTCTAAAGTACCGTTAATGGCATTAAAGGACCCACTATTAAATACAGATCCAGCTATTTGAAAAGTTTGCCCGATAACCTTTAACGTTGCCATTGAAGCGATGGTAATATTATGAGTCATTGCAGTCGCAGTTGATATTATCGGATCATTTGGTGTACCGGCAGGGATAGTAACATCTATTAAAGAAGTTGGTGGTATTCCGCTGCACCAGTTTTGCCCGTCATTCCAATCGGCAGTTATGCCTATCCATTGACCAATAGCAGTAGCTTTCACAGCTATGGTGCTTGTTGTACTGAACCCGCAAGCATTGCCCGCAGTCGCAGTTATATTACCATTTACTGCAGCATTATTAGTACTTAAAGTAATGGAGTTAGTCGTTGAACCGGATGTAATCGTCCATCCGGATGGTACAGTCCAAACATAAAAAGATGTATTACCGCTTAAGTCTGGAGCCACGCTGTATACAAATCCTGTACTTGTTTGACATACCTGCACAGGGCCACTTATCGGTCCTGGATCTAGGCTCGGGCCAACGCTCACTACCGTAACCATTTTTGTTGCAGATGTAGGTGAGCTGCACCCTGAGTTTACTGTATATGTTATATCCGAAGTTCCAACACTTAATGCTTTTACAACGCCGGAATTAGTTACTGTTGCAACAGCAGGGACAGAGCTACTCCATGTACCACCAGCGTCGCCAGTGCTTGAATATTGAACCTGAGAACCTACGCAAAGTGGTGTGATGCCACTAACTATGCCCGCATTTGCATTCGGACTAACTGTTACGGTTTTGAAAGCTGATTTAGGACTATTACATCCTGAGTTTACTGTATAAGTAATATCAGAAGTTCCTGCACTTACTGCTGTTACTACGCCTGTTCCTGCGACAATTGTTGCTACTGCTGTATTGCTGCTGCTCCATACTCCTCCGGCATCTCCATTGTTTGTATAAGTTGCAGTTTCGCCAATACACAAAGGTGTTGTTCCTGATACCGTGCCTGCATTTGCATCTGGACTAACCGTTAGTAATTTTTGGGCGGTCTTAGGTGCAGTACATCCTGTGCTTACTGTGTAAATTATATTCGTTGTTCCACCACCTACCGCTGTTACTAAGCCTGTTCCTGCAACAACTGTTGCTACTGCTGTATTGCTGCTGCTCCATGCTCCACCTGCATCTCCGTTGCTGGTATATGTTGCAGTTGTGCCAATACACAACGGAGTTATTCCTGATACTGTTCCTGCATTTGCATTTGGACTAACCGTTAGCAATTGCTGAGCGGTTTTAGGCGCGGTACATCCAGTGCTTACTGTATAAATAATATTCGCTGTTCCTGAACTTAATGCTGTTACTACGCCTGTTCCTGCAACAACTGTTGCTACTGCTGTATTGCTGCTGCTCCATACTCCTCCGGCATCTCCATTGCTTGTATAAGTTGCAGTTGCGCCAATACACAAAGGTGTTGTTCCTGATACCGTGCCTGCATTTGCGTTTGGACTAACCGTCAGCAATTTTTGAGCGGTCTTAGGTGAATTACATCCTGTACTTACTGTGTACATGATATTCGTTGTTCCTCCACCTACCGCTGTTACTACGCCTGTTCCTGCAACAATTGTGGCTACTGCTGTATTACTGCTGCTCCATGCTCCGCCTGGATCTCCATTGCTTGTATAAGTTGCAGTTGCGCCAATACACAATGGAGTTGTGCCCGATACCGTTCCTGCGTTTGCATTTGGACTAACCGTCAGCAATTTTTGAGCGGCTTTAGGTGCAGTGCATCCTGTGGTTACAGTGTAAATGATATTCGTCGTTCCTGCACCTGCTGCTGTTACTACGCCTGTTCCTGCAACAACTGTGGCTACTGCTGTATTGCTGCTGCTCCATGCTCCGCCTATAGTTCCGTTACTGGTATATGTTGCAGTTGCGCCAATGCACAACGGTGTTGTTCCTGCTACTATTCCTGCATTTGCATTAGGATTTATTACAACAGGAATTGTTGTAGCCGATAGATTACAAACTGCATTACCACTATTGCCATAAACTATTGGTGTTATTAAAAGATTTGTATTAATTACAGCGTTGGTAGGATTTTGAATTGTAAAAGTTGCTGTGCCGACAAAATAGTTAAAAAACCCAACTGTATTTGTTACACCATAAGGGGTTCCTGAAGGGATAGGTGAAGTAATATTTGCAGGACTTTGGGCCTGCCATACATATCTTACATAATTACTTGAGAATATACTTAAAAATGAAGAAGATGATAGACTGTAGGTAAAATTATCAGAAGAGCATAATGGTGCAGTCGGAGCTCCGGAACCATTAAAAGTTAATCCAAGGTCGAATGCGAATGAAATTTGAACTACATTACTTGTTATACTTCCGCATGCAGTAGTGGCCACGATCCGATAGTACTCTGATGTGCTTGGTGGTTGGTATGTCAGGCTATTAGTATTTGCTATATCTATCCAGTTAGTTGATCCATCATTACTATGCTGCCATTTATATGTGAATATATTATTACCGCCGGTAGCAGCTGTCGCTGTTAAAGGAGCAGGTGATGCAAATAAACAAACAATTTGACTAGCGCTTGCAACAGGGGCCGTTATGTTAGCATCTACTATGACTGTTGCTGTTCTGGTAGTTGTGCATCCATTGCTCGTACTTGCAGTAATTGTGAAAGTTACGGTAACAGGGTTAGCGGTAGTGTTGGTAAGTAGTCCACTTATGCTAGCAGAATTACTACCATTTGGTATTCCCGTTACAGGGCCAATATTATCTCTTGACCAGGTAATCGTACTTGTTACAGCCCCGGAAATAACAATTGGTATTACAGCAGTTCCACTGCATATAGTCTGGGTTAAAGGAGAAATAGTAAAATTGGGATAAACGGTCAAAGATTTAGAAGTGAAAGTAGTTCCACAAAGTCCTCCCGAAGTTGTAAGAGTTAATGTAACCGAGGCAGGTGCTGATGCTGAAGCAGTATAAGCAGCTGTTCCAGGCGTACCACCTGAGTTATTTGCAAATGTTCCTGCAGTGGGTCCTGATAAACCGTCTGACCATACAGCTGCTGTTGCTCCTCCGCCAAATGAACCTCCTAAAGCTACTGTAGTTCCTCCCTGGCAAATTGCTGTAACTGCTCCTCCGGCATTAACTGTTGGTGAAGGATTTATAGTTAAAGATTTCGTAGCAGAAATAGTTCCACATGATCCCCCTGAAGTTATAAGAGTTAATGTAACTAAGGCAGGTGCCGATACTGAAGCAGTATAAGTAGCTGTTCCGGGAGTACCTCCTGAGTTATTTGCAAATGTCCCTGCTGTTGGTCCTGACAAACCATCTGACCATACAGCGGCTGTTGCTCCTCCGCCAAATGAACCTCCTAAAGCTACTGTTGTTCCTCCCTGGCAAATTGCTGCAACTGCTCCTCCTACACTAACTGTTGGTGAAGGATTTATAGTTAAAGATTTGGTTGCAAAAATGGTTCCGCAGGATCCTCCTGAAGTTGTTAGAGTTAATGTAACTGATGCAGGCGCTGATGCTGAAGCAGTATAAGTAGCTGTTCCAGGCGTACCACCTGCATTGTTTGCAAATGTTCCTGCAGTTGGTCCTGATAATCCATCTGACCATACTGCACCTGTAGCTCCTCCGCCAAATGAACCTCCTAAAGCTACTGTTGTTCCTCCCTGGCAAATTGCTGCAACTGCTCCTCCAACATCAACTGTTGGAGAAGGATTTATAGTTAAAGATTTGGTCGCAAAAACAGTTCCGCAAGATCCTCCTGAAGTTGTAAGAGTTAAAGTAACTGAGGCAGGGGCTGATGCTGATGCAGTATACGTGGCTGTTCCAGGTGTACCACCTGCATTATTTGCAAATGTTCCTGCAGTTGGTCCTGATAAACCATCTGACCATACAGCGGCTGTTGCTCCTCCGCCAAATGAACCTCCTAAAGCTACTGTAGTTCCTCCCTGGCAAATTGCTGCCTGAGTTGCACCCGCATTAACTGTTGGCAGAGGATTTACAGTCAGAGTTACATTCGCCGAATTTGCCAGTGGGCAGGGTCCTCCGGGACTAGTTACCTGTACGTTGTAAGTAGCAGAAGCATCTGCTGCTGAAATATTATTAATAGTTAATGTAGATGTATTAGCTCCAGAAGTTACAGATATCCTACCCCCAATTGGTATAGGTGTATTTCCGATTCTCCATTGATATGATAATCCTATACCAGTAGCGGAAACACTAAATGTTGCTGTTGTTCCTGCGCAACCGATTTGTGAAGTAGGTTGTGAAGTAATAAAAATTTGCTGGTCAACAATTAATATTGAGTTGCCGGATGTAACAGAACCACAAGGGGCTAATCCAATTACGATTACGTAGTATATTCCAGCATCGCTTCCTGCAGCCTGGTTTATATTAAGGGTAGATGTAGTTGTACCGGATCTAACACCAACAACATCAGTAAGAGCTATATCGAATGGTATATTACGTTTGTACCATTGATAAGTTAAGCCTGTACCTGTCGCAATCACTGAAAAGCTTACTGGGAGTGTTGCGCATACACTTTGAGTAATATCTGGCTGGGTTGCAATAAACGGAGGGTCATTTACAGTTATTGTAGATGAGCTACCTGTAAAGCTACTGCTCCTTGGACATCCGTTATTATCTGTTACTGATATAAGTGTATATATTGTAGTACCAGTAACTGGATTTGTGGCAACATTAAAAGGTATTCCACTTACAATATTATTAGCCGTTTGATTTACTGTTCCATCATCATATACAATAATAAATGGCCCTGTCCCGCTTGAAGCTGTCCATGTTAATTGCCCGATGCCACTGGTGCAGAATGGTCCATTGGCAGTTAAAGAGCCTTGTGGTGTTGCATAATAATTTACGGTTACATCTGCTGTGGCCGGTGTACAGGTTCCATTGTTCACTGTCCATCTTAGCACATATGTTCCAACTAAACTTACTGTCGCAGTAGAACTTCCTGATG
>JACDGL010000039.1 GCA_013815385.1 Taibaiella sp. | reverse complement strand
TCCGCCACTTTTCATTACTGGAAAAAACAATACAGTAAACGTATTGTAAATGTTGATAAGCTTCCCGGATTTACAGCCCTTCAAATTACAGCACCTGTAGCTACTGAATCTCCGTTGTTTGCAGCAGTAAAAGATATAAAAATCTATCAGTGGGTAACCGCCGCTTACCTTAAAGAGCTTTTATCATGAGTAGTATGATAGCCCTCACCGATCAGCGAAGCTATCACCTGTACCGCAAAGAAACCGATATGCGAAAAGGATTTAATTTGCTATGCGGCATAGTTGCCAATGAACTTGGCCGCCCGGTAACAGATGGTAATGCTTTTATTTTCATAAATAAACCACGTACACATCTGAAGTTGCTGGTCTATGAGCAGGGCGGCTTCACTATTTTTTATCGCCGGTTGGAAAAAGGCGCCTTCGAAGTACCTGCTTTTAACCTGGATGCAAAGAGCATGCGGATAAGTGCCAACCAATTAAATTTTATTCTGCAGGGTGTTTCATTGCAATCAATAAAATATAGAAAAAGATATCAACATCAACAAGCCGTTGGTTGATAAAATATCTTGTTAAAAAAATACAGAAAGCAGATCTTTGCTTCCTATGCAAGCCGCTACAGCAGGCGATTATAAAAGTCTATACGAGCAATCACAAATAAGGATTGTTGCACTGGAACAACAGCTGCAGCAATTGCAGAAACTGATCTTCGGCAGCAGGCATGAACGCTTCCTTCCATCCTCAGCAAACGACCCGCAGTTATCACTGGATATAAAAACGGATGTAACCGCAAGTGTTAGTGTGACCAGCACAAAACAAGTTAGTTATACCAGGACAAATATTACCGTTGAGCAAAAACCATTACAGCATCCCGGCAGAATGAAGTTGCCTGAATCTTTGCGCCGCCAAGAGATCGTTATACAACCTGCAGAAGATGTTACCTTCTGCAAAAAGATAGGTGAAGAAATTACCGAAGTGCTGGAATATCAACCCGGCGAGCTATACGTAAAGCAATACAAACGCATCAAATATGCAAAGCCGGATAACGGCGGTATTATCATTGGCAAGCTTCTCTCCAGGCCAATAGAGAAAGCAATGGCCGGTGAAGGTTTACTGACGCAGATAGTGATTGATAAATATGTTGACCACTTACCATTGTACCGCCAGATGCAACGCTTCCAAAGAGCAGGCGTTAAGTTATCGTATTCTACGCTTACTGACTGGGTAAGCGATACCTGCAAACTGATTACCCCGTTGTTTGAGGCACTCAAAGCGGAAGTATTAAAAAGTAACTACCTGCATGCGGACGAGACGCCGATTAAAGTAATGGACAAGGACAAAAAGGGCGAGACACACCGTGGTTATTACTGGGTGTATCAGAACAGCATTGATAAAATAGTATTCTTTGATTACCAGGAGGGCCGAGGACGGGAAGGCCCGATAAATATTTTACAAAACTTTAAAGGCCATCTTCAGACAGATGGGTATGTGGCATATGATATTTTTGATAAATCAGAAAATATCACACAGCTTCATTGTATGGCGCATGCAAGGCGGATGTTTAATGAAGCATTGGACAATGATAAATCCGTTGCTGAACATGCCATGCATGAAATACAAAAACTGTATGCCATTGAAAGAAGTTGCAAAGAGCAAAATTTATCTTTTGATGAAATAAAATATGTGCGTCAGCAACAATCCGTTCCAGTACTTACCTCACTTGGTAAGTGGATGAAAGAACAATACGTCCAGGCCTTACCTAAAAGTGCCATCGGCAAAGCACTTGGCTATAGCATTGAACGCTGGGAAACATTATCCCAATACACAGACAACGGAATGCTTAACATAGATAACAACCCTGTTGAGAACAGTATACGTCCTGTCGCACTGGGCAGAAAAAATTATCTGTTTGTAGGCAGTCATGAAGCGGCTAAACGGAGTGGTATGTTATACAGTTTACTGGGCACTTGTAAAATGAATGGCATCGAACCGTACGCATGGCTCAAAGAAGTCCTGCAAACAATAGCCGATCATCCCAT
>JACDGL010000011.1 GCA_013815385.1 Taibaiella sp. | reverse complement strand
TAATAACTAACTTTGAAAACGCTTTTACAGCTCTCGCTGCTATCGTTCGCCAGCTAATCGCCTGGTCACTTTGCCACGGAATCAGGTGGTCAACATCCTCGGAATATCAAGAGTATGTATCCGACTGTGTTATTTTATTAGATCACAGGGTTAGCAACCAGATATCTACGCGGCTCCTTCGTGTCATTAAATATAGGGGCTCCACGCATGGTACTAATGAGTATCCTTTCCTCATAGACGAGCAGGGTATTTCAGTACTTCCGGTCACCTCCTTACAATTATCTACTGAGGCGTCTTCAATGCGCATAGGTTCCGGCATTCCGGCCTTAGATAAGATGCTCGATGGTAAAGGCTTTTTCAGGGGTAGCAGCTTACTGGTCTCTGGTACTGCCGGTACGGGTAAGACAAGTATTGCTGCTGCTTTTGCAAATAATATTTGTGATCATAAAGAACGCTGCATCTATTTTGCATTCGAGGAATCGCCCCATCAGATCATACGTAATATGCGTTCTATTGGTATGGATCTTCAACGGCATGTAGATGCCGGGCTATTGCAGTTCCAGGCTGCACGCCCCACATTGAATGGGTTGGAGATGCATCTGGTAAGCATACATAAAATGGTAAATGATTTTAAGCCAAAAGCGGTTGTGCTCGATCCTATTACCAATCTCATTAGTGTAGGCACTGTAAGTGAGGTAAAAAATATGCTCATCCGTCTTATCGATTTTTTGCAGGCATCGCAGATCACCGTTCTTTTTACAGCGCTTTCATTAAATAATATCGTCAATGAGCAGACAGACGAGGGGGTTTCTTCCCTGGTAGATGCATGGCTGCTGATACGTGATATAGAGCATAATGGGGAGCGTAACAGGGGTTTGTATGTAATGAAGTCCAGAGGTATGCGCCACTCCAACCAGGTGCGCGAATTTGTGATATCAGCTGGTGGTTTGGATCTGATTGATGTTTATTTAGGGGCCGATGGGGTGCTGACGGGATCTGCAAGAGAAGCGCAGCAGCTAAACGAGGTTACAGGTACAGTGCTGCGAAACAATGCTTTAACGCGCAAGGATCGGGAGATACAAAGGAAACGGAATGTACTCGAATCAAAGATAGCTGGCCTAAAGGAGGAATTTGAATCGGTACAGGAAGAGTTGAATAAGACGTATATAGAAGAACAGCTTAAGAAAGATGTTTTTGAAAAGAACAGGGGAGAAATATTGCGCAAAAGGCATGGCAATGGCAAAAAATAACATCACGATCACCACAATTATATCAGATGAGCACAGAAGAGGAATTATATGAATTGAGGCTTTATATAGCAGGAAAAACTGCAAAGTCGGTTGCCGCGCTTACCAATCTTAAAGGCTACTGCGAGGAGCATCTTAAAGGTAAATATGTGATTGAGGTAATTGATCTCCTGGTCAATCCTCAATTGGCAGAGGGAGATCAGATATTGGCCATCCCTACGCTCGTAAAAAAAGTCCCCGAGCCTATACGCAAGATCATAGGCGATTTGTCTAACGAGGAGAAGGTATTGGTAGGTCTTAATATACGGCCGGCAGTGGCAAAATGAGCAATAGCGCTACAGCCGGATATTTTGATGGTGCGGGCGATGAGCACTATACTTTGCGTTTGTTTGTAACAGGCGCATCGGTTAATTCTGTAAGGGCTATTGCCAACCTTAAAAGTATATGCGAAGAATATTTGAAGGGCAGGTACTCGCTTGAGGTGATAGATATACACCAGGATAAGGCCAATGCGGAAAAGGAGCAGATAATTGCCTTGCCGGTATTAATAAAAAGTACGCCACTGCCGGTGCGCAGGCTTATCGGCGATATGTCCGACAAAGAAAAAGTATTAAAGGGTTTAGGAATTGTTTATTAAATGATTGGGGATTACACATATGACCAGCTCCGTAAGGAGATAGAAGAGTTAAAGCTCCAGCTCGGGGAGGCTACCGATACAATACATGCCATACGTACAGGGCAGGTAGATGCCCTGATAGTAGAAGGCAAGAATGGCAATGAGCTGTACACGCTGAAGACTGCCGACCAGACCTATCGTGTTTTTATAGAAAAGATGAATGAGGGTGCGGTTACGCTCAATGAGCAGGGTATTATCTTATACTGCAATTCCGCTTTTGGCGCCATTGTCGATATGCCTATTTCTAAGGTTATAGGTTTATCATTTCACACATTTGTATCCGATGAGTTCAAAGACCCCTATCATGAATTGTTTACCGATGGCTGGAGCTATGATGGCAAACTGGAGCTTACCATCCTGGGGAAAAATAAGGCTGTTCCCTGCCAGCTTTCCGTTGCTGCGTTAGAGTTGGATGAGGGTATTTCACTAAGCCTTATCATTACCAACCTCACCTTGCAGAAGCAGTCACAGAATTTATTAAAGCGTAATAACACCCAGCTCCAGGATACAATTGCAGCTATGGAAATAACTAACCATGACCTGCAGCAGTTTGCCTCAGTGGCATCGCATGATTTGCAGGAGCCATTACGCAAGATCATGATTTTTGCATCTATTATAAAGGAGAAGTATGGCAGTGAGTTGTCTGTAGACACCGATGCTTACCTTGAAAAGATCATTGCTGCATCCAACCGTATGAAAAGCCTTGTTACAGATATACTTAGCCACTCGCGGCTGTCTTCAAAAGAGCAGAATTTTTCGCGTACAGACCTCAACGAAGTGGTGAGTGAAATACTTACAGATTACGAACTGCTTATTGCTGATAAGAAAGCTAATATAGTGGTGGGAACGCTCCCGGTCATTGAGGCAAACACAGCCCAGCTACGGCAGGTCTTTCAAAATCTAATTAGCAATGCGCTTAAGTTCTCAATAGATACTACGGCGCCGGTTATCAATATTACTGCAAATATAGAGGAGGCAGAAAATGGATCAGTGCCCTTATGCCACATTTCTGTCAGTGATAATGGCATTGGCTTCGATGAAAAATTCAGCAGTGCTATATTCTCGCTCTTCGCACGGCTTAATACTAAGGATAAATACGAGGGTTCCGGCATAGGTCTTGCCATTACAAAAAAGATACTCGAGAAGCATAATGGCTCCATAACGGCCATAAGCAAAGAAGGTTCAGGCTCCGAGTTTATCATTACACTTCCCATAAAGCATACGCACAGTTAAGGAGAGGACTTAAGTGAAAAAATTATGGGGATAATTGGATTGCCCTATACATGATACGTTCACTTTTTTAGTATTCTATCGGCTGATATTTATTTTTTCGCAATGGCAGGTGTTCACCTTCCGCTACGTCGGGGACATTATCACTTTATAAAAAATGGAAAACCATATGAATGCTTAAAGGTATATTACACTATACACCTACTTATATGAAAAAATATCTTGTTACATTTCTTGCATTGCTCTCATTCAGTTGCCTGAATGCACAACCCTATACGCTTTCTGTGCTACACGATGTGTATGTGCCGTTAGTTACATCCACAAGCCTCAACGGCAGTGTAGTTTGGGACGATATTTATGCAGCTGATGTGCCATTAGGGTTTAATTTTAAGATAGACACTATTAGCACGAATGCCTTTTTTCTTTCAGGCCCGGCCAGGGTTGTTTCAGATACCAATATGGTAAAGGTTACATCGGGCTTTTTCCTTACAGATGCTATGCTGGTTGATAGGGGATTTGTCGCTTCTGCTTCCCGTTCGCCATTGAGGTATAGAGTTTCAGGCGCTTCAGGCGCTAGGATATTCAAATACGAGATGTTCAATGCGGGTTTTCGCAGCGAGTATGATAGCCTGGGTACTTTGTCCGATTCTATCAGCATCCAACTGTGGTACTATGAAGGAACTAATATTGTAGAATTAAGATATGGCCCGTCAAAAATATCCTACCCACGTTTATATTTTAATAACGCGAGTACGCTCGGCAATCCGATTGTAGGTTATTTTAAAGATAATGACCCTATCAGTGGCGTAGGCGATTTTTTCCTTTTATCCGGTGATCCATTACATCCGGGTATTGATAGCATCCATTTGGACACTAGTTTATCTTCACAGCCATTGGGCCTATCGTCCTACCCCACTAATGGCACTGTTTATCGCTTTACACCCAAATTCTTGGGTATTAGTAATTATAGCGCTATCACTAAGGTTAAAGTGTTTCCTAATCCTGCAAAAGAGTATTGGAAACTGGATGGTCTCAGCAATGCCGCTGTCATTGCTGTTTATAATTCGGTAGGCAGGCAGATATATAGTTATAGCAATACAAGCGCTGCCAACACTATAACTATTAATTCCGTTACAGCTAACGGCCTTTACGTGTTAGAAGTAAAATACAAAGATGGTTCTGTGGAAAGAATAAAACTTATAAAGGATTAGTAAGTTGTAGGGGCAGGTGTTTTCACCGCTCACTACATTACTCCACCGCTTTAAACCAATGCATATGGGTGCATTTCGAGCAGATAAAACAGGTAGATTTTCCATTCATCAGTTCGCCTAAGAAATAGATGATCGACTTGTGCTTAAAGAACTGGTCATTGCCGCAATGCTGGCAGGTAAGTTGCTTGTCTTTTACCGTGTATGGCTGTGTTACCGGTTTTTCGCTGCTGAAGAGGCTCATGTTAATAAATGTACAAAAAGGATATAGAACTAACAAGGTCAATGCTTTCATGGTATGATAATAGTAACAGTACTGTAAACAACAAGCTGTAAAAAATGGATATCATCATACAATCGCTCGGTTTTAAAGCAAGTGACTCTCTCGAAAACCACATAAATCAGAAACTCGAAAAAATAGCCTCCCATACAGATACAGCGATACGTGCCAATGTCACGCTGTTCAAAGGCCCTGCCAGCGAACCCGAAAACAGTATGTGCGAAATAAGGCTCGAAGTTCCCGGTAACGACCATTTTGTAAAAAAGCACGCCGATACCTTTGAACGCGCAGTGTCTGAAGCTGCCATAGCATTAGAGCATGTAGTGCAAAAGATAAAAGACAAGGCTATAGCCTCAAGGCACGCCAATGACAATGGGGCATTAGCGGGATAAAAAAGAAATTCACATTATAAATCACACTGTTCTTTCGCTGTAGTGCACTATCTCAGGGCATTTTAGAAATAACAGTGTGGTTATCTTTTTTTGTTGGTAATGGTAGGGTAGTGCAATTTGCATCAATATCCTATCTCCCATGAAACCCGAACAATACGACCAGGCCCGCCACCTTTATTTCCAATCAGGCTTTACACAGGCACAGATAGCCGCTACGGTAGATGTATCTGAAAAGACAATGTCCTTATGGGTAAACGAAGGCCGGTGGAAAGAGTTGCGCACCACAGCCGCCATAGTGCCATCTGTAATGATAGATGATCTGTACTACGAATTTGCTGAGCTCAATGAAGCTATTCGTTCGCGCCCGCGCGGTATGCGCTATGCAACAACCGAAGAAGCAATTGTAAGGCATAGGTTGGTTGCGGCAATGAAAATATTGCGGGAGCACCAGGCAGCGCCCGCGCATATGGAAGTACTTACTAATTTTATACTATACCTCAAGACCAATGCCCCGTCATTGGTCTCCGATGTGGCAAAGGCAGCAGACACCTATCTTACAGCCGCGCATAATCCCGCTAAGCCGCCCGCCCGTAGTTATCATCCCATTATTCCGGTTACTGAAGGGGACGAGGGTGCTGATACATTATCCACGCCCTCGCCAATGCAGCAGGCTGCCGACTATAGTCAACTTACCCGCAAAGACAAGCAGGCACTTGCTGACTGGCACAACCTGATGAGTTCAATGTAAACAGGAAAATTAGCTTCAAAGACTTACCTTTTATTAACCCTTATGGAAGTAAAATGCACCTGAAATGGAAGTAAAACCGCGCATTATTAACCTTTTTCGGCACTATCTTACCATATTTTTAAAATGCATATCAGCCATGGCAAGTACATACAGCGGTTGCTATCCACAAAAAGGTAAAGAATGCATCAAAACTTTACCTTTAGGTTCAGATTACGTTTTGTCTTGATTTTAAATTTCTACTAAATTTACATATGCCATCATTTGATATAGCAAGCAAAGTAGACCTACAGACACTGGATAATGCAGTGAACATAGCCAAAAAAGAGATCGATAACCGTTTCGATTTTAAAGGCACCCATGTATCCATAGAGCTGAATAAAAAGGACATGGTCATCAACCTGGAAGCAGATAGCGATATGAAGCTGAAACAGGTGGAAGATGTGTTGCTTACCAAAGCCATGCGTCAGGGGCTGGAAGGTAACTGCTTCGATATGTCTAAAGACTATGTGCCATCGGGCAAGTACATGCGCAAGGCGGTACCGGTAAAGAATGGCATAGACCGCGATATGGCTAAGAAGATAGTAAAGCTGATAAAGGACAGTAGCGCTAAAGTGCAGGTAGCCATTATGGATGATATAATACGCGTAACCGGCAAAAAAATAGATGACCTGCAGGAAGTGATACAGCTATGCCGTGGCGGCGCTTTAGATATACCCCTCCAGTTCACCAATATGAAATAGCAGTAAAATCCAATGTACCTAAACATTAATAAAAATATTTATAGTAATTTGATATCACTTTAAACCAATCTCAATCAGTATCGGTAAAATTGTAAAAAAAATGTTTACCCAATTTTGCTTCTTGTTCATGTTGTATAATTTGAACAAAGGTGAGCAACCGTAATTGATCCTTAATCATTTTAGGGGACATGTAAAGTCCTGGTCTTAGGCTTTACTTAGGGATAGAAAGCAGATGATACCTGCACTCTGGAATCAGAAATTATTTGAAGCGTCTTTAAGCATCGGTTGCACTTTATCCTTATCAGATATAATGGCGTGAGTCAGGTCTATCTTCCAGTCTATACCCAGTGCAGGGTCTGCATAGTACACACCGCCTTCACTGCTTTTGTTGTATATATGGTCACACTTGTAGTACACCTCGGCTGTGGGGGTTAGCACACTGTAGCCATGTGCAAAGCCCTGGGGTATGTAGAGTTGCCGTTTGTTCTCAGCAGATAGTTCTATACCATACCACTGGCCGTACGTGTCGCTGTCCTTGCGTATATCCACCACCACATCCCATATAGCGCCTTCCAGTGCCCGTATGAATTTGGTTTGTGCGTGAGGGTTATTCTGGTAGTGCAGCCCGCGCAGCACATTGATCACAGAGCGTGCCTGGTTGTCCTGCACAAACGTAATGTCCACAGCGGTTTGCTCCTCAAATGCCTGCTTATTATAGCTTTCAAAAAAGTATCCGCGGTCATCATTAAATATCTTAGGCTCAATGATTAGCAGGCCTTCCAGTGGAGTTGTTATTACGTTCATGCGTTCTTTAATTCTTCAGCAGCGTCAATAAAATGAGTAGTTATGTATGCCAGTTCGTCTTCCGTCATTTCCGTATGTATGGGCAGTGATATCACCACATCCTGCAGCATATCAGTTACCGGCAGCTGCTCACTGCCTGCAAAGGCCTTCAGCATATTCTGCTTATGGCTGGGTACCGGGTAGTAGATCATGGAGGGTATGTGGTGCGCGGCCAGCTTCTGCTGCATAGCATCGCGGCTGATACCCTTTAGCTGCAATGTGTACTGGTGAAATACGTGATAATTATAAGGTGCCCTGTATGGGGTAATAATATGCGGATGGTTCTTAAAAGCATTGTCATAGTAGTCGGCCACAGCAGAGCGGGCAGCGCAGTACTCATCCAGGTGGCGCAGCTTAATGCGCAGTATGGCTGCCTGTATGGTATCCAGTCGGCTGTTGCAGCCCACTACCTCGTGGTAGTAGCGCACCTTCTGCCCGTGGTTGGCGATCATGCGCAGCTGGTCGGCCAGCGCATCATCATTGGTAAATATAGCGCCGCCATCGCCATACCCCCCCAGGTTCTTGGAAGGGAAGAACGAAGTGCAGCCTATAAGTCCCATAGAGCCGGTTTTCACGGTAGTGCCATTAGAGAAGGTATAGGTGCCGCCAATAGCCTGCGCATTATCTTCAATTATAGGAATGTGATGCTCTTTGGCCAGTGCCAGCAAAGACTCCATATCCACACACTGCCCGTACAGGTGTACCGGTATGATGGCTTTGGTCTTACTGGTTATCGCCTTCCTCACCGCATCTATATTCATGGTAAAGGTATCGGCATCCACATCTACAAATACCGGCTTCAGCCTCAGCAGAGCCACCACTTCCACAGTGGCTATATAAGTAAAGGAAGGAGTGATCACCTCATCGCCGGGCTGCAGGCCCAGCGCCATCAGTGCTATCTGCAGGGCATCGGTGCCATTGGCGCAGGGGATAACGTGCTTTACGCCCAGATAGGTAGCCAGCTCTTTGCCGAAGTGCTGCACATCGGGGCCGTTGATGAAGGCAGTACTTTCCAGTACATTGTGTATGGCTGCGTCTATTTCAGGCTTTATTTTCTGGTACTGGCGCTTCAGATCCACCATTTGCAAATGTTGCATATATATAGAGGGATTAATGGCTGCAAACCTACATCTTACACCGCATTCATCAAAACATTAACGTAAACCGTGCTAATATATTTCGTTAACTTCACCACTCTTTTATTGCAACTATGAAACGTCTTTTTGTAATATATATATTGCTGCTCCTGGCCGGCAACGCCTATGCCCAGACCGATCTTTTTGGCCCACAGGCTGCGGATCCGGTAACGCACACGAACGTACGTAAAGGCTGGCTTTTTGGCGTGAATGGCGCTCTTCTTACATCAGGGGCGGATATGGCCAAACGTTTTGGCTACGGATATACCGTAGGTCCTATGGTGGAGTATAAGACCGCTAAAAACTGGATATTCGGCGTAAAGTTTGATTTCCTGTTTGGCAACCAGGTAAAGGAAGATTCGCTAATGACCAATATTGCTGATAAGAACGGTAATATGATAGGCGCTGATGGTGTACGTACACGGCCTGTAGTGGTAGAACGCGGCTATATGGTGGGGCTGGAAGCGGGCAAGCTGCTGAGCATATCGCGCAACAATAAGGATAAAGGCATACTGCTGCTGACCTCAGTTGGCTTTATACAGCATAAAATATTAATAATAGACAAAAACAAAACCATCCCGGCCATACGCGGCGACTACGCTAAGGGGTACGACCGGCTTACTAATGGCCTGTTCGTAGAGCAATATGCAGGATACATGCACCTATCTAAAAACAGCCTGCTCAACTTTCATATAGGTCTGGATCTGCTGGCTGGTTTTACCCAAGGCCGGCGCAGCTACTTATATGATGTAATGCGCCCCGATAATAAGCAGCGGGTAGATCTTCTGTTTGGTGTGCGGGGGGGCTGGTATATTCCGGTTTTCAAGCGTAAATCGGAGGAACTCGTTTTCTGATAATGATATTTGCAGCTTTTTATCGGCTGGCTATTGCCTTTTATGCGGCGGCCCTGCATATAGCTGCGCTATTTAACCCCAAGGCAAAACTGTTCATTAATGGGCGGAAGGGGTGGAGGGCATCTGTAAAAGATAAGCTGGCCAGCGATGGTCGGCCGCGTATATGGATGCACTGTGCATCGCTCGGTGAATTTGAACAGGGGCGCCCCGTATTGGAAACCTTACGAAAAAAATACCCTTCGCACAGCCTGGTACTTACTTTTTTTTCCCCTTCGGGTTATGAAGTGCGCAAAGACTACAAGGGTGCAGACCATGTGTTTTACCTGCCTTTTGATACCCCTCGCAATGCAGCGTACTTCCTGGATATAGTGAAGCCGCAGCTTTGCCTGTTTGTGAAGTACGAGCTATGGTATTATTTTCTGAAAGGTATTGCCAAAAGGCAGATACCCCTGCTGCTCATCTCCGCTATATTCCGTAAAGACCAGCTATTCTTTAAATGGTATGGTGGCCTGTACCGGAATATGCTGAGGCGTTTTACCCATCTATTTGTGCAGGACGAAACATCGGAAGAACTTTTACAAACCATAGATAGCACCCATGTAACGGTAAGCGGCGATACCCGTTTTGACAGAGTAATAGAAGCAACACAAATAATTACTGCACAACCCTTAGCGACGGCATTTGCTGAAGGCCATAAAGTACTGGTAGCAGGCAGCACCTGGAAGGAGGACGAGGTGTTTCTTAATAGTGTATTAAAAAAACTCCCTGAAGGCTGGCGGATAATACTGGTGCCGCACGAAGTAGATGAAGCGCATATAGCGGACATTACGAAGCTCTTTGCCGGTAACAGCACGTTGTGGTCGCAGCCTCAGGTAACGGAATCTACAAAGGTGTTGATTGTTGATGAGGTAGGCTTACTGCTGCAATTGTATAGCTATGGCAGGTACGCGTGGATAGGCGGAGGGTTTGGTAAGGATGGTATACACAATGTACTGGAGGCAGCCGTATACAGCATACCCTGCGCGTACGGCCCCGTGTATCACCAGTTTCTGGAAGCAGAGCAGATGGTAGCATGCGGGGGAGCAGTAATCGCCACTACACCGGAACAATATGCCGCCCAACTGCTGCTATGGCAAAGCAATAAGGATAGCTATAACCAGGCAGCACTTGCAGCAGGCAGGTATGTACGGTCGCACGGTGGGGCTACAGAAAAGATAACCGCCTATATTGATGAAAGCGTGTTGTTAAGTGCGGTATAGAATGTTTGTACGGCCTCACTCTCTTCTTCCCAGCCATATTGCATGTACAGGTGCTCGTGTATCCAGTTCATCGCTTCATGGTGATTGTCAAAAGCATTGAGTTCGTTTAGCGCTTGCTCATATGCGGTGGTATCGCTGCCAAATAGCTCGCTGATGAACAGATACTTGTCATTGATGCCAATATTATTCCTGATATCCCTGCGCGGAGGAGGTGCCTGAAAAGGAGTGGCCGGTGCGATGTATAATGGAACGGAAGCTTGGGGTATTGATGGTGACGGACTTTTTGGTGCGACAACGGGCGTTTCGGGCTGCATGGCCCGGGTCAGTTCTTCCAATGTTGGTTCTTTGGGCACCGGGATCTTATATGCTTCCTTACCCCGCCACTCCAGGAGGTCGGCATATAATACCCGCGTATAGTCCATCATCAGGTCTATCTCTATTATAGTATGGTCATCTTTTTCGGCAAGTTCATTCAGCTTTTGTAATAAAACAGGTATCCGTTGCATAGTCAGGTTTGCAACAAATTTATTGTATTAGCATTAAAGAAGTTACCTACCTGCTAAGACTATTAATATTAATATGAAGAATAACCCATCCTAATATTTTATTTGATTTATTTTTGTCGCATGCGTCACATTTCGCGGGTTGCATCCTTTCTGTTTTTTATATTAATGACCTTTGCCGTTCATGCACAGCAGGATTCGGGAGCGGTAGTTACACCCGTGCCTGCGCCGGACGATGTATGGACATTGCAGCGGTGTGTGCAGTACGCTATAGATCACAATATATCCATCCAGCAGGATGTGCTTAATAAAAGACTGGCATCATATACATTACTGCAAAGCCAGCTGGCACAATTGCCTAGTGTAAGTGCCACCGGTTCCTATGGCCGCAACTATGGGCGATCCATTGACCCCACGAGCAACCAGTTCATCAATACCAATTATGATTTTGTGAGCCTTTCGGGCAATGCGAACGTTCTTTTATTTGGCTGGTTCCAGCAGCGGAATAATATTGCCAAAAACAGTCTGAACTACAAAGCAACCAATGCAGATCTGGACCAGCTGAGAGACGATGTATCGCTGAATGTAGCTACAGGGTACCTGCGTGCTATACTGGCGCAAGAGCAAATACATGTAAGCGAAAAACAGGTAGAGCTAAGCAAAGCACAACTATCGCAAACCAGGTCGTTCTTCGAGGCGGGGCGTGTACCGGAACTTAATGTTGCGCAACTGGAATCGCAGCTAGCTACCGATAGCTCTAACCTCATCACCTCGATCGCCAATTTTACATCAGCGGTCATAGACCTGAAGACCATACTGAATATTGATTTTAATACCCCGTTCAATATTATTACTCCCGATGTAAAGCTTGCCGACCAGATAACCGTATCGAGCCTGACACCATCGCAGATATATGAAGAAGCGCACAAGCATTTTGGATCTATAAGAGGCGCGGAGTTTCGGGTGGGGGCTGCAGGTAAAGGATTAGCAGCAGCAAAAGGTGCGCTATATCCACAGCTTAGCTTTGGCATGCAGGTAGGTACCAACTGGACGAGCAGCTACAGTTCTGTAACCGGGTACAATTTTTCCGGCTATCAATACAATGGCTCCTATGCCAGTCGCAATGGAGGAAGAGATAGCATTTACTCCCCGGCATTTGTCCCGGTTTTAAGCTCTGTTCCATTTGGTAAGCAACTTGATAATAACTTCAGGCAGAGCTATGCTTTGCAACTAAATTTACCCATCTTCAATGGCTGGCAGGCACAATATGCGGTAAGGCAGGCACGATATACACTGGCCACACAGCAACTAAATGAATACCAGGCAGAACTATCGCTGAAACAGAATGTGTACAAAGCCTATAATGATGCGCTGAACTCGATACAGAAATACTATGCGGCCGTACATGCTGCTGATGCGGCAGGCCGCGCGCAGGAGTTTGCGCGGCAGCGCTATGACCTGGGGCTTACTACATCTATTGATTACCTGGTTACCAAGAATACCCAATACGCAGCGGAAACTAATATGCTCAGCGCTAAATACGATCTTATCTTTAAGCTGAAGGTGATAGACTACTACCTGGGTAAGGAGCTAAAATTATAAGATATGGCAGCGTTCAAAGATGTGCTACTGGAGGCTACCAAGGAAGCCGGAAAAATCATTCATACCTATTTTGAGGGTAATTTTACAATTGATAGCAAAGAGGGGATCAATAATCTGGTGACGGAAGCAGATAAACTTTCGGAGAATGCCATCATTGCAGTGATCCGTAAGTATTATCCCGGGCACAGCATTATTAGCGAAGAGATCGGAGAACTGATAAAAGACTCGCCCTACCAGTGGATCATAGACCCCATAGATGGAACTGTGAATTTTGCGCATTCCATACCCATATGCTGCGTAAGCATAGCACTAAAGCATAATGATGACCTGATTGTAGGTGCGGTGTATAACCCAATGATGAATGAACTTTTCTTTGCAGAGAAAGGCAAAGGCGCTACACTAAACGGGATGCCCATATCGGTATCTAAAAAAACAGATTTTAAAAAAGCCTGCCTTGTAACAGGATTTCCTTATAAATGGCCTGACTCGACCGAGCACCCAATACGCGTGTTTGAGCGCTTTGTAATGGAAGGATTGCCGGTAAGGCGCCTTGGTTCTGCGGCATTGGACCTGTGCTGGGTAGCATGCGGACGCTTTGATGGTTTCTGGGAGTACAACCTAAGCTCCTGGGATATTGCAGCCGGCTACCTGATAGTAGAGGAAGCGGGTGGCAGGATCACTAACTTTGACGGCGATCGCTACAATGTATTTGATAAAGAAACGCTGGCTACCAACGGGAAGATACATGAAGAAATGCTGGCTGTTATAAAAAAGAAGGCTTAAAAAATATTACAAATATCTATGGAGGAACACCGTACAGAGATCGCTTCACTTGGCGAATTTGGCCTGATAGACCATCTGACAAGGAATAATGAAACAATGCAGGCGGGTACCTTGCTAAGTGTAGGTGATGATGCCGCTGTTGTGGATAATTTTGGCCGACAGACAGTTATTTCCACGGACCTGTTGCTGGAAGGGGTGCATTTTGACCTTATGTACATGCCGCTGAAGCATCTCGGCTATAAAGCAGTGGCTGTGAACCTATCAGATATATGCGCTATGATGGCTACGCCAACGCACATTACAGTAAGCATTGGTATCTCCAACCGATTTTCGGTGGAAGCGCTTGATGAATTTTACGATGGCATCTATGCTGCGTGCAGCCAGTACAATGTAGACCTGATAGGCGGCGATACCACCACATCTCATAAAGGATTTGTTATCAGCATTACAGCGATAGGTGAGGTGGCACCGGGAAAGTTTGTGACCCGCGATGGGGCTAAGCCTAACGACCTGCTTTGCGTATCGGGCGACTTAGGCGCTGCATATGTTGGGTTGCAACTGCTGGAAAGGGAGAAAAAGATATTCATGGAAACCCCCCAGGTACAGCCAGACCTTGAGAACCGCTCTTATATAATAGGACGGATACTGAAGCCGGAACCACGTGCTGATATTGTAACCTGGCTACAGGAAAATGATATAATGCCTACTTCTATGATAGATGTAAGCGATGGACTTAGCTCGGAGATACTTCACTTATGTACCCGCAGCCATACCGGCTGTGTGCTGTATGAGGATAAAATACCGATACATGCAGAAACACGTGAAATGGCATTTGAATTCAATATCGATCCTACGGCGTGCGCACTGAGCGGCGGGGAAGATTATGAGCTGTTGTTTACCGTGAAGCAGGAGGAATATGAAAAGATAGCTAAGAATAGCAATATTACGGTTATCGGATATATGGCAGAAACTACGGAAGGCAGCAATATCATTACCCGAAGCGGCAAGAAGCATGCACTCACAGCGCAGGGCTGGAATGCCTTTAAAGAGTAATTTTTTTCGTCTTTGCTATAAAACGTAAAGTTTTTTTGTATTTTGGCATAAATAATTCATTAGCATGAAGTTTTGGAAACAATCGCTCCTTACTGTATTCGCTTTCTTTGCTGTGGCGTCTGTTGTTTTATCTACATCCTGCCAGCCAGACCAATGTTCGACTGTTAATTGTATGAACGGGGGCTCATGCGCCAATGGTTTTTGCAATTGCCCAACAGGTTATGAAGGGACTGTGTGTGACCAGCAAAGCTCTACTAAGTTTGTAGGTACTTATTATGGCAATACAGCCTGCGACCAAACACCCAGCATCCATGATACAGCTACTGTGTTTTTGCAAAGCGCACCACTTACCATGGGTATAGCACGCAGCTACTATCATGATACACTATACGGTACTATAAGCGGCAGTAATATATTGGTAAATGATTATATCGTTAATGACTATTCCAGGCACCTTACTGTAACACTGGAAAATGGCAATAAGCTGGTAGTATACAGCCAGGTGTATACAAATGACCATGTTCAGAATATTACTATTAAAACCGTTTGTAACTTTTACGGTACCAAAAAGTAATTAATTTTCTATAACATTATTTTTTGCCGGGCCAGCCCGGCATTTTTTTATAGTACACTATATAACAAGTAGCTTTACAGTATGTCTATCAGTGTAGCAGGCCTTACCAAAATATACGGGGAACAAAAGGCTGTTGATAATATATCTTTTCAACTTGGTAAAGGGGAGATAGTTGGTTTCCTGGGGCCTAATGGGGCGGGAAAATCGACTACCATGAAGATGATAACGGGATACCTGCCGCCTACGGAGGGTACAGCCATAGTGTGTGGATTTGATGTGCAGCAGCAACCAATGGAAGTGCGTAAAAGAGTAGGGTATCTGCCGGAGGCTAACCCCCTATACTATGATATGTATGTAAGGGAATATCTTTCTTTCACTGCAGGTATCCATAAGCTACCTGATCCTAATGCGCGTATTGAAGAAATGATCAGCATGACGGGATTGGGCAAGGAATCGCATAAGAAGATAGGTACACTATCTAAAGGTTACAAACAACGTGTAGGGCTCTCACAGGCTATGCTGCATGACCCTGAGGTGCTGATACTGGATGAACCAACATCGGGCCTGGACCCTAACCAGATCATTGAGATAAGAGAACTGATAAAAACGATAGGCGCTCAAAAAACAGTGCTCCTCTCTACCCATATCATGCAGGAAGTGCAGGCAATGTGCAGCAGGGCCATTATTATAAATAACGGAAAAATAGCCGCAGATGATTCAATAAATAAACTGCAGCAGATACAAGCAGAAGGAACCCTGACCGTAACCCTGGAGAGCGATATAAACGAGTCACTTATTAAAGAACTGCAGTATGCTGACCGGTATGAAAATATGGGACAGAAACGCTGGAAGCTTTATACCAAACGCCCTGAAGAGCTACGGAAGGAAGTGATGCAATGGGCCTTGAAAAATGACCTTAATATCAGCTCCATGCAGGCAGATATACAATCGCTGGAAGACGTGTTCCGCGTGCTGACCCGATAGGTCTACTAATGATTTATTCCCAATACATCCTGCATTGTAAAAATACCCCTGCGTCCGGCAATATATTCGGCTGCAAGTACAGCCCCTAATGCAAATCCATCGCGGTTGTGGGCGGTGTGTACGATCTCGATATCATCTATAGTTGACGAATACTTTACAAGGTGGGTGCCGGGTACATCCTCTTCACGGTAGGCCGTTATTGCTATTTCACCGGGGTATGTTGCAGCGCTGTTTCCCCATGTTTGTTTTCTTTCCAGATCAGCTATTATCTGTTCTGCTATAGTTATAGCCGTGCCACTGGGGGCATCTTTCTTATGTACGTGGTGGGTCTCTTCAATTTTCACGTCGTAATCAGGCTGCCTGTTCATGAGGGAAGCCAGCAGCTTATTGACCTCAAAGAATATATTGACACCTATACTAAAGTTGGATGTCTGCAGGAAGGAAGTGTTTTTTTGCAGCGCCCTTTTTTGCGCTTCCTCAACCTCATTATTCCATCCTGTAGTACCACACACTACTGCAATGCCAGCATCAAGACACTTTAAAACATTTTCCTTTGCAGCAGCTGGGTTGGTAAACTCTATTGCTGCATCAGCCAGTTGCATATTCTCAATGTTCATCTCTTCTTTATTACCACTAGTGATACGCAAAACGATTTCATGACCCCTTGCGATGGCAATCCGTTCTATTGCGTGTCCCATTTTGCCATATCCTACCAGTGCAATACGCATAATGTGAAGATTATAATAATAAAGAAAGTATAGTACATGCGGCAAACACTACACTGGCTATACCATTAGTATTTGCAAATGCAATATTGACCTTGCTAAGATCGTTTGGCTTTACCAACAGGTGCTGGTAGGTAAGCATACTTATATAAAATAGGGCACCCACCCAGTACAGCCAATTGAACTGCCCAAGAATGCCTGCCGCTATAACAAAAGAGGCAGAAAGCAAATGCAATATAACAGATACTGCAAGTGCCCGTGCAGGGCCCAGCGCAGCAGGTATTGAGTGCAGCTGCTGGCCTTTGTCAAATTCTTCATCCTGCAGGGCATAGATAATATCAAAACCGGAAACCCAAGTAAGCACAGAAAAAGAAAACAGTAATGGTAAGATGGAAAAGTAGTTGGTTACCGCGAGGTAAGCCCCGATTGGTGATAAAGACAAGCCAATACCCAGCACTATATGACAAAGCGCTGTGATGCGCTTTGTATAGCTATAAAACAGGATAATGAAAAGGGCGACAAATGAAAGATAAAAACACAATGGATTAATGAACCATGTGGTGCCAACGAATAGTATTGAATTAATAATGGTGAACAGCAAGGCATTGCCCGGCGTGATGATACCTGCTGGTATTTCCCTTTTAGCGGTTCGGGGATTCATTGCATCAAAGCGCCTGTCGAGATAGCGATTAAAAGACATGGCTGCACTTCTTGCAAAGACCATACATAGCAGCATCTTTACCAATAAAAGCCACTGAAAAGTTTTTTGCTCATAGGCGACAGCTAAAGTAAAGCCTATAAACGCAAATGGTAATGCAAAAACAGTATGGCTGAATTTTATCAGCGACAAATAATTTTTGATCCTGCCTGTAATTGTTAACTGGCCTATGCTCATTTAGGTATCACATCCGCATCAAAACCTATTGACACAGATTCGCGTTGAGAATTTGAGTGAATGAGTACATTTTTCTGCTGATGACCACTATGGCCAGCGCTATTATACTGGATGGTAACTTCTCCCTCACCGCCGGGCGGTATAGGTACTTTAGAATAAGTAGGGACAGTACATCCGCAGGATACATCGGCGCGGCCTATCACCAAAGGATTTACGCCAACATTCTTAAAATGAAAAGCGTGTTTCACCACATCGCCTTCTGTTATTGTTCCGAAATTATAGCGCGTCTGGTAGAATTCCATTTTCGTTTTAGGAAGATTGGATATATCCTCCTCCTTATCGAGTGTCAACGTAGAATGGGGATTATAGCCATGAGAATTATTACCGTTCTGATAGTAGGGATAATATGGTTCGTTATAGCCATACCTATACCTGTTGACTATGGCAGTGTTGCTAACGCCACTAAGTTCTACCAACGCAATAACAAAAACTGATAATGCAAGTATTGTTAGTAGTACAGTGTATAGTGTCCTATTCATATCTGTTTTTTATGATGGCCAAATATAAGTTATATAGTTCATTAGCTATGCATTTCCCAAACCTGTGCCAGGTGGGCCAGTGTTTCTACTGCTTTTTCCATATCCTGTACGCTTACATATTCTTGTTTGGAATGGATACCCATCTCGCCGGTGAAGATATTAGGACATGGTAATCCCATAAAAGAGAGGCGCGAGCCATCGGTGCCACCACGTATGCTCATTTTCTTAGGTTGCAAGCCTGCACGGATATATGCCTCTTCGGCATAAGCCATCACCTGCGGCTCCTTGTCTAAAATTTCCTTCATATTGCGATACTGTTCCTGTATCACGAACTCGGCCTGCATACCAGGATAAAGTATAAGAGTTTTGTCGAGCAATCCCTTGAGGCGCTGCTCATATTGCGGCAGTGTGGGCGTATCGAAAGAACGGATAATGAACTGGACAACCGTTTTTTCAATGCCACCTTCTATACGCACAGGATGGACAAAGCCTTGCATACCTTCTGTAGTTTCGGGCCCCCATTCGTTTTTTGGCAGCATATCTACAAATGTGGAAGCCGCCTTTATAGCACTTACCATTTTGTGTTTTGCGTAGCCAGGGTGCGCGCTTACCCCATTAAATGTTACCGTTACAGCATCAGCTGAAAATGTTTCGCCCTCCAGGTGCCCGCGCTCGCCCCCATCTAGTGTATACCCGTAGTGCGCCCCCAGCTTTTGCATATCCACCTTTACCACCCCCCGGCCTACTTCCTCATCGGGGGTGAAGAGTACCCTTATTTTACCATGCGGTATTTCAGGATGCTGTATCATATACTGTGCAAGATCCATAATAATGGCTACCCCTGCCTTATCATCTGCTCCCAGCAATGTAGTGCCGGATGCAGTAATAATATCATCACCTATTCGCTCTTTCAGATAAGGATGGTTCTTAGTGCTTATCACTACAGTCGGGTCATCCGGAAGTACAATATCCTGTCCTTTGTACTGCATATGCAGCACGGGTTTTACTCCTGTACCACTACAGTCGGGCGCGGTATCTACATGCGAGCAAAAACACAATACAGGAACTTCTTTTGCAGATGTAGCAGGAATAGTGGCATATACATAGCCATGCTCATCCAGCTCGGCATCGGCCAGGCCTATCGCTATCAATTCCTTAACCAGTATACTACTCAGGTCTTTTTGCTTCATGGTAGTAGGCTGGGTAGTAGATGCAGGGTCGCTTTGCGTATCTACCTGTACATAATTTATAAAACGATCTGCGGCAGTATGTTTATAACCAGGTATGGACATGTATGTGAGTTGTGGGTGCAAAAATAATAATCATTATGTATAGTACCTTAGCTATATGAAAGGATTTAATAAAATAGATTTTTCAGAGATCGTTACGATCAGCTTTACTCTTTTTGCAGTCATCGATGTATTAGGGTCATTACCCGTTATAATATCACTAAAAAAGAAGATGGGTGATGTAAGCGCAACGCAGGCTACACTTGTATCGGGTGGGTTGATGCTGCTGTTCTTTTTTGTAGGCGAGCAGATGCTCAATTTCATGGGCCTTGATATCCATTCATTTGCAATAGCGGGTTCAATAGTCATCTTTATACTGGGCCTGGAAATGGTTTTGGGAGTTGAGTTTTTCCGCAGCGAAAAGGATATAAAGACTGGAAGTGTAGTGCCCATCGCCTTTCCTTTAATAGCAGGCTCTGGTACGCTTACAACTGTAATGTCATTAAAAGCTGAATACAATCCTTATAATATACTTATAGCTATATTAATAAACCTTGTCTTTATTTTCCTCACACTTAGGTCTGTAAATCTCCTGGAGCGTTTATTAGGGCCGTCAGGAATATCTGTAGTTCGTAAATTCTTCGGGGTGATACTATTAGCTATTGCGGTGAAGATTTTCAGGGGGAATATTGCGTTTAAGGTGATATAAGTGTTTGTGAGTTTTGATTTGCTTGTCCCAGTGGATATAAAAATAAAAACCCCGGTCTTTACGACCGGGGTTTTATATTAAAAAGAGATCAGCTTACCAAACTCTTGCGCGGCTGCTATCAGCGCGATATAATTTTGCAGTAGCTGGTATGCTAAATGCATCGTACCATGCTTTCATATTAGTGATGGGTACATTGCAACGCAACTGGCTTGGTGAGTGTGGATCGGTCTTGAGACGGGAGGCTATTTCCTCCGGGCGTGTATTGGCGCGCCATACCTGTGCCCAGCTCAGGAAGAAACGCTGGTCGGGAGTGAAGCCATCGATCTTATCATTGCTTTGTCCTTGCTTTGTTTTCTTAAATGCTTCGTAAGCTATATTAAGACCGCCAAGATCTGCAAGGTTCTCACCTTCTGTAAGCCTGCCGTTGGCATGGTTGGTATCTATTACAATCAGTGCATTGAACTGGTCTATTACCTTATCTGCCTTCTGCACAAAATGTGAAGAATCGGCAGGGCTCCACCAGTTGTGCAGGTTGCCATCAGCGTCGTACAAACGACCCTGGTCATCAAAACCATGCGTCATTTCGTGACCTATCACCGCCCCTATGCCACCATAGTTTACAGCATCATCCGCATCGAAATCAAAGAAAGGATACTGGAGGATACCTGCAGGGAAAACGATTTCATTAAACGCAGGATTGTAATAAGCATTAACTGTAGGCGGCGTCATTCCCCACTCTGCACGATCTACGGGCTTGCCCAGCTTATTAAGGTTGTAATTATATTCGAACTGAGATGAAGCGAGTATATTTTTTACATAGTCGTTACCAACGATAGACACGCTGCTGTAATCTTTCCACTTATCAGGATAGCCAATTTTTTTCATGAAGCCATTCAGCTTGGTCAAAGCTTTTTTCTTGGTACTGTCGCTCATCCAATCAAGCTTCTGTATACGGTCAGCATAAGTTTGCTGCAGGTTATTTACCAGTTCCAGCATATGTTGCTTGGCCTCAGGCTTGAAGTTCTTTTCTACATACATCTGTCCAAGCAATTCGCCTATTGAACCGTCTACTACACTCATCACACGCTTCCAGCGGAGGCGTTGTTCCTGCTGGCCACGTACTGTTTTGCCATAAAAATCGAAATGTGCCTGATCGAAATTGCTGCTGAGATAAGAAGACAAATTATTGACTACATGGAAATCAAGATACTTTTTCCATACTGCGAGTGGAGTGGTCTTCATTTGCCTGGCTAATTCCTGGAAGAATTTAGGCATACCCACCAGTATTGTATCCTGCCCTTTTACGTGCAGATTTTCCAGTAGTGTTTTCCATTCCATGCCAGGGGTCTGCTTATCAATACCATTGAGCGTGAATTTGTTATACACCTTGTAAGGGTCGCGCATTTCCACACGCTTCATGCAGGCGCCTGCAAGTGAAGTCTCCAGCTTGTAAACATCGGCAGCATCTTTTTTTGCCATGTTGCTGTCCTCGCCCATCAGCACAAACATCTTAGGGATGTATTGCTGGTAAGCATCACGTATTTTAGAAGTACGTTCGTCTTTATCAAAGTAATAATCACGATCGGGCATGCCGAGGCCACCCTGATAGAACTGGCATATTTCCTTAGTTACATTCTTATCATCAGGTGATACGCCAAAGCCGAATACCTGGTCGAGACCCTGCGTGTGTTCCAGCGCTATCTCTGCCATTAATCCATTAGCATCCTTTACAGCATTGATCCTGTTGAGTATATCATTTACCGGTGTAATGCCAGCCTTATCTATAGCAGCGCTATCCATACCGCTACGGTAAAAATCGCCTACCTTCTGTTCTTTGCTGCCAGCAGCTGCATTTTTGTTGGCTGCGGCTTCATCCAGTATCAGGTGCAGCGCCTTGTAGTTATTTTCCTGTAGTTCATTGAAACTTCCCCAACGCGTTTCTGATTTTGGTATGGGGTTTTTCTTTAGCCATGCGCCATTGGCATACATAAAGAAATCGTCGCCGGGCTTTACGGTAGTATCCATATTAGCCGGGTCGAGCAGCTTACGCGCAGGTTTATTGTCGGCTGTTTTGTTGCCGGCCTGCTGGCACGATGCCAGTGCAAGCACAGCCACACCGGCAATGAGTGTTTGTTTCAAAAACATATTTTGGTTAATTTTAGAAGAAAGCAAATGTACAATAAAACAAATGTGTTTTACGTACTATCGAAACATACCGGTGGGTGAAAAAAGGGGGGCAAAAATGGAATTATAGCTTAGGCCGCACTGAGCGTACTTCTACTATGCCCTGGAAAAGGTACATTTTACCGCTGCCCAACTCGCGGCACTTACTGCGTGTGCGTAAATGCTCCAGCTTTTGAAATACACGCCCATCATCAGTTTCGAAATGCCCATTGATGTTGATATCATCAACCAGCTTGTACCCCGGTTTACGCTCATCATACATATACAAAGCCTTGAAGAGAATAGGATCGGTGCAAGTACTGGCAGCGGGATCGTGCAAGTAGGCGTGCAGTGCCTTTTCTATTTCCCCCGGAAATATCCGTTTGCCAAGGAAAGGGATCAATATATGACGGAACTGTGTTTTCCACTCGCGTCCATGCGGGGAAACACAATCTTTAAAATGATTGTAGGTGAGCATGTGTGCCAGCTCGTGCAGTAGTGTAATGAGAAAGCTGTATGGATTTAGATTGCCATTAATACTGATGCGATGATTTGACGCATCTTTAATAGGGGACCTGTAATCGCCTAAAACACTTTTCCGCTCGTGTGTAAGTGTAAGGTGTATGGTATGATTGCTAAAAAATGGAGCTATCTTATCGAATGTATTAGGAGGCAGAAACTGCTCCAGAAAGGTTATATTTTTTTCCTGCTTCTTCATGATCCGCTTGTTCTTTTCGCCAGCCTGGAAAGTTGTATTGTTTCTACCGTTGTATAAACAGCATATATACCAAAGAGAATAAAAATAGAAGGCTTGTAAATATGCTGGCGATTAAGAAGCAGATAAACAAGTATAGCCACCATGCACATAATGAGCTTGAAAAATGAAGCACCAGATACGCCGCGTACGAAAGCCTGCGGCCGGTTGGACATTTGCCTGTATACCATCATAAATGAAATAATAGTAAGGGCAGCCATAATACCATTGCCGGCAATGAGTACTGTAAAACTGTATGAGGGTATAGAATGGCATAGCCAATAAAGAATACCAGCCAGTACTACAAATACCATCAATACAGAAAGAAAAAACTTGTTCTTCACTTTTTTGGTTTATTAAATTCCCTCATTAATTGCCACAGGGATAATATAAGAGAGGATAGTGGAAGCAATATGGTGAATAGTGGAAATTTCCACCCCGTCCATACATCCAGTTTTCTTCCGATCCATACTGCAACGAGCAACATGACCAGCCATTGTGTAGCAAGCCCTGCATACCGAAGCATTCCATTACTATCCTTTTCTACAGCCATTTTAATATGCTTAACGCAATTTACTATATGGCTTGCATATAATATGCTGCTTTATTGACGATAAAATATAATAACATATTTATAATACAAGCCAGTGACCCGATAATTTTTAGTATTTTTGATATACATAATCTATATGTTTCTTTTTAAATAGAATCTAAAGCAAGCCTATAAAATAAATTTACCCGATTTAAGTTATTATTGCAACGTTAAGAAGCATAAAGACAGTGCGCTTTAGATTATTAGTATTACTTATATTGTTTTTATTTATTAGTCGATACCCCGGCGGGTATACCTATGCCCAGAAGGGGAATAATAATAGTAGCCGGGATAGTACCACAAAAGCCAGGCAGCATGTTGTAGATTCGACTAAGCAGGCCAGGCAGCAATATATAGATAGCTCATCACAGGCACGGAAACACCAGATAGATTCTGCGCATACCGCCCAGCAGAATTATATAAAGGAAACGCGCGAAACGCGCCAGCATGCTATGGATAGTATAAAAGCCATACGTGCCCATAACCTTGATAGCACAAAGGCTATCAGAAAGCAGTTTACAGACAGTGTAAGCACCATCCGTAAATACAAGGAAAGCAAGCACTACAGGGATAGTGTTACCAAGGCAAGAACTGTAAAGGCTAATGCGATAAAACAAACGCGGCAGGTATATTTTGATTCTGTAAAAAAACTGCGTAAGCATGTGCTGGATAGTGCAATGGCTATACGGAAAGCAACTATTGCGGCATCAAAAGCCGTGCAAAAGCACCGGGCCGATAGCCTGGGCGCCATACGGAAATACAAGGAAAGCAAGCATTTCAGAGACAGTGTACTAGTATTTAAGAAGGCAAGGCTTGATAGCATGCGCATAGGCCGGAAGAAATTCTCGGACAGCGTAACCAAGGCGAGGAAGGTATTTACCGAAAATCTTTCCAAGCAACGCAAACACATTACTGATAGCGTTACCAAGATACGCAGCCACTACCTGGACAGCATGAAAATAGTGCGTAAAAAACGAACTGATAGCCTGACCGCTGTAAAAACAAAGCGAGAAAAAGACCTGAAGAGTCTTGAGAAAAAGAAAGAACAAAAAATGCAATTAGCGCTTGACCTGAAGATCAAGCAGAAGCATGAAGCATGGAGCAATGATAAGATGCTGAAGAAAAAATGGTCATTCACACGGAAAGTGATACAAAATACCTTTACGCGCTACAATTATTACTTTAACGCGAACCGTAAGATGGATGAAGCGCTTGCCAATATGCAGCGAGTCAGGAAGGATAATTATGATTCGTTGATAGGCTTATACCCGTTTGATCCTAACCGGGATAGTACCTTGCTGGCGCCTGATATGGACAGCATTATCCATAAAGCGTCTATAGGGATACAAATACATGACCCCAGGAGCGACTGGGGTAATGACCTGTACCTGCTAATGGGGGAAGCCTATTACTACAAGGGCAGATACAATGAAGCCACTACTGCTTTCCACTATATAATAAGTATAGATGAGCGCAACAAAAAACTAAAAAAAGGTAAAGCGGCGACAGCATCAGAAAGGACATCAATTGTAGAAACACGCAAGAAAAGTGCGCTTGACTTCCTGAAGCATAAGCCGGTACACAATGAGGCTGTCCTTTGGTTGTCGCGCACCTATACAGAAGCTGACCAGCCGGAGCGTGCGGAATCTGTATTGGCACTGCTAGAAGCAGATTCTAACCTGCCAGGCAACCTGAAAGGCAGACTGGCGCTTGAAAAAGCATTTTTGAATCTACATGATAATGACTTTAAAGACGCATCACAGCAATTAAATATTGCAGCAGCAGATAATCATTTGCCTGACTGGATACGCGAGCGTTCTTTGTTCCTGAGCGGACAACTACAGCAAAAAGAGGGTAACTATGATGCATCTTATGCCAGCTTTAAAAAGGTGCTGAACATGAACCCGAAAATAGACATGGACTTTTATGCGCGTAAGTACATGGCCTATAATGTTATTTATGGTGGTGGAAACGAGGCGGATGCTGAAAGTGCCTTAAAAAGGGTACTTGATGATAATAAGTACAGCACTTATTACGAGCAGGTATATTTTGTGCTGGGCCGCTTGGCAGCTAATAGTAATGATAATGTGGCTGCTATAGACTACCTGCAAAAAGGAATTCATAGTCAGAAGACTACACGCAGGCAAAAAGCGATGTCATTTGCAATGATGGGTAATGTGTATTATACGACAGGCAACTACCAGGCTGCCAAGCGTTCTTATGACAGCGCTGCTCACATGTCATCAGCGGCTGCCCATGATAGTATGGTAATGATGGCAGTAACCCGGAGTAAATCGCTGGATGAAGTAGTAAGTGCTGCCAATACCATACACGAGCAGGATAGCATGCTGGCGTTGGCATCATTAAGCACAAAAGAGCAGCGTACTATAGTGCGCAAGTACATAAGGCAACTGGAACAAATGCGTAACGATAGCGCATTCAGAGCCGAAAATGCAGGTGTTACGAGCATAGCAGCCGCAGAGCCTGGCGATGAAACCAGCGCGGGAGTCTGGTATTTTTCCAACAGTACTATGATGCAGCAGGGGCTCAATGAGTTTAAGCGGAAATGGGGAAACCGCCAGTTGGTAGATAACTGGCGTAGAAATGCTGCCAATGTATTTTCGAACAGTAACAATAACAATAATGGCAGCATTAATAATAGCGGGGTTAACCTGGAAGCCAATAATTCAGATAATGGCTTGCCGGGAGAAGAGGGTCTGTTAGCTGCTATCCCTAATACGCCTGCCCAGCAGGCAGATGCCAACAAAGTAATAGAAAGGGCGTACATAGACCTTTCTAATGCTTACATCAGGCAGCTTGCGGATTATAGTGCAGCTACCCATTCACTGGATACACTGGATAAACGCTATCCTGCTAATGATAAAAAGGCCCAGGCACTTTACTTCCGGTATATCATTGCTTTGCGACAGAATGATGTAGATAAAGCTAAAATATACAGCACGCAGATATTGCAGGATTACGGTACTACGGAGTATGCGGCACTGGTGCGCCCATCGGAAGATGGCGCGGGAATGAAAAACCCAACGTCGGGTGTTGCTGTAGGGCCGTATTACGATGCGACTTATACACTGCTGATGCAACACCAATACACTGATGTACTGATGCGGGTGCAGGAAGCAAAAAAGACCTACAAAGAGCCAAAATATAATAATAGGTTCCGCATAATGGAAGCTATGGCGCTGGCAGGTACAAGCAGGTACGGTGAGGCTGATAGCCTGATAACGGACTTCCTGCGTACTAATCCTACTGATTCGCTGCGTATATGGGCAGATGCTGTGCGCACCTATATTTCAAAAAACAAACCCATTAATACTACACCTGCTACCACTGCGGGTGCAGGGGGCAATATGGGAAGTATCGGAAATTCCTTGAATGGTGGGAATGGTGCTACTGCTCCCAATTCACCCCCCGCATTACCCGGTAATGGCTCCTCAACTCCCGGTAATAATTCTACCCCATCCTCTACTACTGATAATAGTTTACCTGCCAATAGTACCAGCACAGGGAAGGCTTACCAGTATGCACCCGGAGATGTACATTATTGTGTAATAGTGCTGCCGGGCCTTGAGTCGAGAGCAATGGGAGTAAAGGCGGCCATCACTGATTTTAATACATTCAATTTTTCTGCTCAGAAGCTAAACTTAAATATGGATGCCTTATCCGGTACGCAGGCATTGGTAGTAGCAAAATCCTTTACTAATGCGGCACAGGCTAAAAGCTACATGAATTCCTTAAAGGGCACTGCCCCTATTTTCCGCGATTATAAGAGCGGGGAATACCAGGTATTTATTATCTCTGCCAATAATTATATCCGGTTGTTTAATGACCGTTCTGTGCAGAATTACCTGCTGTTCTACAAATCCTTTTATAAATAAAACGCGCTCTACAGAAGTGTATTAATATACATTATACGCCTATCAAAACGATAAGCTGAATATTTCGTAAATTGGTAGTAAGTAATATGCAAACGTTAACAACAGTAGCCTACAACAAGAACGAGGAAGAAGAAAAGAAACTTATACTTAGGGAGTATCGTGCCTTGCTGCGTGCGTTAAAACAACGCATTAAGAAAGGAGATAAGGAATTGCTGCGGCGGGCATTTGAAATAGCTGCAGATGCACATAAGGATATGCGCCGTAAATCGGGTGAGCCTTACATACTTCATCCACTGGCAGTAGCCCGTATAGTAGTAGAGGAAATAGGTCTTGGCGTTACTTCTTCTATCTGCGCGTTGCTGCATGATGTAGTGGAGGATACAGAGGTAACCCTGGAAGATATAGAACGTGAATTTGGCAGCCGCTATGCCAAACTGATAGATGGCTTGACCAAAATATCAAACGTGGTAGACCTGAAAGCAGAAACCACTATACAGGCAGAGAACTTTAGAAAGATACTACTGACACTGACTGAAGATCCCCGTGTAATACTTATTAAGCTGGCAGACAGGCTACACAATATGCGTACCCTTAGCAGCATGAACAGGGAAAAGCAGCTGAAGATAGCTTCAGAAACAAGCTATATCTATTCCCCATTGGCACACCGCCTGGGTCTTTATGAAATAAAATCGGAGCTTGAAGACCTATCTTTAAAATACACACAGGCAGACGTATATACGGAAATAGCACAGGGCCTGAAAGAAACCAAACGGGAACGTACCCGTTATATAAACGAGTTTATACGGCCAATAAAAGAGGAACTGGAAAGGAATGAGTTTGAGTTTGAAATATATGGCAGGCCAAAGGCTATACATTCCATCTATAATAAGATGCGTACCAAGCACGTAGCATTTGAAGAGGTGTATGACCTGTTTGCGATCCGTATAATACTTAACAGCAGCCCGGAGCGTGAAAAAGAAGATTGCTGGAAAGTGTATTCGATCATTACTAACTTTTACAGGCCTAGCCCTGAGCGCTTGCGCGATTGGGTGAGTGTGCCTAAAGGCAATGGTTACGAAGCCCTGCATACTACTGTAATGGGCCCTGCGGGCCGCTGGGTGGAAGTGCAGATACGCACCAGTCGGATGAATGAAATAGCAGAAAAAGGACTGGCTGCACATTGGAAGTACAAAGAAGGAGCTACGAGCGTACAGGAAAGCAAACTGGATAGCTGGCTGCACCATTTGCGCGAAATGCTGAGCAATCCGGATACTGATACCCTGGATTTTCTACAGGATTTTAAACTTGATCTTTTTACAGAAGAAATATATATCTATACACCGAAGGGGGATATGAGGGTATTGCCTAAAACTGCAACAGCCCTTGATTTTGCATTTGATATACACTCTGAACTGGGCGCACGCTGCATAGGGGCCAAAGTAAACCACCGATTGGTACCGCTAAGCTACCAGTTAAAAAGCGGTGACCAGGTAGAGATCATTAACTCATCCAAGCAAAAACCATCGGAAGACTGGCTGGCATTTGTAACTACCGCAAAAGCTAAATCGCGCATAAAATACTACCTGAAAGAAGAGAAACGGAAAATAGCGGATGATGGTAAAGGTATGCTGCACAGGAAACTGGACCACATGGGTGCACCGGCGTCGCCCCATAACCTGAATGAGCTATGCCTTTTTTATAAAAAACCTTCGCTGCTCGATCTTTACTATGGTATTGCTGTAGGCAATACTGACCTTAAAGACCTTAAAGAATTTACGGTGCAGAATGATAAACTGGTGCACACTGTAAAAGAAGTAAAGGCAGATACACACCTTCTTACAGCAGAAGAACATGTAACAAAACCAAAACCTGCAAAAAATGCCGAACTGATCATATTTGGCGAAAGTTCTGATAAAATATTATACAAACTGGCACAATGCTGCCAGCCTATACCCGGTGACGATGTATTCGGGTTTATTACTTCTGGTGAGGGACTGAAAGTACACCGTACGGATTGCCCAAATGCGTCCAGACTGCTTACTAATTTCGGGCACAGGGTAGTAAAAACGAAGTGGGCCAAGAATAAAGAAATATCATTCCTTAGTGGGGTGCGAATAATAGGTATGGACGATGTGGGTGTAATACAGAAGATAACCAATGTGATAAGCGGGGAACTGAAAATGAATATGCGCGCCCTGAGCATAGACTCAAAGGATGGTATTTTTGAAGGGAATATAAAAGTATACGTGCATGACCGGGACGAACTGGATGTACTATGCCAGCGACTGGCGAGCCTGGATGGTATCAGCACTGTAGAGCGCCTGGAAATAGAAGATAAAGAATAAACTTAAAAGAATCGATGAGCGATCCGCAGAAAACATACACACATTATCAGGAATTAACACAGAAGGCTGCAGACCTGCAATATGCTGCTGCAGTACTTGGCTGGGATCAGGAAGTATATATGCCTTCAAAGGGCTTTGCGTACCGGGGAAGACAACTTGCTACCCTTGCTACGCAAGCACATGAGATCGTTACGAATGAGAAGTACGGGATGTTGCTTCATGAGCTTAGTAATGCTAATACACTGACCAATGTGCAGCAAACCAATGTGCGTCTGAGTCTGGAAGATTATGAAAAGAATAGTAAGCTCTCCGGCGAATTTATTGAGGCACTGACTGTACAGACAAGTGCAAGCTATAATGCCTGGATACAGGCCCGTAAAGAAAATGACTATAGCATCTATGCTCCGCAGCTGGGCAAAATGATAGCGTTAAAAAGAGAACAGGCAAAACTGTATGGTTATAACGCGCACCCTTATGATGCATTACTGGATGATTACGAGAAGGGGGCTACCGTAGCAATGCTTGACAATGTATTTGCCACAGTGCGTGAGCAAATACCACCCCTACTGCAAAAAATAAAGAACGCCCCGCAGGTAAGCAATGATTTTTTTCATCAACACTATCCCCGGCAGCAGCAATGGGATTTCTCTATAGATGTACTGCGGAAAATGGGCTATGATCTTGATGCGGGCCGCCAGGATATTTCAGAACATCCTTTCACTACCTCGTTTGCACCTGAAGATGTACGCATTACTACCCGTGTGGATGAAGAAAACTATGCTTCGATGCTATGGAGCAGTATCCATGAAGGGGGACACGCATTGTATGAGCAGGGATTACCGTTAGCAGAATATGGTATGCCGCTTGGCGCCGCTGCCTCACTTTCCATACATGAATCACAATCGCGGCTATGGGAGAACTGTGTAGGGCGCAGCTATTCCTTCTGGCAATATTTCTATCCGCAGCTACAACAGTATTTCCCAAATCAACTACAAAATATTAGTGCTAAAGATTTTTATAAAGGCATAAATAAAGTACAGCCCTCACTGGTGCGTACAGAAGCCGATGAGCTTACATATCACTTTCATGTAATGATACGGTATGAAATTGAAAAGGCCCTGATAGAAGGTACGCTTGACCCCACTGATGTAAGAGATGCGTGGAACAAAGGATATAAAAAATACCTGGGTATGGTGCCGCCTGATGATAAAGCTGGGGTGCTGCAGGATGTACACTGGAGCCATGGCAGCTTTGGGTATTTCCCGACATATTCGTTGGGAAGCTTTTATGCTGCACAGTTTTTTCAACAGGCGGTAAATGATGTGCCTGGCCTTTTGGCAGACATACAACACGGTAATTACGAAAACCTGCTTCATTGGCTGCGAAAGCATGTGCATCAGTACGGCAGACGTTTCCGCTCAGAAGAGCTTTGCAATAAAATAACCGGAAAGGGACTGGATATGAGCATTTTTATGCACTATGCCAGCAGCAAGTACACTGAAGTATATGACTTACAATAAAATGCTGTGCCCAATGGCCTGATGAGATATATGGAAGCGCTTGATAACAGCGAGCTTTCTTTTCTTATAGTACAAGAAGAAAAGGAACGGCGGCAATATTATAAGGTGTTCCGCTTCCTGATGTTCCTTTCTTTTATCCTTCCTTTTGCGGGATCATGGTACAAGGCCTATGATGGCGCACCTAATGCTTTTTCGGCACTTAAATTTTTCACCTCTACTGCTGTGTTGCTTTCTATATCAGCAGGGGGAACCTGGATGTCTTTCAGGATAAACCTCAGAAAGATACAATGGGATATAAAGCAGCGCACGAAAACAATAGAAACTACCCAGATAACGCAAAAGCGGTACATGCCCCATAATGATACTTACCATTTTTATCTGTCGTCATTAACCAAATTAAGTATTGAGGTAACACCCGAGGATTACCATCGCCTGGCCGAGGGTGATGAAGTAAGCATTGAATACACTACACACGCCTGTTTTTACCTAGGGTATTTTTAAGGATACAGCCATATCATTTTTGTACTTTTGCAACCCTATGATAAGAATTGGCAGGATAGTAGCAACCCATGGCTTACAGGGATCACTGATACTGACCCATAAAGCCGGTAATTCAAAGTGGCTACAGGTGGGGCAACCTCTTTTCATAGAACTGCACAAAGAGAGCTTCATACCTTTTTTTGTAGCGCAGCACCGGGCTACGAGTGAAGATGAATACATATTGCAGGTAGAGGATGTGGATACTGTGGAAGCCGCCCGTAAGCTGATAGCAAAGAATGTATATGTGAACGAAGATGTATTGTCTGCATTCGTTACCGATTCCCCCTTGTTGTGGATAGGATTTAATATGGTAGATAAGACAGTTGGGGCATTGGGTACTATTGATGACGTGTACCAGGCAGGTGTCCAGTGGCTTGCGAGAGTTATATATAAAGAAAAAGAGGTGTTAGTGCCATTAGTGCCCCAGATAATACTGGACGTAAACATGCGTAATAGATTTGTAAGGGTAGACCTGCCGGAGGGTCTTCTGGAGGTGTACCTGGGGAAAGGATAATTTTATTTTGAGCTATGCGAATTGACATAATCACCGTATTACCCGAACTGCTGGAAAGCCCATTTTCCCATTCTATAATGAAAAGGGCGCAGACAAAAGGGCTGCTGGAAGTATATACTCACAATGTACGGGACCATACACCCTACAAGCATGGACAGGTAGATGATTACCAGTTTGGCGGAGGCGCAGGGATGGTGATGATGCCGGAACCCCTGGCACTGATCATTGAAAAATTACAGAGTGAGCGGAAGTATGATGAAGTGTTATATATGACCCCAGACGGGGAATTATTTGAGCAGCGTACTGCAAATGTGCTTTCGCTTAAAGAAAGTTTAATCATAATATGTGGCCATTATAAGGGTATAGATGAGCGTATAAGGGAGCATTTTGTTACCCGTGAGATATCGATAGGTGATTATGTGCTAAGCGGGGGCGAATTGGCTGCCGCTGTAGTGGTGGATGCTATAGGTCGTTTGCTGCCCGGGGTGCTAAATGATGAAACCTCCGCACTAATGGATTCTTTCCAGGATGGGTTGCTGGCTCCTCCTGTATACACCCGGCCAGCAGACTTCAGGGGGTGGAAGGTACCTGACCAGCTGCTGAGCGGTGACCCTAAGATCATTGACGCATGGCGCCATGACCAATCTGTAAAGCGAACCGGTGAGCGCCGGCCAGGCCTTATTGAGGATGAAGGAAATGAGTAGCAATTATTTTTTGCAATCATAAATTTTGTGTTATCTTTGCAACCCCAAATATTAATAAAAAATGGAAGCTTTAGCTTTTGTACACGAACAACTGACAGGTAAGAAAGAATATCCGAAGTTCAAAGCCGGCGATAATATTACTGTTAATTATAAGATCACTGAAGGTAACAAGGATCGTATCCAGTCGTTTAAGGGCGATGTGCTGAAGCGCCAGGGTAGCGGTGCTACGCAAACTTTTACCGTTCGCAAAATATCTGACGGTGTAGGTGTAGAACGTCTTTTCCCTTTGTTCTCTCCTAATATAGATTCTATAGTTCTTAATAAAACAGGCCGTGTTCGCCGTGCCAAACTGTTCTATCTGCGCACCCGTTCAGGTAAATCAGCACGTATCAAAGAAAAGAAGCAAATACACGTTTCTGCCAAGCCAGGTAAAGGCAAAGGTAAAGCTGCACCTGCCGCCGATACTGTTGCTGCAAAATAACACAAAAACTACATTTAATAGACTATGGGATATGCAAGGCATATCCCATAGTTGTTTATAGCAAGCCTCTTTCTGCATTAATTCAAATTTAGTTTCAATAGTTGTCCAGGCGTTTTTAGCCAATTGATATTATTTAGTTTTAGCGTGAATGATATGCCCTTTACGAATTGTTTATTGCTGCTATAGGTGGTCTGCAGGTAGTTTTTAAAATCATCGCTCATGACTACAGGGATATTAATAGTAAAGAAGTCTTTGATGAAATGCAGTTCTACTCCAGCCTCATAAAGGATCTTAGAAGTTGCCTGGCCTGGCTCTGTAAGGGTTGCTGCATCGAGGAACAAGCGGATGGGTAACTTAACAGGCAGATCTGTCTTCAGATTTATTGCCAGAAGATAGTTATCACTGCGGCCCACTGTATTCATAGTAGGAATCTTAAAACCTCCCTCCTGCATAGATACCTGCTGTGCTGCTATGCCGCCTGTAGCGGTACGGCCAAAATAGGTGCCATCGTACAGATAATCATTGGCACCGATAAATGTGGTATTCAGATAATATCGCTGCTCGGAAAGGGGGTTATTACCTATACTAAAGAATTTACCGGCATATGCCCTAACATATAAAGCCTTGTTCTTTTTAAAATAATCAATGCGCAGGTTGCCTTCTATATTTATTTTGGCAAAGTCCGCTCCCATCTGCCCTTCTATGCTATAAGTAAACGGGTTGTAGGCGCGAACATTCTGGTGCTGGTAGCGGATAAGACCGTAGATCTTTTCCTGCTTGGTGTTTGTAAATCTTTCTGCGCTATCTGTGCTGGTGAGGAAGGTATTCTCCGTAATGTGATATGCCTTGAGGGTAAGTGTACGTGATACCGGACTTAGCAGATTGTGCTCATTAAAGGTTATGTTCAATGATGGGGCCAGCTTAGTATAGCTAAGGTATTTGTAATTCTGCTCTATTGCCTTCGTATCAACATAGCTATAGTTTTTAGCGTCTGCCTGTAAGAATATCTCTTTGAAAAAGTTATCCGGATACCACATGTAACCAATGGAAGCAGCGCCCACCAGTTTGTTGCTATTAGTGCCAAACATAGGGGCAATTATAAAACGGAACCTGTTCTCCTGCAAGGTAAGGTCATGCAGCAGCAGGCCTGCCATAAAACCATCGTACTGATTGTAACCAAAGGCGGGAAGGACGAATAGATTACTGTTGTATGTCCTGCTAAGGCCAATCAGTTTGAGGTTGAGCCCAAGCCGGTGAAACAGTGCTGTTTTTTTACAGAGATCGTTATTTGTTTTACCATCGGGTACATAAGTAGCAATACGTAAGGTGGTCCATGATTGGGTAGAAGGGGGAAGCTGCAATGTGGTATTCTTTTTAAAGGGTTCTGTCCATACTGTGCCTAACAAGCTATCCTTATGGAAGGCGCTGATACCTACCGGTGCCTCTATACCTGATCTATTTTTCACAACCACTTCATTGCCCTTTACATTTTTTATAGTAAAGTCAATACGTTTTTGAGTATTTAAGATGCCTGTAAAAAACCAATCGAGCGATTTGTGTGTATGAGCCTGAAGAATAGCACGCAGATCATCAGGATAAGGATGTTTGTACTGCCAGGTATAAAAATAGTCCTGCATGCCGCTGTCAAAAGCCGGAGTACCCATATAATGTTGCAGCCAACGAAGCATGAGGGATGTTTTACAATATACATCGCCTCCATAATTTAGCTTAGTAAAGTTTGCTGAGGTCTGTTCTATAGGTTGATCGGTATGTGTGGCTACAGCTTCATAATAGAGCAAATTATTGAAGTTTGAGGAAAGCTTATTATACCGGGCAGTATCATGGTTCCACTGCTTATTCGTCCGCTCTTCATAGTAGGTATTGATGCCTTCATCCATCCACGCGTGGTCTCGTTCGTTAGTGCCCAGCATACCATAAAACCAGTTGTGCCCCGCTTCGTGTACGATCGTTGTTTGCAAGTCGCTTACAGCAGCTTTGTCTATTATTGTTACAGTAGGATATTCCATGCCACCGCCTGCATGCATGTCTCCCTCTACCGCTTTTATGGTTTTGTAGGGGTATGGGCCTACCCACTTGCCATAATATATAATAGTCTCTTTAAGATAGTCGTTCCCTTTTAGCCAGGCCTTTTGATGATAAGGAAGAAATGCCGTGTAAGTAGTGACAACCGGCGTATCTGCGCTGGCTACCAATGAATCTTTGCTGGCCTGGGCCTTTGTAAAATATTGATCATACAGTAAGCCGGGCACGCGAACCTTTGCCGTGTCTTTTCTTACTATCCACCGTTTATCGGCAAACCAGGCAAAGTCATGTACACGGTCTTCATGAAAATGGATGGTCTTATTATCAATGTCGCTAGGCGGGAAGTTTGTCCGATAAAGGGTATCATCCGGTAGGGGCTTTTTAGATAGTTCATCAATCCAATCATTTTCACTCTTATCGGTACAGTTGCCGGTCGCCATTACGATATAGTTCTTAGGCAGGGTAATGCTTACATCGTAGCTGCCGTAATCGCTATAAAATTCGCCCTGGTCTAGTAGAGATATAGGATGCCACCCATATCTATCATACACGGCGGGCTTAGGGAACCACTGAGAAATGTAATATGCCTGGCCGCTATGGCCCAGCCGGGAGAATACCTTTGGAATCTTAACCCGGAAGGGAGTGGCAATTTTTAGCTGATGGCCCGGCAGCAAAGGTGTTTGCAGATCTATGCGGGCTATATCCGGCGCAGCTTCGGTGGTAAAGTAGTCTATATTTAGCCCATCTACTACAAATTGCAGGCTATCTATATATCCCTTATCTTTTTGCCTGGAGTAGTAAAAACTTGTTTGCCCCATCACGTCCATTTGCCTGGCAAATGGGGTGTGATCGTGCTGGTAGGCATTGGGCCACAGATGTATGTATATATAATGGAGCGTATCGGGTGAATTGTTGATGTAGGTTATCTCCTCGTAGGCATTCAGCAATTGCGCGTTGTCATCCAGCGTCACCTCTATTCTGGTATTAATTACCTGTGCCCATTTAGTCTGGGAATTGACACTAATAGAAAGGCCTAATAGAAATAGGAATATACCTGTATATTTCATGCTGCTAAAGTAAAGGAAGATAACAAAATAAATACCACCGTATGGACTTGTTCTTTTTTCATTTTTTCTAAGTTGCCCGGCAAAAAGTAAAGATTGAAATCGTTTCTTAACCTTTTTGTGGATAGCATTTTCTGTATCTCTTTGCAGTGGCTATTATTAGTTTTTTAAATATGGTAATTTACTGCCGAAAAAGGTTAATTCCGTGCCGATTTACTTCCATTTTAGGTGCATTTTACTTCCATTAGGGTGCATAAAAGGTAAGTTTTTTTGATCAGCGATTGGTCCATGATTTCAAAGAGCTTTGGTTACCGCAATATACTATCGCGGGCATAGCGAAACCAAATAAACATATCCACATTAATTAGCTAATTAGCTAATTAGCTGATTTGCTGATGAGTTTGTTGCTTCAAATATGGTGAGGTATAAGCCGTGAGGTAAGGTGTAAGACAAAAAAGAGGGTGAGATTAGCTGCACACAGGAAGAGATATTTCATTTAGTAATTATGAATCAATACACTATGAGTACTGAAAATAAGTTTATATATAAATAGTTGCAATTACTAAAAATGAACATTAACTTTAAATATCACCACCTGTTTTGGAGGCGTTTCTAATAGAAACGGGCAATTATTATATGAAAAGGAACCAGTTTATATGCCAGGAATTGTTGTGAGATAGTTAGAATTTTTTTAACCAATGATTTTTACACCTTCAAAATAGAAAACACATGAAAAAGTTTACTGTTACCCCCCCCCTAGCCGCATTTTTATTAATGATCTGCGCTTTGCTTAGCGGCAGCTACGCGAAAGCATATACCTGGGTAGCGCCTACCCATACGCAAACTACGTTTGGTAATATAGGGAGCAATGCTGTACTGAACAGCGCTAATATTACCTATGCCACCAACACCGGAACAGGACAGCTTGGCGTGATATGCTGGGACAAAGGCATGATAGGCGGGTACTCTGCCGGGCCGGGCTTTGTAGTATTTGACGACCAGGGAAATTCTGTAAAGACCACCTATGCCACCGCTATAAGCAAACTGGATGTGATAATAGGCAATAGCGTAAATGGTACCACGCCTAACTACCGTGTGGCAGTAGTATATACTAATGCGGGCCATGATATAAAAGTAGACCTGTACCGCGTAGATAATGCAGGCAGCAGCAGCCTGGCAGTTACCTACTTAAGCACTACTACTATAGCCACTAAGGGCTATGATGACCCGCATATAGATATAATTATGGAAGAGGGAGTAACCACTACATTAGGGGTTACTACCCCTCTTGGATTGTATAACTGCTCTAAGTATGTAGTGACCTTTAGTGATAACACAGGCGGAAATATCTATGGGTATTATGATGATATAAATGGTACTGTAACTTCTTCTCTTGCTATTATTGGATCTCCTCCATCTACGCGATCCTATGTGACCCCTGATGTTGCCGCTATCCAACTAAGCGTAAGTGGGGTGACGCATGATTATGCGCGTTTTACTTGGGCTAATGATCTTGGAGATATTTATTATGGAGAATGGGACATAACCGCAGGTACCACAAGTAGCAGCACTGTAGCTACGGCAGGTACCCGCACGTATAACTACCCACGCATAGATGCCATAGACGACTATACTACCAACAGCAGCACTACACAAGCTAATTACCTGCTTGTATTTAATGCAGTAGACCCAGCTACCACACCTGCCATAGATGAGATAGCGTGTGTAGATAACCTAAGCACCTATTTCTGCACCAACCCATACCTGAACACTGATGATAACTATGATGCCTGTGTAGCCGCAGGGCCAGGAAGTAAGTACATGGTAGGCTACTATACTACACATGTAAACCCGGCAGGCTATGGCGGGCATGTAGCCACACAAACAGTAGATTATAGCAGCGGCACGCTTACTAACCTCAATTTTTACCAGGTAGATAATTATTCCGGCAGCTATACCAGCGTAGCAGGGCCCGACCCCAGAAAACTGCTTGCAGTGAGTGCCAGTTGCAATGATGGCGCTTACGCTCTTGTAGCCTGGTGCTACAACCTTGTAGACCTTACTTACAAATACACCGGCAGCAGCATAGCATTTAAAAAAAATCCCAATTCTATTCCCAATACCAATAATGAAATAAGCGTGAGCGCATCGCCCAACCCTGCTGTTGATTACTTACAAGTTACCGGAATCCAAGGTGTTGGTGGCACCTATTCAGTACTGGATTTAACAGAGCGTATCGTATTAACCGGTAACCTTCAGGCTAATACCCAGCGCATTGATATAAGCCATCTGGCAAATAGCACCTACTTTATGAAAGTGCAAACATCTACACAGAGCTCCAGCATACAATTTGTAAAACAATAATTAGCAAAGCGGGGATATTAGAACCTCCCCGCTTTTGTTTTCATACTTACTTACTTTCTTTCTAAAGTTTTTACTTATGCAAAAAAAAATGTTGCTGGTAACTGTTATTTTTAGTTTATCCGCCAATGTATCTGGACAAGCAATCATCTCTACAATTGCAGGTACCGGTGTACGTGGATATTCTGGTGATAATGCACCGGCTATAAGCGCGGAACTTGATAGGCCGGAAGGAATTGTTTTGAATAGCCAGGGGGATATTTATATCACGGATGCCTATAACAACGTTATCAGAAGGATTTCAGCAACCGATAATAAGATCACCACTATAGCCGGAAATGGCACCCGTGGGCATACAGGTGATGGCGGGGCTGCAACAAGCGCCGAATTATATTTTCCGCAAGAAATTGCTTTTGACAGTACATCGCCTGAACAAGTAAACCTTTATATAGCTGATGGACAAAATAATGTGGTACGTAAAGTAAACCTACCTACAGGTATTATTACGACAGTAGCAGGGAATGGCTATAACGCACCTTTTCACGGCGGCTATTCAGGAGATGGAGGACCTGCAATAAATGCAGAGATGGATTATCCTGGCACTATAGCGATAGATAATACCCACAACTTAATCATTGGTGATGGGTTTAATTGCATTATACGGAAAGTAGATATTAGTACAGGAATTATCAGCACGATAGCCGGCACGCCCCGGGTGCGTAGTAATGGTGGGGATGGCGGGCCCGCCATAAATGCACAAATAGGACTGATAGGAGGAATATGCGTTGATAGCAAAGGGAATATTTACGTAAGTGATTTTGAACATCGTGTAATCAGAAAAATAGATATTGCCACAGGGATCATAGACAGGTATGCCGGCATGACCGATAAAATTGGTTATAGCGGTGATGGGGGAATAGCCACCACTGCCCGAATCTCAAATGCAGGGCTTATAGCCGTTGACAGTCATGATAATTTATACTTACCTGATAACAGCAACAATGTAATACGCAGGATAGATGCTGTTACTGGTATTATTACTACCATAGCAGGTAATATGGCATATGGATATAGCGGCGATGGCGGGCCTGCTATAAATGCAAGTATGTCCCATCCCTCGGCTGTTACCTTTGATAAATATGGTACCCTATATATAACTGACGAAGAAAATAATGTGATCCGTAAAGTAACGGGTATAGGTACGGCTGTAAGCAATACAGGTAACAATGTAGCAATAGCACTATTCCCTAACCCAACCAGGGGTACCATAAATATAAGAAGCGGCTACAACGAAAAAGGTACCGTAACGGTGTGCAATATGGTAGGGGCAGCCGTATATAACGGCACGCTGAATGATGGCAGCGCAAGCATAGACCTAAGTGCCCAGCCTGATGGGCTGTACCTGGTGCGTATAAATACCGCGGGAAGTACTGTGGTGAGGAAGGTGGAGCTAATGCACTGATGCACAGATTATAATTGCTTATCCCTGTTATTAGTATGGCTGTAAACTACGCCGAGTTGGTGTAATGATTAGTTACCCTTCCATGAGCTGCCGAGTCCTGAAGCAGAGACTCGGCAGGGATAGAGATGTTGGAGGATATTAAAGAGCGATGGGTGAATGCTATCCGCTTTTGCTGCTTATTTTATGAAACGAAAATTTGTAGTTCACTATTCTCATTTTACGCCTTGAGAAGAAGAAAAATACTGCACCCCAGAGATTTATTTTGTTAACTTCCTAATGTAAATTGCAATACGTGAGATACGCGGAAAAGTTGCATGAGCAGTACGTGCGTTCATTGTATTCTGTATGAGATGGCTGTTATGGATAGGATGGTTGTTGCCCATGGTTGCAGGCGCTAAACCAGATAGTACTTATGTAACCTATGCCAAGACCTATACGCTGAAGGGTGATAGTGCCCAACTATTGCAACGTACCAAAGAATTTGTGCAAAATAACAGGCAACTATTTACGTACACCTTCAGTTATGGCAAGCCGAGCGGATTAAACGGTATAGATACTGCTGAACATGGCTTTTATAAAATAAACGGCGATACTGTATTTGCCCATACAGTGTGGCTATACGTGGGTGACAGAAATAGCAAATGTGATGTATTGCATGGGGATGTGCGATTTGTGGTAAAAGAGCATACAGTAGAAACAACCCTATGCAACGTAAAATACTACCAGTATATAAATACAAAAGACGGATACCAGCTGCAAAAACAAGGGTACTATAAAGACCTGGATATTTGCAAGCACTGTACTACGGCGGGTATAAAGCTGGGAGAGATAGTGAATAATAACTTTAATAGTATAACCCGCGGGTTATATAAATCTTTCAGATAGCCTAGCCTTTATTTGGGTGAATGCTATTCTTTAATGCTTTTTCCTTTTTGGCTCCTATCTTTGCTTCCGTAATTTTTATATATGCTACGTGATACTGCCATGTTTGACCTCATCCACGAAGAGCTGGAACGCCAGCGCCGTGGGCTGGAGCTTATAGCCTCAGAAAACTTTACCAGCATGCAGGTGATGCAGGCGATGGGTAATGTGATGACCAATAAGTACGCAGAAGGATATCCCGGACGCAGGTATTACGGTGGGTGCGAGGTGGTAGATAAAAGTGAACAACTGGCTATAGACCGTGTAAAGGAAGTATTTGGTGTACAGTATGCCAATGTGCAGCCGCACAGCGGGGCACAGGCCAATGCAGCCTTGATGCTGGCGATACTGAAGCCGGGGGATACTATACTGGGACTGGACCTAAGCATGGGCGGGCACCTTACACATGGCTCACCGGTCAACTTCTCAGGGAAATTATATAACCCTGTTTTCTATGGCGTATCGAAAGACACCGGACTGGTAGATTATGATATGATGGAGCAGCAAGCGCTGGAGCATAAGCCGAAACTGCTTATCTGTGGTGCATCGGCGTACAGCCGTGACTGGGATTATGAGCGCATACGTGCTATAGCTGATAAGGTTGGCGCGCTGGTAATGGCTGATATTGCACATCCGGCGGGGCTGATAGCCAAAGGACACCTGAAAAGCCCATTTGACCATTGCCATTTTGTTACCAGCACTACGCACAAAACATTGCGCGGCCCGCGTGGGGGTATCATACTGATGAAGAATGATTTTGAGAACCCATGGGGAATTAAGGGGCCTAAGGGGGAGATACGCATGCTGAGCCAGCTTATAGACCTGGCGGTATTCCCGGGTACACAGGGAGGGCCACTGGAGCATGTGATAGCTGCAAAGGGTATTTCTTTCTTTGAGATATTACAGGATGAATTTGGGGTATATACCCAACAGGTAGTAAACAATGCACAGGCACTGGCAACGGCTTTTTCTGAAAAGGGTTATAATATAGTCTCGGGTGGTACAGATAACCACCTGTTACTGATAGACCTGCGCAACAAGAATATAAGCGGCAAGAAGGCAGAGAATACATTAGTAAGAGCCGATATTACCATTAATAAGAACATGGTACCTTATGATGATAAATCGCCGTTCGTTACATCCGGTATCAGGGTAGGCGTACCGGCAATTACTACGCGGGGGTTGAAGGAAGAGCACATGGTGCAGGTAGCTACCTGGATAGACCGTGTACTTATGGATGCAGAAAATGAAAGCACTATAACAACTGTACGCAATGAAGTGAACGAGTTTATGAAGGCGTATCCGCTGTATCCTGAATGGAAACAATAATGTGAAAAGATAGAGATAAAAAAAAGGAGTGATTTATCACTCCTTTTTTAGTTTGTTGAATGCTTCTATATTCTGTTCTTCTTTTTCCTGTTCGTTATCGTAAGCGCGAATTATCATTTTCACCAGGCGGTGGCGCACAACGTCAGTTTCGTCGAGTTCCACATGAGCAATACCTTCTATATTGCGCAATATTTTAGCTGCTTTAGAAAGACCTGATTTTTGGTTCTTAGGCAGATCGATCTGTGTACGATCGCCGGTAATTATAGCTTTTGCAGAAGCTCCTATACGTGTCAGGAACATCTTCATCTGTAAATCTGTAGCATTCTGCGCTTCATCCAGTATGATGAATGCATTATCGAGCGTACGGCCACGCATATAAGCCAAAGGTGCTATCTCAATGATGCGATTGGTCATATAATAGCTGAGCTTATCGGAAGGTATCATATCATCCAGGGCATCATACAAAGGGCGCAGATACGGATCAATTTTTTCCTTGAGGTCACCTGGTAAGAAACCGAGGCTTTCTCCTGCTTCTACCGCCGGGCGCGTAAGGATTATTTTTCGTACTGCTTTATTTTTCAAGGCCCGTACAGCAAGTGCAACGGCTGTATAGGTTTTACCGGTACCGGCAGGGCCTATTGCAAAGATGATATCGCTTTTTTCAGATACGCTGACCATCAGCTTCTGATTCTGCGTCTTGGCCTTTATCACCTTCCCGTTAGGGCCAAATACCAGTATGTCGTTATTTATTTCCTCTGCGGCATTTGGTTCACTACTATCCTCTTCGCCTAATATCCGTGAAAAATAATTTTCTGATAAATGCCCGTTACGTTCCAGATATTTTACTACCTGCTCTATTTTGGTCTGTGCGTTCCCAACTTCATCCGGTTGCCCTGATATCTTGATTTGTGAGCCACGCGATAATATTTTGAGTAGTGGGAAGCGACGTTTTAAAAGATCAAATTTGTTATTATTTACCCCGAAAAATTCTATTGGGTTTACTGTCTCCAGGTTGATGATTGCTTCTGTCAAAGTAGTTCCTGATTTTGAGAATGGTTATAAATAAATCTACACTAATTACTATTGCAATACCTGTGCCAGTGTGTTAATTTATCGTCAAATACGATATTCGTTTTTCTTAAATTCTTCCACCTTTGCTGCAATGCCTTCATCACTGAGCGCAAAGATACGCGCGGCAAGTACCGCAGCATTGCGTGCGCCCGCCTTACCTACCGCCAGCGTACCAACAGGCAAACCAGCAGGCATCTGTACTATACTGTACAGCGCATCGATACCACCGGGCAATCCACCATCGAGCGGCACTCCTAATACAGGCAGCGAAGTATAAGCGGCACATACACCCGGCAATGCTGCCGCCATGCCTGCTGCGGCTACTACAGCGCCATAGCCATTGGCCTTTGCATTCACCATCAGGTCGCGAACTTTGTCAGGATTACGGTGGGCAGATGCTACCACCATTTCATTTTGTATCCCAAACCAGTTGAGCCAATTGCTGCACTCTTCCATTACTTTCGCATCTGTCTGCGAGCCCATAATTATCATTACTTTCATGTTTCAGATTCTTTGTACCAATTAAAAATAGAACCCTTTTTGTACATCTGCACGGAAAACTATTCACATAATGTGTAAATCTTCTTTTTTTGCATGTGTGCGGCTCCTGTTTACTAATTACTTTTGCAATACATGTCTTTATTAAAGGATAAAGTAATAGTCATTACCGGTGCTTCTTCAGGTATTGGAAAAGCTTTAGCCATACAGGCTATGCTGCTGGGCGCTAAGGTTGCGGTCTGTGCACGGAATAGTGAAAAACTGGAAGCTGCCTTTAAGGATAGCCTTAAAACAGGTCTTATAATTTTCCAGGCTGATGTAAGTAAGGAAGCGGATTGCAAGGCTTTTATTGATCATACGATATTGCAATGGGGGCGAATTGATGTGCTTATCAATAATGCCGGCATCAGCATGCGTGCGCTTTTTGAAGATACAGATTTGTCAGTGTTAAAAGAATTGATGGATGTCAATTTCTGGGGCACTGTGTATTGCACGCATTACGCATTGCCGTGCATCCGAAAAGGAAATGGCGTAATAGTAGGTGTATCGTCAATAGCAGGTAACAGAGGATTGCCCGGCCGTACAGGATACTCTGCATCAAAGTACGCAATGCAGGGCTTCCTTGAAGCATTGCGGACAGAATTGCTGCATACGGGAACCCACGTTATGTGGGTAAGCCCGGGATTTACCGCTTCTAATATTCGCAATGTGGCACGAAGCGCTGATGGCAGCCAGCAATCGGAAACCCCACTTGAGGAAAACAAACTGATGAGCCCCGAAAGGTGCGCTAAAATAATACTGGATGGTATAGTACGACGCAGGCGGACCATTGTGATGACCACACAGGGTAAACTGGCTGTATGGGTAAATAAAATACTGCCGTCGCTTGCAGATAAGCTGGTATACAGACACTTCCTTAATGAATCGGGCTCACCATTAAGTAAAACTAAGACGGATCGTTGATAGTGTGTTATTAAAGCCCCCGTGGTTCATTTGGTTTGCAGAATACGGCGGGGGCTAAGGAGCGCTTATATCATAAAGGGGTGTTTGGTTACAATGTAATCAGGCATTACCGTTGCCTATTCGTTTTTTCTCTTCTTCTGCACCACCATTTAATCTGTGAACAGGTGCAATTGTATTTTTGCCAAAGCGGTAAGCAAATGATAGTGTAAACTGCCGAGTGTCGCGCACAGCAACAAAGGATTCATTGTAATTACTATAGGACGATGTGGCTGAAGGGTAACCATGCCAAAAAATATCCGTGGCGCTCAAGCGAATGAGCCCACGTTTATTAAAAATATTTTTCTGGATACCGACATTTAACATCCATAGTTCGTTAAGGTTCATATAACCGTATATCTGCGGCGCCTGGTAGAAAAGACTAATCTCGGCAGATATGCCAGCAGGGAGGGAAATATTATTTGTAGTGTTTAAATCAAAAGTAGGCTTGCCATTGCGCAAGTTGCTATTCGCCAGATCGCCTTCGTACAGGCTATAATAAACATTAATGTTAGATACATTGCTCCACCACTTTGCCGGCTGGAATGTGTATGCCCCGCTGATACCGTAATATTTCATTGTAGCAAGATTGCGCTGGGTTTGTATGGTAACCCTGCCTGGAGCCGGTAATAGCACTTCTGTAATAACATTGTTAGTGATACTATAGCTAATGGTTGTAATGAAACGACCATTGTACACATGCGACAGTTCCACAGCATTAGTGGTAGCTGGCAACAGATAAGGATAGCCTGCTTTAATGGTAGTAGGGTCTGAGTATATTTTAAATGGATTAAGCTGGTCGTAACCAGGGCGTTCTATACGCCTGCTGAATGAAATACTGAGGTCGTTACTTTTATTGATATGGCGCAGCACAGAAAGATTTGGGAACAATTGTATGTAGCCGGTGTCATTGACCTGCCTTGTGGTTTTCTGGTCTCCTTTAATGTTTGTCTGTTCTGCACGCAGTCCCGCCTGAAAATTCCACTTTGTAAATTCTTTGCTGAAGGAGATGTAAGCCGCATTTATATTTTCGTTGTATACATAATGGTTGCTTTTAGAGCTATCATATATAGCAGTGCCGGAAGCAATATTATAAAAAAGAGGTGCGTTATCTGCAGTGACGAAACTAGTTTTGATACCAGCATCAAGGTGCATTTTGTTTTTTAGAGGATCAGAAAAATCAACCTTATAGGAGATAAGCTGCGTAAGGCCTGAAATATCTCCTCTTAGTGCATCAGCCGGATGGCCTATGCTGCCATCAGGCATGTAATAGTAAGTGATGAGATCCTCGTTGTTTTTATTCCAATAGCGGGCGTAATCGGCATCTGCAGTCAATTGTTTGCCAGTACCGTCGAATGAATGTTTGATATTAATGTTTACCGCATAATTGTTAAATGCATTGGAGGTTCTATTGTTGGTGATAAAGAATGAATCTATATCGGTGACTTGTTGTGCATCAAGCGAGTTGGAGCGAATAACACCCCGTGAATCGTAGGAATTCAATCCGCCGTTAAAGCCGATGCCTATTGATGTGTTAGCGGATAGATTGTAATCAATACCTGCATTGATCAGATGATTCCGGAAGGAAGGGTATTGGCCGATATGATTCTGCTGGAAAGCTCCCGCATACACGCCATTGTTATAAAAATGGCGGATAAGTGTAAGGTGATTAAAACCCTCTTTAAAACTATAATTATAATTCAGATAGGCGTTGAATTTATGATTGTGGTAGTTTACACTACACCCTGCATGTGTTTTAGGATATACTCCCTGTCCGTATGCTGCGTTTAGGCTTTCATTCATACCCATGCGCTGGTCTTTTTTAAGGATAATATTTATGATGCCCGCAGTACCCGCCGCATCGTATCGTGCTGATGGGTTACTTATGATCTCTATTTTATCAACTGAACCAGATGGCATACCCTTAAGGATATTAGCAAGGTCGGCACCTGCTAGCGGCTGTACCTTTCCGTTGATCATTATATTTACTCCCGGTTTGCCTTTCAGGCTTACATTATCGTTCTGATCAATAGTAACACCGGGGGAATGTGATAAAACATCCATAACAGTGGTGCCAGCGTTTATGATACTGTTCTCTACGTTCACCACGATTTTATCGCTGTGGACATCGATAAACGACTTTTGCCCAACTACTGATACTTCTTTTAATGAACCAGATGGAAATGACAAATGAACTTCCGGGAGGGAGTAATTAATTCCATTGATAGTTATCACACGTGAAGCAAAAGACTTGTAGGTAATGGCAGAGATGACTATAAAGTATTTTCCATTTGGTATATCCAGATGGAAGTTGCCTTTTTCATCTGTAATGTCTGCCTTTATGAATGTAGTACTATCTGACGCCAGGAGAATAATATTAGCCGTTGATACTGGCTTACCCTTGTCATCCGTAACCCTACCAGAAATTGCAGTGGTCTGAGCGTAAGTGCAATAGGAAAGTAATGTAGACGCTAAAATACAGAACGAAAGAGCTATTTTCATACCAATAATATTGATATTCAAATGTATTAGCGTTGGTACAATTTCCTTTCACCCGCCGAGGGTGAAATAGTATGTAGTGGCGGGGTATTTATAGGGTGAGAAAAACAGGACCAGTAGCTGAATGTTACGATAAACAATTAATTTCACTTAGTGCGATACAGACAGATAAAAATAAAGCAAGCCTGCCAGCATATATATATTGTATGCCTGATAATACTGTGCTGCCTCAATAATGAAAGCATATTTGCACAACGGTATCCATTTTATAATCTGAATGTAGAGCAGGGATTAATACAATCGCAGGTAGCTACTCTACTACAGGATAGATTTGGAGAATTGTGGATCGGTACATTGGGTGGTATATCTCGCTATGATGGGAAAAGCTTTGTGAACTATACCGTACGCAATGGTATGCTCAATAATACTGTGCGCGACATAACCGAGGATCAGAAAGGCATTATATGGATAGGTGGTGCCAATGGGGTATGCTCTTATAATGGCAAATCATTTAAAAACTATGTGCTGAACGCTTCTGAAGGTGGTGTAAGTAATGTAGTGGAAGAAATAAAAGCAGACAGGCAGAACAATATATGGTGCCGAGGTGCCGGAAAGCTATACAGGATCACAAACAATAAAGTGGTAGCATTTACCGTACCCGGAGATCCCTATATTTCTTCCATTTTATCGGATACAAACAAATTGCTGATTGCTTGCCGCAATGGGAAAATATATACTTACTCTAACCAGGGAAAATGGGACAGCCTTGCAATTACCAATACAGTTAACGACTATCCTCCTTACGTGGTGCGCATGTACCAGGACCGCAGCAAAAGAGTGTGGATAGGAACTAGCAAGGGACTATACAGAATAGACAGCAATAAGGTGGAACTGATGTATGTAGGCGGACATGCAACAACTGACCTGCCGGCGATCTATTCTATATGTGAAGATAATAACGGTGGATTATGGCTCGGTACTACCAGTGGAGCCGTGCGCATATTCAACAATGGGATTCAATATTATAGCAAACACAATGGCCTTACTGATAACGCCATATTTGATGTACTGAATGATGCCGAAGGCAATATATGGCTGGCATCGGATGGGCAGGGGATATTTCGTTTTTCGGGTACGCAATTTACTGTGCTGGATGAGAGTATGGGCCTGCCCAGTGCGCAGGTGATGGCTATAGCGGCCAAGGGGAGTAACAAGATATTCCTGGGCACGTATGATGCGGGACTATACACTTTTGAAGAAGGTAAAATATTCCCACTTGCCTTTCCTGTTAAGACGCCAACCATTACTGCACTTACGGTATCGCCAGATGGTAAGGTGTGGATAGGTACGCGGGGTATGGGGCTATGGAGCTATGGAAGCATTTTCAAATCATACAGCTACCCGGATCATCATTTCCCCTCTAATACAGTCACTACACTTTATACTGATCCCTATAAAAGAATTTGGGTAGGCTTTGCTAATGGTGCGCTCGTTTACGTTCATGATACCTTTAAGCATATTGCTATCAACTATGCCGTTACTTCTTTTATCAGCATTAGCGAAGACAGCGTACTGATAAGTACCTCGAGGGGTATAAAGCTATGGACTGGTGGTGCAATATCGGACTACGTAACCAAAACAGTACTCGACAGCGGAGAAACTGAATGCTTTACCAGACTTGGAAATGAGCTATGGGCGGGTACTGCAGATAATGGTATAGTACGCTATAACCTTAGCACAGGAAAAGCTTTTGTCATAAATAAGAATAATGGTTTGCGGTCGGATTTTATCTATAATATAACTACCGATAATGAAGGTAATATATGGGCAGGTACCGGATTTGGCATCCACAAAATAAAGCTCAGAGCCAACGGCGAGCCACAGGTAACATTTTATGGTAAGGGAAATGGCATTACCGGTATGGAAAGCAACCATAATGCTATCTATAAAATGGCAGATGGAAGCATATGGTTTGGCACTACGAATGGAGCACTTCATTACCAGCCACATACAAGCACCGTATCCCAACAACCGGTGAGCATCGTGATGAAGGACGTAAAATTATTTGGTGAGCATATTGGGGATACTTCTTATTACGACAGTACAGATAGCTGGTATGGTGTACCCTATGGCTTGCGATTGCCCTACCAGAAGAATAATATCTCTTTCAGCTTTGAAGCCATATCATTAAGCGGGGGTGAACAGCTGCGCTATAGGTACAGAATGGAAGGTCTTGAGGCACCATGGTCAGTATGGTCGCCTACCAACTCTGTAACGTTCTCGGCATTACCACCGGGTAAGTATACATTCATAGCGCAATGCGAGACAGGGGCAGATGACCAGAAAATAAAAGAACTGCATTATAACTTTGAAATTATAACCCCTTTCCAGAAAACAGGATGGTTCAGCCTGCTGATACTTGGCGGGTGTATATTGCTTGGTGTTACCATGCAATATATTGCCAACCATCGTAAACAAAATCGTTTAAAACTGATGCGCCGCCTGCGCGCTGAAGAGCAAACGAAGATACGTATGCGTACCGCCGAGGATTTTCATGATGAGGTGGGCAATAAACTTACCCGTATTAATGTACTGACCAATGTGCTGAAAAATAAGATAGAGAACAAAACCCCTGATATAGACCGTATACTGGACCAGATACAAGACAATACCGGGCAACTTTATAGTGGTACGAGGGATATTCTCTGGTCATTAAAGCCATCGAACGACAGCCTGTATGAAATACTGAACAGGATAAGAGATTTTGGTATGGAGCTATTTCAGGATACAGATATTGAATTTGCATTCACAGGAATAGAAAACAAATGGCAGGAAACAAAGCTACCCATGGATGTAAGCCGTAACCTGATAATGATATTTAAAGAAGCGCTTAATAATATACTGAAACATGGCGTTGCCAGGCATGTAGCACTACAGGTAACAATGAAGAAGAGAGATGTACTGCAGCTGGTACTGACCGATGATGGAAAAGGCTTTGATATACGCACAGTAAAAAAAGGTCATGGTATTGATAACATGAATGTGCGTGCCGCCCGCATACATGGGAAGCTCTACATAGACTCGGCAGAGGCAAAAGGAACAATTATCAATTTATCCTTTAGGCTGCCGGAGAAAAAATAACCTTAAGTGGGTGATATAGATGCCCGTAAACAATAAGACCTTTATAGCATAAATATTTATTGACTATGAGCCGCGACCTGGATATTAAAGTGTGCATAATAGAAGATGATGAAACTATACGGGAAGGGTATGCCTTCCTGATAGGGAATACAAAAGGATACAAAATTGTGGGTACCTACCCATCCTATGAGGAAGCCGCTAAAAAAATTGCACATGATGACCCTGATGTATTATTGCTGGATGTAGAGCTTCCAGGCATATCAGGTATAGATGCATTACCGAAGCTGAAGAAGCTATTGCCCGATATGCACATTCTTATTCTAACAGTATATGAACAGGATATGCTGATATTCCGTGCACTGGGCAATGGCGCAGCGGGGTATCTAACCAAAAATACTGCTCCTGAAAAAATAATCAGCGCTATACATGAAGTAATGGAGGGTGGGGGCCCTATGAGCGCACATATAGCGCGTATGGTCATCAGTTCATTCCAGCGCAGTGCGTCTACACCGCTTACACGCAGGGAAACTGAAATACTGGAGCAGATAGCAACCGGTAAAAGCCGCAAGCGTATAGCACAGGAATTGTTTATAGACCTGGAAACAGTAAAATCGCACATCAAGAATATATATCAGAAGCTGGATGTACACTCTAAGGCCGATGCAATAAAGACAGCGAAGGACAACAAGTTTATCTAGCCTGATTGGAATATTTTGCTATTGTGAAGAAGAAATCTACCTCCCTATAGAAAACATATATACACGGAGCAGTGCGGTTTTTATATTATTGCAGTATAAATAATTGTATTGGCCAATAATAAAGCAGTGCCCTCTACTGAGCTATCCCGTAGCTTGTCCCTTACACAGGCTACTGCTATTAATATGATAGATATGGTGGGCATAGGGCCATTCATCACTATACCTTTCATAGTAGGTGCAATGCACGGCCCGCTAAGCATACTGGCGTGGTTGCTGGGAGCGCTCCTTGCCTATATGGATGGCATGGTTTGGGCGGAGTTGGGCGCTAAATGGCCGGAGGCCGGTGGAAGCTATGTGTTTCTTCAGAAGCTATTTGGGAAATGGGGAAAATTTGCGGCTTTTCTATTTATCTGGCAAACGGTAATACAGGCACCTCTTGTAGTGGCAAGCGGCGCTATCGGCTTTTCTCAATACCTCACCTTTCTTATCCCTTTAGGCGACCTGCAAAAGAAAATAATAAGCGGAGGACTGGTAATACTACTGGTATTTGCCCTTTACCGCGATATAAAGAGCATAGGTAAAGTATCGGTGGTGATGTGGGTAATAACGGGAGGTACAATGCTATGGCTGATAATAGCCGGTATTCCTCATTTTAAGAGTGCCCAGGCGTTCGATTGGAATTTGAAAGGGTTTGATACCAGTACTTTATTCTTTGTAGCCCTTGGGCAGGCATCACTGAAGTCGGTTTATTCTTATCTGGGATATTATAATGTTTGCCACCTGGGTGCAGAGATAAAGGACCCTCAAAAAAACATACCACGTAGCATATTCATATCTATTACCGGTATTGCCCTATCATACCTGGCAATGCAAACAGTGATACTTGGTGTGCTGCCCTGGCAAAAAGTTGCCGGATCCAGCTTTATTGTAAGCGATTATTTTGAGCACCTCTACAACCATACGGCAGGGCAGGTAGCCACCATACTGGTGCTCTGTATAGCCGTTACCTCGTTGTTTTCAGTAATACTGGGCTATTCAAGGATACCCTATGCTGCGGCAAAGGATAAGGCATTCTTTCCCGCATTTGCCCGTGTACACCCGAAATATAAAATACCGCATGTATCGCTTTTGTCATTAGGGGCGCTTGCATTTATATTTAGCCTGCTATTTAAAATGAAAGAAGTGATTACTGCCATTGTTACTGTACGCATACTGATACAGTTTGTTTCGCAGACTGTGGGGCTGATAGCATGGCATTATCAAAAAAAGAACGAACCAAGACCTTACAAAATGCCATTGTTCCCTATACCAGCAATAATATGTATCGGCATATGGATCTTTATCCTATTTAGCAGTGACCGGGTATATATTTTAGGCGCCTTAGGGATAATTGCCAGTGGCGCAATCCTGTATTTCGTTAAGGAGAAGATGGTAAATACTACTGTTGTGTAATCTCACCTTATAAATCCACCTTACGAGAGTGGATATAATGCCTAAGTGTACCGCTGCAAGTGTATATTTGTTCTGTTTTTAAGAAAAATTATATATAAATGAAACAGTTTTTCAAAATGTTCTTTGCGTCATTGCTGGCCATGGTGGTCTGCGGTGTTATTATAGTAGGCCTTATATTCGGCTCGGTAGCATCCCTGATGTCAAAGAAGGATAAAACTACCACATTCAAAACCAATAGTGTTTTAGTGGTAGACCTTCAAAAGCACATTCACGAACTTGGTGAAAGCAATCCGCTTGCTCTATTCAGCAATGAACTTTCGTCAACCGCAGGGCTGTATGATATAGTAACTGCTATTGCTAAAGCCAAAAAGGATAACTCTATTAAAGGCATATTGATAAAATTACAACCCGGGAGTAATGGTTGGGGTACACTGCAGCAGATACGCATGGCTATCAATGATTTTAAGACGAGCGGTAAATTTGTATATGCCTATGGCGAAAACATATCGCAGGGAGATTATTTTGTAGGGTCTGTAGCAGATAGTGTGTATCTGAACCCCGTTGGTAATATAGAGTTGAAAGGATTTTCAAGTGTAATGCCCTTCTTTAAAAATACACTCGACCGCCTGGAGCTGCAACCTGAAATATTTTATGCCGGTAAGTTTAAAAGCGCTACTGAGCCATTCCGGTATGATAAGATGAGTGAACCCAACAAGCTACAGGTATCCCAGTTCCAGCAATCTTTTTGGAAGGAATATGTAAAAGCAGTAGCAGAGCACACCCATGCTGATGCAAATACTATTAATGAATGGACCAATACAGGTGCGGTGCAATTTCCGGGTGATGCATTAAAATATAAGCTGGTAGATGGTCTGCTGTATTGGGATGAGGTAGAATCGCGTATGCGTAGCAAGACAGGAACAAAAGCTAATGCAAATATCAGTTACATAGCCGTGAGCGAGTACGCAAATACCCCGCTACTAGACCTGAAGAATGATAATGCCCGGATAGCTATATTGTTTGCCGAAGGGGAAATATCTGACGGGGAACAATCGGACGATTACCAGATCGCTTCCCGCTCATTTGTTGCAAATATTCGCAAACTGGCAAAAAACGATAACATAAAGGCAGTAGTGCTCCGTATTAATTCTCCCGGTGGCAGTGCGCTTGCATCAGAAGTAATATTGCGCGAGCTGCAGCTACTAAGGAAGAAAAAACCACTAGTAGTATCTATGGGCGATGTGGCAGCATCAGGCGGCTATTATATTGCCTGCCAGGCAGACAGCATATTTGCACTGCCTAATACGATAACCGGCAGCATAGGCGTATTTTCTATGCTTTTTAATATACAGGGCCTCATGAAAAATAAGCTTGGCGTAACATTTGATGGTGTAAAGACAGCTCCTTATGCTGATTTTCCAACTGTAGCAAGGACACTTACGGCAGATGAACAACAGCGCATGCAACACTCAGTAGATACTATATACAGCATCTTTAAAAGCAGAGTAGCTACAGGCAGAAGGATAAGCGAGGCTGACGTAGACAGTATAGCGCAGGGTAGGGTATGGAGTGGCACCGATGCATTGAATATACATCTGATAGATGGAATAGGTGGGCTGGGACGTGCTATACATAGTGCAGCAACGCTTGCTAAACTTACCAATTATAAAGTATCTACCTATCCTGAACGTATAGATAAGTGGCAGAGTATGATGCGCCGTTTTAAAACCAACGACGTCTCGGAAGAAATGATGAAGGCTACCCTAAAGCAGGAATTGGGGGCAGACTACGAATGGATAAAGAAAATACAGAACCTTCGTAAAATGCAGGGTAAAGCCCTTATGATGTTGCCAATGGGCATGAGTATCAATTAATTCCATCACTTTTTATATTAATAATGGACATCTTAACCGGATGTCCATTCTTTTTTAAGAAAATAACATTTTTCAGATTCCCAAAAACCATAATTAAAAAGTTGTCGTATGTGTATGTGTAAGGAAAAATTAAAAACCTTTTTAACCAACACAAAACAATTAGTATGAAACGTTTCTTCATGATCCCGGTGTTTGCAATAACTATGCTTGCCGGTAACTTCAACAATGCATTTGCACAAAAAACAGTAATGGTAGGCGGTGCTGCTATGTACCCTACTAAAAACATTGTAGAGAATGCTGTTAACTCTAAAGACCACACTACACTGGTTGCAGCTGTTAAAGCCGCAGGCCTTGTGGAAACCCTTGAAAGTGCAGGCCCATTTACCGTGTTTGCCCCTACAAATGAAGCATTCAATGCGCTACCTGCCGGTACAGTTAGTAACCTGCTGAAACCAGAAAATAAAGGCACACTGACAAGTGTACTTACTTATCATGTAGTATCTGGCAAGATGGGATCAAGAGAGTTGATGATGAAAGTAAAAGCCGGACACGGTATGGCTATGCTGAAAACTGTACAGGGCGAAGAGCTTACTGTTATGCAAAAAGGCGGCTCACTTTGGATAAAAGATTCTAAAGGCGGAGTAGCCAAGATCACTATCAAAGATGTTTATCAGTCAAATGGGGTAATACATGTGATCAACAAAGTGTTGATGCCTTAGGTTTTTTGTTAGGCTTATATAGTATCTTTAGGGGGAAAATATTTTCCCCCTATTTTTATTTTTAGCATTAGTGAAAAAGGAAAGCATTTCTGTATTTGATATATTTAAGATAGGTGTGGGACCCAGCAGCTCACATACTTTAGGCCCATGGCGTGCAGCACTGCGTTTTATAAAAACGATAGAGCAAGATGGATCAGGTAAAGTGCAACAAGTACGCGTATTGCTTTATGGATCTCTTGCCAAAACAGGTAAAGGCCACGGCACCGATGTGGCAATAATATTGGGCCTGTGCGGTGAGGACCCTGTTACTTTTGATGTTAACCAGATAAATCCCAGGATAGCACAAATAAGTGAACAGAAAAAAATGCTTCTTGGTAAGACGCAGGAGGTAGCGTTTAACCCCACTGAAGATGTTGTTTTTCTGATGACTGAAAGTCTTCCGTTTCATCCAAATGCCCTTACGTTTTTATGCACCTTCCAGAATGGTAAAGAAATAGCGGAGACCTACTATTCAATAGGTGGTGGCTTTGTAGTTAAAGAAGCTGAAAATAACCAAGATGGCGCTGATGTACAATTGCCTTATCCAATTGAGCGCTCCGAAGATCTGCTGAAATGGTGTACCGAAACAGGAAAAACTATTTCCGAGATAGTAATGGAAAATGAAAAAAAATGGGGTGATGAAGAAAAAATAAATGCAGGCGTATTGCGTATATGGGAAGTAATGCGTGATTGTATTTATCGTGGGGCACATATATCCGGCATATTACCGGGCGGACTAAATGTAGTGCGCCGTGCAGCCGGCCTGAATAAAAAATTACTGAAAGACAAGACTTACAATAGTTACGATGAATGGCTTGCTGCTATACGTAGCGGTGGCAATCAGTTTCAATATATACTGGATTGGGTAAGCTGTTTTGCATTGGCAGTAAATGAAGAAAATGCATCCTTCAGCCGGGTAGTTACTGCCCCCACCAATGGCGCAGCCGGCGTGGTGCCAGCAGTACTGCAATATTATATTGCCTTTTGCGATGGCAACGATCCCCATAAAATTATCCGGTTCCTGCTTACTGCTTCTGAGATAGGCAGTATATTTAAAAAGGGGGCTACCCTATCGGCTGCAATGGGCGGGTGCCAGGCAGAGATAGGGGTATCATCATCTATGGCAGCTGCGGCACTTACCGAATGTATGGGCGGCAGCGTAAGGCAATGCCTGATGGCCGCAGAGATAGCTATGGAACATCACCTGGGCCTTACCTGCGACCCTGTAGCCGGACTGGTACAGGTACCTTGTATAGAACGGAATACAATGGGTGCTATAAAAGCCATTACAGCATCGCAATTGGCCTTGCAGAGCAATCCAGATGATGCACGTGTATCGCTGGATGCAGTAGTGACCACCATGTGGGAAACTGCCCTGGATATGAACCATAAATATAAAGAAACAGCAGAAGGTGGGCTGGCACTGAATATACCGTTGGGGCTTAGTGAATGCTAATATTCTATTATTTTTCTATTATTCCGCAGTAGGTATAGCCTCAAGATCTACCGCTCAAGAAAATTGTACTTTTGAAAAAATAGTATATCATACTTATGAATTTTAGTCATCTTTTTACTGCCGGGTATAATAAAGACAATTTTTTTCTGATGGCTGGCCCATGTGTTGTAGAGAATGAAAGTGTGGTATTGAATACAGCGGAACGAATTGTGAAGATATGTGCTGACCTGAAGATACCCTATATATTTAAAGCTTCTTATCGCAAGGCTAATCGTACCCGTCTTGATAGCTTTACCGGAATTGGTGATGAGGCCGCACTAAAGCTGCTTAGTAAGGTGAAGAATACTTTTCATATTCCTGTAGTGACCGATATACACTCTGCAAGTGAGGCCAGCATGGCCGCAGCGCACGTGGATGTGTTGCAGATACCTGCTTTTCTATGCCGGCAAACGGATATACTCATAGCTGCTGCTGAAACCGGTAAGGTAGTAAATGTAAAAAAAGGGCAATTCCTGTCTCCGGAAGCAATGCAGTTTGCAGTGGATAAACTGCGCCAAAACGGCAATGAACAAATAATACTGACCGATAGGGGAGTTACATTTGGTTATCAGGATCTGATAGTCGATTACCGGGGAATACCAACGATGCGTTCTATGGGTGTACCGGTAGTGCTGGATTGCACCCACTCGCTACAGCAACCAAACCAAACGAGCGGTGTAACCGGGGGGAACCCTGCAATGATAGAGACCATTGCACGGGCAGGCATAGCAGTAGGAGCAGATGGGTTGTTCATTGAAACACATCCTGACCCATCTCATGCAAAATCAGATGGCGCTAATATGCTCCATTTAGACCTCCTGAAAGGTTTGTTGGAAAAGCTTGTGAAAATAAGGGCCGCAATCAATACATTCTGATAATATTTTTGCTTCTTATTCATTTCCAATAAGTTATGCTATGGGTAGCTATGTCTCCATATACAACGCTATGTTTTGTAACGTTTTAATTCTATTTTTAGCAGCATGAACCAAGTGGGGGACTTTTTTCACAAACTCCTGGATACATCCGATTTCCCTCCCCGCTGGCATAGCGGTACATGGTCGAATGTTCATGGCTGGTTCTATATTATTAGCGACCTGTTGATCTGGTCGGCCTACTTTGCCATCCCAATAATAATAGTGAGGTATATATCCCGGCGCAAGGAATTGCACTTTGTACGGATCTATTTTTTATTTGCAGCCTTTATTTTAGCATGTGGCAGCACTCATTTTCTGGATGCTCTTACTTTCTGGTATCCTGTGTACAGGCTTAGCGCTTTAATACGTTTTATTACCGGAATACTGAGTTGGATAACTGTTTTTAGCCTGATGAAGATTTTACCCAAAGCTTTTTCTTTAAAAACCCGTGAAGCTTTTGAAATAGAAATACAGAACAGGGAAAAAGCAGAAGAGTTGCTACGGATAAATAATGAATTACTTAATGAGGCACAATATATAGCCCGCATGGGCCACTGGCGATGGGATACAGAGAGTAACCTGATGACATGGTCTAGCGCGAGTAGCAATATATATGGTATAATGCTGGATGGACCCTATAAAATGCCCGTAGACTACGAAAGCTATCTTCAGAAAATACATCCTGATGACCGCGAGTACGTGTCTGAGAACATAATACAGGCATTCGAAAAGAAAAAGTATCCTGATTTCTATCACCGCATATTACTACCTAACGGCCATACACGTACTGTACTATCCAAAGGAGAAGTGCTGGTAAATGAAAAACTGGAAGTAGTGCAGATGATAGGTACTATACAGGATGTAACAGAACAGAAGAAAATTGAGCAGGAACTACTGGCAAAATCAAAAGCGCTGGAAGAATCGAATGCAGAGCTGGAAAAATTTGCATCCGTAGCGTCACACGATCTGCGTGAACCGCTCAGAAAGATTGTAATGTTTGCCAGCCTGCTGGAAAATGGTAGTAAAGATTCACTGAGCGATAAGGGACGTATCTATCTGGAAAAGATAACCTCTGCATCATTCAGGATGCAAAATCTTATAAATGATATACTGGAGTTTTCTAAGATAGTAAAGGAAAACTATTCATTTGTGAAAACGAATCTCAATGAAATATTAACACAGGTGATCTCTGATGTTCAGGTAATAAAGGATAATAATAATGCAGAGATCATAGTCGAAAATTTGCCGGAAATAGATGCTAACCCATCACAGATGGAACAACTATTCCTAAATATAATCAGTAATGCGATAAAGTTTAGCAAAGCTGGTGTAAAACCCCGTATCCATATTTACGCTGAAATAGTAAGGGGCTCCAGTATCGTACCTGACCAGTTGAATATGGCACAGTACTTCCCTATACTGAGCACTATGCCCAATTGGGATGTAGAAAAATTCTGCCGGATATATATTGAGGACAATGGGATAGGATTTGATGAAACCTATCTTGACAGAATATTCCTTTTGTTCCAGCGCCTGCATAACACCAGCGAATATGAGGGAACAGGTATAGGCCTGGCTATTTGCAGAAAGGTAGTGGAAATGCATTTCGGGAGCATTACTGCACAAAGCACGCAGGGGGAGGGATCTACATTTATCATTACGCTGCCTGTATCGCAAAAGCATTTTGGGCAGGTGGCAGGCATACCTATACAATAATAATTTATCAAAATTTTGTTCGTTAATAAGTAAACTTCATTTAAAATGAATTGCATCAACAGAATATTTCTGCTTATAGTAGCTGTAATAACCTGCTCTTCTGTGCAGGCGCAGAAAAAATTGTTCACAATGGCAGAAGCTACTAATGGTATGGCCGGTACACTGCAGCCTAAAACGATTAAGCAGCCCACATGGGAGCCCGGTACCAGCCGTTTATGGCAAGTAGTAAAAACAAATAACAGTGAGGCATGGGCTGTCACTAGCTTCTCATCAAAATACAGTGATACTTTATTGACGTTGGATGCCCTTAACAAATCGACTAGCCTGAACCTAAAAGCATTACCAGTATTTACCTGGCTGGATAAGGAATACCTGTATTTTACAAGCGGGAAGGATATAGAAAAAGGTATCCTTACAGCTAAAGGGCTGACATGGAATAAGTGGTGCACTACGCCTGATAATGCAGATAATATTACGGTTGATAAAAGTATGCAGATAGCTTATACCACTGATAATAACCTATGGATGGTGGACAAGAAAAATCATTCACACCAATTAACTACTGATGCAGATAAGAATATCCTGAATGGCCAGGCAGTTCACCGCAATGAATTTGGGATCGATAAAGGGATTTTCTTTTCACCTAAGGGCGATCTGATCGCTTACTATCATATGGATCAAACCATGGTAAATGATTACCCTGTTGTAGACTGGAGTATAACACCGGCAAAAAACACAAACATTAAATATCCTATGGCAGGCGGTACCTCGCACCAGGCTATGCTTGCTGTATATAACATTGCCACAGGTAAAACCGTATATATGCAAACGGGCGAACATAAAGATCACTACCTGACCTGTGCCACCTGGAGCCCCGATGAGCAATATATATACATAGCTATACTAAACCGCGAACAAAATCATTTGTGGCTGAATCAGTATGACGCAGAAACAGGTAAGGTAATCAAAACACTGTTTGAAGAAACTGATGCAAAATATGTACAACCGCTGCATCCATTATCATTCCTGCCAGGCAGCAATGATAAATTTATATGGTGGAGCCAGCGCGACGGGTATATGCACCTATACTTATACAATACAAACGGTAAAGAGCTAAGACAATTAACCAGGGGCACCTGGGTAATAAATGAAATAGCAGGGTTTAATCAGGATGGGGATAAAGTGATCTTCACCTCTTCTAAAGAATCTCCACTAGAAAAGCATGCTTACACTGTGAATTGGAACAACGGGAAGGTGGAGCGTATAGATAAGGGCGCCGGAATGCATACCATAATAGCCAGTGAAGATGGGCATTATATATATGATAGCTATACCGGTGCAGGTGTGCCGCGTAAATGTGTAGTCCGCTCTACAGATGGAAATATGGCAACGATATTAGTAAATGCTGCAGACCCGTTGAAAGAGTATGACCGGCCCACTGTAAAGAATATTACCCTGAAAGCTGCCGATGGCAAAACAGATCTCTATGGCAAGCTGATACTACCCATAAACTTTGATAAGAGTAAAAAATACCCTGTTATTGTCTATTTATACAATGGGCCTAATGTACAATTGATCCACAATCAGTTTCCGGAAAGCGGTAATCTATGGTATGAATACATGGCGCAGAAGGGATACATCGTGTTTACAATGGATGGCAGGGGCAGTAGCAACAGAGGGCTGGCTTTCGAACAGGTTACTTTTAGAAGGCTGGGCGATATTGAAATGGCTGATCAGCTAAAAGGAGTGGATTATCTTAAGACATTGCCCTATGTAGATGCCAGTAGAATGGGCGTACACGGCTGGAGTTTTGGAGGGTTTATGACCACATCGCTTATGTTGAAACATCCTGATGTTTTTAAATGTGCAGTGGCAGGAGGGTCGGTAATGGACTGGAAAATGTATGAAGTAATGTACACCGAGCGCTATATGGATACGCCGGAGGAAAACCCTGCCGGATATGAAAATGCTAACCTGCTGGATAAGGTTAAAAACCTAAAAGGTAAACTACTGTTGATACACGGCACCAACGATGATGTAGTAGTATGGCAGAACAGTATAGATTTTATAAAGAAGTGTGTGGACGAAAATGTACAGGTAGACTACTTTGTATATCCCGGTCACCAGCATAATGTGCGTGGTAAAGACAGAGTACACCTGATGCAGAAAATATCTGACTATTTTGATTTGTATCTTAAATAAACAGAGCTATTAATACCTCGTTTCTTCCGTGACAATAGTAGTAGTGGAAGGGGTTGTTTTTGCATAGTTCTTGTGTATTAGTTTCTTCTGAAAGAACACCAATACCAGAACCCCTACAGATATTGCCGCATCAGCAATATTAAATACCGGTTCGAAAAATACAAGGTCGCGGCCGCCCAAAAATGGTATCCACGAAGGCCATTTGGTATCTATAAGCGGGAAGTAAAGCATATCAACAACCCTGCCCTGTAAGAATTTTCCATATCCTTGTCCCCATGCTACATAATGTGCGAGGTGGAAAGAGCTTTCAGTGAAAATAAGGCCGTAAAACATGCTATCTATCAAGTTACCCAGGGCGCCAGCCAGAATCAGGGCGCCACATATTACAGCCCCCTTGCCATAGCCCTTATCAACAATCCGCTTGAGAAGATAAAACCCGAATACTACAGCTATCAGGCGAAATAGGGTAAGTACCAGCTTTCCGGTTACTGCCTGTCCCAGTTTCATACCAAAAGCCATCCCTTCGTTCTCTATAAAATGTAACCTGAACCAATGGCCTATTACATTTACCTCTTCCCCATAATAAAAGTGTGTCTTTATATATAGTTTTATTAATTGGTCAGATACTATTATTAATAAAACGATCAGTAGCGCATTGCGGTATTTCACGGTAAGGATAATATTTTTATGTTGCCAAAGATACGTTGCTTCATTAAATATCAGGTATGTGCAGGCTCGTTTTCATAGATCACCTGCAGTAGCGTCTGCCCCACAGCTTTAAGCGTGTTTTTGTCTATTATATTCATATTATCCTGTAAGGTATGCCAGTGGGGCGCAAAAACATTTTGGCTGGTTACCGACAGGTTGATGATATCAATAGTAGGGATACCGGTTATCCGGTTTACAGGTACATGGTCGTCTGTAATATCAGGCCCATTTACATAAGGGAAATAAGATGAATATCCTGCCTTATCCGCTGCATTCCATACCTGTAACTGCACATTGCGGGCATATTGGGTAGAAAATCCTTCGATAGGAAATTGTGCATACCGGCCACCCACCATATCCAGCAAAATACCGAATGCTGCTTTATAGCCCGGAACATGAGGATGATGTGCCCAGTATTGTGTACCGAGGCAATAAGAGTCTTCGCCCCATTCGTTCTTTCCGTAGTCTTCCACATCCGTTAATAGTATATCCACCCCCAGGTCAGCAGGTAATGGAGTCGTTTTTATCTGTTCAGCCAGTTGTATCAGCACACCTACACCACTGCCCCCATCATCAGCAGCTAATACCGGTTTGTCTTTATTTTGGGCATCCATATCTGCCCAGGGGCGGCTATCCCAATGAGTAAGCAGTAATATGCGTTTTGTAGCTTTTGGATTAATAACACCTATTAGATTGATACAAGGCAATGTTTTGCCATCGCCGCCCTTTACTGTTACAGATTGTTTATATACTGTATCGCAAACCTTGGTCAGCATTGAGTCCATCCATGCCGCGCAAAGTTGCTGTGCCTTACTGCCGGGTACGCGTGGCCCAAAACTTACCTGCTTTGCAATGTAGTTATAGGCAACAGTGGCATCAAATGTGGGCATAATGAATTTATGCTGCGCCAGGCTATCTTTATAAGCTGTGGCGGGCGATATGCTTTCCTGACAGCTGGTAATAGCTGAAAGAGAAAATGCAACTACAAGGACAGCACCTGATAATCTGTAAGTTTTCATGTAAAATAAAAATAAGCCCCGCCTATACAGGCAGGGCAAAGTAATAAAGTTTTAATTATTGTTAAAGCCCTTTAAGGGGAGTTTCTACAGCTTGTAGCACTTCTTTTGTAGTCGCATCTGCATTTACACTCATAAAAGCAAACACCTTGCAATGCGATAAATTCCAGTTAACAGCTTTTGCGGGCAGGGTATAAGTATAGGTACGCTGAAAAACAGTACCCGCGGCCTTTGTGGTTACACTGTGTAATACATTACTACCAGTAGGGGCCGAAATATAATCGCGCAATACGTGGTTTTGAACATAGATCGTATCCACTACAATGCCATCTTCCTGTGCTTCTACAATGCTATCTTCTGTTATGCCAGTAGTAAGACTGATATCGGTACTGGTACTTTGGGGGAACGTAGTTTTTACCGTTACTGTAAGGACATTTGATGCTGAATTATATTTACTGGTCAGGTACATATTAACTGCGGGGGGCGTACTGATCCTTGCGGCTACTTTGGTAGGCCATAATGAGCGGTCTATTTGCAGCTTCCCTGCTTCCAATACACGGTCTATGCCTGCTGTCGGCAGGCTGCTGACGCTTAGGTATACGTTAGTAGCTATAATGGTCGCACTATCATTACGTAAATCCTGATGTGAAAGGCCGATTATAGGTTCAGTGAGATTTACACCAAATTCATACAGGCCAATAGCTACTATCCTGTTGGGATAAGAAGCTTCAATACTGGCAACCACCTTGTGGCCTGCCGGGCAATTGGCGCAGCTAACTCCGGTAAATTCTTCTATCAATACATTTCGATTCTGCACAGCTTCAGGGCTGGCGGTATAGGTGGTATCAACAACCGGCAATGTGCCGAAATCAATAAGCGGAGCCTTTTCCTTACACGCAGTCAGGCAGAAAATAACCATAGCAACGGCTAATGGGAACAATCTTTTCATTAGGAAGTATTTGTAACGAAATTAATGCATTATATGCAAACTAACATTCAGCCCACCGTTTAGCCTTAGAAAGGTTCAAATTAACTTTATCTTGCAGCCAAATAGCATGATATGGAAGAAAGCAAAAGGCAGAAACAGGTAGGTAAGCTGCTGCTGGAGGAAATGAGCGCCATTTTTCAGAAAGAGGGGATGAATATAGTAGGTGGAGGCATGGTATCAATATCAAAAGTGCTGGTAACGCCCGATCTGCTGGAAGCCAGGGTTTATTTAAGCTTCTTTCAGGTAAAAGATCCAAACCATTTGCTCCACACGGTTAAGGAGCGTTCTGCCGAGTGGCGAAAAATGCTGGGCCAGAGGGTAAGAAATCAACTGCGCAGAGTGCCGGAGATAACATTCTTTAATGACGATACACTTGATTATGTATTTAAAATGGAAGAAGTGTTTAAGAAGATAAATGAAGAGCGCGAAAATCAATCCCTTCCACCAACGCAGGAATGAACGGCTCACTCACCTGGCAACTAGCCCTCCGGTACCTAAAGGGCAAACGGTCTGCTAACGCAGTACCTGTGCTGTCACGTATCAGTATGGTAGCCATTGCAGTAAGCAGCGCTGCTATGATAATTGTGTTTTCGGTATTCAACGGGTTTGAGAACCTGGCAAAAGAACAGTACAAAGCCTTTTATCCTGAAATAAGAATATCACCTGTAAAAGGTAAATTCTTTGCAATGGATGATAGTGAAGTAAAAAAACTGAAAGAGACCAAAGGAATAAAGAACCTGGCTTATGTACTTGAAGATAATGTACTGATAAACAGTGGCGAAGACCAGCGGGTTGTGACCCTGAAAGGGATAGATAAAAACTACTACAAAGTAAATGAGATACGGCAATACATAGTGCTGGGAAGCGATACTGTGAGTAATGGCGAGGTGCCCACTGCCATAGTTGGTATGCAGATAGCCAACCAAATGGGGATGAACATCGATAATGCCTTTACACGCCTTACGCTCTATTACCCTAATGAACAGGGTAGCTACGACCCTACCAATCCTGAAAGTGTGGTACAGTACAGGATATTAAAACCAGAGGGTGAATTTAGCGTACAGGGCGATTTTGACAGCAGGTACATCCTGGCTCCATTGCCTGTAGTACAAGACCTTTTCAAAGCCGGAAATAAATATTCTTCAGTAGAGATCAGTATTGATAGTACTGCCAACATGCAGGCGGTAGAGAAGAATGTAAAAGCCTTACTGAAAAGCGGGTATAAAGTAGAAAACCGATTTGAGCAGAATAAAACCATTTATTCAGTAATGCGTGCGGAGAAATGGGCTATCTATGCTATACTGGTACTGGTATTAGTAATCGCATCTTTCAATATGATAGGAGCACTGGCGCTCCTGGTGCTGGAGAAGCAAAAAGACATTTCGATATTAAAAGCAATGGGGGCAGACAGGAATACTATCAGGCAGTTATTTCTGCTGGAGGGTGTGCTCTGGTCTGTTACCGGCGGAATGACCGGCATAATACTGGGTGCCCTGGTGTGCAAAGGACAGCAATATTTCAGGTGGATAAAACTGAGCTCCGGCGACAGCAGGCTGCAGGATGCCTATCCTGTATTGATGAAATGGCAGGACTTCTTCCTGGTAATAGGCACCATCATAATAATAGGGTTATTGGCAGCATGGTATCCTGCTGTGCGTGCTACAAAGGCTAAGGTATTTGACCTGAAAAGTACCTGAGCTACATCTTATCCGGCAGGTTAATGCCTAATAAGTTCATGCTATGCCTTAGTATTTGCGCAGTCATTACGATGATCATTATACGCAGGTTTTTCTTCTCCTCATTTTCTGCTTTTGATATACTGTGCTCATCATAAAATGAATTGAATAATTGCGCAAGATGAAAAGTGTAATTACAAAGTAGCGAAGGGTTGTATGTTGCCCCTGCTTCATCAAGCACATTCGGATATTGTTCTAATGCTACCATTAGGTCTTTTTCTGCTTTTGTTACATCCTGCGAGTGCGTAAACCCCTGAAACCTGGGAGTAGGGGGAAGGATGGGGAGTTCTTCCCTACGCAGTATAGAACATATGCGTGCATGTGCATACTGGATAAATGTAGCAGTAAACCCGTGCAGGTCAATAGACTCCTGCGGGTTAAAGATCATTTTCTTTTTAGGATCTACCCGCAGCAAGTAAAATTTCAGGGCGCCGAGCCCTATCGTGTTATATAACGTAGCTAACTCCTCAATGGTAAAGCCTTCTGTTTTGCCAGCCTGTTCCGTTTGCTGGCGGGCAAGGGATATCATTTCATCTATCATATCATCGGCATCCACAACAGTTCCCTCACGGCTTTTCATACGCCCGCTTGGCAATTCTACCATCCCGTATGAAAGATGATAGATACCATCTGAACATGGTTCACCAAGGCGCTTCAATATCAGCTTCAATACTTGCATATGATAGTTCTGCTCATCTGCTATTACATAGATTGATTCATCCAGTTTGTAATCATCATATTTGAGCTTAGCAGTACCCAGGTCTTGTGTGATATATACAGATGTTCCATCGCCTCTCAATAACAATTTATGATCAAGGCCTTCGTTTGTGAGGTCTATCCATACAGATCCATCCTCCTTCTTATACAGTACGCCCTTTGCTACTCCTTCTGCTACTATGTTCTTCCCTAAAAGATAAGTTTCGCTTTCAAGGTATACCTTGTCAAAATCGATACCCAGCTTGTCATATGTTTCATCAAATCCCTTATATACCCAATTATTCATTTTTTGCCACAGGTTGCGCACCTCACTATCGTTGGCTTCCCACTTACGTAGTAGTTCCTGTGCTTCTGTCATAATGGGCGCTTCCTTCTCAGCAGTGGCCTCAGTCATCCCATTTGCAATCAATTCGGCAATTTCCTTTTTATAAGCGGTATTGAACTTTACGTAGTAATCGCCTACAAAATGGTCGCCTTTCGTATTAGTATCTTCCGGTCCGGTATTGCCAGCATAACGCTGCCATGCGATCATAGATTTGCAAATATGGATACCCCGGTCATTTATCAGGTTGGCTTTAATTACCTGGTTACCGGTTGCTTTTAATATGCCTGATGCTGCATACCCTAAAAAAATATTGCGCAGATGTCCGAAGTGTAATGGCTTATTGGTATTTGGTGATGAGTATTCTACCATAACACGCCTTTGAGTGCCTCGTTTTTCGCCAAAGCGCGTATCATTAAAATGATTCAGAAGGAAAGATATCCAGTAGCTATCGCGAACAGTAAGGTTCAGAAACCCACTCACGATCTCGTACCCGGAAAAGAGCCCTGTTTTTTCTATAAGATAGTCGCCGAGTTTATTGCCAATAGCTTCAGGCTTCTGGCGAAGCAACTTTACAAAAGGGAATAATACCACCGTATAATCCCCTGTAAATTCAGGCTTTGTCTGATTAATGGTAATGACAGCGTTTGCCATCTCCATATCGGGGTATAGGTGTTGTAGTGCCTCTGCGGCAGCGAGCTTTATTTGCGCTAAAAGCGTCATTTGTTAATGGAATTTTCAGCGCAAAAGTACAATATACTATTGGGGATGCAACGCTAGGCTATCTGCGCTGCTATGTCCTGCATGCTGATGCCGTTGTGGCTTTCTTCATAAGTGCATTCGCCCTTACGTATCAGTAATACCTGAGGAGACTCATGGGGTACGTGAAAAACGTCAGCGATCCTATTAGACAAAGAGCGATAACGGATAAGATCGAGGTAATAAAAAGCTACATTCTGTGGTGGTTCCTCCCTGTTCAGGCGGCTTTTAGCCATAGAACTGATAGAACAGCGGGTACTATGCTTAAATATCACCACTGCCTGGTTGTTACTAAGTTCTTTGATCGTATCCAATTGGGTATCATCTGTCAGGTCTGTCCACTGCATAAAGGGGGGTATTAAGAATGTGCAAATTTACGAAGTAAGCAGCTTAAACCACCTTTTAGTGAGTGGTTAGAATATGGTAAAAGCCTAAATGTTGCAGTAATATGGCAAATGCGATTATTTTTGCGCTCATTAACAGATCTTATGAAACACGCATATATATTTCCGGGCCAGGGCGCACAATTCTCAGGCATGGGTAAAGCACTGTATGAAGAAAATACAATAGCCAAAGAATATTTTGAGCAGGCTAATGAAATACTCGGCTTCAGGATCACTGATATCATGTTTGGGGGCACTGATGAGGAGCTGAAACAAACCAATGTAACACAACCGGCAATATTCCTTTATTCTGCTATCCTTTATCTTACATTGACTGATGTAACTCCGGATATAGTAGCGGGGCACTCTTTAGGCGAGTTTTCAGCATTGGTGGCGAATAAAGTATTATTATTTGAGGATGCATTGCAGCTGGTGTCCAAGCGCGCAATTGCAATGCAACGTGCATGTGAGCTATATCCATCTACCATGGCTGCGGTTATAGGATTGGAGGATAGCATTGTAGAAAAAATATGCAGCGAAGTGCAAGGGGAGATAGTAATAGCAGCAAATTATAATTGTCCCGGTCAATTGGTGATCAGTGGGAGCAATGAAGGGATAAGGCTTGCAGGAGAACTATTAAAGGCTGCAGGTGCTAAGCGCGTATTGCAATTGCCTGTAGGCGGGGCATTTCATTCTCCGCTTATGGAATCTGCCCGTGAGGAACTGGAAATTGCAATAGACGCAACACACTTTAGTAACCCTACCTGCCCTATATACCAGAATGTAGATGCACATCCTTACATAGAGCCATCTGTTATTAAGCAGAACCTTATCAACCAGCTTACCTCACCCGTGAGGTGGACGCAAACAGTACAGAATATGGTTGCAAACGGAGCTACGCATCTTACTGAGGTAGGCCCAGGAAGCGTATTGCAGGGATTGGTAAAGAAAATAGCTAAGGATGTAATTACAGACGGTATCAACTAGGTGATGAGAACCGCAAATAAAAAATGCTGCACTTGTGCAGCATTTTTTATTAAAATATTATTGGTAATAATTACCGCAGATCTACTATCTCTACGCCAGGATGCGATTTTGCATCGTAAGTGAAAAAGGCATCTGGTATATTCGGATTAGCAGTATAATTGCTTATCTCATACTGGTACTTATTGCCGTTCTTTTCCCATATGCTGCCGCCGGCTATAGTACTGGTCGTCTTGTCTATCATGAGCTGCACTTTGCTGAATTGTTTGCTGCCACTTACGGGAGTGAGTTCTACAATATTGCACATCTTGCCATTAAATGATTTTTCACCGGCAAAATGGTATTTGTATTCTTTGTCGTAAAAATTGGTAAAGAGCTTAGAGGGAGACAAAGTCTGTTCATTAGGATTATAGTTGGTTATCTGCACTTCCTTAGCATCTTTATTGTAGGTCCATACAGTTTTGTTATCACAAATGATCTCCTGTTTGGCTAGTTGTATATGATACTTGCCTCCTTTCATAGAGAAGGTGCCCTTTTTTGTATCTGTAACCTTACCACTTGCTCCTGCCAGATGCAGTGCAAAATTTGCCTTTAATGATTTAAGCCCATTTATCTTTTTGCTTAATCCATCTAATGCTGCTTTTGCCTTTGCATCGTTTTGTGCAAAAGCTGTGTGTCCCGAAGCCAATAACAACAACGCCAATACAACTATTATTCTTTTCATCTTTCTCATTTTCCAATATGAATGGGGGCAAAAGTACGATGTTTGACAGACATGGCAGGTTTGCTACCCAAGTGTATCCAAAAATTGTTCCAATTCTGCTTCAGTATGAAATAATACATCCCGGGGCTTACTTCCCATAGATGGGCCTACTATGCCAGCCGATTCCATCTGGTCCATTATACGGCCGGCTCGGTTATAGCCAAGATTAAAACGTCTTTGCAACATAGAAGTGGAACCGGATTGTGACTGTACCACTACCCGTGCGCAGTCTTCAAACAGTTTATCCCTATTGGTAAGGTCAGCTATTTTACTATCCTCACCATCTTCACCTTCATATTCAGGCAATTCGAAAGCTGACGCATAGCCCCGCTGGCTGCCAATGAAATCAACAATTCTTTCTACCTCAGGTGTATCTACAAAGGCACATTGCAGACGCAACAATTCGCTGCCATGCGATACCAGCATATCGCCACGCCCTATTAGCTGCTCTGCGCCACCGGCATCCAGTATGGTCCGTGAATCTACCTTTGCCGATACTTTAAATGCGATACGCGCCGGGAAGTTGGCCTTGATAGTACCGGTAATTACATTTACAGAAGGGCGCTGTGTGGCAATAATGAGGTGAATACCTACTGCGCGTGCCAGCTGGGCCAGGCGTGCTATGGGCATTTCCACTTCCTTGCCTGCAGTCATTATGAGATCGGCAAACTCATCTATAACAAGAACAATAAATGGTAAATATTTATGGCCATGTTCCGGATTTAATCGGCGGCTGATAAATTTTTCGTTGTATTCCTTAATGTTGCGTGCTCCCGCTTCTTTTAGCAATTCATACCGGTTATCCATTTCTATACACAGGGCATTCAATGTGTAAATAACCTTCTTTGTATCGGTGATAATTGCCTCTTCTTCATTAGGAAGTTTGGCAAGAAAGTGTTTTTCAATGGTACGGTAGATAGAAAGCTCTACCTTTTTAGGATCCACCATCACGAACTTTACCTGAGATGGATGCTTCTTATATAATAAGGAAACAAGAATAGCATTGATCCCTACGGATTTACCCTGTCCTGTAGCCCCTGCTAAGAGGAGATGGGGCATGGTAGCTAAGTCTACTATATAGTTCTCGTTATCAATTTTTTTACCCAACGCAATCGGCAGGCTCATTTTATTATTCACAAACTTTTCGCTTGATAAGAGCGTACGCATTGCTACTATCTGTTTGTTCGCGTTAGGCACCTCTATACCTATAGTGCCACGCCCTGGTATAGGCGCTATGATACGTATGCCCAGTGCAGCAAGGTTAAGGGCTATATCATCTTCCAGGTTGCGTATCTTAGAGATGCGTACACCCTCAGCAGGCACTATTTCATATAGCGTCACTGTGGGCCCTACGGTAGCGCTGATGCGCTGTATCTCTATCCCAAAGCTTTTTAGGGTTTGTATAATCTGGTTCTTATTTTTTTCCAACTCCTCTTTATCCAGTGCTATCACTTCCTGTGCGCGGTCTTCCAGCAGATCCAGGGTGGGGAATTTATAGCTTGGCAGATCCAGCTCTGGGGCATAGGGTTCTTTGCTTGCTATGCTTATATGGGCCCCATGTGCTATTACCGATTTTTCCTCCTCCTGCTGTATCACTTCAAAAGAAAATTCCTTTAGCGGTTCAGCAATCGTATCTTCTTCATTCAGTTCTTCCTCATTTGTTAATGACGCGTCCTGCTCCTGCTCCTCCTGTATCGTTGGTGCAGTATTTGATTCTGGTGACTTTGTGGTAGCAAAAAGATCATTTACAGTTTTAGCCGGCATTTTTTCAGATACGGTCATTGGCCAGCTTTCTTTAAGGTCTTCCTCCTTACCAAGTATTATCGGTTCAATATCTTCCAGGTCTTCAGCTGATGCATTGCTTAGCGCGGGCACTGGTGTTAGAGAGGAGGCTACTGTTTTAGCATGTTTTTGCACCCGCTTTAGAAATGGCCTGATATCTAATGCAAAAACTACAAAAGCAAAAAATGATAAGGTTGCCAGCAGGGTTAATGCAGTACCCCAATAACCCGTAAATCCTTTAAGCCATACTATTGCTTCATTGCCCCATGCCCCGCCATAGGAGAAATTACTTCCCGGCAACACAAATGCCAATACCGGAGCAGAAAGTGCTAACAGAATGGACAGCCAGCGCATATACCGCAGTATGGGCATTACCCGCCTAGCATAAATAAGATGAAGACCTAACGCAGTAAAGAACAGGCCTATAGCAAGGGCAGCTATCCCTACACCTTTGTAAACCAGCGTATGCGATAGCGCGGCACCCAGGCGTCCGCACCAGTTAGCAACCGGAGACTGGTCGTGAAATAGAAAGTGAGAAATGCTGCCAGTGCCAAAAACCTTGTCCTGGTCTGTCTGCCATGTAAAGAAATAGCTGATAATGGCAATGCTAGTAAATGCTCCTGCCAGGAGTAATACAATGCCGATGCTTAGCCTTATCTGCCTGTTCCTATCCATGGTAACAGGGGCAATAACGGCTACTTTGGGAGGTGCCGTTTTCTTTATCTTCTGTTTAGTACCAGCCATATTGCGCAAAAAAACAAAAACAAAGCTACAATTAGCAATGATATACCAGGCACCAACCGAAAAAGTAAGTATTTTGAGGAAATAGGTTGTTATTGGCTGCAACAAACCTTTTAGTCCTTTTATACTGTCTTACAGGATGTATCAGATGTGTGGGTAAATAAACAAGAAAAATGAGCTGATTATTTTTGGTTAATTAAAAGGGAACAGTATCTTGCGGCTGGCGCTAAAAATTGCTGTCGCCACCCCTGGAAACAGGGTCAGGATTTAAAAATATTAACAGAAGCATTGCAACTTTGAAATATTTCCGTATTTTCAACCGTTGGGAAAAGCTGAAATTCTTCTGAAAAAAGGATTGAAAAGTTTAGAAAATATTAACCCTAATACGTAGAAATAAACCATTCAGATAACATCATAAGGCAAGTATCATGATAAGGAAAATTACAATAGCACGTACAGCCCTCATAGCTGCTTTAGCCATCGGCAGCTTAACAAACGTGCATGCACAGGATATTCACTTTACACAGTTTGAAGCCGCTCCGCTGGTTATAAATCCTGCCTTCACAGGCGATTTTGACGGACAATTGCGAGCAGCAGCTATTTATCGTACCCAATGGGCCAGTATTACAACGCCCTATATAACTTACGGAGCTTCTATTGATGCGCCGATAGTACATGATCTCAGTATAGACGATTACCTGGCTGCAGGTCTTCAGGTATATAATGACAAAGCGGGTGATGGTAATCTTACCAACTTTACAGTATTGGGCTCTATAGCTTATCACAAATTTCTCGGCGCAAAGGTGGATAAAGTAATATCTGTTGGTTTGCAGGGGGGATATTCTGAAAAAAGTATAGATCTTTCAAAGCTTTATTTCCAGGACGAATTTGTAAATGGTGGCTTCAACCAGGGCACTAGTCCTCAGTATGGTATACTTAATAATAGAGTCCATTATTTTTCAGTAAACGCTGGCATCAGCTTTGCGCACAACGTTAGCAACAATTTTTCCTATCAGTTAGGCGCAGGCGCTAATAACCTTAACCAACCCAATGATGGCTTTGCCAAAACTTCAGGTCAGGATGCGGGTTTAGGCATGCGTTATACAGGCCAGGCAGGCTTTATATTGTACGTTAGCGAAAAATTCAGCCTTCGCCCCGGTGTATTGTATCAGAGCCAGTCTACAGCTAACGAAATTATTGCAGGTAATGAATTTCATTATATAATAGGCAATCCTGAAATACGCACTTTTGCTACTGCTGTATTTTTAGGCGCATGGTGGCGTACCGGTGATGCAGTGATGGCGACAGCAGGCTTTGAATATAAGAGTTTTCGTTTCGGTGTAAGTTATGATTACAATATATCAGACCTTAAGACAGCAACAAATGGTAATGGCGGATTTGAAATATCGCTGCGTTATATAGCGCCAAACCCATTAGATTTTGCGCGTCGTTTGGTATATCCATGCTCACGCTTTTAATGAAATATTTGATAGGGCAAAAAAATAAATTTATCACTCCCTTTCTTTTATTTAAACCAATTTATACTTTTATATCCATTAACAACGCTCACGCACATGAGAAAAAATTGGCTGCTCCTTATTTTAGCAACGTTACTCGTTACTAGTCAAAATAATGCAATAGCACAAGCACAAGCACAGAAGGCCAAATTCAGAAACAAGGCAAACGATCCGGTAGCAAAGCTTCCGTATTATAAAAAGCTTCGTTGGGCAGATAACCTTTTTAGCGCAGGTAGCTACTTTAATGCTATTGATTATTACCAACAGTTAAAGCAGGAACAGGAACGTAATCCGTATCTGACGTATCAGCTGGCTGAGTGTTATTGGTATTCAAGAGATTATGTTAATGCTTCGCATTATTATGCAGAGGCATACTCCCTTGCTCCAAAATTGTATCCTGAAGCTATCTTTAAGGAGGCAATGATGCTGAAAATGCAGGGAGAGTACGAAACTGCAATAATTACTTTCAGGAAGTTTATGTCTGATAATCCAAAGACATATAAAAAACTGAAAAAGTTTGCGCAGATACAGATCGATGGTTGTACCATGGGTATGAATTCTGTAAAGGATCCGCAGCCTGTAAACGTTATTAACGCTGGACCTAATGTAAACAGCGCATATACTGAACTTTCTCCTTATCCCCTTGGCGATACCGCTTTATTGTTCTCTACAATGCGCCAGAATAGTGTTGTGGAAATAGATAAAAGAAAACGTGACGAATATATGTCCCGCTTTATGGTGTCCCGCAAGCAGGAACATGTTGCTCAGGTAGACTCATTCCAATGGCCTATACGGTTTATGGATGGTAGATTCAATAAGAGTAATGTGCATGTAGGTAATGGTAGCTTTAGCCCCGGTGGCGAACGTTTTTATTTTACAAGATGCTCTGAAGAGGATTCTCTGAAAGTAACCTGTAAAATATTTGTCTCTCACTTTGATGTAGAAAAATGGAGCGAACCTGAAGAGGTGGAAGGCGGCATTAATGATGATGGCTCCAACACTCAGCCATTCGTTGCTAACGTAGGCAAAAAGGAAGTACTGTTCTTCTCTTCAAACCGTAAGCTGCAAAGCCGTGGTGGATATGATATATGGTATTCCATCATTGATCCCCGTAATGGTAGCTACCGTCGTCCGCAAAATGCCGGCAAACAGGTAAATACAGAACATGACGAGATCACTCCTTATTATGATAGCCGTGTCAACACACTGTATTTCTCATCTAACGGATGGGTAACAATGGGTGGATTTGATGTGTTCTCAGCAGTGGGTGGCCCATCGCGCTACCACAACCTTAAGAACATGGGTTATCCTATCAATACATCTGCGGATGAATTGTACTTTATTAAAGACCCATTGGGTAAACCTGATGCTTATCTGGTATCTAATCGTATAGGTTCTATTGCGTTGAAAAACCCTACCTGCTGCGATGATATCTGGCGTGTTCAGTTTGAGCCTAGACTTGTAGTTATAGGTAAGGTAATTAACCGTAAATCACAACAACTGGTAAATGAAGTAGTAGTGAAGATGATAGACCAGCAGGGAGACATGAAGACCTTTAATTCATCTGATGGTAATTTTGCATTTAGTATGAGCCGTGCTAAGGCCTATGTTCTAACAGGCGATAAGCAGGGATTCTCATCTACACGCGCTTCTGTTAGCACTATGGATGTAAAACGTTCTGATCCTGATGATACGGTTACAGTTACCCTATACATGGATAGCATAGTACACAGCTTTGAGGTAAGTAATGTTTACTATGACTTTGACAAAGCTATTCTGCGTCCTGAGTCAGTGGCTTCACTTGATTCTGTAGTTAACTTCATGAAAGATAATCCATCTTTAAGTGTTGAGATATACTCATTCACGGATTCGAAGGGTACTGATAAATACAACGCTGCACTTTCTATTCGTCGTGCGGAAGCTGTATTGAACTACCTTGAAAAAAGTGGTGTGGACAAGAACCGTATGGTAGCAAAGGGCTTTGGTGATAAAATGCCTGCGGCTCCTAATACTGTAGGTAATAAAGATAATCCGGAAGGTCGCCAGCTTAACAGGCGTACTGAGTTCCGTATAGTTAGCGATGTACCTACACGCCGTATCATATACAATAGCGCCAAGCCTGGTACTATGGATCAACAGGACAAAAATCTAAAGATCAATGAAAACATGAATGACGAGCCTACCGAAAATGATGCTGAATCAGAAAAAGGAAAGCCTGGCAGTCGCGTAAACAAAAAATAAATTCAACTTTTATACATTACAGAAGGTTGCACTTGTTGCAACCTTTTCTGTTTTGCACAAATCAGACTAATAAGATCAGCGATGAACAACTATAAAGAAGTAGATATCAAGGTAGATGATACAGTGCAGGGAGAGATGCTCATTGCCTTGCTGGCAGAGCAGGGGTACGAAGGGTTTGAAGAGAGGGAAGGTTCTCTGCGTGCCTATGTATCAGCAGATAACTATAATGCTGATACCCTGGCAAGTCTATTAGGTACACATAACCTCGGGTACACTGTAGATGAACTTGTTGAACAAAACTGGAATGAGAGTTGGGAAAAGAACTTTGATCCTATTGTTATTGATGGTTTTTGTGCTGTTAGAGCAGATTTTCATAAGGCATACACTGATATTGCTCACGAAATTATAATTACTCCCAAAATGTCGTTTGGCACCGGCCATCATGCTACTACCCAACTGGTAATAATGCAAATGCAAAAATTAGATATTTCAGGCAGGCATGTACTCGATTTTGGAACTGGAACCGGGATACTAGCCATTTTAGCTGAAAAGATGGGAGCTGCAAATGTATTGGCAATAGACAATGATAATTGGTCTTATGAGAATGCGATTGAGAATGTTTCGAAAAATAATTGCCATGTGATAGCGGTGAAACTTTGTACCCTTGACGATATTCCTGTTCAGAAATACGACCTTATTATAGCTAATATTAATCGTCATATATTATTACAATACCTTGCTATTATGCGCGCCATGCTAGTGGATGTTGGTACACTGATAATAAGCGGCATATTAAAAACTGATGAAGAGTTGATGATAACAGCTTGTAAACAGCAGGAATTTACGATTTTAGAGGTATCTGAAATGAACGGATGGCTCGCTATTACAGCTAAAAAATAGTATGGCTCAGTTATTGCGTATCAATATGTTATATAGGTTCGGTCTATACCTAAATTAGGATTTGCGATAGGGACTTGTTATATTTGTTTCCTTACTTTTTGGGGATAATAATGATCATAGCAATTCTTATAGTACTGGCATATCTTATAGGGTCTATTCCTACTGCTGTTTTGGTTAGTAAAAAAGTTTATGGCATCGATATAAGGGAACATGGCAGCGGTAATGCCGGTGCTACCAATACATTCAGGATATTAGGATCCAAAGCAGGATCTCTGGTAATGCTGGTAGATATGCTGAAAGGCTTTGTAGCCGTGAAATTATGTCTGCTTTCTCCATTTGCCTGGAATAGCGAGCCTTTTGTAAATCTTCAGATATTTCTTGGCCTTGCAGCTGTTATAGGACATATTTTCCCGGTATGGGCCGACTTTAGAGGTGGTAAAGGCATTGCTACTTTATTTGGGATGATCTTGTCTATTCAGCCTTTGGTGGCAATCAGCCTGGTAGTGGTGTTTATATTAATGCTGTTCTTTACAAGATATGTTTCTCTAAGTTCTATAAGTGCCAGTATAGCTTTCCCATTACTTATCCTTTTTATCTTCAATGAGCCTGAGCTGAGCTACCGTCTGTTTGCTATTGCTACAGCTTTTCTGGTAGTACTTACACACTACAAGAATATTAACAGGCTGATAAATGGCAACGAAAGCAAGGTACCCTTATTTCGTAAGCGCAGGATGCGCAGAAATGACATGTAGCCTTGCTCCAGGTACCTTTTTACAGGCGATTACTAAGCTATATTTATCCGGTTACCATTAGGCATATTTCCACACAATTTAATCCTTCCTTATCCCTTTGCCTTTATTGTAACCAATGGCAGTTGGCGACCGAAGATGCACTTTATTCTGACGGCACAAGGTACCGGCCATTAGTTATTGCTTTTAGAGAGATTATAGATAGTTTATCTGCAGTAAAAGATGTACTGTTCCTTGGTACCGGCATTGGCAGCGGAGCTGCTATATTGGATAAACTGGGACATACACCAGAATATACATTAGTAGAAATTGACGAAGCAGTGCTTGAAATGGCGCTTGAAATAATGCCCCCGGCCAGGTTAGCACTTACTATTCCTGTGTGTGCCAATGCAGAGGAATACATCAAGAATGCTGTATTAAAGTATGATCTGGTAGTAGTGGATATCTTTAAAGGGAGGATGGTACCGGCGTTTGTAATGGAAATAGATTTTCTGAAGCAAATAAGAAATACTACCAATCAAGGCGGCATCTCTATAATCAATTATATAGTAGCAGATGATAGGGAATGGCAGGTGCAACTCCAGAAAATACAGGGAGTATTTCCTGGCTGTAAGATTATAAAATCAGGGATTAACAGGATAGTTATTTCACAGAAATTACCAGCTTAACTTGCCTAAAGTTTTGCAGATTGAATACGCAAAACTTTACGATTTTTTTTCTGCACACGCATTTTTTCGGGCACTAATTTCGATATCTCATCTGCAAGGCTTTGCAATAATGTTAACCTAACAAAATGGCCGTTTGTTACCAGGCTTATCTCCCGTACAGGTTCCGGATCCTGAAAATACCGTATCCTGTCCATCTGATCTTCATTAAAATCTATGGTTGCTAACTCCGGCAGCACCGTGAGGCCTCCATTATTATCTACCAGCTTACGTAAAGTATCTACGTTGCTGGATTCATATCTGTAAGGCTTGTCTGCTTGCAATCGCTTTATCTGATCGCTGCATAGATTTATGATCTGGTTACGCATACAATGCCCTTCATTAAGCAGCCATATACGCTCCAGTTCTATGTCATCAGGTACTATAAGCCGTTTTTTAAGAGCGGGCTCATCAGTGCCGAAGTAAGCAATAAATGTCTCGTAAAATAAAGGATATTCTTTTATGTTAGATTCCTCAAGAGGGGTGCTGAGTAATGCCGCATCCAGTTCATTATTGCGTAGTGCAACGATGATCTGGTCAGTTTCCATTTCCTTTATCTGAAGCTTTACATCAGGAAAGGCCTTTACATAAGATTTCAATAAGCCGGGCAGGATATAAGGCGCTATGGTGGGTATTATAGCCAGTTTAAAAGTACCTGCCAGATTATTTTGACTGCTTTGTATCAGATCCTGGATCTTTTCGCACTCTGCGAGGGCTATTTTGGCTTGCTCTACTATAGCTACTCCCATAGCTGTAATAGCGATGGGATGTTTATTGCGGTCGAAAAGTTTGATATTCAGTTCATCTTCCAGTTTCTGTATCTGCATGCTAAGCGTTGGCTGCGTGACAAAACATTTTTCTGCCGCGGCTACAAAACTTTTATAAGTAGCTACAGCTACTACATATTCCAATTGAGTGATCGTCATGAGGAAACAAACGTAAATAAAAAAAACAAAACACTAATCTTTAAAAAAATATATATTTAAACAACCTAAATTATATATATTATATTTAATTATTTTAGAAATTTTTTTTAAGATTTTTTTTAAAAAGCCAACCAATATTATTAATTATAAGTCTATAATATAGGAAATTAAAATTCTTAAGGCAAGGTTTGGTTAATAAGCAAAATTAAAATAACTTACAGCCATAGATTTTTGGTTTTATTTAACAGATACCGATCGTTTTAACGTTATTGCTAATTAAACAGTTATGAAGCAAACTTTTACTTTTTCAGCCCTATTATTATTGTTGCTATGTGGCACATCACGGGTCAATGCCCAGCTATTATACAGCTATAGCTTTGATACCAGCGTTTCGTTATCATATGGTACTACAGTTTCCGGATGGGCAGATAGCTCGTATGGATATTATTGCTGCAGTAGTACACAGGCAAATTGGGAATTTGGCTCATATTCCTCAGCGCCGGGAAGTCATACTACATTTCCAAGCTATGCTGCAGGCCCCGGTGGTATATCATCTTATTATGTACCAGCGCCCCTTACGCATTCCGGAAGTGGCTTAGCTTCATTTAACTCTTTTTATACTTATGGATCGGCATACTCATCTGGTAGGGATATCGCGGAATTAAGCTCTCCTGCTGTTTCGCTTCCTTCAACAGGTCAAAGTACAGTATCATACTGGATATACCTGGATGAAGGATTATATGGTGGATATTATGGTTATGGATCATCTTACCAGGGTGATTCTGTTTCTGTATATGTTAATAACGCTCCTCGTGTAAAAGGGGGTACTTTTTTACGCAGGGTTAAAATCGATTCTTCTTCTTCAATCGTATCTGGCTGGTATCAGTATGTAGATACTTTGCCTACAAGCTATAATGGGACTAACGTAAATATTATTTTTAAAGCCAGCCCTACCTATTACCTGGAAGGTGCTGACGTAAACTTAGATGATGTAGCTCTTAATCATTACTACCAATGTGCTGGCATGCCTACAGCGGGCAGTTTAAAAGGCCCTACCCATATTTGTGCTGGTACTACTTTTTCTATAACAGATACCGCGCTTGCGAAATATGTGGGTTTTTCTTTCCAGTGGCAAAAGCGAAATACAGGCACAACTATATGGAGTAATATAGGTGGCAGCGTTAACCCCCTTGTTACCAGCATCAGTACATCAACAGATTTCCGGGTATATGCTACCTGTCTGGCCAGTAGCCAAACAGATACCAGCAATTCATTTACTGTAACAACTGATACTTTCTACAAATGTTATTGTGCGTTGCCAACTACCAACACTGTTATAGGTGGTTCTACACCTCCTACTATCGATAGTGTATCAATAAGCAGCACCACATTGCATAATGCTACACATACTGCATTACCAGGTAATTATATACAATTCCCAGATACCGGCGCTACCGTGCCTACGCTTACAGTTGGTGGTACTTATACACTATATGTGAAGTATGCAGGCGCTACCAGCTATGGTATGGCGTGGATAGATTATAATCACAGCCAGTCATTTAACGATAGCACTTCAGAATATCTCGCTGTAAATACGGGTCTATTAAGTGCAGGATCTATAGCATTTACGGTACCGAGTACCGCACGTCTCGGCAAAACGGGTCTTCGTATACGCAACTCCAACTCTTCGGGCGCGTCTTCTTCTTATTCCTGCTACAATATGGGCACAGGATATGGTGCCGGCGAAACTGAAGATTATATTATTAATATAGCTCCGCAGCCCGGCCATGATCTCGGCGCAACTGTAGTCATTGCTCCTGCTGCCGGTGCTACGTTCTGCGCGGGTGCAGTAGATACTATTACCGCACGCGTCCTTAACTTTGGACGAAACAGCGAAAGCAATTTCAAGATAATAGCAGATTATAGCGGACCTTCCTCCGGCTCTATTAACACTGTATATACAGGTACATTGGCACCATTAGCATCTGCTGTTGTATATATAGGTACAATTACTCCACCTACTGGGGGGGCGTATAACCTGAGAGTATATACAATACTATCTACAGATTCAACTAATCTTGATGACACAGTAACCAGCTCTTTCAAATTAAATCCATTACCCAATAGGCCAATTGTAAATTCTGATACTGTATGCCCCGGTTATAGCGCTACCATCAGCATTACACCGTCAGGTACTAATAAATACAAGTGGTATAGTGCACCTACTGGTGGAACTCCTGTGTTTAATGGTACAACTTCCTTTTCACAAACTAATCCTACGCATGATACTGTCTTCTATGTAACTTCTACAGATAGTACTACAGGTTGTGAGGGCAGCAGGTTGCCAATAGCAATAGCTGTACGTAACCCACCTGCAGTAAACCTGGGACCAGATGCTACTATGTGTGAAAACCCTACGTATCTTTTACATGCAGGTGTGGCTAATGCAACCTACCAATGGAATACCGGTGACACAACAGAAGCAATACATGTGAAGACTACCGGTACTTATTCTGTGAATGTTTATAAATATTGCAGTGCGGCAGATACTATTAACCTTATAATTAATCCTCTACCACAGGGTAGTGGTATCGATTACGTACGCGCTGGCAATACTTATGGCTTTACAGTAGCAGGTGTAGCTAATACAACCAGCTATTTCTGGAAATTCAGCGATGGCGATACTTCTACACAAGCTAATCCAATACATACATTTAAAACGCCTGCTACAAGTGTGACGGTAATATTAATGAATACCTGCGGAAATGATACCCTGACATGGGCATTACCTACAGGCATCTATAATACCGGTAAGGATAATACAATATCAATGTATCCTAACCCTGCCAGCAGCACTATTACTATATCAGGTGACAAGAGTATAGAAATTAAAGATGTAATAGTGGTGAATAGTGTAGGAGCTACTGTTTATAAGGGATCTGTAAATAGCAAAACAGGTGTTATAGATGTTAGCTCATTCCCATCTGGAAGCTATATATTAAGAGCTACTACTTCTTTAGGTATAGTTAATAAGCTATTTGAAGTATTGCATTAAAAATTTAATTTGATTTGTTCAATGCCGGAGATCACAGATCTCCGGCATTTTTATTTTTAAGGGGACTGTATCCTTATCTTTGCATTTTCTTGAAATTATGGATAACGAGCAAACAGGTACCGGAAGTGTGCTTCAATACCTTAAAGACAACTTTCTGGGTAAGGTGGTCACCAATTCACGTTCCGCGGCAGGTAACTGGCTGGAGCTGACACTGCTGGAAATTGAAAAGGGAAAGGCGGCCATATCGCTGACCGTAAAGCGAGAAATGACTAACCCATTTGGGAATATACACGGTGGTATGATGGCGCTGGTGATAGATGAAGCAATAGGGTGGGCTGTAATAAGCCTGGATGCGGAAACCCACTATACCTCTATGAACCTGAACGTGGATTTCTTGTATGCGATAAAAGAGGGTGATGTGCTGAGGGCGGAGGCAAATGTGATAAGGCATGGTAAGAAAATAGTACATGCAGAATGCAGTGTATATAATTATAATACCATGGTATTGCTGGCAAGGGCGAGCAGCAACCTGATAACTACCGGTATGGCATTGCAGCCTGCGGACTACTAATATCCAGTATTGAGATTTCATTTATTAGATTTGACTTTTTACTTTTACAGACTGCATGCTAAACGGAAAGAAAATAGTGGTGGTGCTCCCTGCATATAATGCGGCGCTTACTTTGGAACGCACCTACAAGGAGATACCTTTTGATATAGTAGATGATGTAGTGCTGGTAGATGATAACAGCCGCGATGATACACTGGAAGTAGGGAGGGCCCTGGGCATAAAACACCTGATAAAGCATGAAGTGAACAAGGGCTACGGCGGCAACCAGAAGAGCTGCTATAAAAAGGCCCTGGAGATAGGCGCTGATATAGTAATAATGCTGCACCCTGACTACCAGTACACCCCAAAACTATTGCTGGCTATGTCTTCTATAATAGCTAACGATGTATATCCTGTGGTGCTGGCTTCGCGCATACTGGGTAATGGCGCCCTAAAAGGGGGGATGCCTATGTATAAGTATATCTTCAATCGTTTCCTTACCTTATTTGAGAACATATTGCTTGGAGAGAAGCTAAGTGAATACCATACAGGGTACCGGGCCTTCAGCGCTGATGTAATACGCTCAATAGATTTTACGCATAACAGTGATGATTTTGTGTTTGATAATGAGATGCTGTCGCAGATATTTATGAATGGCTATGGTATTGCAGAGATAACATGCCCTACCAAGTATTTTGAAGAGGCATCGAGCATCAACTTCAGCCGTAGTATGAAGTATGGACGCGGGGTGCTGCGGGTATCGCTTACCCACCGACTGCATAAATGGGGCATGATAAAAAGTAAACTGTATAAGCGCTCTGCATAATTTAATAAGCCCCCAGAGTTCCAGATTTCATTTTTTATAGTTTGCAGGCCATGAGGTATTTTTCGTAAGAAAAGGGGTCATCTGCTGGGTCTGTTCCTTTATCAGATAGGCTTTCCGTTATTTCGGGTATGGACTTCCTGACCTCCTTATTATCCCATGATGACCCTACTATGGCCTCATGCAGGGTGATGGGTGGGGCAATGGCTGGTGCTGTAACGGACTGCTCCTGTTCTGTTTCATTATCAGAAGCGCCGGATAGTTCTTCATTAGAAAAAGTTTTCTCGTCTTCATCTAACTCTTTAGTGACGGATGGGGGAAGCTGCACGGTGCGGCCTGCAATTTCGGACAGGTAATCGTTCATATAACCCTGCAGGCGTTGCGCAAAGACAGGGTCTTTATCCTCGACCCTATCGAGGAGCTCTGTGAATGTATTCAGTTGCTCGGATGCTGATTGCCGCCCTTTGAGGGTAGCTATGCACAACGTGAGCTTGCGCATAATATTTGCCGTTTCTTCGTAAGGTGTGTAGTCACTGGCGAGGATCTTTTTATTCATTCTATAAAGATGCTGGTACAACATGTCGATGATCATCTGCGGCATATATGTGGCCGATTGCTTCATCTGGTGCCATGCACCCTGCTTTATCCAGGTATAGAGTGTTTTGCGGTTGATGCCTAGCTGGCGTGCTATCTCGGCCTGAAAGATCGGCCTGTATGAAGAGTTCGCGTGCCTGCTGGTGTGCTGTAGTATTGGGTGCCATAGGGATACTAATTTGGATGCAAAGCTGGGGCTCTTATCCATTATAGTAAAATAAGCAGTACATGCTATAGCAACCAGTGGGATATGCTACAGCAGTTATAGTAGTATGATAGATTAAGGGAGGCTTATGGGGAGCGGGTTTAATTGTGTTTGGGGGGAAATGTAATTTGCAAGGGTTTTCTGTTGCGTGACCGATGTTGTCTCTTACTTTTTGCTTGCCCAAAAAGTAAGCAAAAAAGGCAGCAGGCCAGCGATTACCGCTTGCTGCCTGCCGGGTGCCTTGATTGGACTGCAGGGCTACTGTAGTGCCTGGCTGGGAAGGACAACAGACCCCAAGAGGAGGAGGGTGTGTAGCTAAGGGCGCGAGCTTGTTGGTGGGGACACCAACAAGGGCGAAAAGGGCGAAAAATCTTATATGCTGTAAGTGCGAGCTATAATGCCTCCCGGGAAAGCCTTGACATCAATCAATTTCAGGTCCAGCGGGCGTGCAATACCATTGAAGATCTGCAGCCCCTCGCCCAAAACCACAGGATGGGTAGCCAAATGGTATTCGTCTATAAGCCCAGTTGCTATAAGACTCCGCATAAATCCGGCACCCCCAATAGCCATGATCGGCTTTCCAGGCTCAGATTTGAGTTTGCTTATCTCTTCTGCAAGATCACCGTCGAAAACCCGTGCCTCTGCCCAGGAAGCCGCGGCGGGCGACTGCTCCGCATTGGGTAAAATATTTTTGAATCCTTTTTGGGTAAAGACTGCCTTGGGGATCTGGTTCATCGGGGCGGCAAAAGGCCCGGTCGCAGTCGGCCAGTATGGGGCCATAGCCTCAAATGACTTCCTGCCCATGATGATGACCCCTGCCTCCCAACTTAACCCAACGCCCCAAGCTCTCGAAGATTCATCCGACGACTTGAAGATCCAACTTTCGACCTCTCCTTTGGCCCCGCCGACAAAACCGTCGACTGAGATTGACATCTTCATTATTAGCTTGCGCATAGTTCAATTATTGTCGCCCAAAATTAAGTCGCTGTCTTCGAAATGAAAGGGGCTAAAGCGACATTCTAAGGGGGCAATTGCATCTTGCTCTGGCCAAAGTACTTACTGTAGTATTGACGCAAATCAGGAGATTTGCTGCCGGGTAGGACGAAGGCGGAGACGGCCTAGCTAAGGATGTACTCGCCAGCATAGATATTATACGGATATCTGCAAATAAAATATCATGGAAAGATGTGTTATTTATTTATCTTATCACCTGATTCAATCTTTCGCTTAACGTAAACAGCAACTATGAAACGCAGCCTTATCGTCGTTATTATGATGTTCTACTCCTGTTTGGCATCGGCACAAGGGAGCTATATTTATGGGGATGCCGGTATTTCGCTGGCACGTTTTAAGCCGGGAGCATCTGTTACTTTTAATTATAACGTGTTGCGATTTTTAGGTTTTGGTATAGGATTCCAGGCGTATGATTTCCATGCTACCATGACCAATTTCCAATATGTTCCTGCAGTGTATGGCGAACTACGGTTAAATATACGCCCGCGAAAGGATAACCAATTTTTCGCGTTCATGGATATTGGTGCAAACCTCTATACGCATAACGATGATCTATGGCAAGATAGAAACTTTGTGTATAAGGTTCATAGTAATAATGGTACTTACGGTGGTTTGGGCATCGGCTATTTTCGCCGCCTGCCCAAACGTAGCTGGGGGCCATATGGGTCATTAAAGCTGATATCTAACAGCTATAAGGCCGACTCACGGGACCTTACCACCAGCAAGCAAGGTACAGCAGGATGGGGCGACGCTACACTTGTAATATCTGCGGGATTTAGGTTTTAAAATTTGCTGAATAGCGTTGCAAACGCTGAGCCGTAGCATCCTCGAAAATATTCGAGGACGAGGGAGAGCCCTAAAACAGAAACTCGGATGGGACGTAATTTTTTTGATTTTTTCAATGGCCAAAAATTTTAACCAGCTATGAGTTTACTATCTTTTTTAGATGACTATGAGGTTAAACAGAAGATGAAGGAGTTTCCGTGCCCTAAAATTAGTTTGACTGAAAATATAAAAATAGAACCCCAAACTAAGGATTACGGAATAGTTGGCACTGCTTTTGACTATTTATGCCGTTTTTATGTAGAATATATCAATAAAAATATTGGGGAAAATAGGGAGTGGGTTGCTACTGTAGCATTTAATAGACTAAAAAAAGTTTATTCCAGAAATCAAGAATATTTATTACTAATTACAGAAGAATATGCTAAAGCAATCCACAATTATAATCTTTTTAAATGCAATGGGATTTATACTGACGATTTAGTAAAAAGTTCACTTTTTCTTGCTGTTTTGGATCTATACATTCGAACAGGAAGAGATTTCATTTATGTATACAGAAATTTTGTGTTTATAGATAGTTTTCTCCATGAAAATTCAGAATTTTCAAAAAACATCAATGATTTAAAAAAGCTTATTTCACATGTTCCAAAAAAAATCTTTACGGCTAAAAAAATTGCATATTTAAATCCGACTTTCGGTAAAGCTTCAAACATGGTTGGAGGTGCTGATGCAGATATTATAATTGACAGGACCTTAATTGATATTAAAGTCACTAAAAATTTAAAATTGACTAGAGAATATTATAATCAGTTATTAGGCTATTATATATTGTCAATAATAAATGGTAATCAACATAAAGTTAATCATATAGCGATTTACTTTGCACGCCACGGCTATTTTTGGAAAATTCCAATTTCACAAGTCGGAACAAAAAAGAAATTTGAAATATTAGCTGAATGGGTTTTGAAGATGGCAAAAGAATTTAATCTTCAATCGTTACCTCCTAGAATTATAACAATAGGTAGGTGAAATTTACCGATAATATAATTGTATGTATTTGCTATTGCAATATAAAAAATCCCGCTCGTAGAGCGGGATGCATTTTTCATGATGGCAGGTGAATTACTTTGCTACTATGGTAGCGGATATTTTCACTTCCTGTTTTACGGGAATTTTTGCCGTTGGTTGCTTATTAGAATGCAAGGTAGCGATAGTTGGGGCAATTACCAATGCAACTATCGACATTAATTTTATAAGGATGTTCATGGATGGCCCTGAGGTATCTTTAAAAGGGTCGCCTACTGTATCTCCTGTTACCGATGCCTTGTGCGGTTCTGATTTCTTGTAGTATATCTGGCCATTGATCTCTACACCTTTTTCGAAAGATTTTTTTGCATTATCCCATGCACCACCAGCATTGTTCTGGAACATACCCATGAGCACGCCACATACAGTAGCGCCTGCCAGGAAGCCACCCAGTACCTCGGGGCCGAAGATGAAACCGATAAGGATAGGGGAGATAATGGTAATAGCACCGGGCAGCATCATTTTGCGGATAGATGCCTTGGTAGAAATAGCAACACACTTATCATACTCCGGCTTGCCGGTACCTTCCATTATACCGGGTATGGTACGGAACTGGCGGCGAACCTCTTCTACCATGCTCATAGCTGCCTCACCAACCGCGCGTATAGCGAGTGATGAGAAGATGAACGGTATCATGCCGCCTACAAAAAGACCAGCCAGTACATCGGCTTTATAAATATTGATTGCATCGTGCAGGTCGTACCCATTTGATTTTACCACGCCTACATAAGCTGCGAAGAGCGCAAGGGAGGTAAGCGCAGCAGATGCTATTGCAAACCCCTTACCTGTAGCCGCGGTAGTATTGCCCACAGCATCGAGCGTATCTGTTTTTTCACGTACTTCTTTAGGCAACTCGCTCATTTCGGCGATACCGCCTGCATTATCTGCTATAGGGCCAAAAGCATCGATAGCTAGCTGCATGGCTGTAGTAGCCATCATACCCGCGGCGGCAATAGCCACACCGTAAAGGCCCGCACAATAGTAAGAACCATATATACCACTGGCCAGAACCAATATAGGCAGGAAAGTGCTTTCCATACCTACCGCAAGGCCGCCTATAATATTAGTAGCATGGCCTGTAGATGACTGCCTTACTATGCTCATAACCGGGCGCTTGCCCATAGCCGTATAAAACTCAGTAATGATGCTCATAAGGGTACCCACAACCAGCCCCACCATGATTGCCCCGAAAATGCCCATTTTAGTAAATTCATAACCACGCAGGTTCATCTTATCAGGCATCAGGTAGTTAACCAGGAAATAGCAAGCTATTGCCGTAAGGACTATAGAACCCCAGTTACCCATATTCAGCACGCGCTGTACTGCCGAGGTGCTGACACCCGACTTATCGGAAATGCGAACGAACAATGTACCGATCATGGAGAATATAATACCCATACCCGCTATAAGCATAGGGAGCAGGATAGGGGACATACCACCAAAATTATCTATTGCAGTAGTTTCCCTGCCTAGTACCATTGTTGCGAGCACAGTGGCTACATAAGAGCCAAAAAGATCGGCACCCATACCAGCCACATCACCTACGTTATCGCCTACATTATCGGCAATGGTTGCGGGGTTACGGGGATCATCTTCCGGTATACCGGCCTCTACCTTGCCTACAAGATCGGCACCAACGTCGGCAGCTTTGGTATAGATACCGCCGCCCACGCGCGCAAAGAGCGCTATGCTTTCTGCGCCAAGAGAAAAGCCTGTAAGCACTTCTATGGTACGCTCCATTTCAGCAGAGTTTACCGCAGCATTGGGCGCAAGTACCATTTTGAGGATAATAAAAAGCCCTCCCAGGCCCAGTACTGCCAAACCGGCAACACCCAGACCCATAACAGAGCCACCGCCAAAAGATACAGCCAGCGCCTTGCTGAGGCTGGTGCGGGCTGCATTCGCCGTGCGTACATTGGCCTTAGTGGCTATGCGCATACCTATAAAGCCGGCCAGTGCGCTGAAGAAGGCACCTATAATAAACGCTATGGCTATCATCCAGCTGCTTTTAGGATTGCTGTAGCCCATAAAGGCCAGCAGCAGGCCAGCTATAATAACGAAATAGGTAAGGATCTTATATTCTGCTTTCAAAAAAGCCATTGCCCCTTCAGAAATGTAGCGGGCTATTTCCTGCATCCGGTCGGTACCGGGGTCTTGTTTGCTAACCCATGAACCTTTTATAAATGTATAGATCAACGCAACTACGCCAAACGCTGGCACGAGGTAAAGGATATTCATATTCTGCTTAATAGTTAAGTGCGCAAATATAATAGATTGAAGCCAAAAACCTATTATTAACGTGGTGGTAAATGGGGTGGAATGATTTTTTAAATAGCTATAAATGAAACAATGTGTTTCACTGAAGAGCATGAAAACGAAGACGCCACAAATAAAAGCCGAATATAAGAGGCTGACCGACGAGGAACTTGTATACAGATATCTGCGCCTGAAAGATCACGGTGCATTTAACTTCCTCTTTACCCGTTACGGCTACCTGGTATATGGTATATGTATGGGATACACTGACGACGTAGTAACCGGTATAGAATACACGAAAGATATATTCATGGAGCTAACTAAAACCCTGAAGAAATTTGATGGGGAGGGATTCCGGACGTGGCTTTTGGTTACCGCTAATGAATACTGCGCTAATAAAAGTGGCAGGAGTATAGATAGTGTGGTGGCGGCAGATACGGTTGCATTGGATGAAATTACCGTTTGTGTATCGCCCAGGCAATTGAAAGAGTATGCAACTGATCATATGTATAGCGAAGAAAAGGCTGCAATAGATAAGCATCTTTCGTCCTGCGCTTTTTGTGCACAGGCAGTAAAAAGCATTCATGCACAGGGTGCCATGGCCGGTAATGCCGTTGCCACACTGAATAACAGTTTCCTGGTAGAACATTTTATGGTGCAGACAATGCCTGTACACTTAAACTCAATGGCACCTTCCTTTCCATCCAGTAAGCCTTCTTCTCGTAAAATACAGCCCATGTGGCGCAAAATATCTGTAGCTGCCCTATTCGTTCTCAGCTTTGGTATCTTATGGTTTCTGGAAAAAAGGATGAAACCACGCGAAGTAAGCAAAGAACAACAGGAGATCATCAATTCTTCTTCCTCTACTACTCTGAAAGCAAAGACTGCTTCGCTAAACATCTAACACGCAGATAAGAAAACAAGTCCCATTTACGTTAATATAGTATTGGCTATATTTAATGACAAATGGCTGCGCGATATCCTTTATTGATCATTGTTATTGTCGTACTGATAGCTGGAGGGATATTCCTGACGGACAGATGGGTGACGCGCTCTACGCAATCTCAGCTATATTCAGATACCGCTACTATTCCTGTAAATAAGGTGGGCCTGCTGCTAGGCACTTCTAAATACCTTGGCAGGGGGAAACTAAATCCATATTACCAATACCGTATTGATGCGGCTGTGCTTTTATACAAATCGAGGAAAATATTATACATTCTGGTAAGTGGTGACAATGCTACCGAACACTATAACGAACCGGAACAAATGAAAAAGGACCTGATAGCAAGGGGCATACCCCCCGAAAGAATATTTACCGACTATGCAGGTTTCCGCACACTGGATAGTATTCTGCGATGTAAGCTGGTTTTTGATGAAGATCGTGTAACCGTTATATCGCAGCCCTTTCATAATGAGCGGGCATTGTTTATCGCCAACCGTAATGGAATATCCGCAATAGGTTTTAACGCACAGGATGTAACGGGTGAAAACGGCCTGAAGGTAGCGGTAAGAGAAAAACTGGCGAGGATAAAAATGCTGATAGACCTATTTCTGAATACACAGCCCAAATATTACGGGCCGAGAATAATTATCATTTAAGACCTTTACAATTTACGATAGATGTACCAGCTATACGCGGGTGTAGTGCTATCGAGCAGCATCAGCTTGGCGGGAGAGAAGGTTATTATCCCTTCTACCAGCGTATCGTGGCCTTCCATATAGCGTAGAAGGGTCTGGCTGCTGTTGGGGAGCTTCCAGGTAAAATAATAATCAGTAATCGTTTTATAATAGCTTATTTCCTCCTTCCCCGAATCGCCATAATGAAAGGTGAGGGTATTGATAATATTTGGATCTGGAGTACGCAGCTCCTGGTCATCAAGTATCTTGTTGTTATTATCGTCGGTGCCGGTCTGGTATAGCCTCCACCTGCCATTCAACACATCATAGGGCGTAGGTGTCTTTTCCGTTTTAGTACAGGAGAGGAAACAAAGCGTAGCTATAGTGGTAAAGAGAAGGAGATATATAGGTACTATACGCATTGCTATCTAAAGTTACCGATAAATACCAATGAACCAGTATTAATAATCTCCTAAAGTTGAAGGCAGCAGGGTCATAGCTTCTTCCAGTTGTTTATCGTTTGGCGCTATGCCATGCCACTCATGTGTGCCTTCCATGAACTTAACTCCCTTACCCATTATAGTATGCATCAGTATACATACAGGCTTACCCTTTCCAGACGCAGCTTTAGCAGCATTTAGCCCCTTCACCACATCTTCCATATCGTTGCCATCTATGCTTAGTACATGCCATCCGAAAGCCTTGAATTTCTCTTCCAGAGAGCCAAGCCCCATTACCTTGTTGGTGGGGCCATCTATCTGCTGACCATTTACATCTATTGTGGCTATAAGATTATCGATTTTGTGGTGGGCTGCAAACATGATCGCTTCCCAGTTCTGTCCTTCCTGCAATTCGCCATCGCCGTGCAAAGAGTAAACGGTGCGGTCATCATTATTTAATTTTTTGGCAAGTGCAGCGCCTGATGCTACACTTAAACCCTGGCCAAGTGAGCCGCTGGCAATACGCACACCGGGCAGATGTTCATGTGTGGTAGGATGTCCCTGCAGGCGCGAATTGAGCTTGCGGAATGTAGCCAGCTCGCTTATAGGAAAATATCCCGCACGGGCAAGTACACTGTAAAATACGGGCGATATGTGGCCGTTAGATAAAAAGAAGATGTCTTCCCCTTTGCCATCCATCTTAAAGTTGGTGTCATACTTCATAATATCGAAGTACAAGGCCACCATATAATCTGTACAGCCCAGAGACCCGCCGGGATGCCCGCTCTGCACCCCATGTACCATGCGTACTATATCGCGGCGCACCTGCGCAGCTATCTCTTTAAGGCCTTTTACGTCCATCTTTTACTGGGAATTGTGCCGCAAAAGTAGGTTTTTTTTTCATTTTGGCTTATCCATATTGAACATCCAGTTCACGCCGAACTTATCGGTGCACATGCCAAACTTAGCTCCCCAGAAGGTATCCTGTAGGGGCATGGTAACCTTCCCACCTGTACTAAGTGCATTGAATGTGCGGTTAATATCGCCATCATCCTTAAAATCAAGTGCAAGCGAGAAATTGTTGCCGAAGGTAACAGGGTCGTTGCTCATAGTGTCGCTGAACATGAGGGTGCTGCCCTGAATCTTCATAATACCATGGAGCACTCTGCTTTTCATATCTTCAGCTACCTCCATAGGTGAGTCGCCGAAGTGCTGAATGGTTTCGATAGTGCCTTCGGTGGCATTTTTATAGAAATTCATCGCCTCTTCAGAATTGCCGTTGAAATTGAGATACGCGTTCATATAGGAGGTGTTAAGTTTTTCACAATTTAAAGAGAATTCTATGTTATAAAAGCTACATCCGTTTTACGTTTTTTATCACCAGATAATGATTATTTCACATTATGCAGGTTTTGTACCTTTGCGGCGCTATGCAGATAGAATTATTAAAATCGAAGATACACCGGGTAAAAATAACCGAGGCAAATCTTAACTATATAGGCAGCATTACTATTGATGAAAGGCTTATGGATGCTGCTCATCTTATGGAGAATGAGAAAGTGCATGTGCTGAATCTTGACAACGGAGAACGCCTGGAAACATATGTAATAAAAGGTACCCGTGGCTCCGGTATGATCTGCATGAACGGGCCCGCCGCCCGCAGGATATCGGTAGGTGATACAGTAATCATCATCTCTTATGCTATTATGACCCCTGAGGAAGCTAAGCTATACAAGCCCGTCATCATATTCCCCAAGGAAGACAATAGTCTGTAATGTCGTAACTTTATGAGGCTATGAAGAAAACCCTGGTTACTGTAATACAATACGTAGTTTTTCTGGGGTTAGGAATATGGATCATTTACCACATGCTGCACCAGCTAACTGCGGGTCAGCGCGAATCGCTGGTAAGTGCCATAAAAAGTGTCCATGTCTGGTATCTGCTTCCCATTTTCGTAGCCTGTTTCTTCTCCCATTTTTTCCGGGCATTAAGGTGGCGATTGCTTCTGGAAACAATAGGCGTTAAGCCCTCTATACCTAATACCACTTTTGCTGTACTGGTAGGCTATATTGCCAATCTCGCCCTGCCGCGTGCGGGTGAGATAGCCAAGTGTACCGTATTGGCCCGTTACGAAAAATTGCCGGCCCATAAGATGGTAGGTACCATTGTGGCTGAACGTGCATTTGATATCTGCTGCCTTATCGTTATTTCTATTTTTGCGGTGCTTATGGAAGCGCATGTGATAGGGCATGTTGCTGCTAACTTTATGGCGCATATCGGAGCTGCTATACACAGGCATACTACTACCTTACTGATCATCCTGGCCGTATTGATTGCGCTTATCATATTCCTTGTCCAGTTTTACCGTCACCACAGGGATAATCGCATTGGCCGGTTTATGAAAGAAATGAGCCATGGAGTAACGTCTATCATACACATGAAGAAAAGAGGCTGGTTTACTCTCTACACAGTACTTATGTGGATATGCTATTTATCGCAGATATATATAGGTTTCAAGGCTTTTCCTGCTACTAATCACTTATCAATATTTGTGGCATTACTTGTACTGGTATATGGCAGCTTAGGGTTGATAATAACACCGGGGGGCATTGGCGCCTATACATTACTTGTAGCACAGATGCTTACATACTATGCAATAGATGATGTGCATGCGCAGGCATTCGGGTGGATAGCGTGGGCTATTCAGACCGGGTATATTTTCATTCTGGGTATTTTATCGCTCATCATACTACCAATATATAACCACAGCAGGGATGCAAAAACTGGATTGGATACAGGCAAAGATATTGACCACAGAGTCTCTGGTACGCCATTGTAATACCTGGCGCAGTGCAGGCAAAAAAATTGTTTTTACCAACGGATGCTTCGATATACTGCACCACGGCCATATAGACCTGCTGGCACGTGCAGCCAGCCTGGGCAATGTGCTGGTGATAGGGCTTAATACAGATAATTCCATACACAGACTGAAAGGCCCCGAAAGGCCTATAACTCACGAGCAAGACAGGGCTTTACAGCTTGCTGCACTACTGGTTACTGACGCTGTATGTTTTTTTGATGAAGACACCCCGGAAGAACTGATCAAAATAGTAAAACCGGATATCCTGGTAAAAGGAGGTGACTATTCTATTGATAAAATAGTGGGCGCAGAATTCGTGCTGCAACACGGGGGGAAGGTGGAGATCATTCCTTTCGTTAATGGTTATTCCACTACCGGGCTCATATCCCGTATTAAGGAATTGTAAACTTTATCTTCCTGCTATTATATTACCGTATCCATAACGCCTAAAAGTTATTTTTGTCCAGCATCAACTATTTACTGAGTGAAATCAAGTAAAACGATTATCCGCGATCTCAGCTGGCTTGCCTTTAACGAGCGAGTGCTTCAGGAAGCCCGCGATCCGCAAAATCATATTCATGACCGTCTCCGTTTCCTTGGTATATTTTCAAATAACCTGGATGAGTTCTTCCGGGTAAGGGTAGCTGCGCTAAGTAAGATGATACTGCTTGGCAAGGCGGCCAAGATGCACCTGGAAGAGAACCCAGATAGAATATTAAGAAAGATACAGCAAACAGTGGTTGCACAGCAGACTGCATTCGATCAGGTATATTCTGATATTATTAAAGAGCTGGCTACTGATAACATCTTCATAAAGAACGAGAAGCAGCTAAATGCGGAGCAACAGGAATTTGTAAGAAAATATTTTGATGAAAAAGTGCGGACCGAGATAGTGCCGCTAATGATAGAAACCATTCCGCACATACCTTTGCTGCGCGATAAGGCTATATACCTTGCTTGTGTGCTGGGCAATAAGAAGACACCGTCCTTCCACCGCTATGCATTGATAGAAATACCTACCAAGGTATTGCCGAGGTTTGTGATACTGCCTTCGGTTAAGGCTAAGACCGATATTATTTTACTGGAGGATATTATAAGGCACAACCTGAACCATTTATTTGCACCCTTTGGGTTCGACCGATTTATGGGCTTTATTATAAAAGTGACCCGGGATGCGGAGCTGGAAATGGATAATGATGTAAATGCCAACCTGATAGATGAAATAGAAAAGGGATTGCGTAAACGCAGGACAGGACGCGCCACGCGGTTTGTCTTTGATCGTCATATAGACCCTTCGCTTCTTAATTACCTGATACAGCGCCTTAACTTATCGAAAAAAGATAACCTGATACCTGGCGGGCGCATCCACAATTTTAAGGATTTTATCAATTTCCCTTCCAATGTATTTGCTGATCTGGAGGTAAGGAATAAGCCCTTTGTACATCCATTACTGAAGCAACCTGTACGTATAATGAGCGTGATAGAGAAGCGCGACGTAATGCTTCACTTCCCTTACCACTCTTTTGATAGTATTATAGACCTGCTGCGTGAGGCGGCGATAGACCCTTTTGTACAGAGTATAAGAATAACCTGCTACAGGCTGGCTAAAAATTCGAAGATCGTGAACGCGCTTATCAATGCGGTACGTAATGGTAAAACCGTAACTGTAGTGCTGGAGCTGAGGGCGCGATTTGATGAACAGGCGAATATGATATGGAAAGAACGCCTGGAGGAAGAAGGGGTAAAGGTAATTTTCGGGTTGCCTGCTTTTAAAGTACATGCGAAACTTTGTGTTATAAAGAAGCGCGAGTTCAATCGGACCAAGCAATATGCATTTATATCTACCGGCAACCTGAATGAGAACACAGCGCGCTATTATGGCGATCATTGCCTGCTTACCACCCAGCGTAATATTGTGACAGATGTAAACAAGGTATTCGATTTTCTGGAGGCACAAAACCAAAAGATCGAAATGATGAAGGCCGGTAAGACATTGCCTATAGCCCCGGTAAATATGCGAAAGCATTTTATAACATTGATAAATAAGGAGATACGAACAGCTAAAAGAAAAAAGCCTGCTGCCATTACCCTAAAGCTGAACAGCCTTGTAGATACTGTTTTGGTTAGAAAGATATATGAAGCTGCCAATGCAGGTGTAAAAGTGAAAATGATAATAAGGGGTATATGCTGTGCCTATACAGAAAGGAAATCGTTTAAGGACAATATACAAGCCATAAGTATTGTGGATGAATACCTGGAGCATGCACGTGTATTAGTTTTTCACAACCAGGGCAAGCCGCTGGTCTATATATCATCGGCTGACTGGATGGTGCGTAACCTGGACCACCGTATAGAAGCTGCCTGCCCGATAAATGATCCGGAAATAAAGAAAGAATTGATAGATATACTGGATATACAGCTTGCGGAAAACGTGAAAGGGCGTAAATTAGATGATGAACAGCAGAATGATTATATACCACGCGGAGAGGGGGAACCTGAACGCCGCTCGCAACTGGCAATATATGAGTACCTGCGGAATAAAAAATATAAGCATTGATACTGGCGGCTATTGATATTGGGTCTAATGCGGCAAGATTGTTAATTAGCGAAACATCTGTTTACAAAGATGGTTCGGTTGACTATACTAAGCTAAACCTGCTACGTATTCCCCTTCGCCTGGGGTTCGATGTGTTTGATAAGGGATATATCAGTGATGAAAAGAAAAACAAGCTGATAGAAACCCTGAAGGCATACCGGCACCTGATGAATATATACAATGTAGAAGCGTGGCGTGCCTGTGCCACATCGGCCATGCGCGATGCTACAAATGCTAAAAAGATACTGGAAGAAGTGCTGCGAGTAACCGGCATCAACATAGAAGTGATAACCGGGCAGGAAGAGGCCAATATCATTTATGAAACCCACATTGCCGAAAACCTGATCTTGAATAAGTCTTACCTGTACATAGATGTAGGCGGCGGTAGCACAGAGGTAACATTATATGCCAATAACCATATCATTTTCAAGGAGTCCTTTAATATAGGCACCATACGCTTACTGCATAATAAAGTGACCGACGAGCAATGGGAGCAGATGAAGTGGTACATAAAAACACATGTACGGGATTATGAACCTGTTGAAGCTATAGGTACGGGCGGTAACATCAATAAAATATTTTCTATCTCTAAACGTAAAGAGGGTAAATCATTATCGTTCGATCTGCTGAAAGATTATTTTAAAGAGATCAGCTATACTACTGTGGAAGACCGTAAACATCTGTACCAGTTCCGAGATGACCGCGCAGATGTTATAGTACCCGCATTGCAGATATTCATAGCCATAATGCGATGGGCCAATTCGGAAGAAATATATGTGCCTAAAATAGGCCTTGCCGATGGCCTGATAAAAATGCTTTACAGAGAGCGTATAGAAAAAATAAATGGGTAGGCTTTAAGAAAATTCCCTTAGGCCCACCCATCTATTACTTAAGTTACTTTGTTATTTCGTCAGGGTAATTTTACCTCTCTGCATTATAGCGTTATTCCCGTCTGCAATATTATAGAAGTACAGCCCATCCGGCATACCTGTCAGGTCTATGCTGCTATTCCCGTTTATCTCTTTCTGGTTTATAATACTGCCGTTAATGCTCATTATCTGCCAGGTCAGTTTTTCATTGCCGCTATAGTTTAGGTGTACCATCCCATTAGTAGGGTTAGGATAGCATACTACTATATCTCCACCTGGTACGTTTTCAATTCCTAATGCAGTGGCAGCTTCATCTGTATACATTGTACTGCTATCTGTAGGTGTACTGCCTGCTGCTGCACTGCTGAAGTATTGTATGAGTAGTTTTTGGGGCACTATTGTAGGGGTAGCATAATTAATATTCACGGTTACTTGCGTATAGCTGCTAATTGCACCTATAGTTGTATCGCCTACGCCGATGGTAGAATCCCCACTTGTGCCGGCTACCAAAGCAGTTACTCTTATTTCCCCCATATCACTGCCTTTGGGTAGGTATTTTATCCACGTCTTTAATGTGGCAATTCTTTGTGTAACGTTGGTACCCCCTGAAAAATACACAGCAGCTAATGGATTGGACGGATTAGAAAGCAGCACGGCAATATTTACCTGTGCCTGCGCATTGCTTAGTATACCCGGCGCAATACCAATGCTATCCTGCTGGCGGCTGATGAGCTTAGCTGAATAAGTTCCGCTGTGCGCATCGGTAGATTGAAACATCTGGCTGCTGAAGTGTGCGCTAGGATATAAAGTTGGCCCCATTGCATAGATAAGAGAATCAAGGCTGAACCAATTATTGGGCTCTGTTATAGTGTGTCCACTCACTGTTTGTGTATGCCATACTTCAAAGCCGGTGTTGGCTATCTGTGCATTTGAAGCCAGGCTGATGACCAGTAAGGAAAACAAAGTGTATATTTTTTTCATAAATAATGGAGGTTGTAGTAGTGTCAAATTTACAATTTCCTCCTGCCAAAACATAATATATATAAATTAGTATTATGCAAAATTGTCCGGACGTACTATGTAATTATGCATCCCTTTGCCCCTGTTCTGCAAAAATGACCGACCTTTGCAGCCCGGCACAAAAGATGCTGGCACCTTAGTAGGTTCTAAATCTTTAAAAACAAATAAAACAATATAGTCTATGGCACAGAATGTAAACATTACCCCACTACATGACAGGGTGATCGTTAAGGCCGCCGCCGCTGAAGAAAAAACCGCAGGTGGTATCATTATCCCTGATACTGCAAAAGAAAAACCACAACGTGGCACTGTTATAGCAGCAGGCCCTGGTAAAAAGGATGAACCAATGACTGTAAAAACAGGTGATACTGTATTATATGGCAAATATGCCGGTACAGAAATATCACTGGAAGGCGATGATTTCCTCATTATGCGCGAAAGTGATATCCTGGCTGTTATTTAATATATCCCAGATAAACTGATCTTAAAACTTTAATAATCTTCCTGCCTGAGCAGGGTAGTTAAAAACAAAAACAATGGCAAAGCAATTATTTTTTAATATAGACGCACGTAACCGTATGAAACGCGGCGTTGATATTTTAGCAGACGCAGTAAAAGTAACTCTGGGCCCTAAGGGCCGCAATGTGGTTATAGAAAAGAAATTTGGTGCACCAAGTGTTACTAAAGATGGTGTAACTGTAGCTAAGGAAATAGACCTGGAAGACCCGATTGAAAATATGGGTGCACAGATGGTGAAGGAAGTAGCCTCTAAGACTGCTGATATGGCGGGCGATGGTACTACTACTGCTACAGTACTGGCACAGAGCATCATTAACGAAGGCCTGAAGAACGTAGCAGCCGGCGCTAACCCTATGGATCTGAAACGTGGTATAGACAAAGCGGTAACTGCTATTGTTGAAAACCTGAGGTCACAGTCTGAGAAGGTTGGTAACGACAATAAAAAAATAGAACAGGTAGCATCTATATCTGCCAACAACGATGCAGAAATAGGCAAGCTGATAGCACAGGCTATGGCTAAGGTAGGTAACGAAGGTGTAATAACCGTAGAAGAAGCAAAAGGCACTGATACTACAGTAGATGTAGTAGAAGGTATGCAATTTGATCGCGGTTACCTGAGTGCTTACTTTGTTACCAATACAGAGAAGATGCAGGTAGAACTTCAGAACCCTTACATCCTTATCTATGAAAAGAAAGTAAGCACACTGAAAGATATTTTGCCAATACTGGAAAGTGTAGTGCAGAGCGGCCGCCCACTGCTGATAATTGCAGAAGACGTAGATGGTGAAGCACTATCTACCCTGGTGGTAAATAAACTGCGTGGTTCATTGAAGATAGCTGCTGTAAAAGCTCCCGGCTTTGGTGACCGCCGCAAGGAAATGCTGCAGGATATAGCTGCACTGACCGGTGGTACAGTGATCAGTGAAGAACAGGGTTATAAGCTGGAAAATACCTCTATGGCTTACCTGGGACAGGCTGAAAGCATAATGATAGATAAAGACAATACTACTGTAATAGGTGGTAAAGGCGAAAAAGAGAATATCACTGCCCGCGTTAACCAGATCAGGTCTCAGGTAGAATCTACTACAAGCGATTACGATCGTGAAAAACTACAGGAACGCCTTGCTAAGCTAAGCGGTGGTGTTGCAGTACTGTACGTAGGTGCCGCTACTGAAATGGAAATGAAAGAAAAGAAAGACCGTGTAGACGATGCGCTGCATGCTACGCGTGCTGCTGTAGAAGAAGGTATAGTACCCGGTGGCGGTGTTGCTTACATCCGTGCTATAGATGCATTGGAAAATGTAAAGACACTGAACAACGATGAAAAAACAGGAGTAGCTATCATACGCCGTGCAGTTGAAGAACCACTGCGCCAGATAGTTGCTAACGCTGGTCTTGAGGGTTCTATCATTATCCAGAAGATACGTGAAAATAAAGGTGATTATGGTTTTAATGCCCGCACAGAAACATATGAAAATATGATGAGTGCCGGTGTTATAGATCCTACTAAGGTAAGCCGCGTAGCTCTTGAGAACGCTGCTTCTATAGCTGGTATGTTGCTGACTACAGAGTGTGTAGTTGCTGATAAGCCGGAACCTAAAACTGCCGGTGGTGCACCAGGTGGTATGCCAGGTGGCATGGGTATGGATTATTAATCATCAACTTCCCAATATTGAAGAGACCCGCCTTGTGCGGGTCTCTTTTTTTGAATAATTTCTGTATCAATCAATGGTAATGAAATCTCCACTGGTCTGCTATCCTTATCATTATCACTGTTTATACTCGTACCATGTTGTAGGTGCATCCGGTTCTCTCCAGGTGGGTTCGGCATCGTATTTAAATATCTCCACCAGAGTGAATCCTATTTTTTCTAGCACATGCCGCGATGCAAGATTATCTATATCGGTCATTGCATAGATGTCTTTTAGCCGCAATGTAGTTATGCCATACTTTAATGCTGCAAGTGCAGATTCGGTAGCATACCCTTTACCCCAGAATTCCTGCCGGAGCCTGTACCCGAAATCATAGTGGTCAACGTGCTTGTTGACCATGTCTTGCATATATTTAAAACCTGTCCAGCCAACAAACTCATTAGTTTCTTTTTCAAGCACTGCCCAGCGGCCTATACCCAGATCTGTATATTGCTGCCTCACAAACTGTATCACCTTCCTCACCTCTTCAAGGGTTTTCAAAGGATGATTACCGAGGTATTTATGCACTGCTGCATTGGTATCCATCAGGAACATGCCTTTTTCATCAGTGGGCATGAGATGCCTTATTATCAACCTTTCAGTTTCTATAAGTTGCTCCATTACTATTTAACTAAAAGAAATTAGTGGGACATATAGTTTTCCCTCTGTCCTGGGAGGCATTACTGAATATTCCTGTTTTGAACACAGATATTTCGTAGCCGCCACGCATTACACTGGCAGCTTTTAGCGTAGAAATATTTACATCGTAACTCACCCCGAATGAATAGTCCTTATACTTGATCTTTACCACTGGCACTATAGCGTCATCATATCGGTAAAAGAATCCTCCTGCCAGGCCAAAGGCTACTGCTTCCGATCCTTGCTCGCGTTGCGTCCAGCTAAGCAAACCGCCAGCCATTATTTCTTTGTACTGCCCCTGCTGCAGATAGTTGGCCTGCAACAGCAGGCTATATGTCTCATTTATCTGCCAACTCAGTCCGCCATTTACATTCCAGCGCATCTGCAGTGTTATCGCCGCATTCTTATAGAATGAGTTTTGAGGTGTAGAGAAGTGATAACCGGATGCGCCGATTATATAGGTAAATTCATTGTTAGACCCCGCACTCGTATTGAATGCCACACCGGCACCCATATCCCAGTTATAAATGTGAGGGGTAGGCAGCGTTTCACCGGTTGCATTGGCCGGGTTGTAAGAGTTATTCTGGTATTGGTTATTAAAAGTTGCCTTATTGGCTGCAAAGCTGTTTTGCATATAAGCGCCCGTAAAACCTACAGAGATAAATGAACTATGGTTATCGTTAATAGACTTGTTATAGCTGATAGCTGGGTACACTGCAAGTGTTTGCAGGTCTATGCTTCCTGCCCTGTCAAAGTAAGCTACCATGCCATAGCTCACAAAGTCATTTGCATTTCCAACATTGTTCCTGGCTTCTGCACTCACTAATCCTGTCTGGTAAGGGTTGCTGATGCTGCTCCACTGGTTGCGGTACATAACCCCTACCTTATAATCTCCTGTGAACACTCCTGTAAGCGCAGGATTGCGCAATATGGCTGTTTCATAGAACTGTGAAAAGTGCAAGTCCTGGGCGCTGCATTGTAATGACATCAGCAGCAGTCCGGATAGTATAAATTGATAATAAAAATTTTTCATCGTTTTAGATTTTACCTGATGATGGTTACATCCCCTTTCCAGCTTATCTGCTGTCCGTTTTCACAAAGCGCGTCCATCGTATATACATATACGCCCGGCCCCTGCTGCGCGCCTTTATAGTCGCCGCCCCATCCTGATGATGCATCATTTATATCCACATTATCTTTTTCAAATATCATTTCGCCCCACCGGTTGTATATACGGAACGAGATCACTTTTGTAATGCCTACGCCGCGTGGATAGAATACATCATTCTGCCCATCGCCATTTGGGGTAAAGGAGTTGGGAATGAATACCTGGCTCTTATCGCATATTATTTTCACCGTCACGGCATCCGTATCCTTGCAGCCGAAATCTGATATGCCCACCACCGTGTAGGTAGTACTGGTAACTGGTGAAGCCAGTGGATTGGAGCAAGTACTACACGTAAGCGAAGCGGCAGGCGACCATTCATAACTGGTTACATAAGTGCCCGTAGCCTGTAACTGTGCCTTGCTGCCCTCTATTATCGTCTGCGCCCCACTGGCATGTACCTTAGGTTTGGGATGTACTACAACTGTTACGTAACTGGTGTCTGGTATACAACTTCCTTCACGGCCAATAACAATGTAATCTGTGGTTGTGTTAGGAGATGCATAAGGATTAGATGTATCCGGATTGCTGAGGCCGGTAGACGGTATCCATGTGTAATCATGTGCGCCGTATGCACGCAGGTATTCACCCAGTTGCTGGCAGAGGTCGCCTGCACTATCCACCATACCTGTTGCTTTTGTTTTAATACCTATATGCACAGTATCTGTATTCTTACAGCCATGTACATCAGTACCGGTTACGGTATAGGTAAATGGTTTTTTTGGATTTGCCTGGGGATGTGTACAGCTGGTACAGCTAAGGTCAGTAGCGGGAGACCAGCTATAAGATACCCCTCCTGCGGGCATAAGCGTGGCCGCATCGTTCAGGCAGATCACGGTATCATTTCCTGCATCAATTACAGGTAAGTTGTAGATAACAACGCTATCCTGCAGGGTGTCCTTACAGCCATGTGCGTTAGTAACTATAAGGCTTACCTGGAAGGTGCCGGCAGAATCATAATATTTAGAAGGGTTCTGTAGCGTGCTGGTGATACCGCTGTCATAAAAGTTCCAGCTCCATGCAGTCTCTTTAGAGAACAGGCTATGCGATGTATCGTAGAATGTGACGGTACTGCCGATGCATGGCGGTGATGTTTTGAACCCAGCTATTATGCCATCCACTTTTATAGTATCCAGCCCTGAGTTCGATCCTTTACAACCCTTGCCATCGCTTAGTATCAGTTTAGGCACATACGCACCGGGTGTTTTATAAGTATGGGTAGTACTGGTAGTACCTATCAGGCTTTGTGTATAACCATCATTAAAATCCCAGATGATAATAGGCGCATTGCTGACACTTGCCGCAAAATTTACAAACAGCGGCGCACAGCCTGAATCTGGGAAATAACTGAGGCCGCCTGAATAGCCATAGATATTCACATGCCCGATGGCCGTATCCTTACAGCCTATCACATCAGCAACAACCAGCTTTACGGTAAAATAACCGGTAGTGCCGTATAAGTGACTGGGGGCGGCAATATACAGGGGAGTTGTGCCATCGCCTACATCCCATGTATAGCTGCTGGCACCGGTAGAGGTACTAGTAAACTGCACAAAAAGAGGGGTACATATTTTTACAGAATCATCGATAGTAAACGAGGCCCGCGGGCCGGTAATAGTAATATAGCCGGTCTTCTTTATAGTATCCCGGCAGCCATGTACATCCTTTACTATCAGGGTCACATTGTATTTGCCCGTATCCTTATAAGCGTGGTTGGGTTCAAATAGCGTGGAGGTATCGCCATCGCCAAACGTCCAGTAGTAAGTGGAAAGCGTATCGTACGCTGTATCTACTGTGCTGCCATTACTGAAATAGATCCTTTCCCATTTACAGGGGTGTGGATTGCTTACAGTAAAATTGGCAATAGGCTTAAGTGGGACGATGTATTTTAGCTTTTTCACGGTGTCCTTACACCCTATATTATCCACCACTATCAGGCTTACAGAGTCTCGGCCCCTGTATTTATAGGTATAGCTTTTGGTGGCATTACCGGTAATAGCGGTATCGCCCGTACCAAAGTCCCACATCCGTTTTGCAATGTTAGCACAGGGTACATCTTTGCTGGTGTCGGTAAAGGTTACATTAAGTGGTGTGCAACCCGTAAGAGGTGTAGCCTTAAATCCTGCGGTAGGTTTGCCCACTGTTACATAGTGTTGCCTTGAAACTGTATCTCCACACCTATCCTGATCTTCTACAGATAAAAGTATTGTATAGCACCCTCTCTTTCTAAATGTATCTGTGATTGTGGGACTGTTAGTACCTATTCCTTTTAATGCAGTATCCTGAATACTCCATCCCCATCCTATTGGGGTAAGAATATTTCCGGTTGCACTATCTATAAGTAACGAGGTAAATGTAATAGGTGTATTGACACATATATTAGTATCGGTCAATGCCTTAATCGTTAATTTGGGGTTTACCACGTTTAATGTTAATACGGAAGTATCCCAGCATCCGGTAGCATAATTAATGCCTACCAATTTAGTATAGTAAATGCCATAGCCCGCATAAGTATGTGGCACCTTGGATATATTTACCGCACTGTCGCCATCGCCAAAGTACCATGTAAAGTGGTCCAATCCTACAGAACCTGTATCATTAAAATAGATTGTTAGCCTGGAATTAGGAGGACATAAAGTTGAATCTAAGAAAAAGGTATGAGGCAATAAAATATTTACTTTTTTTCTAAAGGTATCAGGGCAGCCATGGTAATAGGCAACAAGGGTTACATTATAGGTGCCGGAATCTGAAAAGCCATGTAAAACATTTTTGGAATAATAGGGCACACTATTGTCTTTGAAGTCCCACACATAGTTTTCGGCGTGGGTAGATGTATTCACAAAGTTTATTAACCTGTCGGCACAGGAAGTATCAAGTGCAGTAAAGCCTGCAGTAGGATGGTCACCTACATATATAGGGATAGTTTGTGTCTTCACACAACCTCCTATAGTAGTGACGGTAAGCGTTACTGTGAATACGCCGGTATCAACAAATGTATGTGCTATAGTAAAACCGGAGCCAGAATGAGTATCGCCAAAATCCCAGGAAAAACTATAATAATAGGGATATATGCCAAAGAATGGGATGCTAGTAACAACGTTAGCTGAGAAAGTTATTGTGAGTGGCGCACAACCCTTATCCCGTGGCGTTGTTCTTATTATTATCTGGTTTATGTCGTATATAGCCACAGTATCCATATAGCTACCCTTGCATCCGGCACTGCTTGTTGCAGTTACAACCGGATAAAATATGCCGTATGTACCATAGGTATGCGAGGGTGTACTGCCGGTACCGCTGTATCCGTCTCCATAGTCCCAGGTATAGGTGGTGCCGCCGGTGCCTGTAAAGTTTATAGTTTGAGGACTGTCACACGGATATAGGGGTGTATGTGCGGAATGTGCTGTCGGTAATGCAGTGATCGTGATGTTCTTCGTAGCCGTATCGTAGCAATACCCATCAAATACTACAAGTTTCACCTGGTAGGTACCTGATGATGGGAACGCAAATGTTCCGTCAGTACTACTGGCGGTACCTGCTGCTCCAAAATACCATGTGCTGGAGGAGAAACCCCCGGTGGACGTATTGGTGAAGGTGATGCTATCCTTTGCGCATCCGCTGGTAGGCCCGGTAAAGCTTGCTGTGGGCTTGTGTACATTTATATAGGCATTTTTTACCGCGGTATCTTTACACCCATTGCTGTCTGTAGCCACAAGGCTTACCGTAAACGTGCCTGTGGTTAAATAATCATGTGTAGGGGTGGTACCGGTAGATGTGCCCAGGTCGCCGAAATTCCAGTTATAATGCAAAGTGCCAATGCCACCACTTGAACTGTTCAGAAAACTGGCAGTTGCAGTAGGGCGGCAAAAATGAGTATTGCTCGCGCTGAACACTGCTGTTGGTTTGCCAAATACATAGATGAACGAGTCCTTAACAGCTGATGCTACGCAACCATTGCCATTAGTTACCTGTAAGCCTATTTTATGATAGCCGGTTGGGAAGCATTTGGTTGGGTTCTGGCTGGTAGATGATGTTCCGTCATTAAAATCCCACCTGTAGGTAGCGGTACCCGGTGAGTTAGGGGTAGATGCATCAGAGAAATTCACATTAAGGCAGGGGCAGCCGGTACGCGGCGATGCAGTAAAATTTACTGTTGGCGGGGCATATACCGTTACACAAGAAGTTATTGTTTTAGAACTGGAGGTAGTGCCATCAGTTATGGTCAGTTTTATAGTGTAAGTACCCGGTGTGCTGAAAGTAGTAGATGGATTCTGCGCTGTGGATGTAGCAACAGATAGGTCCCATGAGTAGGTAGTATGGCTGCTAGTGCCGGTAGAGGCATCATTAAATTGTACTATTAGTGGAGCACATCCTGTTGCGGGGCTGGGGTCGGTAGTAAAATTTGCTGTGAGCTGCGCCCTTGCAGGCAGGGCTAGTGCCAATAAAAAGAAAATGATGGGGGTGTATAATTTACACATAGGTGGGTATAGGGGTGTAAAAGTAATATACTAAATTAGCCATTATTTAACACATATCCTATGTTTGCTGTATGTAGGTGACACTCAATATATTAACTAATGACCTCCTCATTTCGAATAAATAATTATGATGATTACCGGAAAGCATGGCAAAAAAGTGTTGCCGATCCGGAAGGGTTCTGGGAGTCAGTAGCCGATACCTTTACCTGGCGAAAAAAATGGGATAAGGTGCTGGAATGGGACTTTAGAAAACCTGATGTAAAATGGTTCATAAACGGTAAGCTGAATATTACTGAAAATTGCCTTGACAGGCATCTCTCCGCTAATGGTGATACTACCGCAATAATATGGGAAAGCAATGACCCCGCTGAGCCTTCTCAGCATATCAGCTATGCGCTGTTGCATCAGCAGGTCTGTTGCTTCGCGCAGGCACTACGCGGCATGGGTGTAAAGAAAGGCGACCGGGTATGTATATACATGGGCATGATACCGCAGTTGCCGGTTGCCTTGCTGGCATGCGCGCGCATAGGGGCCATACATTCGGTAATATTTGGTGGCTTTAGCGCACGAAGCATAGCAGACCGTGTACAGGATGCACAGGCTGGATATGTGATCACCTGCGATGGTGCTTTTAGGGGGGCTAAAGATATTGCGCTGAAAAGCCTGGTAGATGAGGCTTTGGTTACTTGCCCCTCTGTAAAAAAAGTGATCGTTTGCAAACGCACCCATACACCTGTAAGTATGATAGGAGGTCGCGACGTTTGGTGGGACGATCTGCTTTCGGAAATAAATAAGGACGAAGCAGTTAAGGTGCCTGCAGAAGAGATGGATGCGGAAGATCCCTTGTTCATACTCTATACATCTGGTTCCACAGGTAAGCCCAAGGGGGTGGTACATACCTGTGGCGGCTATATGGTCTATACTACCTATTCGTTTGTAAATGTATTCCAATATAACCCGGGTGATATTTTCTTTTGCACTGCCGATATAGGCTGGATAACAGGGCATACCTATATCGTTTACGGCACTTTATGTGCCGGTGCATCGGTATTGATGTTCGAAGGTATCCCTACCTGGCCCGATGCCGGCAGGATGTGGGATATTGTAGATAAGCACAAGGTCAACGTTCTCTACACAGCCCCTACAGCTATCCGCAGCCTGATGGCCTATGGAACAGCTCCGCTGCAGGGTAAAGACCTCAGTTCACTGAAGGTATTAGGTACAGTGGGCGAGCCGATCAATGAAGAGGCCTGGCATTGGTATGATGAGCATATAGGCATGGGCAGATGCCCTATTACAGATACCTGGTGGCAAACCGAGACCGGCGGCATAATGATAGCCAATATAGCAGGCATTACACCATCGCAACCCGGCTATGCTACCCTGCCGCTACCAGGTGTGCAGCCGGTAATAGTTGATGAAAAAGGCACTGTGCAGGAGGGTAATGAGGTAAGCGGCAACCTGTGCATCCGTTTCCCATGGCCATCTATTATCCGTACCACGTATGGTGACCATGAACGATGCAGGTCGGCCTATTTTGCTGCTTACGATAATATGTATTTCACGGGCGATGGCTGCTACCGTGATGAAAAAGGTTTCTACCGCATTACCGGCAGGGTAGATGATGTGCTGAATGTAAGTGGCCATAGAATAGGTACTGCAGAGGTAGAGAATGCAATTAACAGTCATACCGGCGTGCTGGAAAGTGCAGTAGTAGGCTACCCGCACGATATAAAAGGGCAGGGAATATACGCCTATGTAATAGTTGATGCGCATACAGACACCAGTGACGAGAACTGTAAGAACATAAATGCTACTGTAGCAGGCATAATAGGCCCCATAGCCCGCCCCGATGTGATACAATTTGTAAAGGGATTGCCAAAAACACGCAGCGGAAAAATAATGCGCCGCATACTTCGTAAAATAGCAGAAGGTGAAACAAAAAACCTGGGCGATACTACTACTTTGCTTGACCCTTTAGTTGTAGATGATATTATTTCAGGGCGCCAATTGCCATAAAGTATATTTTATGCTTTAGATAGCGGATGTTTATTTAATTTCGCGCCTCTATGAATTCATCTGTTTCCGGCGAGCAACTTATTGCTATTGCCCATGAGTATGGTACTCCTGTATATATTTATCATGCGGAGAAAATAGCGGAGCAATACAATAAATTAAAGAATGCTTTCAGCGGGCATCCTACACGTTTCTTCTATGCGTGCAAGGCGCTCACTAATATTAATATCCTCCGGTACATAAAAGACCTGGGCGCCTCTGTAGATTGTGTCAGCATTAACGAAGTGCAGATAGCCCTCAAGGCTGGTTTTGAGCCCGGCCGGATACTATTTACACCCAACTGTGTAGATTTTAACGAGATATTGGCTGCGCAGGCGCTTGGGGTCAATATAAATATAGATAACATCTCTATCCTGGAGCAGTTTGGCAATAAGTTTGGCCATAGCTATCCTGTTTGTATCCGCATCAATCCGCATATAGAGGCAGGTGGCAATTACAAAATATCTACAGGTCATATAGATAGCAAGTTTGGTATTTCCATACACCAGGTACGGCATATAGAGCGTATTGTAAAGACGACGAACCTGCATGTACAGGGCCTTCATATGCATACAGGCAGCGAGATAAAGGATGTAAACGTCTTTATGCAGGCCCTGGAGATCATGTTCAATATTGCGGTCAACTTTCCGGGTATTGAATTTATAGACCTGGGTAGTGGCTTTAAAGTGCCTTATAAAGACGACGAACATGAAACAGATGTAGACTCGCTGGGCGCAAGGCTTACAGAGGCAGTAAAAGAATTTGAAAGAGAATACAACCGCACACTGGAAGTTTGGTTCGAGCCCGGCAAATACATGGTGAGCGAGTGTGGGTATTTTGTGGTAAAGGCCAATGTGATAAAGCAAACTACAGCCACCGTATTTGTAGGGGTCAATTCGGGGTTCAATCACTTGATACGCCCTATGTTTTACGATGCCTACCATCGCATAGCCAACATATCAAATCCCTCTGGTGCCGAACGGATATATACAGTAGTGGGCAACATCTGCGAAACAGACACCTTTGCATGGGATAGGGTGCTGCACGAAGTGCGCGAAGGAGACATGCTGGTATTCTACAATGCAGGCGCTTATGGCTACGAAATGTGCAGCAATTTCAATTCCCGTTTCCGCCCGGCAGAAGTGCTGCTGAAAGACGGCAAGGCAATGTTGATAAGAAAACGAGATGAGCTGACCGATCTGCTGCACAACCAGATAGAGGTGTTGTAAGAAACCTTAACGATATCCTTTCCAAAAGTCGTGACAATAATTCTCAGGCTACCTGTGCCTGGCGCAATATAGATAAGTTCTCATCACCAACTATTTGCAGCGCAAGGCTTTTAATAGAGGGGAAGAGCATATCATATATACGGCGTTTGCTGGTGGGTACATCTGTATCCTGTATGGCAAGTATATACACCAGTGATTCCGGGATACCCAATACAGTGCAGATCTTTTTTAGTGTCTTTTGTGTAGGCCTTTTTATGCCGGTTTCTATTTGTGATAGAGAAGTCTGTGATAAATGGCATTTTTCAGCCAGTTCATGTTGCGTTACACCAAGCTGGCGCCTGATGGTTTTGATGGAAAATCCAATATTCATTTCAAGTGGGGTATAAGTGAAATAAGAGTGTTTTCTGGTATTATCTATATAGACGCAAATTTAACGCTAAACGTTGGCGGAAAGCGAATAATTTTTGTGTTAAGTTATTCTATCGGTTAATTTTACAAGGTATGGCAAGTAATTTTTCTACGCATATTTCATTCGATGGTAAATCGTTTTTAGCGATTGTTATACCCCAATTAAGAAAAGATGGTATGTATTATGAAGTCAATATAAAAGACTTCCCAAGGTTTTTCATGGCATGGTCGCCCCTGGGCAGGTATGATGTAGTAAGTAAGGAAGATCTGCGATTGCCCTATAATATGCTGCTTGCAGTTAGTGATGCAATAGAAGCGCGCCGCAAATAGTTGTCAGGTAGTACTCCTGTTTTATTTAATACCTTTCTTAACTTCACCGCTATATTATTCAAGAATATGAAGTACGATCAACTGGATTCATCCATCTACCACCATAACAGGCAGCGATTTGTAAAAAAAATGGCGCCAAATTCTATAGCTATATTTCCTGCTAATCCCATATTCCCAAAAAATGGTGATGGTGCTTATACTTACAAGGCAAACTCTGATGTGGTATGGCTGAGTGGAGTGGTACAGGAAAAGACAATGGTTATCCTCTATCCGGATAATCCTGACCATACAGCCCGTGAAGTGCTGGTTTTGCTGCAACCTAATGACCTTCTGGAGAAATGGGTGGGCCATAAATTGCGCAAAGATGAAGGTACTGCCATATCGGGCATTAAGAATGTACAATGGCTGGAAGGGATAGACGCTATGCTGCAGGTAATGATGCACAATGCGGATACCGTATACCTTAATACGAATGAGAACGATCGCCTGGATACAGAACTGTACCGTACTGATCTTTACTTTGTGCATGATGTTATGAAGCGCTACCCGCTGCATAAATATGAGCGTGCTGCCCGTATCATAAAAGAGCTGCGCGCCGTAAAGACAAAAGAAGAAATAGCAGTAGTACAGCATGCGGTGGATATTACCCACAAGGCTTTTGACAGGGTGCTGCGGTTTGTGAAGCCGGGCGTAATGGAGTACGAGATAGAAGCGGAGATAACCCATGAGTTTCTTCGTAACCGTGCCACTGGCCATGCTTATGATTGTATCATAGCATCGGGTGATAGGGCACGTGTGCTACATTATATTGATAACCGTGAAGAGTGCAAAAGTGGCGAGCTCCTCCTGATGGATTTTGGCGCTGAATACGCTAATTATAATGCAGACCTTACGCGTACTATCCCAGTAAGCGGTAAGTTTACCAAGCGCCAGAAAGAAGGTTATAACGCATGCCTGGCAGTACACAACTATGGCAAAAAAATACTGAAGCCCGGTATCACTTTCCCTGATTATGTGAATAAGATAAATGAGGAGATGGAGAAGCAATTACTGAATATAGGATTGCTCAGTAAGGCAGATATTAAAAATCAGGATCCTGCTAATCCCGCATACCGTAAATATTTTTATCATGGCGTTTCGCATCACCTGGGTCTTGATGTGCATGATGTAGGTACCCGCACAGAAGAGATAAAAGAAGGGATGCTATTTACCATAGAGCCCGGCATTTACATAGAGGAAGAGCAGATGGGCATCCGTATAGAGAACAATATATGGATCACCAAAAACGGCAACATAGATCTTTTTAAAGGGATACCAATTACTGCCGAAGAGATAGAAGCTGCTATGAAACAGCGTAAATAATAGTTAAGAACACTAAATATCCGGTATGAGAAAATTATTATTTGCAGTGTTTTTTTTGCTGATAGCATTTAATTCAATTGCACAGAAATGGTATGTACGGGCTGGCGTAGGGTATGCCTTTCCGCAGGCAGCCCAAACACTGGACCGTCACAATGTACCCTATAGTGGCAGTGAGGTCTTTTCCACTTTTACTGCATATGATAGCATTATCTCTTACAGTGCTAAAAAGGCATCATTCTCTTCGGGGTTCAAGGGTATCGTATCCGTTGGCTATGCTCTTAACAGTCATATAGCCCTGGAACTGGAAGGTAATTTCGGCATAGCCCCGGTTAAATATTCCTGTGATCTTCAGAACATAAAAAGCTTCAACGGTGCATACCTGGTAAATGAAAAGCTAACCCGCTATGCAAAGTTCCCCGTATTGCTTACTCCATCATTGGCATACCGTACTAATCTTGCTAAGCTGGATGTGTATGGGCGCATAGGTATTGCACTGCCGGTACATGTAAAGATTTATGAGGAGCAGGAAAGCATATATCAGAGCAGCTCTGCAGCGCACGAAGATATTCAGGGTACAGTGTCTACACAGTTCTCCGTTGGTTTTGCAGGCGCTGCGGGAGTAAGCTATAAAGTATCTAAAAACGTAATGCTGTGGGGTGAGTTCAATGTATTATCCCTGTCATTATTCGCAAAGGAATTAAAGATAACCGCACATACACTTGATGGGGCTACAGCTACCAATCCAAATGTTGGTACTGCCATTCAATATGGTTTTAGCGGCACATACAATAGCACCCAGCAGGCATCTTATTCTATACCATTTAGTAATATGGGTATCAATCTTGGCTTAACCTTCTATATAAAATAACCCCTTAGACAAAATGCGTAAAACAACTCTTAGTTTATTAACTATATTATTACCGCTCTTATCAAACGCTCAATCTGCAAGAATAGATTTTGATAATAAGCACTATACTAAGAAAGAGCATGTAACTGATAATAAGATTAAAATATTTATTCGCTCGGGAATTGGCCAGGCATTTCCACAGGCAGGACAGACATATAGCGGTGGTGGATTTTTTAGTGGTTCAGAAACTACACAAAGTAATGGGCAATATTCTTATGATATTAAAAAAGCATCTTTCTCTTCCGGCATTCAAGGATTTATTGGGTTTGGAGGAATGTTTAATAAACATGTAGGCGTTGAACTTATTGCTAATATTGGATTGAGCAATACATCCTATACTGCAACATACTATCATGATACGGTTAATGCTATTCCAAGTACAACAACAAATACGCGAAAAGCAAAAACTCCTGTTTTTTTAATTCCTTCACTGATAATACAAACCGGAGGCGAAAACATAAACTTATACACTAAAGTGGGTATAGTACTTCCCGTACGTTCGCAGTTGGAAGAAGTGCATGAATATACAAATGAGCCTGGCACTGGAGCTATTAGAACATTAGGATACACCTACACGAAAACATTCAATTTCACAGTGGGGTATGCCGCAGCGATCGGAATCAGTAAAGAACTACCAAGGTTAGAGGTATATACAGAAGTAAATATGCTTTCCTTAGGATTGGTACCTAAGCAGGAGGTGCTGACTTCTGCTTCATATAACGGTGCTACAGGTAATAGTAAGGGTAGCTATGCATCCCAAATATCAGCGCAATATCAAACCACATCCACCTATTCTTATACACTGAATACAAATAGTAATGGCACCTCCAGATATGCTTATTCTCTGCCCTTCAGCAATGTTGGGATATGCATTGGTGTGAAGTTTAATCTGGATAAGTAAGCTACTATCTCAGCCTGTCCTGCGACCTCACCAGTTTTTCGTCCTTACGCACGCCGCGCAGTGCCATTATCATCAGGATGATGCATACTACAGGTATTATAGCGCCGGCCCCATAGTTGCCATTAGTAACGGGAGCCATCGTTGTGGTCATGTTATTTACATGCATGAACATTAGGGATACAAAGCCTATCAGCACCAGCAGGTTCATTACCAGCATGGTAATTTGCCTTTTCCGGTTGCTGTACATGAATATGGCTACCAGGGGCAAAAGGATAACCACGAGTGCCAGAAGCAACCCGGGATAAAAATCATTGATACGCACATGGCTCACGGTATCCACGCCATTGACCATGCTATGAAAGGAATAAAAATCCACCAGAAAAAGACAGGCGCATAGCAGGGCTGCAAGCAGCATCCATACAGATTGTAAGCGTTGTATCATATAGGTTCGAGAGTTATTGTGTAATAAAGATAGTTATCTTAATTTATCACGGCCTTACCAAAATAAGCCTGTAATGGCCCGGGGATATTAATGCCATCGGGGGTCTGGTTATTTTCCAGGATACAGGCCAGTATGCGGGGCAGCGCCAGCGAGCTGCCATTAAGCGTATGCACCAGTTGGGTCTTGCCACTGCCGTCCCTGTAGCGTATCTTCATACGGTTGGCCTGGTAACTCTCAAAGTTCGATACGGAGCTTACCTCCAGCCAGCGTTCCTGCGCGGCGCTGTACACTTCAAAGTCATATGTTAGTGCCGATGTAAAGCTCATATCACCACCACAAAGACGCAGTATCCGGTATTGCAATCCCAATGACTGTATCAGTTGCTCTACATGCTGCACCATCCCTTCCAGCGCGTCATAGCTTTTATCAGGGGTGGATAGCTGTACTATCTCTACCTTATCAAACTGGTGTAGGCGGTTAAGCCCACGCACATCCTTGCCATAAGATCCTGCCTCCCGGCGGAAGCATGGTGTATACGCTGTCATTTTTACCGGTAGTTCCTGTTCTGTAACTATAGTATCTCTGTATATATTCGTTACAGGTACTTCTGCGGTAGGTATCAGGTAAAAGTTGTCCACTGTTGCATGGTACATCTGCCCTTCCTTATCAGGTAGCTGGCCGGTGCCATAAGCGCTGGCCTCGTTGACCATGTAAGGCGGGTAATATTCCTTATACCCCGCATCTGTATTGTAGTTAAGGAAGTAGGTGATCAATGCCCGTTGCAATCTGGCGCCCTGGTCTATATACACAGGGAAGCCGCTTCCTGTTATCTTATTTCCCAGCTCAAAATCTATCAGGTTGTATTTAGTGGCCAGTTCCCAGTGGGGCAGCTTTTGCGCGGCTAGGTCGGGCGTAGTACCGCCTGTGCGTACTACTTCATTCTCTTCCGGTGTCTTGCCTGCGGGTACGCTGCTGTGCGGCAGGTTGGGGAGTTTTATAATAGCATCCTGCAACTCTGTTTCCAGCTCAGCCAGCCGGGTGGCTATATCCTTTGCTTTTTCTTTATTGGCGCTTACTGCTGTTTTCTGTGTTGCTGCTTCTTCCTTATTGCCTTTGGCCATCAACTGGCCTATGCTTTTAGATGCGGCATTGATGGTAGCCGCTATGGTATCATTCTCTACCTGTAGCTGGCGGCGGCGCTCATCCAGGTCTATTATCTTATCTACCAGTTCCGGCTCCTTAAAGTTCTTTTTCTTCAGTCCTTGCAGTACCAGGTCTTTGTTTTGCCTGAATAGTTGTATCGGTAGCATTGTGTGCGTTTATCAGGCGGCAAATATAGATAAAATGAAAGTGCCCTTTATCGTTATGGATAAGGACACTTTCAAAAATGAAGATCATTGATAATAATACTGGTTTATGGCACCTCTACCACATTCAGTATCTCGTTCAGTATCTGCTCGCTGGTTACGTTCTCTGCTTCGGCCTCATAAGTGAGGCCTATGCGGTGGCGCATCACATCATGGCATATGGCGCGTATATCTTCAGGTATCACATAGCCACGGCGCTTAATGAAAGCATAGGCCTTGGCTGCCAGCGCCAGGCTGATGCTGGCGCGGGGCGATGCACCATAGCTGATAAGCGGTTTCAGCTTAGCCAGCTTATAGTCGCCGGGGAAACGGGTGGCAAATACGATGTCAATTATATACTTTTCTATCTTTTCGTCCATATACACCTCGCGTACCAGGTGGCGTGCCCTTATTATATCTTCAGTACTTACTACCGGGTTTATTTTAGCCATTCCTTCCGGGTTCAGGTTATAACGGATGATGTTGCGCTCCTCCTCCTTTTTAGGATAGGTGATAATGACCTTCAGCATAAAACGGTCTACCTGGGCTTCTGGTAGTTCATAAGTGCCTTCCTGCTCTATGGGGTTCTGGGTGGCGAGTACCAGGAAGGGTTCTTCCAGCTTGTAAGTTTGGTCGCTTATAGTTACCTGGCGTTCCTGCATGGCTTCCAGTAGGGCGCTCTGTACCTTGGCGGGAGCGCGGTTTATTTCATCGGCCAGTATAAAGTTGGAGAATATGGGCCCTTTGCGCACTGCAAATTCGTGCGACTGCGGATTGTACACCATAGTACCCAGCACATCGGCCGGCAACAGGTCTGGGGTGAATTGTATGCGGGCAAAACGGGCGTGTATGGCCGCTGCCAACGATTTAATGGCAAGGGTCTTGGCAAGCCCGGGCACCCCTTCCAGCAGTACGTGGCCATTGGCCAGCAGCCCTACCAGCAAGCGCTCTACCATATGCTTCTGGCCTACTACTGCCTTATTCAACTCCATCATCAGCAGGTCTATGAAAGCGCTCTGCTGGTGTATGCGTTCGTTCAGTTCGCGTATATCAGGTGATGATGTAGTGATCTCCATATATGCCTACGTTTATAAAATTAAGGTGTCCAAAAATAATAATGCTGCTGAAAATAATTAGCGTGTGCCGTTACATTTAACGTTTTTATAGAGAAATACCCCCTCCGGCATCAGCAATACTAAGGTATTCGCGTTTGCCATACCGAGAAAAATGTAAATTCGCGCACTGATAGCTGATAAATACATGGAAAATTTTGCACAGAAGTGGATAGAAGTAGAGCATAAACTGCACGAGCGTTTTGGCAAAGTGCCAGATATGGAGGGCATCCTGTTTCTGATAGGGGTCAACGAGCTGGGCCGTTTTCCCCGCAATAAATATACAAAGGAGCAGAAGCAGGACCTGATGCATATAGCCGTTTGTACCCTGCTTAGCCAATTAGGCTATTACGTCTTTGATGGGGTGGATGAGGAGGGCTGGCCACATTTTACCGAAGTGGACAGGGTTGCCATAACCGGCATTAAAGAACAGGAGCATATGCTGAAGGAGTGTATGGTAAGGTATTTTCTGGAGTAGCTACAGGTTGGCTACCATAAGGTCATTCAACAGGTGTTGCTCTATCTGGTACCTCTTAGGGCTAATACCACTAAAGCAGGTAAAATCTTTTATAAAATGTGACTGATCAAAGTAATGGTTGTCATAAGTAATATCTGTAAGGCTTGCTGTAGTGTGTTTATTTAGCTGCTTCAATGCATTATGGTAACGGTTCAGCCTTACAAATAATTTGGGGCCATACCCTATTGCATCATGAAACCTTTGTTGCAATCTCCTTTCTGATATATTGGCATCTTTTAATATTGTCGTCAGTTGCGCATTGCCATTACCTTTCATTATGTTGCTGCACAGGTATGTTATAAGTTTATCCTCATTGTTCTGTCTGGCCTTAGCAATGAGATACTCTTCGAGCAATGGTATAATTTCCTGCATGCTGTCCATGTTCCCTATCCGTTCCCGAAGTGCAAGGATAGCAGAACCCCAAATATCCCCGGCATACAGTAATTTGTCCTTCAACTCATACACGGGAATATCTATAAACGAACGGATGCCCCAAGGGTAGAATTTGATACCGAGAATATGGGTATTGCCGGTACGTTCTGCAAAGTAGGGAAGCGATGCCCGCATAACTATATACACTTTATCCACCAAGGTGCTGGTGTTTTCATCTGTTCTTTTTATAGGGGCGCCCAAATTAAAGTTGAGTTCTATGCACCCGTCTGGTGTTATTCTTTGAGGGCTAGGCTTGCGGCTGCCAGTATGAATAATTGAGTAGTAAGATTTAATAAGCCCGGCCAACTCCTGGCTTGGGGGAAATTCTTTGTAGCATATCATACTTGAGTGGTGGTTTATAGGATATAGATACCCTGCAATTTTTCGGCCAGATTTCCGCATATAAAGTTACATGCAGTATTGGATATATTTTTATTAACAGAGCGGAGATATTACCTGCCCCTAAATGGGGGATTTTTGTAGTTATAGCCTTGCATTTCGCTTTTATACAATTCAGTGGCAGATGGGTAGGCTAGCTTTGTTTACAATTTCCATTACTTCTAAAAACTAACTGTATGAAAGCAAAATCTCTACTTGTAGCCTTATCAATCCTATTAGTATCCAATACCATTAGTGCTAAGACCGGATATGATTTTTACTATGGCATTAATGCTTATGCCGATCTTCCATCGCCTGTTGTTATTGTAAACAATTCCGGGTTTGATGGTACTGTATATAGTATTCCTATTGGCTTCAATTTTCATTACTGGGGTACTTCTTATAGTACGTTTTATGTTTCTACAGACGCTTACTTCAGCTTTGCAGTTGCTGATTATGGATTTTATCCTTTCTATAGTGCCCTCAAGGGTATAGGCTATTCTTCCATTAGTTATATGATGGATAATGTACGTGATATTGGCAATCGCATATTGAAGGTGCAGTTCAAGAACGTAGGCTTTGAGATGAATGCCACCAATACGGATTCTGTTTCTTTCCAGATATGGCTGTATGAGCTTACGGGTAATATAGAATACCATTACGGTGTCAGCAATATAGCCCGAGCGGACTATGCAGACATTTTTGGAAATTCCTTTGGTCCCCAAGTGGCGTTAGCCGAGCCTTCTCTTGCTACATATTATAACCTCCGAGGAGATGCATCTAATCCCACATTGGTTACCATCCCTATGATGTACACTTATCTTACAGGCTACCCTATGGCCAATACTACCTACACATTTATCCCTGTCGGTACTGCTGTGCCATATGAAAATAAGAATACAGAATTGTTGCTATACCCTAATCCGGCAAATGGTAAAGTAAACCTATCTCTTAAAGGGTACAACCCCTCTCCCTCTGCTAAGGTCACGCTGATAAATATGATAGGAGAAACAGTATTTGTGGCCCCCTTCACCCAGAATACGATACTTGACGTTTCCGGCCTGTACGGTGGTATCTATACACTAACAATTGTAGATAATGATAACGTGATCCAGCAAAAGGTCGCTGTGACCCATTAGTATGGTTACCGAAAAACAAAGTGTTGCATTGGGCGGTTGCATAGCTTACCTATGGCGCTTCTCCTCATCACACGTATCGTTCCTTTATCACGTTAATATGATGCAGCTCGTGCCCTGCTGTCTGATAGGCCAGTGCACGTACAGACACAGTTGCATTGTTGGCATTACCTGTCCGAAGTAATGCCTCTTCATCTAAGCTATTAAGCAACGCAAGGGTTCCGAGCCGTACACTATCGTATTCAGCCATTATAGCCTCTATAGCTCTTTTGCCTGCATTGGAGTAATGCACATAATCACCTTCTTCAAACCCCGGCAACATTGCCTTTTCATTGCGTGCTATACAGAGGGCACGGTACGCAAATATTCTTTCGGTATCTATCATATGCACCAGCAGCTCCTTCAGCGTCCATTTACCTGGTGCGTAGCCTTTATTTAGTTTTTCTTCAGGCTGGGCAGCAATATGTTGTTTCAGGGCAGCGCCATTTTGCTGTAGGTGATAGAGGACCTTATTGTCATCGGGCAGTAGGTCTATATACATCCTGGCATATGGGTCGTACTCGCCCGCTATTGGTTTTGCTATTTCGTTGAATGTTGTTTTCATTGTTATTATTCTGAAAATAAAAATAACATTCTTCCGGTATTTATCTTTCTCGCTTATTGATCGGGGAAAGTTGATTTAAGATCAATAAATAATTTTCTTTATAACATCTACCTGTACTTTCTTTTGCCCATGCTTATGTACCTTTGCGCCCGTATTATGAATTCTTTGCAAGTACAGATAGTTAATAGATCGCCCCATAAGTTACCCGAATACCAAACGGAAGGTTCCGCGGGTATGGATATTCGCGCGTGGCTGCAGCAACCGGTAACACTGCAACCTATGGAGTGCAAGCTGATACCAACGGGCCTGTATATTGCATTGCCGCAGGGGTACGAAGCCCAGGTGCGCCCCCGCAGCGGGCTTGCCGTGAAGCGCGGCCTTACAATGATCAATACGCCCGGCACTATAGACAGCGACTACAGGGGAGAGGTAATGGTGGCTATCGTAAATCTATCGGGCGAAGAACAGATAATAAATGACGGAGAGCGGATAGCCCAGATGGTAATAGCCCGGCACGAGCGCGTGGAATGGCAGCAGACAGCAGAATTGGAAACAACAGTACGGGGCACAGGCGGCTTTGGCCACTCCGGCACGCATTGATAAATATTTAGTATAATTTCAATTAAAGAGATAAAATAAATATGAACATCATTATTCCTATGGCCGGTATGGGTAAGCGTATGCGCCCGCACACACTCACTACTGCAAAGCCACTGATACCCATAGCGGGCAAGCCGATAGTGCAGCGCCTGGTAGAGGATATAATAGCTACGGCCAATGAAAAGGTAGAAGAGATAGCGTTTATAATAGGCCCGTCGTTTGGCAGCGATGTAGAAAAACACCTTTGCGCGGTAGCAGAAAGCATGGGTGCTAAAGGAAAGATATGCTACCAGGAGAACCCGCAGGGCACGGCGCACGCCATCCTGTGCGCGGCAGACAGCCTGAAAGGAAACGTATTCATTGCATTCGCTGATACCCTGTTCAAGGCTACCTTCAGCATAGATACATCAAAGGATGCCATAGTATGGACGCAGCGCGTGGAAGACCCCACACAGTTTGGCGTGGTGAAGCAAAACGCAGATGGGGTTATAGAGGCTTTTGTAGAGAAGCCTGCTGAGTTTGTATCTGACCTGGCCATAATAGGGGTGTATTATTTTAAAGATGGCAAGCTCCTGAAAAAAGAACTGCAGCGCCTGATAGATAATAACATAAAGCTGAAAGGCGAATACCAGCTGACCGATGCTATGGACCATATGTTGCAGAATGGCGTGAAATTCTACACCGGCGAGGTGGAAGAGTGGCTCGATTGCGGTAACAAAGATGCCACCATCTATACCAACCAGCGCATACTGGAGATAAAAAAAGACACGGAACAGCTGGTGGCTAAAAGTGCTAAAATTACAAACTCAGTCATCATAGCGCCCTGCTATATAGGCGAGGGTGTTATCATTACTAATTCGGTTATTGGCCCGCACGTATCGCTGGAGGCAGGCGTACAGGTGAGCGACTCGCGCGTGTACAATAGTATAATACAGACATCAAGTATTGTTAAAAATGCACAGCTGGGAAACTCATTAATCGGCAAAAGCGTAAATTACACGGAGAAGCCTAAGGAACTAAGCCTGGGCGATTTTTCTACCCAACAATGAGGAAACTGCGCACCGGCGTATTAATAGCTATCATCCTTTTCACCGCACTTTGCGCAGGAGCGCAGACGGATAGTCTAGGTATGTCCCTAAGTGCAAATAGCGGCGGCGCTGAGCCCGGAGAAATATACTGCGATGCGGTAAAGGCGGAAATGCTGGGGAATAACAAACTGGCAGAAGACCTTTTTCTGCAATTCCTGAAGCTGAAGCCGGAAGAGTCTGCCGCGTATTACGAGCTATCTATAGTTACCGATAAGCAAAACAAGCTGGATAAGGCAGAAGTATATATTAAGAAGGCCATAGAGCTGGATGGCAGCAATAAATGGTACAAAGAGTTCTATGCTAACGTGCTTGCTGGCCGTAACAGGCTGGCCGAGGCGGCAGATGTAATGAGCGGGCTGGCCGGTACGGAAAGAGATAACAAAGATTACCTGATGAATGCCGCCCTGCTGTACCAGCGCGCCCAGCGATACCCGGATGCGCTTAGGGTGTTGAATAAGGCGCTGGCGCTGCCCGATGCGGATAATGAAGAAGCCCTGATACACAAGGAGCAGATATTTGTAAAGCTGAATATGCTGGACAGCACAGCGGTAGTGCTGAACAAGCTGATAGATATAGACCCGAAGCAGGGCAAGTATTATGTGCTGCTGGGTGAGCTGTACGATAACGATCACCAGCCCGATAAAGCCATGGCCCTCTACGAGCATGCACAGGCAAGGATACCGGAAGACCCAGATCTGCTGATAGGCATGGCCCAGCACTACCTGAAAACAGGAAACCTGGCGCAGTACGATCTTTACATACGCAAAACAATTATAGATAGAAAGCTGGATGCAGGCACGCAATTAGGCCTGCTGGTGCCCTACCTGCAAAGCCTGGGCAATGATACCGTACGTAAAAAAGCAGGGCTGGTGCTGGTAGAAGAATTGGTAGCGCAGCACCCTAAAGACGCGCAGGTGCTGGCAGTATATGGCGATATACTGAACATGAACAGCGAGCACAGCAAGGCATTGGAGCAGTATAAAAAAGCAATAGCGGTAGACCCTTCTAGGTTCCTTGTATGGCAGCAGCTGTTATTCAGCTATACGGATAAGAAGGAAGCGGATTCGCTTGTTTTTTACAGTACTAAGGCCATCCGTCTGTTTCCTAACCAGGCATTGGCACATTATCTGTATGGTATAGGGCAGATGAATAAAGGAGATAACAATGCGGCGATCGCTTCCTTTAACCGTGCTATAGATTTGCAGCCGGAAGATGACCGCCAGTTTCTCGCGCAGATGTACACTACGCTGGGTGATGCATACAACACTACCAAACAATACACGCTGTCAGACAGTAGCTTCGAAAAGGCATTACGTATAAATCCGGACGATGCTACCCTACTAAATAACTATAGCTACTACCTTAGTGAGCGGGGCATAAGGCTTGCTGATGCGGAGCGTATGAGCAAAAGATCGTTACAGCTGCAACCTGCCCAGCCTACATTCCTCGATACTTATGCGTGGATATTATACCGCGAGGGTAAGTACGATCAGGCTAAAGAATATGAAATGAAAGCCTTTGCTGCTGACCCTCAAAATGCCGATGCGACACTGTATGACCACCTGGGAGATATTTATTACAAAGCTGGTGATGCCGGCAAGGCAGTGGATTACTGGAAAAAGGCAAAAGAAAAAGGATCGGACAATAAACAAATAGATAAAAAAATACAAGACCGGAAAGTGTATGAATAGATATGTGGCACCTGTTGTGCTGATGATGATAATGCTGGGCAGTATGGGCTGCAAAATGATGAAGATCGCTAAGCGGCCGATACCAAAAAAGGCATCGGATAGCACGTTGGTAGTGCGCGCACCTATGCCGGATACTACCCATCCCGTAACCACCCAGCCTATCCCCGATGCTGCCAGGCAGGCATTGATAGCAGGGCTTACCCCGCTATGGAAGAAGACCATTGATTTCAATACATTTTCAGGCAAAGTGAAGATGCATTATATAGGGCAGGGGCAAAATGTAGATTTCACCGCGCACATACGCATAAAGAAAGACAACATCATCTGGATAACGGTAACCGCCCTGGAAGGTATAGTACAGGTGGCCCGGGTTTATGTAACGCCCGATTCTTTTAAACTGGTAAATTTCATAAAGAATGAGGCAACAGTGATACCTATAACGGAGGCAGCAAAATTCCTCCCTATCGCGGTTACCTTTGCCAATCTTCAGAATTTCCTGATGGGCGATGCATTGGTAAAGGAAGGAACTATAACAGACGCAAGTACTACAAGCGATGTTTTTTTAATACAGGTAGCCACCGGCAATTATACGCAGCACATTACCTACAATAAGGCAGATAGCACTATGCGCAGCGCGCAGGTAAGCACTCCCGGCAGCTCGGGCTTGCAGGGTCTTACTACTTTCAGCAATTATGCCGCTACGGATGCGCTCAAATTCTCAACTGACAGGGAAGTGAATATCCATAATGCCGGGCAGGTGTACGAACTGGAGATGAGTTTTAAATCAGCCACCTTCAATCAGCCGCAGGATTATCCTTTCTCCATACCCCACGGCTATACAATAAGCAGGTGATCTATTTTTTGCTCTTGCTGTAAAAGCGGTGCGATATATCTACTTCTATGAAAAAGGTGTTGGTGAGGTTTTCCAATACTACCGGCTGGTTATTCCGGATCAGTGTCGATGGGTTTTCGGGTATCGCCAGTGTGGGGTTGATAAGGAATACCCAATCATGTGTCTTATATTGTATGGCTGTACTTATTTCATAATCCATCACTTCAAACTGGCTGGACGATGCAAGTACTCTCTTTGGCTTGGCTTTGCCTTTAGGCGTGGTGCGGTCTACAAGGTATTGGTCATAATAATTTTGTGTCCCTGCGTTTAGTGCTATCATGGGTATGATGGTTAGCTTGTCATTCGCAAGAAAGAAAACATGGTCAAGTCCTACTGTTAGGAGTGGGTCTGTTTTTCCATTTTTTAAGAAATTAGCTGTAAATGTTATCTGTGGTTCTATATAGTCATTGCTGAATAAAGCAAAGGCGGAAAGGCTGCTTTTTATATTGGCGCGTACAGATTTACTGGTAGTGCTATAAAAGTATTTATCAAAAGCGCCACCCACTGTTAATACATCCCAGAAGGTATGCTGGTATCCGCCCTCCAGTGTGGTAAGGTCTATATGTGGATCAGTTGAAGACGCGGCGTACGACATTGTTGCCCTGAAATAAATGCCCATTTTGAATGTATAGCCTATGTATGGCGATATGTAGGGGATCACTACAGAATCCTTACGCCCCAGGTATACGTTGTTGCTCAGGAAATTGATCCCTATAGAAAAATAAGACCCCTTACTGGTATTGTCTGTAGCGTCATCAATAGCTGCAATGGTTTTGTCGGTGCTAGCTTTGCCCGGAGTGGATTGTGCATGTATAGCGGTAGTGGTAGCAGTGCAAAGGAAAAGTATAAGTGCGGAAAGAATATTTTTCATACTACGTGCGTATAACAAATAGATGTTAATTACTGACAATTTCATTGGTTAGACCACATTTAACAACACAAGTTTAACGGAAATATATATACTTTTTAAGGAGATAATATAAAACCTTCATTTAGCTTTATTACTTCTTTATTTTTGTTGCATATTGTGTTTAAACTACAACCCTGATGAAAGTAGTCATTTTTGCGGGCGGGCGGGGCACGCGTATTTCCGAGGAGTCGTCGCTGCGGCCCAAGCCTATGATAGAGATAGGCGGTAAGCCTATACTATGGCACATCATGAAGATCTATGCTGCTTACGGGCATACAGAGTTCATTATATGCCTCGGCTACAGGTCCTGGATGATAAAGGAATATTTTGCTAACTACTTTATTCACAATGCAGATATCACCGTAGACCTCTCTTCTAATTCCATACAGGTGCACAATAATTTCGCTGAGCCTTTTAAAGTATCACTGATAGATACCGGACTGGACACAATGACAGCCGGGCGGTTGAAGCGGGTATTGCCTTATATAGGCAATGAACCCTTTATGCTTACCTATGGTGATGGTGTATGCGATGTGGATCTCAATGCCCTGCTGCAGCATCATAAAGAAAGCGGTAAGATATGCACCATGACCGCCATACAGGCTACCAGCCGATTTGGCGTTATTAAGATGGATGAGCGCGGTGTCATAGATAGCTTTGAAGAAAAGCCCGAAGACTCAGGTACATGGATCAATGGCGGGTTCTTTATACTACAGCCGGAAATAGCTGATTACCTTCCTGATGACTCAGATGATATAATGTGGGAGCGCCAGCCAATGGATAACCTGGCAAGTGACAGGCAGATAACTGCTTACCGTCATCATAACTTCTGGAAGTGTATGGATACCCTGCGTGATAAAGAAGAATTAGAATACCTCTGGCAAACCGACCCGTTATGGAAAAAGTGGTAACAACCGACTACCTCGCATCGGTATATAAAGGCAAGCGTGTATTCCTTACCGGGCATACAGGTTTTAAAGGTGCGTGGATGCTGCAGATACTGGAAGGCCTGGGAGCAGATGTAAAAGGCTACTCGCTGGCGCCCGAAAAGGATAACGACTTGTATAATACAATAGAGGGCGATAAGCTATGCTTTGAATCAGTGATAGCCAACCTGAACGACCTGGAGAACCTGCATAAGGAGCTCGTAAGTTTTGAACCCCATTTTATATTTCACCTCGCTGCGCAATCGCTTGTAAGAAGAAGCTATGATAAACCTGCCGATACCTTTATGGTAAATACGCAGGGCACTGTTCATATGCTGGAAGCCATACGCATGATGGCTCCGCCGGTTGTAGCCCTAATGATAACTACGGATAAGGTATATGAAAACCCGGAGCGTGGTAGAGCATTTAAGGAAGAGGATAAACTGGGTGGCTACGACCCTTATTCAGCAAGCAAGGCAGCTGCGGAGATAGTGATAGAGTCATACAGGCGTTCTTTTTTTCACCCGGATGATTATAGCAACCACGAAAAAGCGGTAGCATCCGTGCGTGCCGGCAATGTGATAGGTGGCGGTGATTATTCTGATGACCGCATCGTACCTGATATAGTTCGCTCGTTAGAATTTGATGAGGTGGTAGGCCTCCGCAACCCTGATTCTATACGCCCGTGGCAGCATGTGCTGGAGCCGCTTGGCGCTTACCTGTACCTCGCGGCAAAAATGAGTGAAGACCCTGTGCGATACAGTAGCGCGTTCAATTTTGGCCCGCATCCTCATGATCTGCTGACGGTAGAAGAACTAACTAAGATATTCCTGCAAAGCTTTGGCAAAGGTGGATATAAGAACATCCCACAGGAAAAACCTTTGCACGAGGCAAAACTACTGGTGCTGGATAGCAGCAAGGCAAAGAACTTGCTGGGCTGGGAGCCTAGGCTTGATGCTGCGGAAGCTATTAAATGGACAGCCGACTGGTATGCGGATACAGCTACACCTGCACATGACAAATGCATGCAGCAGATAGAAAAGTATTTCTGATAAATGGAAGTGACCAATATATTGAACGGAGCCCTTATTCTTCAATTGCCTGCTTTTGCAGACAATAGGGGTACGTTCGTTAAAACATTCCACGATACTTCTTTCCAGGAGATGGGTATTCATTTCACGCTGAAGGAGAGTTACTTTTCATTATCTCATAAAGATGTGATACGCGGTATGCATTTTCAGTTGCCGCCGCATCATCATTCTAAGATCGTTTTTTGCCCGCAGGGTGCTATCATGGATGTAATAGTAGATCTGCGCAAAGGCTCGCCTACATTTGGCCGGTGTTACGCGCAGGAGCTTTCTGCCACTAATAACCTCGCTTACTATATACCGGAAGGCTTTGCTCATGGCTTCCGGACGTTGACTGATAATGCTATTACCTACTACCTTGTATCCTCTGAATATAGTCAGCCGCACGATACGGGTATCCGCTACGATAGTGTAGGCTACGATTGGCAGGTAACCCACCCTGTTATCTCACCAAGAGACCTATCTTTCAGTCCTCTTAGTGACTTTGATAGCCCGTTCTTATTCTGATAGTATACATACACCTCAGCCCCTTAAAATTTCTTTACGTTCCTTTGCATAATACTTAATCCAACATTCCTTGTATGGACATGACCAATATCCTTAAAGAGCTTGCTATACATAATATAAATAAAGGCGCAGCCTGCGGTTCCCAATGGCTGGATACGAAAGGAAGTGCTATAGAATGCAATTCTCCGGTCGATGGTAAGCTGATAGCTTCTGTAAGTGCAGCTACCCGCGCTGATTATGACCATGTAGTAGCACAGGCGCAGCAAGCATTTCCCGAATGGCGTATGTGGCCTGCTCCACGTCGTGGTGAGGTAGTGCGGCAGGCAGGGGAAGCATTAAGAAAATATAAGGAGCCGCTTGGCAAACTGGTATCGTACGAAATGGGCAAGAGCCTGCAGGAAGGCTACGGTGAGGTACAGGAAATGATAGATATATGCGACCTGGCTGTAGGCATGAGCCGCCAGTTATACGGCTATACCATGCATAGCGAGCGCCCATTGCACCGTATGTATGAGCAGTGGCATCCGCTAGGTGTGGTAGGTATTATCAGTGCATTCAATTTCCCCGTTGCGGTATGGAGCTGGAACAGCATGGTGGCATGGATATGCGGTAATACATGTGTCTGGAAGCCATCTGAAAAGGCACCGCTCACAGCCATTGCCTGCCAGCATATTATAGCCGAAGTATTTAAAGCCAATAATGTACCCGATGGCGTATGTGGACTGGTAATAGGTGGCCGCGAAACTGGTGAATGGATGAGCGCAGATACACGTATACCTCTGGTATCAGCTACGGGCTCTACCCGCATGGGCAAGGCGCTGGCAGCTGCTGTGGCTGGCAGGCTGGGCCGGTCGCTGCTGGAGCTGGGAGGTAATAACGCGATCATTATATCAGAGCATGCAGACCTGAATATAGCCCTGCGGGCAAGCATTTTTGGGGCGGTGGGTACTGCCGGTCAGCGATGCACTACTACCCGCAGGCTAATTATACATGAAAAAGTGTACGATACATTTGCGGATAAGCTGAAAGCGGCATACAACCAGCTGAAAATAGGCGACCCGCTGAACGAAGAAAATCATGTAGGCCCTCTTATAGATACCGATGCGGTAAAGAGTTACCTGCACTCTATAGAAGAAGTGAAAAAAGCAGGCGGCAGGGAAATTATAGCAGGGGGTGTGCTGGAAGGTAAAGGGTATGAAAGCGGCTGCTATGTTCGCCCATGTGTATTCGAAGCCAGGAATGAGTGGCCTATTGTAATGCACGAAACCTTTGCACCCATACTATACCTGATGAAATACAGTGCCCTTGATGAAGCAATAGCCATGCAGAATAGTGTACCCCAGGGGCTATCATCCTCCATCATGACATTGAACATGCGCGAGGCAGAGCAATACCTTTCACATATGGGAAGCGATTGCGGCATAGCCAATGTGAACATAGGTACCAGCGGTGCCGAGATAGGCGGGGCATTTGGCGGTGAAAAAGAAACCGGCGGTGGTCGGGAGAGCGGCTCCGATAGCTGGAAGGCCTACATGCGCAGGCAAACAAATACCATCAACTGGAGCGACCAGTTACCACTGGCGCAGGGTATTAAATTTCATGTGTAGTTAAAACGATTTTTATGTCAGATAGTGCGTCTTCGTTAATAGGTGGTATCATTAAGATGAAATGCCCTAACTGCCGCAAGGGACAGATATTCGTCAACAAAAGCGTACTGCCCTTATCCAAATGCCTCAAGATGGAAGATAATTGCGAGGTATGCGGCCAGCGGATGCTTTACGAACGCAATAATGGGGGCGGAATTAACTATGCGCTCAATGTGATTATTTTCTTCCTGAATATACTCTGGTACTGGCCCATCTTCGGCATCTCCTACAAAGACAACAGCATCATCTATTACCTCTTTACCAGCATAGCGGTTATCATTCTTATTCAGCCCTGGCTCATGCGGTGGAGTAAGGTCATCTATCTGTATATATATATAGCCTACCAGAAAGGGCCGCGGTTTCAGTAGCCTTCTTTGGCTATAGCCATTGCTATCTGTTCTTCCAGCGCTTTTACTTTAGGGTGTATATAGTCTTCCGCGAAGACATACGTCCCGGTTTCCCTGTTTAGCTGTAATGTATGTGTATATACTTTCGATAAGGTCATCCCTTCGCTGGTATGCGGGTATAGGATAGTGGCGTTATAGGAATTATTATCCTCCACATACTCAAGTTCGCAATCCACTATGCCATCGGTAGATTCCAGGTTCAGTTCAAGAGGTTCCTTCATCTTATAAAGTTAGGGAGTTTAATTCTTTGGCCAACTGGCACGAATTTTCTTCTACTTATAAAAAACCTACAAATTTTCAATGCGTAATACATATAGCTTATTGTCTTTTATCGCCATTGTTCTGCTGTCCTCATGCGGCCAGCAGCAGTCTTCAACTCAAAGCTCCACCACTAATAATACTGTTGCTACTAATAAACCGGTAGTTGCTGTTGCGCCGGTTACCCCTGTTAGTACCACCTACACCATTGTTCGGGGTAAGGATAACGTAAAGAAAGCCCTGGCGCAGTACGGCGAACCACAGAAAGAAGTGTTAATGTTTACAAACCGGGTCGATTCTGCCCATCTTGCGCTGCTCGATAGTTTGGTAGTGCCTGCCAGCCTTACAGGCACTGTGCAGCAATACTCCCCATATCCTCAAAGCGTACCATATCTTAAGGATATCCATAAAATAATATTCTTCTCCTATCCGGCCCAGGTATTTGGCGCTTATGAGAACGGGCAGCTGGTACGTGCAGGGCAAACCAATATGGGGCGCGAAAAAGACCAGACCCCTACAGGGCTTTTTTACACCAACTGGAAGGCAGAGGAAACCAAAAGCACTTTTAATGATGAGTGGGATCTGAAATGGAATTTCAATATCCAGAATAAGGAAGGCATAGGCTTTCACCAATATACACTCCCCGGCTATCCGGCTTCACACTCCTGCCTGCGCCTTACAGAGGGCGATGCTAAATACCTTTATACCTGGGCCGATGAATGGATAATACGTGGTACAGATAATATAAGGGCTAATGGCACACCCGTAGTAGTATTTGGCGCCTATCCCTTTGGAAGCGCAAAACCCTGGATGCAGTTAGCCCAAAACGCCCATGCGCTTGATATAAGTGCTGAAATGCTGCAAAGCCTGGTAGCGCCTCATCTCAATGAAATATTAGCACAGCAGGCCCGGCGGGTAGCTATAAAAGATACCACCACCAAAAAATAATAAGATCAAAACCAATAAATATCTAATTATGAAAACATCCAGATTATTAGGTTACGCAGTCGCAGGCATTATAGCAGGCCTTCTGATAGAAAATAAAGCACTGACTGTTAGAAAGGATATATCCGATACGGCCGGCAAGCTGAAAAAGAAGGCTGGAAAAGCGGTTGATGAGGCTAAGGAAAAATTATCTGGCCTTGCGGGCTAGTAATTGTTTGATGATCAGATAATTGTAAGACTACATAATTAAACAGGAAATGATTAGGTTGCACATATCATTGCGCTAAGCATTTTTCTCTTTAAATTAGCATACTTATAGGTACATCAGTATTTGGGATGTGTTTATAATACCTTGAGATGCCAATTATATGCTCCAGTCCGAAGTCGCACCATTAAAAGATACTGCCGGTTATTACCAGTCGCTACAGAATATTTTTATGCAGTCGCCTGTGGCTATCTGCATGCTCAGTGTGCCCCAATTAGTAATAGACCTGGCAAACGAAAAGGCATTGCAGTTATGGGACAGGCCTGCCGGTGTAATTGGTAAAAGTCTTGTAGAGGTATTTCCCGAATTGGTCGACCAGGGTTTTGAAGATATCCTCCGCGCTGTATACACCACCGGCGAGAAATTTGTTTCAAACGAAACCCCCGTTAAGTTGCGCCGCAATGGCGTGCTCGGGGATGCGTATATCAACTTTGTGTACGAGCCTATCAGAGACCCTAATGGTGATATTACAAGCATCATGGGCATAGGGGTCGAGGTGACACCAATGGTCCAGGCCCGTATAAAGGCAGAGGATAGTGAACAGCAATTCCAGAATCTCATCTCACAGTCACCTGCTGCCATAGCCATTCTTAAGGGGCCCGGTATGGTCATTACCATTGCTAACGCGGCTATACTGGAAATGTGGGGCAAGGGCAATGATGTAGTAGGCAAGCCCCTGTTATCTATAATGCCCGAAGTGGTAGAGCAGGGATTTGGTGCGTTGCTCAATAATGTTTTTACTACAGGCACCTCCCACCATGCATACGAGTCTAAGGTGCGCCTTAAAAGAAATGGTGTTTGGGAAGATGTATATTTTACATTTTCGTACCAGGCTTATCGCGAGGTATCAGGCGAAATAACAGGTGTTACCATTGTTGCCTACGAGGTTACTCCCCAGGCGCTGGCTAATAAGAAGATAACAAATAGCGAGGGCAGGTTCAGAAACCTCATATTGCAGTCCCCTGTGGCAATGGCAGTTTATCGTGCGCCCGATTCGGTCATTGAACTGGCCAATGAAAAAACACTGCACATATGGGGGAAGACGTTTGAAGAGGTAAAAGGCAGGTCGTTATTTAGCATCTTCCCCGATGCTGCCGGTCAGCGTGTCATACATGCGCAGGTGTATGCTACCGGCTTGCCGTATATGGCAAACGAGCAATTCGTAAAGTATAAGCGATATGGCGAGGAGCGCAGTGGTTATTTCAATCTGGTGTATCAGCCGGTAAAAAATGAAGATGGTATCATAGACCATATTATACTGGTAGCTCACGATGTTACCGAGCAGGTACTGGCACGTAAGCAGGTATTTGATGCGGAGGAGAAGCTGCGTGTAGCAGTAGAGGCTACCGACCTGGGCACGTTCGATGCTGATCTGGTAGCCGATAAGATAACTTATTCCCTGCGCCTTCAGGAGATATTTGGTTTCTCGCGCGATGCGCGCCCTGAGTGGAAAGACCTTGTGGCCCGTTTTCATGAGGAGGACAAACCTAAGCGCCAGCAGGCCATGGCGGAAGCAATGAAGGGCGGTTTACTGGATTATGAGTTACGGATAGTATTGCCCGATAGTTCTGTACGCTGGATAAGGTTGCGGGGCAGGGTACTTTATAATGCGGATAAGAAACCGGAAAGGATACTCGGTACCGTGCTCGATGTGACTGAGCAGGTAATACATACAGAAGTGCTGGAGCAAAAAGTATTGGAAAGAACACACGAGCTGGAGCGTACCAACGCCGGCCTGCAGGAGTTTGCCTACGCTGCCAGTCACGATATGCAGGAGCCGCTACGTAAGATACAGACCTTCTCTTCTATGATGGAGAAGTATATTAATGACCCGGTCAATGCGCATAAATATCTGGAGAAGATACAGAGCTCTGCCTCTCGTATGTCGGTGCTTATAAAAGATGTGCTCAATTACTCCATGCTCTCAAAGCCTATGCAGCAGGCCACACGGGTAGACCTTAATACACTGTTGAGAAATATTCAGGTCGATTTTGAATTGCTCATTCAGGAAAAGCAGGCCAGGATAGAGGTCGGTTTATTGCCCGTATTGTATGGCATACCCCACCAGCTTAGCCAGTTGTTTGCCAATCTTATCAGCAATGCGCTCAAGTTCTCTAAAGAGCATCCATTTATTAATATCTCTTCAGCGCCACTTACTGTCGCGCAGCTATCGTCTTATCCTGATCTCGATAACGGCAGCGAATATAATATCATCACGGTACAGGACAATGGTATTGGCTTTGAGCAAAGCTATGCCGACCAGATATTTACCATATTCCAGCGGCTCAATAATGATGGGTACACCGGCACCGGCATTGGCCTTGCCCTTTGCAGGAAGATAGTGGACAATCACGGCGGCACCATTTTCGCCACATCATCCCCCGGCCACGGCGCCATATTCCATATTATTTTACCGGTGGTTAGGTAACTCTATTCTACTATTATCAGATATTTTATTACCGCCATCAGCTGCTTACAACTTATGCTTTATTATCATAGCTCTTTGAGACCCCGGACATCAGCTAATTTGCCACCACTGTAATGTTCCCTTTCAGTAGTGTTTTTTGTGCGCCGGGCTTATCCTCAGTCAATTCTATATAATACACAAATACATTGTTGCCCACCTTGCCTGCTGATAGCTGCCCTTTATAGTTCCCGTCCCATCCTTGCGTTACATTATCTGAATGGAATATTTCCTGTCCCCAGCGGTTGAATATTTTTAGGTGATATTCTTTGAGCGGGCAAAGCAAAATGGGTTTAAAGACATCGTCTATCCCATCGCCGTTAGGTGAAAATGCATTGGGTACAGCAATGCAATTAATACAACTGGAAAAGTGCACCTGCATGGTATCGGTATAGCTGCATGCGTAAGAATTGGTTTCCGTCAGTATGTAGCTTCCATTAGCGCCGGCGGTTATGCAGCAGGTAGTATCCCCGTTATTCCATAGGTATTGTACATCCTGTCCCGGTGCGTTTATTTGTATCTGTGGCAGGCGGCACACCAGGGTATCCTTACCAAGGTCAAAAACGGGTGCAGGTTTCACATACACCCACACCGTATCTGTACTGCTGCAACCAATATTTGTTGTTGCCCTGATAATGAGTTGCGTAGTACTGTCTGCTATAAATACGGTTTGCAGCACGGCAGGGTATTGTACCGCACTGGCAGGTTGCCAGTCATAAGTATAAGTAAGAGGCGGGTTTGTTGTTGCCTTCATCATAATATGGCTGCCGGCGCATATGCTCGTATCATTGCCGGCAAATACCTGTGGCGCTGGTAATACCGTAAGCGTAAATGATGCGGTAGTGTCGCGGCAGGCTGCATGGCTGGTATGTACGGTGTAGGTAAGTGTGGTGTCGGCGGCAATATCAGGGGTAAGGATGTTCGGGTTAGAAACACCAGTAACGGGTACCCATGTATAGGTAAATGAAGGATCGCCTATAGCATTTATGTGTACAGTGCTGCCCTTGCATACTGTAGTATCTTTTATTGTAAGCTTTATATAATCAAGCACTTTTACATTTATGGTATCTACGCTTTGGCATGCGGTCTTCCCGCTATAGGTAATGGTCGCAAAGTATCTGGTACTGCTAGTAGGTGTGCATATCGGGTTGCGGGCAGTTGGGCTGCTGAGATAGGTGAAGGGCGACCATCTTACTGCAGTAATGATGCCCGCAGTAGGTGTAGTTATTGGCAGGGCAAGCGTTATTGATTGTCCGGTACATAAGGATGTGTCTATTCTCCTATTACTTCTGGGCGGTACTACAGATATAGTAACCGTATCCCTTTTGGAGCAATTAAAATTGTTTGCCGCAAATACTGCATAGTCAGTAGTGGTGCCGGGCGCCGCAATGGGGTTGGTGCAGTTGGTGCAGCTAAGGCTGGAGATGCCGCTTCCCCCGGGCAGCACGCTCCATATAAAACCACCGCCACCTACCGCAAGCAGGTGTACGGTATCGCCAGGGCATATGATGGTGTTTTTAAAAATGTGGGTGGTGGCATGTATATAAATAGGTATGGTGTAGTAGTAATACTGGCGGGTATTTGCTGCATGAAAAAGATAGCACAATGTAGTATCGTATGCAGTTATGTTCAGGGTAAATAAGCCGGTATCGTTTGGCCCGGGCGTCCAGCTAAAGCATCCTCTTACCGAGTCTGTGTAGTTATTAGTATAAGTGACATTTGGCATTATACTCACCGGAAAAGAAGCATGGTTATCGCTAATGGAAAGACTGCTAAATACTGGAGGCACCTTTATATCAAAACAAAAGCTGATGGGGGTAACGGTGCATCCTGATAGTATACTACCTGCATAGCTTGCATTAACTATAGTAGTGGTGTCTAATTTAAATACCGGCGGGCTTGCTACACATCCTGCAATTAAAATATCATGATCTCTCATTACAGACCCGATCTTTTTCCATACATGCCCTGCCGGGGTTTGGTATTTTCTGTATTCATTTACGCGTATGGCAAATGCGTATGGCCCAATAGAATCAGCGGTAAAGCTTTCGTCACCCGTTATAGTATTAAAAATAAAGCTGCCTATGCTGTCTATCGGGTTTGCCAGCGAGTACCCGGGTTTATATAGCAGGTTTGCAGGGCTGCAGTCCGTTCCTTCTTCCGGTGTAATAAATTCATAATTAATAGAATCGTTATCCGGATCAATAGCACCGTTATTATAGTAAAAGCTGCCATGGCATTGAAGTAATGGTGGCTTCCTTGTAAAGAGAACAGAAGAATTACCAGGGGCATCCATATTATTTAATGTAGCTTCCACATAACGGCTGGTACATCCAGGTGGGGGGGGAAACAAGTGATAACGTTTCTCATGCCAAGACGGCTACTATCCAGGCATACAGAAAATATCCAGTGGTCGCATTTGCCTGATAGGGTTATGTCTTTAGTATACCACCATTCCTGCTCACCGGGAACAACGCCACCGGCGCAGTTAGTGGGGAAAGAGGGGCATGCGATAACCAGTTCTGCCCCGTTTATAACACCGGCTGGCAAGGTGGCTGTGGTGGCCTCATGCAGGTACAAGGTAGCGGGTATTGCACTGCAGGTGTTAGTATAGCACATGCGTATACTGTCAGGATGCGGCACGCCAGAGCAGTCATGATAATGATGGTAATAGATCCGGTAAGTAGAATCCCTTAGCCATTTGTAAGTTATTTCTGCTCCCCAAGTAGGAGAATGCAAGGCGTAAGTGGAGGTATCAGCAATAAATAAATAAAGGATAGCTATGGTGATAGCTCTGTAGAAAGTCTTCATACTTGATAGGGTATTAAGAGGAATTACGAAGTATAAATATAAAAAATATTCTTCATTTTTTTGCAATTTTGAGTGACGGACATGCGGGTTAGTCTGCTAATTTTTTCGCCCTTGTTGGCGTCCTCACCAACAAGCTCGCGTTGGTTATAGTACTACCGTAATAACACGATAAGCAAATTGCTATACAAACTGCACGTTATTGCTGCCATACAAACTTAATAAACTATCTCTTCCTGCGTGCAGCCAATGCCACCCTCTTTTTGCCTAATACCTTACACCTTACCACATATGTAGTAACAAACTCATCAGCTAATCAGCTAATTAGCAAATCAGCTAATTAATGTGGATATGTTTATTTGGTTTCCCTATGTCCGCAATAGTATATTGCATAAACCCAAAGCTCTTTGAAATCATTAAATCACTAACACATAATCAGCTAATAAGCTAATTAGCAAATCAGCTAATCAAAAACTTACCATAAACATTCGGAACTTTTTTAAACCGCAAAATTTCCTTGTAAAAGCCTGATTTTACGGGAACAGAGTTGAGTTTTGCCAGAAAATATCTTTTTGCAGGTCAGGCGGTTTAGGTCTCACTCTGC
>JACDGL010000001.1 GCA_013815385.1 Taibaiella sp. | reverse complement strand
AGTAATGGTTTGTTATTATTTTTACTACGTTTGAATAGCCCCATATTTTTGTGTTTTGGTCGTTCTTAACCAAAGGTATGGACGCTATTCAGGCAAAAAAGTTTCGGATAGTTGTGAAATTTATTGATATTTTACACATTTTCAATGTGTTTGGAAGAATTTGGAATATTTTTTGATAGTTCGAGCCTTTATTTCTATATTTGCCTCCCCGTTTCGGGCTGCTAGCAAGTGCATAAATTATTATTGATCATTTTTTGTTAATACAGTTATTACCTGTACTAAAAGTCAATGCTTTTAGCACGGGATTTTTTTGTTTGTAAAAAGGAGTATTAAAAATACTATGGCTATAACACAAAAACGAACCACAGCCGGCCGCATCAATTTTGGCAAGATCCAGGACGTAGCCGATACGCCCGATCTGCTGGCCATTCAGCTTCAATCGTTTCAGGATTTCTTCCAATTGGAAACTACGCCTGATAAGCGTAACAATGAAGGGCTCTTCCGTGTGTTCAAGGAAAATTTTCCTATCACGGATACCAGGAGCATCTTTATGTTAGAGTTCCTGGATTACTTCATTGATCCACCCCGCTACACTATTGATGAGTGTATGGAACGTGGCCTTACTTATTCAGTGCCGCTGAAAGCAAAACTGAAACTGAGCTGTAATGATGAAGAGCACGTTGATTTTGAAACTATAGTGCAGGATGTGTTCCTGGGCAATATACCCTACATGACTCCCCGTGGTACATTTGTTATCAATGGTGCGGAGCGTGTTGTAGTTTCACAGTTACACCGTTCGCCCGGTGTGTTCTTTGGACAGAGTGTGCATCCAAACGGAACTAAAATATACAGCGCCCGTGTGATCCCTTTCAAAGGCGCATGGATGGAGTTTGCTACTGATATCAATAATGTAATGTATGCGTATATAGACCGTAAGAAGAAATTCCCGGTTACTACATTGCTGCGTGCTATTGGTTATGAAACTGATAAGGATATATTACAGCTGTTTGGCATGGCGGACGAGGTGAAAACTGACCGCAAAAGCATTGAAGCGCATATAGGCCGCAGACTGGCCGCACGCGTACTGCGTAGCTGGACAGAAGACTTCGTGGATGAAGATACAGGCGAAGTAGTAACTATAGAACGTAATGATGTAGTACTGGACCGTGACAGCGTGCTTGATGAAGCGAATGCTGCTATGATACAGGAGATGGGTATACCAACGGTATTTCTTCAGAAAGAAGAAGTAAGTGGCGATTTCTCCATCATCTACAATACATTAAATAAAGATACTTCTAACTCAGAGCTGGAAGCAGTTCAGCATATCTATCGTCAATTACGCGGTTCTGATGCACCTGATGATGAAACAGCACGCGGTATCATTGAAAAATTATTCTTCAGTGATAAGCGTTATGACCTGGGTGAAGTAGGACGTTACAAGATCAATCGTAAGTTAGGGCTTGATGTCAATATTCAGACTAAAGTATTAAGTAAGAATGATATCATATCTATCATTAAATACCTGGTACGCCTTACAAATGGTAAAGCTGAAATAGATGATATAGATCACCTGAGCAATCGTCGTGTACGTACCGTGGGCGAACAATTATTTGCACAGTTTGGCGTAGGTCTTGCCCGTATGGCACGTACTATCCGCGAACGTATGAATGTTCGTGATAACGAAGTGTTTACCCCAATTGACCTTATCAACGCACGTACACTTTCTTCTGTTATCAATTCATTTTTTGGTACCTCCCAGTTATCGCAGTTCCTGGATCAAACCAATCCGTTGTCAGAGATCACGCATAAGCGTCGTATCTCCGCCCTCGGCCCTGGTGGCCTAAGCCGCGAACGTGCCGGTTTTGAAGTTCGTGACGTACACTATAGCCACTATGGCCGCTTGTGTACCATCGAAACTCCTGAAGGACCAAACATTGGCCTTATATCTACACTGTGTGTACACGCACAGATAAATGAGATGGGCTTTATAGAAACACCTTATCGTAAAGTAAAAGACGGTAAAGTAGATCTGAAGCATTTCCAGTTCCTCAGCGCTGAAGAAGAAGATCTTGCCAAGATTGCCCAGGCCAACGTGCCTATGGATGATAAAGGCAATTTTATAGAAGAAAAAATAAAATCGCGTCAGACCGGCGACTTCCCGATACTTGATCGTGAAGAAGTTGAGTATATGGATGTGGCACCTAACCAGATAGTGGGTCTTAGCGCATCGCTGATCCCCTTCCTGGAGCACGATGATGCCAACCGCGCACTGATGGGATCGAACATGCAACGCCAGGCTGTGCCGCTTATACGCCCGCAAGTACCAATAGTAGGTACTGGTTTGGAAGGTAAAGCAGCGCGCGATGCACGTATACAGATACATGCCGAAGGAAATGGTGTAGTAGAGTATGTAGATGCCAACGAAATACATGTACGCTACGACCGTGGCGATAAAGCACGTCTTGTATCTTTTGAAGACGATCTGAAATTATATACACTTACCAAGTACAAGAAAACCAACCAAAGTACCAGCATTACGCTGCGCCCATGTGTACGTAAAGGCCAGAAAGTAAAGGACGGCGACTTCCTTACTGAGGGTTATGCTACGCAGGATGGTGAAATAGCACTGGGCCGTAATCTTAAAGTGGCATTCATGCCATGGAAGGGTTACAACTTTGAAGATGCGATAGTTATTAATGAAAAAGTAGTGCGTGATGACTGGTTTACATCCATACACATTGATGAGTATGAACTGGAAGTACGTGATACTAAATTAGGAGAAGAAGAGCTGACGCCAGATATACCAAACGTATCAGAAGAGGCTACTAAAGACCTTGATGAGAATGGTATCATACGCATAGGCGCACACGTTGGGGAAGGTGATATACTGATAGGCAAGATCACTCCTAAAGGTGAAACTGACCCTACTCCTGAAGAAAAACTGCTACGTGCAATATTTGGTGATAAAGCAGGTGATGCAAAAGATGCCTCACTGAAAGCACCAAGTGGTACTGAAGGTACGGTTATATCCAAGCAGCTTTTTCAACGTGCGAAGAAAGATAAGAATTCGAAAGTGCGTGAAAAAAGCGCAATTGAGAAGATAGATAAAACGCACGACAAGAACCTGCAGGACATACAGGCTTTATTGCTTGAAAAATTGCAGATATTATTGAAAGACAAGGCTTCTGCCGGTGTTACCAACAACTTTGGTGAAGCGGTGATAAGCAAGGGTGGCAAGTTCAATTCAAAGACATTAGGTTCAGTAGATTACCAGAATGTAAATCCTTTAGGATGGACTGGTGATCAGGAAACTGATGATCTGATAAACCAGTTGCTCCATAATTATAACATTAAATTCAACGAAGAGCTAGGCCGTTTCAAGCGCGAAAAATTCAATCTATCTATAGGTGATGAATTACCTGCCGGTGTATTGAAACTTGCCAAAGTGTATCTGGCCAGTAAGCGTAAGTTGAAAGTAGGTGATAAGATGGCGGGTCGCCATGGTAACAAAGGTATTGTTGCCAAGATAGTGCGTGAAGAGGATATGCCATTCCTTGAGGATGGTACGCCTGTAGATATAGTCCTTAATCCACTTGGGGTGCCTTCGCGTATGAACCTTGGGCAGATTTATGAAACCATTCTGGGATGGGCCGGAGAAAGGCTGGGTGTGAAATTTGCCACCCCGATATTCGATGGCGCTTCTGTAGATGAAATAACAGGGTTGATAGAGAAGGCAGGCTTACCTGAATATGGCCATACTTATCTCTATGATGGTGAAACAGGAGAACGTTTCCACCAGAAAGCAACGGTTGGTATCATCTATATCATTAAGCTGCATCACATGGTTGATGATAAGATGCACGCCCGTTCAATAGGCCCGTACAGTCTGATAACACAGCAGCCGCTGGGTGGTAAGGCGCAGTTTGGTGGTCAGCGTTTTGGAGAAATGGAAGTTTGGGCACTTGAAGCATATGGTGCATCTAACATACTTCAGGAATTACTGACGCTGAAATCGGATGATATTATAGGCCGTGCTAAAACTTATGAAGCAATTGTGAAGGGTGATAATATACCTAAACCAGGTATACCTGAATCCTTCAATGTATTGGTGAATGAACTACGCGGTTTAGGATTAGAATTAAAATTTGAATAAAAAGCAGGATATCCCGATATTCTACTGATACTCAAAACTTAAATATTACTCAAACTTATGGCAATAAAGAAAGATAATCGTCCAAGGGCAGGTTTTGGTAAAATCACCATCAGCCTGGCATCACCCGATGCTATACTGGACCGCTCTTATGGAGAGGTTTTGAAACCTGAAACGATCAACTATCGTACTTACAAGCCGGAACGTGATGGCTTGTTCTGCGAAAAAATATTCGGCCCTGTAAAGGATTACGAATGCTATTGCGGTAAATACAAGCGCATCCGCTATAAAGGCATCGTATGCGACCGTTGCGGTGTAGAAGTTACTGAAAAGAAAGTACGTCGTGAGCGTATGGGCCACATCAAGCTCGTTGTTCCTATCGTGCATATATGGTATTTTAAAAGCCTTCCTAATAAAATAGGCTACCTGCTTGGCGTAAGCTCTAAAAAGCTGGAAAGCATCGTTTATTACGAACGCTATGTAGTGGTGCAGGCTGGTGATGGTGATGGCATGATACGCCAGAAACTGAACCTGAAAGATTCTGAAAATACCCATCAGCAGTTAATAACTGAAGATGAGTACCTCGAGATACTGGATCAGTTACCAAAAGAAAACCAATACCTGGCTGATGATCATCCTGACAAATTCATAGCTAAGATGGGTGCTGAGGCAGTGCATATGCTGCTATCACGCATCAATCTTGACTCATTGTCCTATGATCTGCGTAATGCTGCTGCTAATGAAACTTCACAGCAGCGTAAGCAGGAAGCGCTGAAACGCCTTAGCGTTGTAGAAGCTTTCCGCGATGCCAATACGCGCGTAGAGAATCGCCTGGAGTGGACAGTAATGCAGTACATACCGGTAATACCACCGGAACTGCGCCCGCTAGTACCTCTGGATGGTGGCCGTTTTGCTTCTTCTGATCTGAACGATCTATATCGCCGTGTTATCATACGTAACAATCGTTTGAAACGCCTTATAGAGATCAAAGCACCTGAAGTGATATTGCGCAATGAAAAGCGTATGCTGCAGGAAGCGGTTGATTCTTTATTTGATAATAGCCGTAAATCAAATGCTGTAAAGGCAGAAGGTGGACGTGCATTGAAATCTTTATCAGATGTACTGAAAGGTAAACAAGGCCGTTTCCGTCAGAACCTGTTGGGTAAACGTGTTGACTATTCCGGTCGCTCGGTTATTGTAGTAGGCCCTGAATTGAAATTGCATGAGTGTGGTTTGCCAAAAGATATGGCAGCTGAACTCTTCAAACCTTTTATCATACGGAAACTGATAGAAAGAGGTATAGTAAAAACAGTAAAGAGCGCTAAGAAGCTTGTTGAACGTAAAGAATCTGTAGTTTGGGACATTCTTGAAAATGTGCTTAAAGGGCACCCGATCATGCTGAACCGTGCCCCTACGCTTCACCGTCTATCAATACAGGCCTTCCAGCCCAAACTGATAGAAGGAAAGGCTATACAGTTGCACCCATTGGTGTGTTCTGCGTTCAATGCGGATTTCGATGGAGATCAGATGGCGGTTCACGTTCCATTGAGCCATGCTGCCATACTGGAAGCACAATTGCTAATGCTTGCCTCACACAATATTCTTAACCCGCAGAATGGTACCCCTATCACCCTTCCTTCACAGGATATGGTGCTTGGCTTGTATTATATCACGAAGGGTAAGAAATCAACTCCGGAAGAAATTGTAAAAGGAGAAGGTAAGGCGTTCTATAGTAAAGATGAAGTAATAATAGCCCATAATGAAGGACATGCCGATCTGCACGCCTGGATAAAAGTAAGAGCAGAAGTACGTACCAAGGAAGGACAGGTGAAGACCCAACTTATTGAGACTACTGTAGGTCGCGTTATATTCAACCAGTTTGTTCCTAAAGACCATGGTTTTGTAAACGCATTGCTTACTAAAAAGAGTTTGCGTGAGATAATTGGTGAAATACTGAAGAATACAGATATACCACAAACAGTACGTTTCCTGGATGATATAAAAACCCTTGGTTTCCGTACCGCATTCCGTGGTGGTCTGTCATTTAGTATAAAAGACCTTACAGTACCTGCAATAAAAGAGGAACTGATAGCTGGCGCCCAACTGGAAGTAGATGGTGTTTGGGAAAACTATAATATGGGTCTGATTACGAATAACGAACGTTATAACCAGATAATTGATATCTGGTCGCGCGTAGATACTCGTGTTACAGAAACACTGATACGCGAAATGGCGGCCGATAAACAAGGCTTCAATTCCGTATATATGATGTTGGACTCAGGTGCGCGTGGTTCTAAACAGCAGGTTAAGCAGCTTGCCGGCCTTAGAGGTCTTATGGCTAAACCGCGTCGTAGCGGATCATCAGGTTCTGAAATCATTGAAAACCCGATCCTTTCTAATTTTAAAGTAGGTCTGAGTGTATTGGAATACTTTATTTCTACGCATGGTGCTCGTAAAGGTCTTGCGGATACGGCCCTTAAAACAGCCGATGCAGGTTACCTTACCCGCCGTCTGGTGGATGTGGCACAGGATGTAGTCATCAATGAAGAAGATTGCGAAACATTGCGTGGTATAGCTACTACAGCATTAAAGGATAATGAAGAAATAGTAGAGCCGCTATACGATCGTATACTGGGTCGTACTTCTCTTCATAATATTTATGATCCGTTCAACGACGAACTGATCGTATCTGCAGGGCAGGAGATCACCGAAGACGTTGCAAGACGTATAGATGACAGCCCTATAGAAGCTGTTGAAATTCGCTCTGTACTTACTTGCGAAAGCCGCCGTGGTGTGTGTTCTAAATGCTATGGTAAAAACCTTGCAACCGGATACATGGCGCAGCGTGGTGATGCAGTAGGTATCATCGCAGCACAGTCTATCGGTGAGCCTGGTACACAGCTTACACTGCGTACATTCCACGTAGGTGGTGTGGCTGGTTCATCTGCTATTGAATCACAGCTTACAGCACGTTTCGATGGTACACTTCAGTTTGATGGTTTGCGTACTACGAAGTATACGAACGATGAAGGTGAAGAACAGATCGTAGTTATAGGCCGTACAGGTGAGGTGCGTATTGTGGATGTGGCAAATGATCGCCTGCTTATCACAAACAATATTCCTTATGGTTCTACACTTAAAGTAGCTAATGGTAAAAAAATAACCAAGGGTGATGTTATTTGTACATGGGATCCATTTAATGCCGTAATCATATCGGAAGTAAATGGTAAGGTAAACTTTGACAACGTTATAGAAGGTATCACATTCCGTGAAGAGGCCGATGAACAAACCGGTCACCGTGAGAAGGTGGTAATTGAAACTAAGGATAAGACCAAGATACCAGGTATAATAGTAAAGGGCAAGGAAGAGAAAATGTACAACCTGCCCGTTGGTTCACATATTGTGGTGAGTGCAGATGATACAGTTCATAACGGACAGGTATTGGTAAAGATACCACGTGTTATGGGTCGTAGCCGCGATATTACGGGTGGTCTGCCACGCGTAACGGAATTATTTGAAGCACGTAACCCAAGTAACCCTGCGATAGTATCTGAAATAGATGGTGTTGTAGCATTTGGTAATGTAAAACGCGGTAACCGTGAAATAATAGTTGAATCACGTGAAGGCCTGGTTAAAAAATACCTTGTTCCGCTTACGCGCCATATCATGGTGCAGGACGGTGACTTTGTAAAGGCCGGGACTTCGCTTTCTGATGGTGCTACTACTCCTGGTGATATACTTTCCATTAAGGGACCTTTTGCGGTGCAGGAGTACTTAGTAAATGAAATACAGGAAGTTTACCGACTACAAGGTGTAAAGATCAACGATAAACATATTGAGGTGATCGTTAGACAGATGATGCGTAAAGTAACCATCATTGATCCGGGAGATACTAAATTCCTTGAAGAAGATACGGAAGACAAGTTCGACTTCATGGTGGAAAATGACTGGATATTTGATAAGAAAGTGATCACTGAAGCAGGTGAATCTGATAAGATGCACCCTGGCCAGATAGTTACCCTTCGTGAAATTCGTGAAGAGAACAGCCAACTTCGCCGTGCTGATAAAAAACTGATAGAGTATCGTGATGCTAATCCTGCTACCTCAGCGCCATTATTGCTAGGTATTACTAAGGCTTCGTTGGGTACACGCAGTTGGATATCTGCAGCTTCCTTCCAGGAAACAACTAAGGTATTGTCTCAGGCCGCTATAAACGGTAAGAGTGATAACTTGATGGGACTGAAAGAAAATGTTATCACGGGTAATCTGATACCTGCCGGTACTGGTATGCGCGAATTTGAAGACATAGTAGTAGGCTCTAAAGAAGAGTTTGAATTGCTGATGGCTAATAAGGACGTTCTCCAGTTTGATGAAGAAGAATAATTAAGTTCTTATAGAATAGAAATGGCCGCTTAATAAGCGGCCATTTTTTTATGTTATTGACAAACAGTAAGTACCTACCTGTTGGATACTTTTATACGCGAAACTCTTGGCTGCTCTTTAGTTATATTCAGATACAAATAATCAGAAGGTTGTACGTAATAACTACCATCATCTTTACGAAAGCGATAAAATCCCTGTATACGATATTTACCTCGGTTAGTAATACCATATATCTGGAACAACGGCAGATAAAATGTGTATAATTTATGTGGATATAGATCCATTACACTATCAATAATGTTCTGATAATTTACCTTTTGATAATCATATGATATGTATTTTCCATCATTATCAGGTGAGTAAAAGACATCAAAAAAAATATTGCAGGAAGAATCGCTGGGGTATCCAAGATTAGCATAAAAGTCCATTTGTAGTGGGTGCTTACCACAGTTTTCCATTTGGAAATACACTACATATCTTCCGTTATTGCTGAGAGATATAGTTGTGTCTTTAGCTGTTAACTTTACTTTGAGGCAATCAGTATGAACAGGGTCTGCTAATAATGGAGCCGTATAAATGACCAGTATTGCCAAAAGAAATTGAAATGCATAGCGCCTCATTCTTAAAAGTAACAAACCCGGAGATACCTGACAAATAGTTTGTTATTCGTATAATACCTGGCATCTATTACAATAGAACGTGTGGCGATTTGTCTTTCCGAGGTATTCTTTATCATACCACTTTGTAACTAAGTGTTATTCCCTTCAAACCTGAGCAAAATAAAACCGCCCTGCATATCCAGGGCGGTTTGTAATTAGATATACTAAAGATTATTTTTTCTTTTTACCATCAATAATGGCCCCTGTGCCAAGACCTGCAGCAGCACCTATAAGGCCACCTACTACAGCACCTTCACCTTTACGACCATCTATCATAGCACCAGTTATAGCCCCTGCACCAGCACCGATCAAAGCGCCTTTAGCTTTAGCACTCCAACCTTTTCTCTGAGGAGCAGCTGCAGGAGCTACTGCCTGGGTAGTGGTAGTAGTTGTTGTAGCAGTGGAATTATTACTTGGTTCATATACCCTATGCTCGCGGATAATAGTACGAGTGTGTACAGGGCGAGCTGCAGCCGCCGCAGCAACAGCGGCAGTCTGTGCCTGTTGTTGTTGCAGTTCTTTCTGGCTTACTGTAGCAAGCTGGTTCATAGAATCGATCGCATGTTGTCTTTCAGAAGCCGCCTGCATAGAATCAATAGTATGTTGCTTAGCCGCCAGGTTTGCCTGGTTACCTGCATTATTACACGATACAAATACAGTAGCTATCGCTATAATTGAAATTAACTTTTTCATATCTTATGATTTTAACTTTAAATAATTATTCTTCTCACCATGTAGTGTATAAGAATCATGCCAGATTTGATTAATATGCCAGGTAGCTTTACTCTTTGATAAATTTACCTGTAGTCATTTTCCCATCCGGACTGAAGATACGAAAAGTATATGTACCAATAATGAGATCTTTTACATTGATAGTAATTATACTGGCAGCGGCTGGTTGTTTGCTTAATACAATCTGCCCATGAATATTTATTATATCAATACGATTGGCGCTGCCGGCCTGTGAGGGAGCTAGTAATATATGCAGTTGATCTTTTACCGGATTAGGGTACATATATGGCGACTCCGGATGGGCCTGGGCAATGGCTGAGAGGGTATTATCCATTTCTAAATAATATAGGTCGCCAGCCTGATCACCAGCCTGATCAGTAAGACCAGCAGCCAGATAACTGTTATTACCTTGGGAGGCAATGCACCTGGCGTAAGAATGGCTGCCACCATATACACTATTGGAAATAAGAGTACCATTGGCATCAGTGGTTACAATAGACGCATTCCCTGTACTATCCACTTGATCACTGGTGCCAGCAAATATCAGATTACCATTAGGCAATTGAGTAACTCCACTAAATGTAGAGTTATAAGCAGGGCTCCCATATGTCTTCTCCCACAACTGATTCCCATTAGCATCAAGCTTTACTGCCCATCCCTGCAAAGTGCCTGAAATGGCAGTGGAAGTATAGCCTGCAATTATGTAGCCTTTATCAATTGTAGAAATTATTTGTAAGAAACGACTATTGCCACCGTTCTTATATAAACGGGTGCGTAATGTATCGCCATTATCTTTTAGCTGTAATAACCACGCATCATCTTCTCCTTGCCCCCAACTGGAACTAAAGCCCACCGCAAAAAAACCCCCATTAACCATACTTGCAATAGAATAGCCATAGTCTTTCTTGGTGCCCCCATACCAACGGGTCCATATTGTATCCCCTCTACTGTTGGTTTTAATAAAATAGGTATGCCTGATTGCCCCATTGCCTGGGCCGTAACTTGCTGTTATTCCGGCTATTACATACTCTCCTGTTGGCAACTCAATAACACCTTCACTTATATCATCATAATCACCACCGTAGACTTTAAACCATTCGCGATTTCCATTCTTATCCAATTTCATCATAAAAGCATCACAATCCCGCGCTCCGAAATCTTCCGTATGTCCCGAAACCATAAAACCACCATCTGCAGTCTGGATAATACTATTTGCTCCTTCCAGGCGGGATCCCCCGTATTTTAATGTCCACATGGTATCGATATGTGATGTTGTTTTTATCACGATAATATCGCCTACTGTATCTTCCTGGCTTTGTGTAAGCCCTCCAATTATATATCCCCCATCGTTAGTTGCAGCTGCGCAAAAAGCAGCATCATAGCCCTTTTTACCCCATGATCTTTCAATTTTCACCTGTGCAAATGCAACTGTACCGGAAAAAAGTACCATTGAGAAAACGATGAACTTTTTCATGAAGGAAAATTTTAAGTTTCGGTTAACAAATTAAAGTATTCTATAACTATAGTATTAGATAGATATTGTGTGTAAATAGAAATATATTTTAAGAAATCGTTTTTCGCAGAAAAAGAGAATAATGAGTAGGTTTATATTTACATCCTGCTATTGTAGATGGAAATGTCGGTAATCAATGATAAACAAACCCAATAAGAATTTTTTTAGTGCTTCAGGTAAGTATTTATTTATCCTGTTACTGCTTTCCCTTTATATAGATGCCCGGGGACAAAAGTCACATACCGAAATCTATCCACACAGAGTAAGAGATACGATACAGTTTAAGCGGTCTGTAGCTGTAAAGAACGACCTGGTCTTAAGCGATAGTGCTTTGAATGCTATTGGAATAGATAGCCTGCTGAACAAAGTAGAGAGTGTACATAATACCCTTAACCGAATAAATAATGTAACAGGAACTGGCTATAATACACGCGATATAGAGACCGACCTGCCAGAAATAGATTCAAATGTGGATATAATAGACGAGAACGTATCTCTTTATAACAGGGTGCTGGATGTAAAGAACCTTCAAATGTTTGTTGTATTACTTAATGACCTACAGGATCAGTTGAGTGAGTGGCGCAATACATTGTTTAAATATAATAAAGAGCTACAGGAAATGGATGCAAAAATGACCGCATTCAGAAAAGATACTATTTTAAGGCAACTGATAACCGATTCTGCATTTAAAAGCCTGTACCCGGATGAGATAAAGGACCTGAAAAGTAAGTGGGGATTGGCTAAAAAATCTCTTGCAGCAACTAAAGGCAATATAGGTCAGATACAGGCAAGAGTATCGAGCTTGTATTTCGAAACTATAGACCTTCAGAATAACATTGAGGTATTGCTAAGAAAAATGAGTATAAGGTCTATTGGCAAAGAATACGATTACCTGTGGAATATAAAAAGCACCACAATAGGGGAAAGTGCCAAAGACGATCAGCTAGCCCGGAAATCTTACCTGGGGCAGCGAAGAATATTGTGTTACTATTTTTACAGGAACTGGGACGACCAGGTATGGATGTTGCTTACGGGATTATTAATCCTGTTTTGGATATACCACAATTTCAGGCAAGTAGGCAAGAGAGAAAGTGATGAAAAAAAAGCACCCACCGCCTACCGGTATATCAGAAAGGTATCGGTACTGGCTACGCTTGTTGTATTATTTAATATTGCCCCGTTCTTTGATATACATCCGCCCACGGCATATGTAGAGATCATGGAGTTATTACTCGTAATAGGGCTGACATTCTTATTGTGGAAAAACTGGACGAAAGATCTTTTTTATTGCTGGCTGGTGATAGGGATTTTCTACATAACATTCTCCTTAGTTGGCACTTTGTTTGTACCCAGTCTTGGCTTTAGAGTATTATTATTGCTGTTAAATATCGCTTCAGTTGCATTTGGATTTTTCTGGTTAAAGATATTGAAGCGGCATCCACTCATTTTCAGAGGGATGATCCGTTTTGTATCTGTGGTCTATGTAATCCTTAACGCAGCCGCAATAGCGTGCAATTTGTTTGGGCGCATAAGCCTGACAAAAATATTCAGCGTTACGGCCATTTTTAGCCTTACACAGATAGTAGGACTATCAGTTTTCATTCATATCATTAATGAGGCATTCCAGCTCCAGACAAGTGTTAACAAACTAAAAGGTGGGATAACTGCGCGGTTAAATTTTAACCGGCTAGAAAAATTACTGAACAGGATACTGATGCTGGTTTCTATATGTATATGGATAATAGTGTTTACGATAAGCCTGAATATATATAATTGGTTGTTTGGTAAAATTGCTGATTTCCTCACTACTCCACGCAAAATAGGAAGTACCTCTTTTCAAATAGGCAATATACTCTTGTTCCTTGCTATAATTTATATATCCAACCTGCTGCAGCAAGGCATAGGATCCCTATACAGTAAAACCGGCGATACATGGGATCCGGAAGTGAAAAAGAACGGGTCAAGACTTGCGATGACGAGGTTGATACTGATAGTAATCGGGTTCCTGATAGCTATAGCAGCATCAGGTTTACCTTTGGATAAGATAACGATAGTGCTTGGTGCATTGGGTGTAGGTATAGGCCTGGGATTACAAAGCATTGTAAACAACCTCGTGTCGGGCGTGATACTCATCTTCGAACAACCCTTCAGAATAGGCGACTATATAGAACTCGGAGACAAACGAGGTAGGGTACTTGATATAGGCATACGATCGAGTAAACTGGTAATGGATGAGGGGGCAGAATTAATAATGCCAAATGGCGACCTGCTATCAGGAAGGGTAATAAACTGGACCCTCCGAAATGACAATGTACGCCTGGAACTACCGCTATCAGTAGAGCAGGGCCATACCTTTGATGAGATAAAGCAAATTGTTATTAGCGTACTGAATAAGAATGAGCATATATTAAAAACAGACACTTCTGAAGTGTTGTTATTAGGGATAAAGGAAAAAGCCATGCTGATTAATGTACTAGCATGGATAGATGATGTACATAACATGCAAACAATAAGGAGTGGCTTGCTAAATAGCGTTATTAATGAGCTGGCGGAGAAAGGGATAAAGATGATCTGATCAATTCCAGTTCAATTTGCCTTGTGAAAGCCCTATCTTAGACTGAAATGAACAGAGTAGTAATAACTGGAATTGGTATATACTCCTGTATCGGAAAAAACCTTATTGAGGTTAAGAACTCATTATATACAGGCAGATCCGGTATTGTGATGCTACCGGAAAGGAAGGCATTTGGGTATCAATCTGGACTTACCGGTATGGTGGAACGGCCTAACCTAAAGGGATTATTGGATCGCAGGGCAAGAATGATGATGCCGGAACAGGCAGAATTTGCCTATCTAGCTACTCGGGAGGCGTTAGATATGGCTGGACTTGACAATGATTATCTGGAGCATGAGGAAACAGGTCTTCTATATGGCAATGATAGCTCTGCCAAACCAGTGATAGAGGGTATAGATATAGTGCGAGAGAAGAAGGACACGATGCTGCTGGGATCTGGATATGTATTCCAAACTATGAATTCGGCGGTGAATATGAACCTTGCCACGATCTTCAAGATACATGGGGTGAATTTTACAGTTAGCGCGGCATGCGCTAGCGGATCTCATGCTATAGGGGTAGGCTATGTATTTATTAAAAATGGGATGCAGGAAAGGATAATTTGCGGAGGCGCCCAGGAAGTAAATATCTATTCCATGTCTTACTTTGATAGTATTGCCGCTTTTTCGCAACGCGAGAATGAGCCTACCAAAGCATCACGCCCTTTTGATCGTGACCGTGAGGGGTTAGTGCCCAGCGGAGGTGCGGCTACCGTGGTATTGGAGAGCCTGACATCTGCACAGAAGCGAGGTGCAAATATATTGGGAGAAGTGATAGGCTATGGATTCTCTTCAAATGGCTCGCATATATCTAACCCTACTGTAGAGGGACCTTTAAGGTCTCTTAAAAAAGCCCTGACCGATGCCAACCTAAAGCCTGGCGCTATTGATTATATTAATGCACATGCCACCTCCACAAAAGCAGGGGATACTAGTGAAGCAAAAGCTATAGATGCTTTATTTGGTGAAAGCCGACCTTACGTGAGCTCTACTAAATCAATGACTGGGCATGAATGCTGGATGGCCGGAAGCAGTGAAATTGTGTATTCCATGCTAATGATGCAAAATAACTTTATAGCGCCTAATATTAATTTTGAAAATGCCGACGAAGACTCTGCTAAGCTAAATATTGCAACAGAGACTATAGATAAGGAATTTGAAATTTTCTTATCTAATTCTTTTGGTTTTGGGGGTACTAATTCTACCTTGATCGTGAGAAAATGGAGGGAATAACCGTTGTGGTAATAGTACACACTTTGATTATATACATATTTATTAATCCGCTCTAAACAAGGTTTTTAAATAACGTAGGATATTTTATCTTTGCCCCTATGGAGCGGGAGATCATAGAAAAAATTAATAACATTTTTGTTGAGGAATTTGAAGTTAATGCTGAGCAAATATCTCCCGATGCCAGCCTAAAAGAAACTTTAGATCTTGACAGCCTGGACTATATAGACCTGGTGGTTTTAACCGAAGTTAACTTCGGTTGCAAAGTGAAACCTGAAGATTTTAATAATATTAAAACCTTCCAGGATTTTTACCAGTACATCGGTGCACATGCAAAAGCAAAGGTCTGAAACAGCGCAAGCCTGGCAAGGAAGATCAAAAGGTAGTAAACTTGGCTATAAAATATTTGTCAGCTTATTGCAAACAGCTGGGGTTGGTGCCGGTTATTTATTGTTAAGATTTGTAGCACTTTATTATTTATTCTTTTCCTCTTCAACTAAGCACATATATCAATACTTCCGAAAAAAAATTGGCTATAGCCGATTGAAAGCTATATGTAATACCTACCGCAACTATTACATCTTTGGGCAAACATTGATAGATAAAGTAGTGGTGATGGCTGGCATGAAAAGCCCATTTACGTATGAAATGGAGGGTGAGCATTATCTGGAAGAGATAGCTGCAACCGGAAGAGGCGGCATACTTATCAGTGCACATTTGGGCAACTGGGAACTCGCGGGCCATTTTTTTAAGCGTCTGAATATCAGAGTAAACATTGTGATGTATGATAGGGAACGCGAACAACTCAAAGAATATCTGGATGACGTAATGCAGGAAAAGCGCATGAATATCATTGCCATAAAAGACGATTTCTCGCACATTTATGAGATTAACAACGCCCTAAAAGGGAATGAGTTAATATGCCTGCATGGAGATAGGTATGTAAAGGGGAGCAAAGCTATATCAGCTAATTTTTTAGGTGAAGAGGCATTATTCCCAATGGGCCCCTTTATCCTTGCTGCCACTTTCAAGGTGCCTGTATCTTACGTCTTCTGTTTTAAAGAATCAAAAAAACATTATCATTTATTTGCCTCATCACCAATAATATATGATACACCCAAACAGCAAGCTATACGGGAAGCCATTAATGACTATATTAATGAACTGAATACCAAAGTGAAAAGATATCCGCTGCAATGGTTTAATTATTATGATTTCTGGAACAAAAGCTAATTTTCTGCAACACTAAAATGTATAATTTCAGAAACTTAAACATTTTGACAGTAGGATGCGTTGTGCTGTTGCTGGCAAAAAATCATTATTTCATACCTGTTGTTCATTGGGGGATATATCTAATCATTATTATAGGGCTATATACATTTGCTGTAGTTCTTGGTTGTATAAAAATATCTCTTAGCTTTTTCCTGCCAGTGTATTGTAATGCAAAGACTCAGGAGAAGGTTGTAGCGCTTTCTTTTGATGATGGGCCAGATGATAAATACACCCCTCTGATCTTAGAAATTTTAAAGAAGTACAATGTACCGGCTACCTTTTTTTGCATAGGAAAGCACATAAAAGGCAACGAGCAATTGATAAAGAGAATGCATGATGAGGGGCATGCAATAGGCAATCATAGCTATACACATAACTTTTGGTTTGATGTATATAGTACTAAGAGCATGCTTGCAGAAATGAAGTATACAGATGACGACATCAAAGCAATAATCGGGCAAAAACCCTTATTGTTTCGTCCGCCATATGGAGTTACCAATCCTAACCTGAGTAAGGCGATTAAAATAGGTGGCTATAGCCCTATAGGATGGAGCATTCGATCAATGGATACAATTGCCAAAAATGAACGAAAATTACTGGAGGGCATAACAGAGAAAATAAACCCGGGAGACATTATTTTGTTACACGATAATATTAGTATTACGGCAAGTATATTGTCGTCGCTTATAGAAAAAATACAACAAAGAGGCTACAGGATAATAAGGCTGGATAAAATGCTAAAACTAGAAGTTTATGTTTAAATATATCTTTATTACTTGCCTGTTATTTAATGCAACTGCCTGGGGGCAATATAGTGGGTATAAACAACTAACAAATACACACGAGTTTCAAGCGCAGTTTTCAAGTGCAAATCAAAAGATACAGTCCATACAATGTGATTTTGTGCAGGAAAAGAACCTGAGCATGCTCACTGATAAAATTACTTCCACCGGAAAATTCTGGTATAAAAGAGAAAATAAAGTACGCATGGAATATTTAACCCCTAGCTACTATCTTCTCGTAATTAATGGCAACATGATAAAAACAAAGGATGGCCAGAAACAAAACACTATTTCTGCAAAATCTAATAAAATGTTTGAACAGATAAACAAAATGGTTGTAGACTGCGTGCGTGGAAATGTTTTTGATAATAAAAGTTATAACATACGCGTGTATGAAAATTCACAGGCATATATTGTAGAGTTATCTCCGACAGCGAAAGGAATACAAAGCATATTTAAAAGTATCAATCTCTCTATTGACCATAAAGACTATTCTATAATTTATATAGATATGCGTGAAAAATCAGGCGATAATACAATGATAAAAATGCTGCATAAACAACAGAATGTAAATATAGCCGATGCGATATTCTCTGTTCAATAGCCTATTGGCTTTAATATTATTGACAGGATGTAAGGTACAATATGCTCCCCTTGAAAAAGCGACGGGGAATGCGGATTGTATAAAGAAATTTGTTCCACACTTTACTAACCAACTATATACGGCTTACATAGATGTAACCAGCCACCACCTGAGCGGTCTGCTATATTTTAAAGCTATGCAGGATAGCAGTGTACGTATCATCTTTACAAGCGAAACAGGAGTGAAATTTTTTGATTTCGGATTTGAAAGTGATGGTCATTTTAAGAAGTATTTTATCTTGCCTAAAATGGACAAGAAAATAGTGGTGAATGCGCTGAAGAAAGACATGGAATTGGTATTAATGAAAAACATAACAAAAAGGGTAGTTATATTCTCTGATTCTACATTTATATACTATAGGGTAAAGGCAGATAAAGGATATGTCTATTATGTAACCTTACAATGCCAAGAGCTGGAACGAATAGAAAGGGCATCAAAACGGCGAACAGTAGTGGTAGCGCAGATGCAGGACTACAATAATGGGGTACCTTCGACAATTAAGATAACACACCAAAATTTCAGGTTTAATATATTACTGAAGAAAGTGGAAAGCGTTCGTTAGCTAATGCAATACCAGCCCATTTTTGAACAATATCGTTTATGTGTAATAGTGCCTACGTATAACAATGGAGGCACTATAAAAGCTGTAATAGATTCTGTATTTGAATACACTAATAACATTATTGTTGTTAATGATGGCAGCAATGATAATACTGCCACTATTCTTTCACAATATCATACCATTGGTGTTTTGCAATATGCGGTAAATAAGGGAAAGGGATATGCATTGCGAAGCGCTTTTAAGCAAGCAATAATAAGCGGTTATGATTACGCAATTACTATTGATGCTGATGGACAACACTTTGCTACTGATCTCCCACTATTCCTTGACAAACTATTAACTAATAAAGACTCTCTGATTATTGGTGCAAGAGAGCTACAGCAGGAAAATATGCCTGGCAGAAATACATTTGCCAATAAATTTTCTAATTTTTGGTTTTATGTCGAGACCGGACTCAAGGCTCCTGATACACAATCAGGTTACCGCCTTTATCCATTATACCTGATGAAAAAAATGATCTTTTTCGGGGTAAAGTATGAATTTGAGGTAGAGGTATTAGTGAGAAGCGCCTGGAAAGGAATAAGTATAAGCTGGATACCAATACAAGTATATTATCCTCCGCCTGATTTGCGTATTTCGCATTTCAGACCTTTGCGCGATTTTACAAGAATAAGCGTGTTAAATACCATACTTGTTATCATCACATTTCTGTACATATGGCCAAGAAATATTATCATGCGTTTTTCTAAAATCGATAATATTAAAAAAAAATTACGTGAACAATTAGTCAATGAAACCGAAAGTAACTTTACCAAGGCATTGTCAATAGGGTTGGGTGTATTTATGGGTATCATACCTATATGGGGTTTCCAGATGGCGGTAGCATTGTTGCTCGCAATGCTGTTACGTTTAAATAAGGTATTGACATTGATAGCCTCCAATATTAGCATCCCGCCAATGATACCGATTATTGTATTTCTAAGCTTTTTAATGGGAAAGGTATGGTTGCCAGGTAGCAGCATGAATTTGATATTCAGCAGATCTATTACCATCCAGGCAATAAAATTGAATGTAACTCAATATATACTTGGTAGCATTACCCTTGCCCTTACTGCAGGTACACTCGCATTTTGTATTACCTACATTCTATTACACACAGTACGCAAGCCAGGCAGGCAAATGAATTAATATTATATTGTATTCCTAAGCATCATGGAGCGTTTTTTTATCTCTACATACAATTATTTTACTACTCACAGGCGTAGCCTATGGCTTACTGTTATTGGAAGCTTTTTATTAATAGGATTCTTAGCATCACGAATAAAATTTGAAGAAGATATAAGCAGGATATTACCACATGAGAAAAAACTGGATAAGATACAGCAGATTTTCCAGGACTCACGATTTGCAGACAAACTGGTCATTACTATATCGCAGAAAGACACAACAAAAAAAGTAAAACCAGATGACTTAGTATCGTATGCTGACACATACGTTGACAAAACACACCATGCGTTAAGCAGATATATACATAGTATAAAGGGCAGAACTGATGACAGCGTAGCCTTTGATCTTATGGGAAGCATACAAAATAATCTTCCTCTATTCCTTACCTCGCAGGATTACGATACCATTTCGCAATTACTTACCGCTGAAAAATTAAGGCAATCACTTGCTTATGATCATAATATAATAGCATCGCCGGCAGGATATATACTAAAGGGGATTATAAAACTGGACCCTACCGGCATGTCATGGTTAGGAATTAAAAAACTGCGGCGGCTTCAATATGATGATCACTTTGAGCTTTATGATGGATATATAATTACAAAAGATCACCGGCATGTAATGCTTTTTATTACTCCGGAATTTCCCGCAAGTGCTACAGGGAAAAATACCTTATTCCTTCAACAACTGGATGCTCTTAGTGATAGCTTAGTCAGAGAATACCCGGGGATTGAGTCTTCTTATTTTGGTGCAGTAGCAGTATCGGCAGGAAATGCAATACAGTTACGAAAAGATACCCTTTTTACACAGGGGATTACAATTGTCTTGCTTATCATTTTTATAGGAATATATTTTAAAAAGAAACGTGCCCCGCTCCTTATCATCTTGCCGGTAATATTTGGTGCTTTATTTTCTCTGGCTATCATAGCACTTATAAAAGGTCATATTTCTGTTGTAGCGCTGGGTGCAGGTTCGATAGTACTGGGTATAGCAGTTAATTATTCGCTGCATGTATTTAACCACTACCGGCATATGCCGGATATGCGAGCGGTAATAAAAGATCTTGCATCACCAATGACCATTGGGAGTTTTACAACCATTGGCGGGTTTCTCTGTCTGCTATTTGTGCCATCACCTTTGCTGAATGATATGGGGCTATTTGCAGCATTTAGCTTAATAGGCGCTACACTTTGCTCACTAATACTTTTGCCTCATTTCATTGTGGGTAGGGGAAAAGAAATCAATTTAGAGATTCACCATACAAAACAAAGTTGGATAGACCGTATTGCGGACTACAAACCGGAGAACAATAAGATTTTGGTTTCTGGTATTTTTATCCTGACGATTGTGTTTCTGTTTACTGCAAAAAAGGTTTCATTTGAAAATGATATGATGCGGATGAATTTCATGAGCCCCGAACTAAAGAAAGCTGAAAATAAATTTAATGCAGTTAATTCTTATACAGCTCAATCTGTTTATCTGGTTGCAGAAGGCAAAAATCTCGCAGAAGCACTTCAATATAATGAATATGCTACCCCTGCTATACAAAAACTTTTAATATCCGGAGCAGTGAGGAAAACCGCAGGTGTAGGAGATTTACTATTATCTGAAAAAGAGCAGGATAAGCGTGTGGCAACATGGGATCTGTACTGGACTAAAGAAAGAAAAGCGACAACAATACAATTTCTTATGCACGAAATGCCGCGGTACGGCTTTCGACAGGATGCATTTTCCGCTTTCCCCGACCTTCTAAACAAACGATATCTAAGTGTTCCCCCGTCAAGAAGTGACATCTACAAAACAGGTATGCTAAACGATTTTATTGTTGAAAAAGACGGGAAAATATTACTTGTAACGCTACTAAAGATAGATCCGCAGAGGAGGAGAGAAGTATATGCTGCGCTGAATAATATTCCTGGAATTACTGCTATTGACAAGCAACAAGCTGCAAACAGCCTTGTAAGTGAGATAAACAAGGAGTTTAATAATATAGCCTGGATGACTTCGGTGTTGGTGTTTATGGCCCTGCTATTATCATATGGGAGAATAGAATTAACACTCATCACTTTTATACCCATGTTGATAAGCTGGATATGGATACTGGGTATTATGGGCTTGTTTGGGATCAAATTTAATATCGTTAATATTATACTTTCCACATTCATTTTTGGTCTTGGGGATGATTATAGCATCTTTATTATGGATGGCTTGCTACAACAATATAAGACGGGTAAAAAACATTTATCATCATTTAAATCCTCCATTTTCTTATCTGCTATTACTACAACACTTGGGTTGGGAATATTGATATTCGCTAAACACCCTTCATTAAGATCTATTGCCTTTATTTCTATAGTGGGTATTGGGTGCGTTGTATTAACATCACAAGTGCTGATCTCTTTTCTTTTTCACTGGCTTATTACAAACAGGGTAAATAAAGGCCGCCCACCATGGACCCTGAGTGGATGGATAAAATCAGCATTTGCCTTCACCTATTTTACAGCAGGTAGTTTATTAGTTACGATTGCAGGAGTAATACTGTTGAAAATCAATCCTTTTGGTAAAAAGCAGGCAAAGTATATCTATCATACACTACTATCCGGATTTACCAGGTCATTGGTATATATTATGGGCAATGTGAAGAAAACATTCCTAAATCCAAATCATGAGACACTAAAAGAACCCGCTGTAATTATCAGCAATCACCAGTCTTTTCTGGATATTATAGTTTCCACATCATTAAATCCTAAAATAATATTGATGACCAATAAGTGGGTATGGAATTCACCTGTATTTGGTGCCTTAGTAAAAATGGGTGGCTATTACCTTGCTGATGATGGTGTGGAAAACAGTATAGCACCTCTAAAGGAAAAAGTAAATGAAGGTTACTCGGTAATGATATATCCGGAAGGGACCCGATCACCTGATGGAAATATGAAACGTTTTCATAAAGGCGCATTTTATGTGGCTGAACAATTAGGGCTTGATGTGTTGCCTGTTGTAATACATGGTACAGGCTATACAATGCCTAAAAGCGATTTTCTGCTAAAAGATGGTGAAATTACTGTACAGTACCTTCCTCGTATTAAACACAGTGATACCGCATGGGGAACAGGCTATACAGAACGTGCTAAAAACATTGGTAAATACTTCCGGGATCAATACGAGAAAGTAAGAGTATTAATAGAAACTCCTTCCTATTACAGAGAGCAGCTCCAGTATAATTATCTATACAAAGGTCCGGTACTGGAATGGTATCTGAAGATAAAAATAAGGCTCGAAAAGGATTATTCCCTTTTCCATAAGCTACTACCTTTAAAAGGTACTATAACAGACCTTGGATGCGGGTATGGATTTCTTTCTTATTTGCTTCAATTTATGGATAAGGACAGGCATATTATTGGTGTAGATCATGACGATGAAAAAATAGCAGTGGCAAACCATTGCTATATGAAAGCACCGACGCAGCAATTTGTATGTGCTGATTTAAGATCCTATTCTATAATTCCTCAGGATGCATTTATAATAAGTGATGTACTCCATTACCTGCAGCCAGAAGAGCAGGAAAGACTAATTGGTGAATGTGTCAGTAATCTTAATGAAAATGGTATTATTATTATCAGGGATGGAGATACCAGTCTGCCAATACGCCAGCGTGGAACTGCACTTACAGAATTCTTTTCTACTAAGGCGCTTGGGTTTAACAAAACCAGCAATAAGAAGTTATCATTTTTTTCATCTGAACACCTTTTAGATATAGCGGCTAAGTATGGTGCATCTGTAGAACAAGTAGATAATACAAAGTATACCTCTAACGTAGTATTTGTTTTAAAGAAAAAACCTGTATCCAATGTACGACTATGATGTTGCAATAGTTGGGAGTGGGTTGGGTGGATTGGTTTGTGCCGCCGTACTGGGTATTCGTGGCTATAAAGTTGGTGTCTTTGAGAAGAACCGGCAAATAGGAGGCTGCCTTCAAACATTTTCCCGGGATAAAGCTATTATAGATACAGGGATACACTATATAGGAGGATTAGACAAGGGACAAAATTTACATCAGATATTCTCCTATCTGGGGATCATGGACAGCTTGAAATTAAAGCGTATGGATACAACCTGCTTTGATGCCATAGGTTTTGACAACGAGACTAAAACTTATTGCTTAGGGCAAGGATATGAACAGTTCACCAAAGGACTATTAAACGATTTTCCAGTTGAGGAATGTGCAATTCAGACGTATTGCAATCAGATAAAGGAGGTTTGCAGTAAATTCCCTTTATATAATTTGCGTGCAGGCGAGTATGGTGAAAAGGAATCCATTCATAACCTTGATACAGAAAGTTATATTGCTTCCATCACTACAAATAAAAAATTGCAACAGGTACTGGCAGGCAATAATATGCTGTATGCAGGAAGTGCAGGTAAAACACCATTTTATATTCATGCCCTTATAACTAATAGTTATATAGAAAGTGCATGGAAGTGTGTGGATGGTGGTGCACAGATAGCCAGGTTGCTAGCAAAATGTATAAAAGCAAATGGTGGTACAATACATCGAAATTCCAGAGTATCAGCATTAATAGGAAATACGCATAGTATAGATTATTTATTGCTTGAGAATGGAAAAGAAATTACTGCTCGCTACTTTATCTCTGGCCTGCATCCTGCTCAGACCTTGCAAATGACGAAGAGTGAGGGCTTACGTAGTGCATATAGGAACCGTATTGCTAATCTGGAAAATACGATCGGCACTTTCCTTGTAAACATAGTTCTGAAGAAGAATACATTCCCTTATCTGAATTACAATTATTACCACCACGAAACAAATGATGCCTGGGCAGGTATAAATTATACTGATAGTAATTGGCCACTCACATATGCATTGTTTGTAAGCGCTTCTTCTAAAAATAAAATATATGCTGATACACTTACGCTGATGACCTATATGCATTATGATGACGTTGCAAAATGGGCTAATAGCTTTAATACAGATACCCATGAACAATACAGGGGGGCAGACTATGAAGAGTTTAAAATAGGAAAAGCAGAATTACTGTTAAATGTAGTAGAAAAGAGATTTCCAAATACGTGACTGTATATCGTCATACTATGTGGCTACTCCGCTTACCTACCGTGATTACCAGGGCACTGCAGATGGCAGCATGTATGGAATAGAAAAGAACTGGACCGATCCGCTAAAGACATTTATTGCTCCCCGTACCCGGCTCACTAATTTGTTATTAACTGGGCAAAATTTGAATCTGCATGGCGTGCTGGGAGTAACTCTAAGCGCACTACTAACATGCGGCGAGATTATAGATATAGCACAATTGCTGAAAGAGATCAACAGTGTTGACACACATGCCTAGGTTTTCCGTAATTTTGAGTTGCTGTAATTCCGCAGTTATATATTGAAAGCTTAGATTGGAAAGAAAGAGAAAAAGCAAGTTAATATTACTGGGAAGGATCTTTGCTTATTTTACAGGTGCATTAATACTTATAGTTGCACTTTTTTCTTTGTATGTGATACATGTTTCACATATTAGTCCACCCCCTATTGCTGATAAAAGTCCGCTGCAACTCCAGCGTAAACAGATAGATGCTGACTGCTATTCTATTGGCAATAACTGGTTCCGAAAAAGCAATACGGGCCTTTACGAGTTATATGTAGAAGGTAAGCCGTTTGAACGTGGTGTCATTAATGGGAAGCTAACAGCCGAGCTCGTAAAAAGACAGGAAGATAATTTTACAGAGCAAATAAGAAAACTGGTACCCTCTAGCATTTATCAGCATTTTCTCCGATATTTTATTGGCTTCTTTAATCGCAATTTGGAGCATTATATAGCCCCTGAATTTAAAGAAGAGATATACGGCCTATCGTTCTCAGCATCTGATGAATATGGCTATATAGGCACTAAGTATGAACGGCTAATGAATTATCATGCTGCACATGATATTGGCCATACGTTACAAAGCATGGCCCTGGTTGGCTGCACGTCATTTGCCACATGGAACGACCGTTCTGCTGATAGTAGTCTGATAATAGGCAGAAACTTTGATTTTTATGTAGGCGATAAATTTGCTGAAGATAAGATCGTTGCATTCTATCATCCGGATAATGGTTATCGTTTTATGATGGTAACATGGGCAGGTTTTACAGGCGTTGTATCCGGTATGAATGAAAAAGGTATAACGGTGACTGTGAATGCTGACAGGACCAGCATACCATCGGGAGCAGCGACTCCGGTATCTTTAGTGGCAAGGGAAATATTGCAGTATGCAGGTAATATTGATGATGCCTGGCGAATAGCTGGAAAGCGAAAAATGTTTGTTTCAGAGTCATTCCTTATTGGTTCAGCTGCTGATAACAAGGCTGTAGTAATAGAGAAAACGCCTGAAGGAATGGATATATACAGAAGTGGGGGTAACTATATTACCTGTACTAACCACTTTCAGAGCAATAAGATGGGTAAGCTTGTATCCAATAAACAACAAATATCTGAAAGTGCCTCTGCCTATCGTTTTGAGCGGCTGAATGAACTGCTTCAGGAGAAGCGGGTAAATACGGTACAGACAACAGCAGATATCTTAAGAGATCCATATGGGCTTCATAATAGGAATATTGGCATTGGAAATGAGAAGGCTATAAATCAGATGATTGCACACCATTCAATTATTTTTGAGCCAAAAAAGCAAATAGTATGGGTATCTACTGCACCTTGGCAATTGGGGAGATATATTGCGTATGACCTGAACAAAATATTCAGCATGCACGGCCTGCGACAAAATGTTGAGTTAAATGATTCGTCTTTAAATATAGCCGCAGATCCTTTTATTAACACCTCCTCCTATCGCGCATTTATTACCTATAGGAAACTGAAACAACAAATTGCTGAAGGGCAAACTGTAAATATCCCGGAATTGATATCAAGCAACCCAGAATTCTTCCATACTTATGAGCTTGCAGGGAACTACACATATAAGCATGGTGATCCTGCAAAAGCAATAACGTATTATCAAATTGCGCTTACAAAAGAGATACCGACCAAGCAGGAAGCTAACAGAATAAAAAGAGCCATTGTGAAGTGTTCTAAATAACGTTTTCAGATAGTTCCATTCAAGGTATAATTCTTCCCAGTATGGCAATAGGGTCATGGCATGGTTATTAGGAATAATTTCATTAAAATTACTCAGCATTAATTAGCGAATTACATTTTGTTAAAACATAATTTAATAACATTCAATCGCAGTAATTATCTACTATTTTAAATTAATATGTCTTAATTATGTACATGAACTTATATCCAGAAATGATTACTGCACATGGATAATAAAAATTTTAATAAAGAATCGTTAGTAAATATTGCAAATTCATTAATGGTCGCCGGCAAAGGATTGATTGCAATGGATGAAAGTAATCCAACCTGCAACAAACGGTTTGCACAGTTCGGTATCCCGCAGACCGCGGAGCTTCGCAGGCAATACAGGGACTTAATTGTAACAACGCCAGATCTTGGCAAATACATTAGCGGTGCTATCCTTTATGACGAAACAGTACGGCAACGCACAAACGATGGGAGCTCATTTATTGATAAAATGGTAAATGCAGGCATCATCCCCGGAATAAAAGCTGATATGGGAACGGTTGATCTCGCTGGTTTTCCTGGTGAGAAGATAACTGAAGGCCTTGATGGATTACGGGACCGACTTAATGAATATGCAGGTTTAGGCCTTCGTTTTGCTAAATGGAGGGCAGTAATTACTATTGGGAATGGGATACCCACCGATACATGTATTGCTGCAAATATGCAAACTCTGGCACAATATGCTGCATTCTGCCAGGAAGCTGGTATGGTACCTATAGTAGAGCCTGAAGTACTTATGGATGGCACCCATAGCATTTCCCAATGCTTTGAGGTTACAGAAAGAGTATTGACGCATCTGTTTAATAAATTATATAAACAGCGAATAGATCTGGAAGGCATTTTGCTTAAGCCGAATATGGTATTGGCAGGGGTAGATAGTACTGAGAAGAACAGTGTAATGGACGTGGCAGATGCCACAGTAAAGTGTCTGCTGAGGTGCGTACCTGCTGAAGTGCCGGGAATTGCATTTTTATCGGGTGGGCAAAGTACTGAGTTAGCAACAGAGCATTTAAATGCGATGCATGTGAAGTACGGACAAAGATTACCATGGGCATTGACATTTTCATTTTCACGTGCGCTTCAATTACCGGCGCTTGAAATATGGAAAGGAAAAGACGAAAATAGACTTGCCGCGCAACAAGCATTATTGTATAGAGCAAAGTGCAATAGTGCAGCACGCATGGGTGAATATAAGGAAGGGCTGGCATAGTGAGAAAATATAAAAATAGGCACTGCAAACAGAAAAAATAATTCAAAAATAATTAAGTATGACCATTGAAGAAAAATGTATAGACGCTATACGTTGTCTCGCAATAGATGCAATACAAAAGGCTGACTCTGGCCATCCGGGGGCACCGATGGCATTGGCGCCTGCAGCTTTTACTCTGTGGATGAAGCACATGCGTTATAATCCGAAAAATCCATCCTGGTTCAATCGCGACAGGTTTGTGCTTTCTAATGGTCATGCGTCTATGCTGCAATATGCTGTTTTGCATCTTACCGGCTATGCTATATCAATGAATGACATTGAAAATTTCAGGCAGTTGGGAAGTATTACGGCTGGCCATCCGGAGCATGGACTTACGCCAGGTGTTGAGACTACCACCGGACCGTTGGGGCAGGGTTTTTTGACCGCAGTTGGAATGGCTATAGCAGAAGCGCATCTTGCTTCTTGTTTTAATAAAGAAGGTCATAAAGTAGTTGACCATTATACCTATGTATTTTGCAGCGATGGCGACCTCATGGAAGGTGCCTCTCACGAAGCGGCTTCTATAGCAGGCCATTTAGAGTTAGGCAAATTGATTTATCTCTACGATAATAACCATATTACCATTGAAGGAGATACTTCCCTCACTTATTCCGATGATGTGGCTAAACGTTTTGAATCTTATCACTGGCATGTGCAGGACTTAGGTGAGGCTGCTAATGACATTGACGTAATATCAGAGGCATTTCAAAACGCAAAAGACGTAACGGATAGGCCCTCTATTATAATTCTTAGAACACATATTGGATACGGATCGCCAAATAAGCAGGATACTGCTGGCGTACATGGTTCTCCTTTGGGTGACAAAGAAGTAACATTAACTAAGGAATTCTATGGCTGGCCCGATAAGAAATTTTTTGTACCGGATGATGTGAAAGAATATATGCACCAGGCTGTTATTAATGGTGAACAACAGGAAAAAGACTGGAATAATATTTTTCAGCAATACAAAAATAGCTACTCTGATCTGGCAAATCAGTTTGAACAAAATTTAAAACAGGAATTACCGGCTGGTTGGGACAACGATATGCCAATATATAAACCAGGTGATGGCCCTAAAGCCACAAGATCGGTCTCTTCTGATGTAATAAATCTTGTTGCTCCCAAATTGCCATGGTTTATCGGTGGAAGTGCAGACTTGGGCGATTCCACACAAACCATATTAAAATCTTCCGGTTACTACGGCAAGGGAAAGTACGAAAATAGGAATATAGCATGGGGTATCAGGGAGCATTGTATGTGCGCTGCTAGCTCAGGTATGATGTTGCATGGTGGCGTACGTCCTTTTGCATCTACATATTTTGTCTTCACGGATTATGCTAAGCCTGCCATCAGGTTGGCATGTATTATGGAGCTCCCGGTTATTTACGTAATGACACACGATTCTATAGGATTAGGTGAAGATGGTAAAACACACCAGCCCGTAGAACAACTCATAACTTTCAGGGCGTTACCGAATATTGTTGTTCTTAGGCCTGCGGATGCTAACGAGGCAGCATATGCATGGAGTGTTGCAATAAAACGGAAAGAAGGACCGACCATGCTGGTACTCTCCCGTCAAAAACTACCAATTTTCGACCGAGATAAAGTAGCAAGCGCGGAAGGGGTAAATAAAGGAGCATATATATTATCAAAGGAAGAGGGTGATGCACCGGATGTGATATTGATAGCAACAGGATCAGAAGTTCAATTGATCCTTGATGCACAGCAGCCCCTTAGGGAATCAGGAATTAATGCACGTATAGTGAGTATGCCCAGCTGGGAGCTGTTCAGGGAGCAGCCTGATACTTATAGGGATGAAGTTCTGCCTCCTGTAATACGGTTCAGGCTTGCTGTAGAAGCAGCAGCGCCAGAAGGTTGGCATGAATGGATAGGCGCCGAAGGAGAAATGATTGGCATGAGAGAATTTGGAGCAAGTGCACCTTCCAAAGACCTGTTTGTGCATTTTGGCTTTACAGTTGAAAATATAATAGAAAAAGTGAAAAAAATGGTGTCACGTAAATCGACATTGTCATGACCGTAATTATAGGTTCCGATCACGCAGGGTTCAGCTACAAAACTGTGCTTATTAAAGAGTTAATAGAGAAGGGCCATAAAGTACAGGACATGGGTGCTTATAATGACCAACCCAGTGATTATCCTGATCATGCTGCCGATGTAGCAACATCGGTCTTAAACGATCATGAAGCAAGAGGTGTATTGATATGTGGCAGCGCGGTTGGTGTAAGCATAGCAGCCAATAAGTTCAAAGGCATCAGGGCTGGTGTTTGCCATGATACCTATTCTGCTCACCAGTCGGTGGAGCATGATGATGTGAATATATTATGCCTTGGCCAACGGGTAATAGGCATTGAGCTTGCAAAAGAAATCATGTTTACATTTTTAAATGCCACTTTTACAAATGCTCCACGCCATAAAAAGCGTCTGGAAAAATTATTCGCAATAGAAAATAAAAATATGAAGGAGACTATTTTATGAGCAATTTAGTTGATTTATTGAATTCCGGCCAAAGCTATTGGCTCGATAACCTGACCAGAAAAAAGATAACAAGCGGTGAACTAAAAAAGCGCGTGTCTGAACAGGGGCTTCGTGGTATTACATCTAACCCCAGTATCTTTTTTAAGGCTATTTCAGGCAGTGAAGATTATGATGACCAGATCAAAGAACTGGTGGCAAAAGGATGCACAGTACGGGAGATATATGATGCACTTACAATAAAAGATGTGCAGGACGCCTGCGATATACTGAAGCCGGTATATGACAGCTCAGATGGTACAGATGGTTTTGTAAGCCTTGAAGTATCGCCCTATCTGGCACTAGACAGCCAGGGATCAATTGAGGAGGCGCGTAGGTTATACGCGAGTGTTAACCGCCTTAATTGCTATATAAAGATACCCAGCACAATACAGGGGATACCGGCTATTGAAACACTGCTTTATGAAGGCATTAATATAAATGTAACACTCCTTTTTTCTATTGAAAGATATGTTGATGTTGCAAATGCATATATACGCGCCATAAAACGCAGACTTGGCGAAGGCAAACCAGTCCAGAATATTGTATCTGTTGCTAGCTTTTTTCTTAGCAGGATAGATGTTCTTGCAGATCAGTTGCTAAGCCAGCATATCTCAGGTAATAATAACAAAGAAATAGTACCCCAAACATTAATGGGTAAAATAGGGATTGCCAGCGCGCAACTTGCATACCAGCGTTTTAAAGAACTGTTTATCGGGGCCGATTGGCAAGCTATGGCTAGTAAAGGCGCGCATGTGCAGCGGCCATTATGGGCCAGCACCAGCAATAAAGACCCATTGCACAGCGATGTACGCTATGTAGAAGCCCTGATAGGCAAGGATACCGTAAATACCCTGCCTGATGAAACAATTGAGGCATTTGAAGATCATGGAAAGATACAGAAAGACGCTATTGAAAGTGATATTGCTGGTGCAACTCAAACATTTGAAGAACTTAAAAAGATAGGCATTGATATAGATCTTATAACATGGCAATTGGAGCAGGAAGGGATTAATAAATTCGTAGAATCGTTTAGTGAGTTGATGACAGCATTGGCGGAAAAAAGAGAAAAGATATTGGGATCGCAGTTTTCTACGCAGGATATCAGTTATGGTCCTTTCAAAAAAGAAATTGAAAGTGCTTATGCTTCGATGGACGAAAAGCAGGTAGGTGCACGCCTTTATGGTAAAGATCCTTCTCTTTGGAAAACAGAGCCAGAGGAAGCAAAGATGATTACTGAAAGTATGGGATGGCTTACACTACCTGACAATTACGCTCCGGTAGCAGCAGATATCCTGACATTTGCAAAAAGTATAAAAGAGGAAGGATATAAACATGCTGTATTGCTTGGTATGGGTGGAAGCAGCCTATGCTCAGAGGTAGCAAGGGCTACTTATGGCACAACAGGAGGCTATCTTGAATTGCTGGTTCTGGATAACACGTCCCCGGCGGCTATCCTGGATATAGAAAAGCAGGTCGATATAGAAAAAACACTTTTCATAGCAGCCACTAAATCCGGAAACACAGCAGAAACACTTAGCTTCTTTAAATATTTTTATCAGGAGTTACAAAAGAAAGGCAATGCAAATACCGGTAATAATTTTGTAGCTATTACTGATGCAGGCAGTCCTTTGGTAAAGATGGCAGCAGACTACAAGTTCAGAAAAGTCTTTATTAACCCTTCTGATATTGGTGGGCGTTATTCGGTGCTTTCTGATTTTGGGCTATTACCAATGGCCTTGATGGGTATTGATATAAATGCAATAATGGCCGGGGCAAAGCAAACGAAGACCAGTTCAGATGCTTCTGTTCCGGTTGCTGTCAATCCAGGCATCAGCTTAGGTGTAGTGTTAGGCATTTGCCAGCGGCAAGGACGAGATAAGGTCACATTCGTGTTGTCTTCATCAATTAGTTCATTTGGCTTTTGGGTAGAACAATTGCTTGCTGAAAGCACTGGTAAAGAAGGGAAAGGATTAATACCGGTGAATGGCGAACAATTGGGTGATCCGGATGTGTATGGAAAGGATAGAATATTTATACAAATGTATTTGCCTTCGGACGATACCATTGCGGATGAACAAAAACTAAAAGCACTAGAAGCCGCAGGGCATCCGGTGGTAAGGATAAGAGTAACGGATAAGATGGCATTAGGTGGAGAATACTACCGATGGGAAATAGCAGTAGCTACTGCGGGAGTTGTGATCGGTATTAATCCTTTTAACCAGCCTAATGTAGCCGAAAGCAAAAAAAATACAAATGACCTTCTTGCTGAGTGGAATAAGGATGGTAGTTTTAAGAAAGCGGACCCAATATTAAAGAATGATGGTCTTTCTATTTATAGCAGTGCACAAGTAGCCATGCTTGCTGATAAAAATACTACTGCGACTGCATTTATAAATGCTTTCGGCGCATTAGCACAGCCCGGAGATTACATAGCTTTCCTACCTTATTTCCTGATGACTGATGACCGTACCAAAATACTACAGGAATGGAGGATGCGGATGAGAAATGAGCTAAAAACAGCAACTACACTTTTAAATGGTCCACGTTATCTGCACTCTACCGGCCAGCTCCATAAAGGAGGTCCGGCTACTGGTCTATATATTATATTGGTAAGTGATGAAAGTAATGACCTGCCTATACCCGGCGAAAAGTATGGTTTCGCCACATTGCATGAAGCACAATCGCTTGGGGATTTCAGGTCGTTGAATGATAAGGGCCGAAGAGTCATTCGAATTAACTTAGGGAAGGACATTGATAAGGGCCTTGAAACTATATGGACATCACTAAGGGAATCAAACACATTACAACATGCATAGTGATAGGGGAGCAGGAGAAATAAAAGCTTTGTTTTTAGATATAGGTGGGGTATTGCTCACCAATGGCTGGGGACATGAGTCTCGTTATCTGGCTATAGAAAAATTTGGATTGAATAAAGCTGAAGTTGAAGACCGTCACAATCTTGCATTTGAGACATATGAAGTGGGTAAGATGACGCTGGATGAATATTTAGATCTGGTAGTGTTTTATGAGCCGAGGAATTTTTCTCATGAAGACTTTAAAAAATTTATGTTTGAACAATCACAATTATTAGATGCAACTATTGAATTTTTTAAAGAGATCAAAAATAAATACAAGCTTAAGGTTATTGCGGTGAGTAATGAGGGGCGCGAATTGAATGAATACAGAATAAATCAATTCAAGTTAGACGAGCTGTTTGATGCTTACATTTCATCCTGTTATGTGCATTTACATAAGCCGGATATGGAGATGCTAAAAATGGCATGCGATATTTCGCACATATCAGCGGAACACGCATTATATGTTGATGACCGGCTTATGTTAGCATCACTTGCAAAAGATTTTGGCCTTAATGTGTTACATTTTAAAGGTTTGGACGATGCCCGGGAATTTATTAAAACAGTACATTTTATAAATAGTTAAGTAAAAAATAAAAAAATGGCAACACAGGAATATGATTATGGTATGATAGGCTTAGGTACTATGGGCCAGAATCTTGTTTACAATATGTGCGATCACGGATATAGTGTAGCCGGATTTGACAAAGACACTGCAAAAGTAAATTCTCTGGAAAGCAATGCAGGAGGCCGCAAAGTATTAGGTGCTCATACGCTTAATGATTTTATTGGCGCATTAAAGTCCCCAAGGGTTATTATGTTACTGGTACCTGCTGGCGCAATTGTAGATGCTGTTATTAATGAATTGAAACCCTTTTTATCAAATGATGATCTGGTGATGGATTGCGGTAATTCCCATTTTACAGATACAGATGTGCGTACACAACAATTGGCGAAAGAGCATATCCATTTTATGGGTGTAGGTATTTCGGGTGGCGAATATGGCGCGCGTTATGGGCCTAGTATTATGCCGGGGGGCGCAAAGGAAGCTTATGAACGAATAGCGCCTATGCTAAAATCAGTTTCGGCTAAAGTAAATGATGAGCCATGTGTCACCTGGCTTGGCCCGGGTTCAGCAGGTCATTATGTAAAAATGGTGCATAATGGAATAGAATATGGCCTGATGCAGCTGATTGCAGAAGCATATCATCTTATGAAAGAATGTATTGGCATCGGCAATGATGATCTGCATAAAGTCTTTGCAAAGTGGAATGAAGGAAGATTAAAATCTTATTTAATAGAGATCACTGCAGATATTTTTTCGCAGGAAGATGACCTCACAAAAAATAGGCTCATCGATATGATCCTTGATGCGTCTAAACAAAATGGAACGGGCCAATGGACTTCGCAGAGTGCTATGGGTTTGTATTTACCTGTTCCTAATATTGATACCGCAGTTTCTACACGCGATCTGTCAGGATTAAAAGAAGAAAGGGTAGCAGCACAAAAAAAGCTACAGTGGAATAAGGCAACTTTTAAAGGCCAGCCGAATGAACTAATTGATTGGCTTGAAAATGCCGTTTATTTCTCCATGATAACAACCTATGCACAGGGAATGTCGCTTTTGCAACGTGCGTCAAAAGAATATGGTTACGATCTGAAACTTAATGAAGTTGCCAGTATTTGGCGTGGGGGATGTATTATAAGGTCGGTCTTGCTGGACGATATCCTTTCTGCATATTCAAATGAACCGGCACTGGTAAACCTGGTGGTAAATGAAGGGCTGGCAAATAAATTACAATCCTGCCAGGATGGTTTTAGACTGGCTATAAAGACAGGCATTGAAACAGGTGTGCCATTGCCGGTAATGATGTCTTCATTAGCCTATTATGATGGCTACAGGAGCGGTTGGCTGCCTGCTAACCTGATACAGGCACAGCGCGATTACTTTGGGGCGCATACTTATGAACGTACCGATAGAGCAGGTATTTTTCACACACAATGGAGTCAAAATAAGCAATAATGGAAACTACAGTAAAAATTAGTCCTACGGTCATCGTTATATTTGGTGCAGGTGGCGATCTCACCTGGAGAAAGTTAATGCCTGCTATTTACAATCTGTATTTAGATAATTGGATACCGGAACATTTTGCCGTGCTGGGTGTAGCGCATACAGAGATTAGTGATCCTGCATTCAGAAAGCATATAAATGAAGGAGTTGATAAATTTTCCAGAAGGGGGAAAACAAAGAAAGATGAATGGAAAGTTTTTGAAAAGTGCATCAGTTATAAGAAAGGTGACTTCAGTGATATTTCTACATATAAAACTGTCAAAAAAGAAATAGACAATCTTGAAAAAACCTGGGGTGTACCTGTTAACCGTATTTTTTATATGGCAGTGCCGCCTGCATTTTTTGAAGACATTGCTACTAAGATCGGTGAAAGCGGATTGTCTGCAAATAAAGAGCGTAGCCGAATTGTAGTTGAGAAGCCGTTCGGCCGTGATCTGGAAAGTGCCAAACACTTAAATAATTTACTGCACGGACTGTTTGATGAAACTCAGATCTATCGCATAGATCACTACCTGGGTAAGGAAACAGTACAGAATATTCTTGCATTCCGTTTTGCCAATGCAATGTTTGAGCCCATATGGAACCGTAATTATATAGACCATGTGCAGATCACAGTATCAGAGCAGCTAGGCGTGGAGCTAAGAGGGAATTATTATGAAACCGCTGGTGCGCTTAGAGATATGATCCAGAATCATCTGTTACAGTTGATGTGCCTGATAGCTATGGAAGCGCCAGTATCTTTTGATGCTGATGAAGTGAGGAATAAAAAAGTGGATGTACTGAATGCGCTTAGAAAATTTAAGCCGGAAGATGTACATAAAAATGCCGTAAGAGGCCAGTATAGTGAAGGATGGATAGAGGGTAAAAAAGTAATCGGCTATAGGCAGGAGCCGGATGTAAATGAAGCGTCAAATGTAGAAACGTTTGCCGCGATCAAATTTTACATTGATAACTGGCGCTGGCAGGGAGTACCATTCTATATGCGTACTGGTAAGCGCATGAATGAAACCATTTCTGTTATTACAATTCAATTCAGGCCGGTACCCCATCATTCATTTCCGATTGAAACTACTGAGAATTGGCAACCTAACAGGCTGATATTGAATATACAGCCTTACATGGGGATACGCCTGCGTTTCCAGGCCAAGCAGCCAGGGCTTAAAATGCTGCTAAACCCGGTTGATATGCTATTTAATTACAGTGATGCCTATTCAGGGGGCACGCCGGAAGCCTATGAAACATTACTTCTTGATATCTTTGAGGGCGATGCAACCTTGTTTATGCGGTCGGATCAGGTAGAAGCTGCATGGGAAATACTTATGCCGGTTTTAGACGCATGGAAAGCAAATACCTCTCCTAATTTTCCTAATTATGATGCAGGTACACAGGGGCCTGAAGATGCTGAGGCGCTAATAGCACGAGACGGACATAACTGGATTGTTATACCACTTGAAAACAATACTCATGGTCCAGCCAAGTAGTATAAAGGTGTTTAAGACGATAGAGGAGTTGACAGATGCAACGGCTAAATTTATAATTGAAGTTGCCAGGCATACAATCGAAGCAAAAGGCAGATTCGTTATCGCCCTTTCCGGTGGCAACACCCCGGAACAACTATATATCCTGTTAACTAAACAACCCTTTTGTGATCAAATAGAATGGGACAGGACATTTATATTCTGGGGAGATGAGCGTTGTGTACCGTTGGATGATAAAAAAAATAACGCTTACACAGCTCGGTTGCTATTGCTCGATAAAATCCAAATACCAGCGGCAAATATTAATCCAATACCGGTTGACCTATCACCTGTTGAAGCCGCTATCAAATATGAAAGCACGATAAATGAGTTTTTCGGTGAGAACCCTCCTGCTTTCGATCTTATTCTGCTCGGCCTTGGTGAAAATGGCCATACTGCATCTCTATTTCCCGGTACCGATGTTATTCATGAAAATGTGCGGATTATAAAAGAAGTGTATGTTCCGGAACAAAAGATGTTTCGTGTTACAATGACAGCAAAATTGATCAACCAGGCCGATAATGTTTTATTTCTAGTGGCAGGTGCGGGGAAAGCCGACATTTTTAAGATTGTTCAAACATCCGCTTACCAGCCTGATAGGTACCCCGCCCAATTGATAAAACCAGTGATGGGAAATTTATATTGGTTTGTTGATAAACAGGCAGCGGCTCTTATGCCTGCCTAAATATTTATGAAAAAAGTATCCTATAACTATAGATGGCTATTTTGTATTATTGATTAAATAAAGCAGAGTAGATATTATCTGCGTTCGGAAAGTAAAATACTAATAGGAATATGAATATAAGCCCCCTTGCAGGAAAGGTAGCGCCACCGGATATACTGGTTAATATACCACGACTAATAACAACCTATTATAGCGATATACCAGACCCGCTTGTCGCAATGCAAAGGGTAAGCTTTGGCACTTCGGGCCATAGGGGTTCTGCCTTTAGCAGGTCGTTCAATGAATGGCATATACTCGCAATAACCCAGGCCATTTGTTTTTATCGAAAAGCAAATCAGGTAGAAGGCCCCCTCTTTATTGGTATGGATACTCATGCGCTTTCTGTACCTGCCTTTGCCAGCGCACTCGAGGTATTGGCCGCAAACGGTGTAGAGGTAATGATGGCCGGAATGGATGAATACACGCCTACCCCGGTTATTTCTCACGCTATACTTACTTACAACAAGGATCGCAAAAGCGGATTTGCTGATGGTATTGTAATTACCCCATCCCATAATCCCCCACAAGATGGAGGGTTCAAATACAATCCACCTAATGGTGGACCTGCCGGAACTTCAATAACCAGTTGGATAGAGGCAAAGGCTAATGAGTTACTGGAAAATGGCCTTAAGGATGTTAAAAGGATTGCTTTAGATAAGGCACTAAAAGCGCCAACAACACATAAGTACGACTACCTGAATACCTACATCGCTGATCTTGGCAATGTAGTTAATATGGATGCCATACGCAATGGGAATTTACATATCGGTGTAGATCCTTTAGGTGGTGCTGGTGTCCATTATTGGGAGCCCATTGCAGAACACTATAAATTAAATCTTACAGTACTGAATAAAGAAGTTGATCCTACTTTTCGTTTTATGACTGTTGACTGGGATGGGCAGATACGGATGGATCCGTCTTCCCCTTATGCAATGCAGGGTCTTATAAATACAAAAGACAAGTACGATATATCTTTCGCTTGCGATACAGATCATGACAGGCATGGTATAGTTACAAAAAGTACAGGATTGCTTCCCCCTAACCATTACCTCTCTGTTTGCATCTCCTATCTTTTTCAACACCGGCCGGATTGGAGCCCAATAGCAGCAGTAGGGAAGACCGTAGTAAGCAGCCAGATGATTGACCACGTTACTGCAAAACTTGGCAGAAAACTCTATGAAGTACCTGTTGGGTTTAAGTGGTTTGTAGATGGGCTACTTGATGGATCGCTCGCTTTTGTTGGTGAGGAGAGTGCAGGCGCATCTTTTCTGCGAAAGGATGGCAGCGTATGGACTACCGATAAAGACGGCTTTATTCCCGCTCTGCTTTCGGCAGAGATTACAGCACAAATGGGTAAAGACCCTGGTGAAATTTACCAGGAACTGACGAACGAATTCGGAGCCCCTGTGTATGACCGGATTGAAGCAGCTGCAACGCCTGAACAAAAGAAAGCGTTAAGCACACTCTCACCGCAACAGGTCAGAATTACTGATATGGCAGGTGAAAAAATTGAAGTTATATTAACTACTGCTCCCGGTAATAATGCTTCTATAGGAGGTTTAAGAGTCTCTACTAAAAGTGGGTGGTTTGCCGCACGTCCGTCAGGAACAGAAGAAATATATAAGATATATGGAGAGAGTTTTTTAGGAAGAGCTCATTTAGATAAAATTTTAGCACAGGCACAGGAAATAGTGAATGATGCGTTATCATCTGCCCAATCGGGAAAAAAAGCATAAAAAGCGGTGTATGATTAAGCCGCTTTTACTGCGAAATAGAAATGCAACTTTCTAACTTTTTGTGGTGGACTTAAGCAATATTCTGACATTTGCTTAGTTTTAGCATTATGCTACCAACAACCGACACCAAGGAATTACAATCTCGATATTGGCGCGAATTCCACCATTATTTAGAAACTAATTGCGCCACTCTTCCAAAGTGTAATAACGCACACAACACATGGTGCAATTTTCCATTAGGAACAAGTTTGGGAACGCTTGAGGCAGTGATAAATACAAAAGGTTCAAATCGCGTTGAGCTCAGGATTCATGGGAAAAAAGCTACGGAAACTTTCAGAAAACTTGAAATGATGTATAAGGATGAATTCGGGCAACAAATTGACAAAGCTATATGGGATCCAATGCCTACTCGCATTTTGAAACGTATATATGTAGAGCAGAGTGCGGACCTATATACATATGAAGATTGGTTTCGACAGTTTGAATGGCTTAAAAAAAATCTTGAAGCAATCTATAGTTTCTTCCGACCTAAATTAAAAGCTTTAGGCAAATAAGTGCATCCAACTACTTCGAAACAGCAAAATCCGCGCCACGCATGGCTAAAATAAATGCTTTACAGCAAATTCCCTATCCGACCCCGATTTCATATAACGTTCAAAATCAAATACGATTTATACTTATAAGAAAAAGAGCATCATAATAGTTTTACCTGAAGTCAGGTTTTGCTGCTGGGACGTAATTCTTTGAATGGTGCGTGTAATGTTTCTATACATTTACAGGATGACCAACGTAGTGTTTGCCATTATTCAGTTCAAGGATTCAAAATGTAGTACCATGTGGAGAAATTGGAGGTAAGCCGTGGTATCTTAAGAATATATTTCCAATACTTTGGGAGAAATATTCTTAATCTTAACCAAAGGGACATTTTTGAAAGACAAAACCCGCACTAATGCGGGTTTCATTTTTCTGCGGAGGGATAGGGATTCGAACCCTAGATACCCTTTGACAGGTATACACACTTTCCAGGCGTGCCTCTTCAACCACTCGAGCATCTCTCCAGTCTCTATAGGATTAGTATAGAAGGAATGCAAAGGTAATCATCCGCTATAATTTTGACAACATAATATTATATTTATTACTTCTAACTTTATAAAGCAAAATATTGTAATGAAGAAGGTTACCCTAATTGTTTCTGGCCTGCTGTCGGTTATGAATATAATCTGTATTCACGCACAAACGCCGGTAATACAATGGGCTAAAACATATGGTGGTAGTAATGCGGATGAATGCTTTGCTATACACCAGATACCGGGGGGAGCCTATATATCGTGCGGGCTTACTTTGTCAAACGATGGCGATGTACACGGACTGCATAGTGTGGATATAGGAGATGCCTGGATACTTAAAACAGATCAGGAAGGCAATGTACTTTTTGCAAAAACATATGGTGGCAGTAATAATGATTACGCCAGAAGTATACAGCAAACCCATGATGGGGGATATATATTTGCCGGGGCCACCGAATCCAATAATGGTGATGTAGCCGGAAACCATGGAGGCAGCGATATGTGGCTGGTTAAATTGGATAGTATGGGCAATATAAAATGGCAAAAATGTTATGGGGGTAGTGGTAATGAAGTAGCAAATGCGGTGCAGCAAACCTACGATGGCGGTTATATAATGGCAGGCCAAACCTCATCGGCTAATGGACAGGTAACAGGATATCACGGCGGATATGATATGTGGGTTGTAAAAACTGATGATACAGGCGGGTTGGTCTGGCAAAAATCCTTGGGTGGCACCAGGCTTGAAAATGGGCTTTCTGCTCAGCAAACATACGATAGTGGTTATATTATAGCAGGTGTCACATCCTCAACTAATGGAGATGTCACAGGCCTGCACGCTTTTGATGACATGTGGCTTGTGAAACTGGATAAGAATGGCAATATACTGTGGGAGAAATGCTATGGAGGATCTGGTCTTGATGGGGCATTCTGTGTGCGTCAGACAATAGATAGTGGATATATATTAGCTGGCAATACTTCATCAGGAGATGGAGATGTTGTTGGGTATCATAATACAGGAGCTGTGGGTACTTTCGATTATTGGATACTAAAGTTAAGTAAAGCGGGCAGCATACAATGGCAGAAATGCCTTGGGGGCTCCGATGATGATAGGGGTAGTGCTATAGAACAAGTATTTCAAAATGGCGCAGATAGCGGATATATAGTATTAGGATACACCTTATCATCAGATGGTGATCTTACAGGCAATAAAGGGAATTATGATTATTGGACCGTAAGGATTAATAATAGTGGAAGGATAATATGGGAAAAGACTCTTGGCGGTAGCGCGGATGATATAGCGGTGGCAGTCGCAACTACCAGCGATACAGCATTTGTAGTAGCTGGGTATACTTTATCTTTTGATTACGATGTAGCTGGTAATCATGGTAGTGATGATTTCTGGATCGTTAAGCTAAAGGACACAACCCGACATGTAAATGGTATCAATGTTCTTTCTGTCAATGATGCTATCAAAGTCTATCCTACAGTAACAAAGGGATTGGTGCACATAAAATTACCTGCCGGATATGAACATGCTACTATGCAACTTCATGATATAGCGGGTAAGCCTATGGATTATCAGGCAATATATAATGGATCAGAAAAGGTAATAAGTATTGGTAATGAGGTCGCGGGGTGGTACCTATTAGCGATAGATAACGCCAATGTAACCTATACGTATAAAATCTATTACCAACCCTATTGATCTGACAATATGGTTCCAAAGACCTGAACTGCATTAAGAGTGGTAATTTTTTCTACATCCTGTACAGATACTTCTTTTATAGCAGCTATATATTGTGCTATTAATGGAATATAACCGCTTTCATTTCTTTTTCCTCTGTAGGGTATAGGTGCCAAGTAGGGCGCATCTGTTTCCAGTACTATATTATTAAGTGATAAATGATGTATAATATCGGGTAGCGTACTTTTTTTGTAAGTAATTGCACCACCTATGCCAAGGTAAAATCCTAACGAAATTATTTCCTCTGCTTCCTGTAGTGTGCCGCTAAAACAATGAAAAATGCCTTTCAGGTTACCATTTTGTTTTTGCTTTACAATATCAATACATGCTTGTGTTGACTCGCGGCTATGGATAACTATCGGCAGTTTGTATTCCAAAGCCAGGTCTATTTGTGTGTTAAAAGATTCTATCTGTTGCTGCTTATAGGTAAGGTCCCAATAAAAATCCAATCCTATTTCGCCTATTGCATAAAATTTTCGTTTGCTGAGCCAGTCTGCTACTAGGGATAATTCTTGTTTATAATTTTCTTTTACATAAGTAGGATGCAACCCCATCATTGGGAAGCAATTGCAAGGCCATTTATCAGCTATAGAAAGCATAGTCGCAATAGTGCTGGTATCGCAATTGGGCATGTACATTCGTTCTACACCTGCATTTATTGCTCTACTTATCATTTCGCTGTTATCTTCTAGTAATTGCTCGTCGTAGAGGTGTGTATGGGAATCTATATACATTGTAACACAAAAATAAAGCGAAAAACAAAGCAGTCCTGCAATTCGCTAATATTTGGGTAGCGCCTTTACATGCCAGTTTTTTTGCTTGCAGTATTCCAGTACCAGCGGTAGGGCATAACTCATACGCGGCCACGCCTTTTCACTATCATGGAAAACTACAATAGAGCCGGGCTCTAAGTTATTCAATACATTTTCAAGGCATCTTTCAGGAGTGATTGTAGTGTCAAAATCACCGCTCAATACGTCCCACATACATACTTGCCAGCCGGTAGCTAATAGCTTGCGTGCCTGGGAAAACCTCATACGCCCATAGGGTGGCCTAAATATTTTACTGTTTATTTGTTTTGCTGCCGCTGCAATGTTCTGGAAATAATCCACATTAGAAGCCTTCCATCCATTCAGGTGATTCTGGGTATGATTGCCTGGGGTATGATTGCCTGCTAGTATGTTATTATAAATAGCAGGATGGGTTACTACATTTTTACCAATGCAAAAGAAAGTGGCATTTGCATGATATAAGCTAAGCTGTTCCAGCACAAATGGAGTAGCAGTCGGATGTGGACCATCATCGAATGTAAGATATATGGTTGGGTGGACTGATGGTGGCATTTTCCAAAGCAATCCCGACGGGAATAACCTTGTAAGCCAGCGGGGTGTTTTTGTACGGTATTGCACCATACCGCAAACAAACGAAAAAAATGATGAATAAGGAAGGCTAAACTTGCGTAAGGAAATTGTTTTGTATCCAACCGGTTCTGCCATCCGGTAGCTGTATGTGGGTCCATGACCCAGTTGTTTCTTTTATTTCCACAATTGTACCCTCTGGTACCAGGCTTTGGGTTTTACCCTGTACCTGCAATAGTAAGGGAGCCTCATTTTGCATTACAACAGCTATTTGACTTTCTATTTTATTCCCTGAAGCTACATAAGCCAGTGATAGGCAACCGATACATAATAATATCATTATTCCAGTAAGTTGGGAGGGGATAGAGATGTTCCTTTTTCCTGTACGCCTGAAAAGTACTATTGCTAACGCACATAAAAAGAACAGCAGCGCAGCTATTGCCCAGCCATTTGCATTAGTGCCTTTTGTAATTAGCTTCCACCATTTAACAAAAAAGATATCAGGCACATGCGGTATCCGGTTTGCAATTCGGGTTTGCGTAAGTAACAGGTTCTCCATCGCCTCTTTAAAGGAAGGATCGTACCGTAAAGCACGCTCATAATTAAGTACGGCATAACCTATTTTATTTAGCCGGTAGTAGGCATTGCCAAGGTTATAATATACTATCGCATCCTTTGGGTTCAATATGCTGACGTGCTCGTAGCTGGCTATTGCGCTGTCGTATTCTTTTTGCTGGTAATAGTTATTTCCCTGTTGCCACCATTGCTCGTTAATACCGCTGGCGTTGGTTTGCCAAGCGCAGATAATTAGAGTACATATAATGGCTATTCTTTTCATGCTATATACTATCCTCCAGTTCGCTTATCACCGTTACTGCTTCATTATATGTATGCTGCATTTGTTTAGTACCACCAAGGGAAGCATACAATGCTGTTTCGCATTCAGTAACTATATGGTCTATCCGCTCTATGATATCTGCAGGTATCCTGCGGCTTGCCAATGCATTTTGTGCGGTTTCGCGGGACAGCGTAGACAAAGGAATGCTTAGCTTATCGCTCAGGTATAACCATATTGCTTTTGAAATTTCTTCGTAAAATGGCTGTTCGCTATTTTTCTGCAATAATTCCTTAGCTGTTACAAGCCTTCGTAAAGCTATTTTATTGGCACGTTTACTACGCAATGCCATTGTGTCTTTTGATAGTTCATCCTCACGTCGTTTCCAGAATAATAAGCCAACAAAGGCGAGTAAGGGAAACCCGTACATGCACCAATATCCGGTTGTATAAAGAAGTGGCCTGGTATTGTACGATAATATTGGTAATGGCTGTGTATGGATGTTATGAATGTCTGTTAAAGAGGTATTGATAGTATTAGGATTGTAATGCTTTCCTGGTATTACATGCAGGTGAATTGGCTTGGTTGTAAGAGAAGTATAAGTGCCTGTACCGGGGTCGAAATAGGAAAATGGAATCCCGGGAATATCATAATCGCCGGGAGTGTGTGGTGTTATGGCGTAAGTAATGATCTTGGAGCCGCTTATAGTGGTGCTACGTCCGGTGATGGTATCAACAACCACGGGGTCAAATGTTTCCAGCCCATTTGGGAGGGCTAGTTTAGGCACTTCTATCAATTTAAGATTCCCGCTGCCATTAATATGCAATGTGAGTGTGGCTGCCTCATCGGTTGTCATTTCTTTCTTATCAATCTTATCTGTGAGTGTAAAAGAACCAACAGCGCCGCCATAGCCGATAGGTTTACCTTTTTCAGGAAGAGGGATAACTTCAATTTTTACAGGTGTACTTTTCAAGTGAACGGGGACATCACGATAGGCCATCCCGCTGAAAAATCGATTATTGAAGAGAGGGTCATTCATCATAAGGCTGCCGAAAACAGGATCGTCAACCATATCTGAATAGCGTTCGTGTACCTGTTGCAAAATACGGGCTGATCCCTGTGCTTCTGCCGGGTCAAGTTCCAGGGTACCAGCCTGCTGTGGGAAAAGGGCAGACTTTTTCAGTACAAAGACCTGGTACTTTTTACCGTTTATTACTTCTTCAGTTGGCTTTACATTTCCTCTCGGCAGGTCAAAATCCTGTGTCCAGAAGCCATTAAGGGTAGGCAGTTTAGATATGCCAACCTGCATAGGAGTGCGGGAGTACAATTTGTAGCTGGTAGTTATTTGTTCCCCTCTATATACCTTGTTTTTATCTACCGTTACTTTTATAAAAATATCGTTACCCAGGTCTTTCATATCTACAGGCTTAGCGGGTGCCTGTGGTTGCTGCGCACGTTGCATTTGCATTTGTTGCAGTTGCTGCATCTGGCGTTGCATAGCGGCTATCTGGTTGGCAAACTGGTCATCGTTATAGGGGTCGTCGTCTGCTCGTCTGCGGGGCTGTGCTGCTGCCAGGCTACCACTTACTACTTGTATAGATACTGGGTTGGATTGGTAAGTATGTCCACCGGCCTGAATATACATTGGGGGTATCTGCACAACTCCTGTGTGACGGGGATGAAGCACATAGGTAAATGATAGGGTAGAGGATTCGGTCATTCCATTTCCGGTCATTGACATATTAGTGCTGGAAGATTGAAATGGCCCCTGCACATCAAAATCTTTAAAGTCAGGATTAGTTCTGCTTTGTACTTGTAGATCCCGGGCGGTATATACTACTTGTATCTGGTCTTTATCACCCATACGGGGCGCGCTGGCCGAAACGGTAAATGAAGGGCTCTGTGCCGATACACTATGATAACCTGCCAGTAGCAAGCATGATAATGTAATATACCGCCAGATATCAGTTAGCCTTTCCATTTCAGTGTGGGTACAAATTTAATTTGCAACCAATATACCTGAACATATATAACGGTTAAAAATCAGTTAAAAGATTACAGATCACCCAGCATAGGACGCATTACTATATGCTCTACTACTGCACTGGCAGATAGATTATAGGCCGCCCATATCATATCAGCAATATCTGAGGGTTGCATAAACCTTTCAGCGGGCAAGCCAGACGCTTGCCATGAACGGCTATAAGTAGCCCCGGGACTAATTGCAGTAACACGAATGTTATCATTCATCAGCTCCAGGCGAAGGTTATCTGAAAAACCAAGAAGAGCATATTTTGTAATACTATAGGCACCACCATTTGGATATGCATGCAGGCTGGCAACGGAACACATATTGAATATATGACCTGCACCTGCTATTTTCATAATGGGTAGCACTGCGCGAGTAATATGATAAGCACTGTATACATTCACTTCCATAAGATGTTCCAGGTGGCCTTCAGGTTCATCGGCAAGGTTACCTGGGAAAAATGATCCGGCATTGTTTACAAGTATATCAACAGTAGTTAATTGCTCTATTGCAAACTTACCAAAAGCAATTGCTTGTTCTTTATTCGCAAGGTCGGCTGTGTAGACTGCAATTACGGCAGAGGGGTATTTTATTTGCCATTCTTGTTTTATGAGATCAAGGTCAGTGGAGGTACGTGCGCATACAGCAAGTGAAAAGCCCTGGCTAAGGAATTTTTCGCAAATGGCTTTACCAATACCCTGAGTGGCGCCGGTAATAATAGCATTAGGCATAGAGCAAAGTATAACTTTATTTAAAAATAGTATTGTTTTGCAGGAGAATGGGAGAAGAAAATAATATGCATCTGGTAAATACAGTGCTTAACTGGAGCTCAGGTAAGGACGCTGCACTTGCTTATCACCTGTTAAAAGATGGCGGGAAATATCATGTATCTACCCTGCTGACCACACTGAATGTGGAGCATGACCGTGTTTTTATGCATGGACTGCGTGAGCAGTTGCTGGATATGCAGGCGGAGCGCATGAAGCTACCCATCAATAAAGTGAAGCTACCACCATCACCGGATGATAGCTTGTATAAGGAAGCAATGAAGAATGTGCTTACTATGCTAAAAAAATTGGGTGTTACAGTAGCTGCATTTGGGGATATTTTTCTGGAAGACCTGAAACTATACAGAGAAGAACAATTGTCACAGGCTGGTATGAAAGCAACTTTCCCGCTGTGGAAAATGGATACGAAGGAATTAATAAGCATAATAACGGAAAAAGGAATAGAAGCAATAATTGTATGTGTAAATGAAAGGTGCCTTGGTAAGGAATATTTAGGCAGAAAGATAGACGCAGCTTTTCTGGAAGGGCTGCCCCCTGACGTAGATCCTTGTGGTGAAAATGGTGAGTTCCATACATTTGTCTACAATGCGCCTTATTTTTCGGCTCCCATACGAATAAAACAGGGTGAGATAGTGTACCGAAACTACGCTACAGAGGGTAGTACGTGGGACACCGGGTTTTACTTTCTTGATATATTACCTGCATAGTAAACGCTCCCGCGCATGGGAGCGTTTATTGTAAGTACACTTTAGCTATTCAAATGTTATCCATACCATTTTGGCTTGCTTATCACGTCCGTTACGTTCTATCATCATTGTTGCATAGGTGTTATTACTTTTCATATAACTGGAGCCCTCTATATAGCAAAATTTATTCTGCTTATCATCCGATTCACCAAACAGGTAGAATTTTTCCATTTCACCTTTATTGAGTTTGTAGCAAACGGTATTGGTACTAGAGGCCATTAATACTTTTTTTCTCTTCTTTTTTTCATCACGGTCAAAATTGACGGGCAGATCATTAAATATTACATACCTGTTCTTATATGTACTTACATAATCATAGGACATAAATGCATTGCTGTTTGCCTGTGTAAACAATCCACCCCTGCCTGTATAAGACCAAAGGCCCTTGCTCTTTTGGGCTATGTATAATGGCTGCATAAGGCCTGCTGCATATTGTGATTTAAGTATCGCATAGCCTTCTTTTTCTTTCCCTTTGTTATCCAGCTCGGTAAGACCGATATTGCCAAGCGTAGTTTCGGCACGTGTTACGGCACCATTCCTGTCATAGGTGATCTGCTGCTGGGTTTCTTCGAGCAATACTGTGCTGGTATTGTCTTTATTAATGATCATATCCTGTGGTAAGCCCTGAAAGCCTTCCTCACGATCAAGGTGTGATTGTATGTAGTCGGATGCTTTGGCGGCAGTAAGCGGTAGCGATGCAGTGATGAAAAGTGTTTCAGGATCGATGTAGGTTATCACCGGCAGGTAAAAACTAGACTTGCGTTTACTTTTCAGATAGGTAAGTGTGAGCAGTTGTATCACATTTGTACCAGGATTGTATTTCATTACTGCGCGTGTATTTCTGAAATCTTCAGAGAAGTCAAGCATTTTGTGTGTAAAGACCGAATCGCCTGCCTTTAGTTTTGATACGATGACCCGCGCATCTTCCCCATTATCTTTTTTAGAATTATAGCCATAGGTACAGAGGTGTACATACTTTTCACCAATCACCGTCATGCCTATGAACCGTAAGTAATTAAACTTTCCTTCAGGCGAGTCGTAATAGCCGGTGCTTATTTTTCTATGCTTGCCACTGTAGTGCACCACCTTTATCTTTTCATTTGTTTCCTTAGTTGTGCCATCCAGGTAGGCTATGGCATAACAATCGGAAGCCGGGTCTTTCTCCACATAAAAATCACTTGCTTCTGCAGCGCCATATCCTATCCCTATGCCACCACCCGATAAAATAAACCTTACTTTATCCTTTTCTATAGACCCTATCATTTTTTCTTTCAATAGCTCTCCTGTGTTCGGGTCGAGCACAATACGGTAAAGGCTTGGTGTATGTTCTATTGTCTGGTGTAGGAATATAACCGGCTGACTGCTTATTTCATACAGGCCCTCTACTGTAGATGACAGCATTTTCTTTGGATCCCAAAGATCACTTGTGATGGTTTTCTTTGAAATGATATTGTGGCTTTTATCAAATACGGTTACATCGATCCCTTCTTTTTTTGTAAAGTGCAGGTGAAAGGTATTGCCGTTCTGTAACTGAAGCACTTTATTGAACCCAACTTCAGGTTCATCAATTGCCTGGCTGTACTCTATATGTGGCTGTGCCGTTACAATGTTAGCTGTGGCAAATATTGCCAATAAAATAAAAAGGGTCTTTTTCATTTGTGTATGTGATTGCTTAGTTGGCCAAAATAGGGATTGAAATAGGATTATTCAACTGGGTATATAAATAATAATAGAATAAGATCAGAAATAGTGATTAGTGTTGAGGTATTGGGAAACGTAATCTTTTACCCCATCCTCGAGGGAATAGAAAGGTTTGGTATAGCCTGCTTTTTTCAGCTTTGCCATATCTGCCTCGGTATAGTACTGGTACTTGTCGCGTATATCTGCGGGGGTATCTATATAATTGATCTGCGGGGTCAGGTTTAAGCTGGAGAATATGGCATTTACGAGGTCCTTAAAAGTGCGCGCATGGCCGGTGCCTACATTGTACAGGCCATTCTGCGGTGTATGATCCATGAGCCAGGTACATATAGCTCCCACATCAGCTACGTATATAAAATCGCGGATCTGCTCGCCATCTTTATAGTCAGGGTTGTGGGAGCGGAACAGGTTAACTGCCCCCATGTCCTTTATCTGGTTGAAAGCATGGAATATAACTGAGGCCATACGGCCCTTATGATATTCATTAGGGCCATAAACATTAAAGAATTTGACACCTGCCCAAAAGGGTGGTGCGGTATCCTGTTTCAATGCCCAGATATCAAAATCGTTCTTAGAGCGGCCGTAGGGATTTAAGGGTTGCAGCTTCTCTACTATATCATGATCATCTTTATAACCATATTCCCCATTGCCATAGGTAGCTGCAGAAGATGCATATACCAATGGAATTTTATTAGCAGTACATAACTCCCATATCTGCTTTGAGTAGTCGAGGTTCCACTTTTTATGGATACTGTAGTCCATCTCGGTGGTATCGGTACGGGCACCTAAGTGGAAAATATGCTGTATGCCCCCGCGATGGCTTTTGTACCAATCGAAAAATTGCTCGCGATGTATTTTATGTAGAAAGTCCTTTCCTGTAAGGTTTTTGCTCTTATGCTCGTCGGAAAAATCATCGACCAGTATGAGCTGGGTATAACCTGCGTTATTAAGGTAACCAACCATGTAGCTGCCTATAAAGCCGGCAGCACCGGTAATAACTATGACATCGTTTTTTTGCATTAGTGCTGATTAGTGTCTGGTACTGTCAGCCGGAGTAGGGGTAGCAGATTTTGCGGGTGAATCTATAGCTTTGCCGAGGCCCTTCTCGCCTGCAAGCGTTTGCCCGGCGGTAGCCTCCATTGGGGCTTCTACAGGCTTAGATGTAGTTTTTCCTCCCTTGCCTTCGCCCTCATCGCTGCTCATGACATTTACAAAGTTGAGCGCACATACAAAAAGACCTACCAGTATGACCACAAACCAAAAAGAGGCAGTGAAAGAAGTGCGGGATTTATTAACCTGCGACTGGTGCGGCATGTGTTCTGCGTGCTGGTGTGTATCGTTTGACATGTAGCTATTGAGTTTTTTAAGCCTCGCAAAAGTAATTTTTTAGCTTCATTTATCTATGTCTTTGCTAAAAAATAACGAGGGTTTCTTTATTATAAAATAATTTATTTAATTGTTACAGGTGGCTGCATTACCGTGCCGCATTTCTTACAGGTGCGTTTATCCTCGTCTGCATAAAAGGCTTCCATTACCGGTGGTAACTGGGCTACAATGTCCTTTACATTCAGATATTCTTCATACAGCTTTGTGTGGCAATTTTCGCAAAACCACATAAAGGCATCCTGTTCGCGCTCTGTGCGTACGCGCTCGAAAACGAGGCCTACTGTATTGGCACCACGCTGGGGGGAATGCGGTGTACGGGGTGGCAGCAGGAACATATCGCCCTCATTGATAGGGAGATCCACTATTTTGCCGTCTTCCACTATGCGCACCACTATATTACCTTCTAACTGGTAAAAGAGTTCTTCGCCCTCATTGTAATGGAAATCTTTGCGGCTGTTTGGGCCGCCTACCACCATTACTATAAAATCGTCTGTATGCTGGTACACTGTCTGGTTACCAACAGGCGGCTTTAGCAGGTGGCGGTGCTCATCTATCCATTTATGCAGGTTGAAGGGGCGTTGGATGGCCATAAGAAATTAATTTAAGTATATACTATCCTCTCTTCAGGATCTTCATTTTCACTGTTTCGATACGGGTATCGCTTACCAGCAGCACATCGAACTCGTAATCGTCTATAATAATACGCTCTTTTATCTTGGGTATCGTTTCGTGCATGGCTATAACGTAGCCTGATAAAGTCTCTGAATCATCGGTAGGGAAGTGAAAGCCATATTTCTCGTTCAGGTAATCGAGCTCCAACCTGCCCGAAAGAATATATTCATTCTCCGCTATCTGCTTTTCTACATATTCCTGCACATCATATTCATCGTTGATATCGCCAAATATCTCTTCCAGCACATCTTCCATAGTAACTATGCCCGCGGTGCCGCCAAATTCATCAATAACCCATGCTATACTTTTGCGCTCTTTGGTAAAGCGGTTCATAAGATCTACCGCGCTCATAGCTTCGGGCACGTGGGTAATGGAATGCAATACTTCCCTAATGTTCTTAGGCCTGCGGTTAAGGTCCAGATGGTGCAGGTAGCCTTGTATGTTATCTATAGTATTGTCGTAAACAAGGATCTTGGATAATTGTGTTTCTATAAAACGTGCCCTTACCTCTGTGATGGGGGTATCAATATCTACCGCTTCGATCTCATTGCGCGGTACCATACACTTACGGATCTTGACGTTTACGAGGTACAGGGCGTTCTCAAAAAGTTCGGCATTTACTTCGTTTGAGTCCGTCTCGTGCGAGTGCATGCTTTGCTTTACGAACACTTCCAGATCTACCCGGTTGAATACCTGCTTACTATCCTTGATACGAACACCAAAGAGGTATTTGAGAATAAATTCTGCAATAGATACGAACAGCTTGGCAAAAGGATAGAAGCAATAGTACATGAGCAGCATGGGAAAGCTGAACAAGGACAGCACATACTCGGCCTTGGAACGAAAAATAGCTTTTGGCAGGAATTCGGCAAAAATGAGGATGATAAGGGTAGCAATAAAGGTATCTATTATAAGGCGCGCATATTCTGAATTGAAAGGGTGGGGCAGGCGGGCTATCCACGGTTCGGTAAGGCGGGTCATTAATAAAGTATAGATGACCATGAGCACATTGACCCCAACCAGGCTGGTACCAATAAACTCGGAGGGATTCTCCATAAAGCGCGCCAGTATGCGACCGGAGAAAGTACCTTGTTTTTTACGCAGCTCTATATTCAGCTTATTGGCAGAAACAAAGGCGATTTCGGTACCTGCAAAGAACCCTATTAATAAAATACACCCTATAATATAAAGGATGAGATGCGTCGTATCCATGCACTACAAATATAGCAGATTAGAGAGGATAATAAAATAAATGCAACCATGGCACTTGTTCTTTGCAAAGCTATTGGAGACAAACAGGAAGATAGATTTGGCGGCTTTCATATATAGAAATTGATAAGTAAGAGTATAGCATTCAGGTTAAAAAACTGAGTGGGAAGGGGGTAAAAGGTAAATAACAGCGTGAATCTTTACCTTTTTGTGGATAGCATCTTCTGTATCTCTTTTCTGGGGCTGTTATTAGTTTTTAAAATATGGTAATTTAGTGCCGAAAAAGGTTAATTCTGTGCCGATCTACTTCCATTTTAGGTGCATTTTACTTCCATCAGGGTGCATAAAAGGTAAGTTTTTTTGATTAGCTGATTGGCTAATTAGCTGATTAGCTGATTGTGTCATTAGCGATGGTCTAGATTTCAAAGAGCTTGGTTACTGCAATATACTATTGCGGGGATAGTGAAACCAAATAAACATATCCACATTGAATAGGTGATGATTAGTAATATCAAATGCTGGATTATATTCAATTGGAATCCTGTTCTAGTTATTGGGGAAAAGAAGAAGAGTATCTTTATAACAGAGAAAAATTGGCAGATAAAAATTACGGTAACTACAAGCTATGCTGAACAAGTATAAAATGAGAAAAAAAAGCAAGTTGTTTGCAGCCATATTTTGTGTTATTTACTATTTTTTTCCTGTAGTACAATACATTATTGTTTTTAACAGCGCAACGATTGACGATAAATATAGGTTCGAGGATTATCACTTTTTTACAATCTCTAGCGTTATTTTTGGCTTTGTTAGGTTGGTTAATAATAGTATGTTTTCAGCTTTTTTTGTACAACTTATTGCTTGTTTTTTATCATGGCTTATATTATGGCCTATTTTATATTCCATATTAAAAATTATATTTAAATTAAAATAATTTTATTCGATGGTAGTTTTACAGAACAAATAACCGTGATTATATCAACAGTTTACCATTTCAACCACACAAATGCAATAACAATATGAAATGTATTGTCATCCTGTTAATATGTTATTTTATTTTATTAATATATTTACTATTTATGGCAAAGCGATATTGACAGTATAGATAATAACATTACATTAGATTATTCTGAGTTAAAAACGGCTGGATATATAACTAGCAAACATATTGATAGTGGGTATTTATATTTATTTGAAAAATTTAATGACAGTGTTAGAATTTATGTCAATAATCGTTTGCAGTTTGCCGGAAACATTAAACAAAAGTACCATAAGATATTACTAACAAAAATTAATAATAAAATTTTTTTATGTAGTAAGAATAGAGATGGTTAAAGATCACAGTCATGTAGAATTTCCTTTTGACATTAGGTATGCGGCGGCTGATTTATATTATAGAAAGGAAATCTCAACTTGTTATTGGAATATTGTCTTTGCACATAATGTACATCTATATTATTAATGTCTTCTAAAAAGAGAATAACAACGAAATGTATATTAGTTCTACTATGTATAGATTAAAATGTATTATAGCGGCTTGTTTTCTAATCCTTACAAGCAAAACCTATTGCCAAGAGACTAATCCATTTGAATTTATTCAGCCTGAGATATTAAAATATGTAGGAAGTGAAAAAATAGTTTATACAGATAGGATAACTGAAGTTTATTTAGTTGTAAAGGAAACTTATAATGAAAAGCTTTACCAAAGAACAGGGTCAAATAAAAAAATTGCTTTCCAATTTACAAAAAGTGAAAAACACTACATTTTACAACAGTTGAAACTTTGCACCAAGCCAATTTGGTCTGATGCGCTATTCAATGACTCAAAAATGATTAGTGCAGATAGTGTGATTCAATATTATAAAATCAAACAAAAATTAAACATAAAACTTTATCGATTAATAGATACACCTGAATATTCTCGGGAATTTAGGTTGGCTAGTATTAAAGAAATAAGTAGAAAAAATTGGATTTTTATGTTCTCTAATCCAATATATATTCGGAATAATTCGCTTGCTGTAATATTTATAAAGCGGCTATGCGGTTTGGATTGTGGTAATGGTGAATTAGCTGTTTATAGAAAAACTAATGGCAAATGGGAAAAATGGATATACATATGTCGGTTTGTTGCTTGACTAAATTAACATACCTACTATATGCCAACAAATTGTTAGGTATGTATTTTTCAAGACTCCGTTCGGCATAGCTTACGGCTACATCGTTCAGCTTATGATAATTTATAGGTTCTGATACTTTTCGAATAGATAATTCAACCTGTACATTTTATGAGCCTCATCGTATGAGGAGAGGCTGAGATCGGTGAAATACAGGTCGAGCATATCATGAAATTTTTCGTTGCCGGTATATGCGTGCTTCAAATTTTGCAGAGTGAGGGGGAGTATCTCTGTATCGGGCGCGGTGCTAAAATAAAAATGATAGATAGTCCTGCTGGAATTTTTGTACTGACTTACGTATTCTTCCTGTGTATAGATATAAATGTTACCTGCATCTACAATACGATACTCCGTATTGAGATAGAAACGGTAAGTGGCATTATTGCAATCTACATAGCCATAGAGGTCCTTTTTACGAAGGATATGCTTCTCCCCATCTTTAATAACAGTAACTGCCGCCCCGTAGCCGAAAATATTGTGGATGCGAATTTTATTTTTTGATTGGTTGCAGGGTGTCTCGTAACTTAAGGTATGCGTTTTATAGCCCGAAACATTGAGGTATATGCCGCCCCTTCCCTGTGCATTAGTGAATAGAGAGATGAGTAATAAAAATGACGTGAAATTAAATTTCCTTTTCATGCTATGAGACCCCTGATAATTATGTTGAGAGATCGGTAATACAAAATTACAATGGCGGATATAATCATTATATAAAGGTTGATGGCCAGTACATAAAGATTTTATAAACACAGAAAAAATGTAATGCTTTACCGCCAGCAAGGGCTACTCTTTATAAAATCTTTATGCGCCCTTGCTTAACCTTTATATCCTTCTTATAATCTTCCATCTACCTTTGTGCTGTAATAGAGCCACATGGGCAGACTGAATATTAAGAAAGTAAAAAAAGGTTACCAATACCTGCTAAGTGTATTGGTGATCTGCATTGTTTCATCGGTGTGCTATGCTTTCGCCTCACTAACGGGGTACAGGGTGGTAGCTTATATACTGCTTATTACCGTATCCCTTATTGCTGTTGTGTTTGATATCTTCCCTGTGCTGCTTGCTGCAGTGTTATCGGCGCTTATCTGGGATTATTTCTTTATCCCCCCTCATTTTACATTCCAGGTAAATTCTGCCGAAGATTCGTTCCTGCTGCTCATGTACTTTGTGATAGCTATGGTAAATGCCGTGCTTACCTATAAGATAAGACAAATGGAAAAGGCTGCTACACTAAGAGAGGAGAAAGAGAACACTGTGAAACTGTACAATACGCTGCTCAATTCGTTATCGCATGAGCTGAGGACACCCATAGCCACTATAATAGGCGCAACGGATAACCTGCAACTGAACAATGCAGGCTTAACCGCACATAATAAGAATGAACTGGTGGGGGAAATAGCAAAGGCTTCGTTCCGGCTGAACCAGCAAGTAGAAAACCTGCTGAACATGTCGCGCATAGAAGCCGGCTTTATACAACCAAAGAAAGACTGGTGCGATATAAACGAGATCATCTACGATACCGTGAAACGTGTAGAAGAAAACCGCATTACGCAGAAAATATCCATCAATGTAAACCCTGATATACCGCTCTTTAAAACAGACAAGGGTATGGTGGAGCAGATACTCTATAACCTGCTGATAAACGCAAGCAGGTACACACCCGCAAATGCCAGTATAGATATAGTGGCCATGAGCCATGCGGATGTACTGAATATAATGGTAGCAGATAACGGGACCGGATTCCCTCAGGATGAAATTGGTGAGGTGTTCAATAAATTTTACCGCCTGAAGAATACGAAAACAGGGGGTACCGGATTGGGCCTATCTATAGTAAAAGGCTTTGCAGAGGCGCTGGGTGGTACTGTGCACCTGCAAAATGCCAGTACAGGCGGCGCTAAATTTACTATTGAGATACCGGCAGAAACATCTTATCTAAAAAACCTGAAAAATGAATAAGCCGGGGATACTGATTATAGATGACGAAGCCCAGATAAGAAAGCTGCTGGAGATAACGCTGCAGAGCAATGACTATGCTGTAACCCAGGCAAGTAGCGGAAAGGAGGGCATAATACAAGCAGCCAACCACCCGCCTGATATGATAATACTGGACCTGGGACTGCCAGACACAGATGGGCATGAAGTACTGAAACAACTGCGCGAGTGGTATACCAACCCGATCATTATCCTATCTGTACAAAGCAGCGAAGAGGATATAATAAAGGCGCTGGACAATGGCGCCAATGACTACCTGATAAAACCCTTCCGAACAGGCGAGTTGCTGGCCAGGATGCGCTCTGCACTAAGAAGTGTAATAACGGACGAGGCAAGGGTAGTAATTACTATAGGCGACCTGCAGATAGACCTGGCACAACGCACCGTGAAAAAGAAAGGGGAAACGATAAAGCTTACCGCCACAGAATACACACTATTATCCCTGTTTGCCAGGAATGAAGGCAAAGTACTTACCCACCATTACCTATTGAAAGAGGTATGGGGCCCGGGATTCATCAACCAATCGCAATACCTGAGAGTGTTCCTAGCACAGCTGAGAAAAAAAATAGAAAACGACCCTAACCGGCCCGAATACCTGGTAACAGAATCGGGGGTAGGCTACCGCCTGGTAAGCAAAGAATAAGCACCAACCACATATAAAAGTTTTAGAATGAAATCAAATCAAAAGAATTTGAGCAGGGTTACTATGGGCTCACTGCTGGTGGCATTGGGTATCATCTATGGCGATATAGGTACCAGCCCGCTGTATGCGCTTAGGGCTGTAATCGGCGACCGGAAGATAGATGAGGTGCTGGTGTATGGCGGCGTCTCCTGCATATTCTGGACATTGGTATTCCAGACTACTATCAAGTATGTATGGCTAACGCTGAAGGCTGATAACCAGGGTGAAGGCGGCGTTTTCTCCCTGTACGCATTGGTAAGGCGATATGGTAAGTACCTGGTAGTACCTACTATACTGGGGGCGACCACTTTGCTTGCTGATGGCATTATAACACCACCTATATCAGTAGCCTCGGCCATAGAGGGACTGAATAGCGTAAAAGGACTGGAAAATGTTATTGTTCCCGGCAATGGTCTGACGGTAGGTATTGTGATCGTAATCCTATCGGCGCTATTCTTCTTCCAGCGTTTTGGCTCGCAAATAATAGGTAAAACATTTGGCCCTATTATGACCGTATGGTTCGCTATGCTGCTGGTAATAGGTGGTGTACACATACTGCACTACCCTGATGTACTAAAGGCGCTTAGCCCCCACTACGGATACGATTTGATAGTGCGATACCCCAAAGGATTCTGGCTCCTTGGTTCTGTATTTCTCTGCACTACGGGGGCTGAAGCGCTGTACTCGGACCTTGGGCATTGCGGTATCAGGAATATACGCATCACCTGGGTATTTGTAAAGATAAGCCTGGTAGCCAACTACCTGGGACAGGCAGCTTATATAATGCACCTGAAGACAACCAACCTGCAGAATGTAAACCCTTTCTTTGATATGATGCCCCACTGGTTCCTGCTGCCAAGCATACTGATAGCTACCGCAGCTACCATAATAGCATCGCAGGCATTGATCAGCGGTTCTTTTACATTGATCAGCGAGGCGATGAACCTTAACTTCTGGCCGCGGGTAATAGTGCGCCAGCCTACAGACATAAAAGGGCAGATATACATACCGAGCGTAAACATGATACTATGGTTTGGCTGTATACTTATGATCATCTACTTCCACACCTCATCGCATATGGAGGCGGCATATGGATTTTCCATTACTGTTGCCATGATGATGACCACCTACCTGCTGAGGTATTACCTGCTGTATAAAATAAAGTGGAATAAATTCCTGGTTGGTGGTATAGTGCTGGTGTTCGGGGTAATAGAGATGTCGTTTTTTGTTGCCAATGCGGCTAAAATAAAAGAGCGGTGGATGTTCCTGTTCTTTGAGCTATTCATCTTTATGACCATGTATGTATGGTACTACGCCCGTAAGATCAATAACCGTTTCGTGAAGTTTGTAGAGATAGGGAAGTATATAACCCTGCTGAAAGAAATGAGCGAAGATGATACGATACCAAAATTCTCTACCCATCTTATATACCTGACAAAGGCCAATATGAGAGGGCAGGTAGAAGAAAAGGTCATGAAATCTATCTTTTCCAAGAAACCAAAGCGTGCAGATGTGTATTGGTTTGTGCATATAAACCGAACAGAGGAACCCTATACGAGAAGCTATGATGTATCAGAATTATCAGATGATAAGGTGATAAAAATAAATATCAACCTGGGGTTCAGGGTGCAGCCGAAAACAGAACTCTATTTTAAGAAAATAGTACGCGAACTGGTAGAGAACAAAGAACTGAACCTGCATATAAGGCCAGATGGATCGAGTAAGTATAATTCGGAACCGGACTTCAAGTTTGTGGTGATAGAGAAATTCCTTTCTGTAGAGAATGAATTTACGCTGAGGGACGGGTTGCTGCTCAATTCTTATTTCTTCTTAAAGAATATGGGCCTAAGCGATGAGAAAGCCTTTGGCCTTGATAAGAGTGATGTAGTTGTAGAGGACATCCCCCTGGTTTACCAACGAATACAAAATATAGAACTAACAAGAAACCAAAACATTCAATAATCATGAGGAGCGCAATCATCTTTTTGTCCGTAGTATTTGCATCAAGCGTTTATGGCCAGGACACTGTAAAAACAAAAATCCCCTTTGACGGGATGGATATGACCTGGCAGAACGGAGGCGACAGAAGAACCAATGCAGTATTACAGACAAAATACTTTACCGGATGTGTAATGGTAGATGCTAATTATACCTACTCATTCAATAACCCGATAGATAATACCGTTGTAGGATCTACCGCACTCGCCAGGAATAACGAAATGGAACTGTCTTATGCAGGGATAGGAGGCGATTTTAATTATGAGAACGCACATGCCCGCGTAATGACCCAGTTTGGTACCAGAGCTACAGTAATACCCCGGAATGACTATAGCATATACAGGGGGCAGTATAATCTTGCAGATGTGTACCGCTATATAAGCGAAGCATATGCAGGCTACCACTTTGATGTGCTTTACGGATTGAATGTGGATGCAGGTATGTTCATGTCTTATATAGGTCTCAACTCCTATTACCAGGTGGAGAACTGGGAATACCAGGCATCCTATACTTCTGATAATACCCCATGGTTCTTTAATGGCCTGCGGGTGCAGCTGTACCCCACAGCAAAACTGAAACTGGAGGCATGGGTCATAAACGGATGGCAGAGTTATGGCAAATTCAATACTATGCCGGGACTGGGGATGAACATAACGTGGTGCCCTAAAGAGAGCATAAAGCTGCTTACTAATGACTACATAGGCACTGATGCCGCAGGGATACCCGACCGTAAGCGATTCCATTCGGATAATAGCCTGCTGGTAAGATACTACAACCACCCTAACGCAAAAGGCATCAGTAAAATGGCTTTTTCACTGACAGGTGATATAGGCTTTGAAACAGGTGGGGGCGTGAAGGCATTCAATAGTGATTCTACAACCCCAGCACAAAATTTTATAAGCGGAATGTTTTATAACAGGGTGTGGTTCCACCACGATAAATTTGCCTGGACCATAGGTGGAGGAGTGATGACCAACCCCGGCAGGTACCTGGTTCTATACCCTACAGGTGATGCAAGCCCGCTGCCAAACCCTTATAATCCTACACAGACCGCAGGTACGCATCCATACAGTGCTAATCCGGGTGACCAATTCAGTGGCTGGGACTGCTCTACCAATCTGGACTGGATGCCCAACCAAAGCCTGACGGTAAGACTAGAGTATGTGCACCGCGAGTCGAGCGTGCCTTACTTTGCAGGCAGGGGTGGTGTAACATCGCCTACCGGTTACACTACAACGCCGCTACCCGCCAGCTGGGTCCCCGACCTGGTAAAAACAGAAGACAGGCTAATTTTCGCTTTGTTATTCAGGCTATAGATGCTGATCAGTGACTGGCAGCTGCGCGCGTATTTGCCTGCTGCACCTGGTAATAGTAATGGTTGTTGGCTGCTTCCAGTTCGCGTACCATATGTTCTATATCCTTGTCCCTATCGGATGGGTCGTACTCCCTTCGCAGATTATTACTGAAGACAAGGGCTACTGATTGCCAGATAAAGGCATTGATACCGCCCTTCATTTCTTTGATGATATGATAACAGTTTTGCCCGGTTTGACGGTCTATGAGCTTTACGAGTATCTGACCCTGGGTAATGGTAAGGTCTTTTAATTCTCCTTTAAAGCGGGAGTCGAGCTCTTTTTCTACAGATTTAAGGTAAGTTTTACGTGCTCTTCTATCGGGCAGGCGGTCGAGTGTTGCATCTACATCCTTGAGGATGCCTGCGGCTATCATAGCGTAAGGATATACTTTGTACACATTGTACCGCAACTGGTCGAGCCGCTGGCGCTCGGCTGCGTAGCGAGGGTCTGATTTATCCAGCTTGTAAACATCAGAAAGATATACCATGGGCATGGTATCGCCATTTATGACCACCCCGCCCAGCATTATTGTATCTGTAGCAGAGCGGCGTTGCGCCCGTACTGAGGAAAACATAAACAGTAATCCCAAACCAAACAATATTGCGGCAAACCTTTGAGACATACGCTGTTGTAAATTTCCTTGTTTTAATTGTATGTACTACAATAACCATGTAAATATTGAAAAATATGCTGTTAAAGTTTATACATTAATGAAAACATGCAACTTATGACTATTGATTGTGGTAAATTTGCGTCCCTTAAAGAATGGATGAATGAAACAACTATTTGTAGTGATAATAACTGCCAGTGTATTATTAACGGCATGCGGTGGTAAAGAGCGATCACTGAGGTCGAGTGTAATGCACGCAAAAGTTGATTCGTTAGTAGGTGTAAAGATGCAGGATATAAATGCCCAGCTGATGGAAGACCTAGACCATCGTATATCAATAGAAGTAAAGGCCAAGGCAGATAGTATAGTGGCAGCAAGAGCGCACCCTATGGATACTACAAAACGTGCTATGCCGACACCCATGCCTCGCCCCTTACCTTTAATAAGACACTAATAGCCACTTATGCCCCTTCCCCCAGAACGGCCTGTTTTGTTCTTTGACGGGGTATGCAATTTCTGCAATACGCTGGTACAGCTTGTATTGAAACATGATAAAAAGCAGCAATTCTTATTTGCTCCGTTACAATCGCCATTAGGGAAAGAGGTATTATCCAAGATGCCGGGAAGTAACAAGGGGGGTAATGAAAGTGCCGTACTTTACTACAAAGGCCAATACTATACCAAAGGCAATGTAGCCTTAAAAATAGCATCGCTACTGGGCGGATGGTGGAAATTAACCGGCATTGGGTACCTGCTGCCATTGCCCCTCCGCAACCGGGTGTATGATATTGTGGCGCGTAACCGATATAAGTGGTTTGGGAAAAGGGATAGCTGCATGGTACCAGCAGCGGATGTTAAATCCCGTTTTTTATCAGAATAAATATTACCAATTGTTAGCGGCGACTGCTAAATTTGAGGTATGAAAATTATAAGGCTGATAGCCGTACTGGCAATATGCATGTCGTCAATGAGTATTGCGCAGGCCCAGGATGTAGTATATTCTCCCTATGAAAAATTTGATTTCAGGGGAGGCGATTTTTTTGTCGTTGGCAAGATAGGAGGCCGCATATATGCCTACCGTGGCTCTGTAGAGGGTTATTTTCTGGATGCATATAACGACTCTATGGAACGGGTGGCCACCGTGGTGCTCGATTTTTTTCCACCGAAAATATATGATGTCCGCTTTATACCATATGCTAACCAGATAATAGTGCTGTACCAGGGTATAGAAGGTAATAAAATAACACTATACGGCGCGCTGCTGGACGGTACCGGCAGACTGAAAAAAACACCTGTAGTGCTGGATAACGCCAAAACCGGATTGTTTGGCCCTACGCGTACCTATTTCTCGTATGCTTTCTCTGAAGATAAAAAATATGTAGTCGCATTTAGCGCAAGGGATAAAGGAAAAGTTTTTGAGTTTGAAGGCAAGTGGATAGATGACCAGCTAAATGTAGTGCAGCGAAGCAAGGCATCTTATAAAGCAGATAACGATGTACAGCACGGGGAGGCAATGGTAGGGAATGACGGCAATGTGTACCTGCCGTTATATACGCCAGTAGGCACGAAGCAATACTCGGACCAGGCCTGGCTGCTGTCGTTAAAACAGAATGATACCAAGTTCACTACCATACAGTTGCCGCTTAGCAAAGCCTATGCTGCCAGCCTGTTTATGAAAGTGGATAATGTAAATAACCGCATCTACGCCGGTGGCTTCTATTCTGAAAAGAAAGCCGGCAGCTACCAGGGCGTATTATTCGGATACTATGATATGGCCGGCGGCCAGTTCCAGAATGTTAAGACCATTGCTTTTGACGAAAAGCTGATAAATGAAACTGCGCAGCATAATAAGAAACATGCGTTTGATAATTACCAGGTAAAGCAAATAATAGTTAAGAATGATGGTGGCTTTGTGATGCTATCGGAGGAATACTTTATCAATGCACGTACCAGCTATACCCCCGGTTTCGGAACTTATTCCTTTTATTACAACCCCTATATGAGCCAGTCTATCCGCGAATATCACTATGATGATGTAATGGCCCTCTCTTATGACGGGCAGGGAAACAGGCAATGGGATGCTTTTATATACAAGAACCAATATTCTATAGAGGATGGAGGGCTGTTCTCTTCCTACATATTGCTGAATACAGGTGGCTCACTTGGGTTCCTGTACAACGACTTCAGGGAAAATGGCTCCGGAGTGCAACTGGCTACTATAGACGGGGATGGTAAAGTAAATGGCCACTCATTTGGCGCCTCCGGTGGTGATAACCCTGACTGGATGCCACGCTCGGGCAAGCAGGTCTCTGCCAGGGAGATAGTGGTGCCGTGCCTGCACAAAAAACAAATATGCTTTGCAAAAGTAATATTCTAATATTGCCCTTATAAGTGCTGACATTCCTCCGCAACCAGAGTCCATATACAGTTATCCTGCTGTTCATTTTTGCCCTGCTGCTTAAATTACAGGCATTGCTGCATCCTGCTATGCCCCATCTGATACCCGCGGGCCTTGCATATAACAGTATAGTGCATGGCGCCACTTATGTATTAGGGAGCAGCGGCTTTGGGTTTACCATGCTGACAGCAATAATGGTATTTCTTCAGGCAATGTACCTCAATCATATAGCTGCGAGGTACAAACTGTTTTTCCGGCCATCTTATGTGCCAGCCTATACCTACCTGGTGCTTGCCAGCATTTACCAGCCCTTTAATTACTTCAGTGAGCCATTGCTTAATAACTGGTGCCTGCTGGGGGCATTTCATATACTTATGGGATTCGGGCAAACTTTGCAGCCCCGGAAACATATATTCAATGCCGGGTTTATTCTCAGCTTAGCCGTTTTGTTGCAATTCTCTGCCATTGGCTACCTACTATTGCTTCTTTTATGCCTTGTGATACTACGGCCGTTTAATATTACTGAATGGATAGTAGGGCTGATGGGTTACGTGACACCAGTCTATTTTTTTGCCGCTATCCTGTTCCTGTGCGACCGGCTGCCCTATATGTATCACTGGCCGCACCTGGGTTTTGCCTTACCCCATATTGAAAAGCATTTATACCCGGTGGGAATACTGGGCGGAGTGGGTGTACTGGTGCTATGTGGCGTATTTGCCATGCAAAAGCTATTGCCTAAGGGAAGCATATATGTAAGGCGCAATTGGGTGGCAATTATATTGTGTTTAATGATATCTGTTTGCATTGCCGTGTGCACACCTGATATACCTGAAGTATGGTTCATAACCTTGCCAGCACTGTGTTTAATGACAAGCAATGCATTTTCACTTGAAAAAAGTAAACGCTTTAGTAATTTCGCATTTTATTTTTCTCTTGTACTTGTCATCTTTGCGCAGGTGGCATTAAATAAATAGTCTTCCATGAAATTCGGAGTAATTGTTTTTCCAGGTTCAAATTGCGATAGGGATATGATGCACGCATTGCGTGATGACCTGCAACATGAAGTAGTGATGCTATGGCACAAAGACCGTGACCTATCTATGTTTGCTAAAGATGACTGCATAGTGCTGCCGGGTGGCTTTTCTTATGGCGATTATTTACGCTGTGGCGCGCTGGCACGCTTCAGCCCTATGATGGAACAGGTAATAGAGTTTGCTGCAGATGGCGGTAAGGTATTTGGTGTATGCAATGGCTTCCAGATACTATGCGAAGCAGGCCTATTGCCAGGTGTGTTGCTGCAGAACGACCACCAGGAATTTACCTGCAAAAATATTTTTATTAAAAGCGAAAACACTGATAACCTGGTAGGCCAGAGCGTAGGGGATAAGATACTAAAGATACCTGTAGCCCACGGTGAGGGTAGATACCATGCTGATGCTGCTACTATGCAGCAGCTTAGTAAGAACAACCAGGTAGTATTCCGTTACTGCAATGAGCATGGAGAGGTACACATAGACTCGAACCCTAACGGAGCCATCAACAATATAGCGGGTATCTGCAATGAGGGGCGTAATGTATATGGCATGATGCCACACCCTGAACGCGCCAGCAGCCAGGCCTTGAATAATATAGATGGGAAGATAATACTGGAAGCATTTACACGCATGAATTAACTATCATTAATTATTCAGTTAACTTTAATGCTATAACAAAATTATTATGAAGCTATTTAAATATGCATTACTTGTTGCAGCCCTATTTATGGCAAGTAAGGTTCCCGCCCAGATATCGCTGCAAAAACCTGGTAGCATACAGCAAGGCATTACTGACCCTACTACCTGGAGCTATGAAGTGAAGAAACATAATGCGAACGAATATGAACTTATCTTTCACCTGAAGCTGAAGGAAGCCTGGCATGTATGGTCACTGAGGCCGGGTGGAGATGGCCTGGAAATAGCTCCTTCGTTCACCTTTGATAAAAACAACATGATACACCTGGCCGGAGATGTAACGGAAAACGGCAGGCCTGTAGTAACTACTATGACCGGAATAGACGGGAAGGTGACCTATTATAAAGATGGCGTGGACTATACACAAATAGTACAGGTAAAAGGTACCGCCGTTGTTACCGGCAAGCATCTATACCAGGTATGCAGTGATGAGATATGCCTGCCTCCTAAAACATTGTCATTCAGGTTTGAGCTTAAATAAGGATTAACGTTTAATTAGTACAAACAATACTAGCTTGTACCCTGCCAAATGCTGTCTTATGTTTGTACCCGTATATAACGTCCTTAAGCATTCTTAATTATTAAACAGCAGCCCATGAAGGTGCTCCGTATTGCACTATTCGCTTTTTTAAGCATCGTACTTACTTACAACTCTTTTGGGCAGATAACACAGGACCCCACTACCTGGACGCTGGAAGCCAAGAAGATAAAGGGAGATAAATACAACCTTATTTTCCATTTAAAGTTGACCGACGCTTTTCATATTTATTCAATGGCCCCCGGTGGTGATGGCACACTCATATCGCCTGCATTCCAGTTCGATAAGAACAGCAACATAAAACTGATAGGCAAGATAAAAGAAGCCGGTAAGCTGATAACTGAAAAGGTAGAAGATGTAGGAACCATAAAGTATTTTGAAAAATCAGCCACCTACACACAGCCGGCGGAAATACATGGGAACACCATAATAAAAGGCAAACAGAAATACCAGATATGCAATCACGAGTTTTGCCTGCCTCCAAAAACAAAGCCATTCACATTTAATATAACTGATGCGGGCGCAGGAACAGACACTGCGGCCACTGCTATTGTTTCTGCACCTGCTATTACAGATACTACACACCAAACCGGGGTTGCGGCATTGACTGCCACTGATACCAGCAAAACTGTAACCACAATAAAGACTAAGGCTGCCATCATTGATAAAGAACAGAAGAAATCACTATTCCTTTTGTTCTTTGAAGCATTAATAGGGGGGCTATTGGCAGTACTGACGCCGTGTGTATATTCTATGATACCCATAACCGTCAGCTTCTTTACTAAAAGAAGTAAAACACGAGCGCAAGGTATCCGCAATGCTATCTATTATTCGCTTTCCATCATCATTATTTTCACAGTTCTTGGTGTGTTGATATCAGCATTATTCGGCTCTAATGCGCTGAACAATCTATCCACAAACTGGATAGCCAACCTGTTTTTCTTTGGCGTATTTATCCTATTCGGTATCTCCTTTCTTGGGGCTTTTGAAATTACCCTGCCGTCTTCATGGACGAGTAAAACAGACTCGAAGGCAGGTACAGGGAGCTTTGGCGGAATATTCTTTATGGCGCTGACCCTGGTGATCGTTTCCTTTTCGTGTACCGGACCGATAGTAGGCCCATTACTGGTACTGGCAGGAAGAGGCGGTATAGTAGGCCCTGCGCTGGGTATGTTCGGGTTTTCGGTAGGGCTGGCATTGCCTTTTGCTTTATTTGCTGTATTTCCGGGCATGCTGAATAAAATAGCAAGCTCAGGTGGCTGGCTGAACCAGGTAAAAGTGACCCTTGGATTTATAGAACTGGCATTAGCACTTAAGTTCTTATCGAATGCAGATCTTGCCCGCGGCTGGAGATTGCTGGACCGTGAGATATTTATAGCTATATGGATAGTATTGGCTGTAATGCTTGGTATGTACCTGCTGGGCAAATTAAAACTATCGCACGATGATGTGACCCCTAAAAATGTATATGGGCAGGAATATGTTTCCCTGTTCAAATTATTTCTTGCCATATCCTGCTTTTCTTTTGCAGTGTACCTGGTACCCGGTATGTGGGGCGCCCCGCTGAATGGCATGAGCCAGTTTGTGCCGCCACTTGGCACCCAAGATTTTATAGCTAATGGTAACGGACCGGCAACTGAAAGAAATACAGATCTTGTACCGGTAAAGTATGCAGAAGAAATGAAGATATATGAGCCACCTATTGTAAGAAATTCAGGGCTTGTAACCTTCTTTGATTATGATGAAGCACTGGCAGCCTCTAAAAAATTAAAAAAGCCGGTAATGCTTGATTTTACAGGCATTAATTGTGTTAACTGCCGCAAAATGGAGTCGCAGGTGTGGTCGAATCCCGAGGTAATGAAACGATTGAAAAATGATTTTATAGTTGTCTCCTTATACTCTGATTATGATAAGCGGGAGCTTCCTGCCGGGGAACAACATTTTTCGCAGGCATTACAATCGCAGGTGGTAACAGTAGGGGATAAGAACGAAGAGCTACAGGCTGATAAATTCAAATCTAATTCGCAGCCCTTGTACTACTATGTAGATGAGAATGGGGTACAATTAATAGAAGGTGGTTATTCTTATGATCCTGATGTGGAAAAATTTATAGCACACCTGGATAAGGTGAAAGAGAATTATAAAAAGGCACATTAAAACTGCGCCTTGCTTTTAGGATAAAAACCTAACGCAATGACCAAAACAATAACTATATCGCTCAGTCCTTTGGAGGCGACCGACGACGGCACCATAAAAAATGCTATAGCTGCTGAAACAGGTGTTTCAGCAAAAAAGATAACCGGGTATATCCTCCGAAAAAGATCAATAGATGCCCGTGGCCGCCAGCCCAAGGTAATTCTGCTACTGGAAGTATTCATTGATGAACAGGTGCCAAAACCTACCCTATTCGATCCGCAACTAAAAAATGTTACCAAGGCCCCGCACGTAGTTATTGCAGGCGCAGGGCCAGCCGGCCTGTTCGCTGCTATAAGGCTGATAAATGAAGGTGTTAAACCGATAATACTGGAAAGGGGAAAGGACGTGCGCAGCAGGCGGAGGGACCTTGCAGCGATGAATAAGGAGGGAATAGTAAACCCGGAATCGAACTACTGCTTTGGCGAGGGTGGGGCGGGCACGTATAGCGATGGCAAACTATATACCCGTGCTACCAAGCGTGGCAATGTGCAGCGCATACTGCAAATGTTCCATCACTTTGGCGCTGAAAGTGACATCTTATACGATGCACATCCCCATATAGGCACTAACAAATTACCCCATATCATTACCGCAATGCGGGAGGCTATAATAGAATGTGGTGGGGAGGTGCATTTTGATACCCGGCTTGTAGATATAATACTTAACGACGACCAGGTAGCCGGAGTAAAAACCGCTAATAATAATACGATAGCGTGTACCGAAATAATACTTGCTACCGGCCACTCGGCACGCGATATATTTGAGCTGCTGGACAGGAAAAAGATAGCAATAGAAGCCAAGCCATTTGCGTTAGGGGTGCGCATAGAGCATCCGCAATTTTTAATAGACCAGGTGCAATACCATTGTGAGGTACGTGATCCCTACCTGCCCCCTGCCAGCTATTCGGTAGTAGCGCAGGAGTATGGGCGGGGTGTGTTCTCCTTTTGCATGTGCCCGGGCGGCATCATAGCGCCTGCTGCCACCGCACCGGGTGAGATAGTAGTAAACGGCTGGTCGCCCTCTAAGAGAAATAATCCTTTTGCCAATTCGGGAACCGTTGTAGCAGTAAATGAGAAAGATTATGCCCAATACGGCTTCACGGGACCGCTGGCAGGTATGCATTTTCAGCAGATGGTGGAGCGACGCGCTTTTGATGCGGGTGGCGGACACCTGGCAGCACCTGCGCAGCGTATGGTCGATTTTGTAAATGATACCGTATCTTCTACCTTACCCGCATGCTCTTACCTGCCGGGTGTACACAGCAGTGCTATAAAGGATGTATTGCCCGTGGCAATAACGCAGGCATTAAAAAAAGCAATGGGTGATTTTGGTAAAAAAATGAAAGGGTATTATACCAATGAAGCTTTATTAGTAGCTACCGAATCGCGCACGAGTTCGCCCGTACGCATACCCCGTGACCAGGAAATGTTACAACATCCCGAAATAAAAGGATTGTATCCCTGCGGCGAGGGAGCGGGCTATGCAGGGGGAATTGTATCAGCAGCCATTGACGGTGAAAGGGTAGCTGAGATCATTGCTGCAAAGAAAAATAAGTAAACTAAATAGCCATGGATGACCATGGCTATTTAGTTGAGGATCGCCTGACAATCAGGGTGTACCTATTGAGTCATTACTTTCCAGATTGGTATCTTTATTTGTATTACGATTTACATGTGATGCCTGACCGCCTTTGCGACCTGCTTCCCGTGCTTCCTCGGCTGTCCATTTATGTGCTACACCTTGCTTGTGTGCTGCCTGTCCGCCTTTACTGGCAATCTCGCGCTGCTGGTCTGGTTTCATTGAAGCAAAACCACGATTAGCGGTACCGGTCTTTTTGCTATTTGTGCCAGTATTGTCCTGCCCGTTTGTTTGTTGATTAGTATTTTCCATAGTGATCTGATTTTCAGAGTAAGTACTTTATATACAGTGCTGTAAAAGCTATGCCAGAAGGTGGGATGAAGGGTTATTACAGCACCTAAAGTGGCAGGAGGGTAGTACAGTTATAATTATACTTTGTCATACTGTGCATATGAAAAGATGATTCTATGCGAATAATAGGATATGTAACTGATTTTTGTAGAGGTTTATGCACAATTAGCCCTGAAACATGAAAAGAAAGAGCGCCAGTATATTGCTTTATAAGATAGAGAATGGCCCCAAGCTGCTATTGGTGCATCCCGGAGGGCCCTACTATGCGAGAAAAAATGACGGGGTGTGGACAATACCCAAGGGTGAGTTTACAGATGAGGATCCATTAGCTGCCGCTATACGGGAATTTGAAGAAGAAGTTGGGATTTTACTTCCCGGACCTTTTACGACACTAACACCTGTGAAACAAAAGAGTGGTAAAATAGTATATGCGTGGGCAGCGGCGGGAGCCGTGGATGCTGCAAATATTACCAGCAATACATTTACTATAGAGTGGCTACCAAAGAGCGGCAAGATGAAAGCAAGATGAAAGAATATGCTGAAGTAGACCGGGCGCAATGGATGAGCATACAAGAGGCACGCGTGAAGATAATACCGGCACAAATGGAATTAATTACCGAACTGGCAGCGCTGATGCACTGCGCTACAGATCAGTGAAGGGTAGCTGCGGTACTTCTGTCTTTCTGAGCGCTCTTCACATCTTTCAGCGCCTCATAGGCCGCGGCCCTATTCAGGTAAACTACTTTATAATCAGCTTTTAATTTTATTGCCTTGTTATAATCTGCAATAGCCTCTTTGTAGTTTTTAAGATCGGCGTTGCACCTGCCCCTACAGTAGTAGGCCTTGGCATTGGTCGGTTCATATTTCAGGATCTCTGTAAACTCCTGTAAAGCACCTGTATAGTCTTTCCGGTATTTCTCTTTTAATAATCCCAGATTATTTCTTGCTTCTGTATAGCGGGCGAAAATTTTCAATGCCTTCTCATAGTCTTTTATTTCGCTATCGGGCATATTCATTTTACTGTATATCAAAGCCCTGTTGTAATAAGCAGACGGATCAGCGCCATTTATCTTTACTGCCTGGTCGAGGTCTGCTTTAGCATTGGCAATATCGCCCATGTTGCCCCGTGCAACTCCCCGTAGATTGTAAGCAAGGGCATAGTCGGATTTGGCCTTTACTGCACGTGTAAGAGAAGCAATTGCCGGCCCATAATTATTGAAATAAATAAGTACCTCGGCCTGTGTATATAGCGCATAGTAATTGGCAGGGTTTAGCTTCAGTGCCTGTTCGCAATCGTTCTTTGCTTCATCCAGCTTGCCTATCTGGTAATAACCTGCAGCCCTTGAGGAGTAAAAAAAACTATTGTCGGGCCTGCCACTTATAAGTGTGTCATATATAAGGATGGCTTCTTTTATTTTAGCGTGTTTAAACAGTTTACCGGCACGGTACATCCTATTTATTTCATCGGGCTGTAGGTGCTCGGGAGCATTGATAACAGCGTTGGTGTCCACGTCGGCAGTGTCGGCTTTTACTATAGCAGGGCTGGTGGTATTGCTGAGGGTATTTGTATTTTTCTTCGGTGGGTTTCTACAAGAGACCAATAGATACATACTGATCATCACTGGCAGCACAATTATATGAATAGGGCGCATATACTAAAATATAAAGAAGTATTTTTTGTGGTAATGATCATTACTCCTGCCATAAGAAAGGGAATAGTATCAGACCCAATATTACTACCAAAACATCGAGCAGCAGCAATATACCGGCCAGCATCCACCAGCCAGGCTGGTACACATCTGAGATGGCTTTTAAGGCAAGGTTGCTGAGTATCATTAATACCGGTGTTACTAATGGGAATCCTAATATGGCCATAAGGGCGGCATTCTGCTGGGCACGTGCCGCAATTGCGGATAAAAATGTAAACACGACTGCAAGGCTAAGGCTGCCTACTGCACTGATGCACAGGAACAGGGATACCTGTACCAGTGGCATACCCAGGAGCACACAAAACAGTAATAGGCTAACCAGGCTCATGAGCATAAGCAGGATAATGCTATATATCATTTTGGCTCCTATAAATACTACGGGCTTTACCAATGTATGATAGTAACGAAAGCGGTTGGAATGCTCCTGCAGGAAGCTCTTAGCTACCGCATTGGTGGCAACAAACAGCTGGGTGATCCAGAACAGTGCATTCCAGGTACGGCCTTCAGGCTGCCCGCTCATCATATATACTACAAAAACTGTGGACCCTACATAGAGCAATACCCCAAAAAGCGTATGCTTCTGGCGCCATTCTATGAGCAGGTCTTTTTTAACAAGCGAAAACAGGGGAGACATAGTATGTTGCCAAAGATAGTATAAGAGAAATATTTTTTCGTTTTAAGGTTTGGTATTTTCTCAATCTCCACTATCTTTGCCATCCCAAAGTTCTTAACAATATGCGGAAGTAGCTCAGTTGGTAGAGCACGACCTTGCCAAGGTCGGGGTCGCGGGTTCGAGTCTCGTCTTCCGCTCAACAGAAATTCCAGGCCGTAGATGGTTTGGAATTTTTTGTTTATGCACTATTATGAATGCCCTGGTGGCGGAATTGGTAGACGCGCAGGACTTAAAATCCTGTATGCAGTAATGCGTGTACGGGTTCAATTCCCGTCTGGGGCACCAAAAGCACTATCAAAGCTTACAAAAGCCTGCAAATACATAATTTGCGGGCTTTTTTGTTTTAGTCCAATCATCAAAATTTTAAAAAACGATCAAATTTTGGTTGCGTCATTTGTAGCATCTTAATTTTTTAAAAAAAGATGCAACCAAATTGGGTCAACTAACTGATTAAAGCTTCGGGCTGTTCTTTTTGTAATTAGTACTTAACTTAAAGATACGAGCAGCAGAATCAGGTCATCAAAAATTAAAGTGCTGTTTGGTATAGAAAGATTGAAATAGACCGAATATTCAGCCTGGTTTCCAGTCTTTCTGAACAACTATATCAATTATTCCAATTTTATCATTAGGGTAAACAATGTGCTGAAGGAATGATAGTGTGTGGTAATAGGCTAAATTTGGTATCATAATGAAAATAGCATGTTTCATTGGCTGTTACATCGCGATCGCAATTTCTTATTATATAAATACTAAAACACTTAGAAAATGGAGAATGATTCTAATGACATCGCTAAATGTCCTTTTCATAGCGAAGGTATGAAGAACAATGCAGGCGGTGGAGGCACAAAAAACCGCGATTGGTGGCCCAATCAGCTTAAACTGAACATCCTGCGGCAGCATAGTTCGCTGTCGAACCCGATGGACAAAGGTTTTGATTATGCCGCAGCATTTAACAGTCTTGACCTTGAATCTGTGAAAAGAGATCTTCATTTACTAATGACGGATTCGCAGGAATGGTGGCCAGCAGACTTCGGCCATTATGGAGGCCTGTTCATTCGGATGGCATGGCACAGCGCAGGCACCTATCGTGTAGGTGATGGCCGTGGTGGTGCGGGGCAGGGGCAACAACGCTTTGCTCCGCTCAATAGCTGGCCAGATAATGTGAGCCTGGATAAGGCGCGCAGATTGGTCTGGCCTATAAAACAGAAATACGGCAATAAAATATCGTGGGCAGACCTGATGGTACTTGCAGGTAATGTGGCTTTGGAATCTATGGGTTTCAAAACTTTTGGGTTTGGAGGTGGGCGTGCGGATACCTGGGAAGCAGATGAGACGGTGTACTGGGGTGCTGAAACAACATGGTTGGGTGGCGACCTTCGTTATGCGCATGGATCGGAAGGAGTGGTGGAAGATCATGGGGTACTTGTATCTGATGAAAAAGCAGACGGAGACAAACATTCCCGGAACCTGGAGACCCCCCTGGCTGCCGTGCAGATGGGCCTGATCTACGTGAACCCGGAAGGGCCTGACGGCAATCCGGATCCTATAGCGGCGGCAAAAGATATTCGCGATACGTTTGGCCGTATGGCTATGGATGATGAAGAAACAGTAGCGCTGATAGCAGGTGGCCACAGCTTTGGCAAAACGCATGGTGCGGCATCGGCGAACCATGTTGGTAAGGAACCTGAGGCTGCAGGTATGGAGGATCAGGGCTTTGGGTGGAATAACAATTACAACACAGGTATAGGAGCAGACGCCATCACAAGCGGTCTGGAAGTGATATGGACAAAAACACCGACAAAGTGGAGTAATGATTTCTTTGACCATTTGTTTGGATATGAGTGGCAACTGACCAAAAGTCCTGCAGGAGCACACCAATGGGTCGCAAAAAATGCCGAAAGCGTGATACCTGACGCATTTGATGCATCGAAAAAACATTTGCCAAGCATGCTTACAACCGACCTATCACTACGTTTCGATCCTGCGTATGAAAAGATATCAAGGCGTTTTCATGAACATCCTGACGAATTTGCTGATGCGTTTGCGCGTGCATGGTTCAAGCTTACCCACAGGGATATGGGCCCGCGTGTGCGCTATTTGGGAGCTGATGTACCTGCAGAGGTGTTGATATGGCAGGATCCAATACCAGCAGTGGATCATACGTTGGTAGATAATAATGATATAGCATCACTCAAAACCAAAATACTTGACTCCGGTTTGACAATTTCGCAACTGGTGTCGACTGCGTGGGCATCGGCATCTACTTTCCGCGGTAGCGATAAGCGTGGCGGTGCCAATGGTGCACGCATTCGCCTGGCTCCGCAAAGGTACTGGCAAGCCAATGATCCCGTACAGTTGGGTAATGTGCTGTCTGTGCTGGAAGGCATACAAAAGGAGTTCAATGGCGCGCAGACAGGAGGTAAAAAAGTATCGCTGGCGGATCTTATAGTATTGGGTGGCTGTACCGCCATAGAAAAAGCAATCGCTGATGCAGGGACAAGCATTGCGGTGCCTTTTGCAGCAGGCCGCATGGATGCATCGCAGGAACAGACAGAGGTGCAATCATTTAGCTTCCTGGAGCCTTCGGCCGATGGATTCCGCAATTACCGGAAAACAAAGGCGCATGTAAGCACCGAGGAGTTGCTGATAGACAAAGCAAATCTGCTGACCCTTACAGCGCCGGAATTGACAGTACTGGTTGGGGGCATGCGTGCGTTGAATACCAATTATGATGGGTCTGCACATGGGGTATTCACAAAACGCCCCGGGCAACTTACCAACGACTTCTTTGTGAATCTGTTGGATATGAACACTTCATGGAAGCCTGTGAGCGACGACGGTGAACTGTATGAAGGTAGCGACCGCAAGACAAACGGCAAAAAATGGACTGCTACTCGTGCAGATCTTCTTTTTGGGTCTAATGCAGAATTGCGGGCAATAGCCGAAGTATACGCCAGTGCAAATGGACAGGAGAAATTTGTGAAGGACTTTGTAACTGCCTGGAATAAGGTGATGAACCTTGACAGGTTTGATCTTATATAAAAAAGACGACCTACTTCTTTAAAGCCAGGCAGTCACTTGTCCGGTTTTATTGTTTGGGTTTAAGTAGGGGAATGTGCCGAAGATAGTGCATCTCGCTTGGGCGGGCAGGTCGGTATTTATCTAAGTGATTATTTATTGAATCAGAACATATTAATGACAATTAGTTTACAACTCTCTAGGTATATCCCCCTAACTTTAACCTTATTATTTTTCCTATTTAAACTGATAAATGAAAAAACTTTTTTTGCTACTGTTTTTTGCAGCCGGGGTTACACTAAATAGTAATGGACAAGGCAGTTGTACTACCGATATTATATATAACAAGCTTAAAGCATCGCATCCTGAAATAGCAGTTTTGGAACAGCAGCTTAATGAGGAACTAGCTAATAGCATAGAAAAGGGGACAGGCCGCTTTGCCCGCACTACCGCAATAACTGATACTGTAACATATGATATGCCTATTGTAGTGCATGTGGTACATAGCTACGGGCCAGAGTACCTTGCAGACAGTGACATATACAATGCTGTACGATATTGGGCAGATGTGTATATGCAGCGTAATGCAGATACGGCAGATGTAATACTACCTTTTAAGAAGTATATAGGGAACGCACGGATAAGACTGCACCTTGCTACTATTGATCCCAGTGGAAATGCTACTAAGGGGGTGACCCATGAATATTCGTACTTAACAAATAATGCAGGCGACGAAGCAAAGCTAAACCAGTGGCCGCCGAATAAATACATGAATATCTGGTTCATCAATCAATTTTCGAGCAGTATGGCAGGAGCAGCAGCTTACGCATACTACCCTTCGTCAGCAGCTTATTTCCCTTACTATGACGGAATAATAGGGCTTTACAATTATTTGAATTACGATAAGGCGATACCCCATGAATTGGGCCATACACTGGATCTGGAGCATACCTGGGGCAACACCAACTCGCCTGCTGTAGCATGTGGCGATGACGGAGTGGATGATACGCCGCCTACCATGGGTCATAATCCGGTGGGGTGCGTTGCCTCTGCGTTATATGATGTTACGTGCGCTGTAGGGTATATGAAAACCTATCATGCAGTATCGGGCCTGGATTCTATAGTTGATTATCCTGATACGGTTAACTCACAAAATATAATGGACTATACTTACTGCCAGAAAATGTTTACAAAAGGGCAGGTACAGCGTATGCGTGCTGCCCTTACCAGTAGCGTAGCGGGCCGTAATAATCTTTATACACCTGCAAACCTGGCTGCCACAGGGGCCCTGGCTCCTATGCCAGACCTGCCACCAATAGCGGCATTTTCTGTAGAACGCCCCTACGGCGGTTCTTTTGCCCCTGAACGGGGGTACTTTCTTTGTACCAACTCTGCTTCCCAGTTTAATTTCAAGAACCGTAGCTGGAATGATACTATAATCAGTACATCATGGACTTTTTCTAATGGAGCTACTAATCCCACCTCATCTAATATAGGCAATGTATATAATTCGTTTACCACTCCGGGCTGGGTAACGGTATCTGTTACTGCTACAGGTAATAATACCGGAACCAATACCTATACTGATAACCAGGCAGTGTATGTGGCCGATCCTAATGCCATACAACCGGCAGGCTACGTGCAGGATTTTTCGTCCCCAGCATCTATAAGCCAGTGGCCTATTTTCAATTATTTTAAAAACCAATTTAAGTGGGAGTTATATACAGGTACCGGATACGATGATAACTCCTGCATACGATACAGATCTTATGATGACAGAAGTGCAAGCGCAAAACATACAGGGAATGCCCAGGGCGACTATGATGACATAATTTCTCCCGCGTTTGACTTGAGTGGTGTATCAACTGGAAATGTAAACCTGAATTTTTTTACAGCAGGTTCTTATGTTTCCGCAACAGGTGCTTCGCAGGATTCTTTACAAATATTATTAAGCAACACATGCGGTACAGTCTGGCACAGCATAGCAGTGATAAAAAACAGTGCTCTAACCAATAACAGCGCCCAGGGAACTGAGTTTATACCCACTACAAAAGGCCAGTGGGTAGCGCATACGGTAACCATACCGCCAGCATACCATTCAGGTACTATTTTTGTGAAATTCCGCTACTGGCCGGGTAATAATGGTAATAACCTATATCTTGATAAATTTGGTATCAGCCCTTATACTACAGATGTAAATGAGGTAGCGCAAAACCACAATAAGATAAATATCTTTCCTAACCCCTCTACAGGCGATTGTAAAATGGCCTATGTTGCGGGTAGCGATGGTAAGGTGTATTATAACATTAAGGACATAACCGGAAGGACTATATATGAAAAAAGCATAAATAGTACCCCGGGCCTATTATCCGAAGAAAGCATATCACGGTCTGTCTTTAACAGTCAGGGTATTTATATCATTACAGTGATAATTGGAAATAATATAACAACACAGAAGCTTATAATAAATTAATTATTTGTTTAAGTTAACAACTTTGCAATTTTTTAACAGGAATCATTATCTTTGAAACTTATAAATTTTACAACCTTTTCATAACAATAAAATGGTAAAGAAAGCATTATTGCTACTTACAGCAGTGTTAGGACTGGCCAGTACCACACACGCCCAGTTTTGCGGTACTGTAAAAGAAGCAGAAGCAATTGAGATAATTCATCCTGAGGTAGCTACTTATAGAGCAGATCTCGAAAGGCAGATACAGGCCCAGCTCAGGAAAATGGACTTAAGCAAACTGTCGCGTACAACGGCGGCCGGTGATACTGTAAGAAACATACCTGTGGTGGTGCATGTGATCCATGATTATGGTGTTGAGAATGTATCGGATGCGGCGATATATACAATGCTAAAGAATATAAATGATTTTTATAATTTAAGAAACGATACATCTCAGGTAGTTCCTGAGTTTAAAAAGTATGTAGGCAACGCAAAATTTAATTTTGCATTAGCTACAAAAGATCCTTCCGGCAACAGGACCAAGGGAATCACACGTACCTATTCCTATCTCACCTACGGTAAGGATGACCAGGCAAAAATTGGCCAATGGAGCCCCGCTTCTTATATGAACATCTGGGTTGAATCTTTTATTGGTCAGGGTTCGGAAGGAGGAGGTATTGTAGCTGCTTATGCAGTAGAGCCCCCCACAGCTGCGGCTGATCCTTATGTAGATGGTATAATGACCAATTCGCAGTTTATAACTACTACAGGCAATAATGATGGCGCCACTATACCTCATGAGATAGGCCACTATTTCAACCTGTCGCATACGTTTGGTCCTTATAACTTTGCCGGTCCCGCTTTAAAAACCTTCCTTTCTGGTAACTGTGCAAGCACGGATGATTTTGTTGATGATACCCCACCTACGTTTGGCCAGGAATTTACTTGTGACCTGAATGATACGAGTTGCCAAAGACCTTATTTTAAGGTATATGCAAGTTCGGTACCTGGTGTTGACTCATTGGTTGACTATCCTGATACAGAGAACACGCAGAATATAATGAATTATGCAAGCTGTAAAAATATGTTTACCAAGGGCCAGGTTGCCAGAATGCATGCCGCATTACATAGTAATATCGCAAGCAGGAATCATTTGATCGATTCGGTAAATCAAATAACTACCGGTGTTAATTTACCCATACCTGACCTTAAGCCTAATGCTGATTTTTCTGTGGTTAATAGCTCGTTTGTTGTAAATCGAACTAACGCAACGCATTTCTTCTTATGTTCCGGTCAAACGTTTTATTTTAGAAATCAGAGTTGGAATGATACTGTATCGAGTGTAACATGGAAATTTAATAATAATAGCCCGGCAACACCTACTATCACTAATACGGGTAGTGCTGTAGTTTCGAATACTTTCTCAGGTACGGGTTGGGCATCTGTTTCGCTTATCGCGACCTCTAATGCAGGTATTGATACCCTTACAAGAGACAGCGCGGTATATGTAGCCTCTAATACTTCGATACCTGCCCTGGGATATTTTGAAGAATTTAATCAGAGCGGTGGTGATCTGGATAAATGGCCATTATTTAACTACTATAAAAATTCTTATAAATGGGAATTTATTAATAACAATGGTTTTTATGATAAGAATTGTGTGAGATATGATGGTTTTGATACTCGTACCCCAGGTATTGAAACTATTACCGGCACACCACAAGGTGATTTTGATGATATGTACACCCCCGCATTTGATCTGTCAGGTAGTACCTTCAGTGGGAATTGTAATTTGAATTTCATGTATGCAGGTACTTATATCACCAGCAACTCTTATTACTTAAATGATACTTTGGAGATCGATTATTCTACCGATTGCGGTCAAAATTGGCCTACCCTGAAAAATCTTACAAAGGCTGAACTATCTACCATAGGTTCTCAAAGTGCAGCATTTGCACCTGCTTCTATGGCGGACTGGCGCCTACGAAGCATTAATATACCTGCGGGAGCTAAAACATCTAAAACGTTTTTCCGTTTTCGTTATAAGCCAGGTACATTTTCCAAGTCTTTCGGATCAGGCAACTATTTCTATCTTGACCGTTTTAATGTTAGTAATGACCCCTTAGGTTTAAACACCCTTTTGCCTGAGGATAGAGGAGTAATAATATCTCCTAATCCGACTAATGGTAATGCATTTGTTCTGATCAAAGAAAGTACCGCTACTACTGCACATCTCACAGTAACAGACCTAACAGGTAAAGTGGTGTATACCACACAGCAAGCAATAAATGGTACTACTACACGAATAGAAATACCAGCATCCTATATAGGCGTAAAGGGCATGTATATGGTACAGGTACAAACCGGCGATCAGGTACGTACTGAGAAACTGGTAGTTTATTAATAAGAATCATCTTATAAGATATAAAAGCGTCCTCCAACCGGAGGGCGCTTTTTACTTTATAAAGGAATGTCTTAATTTACATTCGCATACTACCACAAAACACATTTAAACAATGGGGGAGAATAATATAGTATTACTCAGGCAGGCTAATATATACCAGGGTGAAAACCTTGTATTGAATAATGTAAACTTCCAGGTGGATAAGGGTGAGTTTGTATATATGATAGGGAAAACCGGAAGCGGAAAATCGAGCCTGTTGAAAACCTTGTATGGTGATATTTATCTAAAACAGGGGGAAGGCACAGTGGCCGGCTTTGATCTGACACATCTAAAATGGCAAAATATCCCGCAATTACGACGTAACCTAGGTATTGTATTTCAGGATTTTCGCTTGCTGACAGACCGCAATGTTTATGATAACCTCGAATTTGTACTAAAGGCTACCGGATGGAAGGATAAGGCATTGATGAAGGAAAAGATAGAGAATGTATTGACTAAGGTAGGGCTAAGGAATAAGGGATTTAAAATGACTTACGAAATGTCGGGTGGTGAACAGCAGCGTGTAGATATAGCCCGGGCATTACTAAATAATCCTAAACTAATACTGGCAGATGAGCCTACCGGTAACCTTGATCCTGATACTACTGATGAAATAATGCAATTGCTTTTTAATATTTGCAGGGATTATAATACTGCTGTTATAATGGCGACGCATGATTATACGATCATAGGAAGATATCCTGCACGCGTGGTACGGATTGACCAAGGTGGAATAAAGGAAATATCAGTGGCAAGTATGCCTTAACGATGGAATATTGCTTTGTACAGGTGTTTCAGAATACTGAATGTATAAAGAAAGGGTAGCAAAAAGACGAAAAGTAAATTTAATCTTACCAGATGACTGTATGCCCGTAGCTCACCCCTGCGCATCTTCCATTTATTACTACTCACACCCCCTTTTGAGAGTACAGGCCTTCCAAGCTGTGTAAGTGTTGTATCAACAAAGTAAACTTTATGCCTGTAGGCTATACGCAGCCAAAGGTCATAATCTTCCATATAGCGCATGGTGTCATTAAAACGGTAATTATCGGCTTTGCGAATGATGGCGGTTGGGGTAGCGATCACATTCTTATACAACAGACGAATAAAGGGGAGCTTGTATAAAGTAATACGCTCCGGCAGGACTATTGAATATATATCTTTAAGCGTGTAGGAATGGTATAGAAAATGTATGCCGGGCTGTGAATCCAAAATATTTTTAGCCATCAGTAACTTCTCGGGATGCCATATGTCATCAGCATCCAGAAATGCGATAAAATTTGATCTGGCAGCATTGATCCCAGTATTCCTTGCAGCCCCGCTGCCGCCATTATTTAAACGCTTTATATAATTAACAGAGGGGAAGGAGGCTTTTATCAGGGCGCCTGTATTATCAGTGCCGGCATCATCTACTACAATGATCTCTGCCGGCGAGTAAGATTGGTTGATACACGAGCGAAGTGCCCTGGCAATAGTTTGCTCTGCATTATATGCAGGTATTACTACGCTAAAAGCTATGGTATCACTACCGCTTTGATCCAAGGAATGCTTTTTCATACACTTTCAGCAATCTTTTTTCTTCTTCTTGCCAGCAATATACTTCGCGTGCCGCCAGGCAATTAGTCTGCAAGTGGTTATAATATTCATTATCGGTAAGTAAGCAGTTCAGTGCATTCGCAATGTTTTCAACACTTACATTATCTATTAATGTAGCAATCTCATACTTTTCATTGATATTGGCGTACTCAGGATAGTTCATTGTCAATTGGGGAACACCTGAATGCATGTAATCAAAAAAGCGATTGGCAAGCGAAAGTTCATTACTTCTGCTGGTAGCTACGAATAGAGTAATGCCTATATATGCCCCTAGCGTGTACGCAGGCAACTGTTCCGGGGTTACATACCCCTTAAATACCACTTTATCTTCAAGATTATTTTCTTTAACAAGTTGCTGAGCCTCCGCAAAGAAATTTCCTTCACCGCATATTATCAACTGTGCATTTACCTGCTGCATAGCGGGTATCAGGTATTCGAAACAACGGCCTTTATTTACAGCGCCCTGATATAGGATATAACGTTTTGGTTTGTCAGGTATTGTAAGCGGTTTTAATACGGTGGCGTTCCTTACAATAGCATACTGTACGCCATATAGCTTTCTATATTCATCTACATAACTTTTATTAACCGTGTAGCCATATTCAAAATGTGGTACGGTATGCCTTTCTATACTGTACCACATTTTCTGTATACCGGGCCTGCTTACTACTTCTTCGATCTCGCAGAAAAGCTCGTGAGCATCGTAGATGCGAACTGTATTACGTAGAATAGATACGCAATATACGGGCAGAATAGTATCGAGGTCTATGGCGCAAAGCGCATCTGATCTTCGAAACAGGAGATAAAAGAACAACTTTATGTTGTAGAGGAAATAAAACATTTTGCCCCTATCTATCCTTTGCTTTAAACGCACCTGGCGATATGGTCTTTCTATTAAGGGCTTACTGGATGGCCGTTCGCGGCCAATAATTGTAACATTATAACCGGCATTATACAGTGAGGTGCAAATGCGTATCATGCGCTGATCATAATTAGGATCAGAAGTAACAGTCAGAAATATTTTCTTTTTGCCGGTCATGAAAATGATTGAGCAAAATAGATTTTTTTACCATCAATAATGCAATACGGTGGCTCAAAGCCCGGCATATAGGTAGCGCGTATGTGTCTTTCAATTTTTTCTTTCTCCCACGTCAGGTCTATTTCTTTCAATACACCAATTTCATTTCGGAAATGTAAAGCTGTTCCGTATTTACCCTCCAATGCCTGTTGTGGTAAAGGTGTGTAATTAGCGCTGATTATATGTGATAATGTCTGCTTGAAAAGATTCAGGGAGGCATTGTAAGTAAGCTCATAAAGATCGTTCACCCAGCAGTTATCCGGTATCGGGAATCTCTTTTGGAATAGAATATCGCCATGATCTATACGTGCATCTATTTTGTGGATAGTGGTGCCAAATTCTGTCTTCTTATCTAATATAGCATAGGAGAATTGGTTGCTGCCCCTGTATTCAGGCAATGGCGCCATATGCAGATTGACCGCTACCTGCCTCGCCTTACTGATGTGTTGTGGTTTTAGTATTTGATGATACTGGACGGAATAGATAATATCACAATCCGGTAATGTATCGAGCGTATCAATAACAGGGATCTCATATTTAGCTGCCAGCGTTTTAAGATCGTACTCACTTCCAAATTCCTTGCGTTTATGGGTAAGCAAACCCACTACTTCCACGTTTAACTGTGCTGAAGTCTGGAGCAGATATGCAAAACAATGATAACCTATAGGCTTAGAACCAAGGAAAACAACTTTTTTAATCCCCATTTGTAATATAATCGTTTCAAAGTTGCGTATTATTTTTGTAATTCGCATCTCTATGTTGCAACGCCGTATTCTTATTGTAACCAACCGTATTCCCTATCCCTATCGCGATGGTGGTAATATTGCTATGCGGGCAATGATAAATGGTTATAATAATGCCGGCTGGGAAGTATGCCTGCTGGCCATGAATACAGTACGGCATTATGTTTCGGAAGATATTCTAAGAAAGGAATATGCCCATATACACCGTATAGAAACCGTGGATGTAGATAACAGTGTGCGAACAGTAGCCACACTGAACAATTTTTTATTCAGCGATGAGCCAAACCATGTAGCACGATTTACCAGCGAGGCCTTTGCTACAAAATTGCGCGAGGTGGTACAGGTTTTTGAACCAATGGTGATACAGGTAGAAAGTATTTATTTAACACCCTATATACAGTACTTACAGGATAATGAAAACATTATAAAAATACTACGGCTGCATAATGTGGAATACCAGGTATGGGAAAGACTGGCAATAGAAAGTGGCAATATCTTTAAGAAATATTACCTCCAGAATCTGGCAAAGCGGTTAAAGAAATTTGAAGAGCAGGCCTGGAAAGAGTATGATCTGCTGGTGCCAATAACTGAGCGAGATGCAGAAGTAGTAAGTGCCACTGGTATACAGGCCGATATTCTGGTAGCACCTTTTGGTATAGATGTAGATTCATCAGCCGGAGATACACATGCCGAATGGTGCGGGTACCATATCGGAGCTATGGATTGGGTGGCTAATACGGAGGCAATACGATGGTTCATAGATAGTGTATGGCCAATGGTGCGGAATGTATGTCCCGGATTCAAATTCTTCTTTGCGGGGCGTAATATGCCTGAATCCTTTAAAAGTAATAATCCGCCCGGGGTCATCTGTGAAGGCGAAGTGCCCGACGCGCACGATTTTATCGAAAACAAAAAAATACTGATCGTACCATTGAAGGCAGGCGGCGGCATACGTATAAAAATATTGGAGGCAATGGCTGCCTGCAAATTAGTGATCAGTACCACCATTGGTGTGCAGGGTATTGAAGCAATTGCGGGTATTCATTATTTACTCGCAGATAACGAAGAAGAATTTGCACAAAAGATAAAATGGTGCCTTGATAATAAAGCATTAGCAGAAAATATAGCTGAAAATGGCAAGAACCTTATTGGCAGTACCTATTCCCAACCCCATATAATGTCAAATTTAGTTAATAAGATAGAGCACATAGCTTCTAAAAAGAATATCAACGGATAGGGTTTTACTATCGGCATATTTTCCTAAATAGCCTTAATACATCGTAACTTTGCAGGGTAATAACTAGCTGAAAGCTATATGCTTGATACAATTGAATCCGCAATAGAAGACCTGCAAAAAGGAAAATTACTGATAGTAGTGGATGATGAAGACCGGGAAAATGAGGGTGATTTTATTACTGCTGCAAGAAATGTAACTCCTGAGATCATCAACTTTATGTCTAAACACGGGCGCGGGCTTATCTGTGCACCTGTTACGGAGAGCCGATGCGACGAACTGAAGCTGAATCTTATGGTGACTGATAATACGGTACTACACCAAACGCCATTTACGGTGTCTGTAGATCTTAAAGGGCATGGCTGCACAACAGGTATATCTGCACAGGACCGATCTAAAACAGTGCAGGCGCTAATAGACCCTGCTACCAAATCTGAAGACCTTGGAAGGCCGGGACACATATTCCCGTTACGCGCCAAAAATGAAGGCGTTCTGCGGCGCGCTGGCCATACCGAAGCTACCGTAGACCTGGCCCGCCTTGCCGGTTTTGAGCCAGCTGGAGTGCTTGTGGAAATAATGAATGACGATGGTACTATGGCACGCCTGCCGCAACTAAAGGAAATAGCAAGGAAATTCGACCTTAAAATAATATCTATACAAGACCTAATCGCTTACAGGTTAAGCAAAGAGTGCCTTGTAGAAGAAGAGGTAAGGGTACAGATGCCTACCAAATATGGAGATTTTGAGCTTGTAGCATTTCTGCAAAAAAGCACTGGTCAGCATCACCTCGCCTTGGTAAAGGGCAAATGGAATAAAGACGAGCCGGTACTGGTGCGTGTGCATAGTTCCTGCTTTACCGGGGATATATTGCACTCACTGAGGTGCGACTGTGGTGAGCAATTGCATAAAGCAATGGAAATGGTAGAGGAGGCAGGAGCAGGAGTAGTGTTATATATGTACCAGGAAGGAAGGGGAATAGGATTGTTAAATAAACTAAAGGCATACAAACTACAAGAGGAAGGGCAGGATACTGTAGAAGCAAATTTAGCGCTGGGTTTTAAAATGGATCAGAGGGATTATGGAGTGGGTGCGCAGATACTGCGCCACCTGGGTATTAGTAAGTTAAAACTAATGACAAATAATCCGAGCAAGCGTGCAGGGCTATCTGGTTATGGTTTAGAAATAGTAGAGAATGTGCCGATAGAAATAAAGCCAAACCCACATAATGAGTTTTACCTGCAAACCAAGAGGGATAAGCTCGGCCATGAGATTCTAAAATAATATTCAACCCACTTTTCCGCTTGAGGTTACTTTTTTTAGCTAATCGTATTCCATATCCACCTTATAGGGGAGATAAACTTAAGATATACAATCTTGCAAAAAGGCTGTGCGAAAAAAATGAATTGCACCTGGTAACCTTTGCACAAACTAAAGCGGAATATGAATACAAGGCCGAACTGGAAAAGATCTTTACAAGTGTACATTTAATATACCTGCCTAAATGGTTGTCTGCAATCAATTGCCTTGCCGGTATATGGAAGAGTAAACCATTCCAGGTATTATATTTTCAGTCGGCTAAAATGCGCAAAGCATTACAAACAATACTTAGCGATATGAAGTTTGATGCGGTGCATGTACAGCATCTGCGAATGTCGCCGTACTTAGCAGCAAATAAAGGGGTGCCCCGCATCCTGGATCTACCAGATGCATTCTCTTTATATTGGGAACGTAGGCGGAAAGTGAAGCGTGGCCTACTGAGAAGAATATTTGAAAACATAGAGCAGGACAGAGTATTGAAATATGAAGGTATTGTAAGGGAATATGAGCTTTCGCTTGTATGCTCGCAGGAAGACCTTGAATACCTTGTAGAAAAGGATGCACTTACCAATATGAGGCTTTTACCAAATGGTGTTGACCTCGATACCTTTTCAGCAAACAACCACGATTATACCCATAGCAATACAATTCTTTTTACCGGCAATATGGATTATGCGCCTAATATTGATGCTGTGCAGTATTTTGTTGCTGATGTATTACCGCTTATCCGGGCGCAATTCCCTAATGTAAATTTTGTAATAGCCGGCCAAAGACCAGTACCTGCGGTACAACAATTAGCCAACGACCACATACAGGTTACCGGCTTTGTAAAGGATCTGGCAGCGATGTACAACAGTGCAAGCATTGTGGTAGCACCACTGCGCTTTGGGGCAGGCACACAGAATAAAGTGTTGGAAGCTATGGCTATGGGCATCCCAGTTGTGTGCTCCAATATAGGTTTTAGGGGGTTGGGTATCAAAAGCGGAGAAGGGGCTATAATGCAGGTAGAAGCAACCGCATTTGCTCAAAGTGTTATAGATCTGTTAGCTGCTGAAGAATTGCGTAAAAGTGTTGGAACTAAAGGTATTGAAGTAATAAGAAGCAAATTTGATTGGGATATTATTGCCAAAAGGCTTGAGCATTATTTTAAAGAGATAATTGCAATACGCAATTAATATCAGGCACCTACTTTTTTGTTGCTGATCACACTACTGCTATCACCTTTCTTTTCCTCGTTCATTCTCCTTTTGTATTTGTTACCGTGGAAAAAATCTGATACTCCATCAAAAGATTTACGCCAGCTAATACCTACGCCTCCCCGGGTGATGCTTTGGTTAAGCGTCACATCAAAATCGCTTGTGCGGAAAAGATTAAGGCGTACCCCACCGGCCTGGTTTAAAAGATACTGTACCCTGAAATCACCTGCAAGGTTAAAGTTAGATGTGCTGCTGGCGCTCGTTGGCCGTCCCCAATCTGATTTGCCTCCTACCTCTACCACCAGGCGGTCATTAAAATAATTCTTTTTAACCCCAAGAGAAACTTCATTACCCTTTATGATCCCGAGGGTAGGATCGCTTAGATTGTAGTTAACATATTTCAGATCTATAGCAAGGTCCTGATTACCTAATAATTTATTTACAATATTAGTGAGTTGTGACGAGGCTGTACCTGAAATGATCTCGCTGAAGTTATTAATAGCTCCGGAGGACGCTGTACTTCCCACTACTCCTTCAGGAGGTATAAAATAGCCCACCAGCAATAAAGAGGCAACCTGGTCAAATAGTTGTCGCTCGTCCTGGTTCAGTCGTTGCAGCTTTGTATAGGCGTAGGTACCCACAAAACGGTTATTATCTGCAATGTCTACATTAAATGTAAGCTTAGGACTATTCAGCGAGCCATTCATGTGGAGTAATACATTTACATCCTGCGACAGCTTATCATCGCTCATCTCATTAGGTGGAATAATACCTGTAGATTTTTCGGGGTCACTGAGCAGATCATATAGACGGGCCCGTGCAGTATACGTAGCATCTACAGCAAGGCTGGTTTGCGTAAAAGGCCCATTGAAGGAAATATAGCTACCTGCATTGAGTATGAATTTCCTTTTAAAAAACAATTGTTTGAATGTGAACGAATAGTCGCCCTCATCTATATCGTAACGGCCAAACATTCGTATATCATTGTTGGAGGGTATCTCTAAGCGTATGGTGCCGGTCCCTTTAGCGTTGATTGCATCGCCGGTAGAAGGGTCAAGCACCAATGTCATTTCAGCCAGATCGTTCATCTCAGCACTTATATTGATGCTCAGCTTATTCCTGTTCTTTTTTGCTTTTTCCTGGGTCTTGCCATAGGTTTTAAAAGAAACGTAACTATAAGTACCTACCGAGCTACCCGAAGTGACCGGAATATAAATATGCGATTTTGCACGGGGCACTGCATTATTAATATTCATGGTAATATTATTAAATGGTCCGCGGATAGTAAGCGGATTGATGCTTGCTATCAGGTTGCCATAAAATACCTGGTTCTCAAAATCGCGAATGTTGAATACTTCAAATTGCTCAGAGCTGATACTTAGCGCCAGCTTCATATCCTTAAAATGGTTGTGCTGTATAGTTCCTGTAAGGGAAGCTATATTATTAAACCGGTCGTAAACAGTAATGTTGCCAAAATCGATCTTCGTATTGGTAATGCCAATACTACCCGAAGGAATGGTATAGGAGCAGCCAAGAAAATCAATGTGCATTCCCGCGCTTACCATATTCAGTGTGCCGGTAATATCCGGTGCCTGGGATGTACCCCCAATATCAACGTTCCCATTCAGGATGCCTGATATATGGCTAACATAACCACTCAGAAATGGGGATAGCCATGCAAGAGGGGCATTAGTGAACTGGAACTTACCATTTAATTGCTGGTAGGTCTTGGCATCAAAAGATATATTACCACTACCGGTAACAGAAGAACTGTTTTTGTAAATGCCTGTTTCCGGGTTAAGGGTCAGTAATTTTTTTGTGCCATCATAACTGCCTGAAAGATTAATATTCCCAATCGTATCTCCGCCTAGTTTTACATTCGTTGCTTTTATATCGGCATTCACGAACATCGCCTTGAAAAGATTATTTATTTTAATAGTACCATTGATGCGGCCATCGGGTTGGTAAGCAGCAAGGCCGCCCCATGCACCGAACTGGCTCAGATCCACATCTTTGGTAAGAATTGTGAGGTTTTGCGCCGTGGGTTCATACTCTGTATTTAATGTGATCTTCTGGGCGCCTGATAATAATTCGAGATTTTTGATAAGCAAATATTTCTGGCTGAATACAAGCTCATTGCCTTTGGGTATGGTCCATTTGGTCTGGTTCAGATAAAATTCTGATGGGGCAAGTCGCATGTACAATGTATCACCCCGTGCAGTGGCATCCCCGTTTATCGTTGCTGAAGTATATGCTTCAGGCGCTGCGGTAACTATATTAAAATGCAATGAGTCATTACCAAGTGTCGTTTTAATTGTAAATGATCCGCTGAGTATGCTATCTGCAACAGATACGTTATCAATACTTGTGTTTACTGTTAAGAGATCATAATTTCCGGTACTGTTTATGTTAATGCCGGTAAACTGATAACCATATATGGAACCATATGGAATATTAGCTATCAAAGACAATTTCTGTTCTGCGGCGTTTAGTATGCCACTTATACTGGCATTATCGAACCCTCTTATCTTTTTTGCCGATATGCTTAGCAGGCTATCTACATTACGTGTAATAATACTGAAGGAAAGATTTTGGGGAGGTGCATTTTTACCTGGCTTCTTTATGTAATTAGGCAAGTAGCTGGCAAAGTAATACTGGATAGAGTAAGGCAATCCTGAAAGCAGGTAATTCCCTGCTAAATGGGCAGTGATATCATTGCTCTGAATGGTCAACTGCTTACCGGTGCTATCTTCACTGGCATAGAGATAAACGGAATCAAGATTTAGCCTATGCTGGTTACGTTTAATGTCAATATTATAAAGGCGTGCAGTGCCTGCTATGTTATCGATATTACTGCCCGCACAGTTAAGGTCCAGATCACCTGTTGCTTCTACTGTATCGGTAGTTAAGTGCAACGCATAGAAATTGCTCTTTAACAGATTGGCCTTAGCATTGATAGTTACTATCTTCTGATTGAAATCTATAAATCCGTTAAATGCGAGGGCAAGGTTAGGGTCATCTATTTCCAGACTGCCATTAAACTGTTTGCGCGCAATAACCCCAATTGCAGTAATATTTCTGTAGGAGTATCCTTTATAATCAAAACGGCTTATCGTAGCGTTGGTTTTTAATTGCCCCTGTACGGGATCAAATGATGTACCTGTAATATTTGCTTTAAGGCTTATAATGCCTAAATCGGGTTGCCTTAATAATGTACCCAGATTAAAATTATCAGTAGACACATTTCCGGAATAAACAGCAGTTTTTGCTCTAAATCCCGGCACATTCATTTTTACATCTGAATGTATCTCACCAAGGTTTGTTTTCAGCACGCCATTTATTGCAAAGTTCTCTATATAGCCTTTATAACTACCATTAAAGTAGGCGTAGGATATTTTTTCCAACGCTATATTCGGGCTGTTTCTAAGCGAAGGTGCATACCGGAGTATTTCCCCACCTGTTAAAATTATTTCGCCTTTATTAAAGTCGATAAAGGTTTTATTGATATCGGGTAGCCCTGTCATGCGCAGATTTCCCTTTATCATTGTTTTGCCGTTGGTAACCACTAGTTGCTGTGCTTTAATATCTGCAACTGACCCGCTAGCATTGCCTGATAAACGGATGGTAGTAGGGTAACGCTTTAACACCGGCGCGAAGTAGGCAACATCTCTCGAATCTATGATAGCATCTTTAAGTCTTGCTTCCATCGTTACATCGGTTATGTAGGATAAGAAATCGGGGAAGCGCTTATAACGCATAGCAAAGTAATTATGGATCTTGCTATAATTAGTTTCCAGGTACAGATTGTTACAGATAGAAGCATTGGGCGACACGCTCACATCACTTTGCATATCCCTGATCACTATTCCGCAGCGTTCGTGAGCATAGAGCTGGTTTATCTTTCCTTTTACGGTATCGGCATTGATCGTTACGCCGGTAGCATTCATCTTTACCTTATTTATAAATAAGTGGGCGGCATCAAATTCCCCCACTACAGGCTTTCGCTCTCCAAATTCAAGACTTAATAAACAATCGGTAAGAAGAAGCGTTTTGATGCTAACTGCCCATTTGCCAGGATTAAAAGGGGTTATATCAATTGGCGAAAAGGACTTTCTTTTTGATGTATCAACAGGCCTGCCGCCTTTATAATCTCTCATCACTACCGATCCCGCCTTTACCTGTAGCTTGTTAACATCCAGTATTCTTTTCTTAAGGTCTAGTTTATTGGCATCCAGGACAAATTCCCCTGCATCCAAATCCATATCGGTTCCTACCCACGCATCATCCATATGGAACCGAACGTTCTCAATATTTACCTTTTTTAGATCTAGCTCAAACTGGTTAGGCTTCTTTACTGTGTCCTTACTTGGCCCGGTATCAAATGCATCTATAAAAAACTGGTAGCTCCAAACCTTAGACGCAGGAGTGCGGTACAGGTGGGCATACCCATTGCGCAGGCTTATATAGTGCAGCACCGGTATTTTTTTTCGCACAAAGAACCAGTCACTGATGCGTACCTGTGCCTCGCCGGCGTACAGGAGGGTATCGCCCTGCTGGTCCTGTATATACAGCCCTTGTATCACTACGTGGTTCAGAAAATCTATTCTTACCCTGTCAATACTTACCCGGGTCTTTAGTTTGTGAGCCAGTACTTCAGTAGCTTTTTTTGCAATGTAATTTTGTACCGGTGTCAGGTTTACTAATACAACTATTAATAGCAGTATGGATAGTATGCTGATACCTATGTAACGTAATATCTTTAGAAAGCGATTCAGGACCTTGCTATTGCTTAAGCTACAAAAATACTCGTGGTAATTGATAATGCGGAGAAGATTTTGTTAAACATTAATATCTTATCTATTTATCCTTACGTTCTCACAGGTTTACAATATGATTTTACCCTATCAACTTCAAAAGTTAACTTGCAACCTGATTCCCTAAAAGAAATATATGTACCGTACGCATACCTGTGGTGAACTACGAATAGAAGACCTGAATAATACTATAACACTGGCAGGATGGGTACAGACCATACGTAAATTCGGGAGTATTACGTTTATTGATCTCCGCGACCGCTATGGTATTACCCAGTTATTATTTAATGAATTGCTCAATAGCAAATTGGATGAAACACCAATAGGCAGGGAGTATGTGATACAAGTAAAAGGGAAAGTAATAGAGCGAACTAATAAAAACCCAAAACTACCTACCGGTGATATAGAGATAGAAGTAACAGACTTTGCTATAATGAATGTGGCAGATACGCCACCATTTACTATTGAAGATAATACAGATGGGGGAGATGAGCTAAGGATGAAGTACAGGTATCTGGACCTTAGAAGACCTGTCTTGCGCCGCAATCTTGAGTTAAGGTACAAGGTAAACAGATCGGTACGCAACTACCTTGATACACAGGGTTTCTGGGATATTGAAACTCCCTTTCTCATAAAATCTACTCCTGAAGGTGCCCGGGATTTTGTGGTCCCTTCGCGTATGAATGAAGGCCAGTTCTATGCACTGCCTCAAAGTCCGCAAACATTTAAACAACTGCTTATGATAAGTGGTTATGACCGCTATTACCAGGTAGTTAAATGTTTCCGCGATGAAGATCTCCGCGCAGACAGACAGCCGGAATTCACACAGATAGATTGTGAAATGAGTTTTGTAGAACAGGAAGATATTCTACGGATTTTTGAAGGCCTTTTTAAGCATGTATTTAACGATGTAAAGGGTGTAAACATTGACTATGCCTTTCCCCGGATGACCTGGGATGATGCGATGTGGAATTACGGAAATGATAAGCCTGATATCAGGTTTGAAATGAAATTGAATAACCTTAAGGCCCGAAATAAATATTCAGATAACTCACCGCTTGCCAATGACCGTATTGATTTTAAAGTATTCAGTGAAGCAGAGTCTATAATTGCCATAAGTGTACCCGGTTCGGCCGAATATACACGCAAGCAAATAGATGAACTGACAGAGTGGGTAAAACGCCCGCAAATAGGTATGAGCGGACTTGTGTATATAAAGTGCAATGCTGATGGCACCTATAAAAGCAGTATAGACAAATTTTTAAACGAAGAGCAGCAAAAACAGGTAGCCACTTTTTGTAATACAAATAACGGTGATCTTATATTAATACTGGCAGGTACTGAGGCACGTACGCGTAAAGCAATGAGTGAACTGAGGCTGGAAATGGGAAACAGGCTGGGTCTTCGCAACCCCGATGATTACAAGCCACTTTGGGTAATAGACTTCCCTTTATTTGAATATATTGACGAAGACAACACATGGGCTGCAAAGCATCATCCGTTCACCTCTCCTAAGCCCGAGCATATAGGATGGATGGATGACAGGGCAAAGTATAGGGATATTCTGGCTAACGCATATGATATAGTACTAAACGGAACAGAAATAGGTGGCGGCTCTATCCGCATTTACCAACGCGATCTGCAGGAAAAAATGTTTGCAGCATTAGGACTTAATAAAGAAGAGGCCCAGGAAAAGTTTGGCTTTCTGTTAGGCGCCTTTGAGTATGGAGCACCTCCTCATGGAGGCATTGCATTTGGTTTTGATAGGCTGTGTGCATTACTGGGAGGGCAGGAGACTATTCGTGATTTTATTGCCTTCCCTAAAAATAATGCAGGAAGGGATGTAATGCTGGATGCTCCTTCAGCTATTGATGAGAAGCAATTAAATGAATTGAAACTAAAAGTAGCGCTATAAGGTTCCTATTTTACGATATAAATAGGAAATTAGGCCTAATTATTTTGTTTTATGCTTTCAGTTATTATCTTTATAGAGATAAACCATAATTAATTAATGAAAAAGGTTTTACTTTCTTTATCCTTGTTAGCTTCAATATGTGTGGGCCTTTCTTCCTGCGCCAATGGTAATTATGATGCTACCCCCAGTATTGATAAAAGCAACATACCCAATCCGTTGAATTTGCCTCCGGATAACGCAGGTAACGCTAAAATATCGGCTACTGTAAACGGTGTGGCATTTGTCTCCACTGTTGGGACTGCCACATACCCTACGGGCGGTTTCAGTATTACAGCAAGTTCGGGCATCAGTGCATCTTTCCAGTCTATTTCTATTACTATACCTACTTTTATGGGTGCAGGTACCTATGTATGTAATACTACCGCTAATGCTACCTACACACTTAAAAATAATGTTACTGCATCTACTTTCGGGCAAATAATAGTTGATACCGCATCAGCGGCCATTACTGAAGGCAGGTTTAGTTTCCAGGGCACCGGCTTAGCTGTAACCAACGGTACTTTTAGAGTCCTGAATTAATCTCATGAATAATATCGAAAATGGCTAGAAACATTGGCCATTTTTTGCCGATACTAAATAAAAAGACCTCCTATAAGGAGGTCTTTTTATTTAGTATCTAGCTTAGATAATTAAGCGATCTCTACATCTGCACCAGCGTCTTTCAGTTTGCCAGCCAGTTCTTCAGCTTCGCCTTTGCTTATTCCTTCTTTTACATTCTTAGGTGCGCCATCTACCAGTTCCTTAGCTTCTTTCAGACCAAGGCCTGTAAGTTCTTTAACAATCTTTACAACGTTCAGTTTAGAAGCGCCTGCGCTCTTCAATACTACATTGAAAGATGTTTTTTCTTCTGGTGCTGCTGCTGCTGCATCGCCCCCTGCGGCTGCCACTACAGTAGCTGCTGCTGGTTCTATACCATAGTCTGCTTTTAATACATCAGCCAGTTCCTGTACTTCTTTTACAGTTAGGCTTACAAGTTGTTCGGCTAATGTTTTTACGTCTGCCATTTTATAATTTTTTAGATCGTTTTTAAAATTTGTTTAATATAAGAGTGACTTGGAAGCCTTGTTTATTGATCTGTATACTACAGATTATTCTGCAACTGCAGCCGGTGCTGTTTCGCCTTGCTTTTCTGCGTTATGCAGCAGCGCAGAGATAACACGACGAGCTGGTGACTGAAGCAAAGAAAGTACTTCGCCTATCATTTCGTTCTTCGTTTTTATCCTGGTTAGCGCAGCCAACTGGTTATCACCGCTAAAGAAGTCTTCGCCTATCAAAGCTGCCTTCAATATTGGTTTATCGCCATTGCTTTGTTTCCTGAAGGAGCTCAGGATAAGAGCCGGCTCTTTTGGGCTTTCTGAAAACATCAGGGCCGTAACACCGTGAAGTGAATCATAAACCGAGGTGTATTTATCATCGTTTAAGCTTTCAAGAGCTTTTTTGATGAGGGTATTCTTCGCTACTTTCATTTCTACATTTTTTTCAAAGCAGAGACGGCGTAGCTTAGTCACCTGGGCTACCGTTAATGATTCGGTATTGGTGATGTAAAAGTTATTATACTGAGAAAATTTCTCTTTCAGTACTTCTATAGCTTCATTTTTTTGAGCTGGTGTCATGTCTTTTTATTTTGTGCCTTTCCGGATGATGCAAAAGGCGTGTCAATGATTTACGCAACAGATTTTGTATCAATAGATAAGCCTGGGCTCATTGTTGATGCCATACTGATGCCCTTGATATAAATTCCTTTAGCGGTAGCAGGCTTCATACGAACCAGGGTATTGATCAATTCCTGCGCATTTTCAGCAAGTTTTGCAGGTTCAAATGATATCCTGCCCACAGAGGCATGTATAATGCCAGCCTTGTCTATCTTAAAGGCAATTTTACCGCCCTTTACATCATTTACAGCTGCTGCTACATCATTAGTTACAGTTCCTGTTTTAGGATTAGGCATCAGATTGCGTGGCCCTAATATTTTACCAAGACGGCCTATTTTTGGCATTACAGATGGCGTGGCTACTATTACGTCAACATCTGTCCATCCACTTTCTATCTTTTGCACAAATTCATCCAATCCTACAAAATCAGCTCCAGCATTTCTTGCTTCAGCTTCTTTATCTGGTGTGCAAAGTACGAGTACACGTTTTGTTTTGCCGGTTCCATGGGGAAGGCTTACTGTACCACGTATTGCCTGGTCAGCCTTCTTAGGGTCTACGCCAAGACGTATATGCATATCTACTGAGCTATCAAACTTGGTGCAGTTGATGTCTTTCACCACTTTTGCTGCTTCAGAGAGTGTATATTGTTTATTTTTTTCTAGTTTGGCCTCTACGGCTTTTCTTTTTTTAGCGATTGCCATTGCTCTGATTTTTTAGAGTGTGAACCGATGGGTTAATTATTCCAGGGAGCATTACCATCCACTGTAAGGCCCATGCTGCGGGCTGTGCCGGCTACCATTTTCATGGCGCTTTCTACTGTAAAGCAGTTAAGGTCAGCCATTTTATCTTTAGCTATAACCTCTACCTGTTCCCAGCTTACTTTACCCACCTTATTACGGTTCGATTCCTTTGACCCTTTCTGTATCTTAGACATTTCCATAAGCTGCACGGCAGCCGGTGGCGTCTTGATAACGAAATCGAAAGATTTGTCGGTGTATACTGTAAGAAGCACAGGCAATATTTTGCCTATCTTATCCTGCGTACGTGCATTGAACTGCTTGCAGAATTCCATTATGTTCACCCCTTTTGAACCAAGAGCCGGTCCTATAGGAGGGGCAGGATTGGCCTGACCGCCTTTTACTTGCAGCTTTACGAAGCCACTGATTTCTTTAGCCATTAGCTAATTTTTTTTTGGTGTTAACGAATATCCTGCTTGCACAGGAATGATTCTCCCAAATGCGTTCTAAAATAAGAGCAATATGAGAATTGGAGCGCAAAGGTAAGGAATAATTATATACTGCAAAAAAAAAATACAATCCTTACCAATACTTAAAAAACACAAAAAAGCATATCCACCCTATCCAATTCTTAATATTTACTGTCTATTAATAGATATATTATATTCAGTCAGGACAGTTATGCCACATTTAAAACATTAATTTTAGATAGATAAAATTAAGCTAATGCAATATTAGGGATTATAAGAACAAACAATTAACTTTGAAACCATCTGTTTTGTTTTCATTATTGTCATCATAACCGCGTAAAAAAACCTTATGAAAAAATTATTACTTGCCCTATTTCTCTTCAGTAGCGTAGCTGGGCATGCACAGATTACATCTTCTTCGGCTAATACAGCAGGTAGCTCATCTGATATAGGTGGCGCTTTTTATGTTAGTGACGTGATAGGTACAGCTACCCATACCTATAATGTTAACTATATATTATCACCTAAAAATGTAATTAATACAATAAATGTAACCCTTGCATCAAGCTTTTCTATTCCCCTTACCGGCAAAATTGTAAATAGTTCCGGTACTACAATCAGCACTTGGTCAGGTACTGTTTATAATGTATATCGCACGAGTTTTAGTGTTACTTCTTATCCTGCTGGTGCTTATCAATTGCAACTTTTCGATAAAAGCGGAAATAAAGTCTGTACACTTCCATTTACTAAAAGTTAATAATCCCGTGTATTAAAATGAGAACATTGTATACAAATAAATTAATAAAAATGAAGCACCTTAACCCTTTTAAACTATTTCTTGCACTTGCATTTATTCTTGGAGGGCAATCTGCTATAGCCCAACTTGACAGTGCGAATGTATTTTTGCTTGGTAATTATTTAGAAGTAGGCATATGCCAGAACGGTGGGTATGGTAGTACTATAAATGCTCCTATTACTTATGTAGCACAACCAGGAGCTACAAATACTTTTTACGATCCTGCTGATAGCAGTGCAACATGTGTGACAAGGCCTAGAAATATTGGATTTGTAGCAGATCCTGATAAAGATGGCTTTACTACAGGTACCCCTCCATTCTTTGGAGACTACTTTCTTCCAGGTTATCCCCAGGAAGGATGGGGTATAGAAGTAAATGGTACAGAAATGGATGCCTATACCAACGCGTTAACCGGATGTGGTTCTTCAGGGTATGCTATTAAAGGCGGCACCACAGCAAGTGCCATGGATGGCACCAATGTATTTTATACTAACCTGGGTAGCCAGAGATATGGGGTATGGAAAGGAACATTCCTGGCCGATTCAACTGCATCGGGCACAAAAAAGTTGGCAATAACCCAAACGACCACTGTAGACACTGCAAATGTGTTTTTCATAGTGTATGTGACTATTAAAAACATTGGTACTGCTACGTGCTCCAGTATTTACTATATGCGTACGCTTGATCCTGATAATGATGAAACAGAACCAGGTGGTACATTTACTACACGTAATGTAATTACATATAAAATACCTAATGCACAGAACAAAGTTTTGGTTTCAGCATATGCAGGCACCTACCGTTCTCGTGCTTATCTTGGTTTAGGCACTGAAGATTGCCGTGCTTTGGCATTTATTGTAACAGGTAGCCTTGTGCCATCTGATTATATTGATAAGATTTACAATCATACCAGTGGTACTTCCAGGTACGATTCCCTTACCTCTGATGTAGGCGTGGGACTAACTTATAAATTAGGCGATCTTGCTCCAGGTGACAGTACTGCCATCACCTATGCATATATTCTTAACATTAATGAGCTTGATTCTGCCTTTGCTGCTACGAGACCTAAATGGTCTTATACGGGTGATAGTGCGTCCCTGCTCACTGGTGATACCGCATCGGTTTGTAAAAATTCTGTATCCACAGTTACTATCCAGAATGGTGGTGCTTACCAATGGGTTTGGTATGTGTCACCAACCACTACGCCATACTCACCAACTACTGGTCCCTATACTAACGTTACAGTAGGCACTTCACCAGTTAGGGTAATGGCAATTGGTACCAGCCCCGCATGTTTTACTGATACAGTGCAGATGCTGCTGATACCAAACAAAACGCCCCCTGCACCGGGAGCAAGGATATACTCCTTCTGCCAGTTTGCAATTCCTACACGCCTTAGTGCTACGGGTACCAATTTACTTTGGTACACTACGGCTACCGGTGGTGTAGGTTCCTCAACTGCACCTACACCTTCTACCACTGTGGCTTCTACTACTTATTACTATTTGTCGCAAACAATTAAAGGATGCGAAAGTGACCGGACCCAAATGACAGTGATAGTACATGCAGGTAATGTTGACAGCTTCTCCTATAATATCCACTATGGTTGTGGAACTGATACAGTTTTGTTTAGAAATCTTTCTACCGGCACTATTACATCTACTCTTTGGGATTTTGGCGATGGCGCCAGGGATACTGTATCTAATCCTACCCATGTATATGCGGCGCAGGGGAGCTATGTGGTAACACTTACTACACTGAATACGTTTAATTGTAAATATAGCACTAAACAGACGGTGACAATAACGCACCCATTAACTTCTTCATTTACCGCATCTCCTGATACTACCTGCGAGTTTAAGCCAATTACATTTAAGGCTACATCTACAGGCACAGCGCCATTAAACTATTTATGGTTATATGGGGATGGAAGTACTGGTACTGGTTCTACCTCTTCACATTTCTATTCACTAACAGGTACCTATACTGTGAAACTTGTGACCAGTGATTTTGTACCGTGTAACGATACGGCATACCGCACCGTGACTATTGATACATTTGCTACTGCTAATTTTACCCCAAGTGACTCTATGATTTGTGAGGGTAAAGCCGTTACGTTTAATGGTGATTATTCACAGATCGGTAATGTAGGAGCTATATGGCATTTCGGCGACGGCTCTACCTTGCTCAATGACAAGCACCCTAAACACTCATTTGATGAGCCGGGGCTATATACGGTAACACTTACTGCAAAATACCGTCAGTGCCCTGATACTACAGTTACAAAGCAAATAAGAGTATACGGCTTACCATTAGTAAATCTTGGACCTGATACATCTTTGTGTCCGTCTGCAGGGTCTATAATAATTGCGGACAGGGCTAATGGTACGGGCGCTACGTGGTTATGGAATACTGGGGAGACATCATCAAGTATACGTATTTACCAGCATGGTACTTATTATACTACTGTAACAGTAAATGGTTGCTCTAACTCAGATACTGTAGAAGTACGCAACGATTGTTACCTAAATGTACCTAACGCATTTACTCCTAATGGTGATGGTAGTGATGACTACTTCCTGCCACGCCAATTATTGTCCAGTGGTGCTACATCTTTCCAGATGAGTATCTATAACCGATGGGGCGAGCTTTTATTCCAGACAACTTCCCTTAATGGGCGTGGCTGGGATGGTAAGTACAATGGTACAAACCAACCTACCGGGGTTTACATTTATACTATAGATGTGGCCTACAAAGATGGTAAGAGCCAGCATCTGCAAGGAAATGTTACTTTGCTTAGATAGTCAGGTGCATCATAATTTTCTAAAAGCGGTACAGATATCTGTACCGCTTTTTTATTTTATTGGATAGTTTAATAAATGGGTACAATTTTTGGATAGATTGCATTGATGGTTTATCAGTAACGGATTATTAATAGATTTGGATATTGCTACTTTCCACAAACATATTTTACATATATCTTATTAAGTTCGGTAAGCGATCAGCATGCTTTGCCATACTAGTTCTGGCAGTGTTTTCTGCCAGCGCACAAAATAAACCACATCGTTTCGATCATGTAAACATTGATAGCCTGCGGATTTCTAACCATAAGCTGATCAATCACCTCCTGCAGCAGGCCGTTAATTCTGTTAGACGGGAAACAGATACTACTATCGAAGACCTGACGCTGAATGGCAAAAGTGAAATGCCCTTTTTACCCTACCAGGGCAAGATCATCCGCAACATAGAAATTGAAGCGCTCGATTTTGAAAGGTCTTTTAATGATACAGGCAGGCGAATGAGATCATTAGCCAGCAAATTAGCTGATGCTACCCATACCAATACACGCAACTATGTAGTACGTAACAACCTGTTTATTAATGAAAATACTCCGCTCAATGCATACAAGGTTGCTGATAATGAACGCTACCTGCGTACCCTTGATTATATAAATGACGCAAGAATAGTGGTAAAGCCTATAAAGGGAAACCCTGATTCTGTAGACCTTCTGGTTATAACAAAAGATTTTTTTAGCCTGTCAGCCGATTTTTCATCTGATGTGTTTAATCACATACATACAACACTGGTAGATGCCAACCTGTATGGTACCGGGCAGCGCATAGAAGTGTCGGGATTGTATGATTACAAACGCCATCCTACATTTGGCTACGGAGGTTTGTACCGCAACAATAACATAGCTCATTCTTTTATTAATGGTACAGTCAACTACAGCAACATCAATATAAATTCAATGACAGGGGAAGAAGAGACCGCTTACAGCATTAATTTTTCCCGTCCGTTGGTTTCTCCCTATTCCAGGTTTGCTGGCGGGCTGCTGGCCAGCTACAACAAGGCCGATAATATCTACCGTTTTACGGATAGCCTTTTTTATAAATACACGTATACCTTACTGGACGGGTGGATCGGGTATAATATTGGAATTGGAAAATTATCGCTCGAGAATAATAAGATCCGCGACCGCCATTTCATTGGCATAAGGTATCTTAATTATCATTACGATCATGTTCCTTATCAGGTAGATACTTTGTTTAATCCGGTATACAATAGCCGCCAGGGGGTACTTGCTTCGTTCACATTTTTTAGGCAGGACTATTACAAGACCCAGTACATATATGGCTTTGGTACCACCGAGGATCTTCCTTACGGGTATAATGTAAGCGTTACAGGGGGTTACTTCCGGCAGTTGTCATTACAGCGCCCATATGTCGGTCTTAATGCTACCCGGTATATAGCTACCCCACGCGGGGATTTTATACAGCTATTCTTCCGCGCCGGTAGTTTTATGTATAAAGGCCGCTTGCAGGATGCCAGTGTACTTTTTGGAGCTACTGCCTTTAGCCGTCTGTTTTTCATTAACCAGACAAAGGTGAGGCAGTATCTGCTGCTGAGCTATACACACCTGCATAACCCCGTTACCTATGCGCCGCTTCGTATCAATAATGGGTACGGTGTGCGTGGCTTCAGCTCCGACTCGGCTTATGGAGACAGGCGACTGACGCTACAGACCGAAACGGAATTTTATCTGAAATACAAAGTGTTGGGTTTTAAATTTGCTCCTTTCCCTTATGTTGATATATCGCTGCTTACGCCGCCCGGACAGAGCATTAGTAAAACGGTAATCTTCCCCGGCCTTGGTGGTGGAGTAAGAGCAAGGAATGAGAACCTTGTGTTCGAAACTATAGAATTGCGCTTTTATTATTACCCGCATACTGTGTATACCATGCCCGGGTATAAGATAGTGCTCACCTCTAATATACGTTTCCGGTACAACAGTAATTATGTTAGTGCGCCCGATGTGGTACAATTGAATGTTTTTTGATAGCAGTAATTTGTATGTCGCTTCAAGGGAAATCTGCAAAGGAACAGGATCATTGTAAACGGCGAATGGGAATGAAACGATTGTGCAAAAGGTCTATTGCAACTTCGTAAAAAAGGTTTTCTTTTGTTTTTTTTGGTCCCAGATCATCGTCATCATTAATAACTGCAAGATACTTTTTTGAATTAGCATCAGTTTTAGCCTGTGTTAGTGCGGCTCCTATAGCTCCCCCAATAATCCCCCCCCCAATAATTCCCGCTGAAACTACTTCAGCTTCTGAAGAGCCAGCAAGACCCCATAATTCAGTTTTAAATATAAAAACATCCCCTTCGCGTCACATACCATAGTTTCCCTGCGGAGTAGATTTATACCAACGGTCGCCGTTGTAAACCGCATAGAAATCTTCGGTAGAAATCATGTTGCCTTTTCTACCACGCTCCGTGAGATGGTAGAAATGCGGCGAATTACCAATGCTGACGAAATGATCTTCTTCTTTGAACAGTGTATCGCCTGGAGTATTATTGAGGAATTGTTCTTTGGTATAATATACACCGCGCCTGTATTGTATAGTTTGGAAAACCGAGTAACAGGTCGTTAGACCACGTAAACGCCCGATAGCCTCATCTGAAGTATAGGTGGCAGCTTTCAGTGAAGGAACAGGAGCATTAGCTGCGAGATTGAACGTATAGAATAAATAGTCACTGAAATCGTGCGTAATACTGATATTTTTCTTTTCAATAAAAGTATCGATAGCGAATAGATACTGGTAACGGGCAGTATCTGCTGTGCTGAGATAATATTCAGCATTGAAATATAGTGTACTGACATCGCCACTGGCATTTCCATGTATCTCAAGGTTGTGCAGCATTATGAGGAGTGTATGTGCCTCTTTGTACCGGATGGTTTTGGTAATAGCATTGCCAAAAATTTTCAGTTCAGCAGAAAGGGGTAAAGCAGTAACCAACTGCCGAATACCTGCCAACCGCTGAACAGTGCCTATACTGCTATTGTCTGTACGAAGGTCGACCACATGGATCTTGGAATAATTGCCACCGCGGAAAAGACAGTAAGAAGTATCGAATGTAAATAAAACTTTGTTTGAAGCCAGACAATGTGTAGCAAGTAATAACAATTGAAAACAAAAAAAAGCACGAATAGCGGTCATGAAACGTAAATATATTTCATTCCCCGAAAGTATTACAACCTATACTTATTCCATAATTTTCTATAATCTTACAGTGTCAAAAATCGCAATCTTATGCTTGCAAGCGATATAATATTAAAACTAACTCTGGCGGTACTGCTTGGCGGAATGGTAGGGGTAGAGCGGGAGCTGCGCAGCAAAAGCGCAGGGTTCAGGACGCTGATACTTGTATGCCTGGCGTCTACTTTGTTCACCATATTCTCGCAGACGCTGGGGATACATACATCACCCGACAGGATAGCGGCTAATATAGTGGTGGGTATTGGCTTTATGGGCGCAGGAGTGATATTCAGAGGGGATAATAATAAGGTAAATGGCATTACAACAGCAGCCAGTATGTGGATGGTTGCCGCACTGGGGGTAGGCATAGGCAGCGGATATTACCTGCTATCAGCTATTAGCTGTATGGTGGTGATAGTAGTACTGTACCTGTTTACCTTTTTGGAGATACCGCTGGACCGACTAAATCAGGTGCGTGACTATAAGATCGTATATGCCTATGAGGAATACAACCAGCATAAGTACGAGGCGCTAATAAAGAAATACCACCTGAAAATAAAGAGCCGCACTCTACGCAAAACAGGTAACATAATAACGGGTAGCTGGCTGGTGCAGGGCACGGAACGTAACCATCATAATTTTATTGAGTGTATACTGAAGGATGCGGCAGTGAATGATTTTGCCTTTTGATTCAAGGTTAACACCATTTACTATATATCAAATAATAACTTGAAAGGATAAAATTCTGATTGTGTTAACGTTATTATTTGCAGGGTATCTATTACATTCGCATTCTAATCATACCTGATGTTGCAGACAGATTATATTTATGTGCCCTATGGCACAACGGTACATGGTGAGGACGAGATAGCGGCTGTAGTAAATGTATTGCGTACATCGACCCAAATGGGCAAGAATGTGCGGGAAATGGAAGAGCGTATAGCCAAGCTGTATGCGAAGAAATTTGGTATAATGGTTAATAGTGGAAGCAGCGCACTATACCTAGCTGCAGACCTGATGAACTATGAGGCCGGAAGTGAGATAATAACGCCGGCACTGACTTTTAGCACTACTGTGGCGCCCCTGGTAAAGAAAGGCTGGATACCTGCATTTATAGATGTAGAAGAAGGTACCTATAACCTGGATGTTAATAAGGTGGAGGAAATGATAACGCCTAAAACAAAGGCAATGGTAATACCTAACCTGATAGGTAACCTGCCCGACTGGAAGGTGCTGCGTGAAATAGCGGACAAACATAACCTGTTTGTACTGGAAGATAGCGCGGATACGCTGGGTGCTGAGATTGGGAGTGCATCATCAGGAAGGTTTACAGATATGAGCACCACCAGCTTTTATGGCTCGCACATTATCAACTGTGGTGGCAATGGCGGTATGCTGTGCGTAAACACAGAAGCATTTTATAATCGAGGACGGTTGTTGCGCAGCTGGGGCAGAAGCTCATCGCTGTTTGTAGAATCGGAAAAAATTGAGAACCGCTTTAATGTGGAAATAGAGGGAATACCTTATGATGCCAAGTTTGTATTTGAAGAACCCGGATACAATATAGAACCTTCTGAAATGGGGGCGGCATTTGGTATAGTACAATTGAATAAACTGGCCCATAATATAGATACCCGTACTGCTAACTATAAGCGTATGCGTGAATTTTTTAGCCAGTACGAAGAATATTTTATACTACCCAAACAACTGCCTGATAGCCGTACCGGCTGGCTGGCAATTGCGGTTACGATACGTGAAAGTGCGCCATTCATACGCCGCGACTTGCAGATATTCCTTGAAAAAAGGAATATACAGACAAGAACTGTGTTTACGGGTAATATACTGCGGCAGCCAGGCTTTAAGAACCAGCCACACAAAGCTGCGAGCGGAGGATACCCCGAGGCCGATAAGGTAATGAGAGGGGGTATGCTGCTTGCGTGCCATCATGGGCTTAAGAATGAACAAATAGAACACGTTATGGCGAGCATAACTGCTTTTATAAACAACCTGAAATAATATAATGCTGCTGATCTTACTTATCCTTCTCCTTGCTTATAATAATGGCGTAAAGGCCGGCCGCAAAGGGAAGAACCCGATTGCATGGGGGGTAATAACCCTAGCTGCATTCTTTTGCTTTACCATTGTGGGCGAATTTATTGCTATACTGCTTTTTTACAAAGGCTCTATAACTACTAACACTACGCAGAATGTGCGGGAGATAATGGATTTCTTTACACACAATACCTATGCAGTAATATTTATAGTTTTATCGGGTATGGGTGGTTACCTGCTAATAAGGTACCTGCTGGATAGAAAGCCTGATATAACACAGGATAACGGGAATGGTATATTATAGTTACCAGCCAAGCAGTTCTTTCAATTTTCCGAGCCCACTTTTGCTTACCATTACTTTAGCGCCACACTGCAGCAAGGCTATATGACCATCCTTTTCGTAAGGCTCTATGCGTGTTAGCTGTGCAACCGGTACCAGGTAAGAGCGGTGCACCCGCACAAACTGCTGCGGATCAAGGCTCTGCTCCACATGCGATAGGGTGCTTTTCTTTAAAAATGTTCCTGCAGCGGTAACAATCTTTATATAGTCATCGCTGGCCTCTATATAATGAATATCGTGGGCGGGTATGATGCGAATAAGGCCGTTATCTTTTACTACTATCCGATGCTGGTAACCTTCGTGTACATTATTAGGTAGTATAGGGTTGGTTGCAGATGGTTGCTCTTCTCCCGCCTGTATCATCCACTTCCCGACCGCCTTGTCAAAGCGTTCCCGCGTTATAGGTTTCAGGAGGTAATCTATTGCATGTGCCTCAAATGCTTTTAACGCATATTCATCAAAGGCAGTAGTAAATATGACCGAAGGAGGGTTATCAAGCAACTCCAGCAGTTCAAAACCATTTACCCTAGGCATTTGTACATCAAGAAAAAGAAGGTCTGGTTGCTGCTGCTGTATGGCTTTAAACCCTTCAAATCCATCGCTGCATTCAGCCACAATATGGAACTGGGTATAGGGCTGCAATAAAGTAGCTACCAATTGCCGGGCTAGTGGTTCATCATCTATCAGTATCACCTTATACATGGGCCTGTGGTATTTTTAATATAGTGATAAATGTATCTTCTTCCCTTATAGTTTCCAGCAAATCGGTGCGTGCGTACAGCAGGTATAGCCTGCGCTGTATGCCTTGTAGCCCAAAGCCTGTGCCACGGGGTGAGATACTTACAGGATCATATGGATTTTCAACGCGTACGATTAGGTATGAAGCTACCAACGCAATGTGAATATTAATGGTAACAGCGCCGGTTTTGCCATAAAGACCATATTTAATAGCATTCTCAAGTATTGGTTGCAGGAGGAAGGGTGGGATAACTGCATCGTCTGTATACTCTTTTTCAAATATTATTTGCAGACGATCGCCAAAGCGGATGGATTCTATAGCAAGGTATGATCCGATATATTCCAGTTCTTCTTTTATAGGTATTTTTTCCTGAGCTTCTTTTCTTACAGAGCTGCGGAGAAAATCAGATAGTTTGCCAATCATTTCCTGGGCTTTATCAGGTTGTATCATCACGAGCGCGCTAATAGAGTTAAGGCTATTGTATAAAAAGTGCGGCTGTAATTGCTGCCTTAGCTTATATAATTCTGCTTCCCTAAGCAATACACTGGTATCTGTATTCTGCTTATACTTCTGTTCCAGCGAAATGATTTTTTTTCGGGATGCTGCAATGGTAGCTATCCACATATTCAGCATGCAGTACAGTAGTATACGCAACTGCATGGTATTGTGCAGCCATTTATAGTAGATGTTGTTATTTGCCAGCCATAGTTTTAGTACTTGCCAGTCTGAAATAATGATGGCAGATGTAAAAAATATGGCAATCAGGATTGCATAAGCAAGAATGGCTACCCGTGTAGGGTAGCCATTAATAAGTAATAATATACTCCATACCCCTAATGCTATAAACGAAGTGCTTAATGCAGCATCCTTTATAGCGGGGTTCCAGCTGATGAGTGATACATGATGTATAAGATATAGGTGCAGGCTGAATACCGCTAATATCAGCAATATAATATACCAGTGAATATTTTTATGCGCTGAAGCCAATTGTAGTTAGTTTGATAGCATTTACTGTATCCATATAGGTGCAGCTATTGGTGTTACTTCCCGTATTGCAGAAAAAAGCAAAGCTCCATTTTCTACATTTACCGGCTGCAAGTCTTTTACTGCCAGCAAACGCCAGCACACTGTACGTCCATGCCGGTCAATAATAGTGGCTTCTTCGTTGCGGGCTATGGATTGTGCTTCGTTAAGGGCACTTGTATTATTGTCTGCATACACCAGCCGCCACTCTTCTTCATATTGGTCGGTTGGCATACCTTCACATTCTATACTGTATATGATTTGTGCTACAAAAGTATTCATAAAAGAATTTTATTGCAATGGAATAAAAGGGCTTAGTACGATTTCAATTCTATATTTCCGAAAGAGCAGGAACCTTTAAGGATCAATAATTTTCTTTCTTCGCCTGATATGGGAGTACGTATCACCCTGTTGTCTTCCACGTGTCCGAATGAAGGGTGAACGTCCATCTGTACTTCCCAGTGAGAGGGTACTACTATCTCTATACCGCCAAATGATACCTTTAAGTCTAAAATAGGTGTGTCGGTAAAGTCGGCCTGCATCAGATTAATTTCTGCGCCTGCAAAGGCTACTGATATATTGCCCCCTTTAAATTGTTTTGACGTTACTATTGCTTTCCGGCCACCGAAAGTAACATCAATATTTAAGGTATCATCAGTATCTGTGCTCGTCGTTATACGATCTGAAGAACAGTTTTTTTTTCGGGGGCGAAAAATAATGGCCAGGCCTGCCACTACCAGCAATAGGGGAACAGCAAGATCAGAAGAATCTACACCTCCTATTTCGAAGCGGGGAATAAGATTAAATATACCTACCGCAATAAGTATATAAGGAGCATTGTTTGAAAACTTGTTCCTTATGCCGATAAACAAGCCTAATGCGATCAGTAAAAATGGCCACATATGTATATGCCATAATATAAGTCCGAATTGGCGAGCCAACAGTGCTAAACCTATTATTACAATGATAAAGCCAAATACAGCAGGATTACGATGACGGTGCTTGAAACGCTGATCGTGGAAACTATTAGTTGGGTCGTTCTGATAATCACGATACTCTTTCATACAATTTTTATTTATGATGTAAAGGTATATTGCGCAATAGGGCTATAAAAGGCCTGTTAGGCAGAAGATATAAGAAAGTCGGTAAAAGATGGAATATTGTCGGTGAATGCCAGCTCCCTTATAACTTTTTTGGAGCCCAGCCGATAGCTGGGAAAGTTTTCTTTCCTTCCAGAAAGTAATCGCGCACTATGCTTCTTTTATAGATCCCCTGGTGGTTGCGTAGGGTAATGAGTTTTTTGTTTGCCCTTCTGCGCTTCAGCCATTTACCCATGCTTCGGTAAAAATGGATATGAGCTTTAAGTATAGTAAGTGTTAGCTTTCCTTTGCCCATAAAAAGCATCTGGATAGCAGCTACTATATCAAGCAACAGCCGGAACGGGAATAGCCACAAAAGCTTGGCTGTGCGTTCATTCTTCAATAAAAGGATAAGACTGTTGCGGAAATTATAATACAACTTTTGCGGACTACCATAGCTAATAACGCTGCCGCCAACGTGATATACCGTAGAGGAACCTATATAGCCAATCCGGTATCCGGCATTTTTTAGGCGCCAGCAAAGATCTACTTCCTCCATGTGTGCATATAAGTCTGCATCAAGGCCACCAACCTGGTGATACAGATCAGCGCGCACAACAAAGCAACCGCCTGATGCCCAGAATACTTCTATGTCATCGTTGTACTGCCCCTTATCTTTCTCCAGGTCATTAAAGATACGGCCACGGCAGAATAGATAACCGTAATTATCCATAAAGCCACCACCAGCACCTGCGTATTCAAAATATTCTCGATCGCGCCAGTATCTTATTTTGGGTTGGCAGGCTGCAAGATCGGGATGGTTGTCCATAGCCTGCTGCAACGGGGGGAACCAACCATCAGTCACCTCAAAATCTGAACTAAGTAGTATGTAATATTTGGATTTTATTTGCTTAAGGGCCTCGTAGTATCCATTTGAAAACCCCTTATTTACCGGTACCTGAAGTATATGGATGTTGGGATATGTATCTAGCAGGTATTGGTAAGTATCATCGGTAGATGCGTTATCGACTACCACTACATCATAGCTATCCCTTGCCTGCTCTACTATTTTTGGTAAAAACAGCTCATGCCACTTTCTGCCGTTGTAGCTGAGTATTACTACGGCAGTATCGTGCGTACAGGTGATCATTTCCGTACTACGAACAGTTATTTATATTTGGGATCGTAAAGAGTGTTATCAGGCACGGCCACATTCTCATTTTTCTGATAATGGTGCTCGTAGAGGTTATAGCAACCGGCAAGCAAGAAAATAAAATACCCGAAAAAGAATAACAGGAATAAAAAGCGAGCTTTAGAGGGCTTACTTAATTCAATATCGGCAGGATTATCGATCTGGTTTTCGTGATTGTGGTGTTGCGTATCCATGAAGAAATTTTCCGTTGCAAAAATAATAGTTATTCCTTCAAAATCATAATATTTTTACCTTGAGGTACGTTTTAATTGCTGGTCACTATGCGCCAATATATTAACTGGAAAACATATTTAATCTGCGCTGCACTGGGTATTGTGGTGGCATCTCTGTATTATACTGATCAACTGGCAAAGAAACTTGCCAGCGAAGAAAGCAAAAAGATGGAGCAGGTAGTGGCGGCAATAAAGGCCACCCTGAGCACTAATGCACAGCAGGGCCAGGATCTTTCCTTTCTTAATAAGTTCATAGGTGATAATAAGACCATCCCTTTTATAATGACTGATGAACGGGGCACTATCATCAGCGATAATAACATAGACACAGCGCATGTAAAAAATGTAAAAGAGCTTTTGCTTACTAAACTGGCAGATTTCAAAAGCAGCCACCCTGCCATAGTTATCAATTACGGATCGGGAAGTAACTATATATATTACGGAGATTCTTACCTGCTTACGCAATTAAGATACTTCCCCTATGTGCAAATAACTATTATCTTCCTTTTCCTGATAGTGGTGCTGATAGCACTTAGTGCCGCTCACCGTTCTTTGCAGAACCAGGTATGGGTAGGATTATCTAAAGAGACAGCACACCAGTTGGGTACACCCCTAAGTTCTATAGAAGCATGGCTCGAATTGCTAAAAGAGCATGATGTAAACCAGGATGCCGTAACAGAAATGCATAAAGACCTGGACCGCCTAAAGCTGGTAGCAGACCGCTTTAGTAAAGTGGGCAGTGCGCCTAAGCTGGCAGAAGAAGATCTGGTGCAAAGACTACGGCTGATGGTAGATTATATGCAAAAAAGGGCGCCCAATAAGGTAATAATAAGCCTATTGACCAACGAAGACGAGGTAATGGTGAATATAAGTGGATCATTATTTGACTGGGTTATTGAAAACCTGATAAAGAACGCGCTGGATTCTATGAAAGGGCAGGGAAATATAGATATAAGGATCAATAACACACCGCAACAGGTAACAGTGGATGTAACAGATAATGGCAAGGGCATACCCAAGCACCAGTTGAAAAAGATATTTAATCCCGGATTTACAACTAAGAAAAGAGGGTGGGGGCTAGGGCTGTCGCTATCGCGCAGAATAGTGGAGAAATATCATACTGGGTCTTTATTTGTGAAAAGTTCGGAAGTGGGGAAGGGTACCACTTTCCGTATCATACTACGCAGATAGATTGCTGTCCTTCAAATCATTTTATCGGAAACTTTTTCCTTTTGACTTTTCATTTATCTTTGCAGTCCACAAAAAAGAAATATGCGGCGATGGCGAAACTGGTAGACGCACTACTTTGAGGTGGTAGCGCCTGTAACGGGCGTGGGAGTTCGAATCTCCTTTGCCGCACTACTAAAAAATACCCCTATTCAGGGGTGTTTTTTTTATACTATGTAGGTATTAGCTTTTTAATTTACCTGCAAATACCTTTTTAAATTTATCCACTTTAGGCTTTACCACAAACTGGCAGTAAGGTTCTGAACCATTCATGTTGTAGTAATCCTGGTGATAATCCTCAGCTTTATAGAATTTTGTAAAGGGAGATATCTCTGTTACCACGGGTTTGCTCCAGGCATGTTCGGCGTTCAGCTTTTGTTTGTATTCTTCTGCCTTTTGTTTTTGCTCCTCACTATGGTAAAATACTACTGACCGGTATTGTGTGCCTACATCATTGCCTTGCCTGTTTAGCTGAGTAGGATCGTGACTGGTCCAGAAAGCTGCGAGCAACTCATCAAACGATACAATGGAAGGATCATAGTACACGTTGCATACTTCTGCATGGCCGGTAGTACCTGTGCATACCTGCCTGTAGGTAGGGCTGCTTACCTGGCCACCACTATAACCTGACTCTACCTTTTCTACTCCTTTCAGTTGCAAGAACTGCGCCTCTGTACACCAGAAACATCCCGCGCCAAATGTGGCTATTTCGGTTTTGTGTGCACCAGGATTGGATTGTGCGTTACTCATTTGTTTAAAAGTTTGTGTTTTTTCGTAATGGTCGTCTTGTGCGCAAGCACTTAGTTGGGTAGCTGATAATAATAATAAAATGCAGGAGCGAAATGCGCGGAACATAGTTGTCAAATTTACCATTATAAATACGAAGACAAGCCTTAAATCGATTTATGCAGAGTATTCAAAACCATTGATTTAACATGGCTTTAGAAAATATATGGTTGTTTTCTAAAAAACTTTTTGAAAATCCCCCTGCTTATATAATTTTGCCCTTGGAGAGATGGCAGAGCGGTCGAACGCGGCGGTCTTGAAAACCGTTGACTGTTAAAGGTCCGGGGGTTCGAATCCCTCTCTCTCCGCTTAAAGGGATAATCGTTTGATTATCCCTTTTTTTTAAAAAATAAGGTAGCCCTTCCAGCTCATTAACAGCGAATTATGAGCAAATATTTGCATCATTGTGGGTGTTCAATAGATACCGTCCATCATCGTTAAATAGTCATTATAGAAAAAGGAACAAATTCTGTATAGGTGTCTTGTCTTAAAGCCTGAAAACGATAATAGGTCTATTTTTTATAGGAATATTTAAAACAAATTTGCGCAAGTCAAACCTTGCGCATATATTTGCAAGGAATTACTTGCGCATTATGACACAAACAAGAGACATCTTTCAAGCAATAGCAGATCCAACTCGTAGACAAATTATAGGTATGCTGGCTCAGAAATCACTCAATGTTAATGCTATTGCCAAGGAGTTTGATATTACCCGACAAGCAGTTTCATTGCATGTCCAATTCCTTAATGATTGTGGTCTAATTGTAATCAAAAAACAAGGCAGGGAAAGATATTGCGAATCTAATCTCGCAAAATTAAATGAAGTAACAGACTGGATAGATCAATACCGAAAATATTGGGACAATAAATTTGACTCCTTGGAAAATTATTTAGCTAAAATTCAAAAAAAGGAAAAATAGAAAGATGGAAAAATACAATACATTCAAACAAGAAGAGAACATACTTATACATACAAGAATTATTGATGCTCCAAGGGATTTGGTTTGGGAAGTATGGACTACCCCGGAACATATCAAAGAATGGTGGGGACCAAATGGTTTTTCGCTAACTACAAAATCAATGAATGTAGAACCAGGCAAAATTTGGGATTTTATTATGCATGGTATGGGTCGGGATTGGGATAGCAAAATTGAGTACGTGGAAGTAAAAAAACCATCCTTTTTATCTTATAATCATTCTGGTGCACAAAGCGAAGATTACAACTTTACAGTTTCAATTTTATTTGAGGAGGTTGACGTAAAAACATTATTGACAATGAAGTCAGTATTTAAGTCAAAAGCAATTATTGAAGAATTAAATAGAAAGGTAAATGCCATTGAAGGTTGTAAGCAGACTTTAGATCGACTTGAAAACTATATTAAAATATTAGAAAGTAACAAACCATAAATAATAATAAAAAACAGAAAATATGAGAAAAGTAATTTCATTTATGCATATATCGCTTGACGGTTTTGTAGCAGGACCGAACGGAGAGATGAACTGGATCAAACTTGGTGAAGAAATTTTTGATCATGTCGGTAAGCGGATAGGCGAAACCGATACGGCATTATACGGACGAGTAACTTACCAGATGATGGAAAATTACTGGCCTACCGCAGGAGACAAGCCGGATGCGACCAAGCACGACATTGAACATTCAAGGTGGTATAACAAAGCTCATAAAATTGTTTTATCTAAAACAATGAAAGATGCGGGTTTGACTGATACAACAATTATTAGCGACAACCTTTCGGATAAAATAAACGAAATAAAACAACAGGCAGGTGGAGAAATCCTGCTTTTTGGTAGCCCGACAGCCACACATTCACTTATTCAACAGAACTTAATTGATGGCTACTGGCTATTTGTTAATCCAATTATTCTTGGACGAGGCATTCCATTGTTTGTAGACATCAAAGACAAAATAAAACTAAACCTATTGACTACCCGACAATTTACTTGTGGGGTAACTGAACTGAATTACACAGTGGACAGACAATAACAACGAACCGCTAACAGGATATTAGCGGTCATTGAAACAAACGAGAATATAAACATTGACAAAAAAATTATAAGAGGATTTATAATTTTAACATTATTTTTTCAACAATATTCGTTTTCGGACAATCAAGTAAGCCAAAAGAAAAAGACAACAGCAAGCCATTTATATTGGGCGTAATTTAAAAATTCATTGACAAATTGCCAATTCAGAATTAGCTATCATTCCAGGTGTATGCGGTGAATATATTGGGGAAATAACAACAGTAAAAAATAAATCTAACGAATCAAGTTTTGTTATAACCAATGATTGAAGTTTCCTTAACAAATCATCAATAGATTAATGATCCTGACTGATATAAAAGCTAACGGTCGGCAAATTCAAATCCACTATATGAAAAATGTAATAATCACTTTGCTAATGATAACACAGACTTTTTCTGTAAAATCGCAGTCCATCCTGGATTCCGTAAGGCGACTAAATTCAAATGAATTCAGAAATCACATTGCTACGCGAGTTAATTGACAGTTTTGGATATTACGCGGACAGGACTAAAGCTCAACGGCAGGCAGCTCTTTTTGTTGAAAATGGTACATTGGAAATTTATCGGTCAGAGCCCGATACAAGTAAGCCTATTATCGTATTGAAAGGGCGCAAAGAATTAGAAGAAGCGTTCAAGGGCCTAGAAAAATACAATATGACGTTTCACCTTAACGGGCAGAACTCGATCAAATTCGGGGATGATACAACCGGGATTGTCCAATGTCTTGCCCATCATATCTTTTTTAAAGATGGAAAAAGAATATTACTAACCGAAGCTATTCGCTATTATGATACTTATACCTGTCAAAATAATCAATGGCTATTTGTAAAAAGAAAACTAATTATTGATTGGGAAGACAAAAGATTGTCAACCCCCTAAATCCCTTTGGATGAGATGTGATGAGTGTTTTCGACCTCTAAGCAAAGAAAAGGATGACATTAATTACACATTGTCTTATCTAAAAAGTCTTCACATTGAAGTTATGACTCGAAACTTTTAGAGTACGCAAAAAATAGGCCTATGCCATTTTTCGATAAGCTCTTTGGCAAATAATAAGCTGATTGATTATAGGGGGTTTCTATATTTTAAAACTATCTAAAAACGTCAAAAATGCGATTAGGAGTTCGATTTGGGCCCGTCTCTCCGCTTAAGAATAAGGCACTGGTATCAGTGCCTTATTCTTTTATGTATATCCCCATTTATGAACCAATATGGAGGTACAAATACAATACAAACATTGCAATTATCTTCTGGAAAATTCTCTTTCTTATACAGGTGAATAAATAGAATTCTAAATACATACAATAATTCTTTATTATCATTGTGTTAACACTAATGGCACAGTTTTATGACAATAGAAATTTAGCTTATGAAAAAGGTAATATCTTATTGGCTTCTGATCCTGTTAACAACTTTTTTCTGCTGTCCACAGCCAGTTAGCGCTTATTCTGTGCTTACACATGAGGCAATAATTGATGTTTCCATAGATAGTTTCATTAAGCCACTACTTGTAAAAAAGTATCCGGCAGCTACTGATAGTGAACTTAAAGACGCATATGCATATGCGTACGGGGGGGCTGTTGCTCCGGATATGGGATATTATCCCTTTGGCAGTAAATTGTTTACAAACCTTATACACTACGTACGCACAGGTGATTTCGTAAATGCCTTACTTGATGAGTCACAGAATATTAATGAATATGCGTTTGCGCTTGGATTTTTATGCCATTATTATGCAGATAAGTACGGACATCATAATGGTACTAACAAGTGCGTACCTATGGTATATACAAAAGATAAGGATAAATATGGACCAGTGGTGACTTATGAGCAAGATCCTGTGTCGCACATAAGGATGGAATTCGGGTTTGATATACTGCAAACGGCCAGAGGCAATTATGCATCTGAGAAATATCATAGTTTCATTGGGTTTAAAATAGCACGACCTGTTCTTGAACGGGCTTTTCTTAAAACGTATGGGTTGGATATTAATAAGGTTTTTAAAGATCTCACCCTTACTATCTCTACTTTCAGATGGGTTATCAAGGATATATTTCCTACCTTAACCCGTGCTGCATGGTCATCTAAAAAAGGTGAAATTGTAAAATCAAATCCAGGTATGACGAGGCGCAAATTTGAATATAAAATGCGAAGAGCCAATTATTATCATGAATTCGGAAAAAAACGTGAAAAACCAGGATTCTTCCCCAGTGTCTTGGCAGTTATATTTAAGGTAACACCGAAAATTGGGCCGTTAAAAGGTCTCAAATTAAAAGTTCCCGGCCCGGAAGCAGAAAAGGTTTTCATACAAAGTTTTGATACAGTCCAGGCGCGTTATATTATTGCCATTAAATCAATGAGTACCAAAAATATTTGCCTTACAAATATTGATTACGATACTGGTAATGAAACTACACCTGGTGAGTATAGCCTGGCAGATAAAACCTATGCAGAATTATTATTAAAACTAAATGACGATCATTTTAGCCATGTAGAGCCTGGACTTAAACAAAATATCATTAAATTTTACAGGGCCGGGAATGAAAAAACAATATCTGCCGATGGCGCCGATAAAGCAGGCCAGACCACGAGCGCACTTAACAGTTTAAAAGCACTATCTATTAAATGAAATTAAGTATTAACCAAACTACTATGACCAGAATGGTACGCCTTAACTACATCGTAATATTGCTGCTATGCGCCCCATTTTTTTCAAAGTGCAAAACAGCACCTGCACAAAGAGATGTAATTAAGGTAATGAGCTATAATGTACTCAAGTATGGTGATGGTTGCCAGGGGCCTGGTAGCGAAATGCACGGTTACCTAAAAACTATTATAGGTTATACAAATCCAGATATACTAGGTTTGGTAAAGGTAGAAGCTATACCGGCTAATTCTGATGCAAAGGGCAAAGCTCCTATAGGTTTTGCAGACTCTATTCTTAATAATGCGCTGAATGCTGCTAGTACAGGGAAATATGCATATTGTCCTTTTAGTAATGCGGCAAATGACAACAACCAGACATTATTATTTTATAATAAACACAAATTTGGGTTTTCGTCTATGGTTACGCTTGTGAGCGATATTACTGATATAAACATGTACAAGCTTTATTATCTTGAAGCCAATTTGGCTAAAACGCACGATACAGCTTTTATATATTTTGTTCTGATACATACAGATTCTGGCGATAAATCGGATGACCGGGACAGGCAGATGACAGAATTGATGAACGCGCTAAGAAAACGGTTTTCAACATTATCTAATCTTATTGTAATGGGAGATTTTAATTTGCGAAAAACAAATGAGCCAGGGTATCAGACATTAACTAATAACTCTGAAAAAAATTATCAGCTTATTGATCCTCCATTTATCATCGACAAGCGAGCTTCATACCCGGCTAATTGGGAAAAGCATCCGGAAAGGTTTGCGTCTTTTTTAACTACATCTACGCGCAAAAAGGAAAAACAGCCTAATGAGTGTGGTACAGGGGGAGGAGCCAAAGCATGGTACGACCATATTTTTATCTCTCCTTCTATGGCTGTAGGTTCTAATTATTACCATTACATACCCCGTTCGTATTCTACGGTAGGCAATGATGGTAAACGTATAGATGCATCCGTAAACGACTTGCCTAACCCGTCTGCACCCAGGTATGTGCTGGATGCGCTATATCATATGTCTAACAAATATCCGGTAATGCTACAACTTGGTGTTACCCCAAAGTGATGTTGACTTGATTTTTAAAATCAAGTATTTATATATAATAAGAGGATTTATTACTTTTAAAATATTTAGTTTAATTATTTTCTATTCCCTGAAAAAGTTTTCACGGCACAGATTTATAAAGCATTACAATGTATGCTAAACAACTACAAATCGTTGATATTCAGGTCTGCACCATTAATTTATATAATGTTGGCTGTTTTTCTTTTTGGTTGCGCCAGAAAGAATCATGAATATAAAAGCCCCAATTACTATTCTTTAAATAACCCCTATATTATTAAATTACCTTCTGAACTTGATAATATATCAGGTATCACCTATTACAGGAAAGATAATAGCTTATTTGCAGAGAGTGATGAGAAAGGATGCCTGTACAAAATATTGTTAAATAAGCCTACAGATATACGTAAGTGGAAATTCAGCCATAAACGCGATTACGAGGATATTGTACTGCACGATAGTGTGTTCTATATTCTTAATAATAATGGTGATATAGTTACACTCAGTTTAATGAATGATTCTTTAGCTTCACATGAATACACCTTTCCTGAAAATGGGAAATATGAGTTTGAATCGTTGTATTATGATGATACACTGCATAAACTGGTATTGATGTGCAAAGATTGCGATATTGATAAAAAAAATACAGTCAGCACCTATTCTTTCGATACCCAGCAATTCACTTATAGCAGTGCATGTGTAATTGATGCCAAGAACCTGCCAGAAACAAATACCCCTACCTCAGTTAGATTTAAACCATCCGCTGCATCAATAAATCCTGTAACCGGTGAACTTTACATTTTGTCGTCTGCGAATAAACTATTGGTGATTGCTGAGCGTAGCGGCAAAGTAAAAAATGTATATCATCTTGATCCGGAATTGTTCAATCAGCCAGAAGGGATAGCATTTACGCCCAATGGTGGAATGTTTATTTCGAATGAGGCAGGTACAGGAGAGCCTGCTACAATATTGTTTTACCAGTATAAAAAGGATAATAAATGAAGTGGATCTTTACAATAGTACTGATGGTTAGCTTGCAAAATGTTTTTGCACAAATTCTGCCGATAGCAAGTGACGATAGTATTGAAAGCCGGATAGTAATAATTGGTGATGCCGGTGATCCTGGATCAGTAACCAAAGGCAAAGCGGTAGTATTAGATGCAATCAAGAGTACAATTGCAATGGATAAAAAAACTACAGTACTTTTTGTTGGCGATAATTTGTATGTAAATGGCTTGCCAAATGAACAGGATGCATTGTATTCAGCTGGTGCTGCCGCTTTGTCTGCCCAGGCAGATGTAGTAAAAGGAACACCAGCACATGCTTATTTTATACCCGGAAACCATGATTGGGCCAATGGTAAACCCGAAGGATATGGTAATATACTGAGACAGGGGGCATACGTTAATAACATTGGTGATAATATAAAATTCTTACCTGAAGATGGATGCCCAGGGCCTGTAGAGGTGCCACTTGGCAAAAATGCAGTAATGATCATAATGGATAGTCAATGGTGGCTGACACGGGGACAGAAGCCTGGTCTTGAATCGGATTGTGCATTTAAGACAGAAGATGAAATATTAGCCGGCCTGAAAGATATAGTTGATCACAATTCCCATAAACTTATCATTTTTGCCTGTCATCATACTTTTAAAAGTACAGGAGTGCACAGCGGATACTATGGCATCAAACAACATATCTTTCCGTTTACTGACCTGAACAAGAACCTGTATATACCTTTACCAGTATTGGGTTCTATTTATCCGATTAGCAGGGGGGTATTCGGAGGTCCTCAGGATCTGAATTTCCCTTTATATGTAAATATGATAAACCGTATAGAGGGAGTGCTTAAAAACCATCCTTATGTAGTACATGTAGCAGGGCATGAGCATAGCCTGCAGCTTATTAATGATAGCAACTATCATTACATAGTAAGTGGTGGCGGCTGTAAGTCTCAACGTGTAGACCATAGTAAAAAAACAAAATATGCGGCCGCCAAGAGGGGTTTTGCTGTACTGGATATTTTAAAGGATAAAAATGTAAAAGTTACCTTTTACGAGCTCGAGCCTAATACAAATGAGGTGAAAATAGGATATACAGGCAACATACTTAACTTTTCTCTGTTTCCTGAACTTGCAAAGGATACGGTTACTGTACATGATCTTGTATACCAGGATAGCGCTACAATACCAGCTAATAAAGACTATGCGGATGTATCTGGTTTTAAACGGTTGATGCTTGGTAATAATTACCGCAAGGAATGGGCTACACCCGTAAAGTTGAAAGTATTTAACGTAAATAAGGAACATGGGGGTTTTAAAATAGAAGGTTTGGGAGGCGGTAAGCAAACCCGATCATTACATTTAAAAGACACGGCTGGCGTAAAATGGACATTACGTACGCTTAATAAAGATCCTGCAAAGGCAATACCTGAAAATTTCAGAAATACTTTTGCTGCTGATATAGTACAGGATATGATATCGGCGGCTAACCCTTATGGAGCGCTACCTGTATCACCAATGGCTTCTGCGTTGGGTATAGTACATGCTACTCCGCAATATTTCATTGTGCCGGATGACTATGCTTTCGGTATTTACCGTCTGCTATTTGCAAACACTATGTGTATGCTCGAAGAGCAGGACCCAACGGAGGATGGTAGCAAGGGAAAAAGTACTTTTGCAATGTTTAATAAACTCAGGGATAAGGATAATCATAAAGTAGATCAGAAAACATTCTTGAAGGCTCGCATGCTCGATTTTCTTATTGCTGATTATGATCGTCATCAGGATCAATGGAAATGGGGATCTATTGATAGTGGAAAGAGGAAGATATATTATCCCGTACCTCATGATCGTGACCAGGCCTTATTCCATTCAGATGGGTTAGTGATGAAATATGCCACGTGGCGCAGGTTGCCTTTTCTTAAAGGGTTTAGATATGATATACCCAAGGTTACATGGCTTGGGTATGTAGCACGCTACATGGATAGGACGTATCTTAATGAGCTCGATGAAAAGGAATGGAAGGAAACACTACAGGAATTTAAAACTGATCTTTCTGATACTGTGATAGCGGAAGCTGTAAAACAATTTCCACCTGAAATTGCTATTCTAGATAGTAGTTCTACAGCTGCAAAATTAAAAAGCAGGAGAGACCTGATGCCTAGCAAGGGGATGATCTATTATAAATTCATTTCTAAAAGGGTAAATGTTTTGGGCAGTAACAGGGATGAATTTTTCCATGTTAGCAAGGCGGATAAGGGAATTCTAGTGAATGTATATTCCAGAAAGAAAGATAATGACTCCGGATTGCTCATGTATTCCCGTCAGTTTGATCCTCGCGTTACTAAAGAAGTGCGATTGTATGGCTTCAATGGTAATGACATGTTTCAGGTGGACGATGACGTGAAGTCAAAAATAAAGCTCAGAATGATAGGCGGGGCAGGCGAGGATACATTTAATGTAAGTGGTAGGATGCCAAATTTTATATATGATATTAATAAGGAGAAAAACGTTGTACAAAATCACAATAAAACCAGAAACAGGCTCTCTTCAGACCCAGCCGTAAATAATTATAATGAAAAAGAAGAGAATTATACTATATGGCGATTCCCTCATCTGGAAATGGGCTACAATGCCGAGGATGGTTTTCTTGTAGGTGTAGGGCTAAATGTCAGAACTTTCAATTTTAGAAAAACTCCTTATTCAACTGATCAAAAATTTGCTACACTATTTGCTCCTGCCGACAATGCATATCAAATAAAATATGCAGGTGCGTTTCTGGATCTTTTTAAGAAAACTGATATTGTAGCCGATGGAGAATTTATACATCCTACACTAAACAATTTTTTTGGCTTCGGAAATGACTCCAGGAAAATAGATGGGGCTGATATTCATTATTACCGCGTACGATATACAGACATCGACGGAAGTATATTGGTACGAAAACGCTTTTTTCAGAACGTGCTCAGTATAGGTATAGGACCAACGTACTTTTATTATTCAAATAGAAATGAGAATGACAGGGATCGTATACTGGCCCACCCTTCTGTTGTAGGCCTTGATTCCACTAGTGTATATACTCCTAAAAGCTATGCGGGTGGCAAGCTATCAATGAATGTCAATAATCTAAATGCCGAACTTTTTCCAACGCGAGGTATAGACTGGACTACAAACTTTACTTCCATGCAGGGATTGGACGGCAATAGTAAACCAATCACCAAACTGGAGTCTAATATGGCAATTTATGCCAGCCTTAGTGAGCCTGCACGCGTAGTAGCTGTATTGAAACTAGGGGGTGGGCATATTTTTAGCTCGCAATACGAATATTTTCAAGCTTTAACGCTTGGCGCCAATAATTATTTACGGGGTTTCCGCAAAGATAGGTTTGCCGGGTCATCACTTGCCTATGCAGATATTGAATTAAGAGTAAAATTGTTTGACATTAAATCATATATCGTTCCAGGTGCTTTAGGAATAGTAGCCTTTAATGATCTTGGCCGAGTATGGGTAGCAAATGAGCATTCACACACATGGCATGATGCGTATGGTGGTGGGCTATACTATACACCATTTAATACTATGATAATTTCAGCAACTACTGCTTTTTCAGGCGAGGAGCTTTTGTTCAATTTCACAGTTGGTACAAAGATCACCTTAACCTTCTAAACTATTTTTATAATGAGCGATAATATTTATAAACGCGTTGCTACTCACGTTACGCATCTGTTTGAAGAGCATCCTCATCCCAACCTGGTATACCACAACCTGGCGCATACCAAAAAAGTTGTAGAAAAGGCCCAGGAGATCGCTGCCCATTATCAGCTAAGTGAGGCAGATACCTTAGCTATTTATGTAGCGGCATGGTTTCATGATACCGGGCATTTATTTACAGATATAGAAAGCCATGAGGAGAAAGGGGTTGAATTGATGAAGGAGTTTATGCAGAAAGATCCCAGCGGGAATGAACAACTAATAACTAATATAGCGGGATGTATTTTAGCAACTAAAGTGCCACAGCATCCTAAAACTCCTATTGAAGAAATATTATGCGATGCTGATACCTATCACTTTGGTACCAAGGAATTTAAAGAAACAAATAAGCAGGTTAAAAAAGAATTTGCCTTACGAGGTTATACAACACACTTGCAGGACTGGGAAAATAATACAGTAAAAATGCTGGAACACCATTCGTTCTTTACATCTTACTGCAAAATATTACTGGAGCAAAAGAAAACAAAAAATATTGAGTGGCTAAAACGTAAAAAGCAAGAGGCAATTGCCGATAATACCCATCATTATCTTTTTAGCAAAGAGTCTGATAAGGCGAAGGATAAAAAAGAAAACACAAATTTACTAACCCGTGGTTTGCAAACAATGTTGCGGCTTACATCCTCCAACCATTTTCATCTTAGTGAGATGGCAGACCGGAAGGCTAACATCCTGATCTCTGTCAACTCTATAATAATAGGTGTGATATTGTCAGTAATGATAGATAAATTATCAGATGCCCCATATTTAACCATACCTGTTATTATATTTTTAGTCTCCTGCCTTACTACTATCATTATTGCAATACTATCCACACGCCCAAAGATTACAGAGGGTGTTTTCAGTAAAGAGGATATTTTGAATAGAAAGACCAACCTCCTCTTTTTTGGCAATTTTTATAAATCTTCGTTGGAAGAATATCAGTGGGCTATGTCTATACTGATGAAGGATAATGAATACCTCTACAGTGTGATTGTAAAAGATATTCACCAGATAGGAATAGTTCTTAGTAAAAAATATAAACTGATTCGTCTGGCTTACAATGTATTTATGATTGGTCTTATTATATCTGTAATAGCTTTTTTTGTAGCCGCCTTAATAAATTTCGGGCACTCTGCAGATAATACTACTATTACGAATGCTACCGGTAGCCCGCTTTAATAAAATATTTATGTACTATAACAGGGATCTGAGTTGGCTGGAATTTAATCACCGTGTACTCCAGGAGGCAGCTTGTGAAAAGGTTCCACTATTTGAACGAATCAAATTTCTTTCGATTTTCTCCTCTAACCTGGACGAGTTTTTTAGCATACGCTATCCCGTGATCTTAGCCATATCTAATCTGAAGGCAAAAACGCAAAGGAAAATTGAGAACAGCCTTCCTGAGCACTTCTTAGAAAAGATACAAGTACAAATTGAAAATCAACTGGCTGAATTTGATAACATATTTACCAACCAAATAATACCGCAGCTGAAGGCAAACGACATTATCCTTTACTATAATGAACCTTTGAAAAAAGAACATGTCGCTGAAGCTCGTGAGAAGTTTTTATCCAACGTTTTATCCTTCCTGCAACCTGTATTTCTGGTGGGGGATATGCTGAAAAAATTTGAGCCTGAAGCCAATAAACTTTACATGGTAATTACCGTTAAGAAATATGGTGAGAAGGAAGTGCAGCATGCTATTATAAAAATACCATCAGATAATCTGAAACGATTCTATACACTCTCTCCTATAGATGGGAAGCATTATGTAGTTTTTATAGACGATATAATACGCGAGAATAGCAGTTATATATTCCCGGGTTTTGAAATTGTTGGGATTTACAGCCTAAAGTTTAACAGAAATGCAGATCTTGATTTTGAAGAAGATTATCATGGCGATATACTGGCCAAAATTGAGAAGAAGCTCGTGAAGCGCGCGTGGGGTCATCCTTCACGCTTTTTGTACGAGTCATCTATGCCTCGCAATGTACAGCTTTTTGTTGCTTCAATTTTTGGTATAGAACACGATGAGATATTCACAGACGGGAGATACCATAACCTGTCCGATCTTTCATCATTTCCAGACTTCGGCAAGAATCTTACTTATGAAGAGTGGAAGCCATTATACTTACCATCTCTTTCAGGTGCCACTGATATTTTTAATGTCATAGAAGAAAAAGATATTCTTCTTCACTTTCCTTATCATTCATATAATCCTGTGCTATCTTTTTTTAACCAGGCGGCAATTGACCCTGACGTAAGGGAAATATACATAACCCTGTATCGTGTCGCGTCTGACTCACTTATTGCCAATGCGTTGATAAGTGCAGCAAAAAACGGTAAAAAAGTAACCGTATTTATAGAGTTAAAGGCAAGATTTGATGAAGCAAATAATATTATTTGGAGCAAAAAAATGAAAAAGGCTGGTATCAGGCTTATTTATAGTATCCCGGGTATTAAGGTTCATACAAAAATTGCCCTTGTTACACGTGGAATTGATAATAAGAAGAAAATGTATTCCATTATAAGTACAGGAAATTTCAATGAGCTTACTGCACGTTTTTATACCGATCATGCCTTATTCACAACTGACAAAGAAATTACTACCGAATTACTAGCTCTGTTTCATTTCCTCGAAAAACGAGAACAAAAGCCGAGAGATAATGAGATTTCTTTCAAGAAACTCTATGTATCTCAATTCAATATGGCCGATAATTTTAAGAAATTAGTTGAGAATGAAATAAAGAAAGTTAAGAATAATGGCAAAGGCCTCATAAGGCTTAAGATTAACAATCTTGAAGAGCAGGGAATGATAGACCTTCTTTATAAGGCCAGTAAAGCAGGTGTTACCATACATTTACTTATTCGCAGCATATGCTGCCTGGTGCCAGGAGTAAAAGACTTGAGTGAAAATATACAGGTTAAACGCCTGGTAGACCGTTATCTGGAACATACACGGATATTTATATTTGGAGAAGATAGCGAGGCCCAAATAATTATTGGTTCTGCCGACTGGATGACAAGGAATTTATATCATCGTATTGAGCTTTGTACTCCTATTGCGGATGCAAGCTGCCGGCAGGAGCTTTTGGATTATTTCTCCCTTCAATGGCAGGATACGGACAAGGATGCATTACTTGATCCTGGTATAGAAGTATCAGGTTACGAGCAGGAAATAAAACGGGGACAACAGTCAATTTATAATTATATAAAGGAGGGGATATGTTGACATTAAAGCACATACGGGCCCGGTTATCCTTTATACAAAAATATAATTATAGACGTGTTTTTATTATAGCAGCTATATGGACAATTATTGATCTCGTATACTGGGGCAGGTATGTTTCTATATCTCCGGTGCTACAACATGATATCACTTTCGGGATTATATCTGCTGGTGCTATTTTGTTAAGGTGTCTTATCGTTTTTTTAATGAGCAGCGTAATGGGTTACCTTCTCATTTTTAAGCTCAGGCAGGTGTTTCGTAACTACCCATTACTCTTAAACTTGTTTATAAAGACAATAATTCTCCTGAGCGCATCTATTGTTATGAATTTTATGCTCCATGTTTCCTACTCCTTATTTATATTGAATTTAAGCTTCGTACATAGTTTACATAGATTTTTTGGCGATGCTACGTCTGTCATTTGGCTATTGCAACATAGTGTAGGATGGATAATATTATTCGTGCTTTCGCAGATTACTATTGAAATTAATGAGAAGTATTCCCCTGGCGTATTTTGGGATATTTTAATAGGAAAGTACTTACAGCCTAAGGTGGAAAAAAGGATTGTGATGTTTATTGACCTTACGGATTCAACACCTATTGCAGAAAAATTAGGCAGTAAAGACAATTTTAAATTTATTCGCGATTTTATTTACTATGTTTCTATTGCACTATTGGAAAACGATGGGCGCATATACCAATATGTTGGGGACGAAATAGTGGTTTCATGGATGTATACCCCGCAAAATGTACATAAATGCTTTGATGCGCTGGAACTTGCTACCAGGCTGCTTAACAGGAAGAGTAGCTATTTCCAGCTACGGTATGGTGTGATCCCCGAATTTAAGGCAGGTATTCATGCGGGGGAAGTAACCGTAGGGGAGATAGGACTTATTAAAAAAGACATTGCTATGAGTGGCGACACTATTAATACGGCAGCAAGGATACGGACATCCTGTACTGAATATCAACGTAAATATATTGCCTCAAAAGAACTGCTGAAAGGTGTAGAAATAAGCTGGCAGGTTGAAAGTATGGGATTCGTAGATCTAAAGGGGAAAGCCGAGCAAATAGAGCTTTTTGGTTTGAATATGTAAGTAAGCGCCTATCTTGATTACCAGAGATGGATAGTATTGTATTACTGAGTATGATAGGCCGTTTATTACCTCTTGGCACAATATTATTTAACAGATAATAAAATAAACGTTTTGAAAAAAGCATTATTTCTAGCCTTATTTTATACCTGCCGCTTACATGCTCAGGATACTACTTCTGCTCCGGTGCAGGATACAATTATAACAAAGGTATCTGTACCAATAACTACTCCCATTATGGCTTTACCCATTGCCGATAGGCATGGGGATAAGGTATATAGAATGAATTATAAAGCGGATCTGCCCATAATTTTAGTGGGCGGCGCGGCTACTGTTTACTCATTCACCTTAATATATACTAAGAAAGCTACGCCGGTAGCCGATATACTGAATCTAAACAAAAATAATATCCCCTCATTTGATAGGTGGGCTACCAAATTTCATGACCCCACCACTGATAGGATCAGTTATTATCCTTTTTATGCTGTAATGCCATTGCCCCTTATTTTACTGGCGGATAAAACCATAAGAAAAGATGCCGGTAATGTAGGCTTGTTATATCTGGAGTCCTTTGCGTTTACAGGCGTAGTATATGCCAGCGCAGTTTATTTTATTGATAGGTACAGACCCGATGTTTACAATACTGATCTTCCTATGAGCTATCGTACCAATGGTAATTTTCGGAATTCGTTCTTTGCCGGCCATGTGGCAGTAGTGTCTACTAGCACTTTCTTTATTGCAAAGGTATTTGACGATTACCATCCTGATTCAAAATGGAAGTGGGCTGTGTATGGCGGTGCAGCAGCAGCTACCATTGGTATGGGTTATATGCGCCTTGAGGCTGGTAAGCACTTCCCTTCTGATATTCTTCTTGGGGCCATAGTAGGTACTACTTCTGGTTTATTGGTGCCACAATTCCATAAAAATCACGATTATAAAAAACAGAAATGGTCACTTATGCCCGACTTTACAGATAAAGGTGCAGGCATTTCCTTCAATTATCGTTTTATACCGAAAACAGAAAAATATTAGTGGAGGAAAATATAGGGAACTCTTATATTTATAGTCAATTAGTATTCTTTTTTTCACTTACTCATAAAACTCTGCAATTGCAGGGTTTTTATATTGATATGTACTGGTAAGAATGTAATTACAATTTATAATTGTATTTCGTACCTTTTTGAAAAATGTGCATGCCAAATAGAAACCCGATATGCCGATAATAAATTGCTTTGATGGAATACATTGAAATTTTGATGCAAAACAGGATAACTAAGCTAACCGCCCTGAAATAACAAAGAGAATCATTTATGAAGTTAACTATAGAGGCAGCGCACGAACTCATCTCAAATATGAGGAACTTTTTTCAGGTTAGTGTGCCAAAGCTGAATTTTACCAATGAGGCACCATTAAGGGAAGAACTCTTTACTGCCGACCAAATGACTGCTTACGCAAGATCACTGGCAACATCTCATGAACTAAGCAAGAAGTCAGTTCCCGGTCACCTTATAGTTCGGCTTACTGATAATGAAAAAGTATTAAATGCTGCCCGCAAATTGTTGGTAGCGGCGATAAAAAATAATAGCGCCATCACTCCTGCAGGCGAGTGGCTTATTGATAACTTTTATCTGATAGAAGAGCAGATCCATACAGCAAAAAAGCATCTGCCGAAAGGATACAGCGCCAGCTTGCCACAATTACAAAATGCCGCAATACCAGCCCTTACCAGGGTATATGATATAGCATTACAATTGGTATCTCATAGTGATGGGAAGATAGATGAAGAACGGCTCAGCAGTTTTATAAGCGCTTATCAATCTGTAAAACATTTGAAATTGGGTGAGCTATGGGCTATTCCCATAATGCTACGCATTACATTAATTGAAAATCTGCGACGAGCATCTGCATTGATCGCAATAGACCGGATAGACCAGAATCTTGCTGATTATTGGGTAAAACAGATAGTGGAGACATCCGAACAAGATCCTAAAAATTTGATTCTGGTTATTGGAGATATGGTTAGGTCCAAACCTCCTATTGTCAGTGCGTTTGTTTCAGAAATGAACCGGCAACTACTTGGTAGAGGCCCGGCCCTTACTTCGCCGCTCACGTGGATAGAACAGCGACTGAATGAAGAAGGTAGAACCACCAAGGAATTTGTTACCGCAGAGATCCAGAAACAGGCAGTAAACCAGGTATCTGTCAGTAATAGTATCAGCAGCCTTCGTTTGCTTACATCTATAGATTGGAGGGATTTTGTAGAAAAGCACAGCATTGTAGAGCAAACACTTCGTAAGGATATTGCGGGAATTTATTCAAAGATGGATTTTGTGACCCGCGACACTTACCGCCATGCTGTAGAGAACATATCCAAGCAATCGAAATTATCCGAAAATAATATTGCTGAATTAGCGCTGCAGTTAGCTGCGAAAAATAAGGGAAATCAACACCCTTATCAGCACCGGGCACATGTAGGATATTATCTGATAGGCAAAGGACAGCAGCAAACCCGAAAGGCAGCTGGTATCCGCATTTCTATACGCGAAGCGATTGGTAAGGTAATTCACAGAAATCGGTTAGTGTCATATCTGGGGGCTATTTTCTTAATAACAATAGCCATAAGCGCATTGTTTTTATTGAAGGCGTATAACGATGATACAAGCACATGGGTACTGGTCGTTATTGGCGCTTTACTAATTCTTTCTTCCAGCCAGTTGGCCATCACAGTGGTGAATTTCTTTTCAACTCTTTTGGTAAAGCCTGGTTTGTTGCCCCGAATGGATTTTTCCGTATCGATACCGGATACTTATCGTACACTGGTTGCGATACCGACCATGCTTACTGATCCGCAGGGTATAGAAGATATGGTGGAAGCACTGGAAGTCAGGTTTCTGGCTAACAGGAATGATAATTTACAGTTCGGTTTGCTGACCGATTTTGTTGATGCAGAAAAAGAAAGCTTACCGGAAGATGCGGCACTTCTGGAATTGGCAAAGCAAAAGATAGGGGAATTAAAGACAAAGTATGAAACAGGTAAAAATGAAATCTTTTATTTGTTTCATCGCCCGCGTTTATTTAATGCACAGGACAAAATATGGATGGGTTATGAGCGGAAACGAGGGAAGTTAAGTGACTTAAATGACCTGCTACGTGGCGGTGCTCTAGATAAATTTTCGTCAATAACAGGCGATGTTAAGCAACTTCAGAGTGTAAAATATATTATTACTCTCGATTCTGATACCCAATTGCCGCGCGGGGCTGCCTGGAAGATGATCTCTACAATGGCACATCCGTTAAATCATGCTGTATATGACGAAAAGAAGAGACGTGTAACAGATGGGTATGGCATTCTGCAACCTAGGGTTACAGTGAGCCTGCCGGAACCACGCAGCTCTTATTATAGCAAGCTACACGGTAATGAGCCCGGTATAGATCCATATACGCGCGCTACCTCAGATGTTTATCAGGATCTGTTTGGTGAAGGTTCATTTATTGGGAAGGGTATTTATGAGATAGATACTTTTGAAATGGCGCTTAAAAACAAATTGCCAGATAATCGTATTCTTAGTCACGATCTGCTGGAAGGTTGCTATACAAGATCCGGTTTGCTCAGTGATGTAGAGTTGTTTGAGAAATACCCGATGAGCTACCTGGCTGATATGAAACGCCGTGCCCGATGGATAAGAGGCGACTGGCAGATTTTCCCTTGGTTTTTACTATTTGTCCCCGGTACTGATAAGCGTTTACATCCTAACCCACTCTCCGCATTATCACGTTGGAAAATTTTTGATAACCTTCGTCGTAGTCTTATCCCCATTGCATTAACGGCGCTTATCATCCTTGGCTGGACTATATTAGATGCGCCGTTTTTCTGGACGCTAGCTGTATCTGGAATTATTTTGTTCCCAATTTTTCTCAGCCTTATATGGGATACTTTCAGAAAGCCTAAAGATGTTGTTTTATCTCATCATCTGGAGTTGCTGCTGCGTAATACACAGAATATTATTATTCGCACTTGCTTTATTGTTATTTGCCTTCCTTACGAGGCATATGTAAGTATTAGTGCCATCGGTCGTACGCTCTGGCGTATGCTTGTTTCGCACAAGCATTTACTGCAATGGAATCCTTCTGCGAATTACGAAAGAACAAATTCCAATACACTGTTCTCGTCTTATCGCATCATGTGGATTGCGCCGTATTTAACTGTTACCATCATTGTTTGTCAATGTATTTATGCTCCGCTCTACTTGTATACAACCGCCCCAATAGTATTATTATGGGGGCTTTCCCCTTTTATTACATGGCTTAGCAGTAGGCGTTTGCCGAAGCAAAAAACTGCATTAACCGATGAGCAGATCACCTTTCTCCATACGTTTGGTCGCAGGACCTGGGGCTTTTTCGAAAGATTTGTAACAGAAAGTGAGAACTGGCTGCCTCCAGATAATTTTCAGCAATATCCTTTGCCGGTAATTGCGCACCGCACCTCACCGACCAATATTGGACTATCTCTTCTTACAAACCTTACTGCACATGATTTTGGATATATATCTACTACCAAATTACTGGAGCGAACTGAAGGAACGATTGGGACGCTAAAAAAAATGGAAAGATTCCGTGGCCATTTTTACAATTGGTACAATACGGAAACGTTACAGCCACTCATTCCCAAATATATTTCTACAGTTGATAGTGGAAACCTGGCCGGTCATCTGCTCACACTACGACAGGGCATATTTGAGGCTTTACACCATCCGGTTGCAACGTCAAAGGTGTTTGACGGCTTGTTTGATACCTTACGTGTGCTTAAGGAAACAATAGGCGATGAAGGAAGTGATATTTTTCTTCAATTCGCTACTATTCTTGAAGCCATACGTAGTGCAATGCCTGATACCTTAAATGGAATTTATAATGGCCTCATCCGTCTGAAAGAAAATTATGAGTCAACATTAGCAAATCTGCATGCTGAAGCGGGAAGTATGACAGAATGGTGGGCATCAATATTGTCAAAACAAATTATTGATGCTCTTGAAGATATTCAAATCCTTTCTCCCTGGTTCTCCCTGCCTACTGTATCAAGTAAATTTTCAGAGGCAGTTTTATTAGATGATAAAATAAATTTAGAAGGTTTAAGCATACAGGTTAACAAGTTAATGACGAATATGCCTCTGCTAATGGCCTCAGATGCTACACCCGAGGAACATAATTGGCTGCAAGCTTTTAGTTTATCACTTCAGGAAATACAAAAACAAGTAAGGGAACGTATAGCCTTAATAGACCAGATAGGGCATGACTGTATAGACCTTGCCGACATGGAGTGGAAATTCCTCTATAACTCATCAAAAAATTTATTGTCAATAGGGTATAATGTCGAAGAGCATGTTTGCGACCCGGGATTTTATGATCTGCTGGCATCTGAAGCACGGCTGGGCGTTTTTGTTGCCATTGCACAGGGTAAGTTACCTGAGGATAGTTGGTTTGCTTTAGGAAGGCTGCTAACTAATGTAGAAGGAGACTCCATTCTTTTATCCTGGAGTGGGTCTATGTTTGAATACCTGATGCCGCTTTTAGTAATGCCGACCTATGAAAATACATTACTTGACCAAACTTATAAAACCTCTGTGCATCGGCAGATAGAGTATGGCAAGCAAAGAAGTATACCATGGGGTATTTCAGAATCAGGATTTAATATGGTTGATGCCGGTTCCAATTACCAGTACCGTGCATTTGGCGTACCGGGCCTAGGCTTAAAGCGTGGCCTTGAGCTTGATCTGGTGGTAGCCCCCTATGCAACCGCATTATCACTCATGGTGGCGCCAGAAGCATCATGTACCAATCTTGAATTGCTTGCTGAGGATGGTTTCGAAGGTGCTTATGGATTTTATGAGGCAATAGATTATACACAGTCCCGCTTGCAAAGGGGACAAACAAATGCCATTGTACAATCATTTATGGCGCATCATCAGGGTATGAGTTTCTTGTCGGTTGGTTATCTATTGCTGGGCCAGCCAATGCAACGTCGCTTCGAGGCAGAACCACAGTTTCAGGCTACACTGTTGCTTTTGCAGGAGCGTATTCCTAAAGCATCTTCTTTCTATGCACATACCACCCCTATGGCTGAGTTCAATATTCCGGCCAGTGGAACCCAGGTGCGGATAATTACAACACCGGATACACCAATACCGGCAGTGCAGCTATTATCTAATGGTAACTACCATGTAATGGTTACCAACTCAGGTGGCGGCTATAGCCGATGGAAAGATATTGCCATTACCCGTTGGCGTGAAGACAGTACATGCGATAACTGGGGTGCATTTTGCTATATATGTGATGTGGAAACAGGAACATACTGGTCAAATACATTTCAGCCTACTCATACAAAAGGAAGATATTTTGAGGCCGCATTTTCGCAGGGTAGAATAGATTTCCATAATTCCAGAGGCGACATAGATGTGCATACGGAAATTGTTGTGTCGCCGGAAGATGACATTGAAATGCGCAGGATAAAGATTACAAACAGATCAGCAGGCACCAGAACTCTTGAAATCACCAGTTATTCAGAAGTTGTTTTAGCATCGCCTGCTTCTGATGCTATGCAGCAGGCTTTTAGTAATTTGTTTGTTGAGACAGAGATTCTTCAGGATCACCATGCCATTATTTGCTCGCGAAGGCCACGTGCCGCAGGTGAGCAGCCGCCATGGATGTTTCATTCTATGGTGATGAATACAGGTGATAAAGCTGAAACCTCATATGAAACAGACAGAATGCAGTTCCTTGGCCATGGCAATACAGTTGCCAATCCCCAGGCTATGGATAAGCCGGGGCCACTTAGCAATAGTCAAGGCTCCGTATTGGATCCTATAGTTGCTATCCGTCATCAAGTAGTATTGGAAGAAGATGAAAGCATTTCAATAGATCTTATAATAGGTGTAGGTGATACAAGGGAAATTTGCACAGGTCTTATAGAGAAATACCAGGACAGGCATCATAAAGACAGGGTGTTTGAATTGGCTTGGACGCATAGCCAGGTGATACTGAGGCAGATCAATGCGACTGAAAAGGAAGAGCAACTATTTGGTAGGTTAGCAGGTTCCATTATTTATACAAACCCTGTCATGCGTGCCGATGCATCAATTATCATAAAGAACCAAAGAGGTCAATCAGGATTGTGGGGATATTCTATTTCAGGTGATCTCCCAATTGTTCTTTTGCATATAGAAGATCAAAGCAATATCGAGTTGGCCAAACAACTGATAAAAGCACATACTTACTGGCGGTTAAAAGGCCTGTTTGTGGACCTTGTGATCTGGAACGAAGATCATGATGGCTATAGGCTGGATTTTCAAAATCAAATACAGGCACTGATACCATATGAGTTAGTAGATAAACCAGGCGGTGTATTTGTACGTGCTGCTGATCAGATATCTACTGAAGATCGCATTCTTTTTCAAACGGTTGCCCGTATGAATATCACAGATACCAATGGACCCTTAGATAATTACATAAAAGAAGATGGTGCTGTGAGATCCAGAATCCCACTTATAAGCAATGCGAACACTTACAAGCCTGCAAATACCCCTATTAAGTTACCGGAAAATTTATTGTTTTTCAATGGTTCAGGTGGCTTCTCACCTGATGGGCTTGAATATGTAATAGCTGTTGATAATAAAAACAGAACACCGGTACCGTGGGTAAACGTAATTGCAAATCCAGTGTTTGGCACAGTGGTTTCAGAGAGTGGGCAAGCCTATACATGGACAGAGAATGCCCATGAACTGCGGTTGACACCATGGAACAATGATCCGGTGACAGATAGTGCCGGTGAAGTTTTTTATCTACGCGACGAGGATAACGGCTATTCCTGGTCGGCTACCCCATTGCCCAGGGGTGGTGAAGCTACATATATTACCAGGCATGGCTTTGGGTATAGCGTCTTTGAACATAGTGAAGACGGCATTCATTCTGAGATGACCGTGTACGTGGATATAGAAATGCCTGTGAAATTTACGGTTATTAAAGTCCGGAATGATTCAGGCCGGCCGCGGCGCTTATCCGCTACCGGTTATACAGAATGGGTATTAGGTGACCTGCGTGCCAAAACAGCAATGCATATTATCACAGAGATCGATCCGGTTACGGGAGCCTTTTTTTCAAGAAATCCTTACAGTACAGAGTTTGCCAATCACGTAGCGTTCTTTGATACAGATGAAACTATAAAAACTTATACTGCTGACCGGGCCGAATTTATAGGCCGTAATAGTTCTTTGCAAAATCCGGATGCTATGCGCCGAATAAAACTCTCGGGTAAAATTGGGGTAGCATTAGATCCATGTGCTGCAATTCAGGCGTCTTTTGATCTTGCAGAAGGTGAGGAGCGGGAGATCATTTTTAGGTTAGGGGCCGGGTTTGATGCAAATAATGCTGGTTATATTGTAACTAAATCACGTGGTGCTGCTGTAGCCCGTGAGGCTCTTGAGAAGGTTAAGAAATATTGGAAGGATACTACTTCTGCATTGCAGGTAGAAACACCAGATACTGCTATTAATACGATTGCAAACGGCTGGCTTACTTACCAGAGCTTGTCTTGCCGGCTATGGGGGCGTAGTGGTTATTACCAGTCTGGTGGTGCCTTTGGCTTTCGCGATCAGCTACAGGATGTATTATCATTACTACATGCGCATCCGGAACTGGCAAGGAAGCAGGTATTGCTTTGTGCTTCGCGCCAATTTGAAGAAGGCGATGTGCAGCATTGGTGGCATCCACCAACCGGCAGGGGCGTGAGGACAAGGATATCGGATGATTATTTATGGCTACCTTTTGTAACCAGCCGCTACCTGGTACATACAGGTGATGTTCAAATCCTCGAAGAGTCTTCATCCTTTCTTAAAGGACGTATGCTCAATACAGGCGAAGAATCCTATTACGATCTCCCATCAGCATCCAGTCAATCTGCGACCCTTTACCAGCATTGTGTGCAGGCGATAAAGCATGGATTGAATTTTGGTCAACATGGCCTGCCACTCATGGGTACTGGTGATTGGAATGATGGTATGGACAGGGTAGGGGCAGGCGGTAAAGGCGAAAGTATCTGGTTAGGATTTTTTCTTTATGATGTCCTTACAAGGTTTACCCCGATAGCTACGTCACACAATGATCCGGATTTTGCTGAGCAGTGCAAAAAGGAAGCGGAAACTTTACGGGCTGCGCTTGATAAAAACGGCTGGGATGGTGAATGGTACCGCCGTGCATACTTTGATGATGGTACCCCCCTCGGCTCCTCCACCAACCAGGATTGCCAGATAGATTCTATAGCGCAAAGTTGGTCTGTATTATCCGGAGGAGGTAATCCGGAACGTTCCAAAATAGCTATGGAATCAGCAGAAAAGCGATTGGTAAAGAAAGAGGCCGCTTTGATACAGCTCTTAGATCCGCCGTTTGATAAAGCACCAATAGATCCGGGATATATAAAAGGGTATGTGCCCGGAGTGCGCGAGAATGGCGGACAATATACACATGCTGCCGTATGGATGATAATGGCATTTGCCAAAGCGGGTGATAGTAAACGTACATGGGAATTATTACAAATGATCAATCCTATAAACCATGGTAGCTCTCCAGATAAGATAGGAATCTATAAGGTGGAACCGTATGTGGTGGCAGGTGATATATATGCTGTGGCACCACATACCGGACGCGGTGGCTGGACCTGGTATTCCGGTTCTGCAAGTTGGTTGTACCAGTTGATAGTAGAGTCGTTCTTAGGGTTGAAAACTGAAGCGGATAAGTTATTTATAGTGCCCTGTATCCCTGCAGACTGGCAGGCTTTTAAAGTGCATTATCGATATAAGGCTACGCTATACCACATTAGTGTTCAGCAAAAGAATGGTATGGGAGAAACTACAGTAACTATAGATGGAGTGAAGCAGGATGGTAATGCCATTTCACTTATCGATGACCGGAAAGAGCGCCTGGTGGAAGTAACAATATTTACGGAGAAGAATGCTTAATTATAGATGATGACCATTGCACACCGGTGCAATGGTCATCAATCTTTTTGGTCAGGTAGTCTTTTTTTCAATATCCTTCAATATCTGTATGATCATCTTGTTTTGATATTCCAGGTGGGATAAGATAGTTTCTGTTTCTAACTCGGCCTGCATATTTATTTTAAGGTCTACTTCCGCTCTTAGATCTGCATGTCTTGATTGAACGTTCTGGCCAATCATAATTAATGGCATTAGAAAGAGTTGTATCATATTTGAAATAAACAGCCAGAGAACAAACCCCGGGAAGGGATCGAACCGTGCATTCTTAGGTGCAAGAATGTTCCAACCCAGCCATATCGCTGTCCAGGTAAATATGATCATGAAAAAGCCCATGCTCCCCACATGCTCGGTTATCCATACCGCCAACCTGTCTAAAAAAGATTTTTTAGCTTGCTCTTCCGACTTTGACTGCAAAATTTCCTTTCTTTTCTTTTTGAAATCATCAATAGAAATAGGCTCTTTTATATCCATAGAAGTAAGATTAAAATAATGTTATAATGAGAGTTGGCAAAAACGTTCGATTTTACTAATTCCAATTTTAAAGTGCTCCTTCATCATACGCTTTCTCGCCGTGCAGGAACTCATCAAGCCCCCTATCCTCAGCTTCTTCTGTAACGCGCACCTTAGTTATTTTATTGATGACCGCCAGCATAACATACGTGAATATAAACGCGTAAACAGAGGCTATAATTACTGCTAATAACTGATGAATAAAGAAGGTGCTTCCACCGGCCAGTAATCCATCTGCACCATTGGCATTGATCGCCTTCGTAGCAAATACCCCCAGCAGTATAGTGCCCAGGCATCCGCCAATACCATGTACGCCCCATACATCCAGCGCATCGTCCCATCCCATTTTGTTTTTCAGATGTACGGCCAGGTAGCATACGATCCCTGATGAAATACCTATAATAACTGCTGCAGGTAACGAAACAAATCCTGCTGCAGGTGTTATGGTTGCAAGGCCGGCAACAGCGCCAGTAAGCAAGCCTACGAATTTTGGTTTCCTCGCCTGGCTCCATTCTATCACCAGCCACGTGATAGCAGCAAATGAGGCGGCTACATCGGTGTTTAAGAATGCAAGACCAGTTACAGCATCCACATCCAGTTCGCTGCCGGCATTGAAGCCGTACCAGCCAAACCATAATAATCCGGTGCCTATAGCTATTAGCGGTATACTGTTAGGTGTTGATTCGGTATTTCTCCTTTTACCCACATAAATAACTGATGCCAAAGCTGCAAAACCAGCAGTAGCATGAACCACGATACCGCCTGCAAAGTCGCGACCCCCCCACTGGGCAAGAAGCCCTCCGCCCCATACCATGTGTGCAAAAGGATAATATACAAATACCTGCCACAGCACCAGGAAAATAAGGTATGCCTTGAAGGTGACCCTGTTTACGAATGCGCCCGTAATAAGGGCGGGGGTGATGATGGCAAACATCATCTGGTACGCCATAAAAACAAATTCAGGCAGCTTGTGATTACCTGAAAATGCTGTATTCAGATCTACGCCGTGCATGAATGCTTTATCCAGGTTGCCAATGATGCCGCCCATTGCATCGCCGCTAAAGCAAAGGGAATAGCCACAAAGAAACCACAGTATTGTGGTAATGCCCATAGATACAAAACTCTGGATCATTATACCCAGAATATTCCGCTTGCCCGCAAGGCCGCCATAAAAGAACGCCAGTCCCGGAGTCATAAGCATTACAAGACTAGTGGCAAGGAGCATAAAGCCTGTAGTGCCGGTATCAAATGTTGCCATAGTATTTATGTTTAAAAGATTAGTTTCTGGTTTGTATTCCTTTTAACAATGAAAAGGAAATGCCTGCGTTCACCATCACTTCATACCTGTAATTTCTATTCTCCTCATTATACCTGAATATTTCCTGGTCATTATCCATCTGTAACTTTCTTCCTTCCAGCCTGATGTAGGAATTATCTGTAGGCTTGTACTCCAGTCCTGCTGTTGCCCCCCATAGTTTATAGCCGGTCTGTTTTCCTTTTACATCTGTAATGATGCCCGATAAGTAGCCATTTTGATCATTAAATATTTCTCCACGTGCATACACCGAGAAGGCAGGTGTGATATGATAGCTGATGGTAGCCAGAGCGCTATACGCTGTAGCCGAGCTGTTGCTATTATTGATATCCGCATGTTGTTGTAAATAGAGATCTGCACCCACCTGTACTTTCCATTTGTTGCGCTGGTAATTAATAAAAATATTTTGTGCTATTCTCAGTTGTGAAACCGCGATACTATCGGGCGCATCATTGCCTATGTAGTTAGTATAGCCAATGCCTATATAATCAGATACAGAGTAAGTAACCCCTGCACCGAAAGATTTCCTTTTGTTGTTCTCCTCATATATCCCGTATCCATTCAGCAGAAAAATATTGATCTCCAATCTTTTTGTAGGATCGAAGTTGAGCCGCACACCTGATTCATAATAAGGTTCGTAATAAGTGGCGATGGCTACAGAACTGGTAATATTCTCAACCGGTAAAAGAAACTCCGTACCAAAGTGTGTGCGAAAAAAGCCAGCATCTATCCATAAGTTTTTTAAGATGCGAAAACCGATATGGGCTTCCTGTATGAGTGGATATGTTCTGGACCAGGAGCTTTGTGCTATATCCCCAACATGCAGCGTGGCTATGGCCCGTATTCTGTCACCTTCATATCGCGCTGCCAGCTGGAAGGTGTTGAGTCCTACTTCGTTATTGCGAGGAGATACGGTTGGAAATTTCTGAAAGTTGCCATATCCCACCTGGTCGGTGTAGGAAGCGCCATACGCATCTATATATGCAGAAAGCGAGTATGTAGCTACTGTATCTATCGCCTGGGCACGGCTATAGGAGGAGTGAAAACATTCAGAGACCAATAAAAGGACAATGGAAATATATTTTCTCACGATTTTATTTTCTCCATGGTGGGTAACAAACATATAAATATTAATTCTAAAATTCAAGTATGGTGAAGTAATCGACAAATGTGAACATCGGCTGAGATATTGTCTTTTACTTCCCCTATTTTACAATAAATTGTTTGGGTAGTGACGAACGCTTTTTTTGGGGGAAGGTGCTGTGGGATTATCTTATTATAAAATTAATAATCTCCCATAATGTCGCATAATGTTACATTCCGGAAAATAGATGAAAGCACCACCTTAACCTATAATATTGGAGCGTAGGTATAAGGTGGATAGGCTATTGGATCGTTTTGCCATCGCGGGCCCATTGTACCTTCATGCTTATAAGCTGCATCATAAGGCTGGCACGGCTTTTTGCTTCGTTTGCTACCGGGCCTGAATAGAGGCCATCTAATGTGGCTGACCACAGCAGGAGCCAGCGCTGGTAATGCTCTTCCTTGAGTGTTACCTTATTATCTATTTCTATGTGCTTCTTTACAGGATTTCCCGTATAACCTGGCCGATGCAAAAGCACAGTTTCCCAAAAGCTATACATAACGGGCAGGTGGTGGCTCCAGTCGTCGCCTATTATCTCATCAAATATGTAACCGATGGTATCATCCACCCTTACCTTTTCATAAAAAGTATTGACCAACAACTCTATATCTTTTCTGGTGGTGATGTCCGGTTTCATTAAACAAAATTACATGATGTGGGTGATTGCTAATCAGCTAATGGGTTTAAATGTTATTAGTTGCAGGAAATAATTAGTAGATGATCTATCTGATAATAGCCCATCATTATGATAAATTGTTTCTGGTAAAATGGGAGGTTTTATGCTGAAATGCTTTGTGGGATTATCTTATTATAATATCTAAAATCTCCCATAATGTCGCATAATGTTACATCCTGAAGGTGAAGGGTAAAGGGGTTACAGGATTAAAGGATTTTAATAGTTGAGTGATAAAAGGATAAAATATTATAAAAGATCAAAGAATTAAAAGGGATGTATAGCAATGCAATATACTATTGGCAGGATGCCAAAGCCAAATAAACATATCCACATTTAGAATGATGCCTATAAGTTATTATTGTGGGGAGCCCTTTGTTTTTTTCCACTTGTAAGCTCATACCCATATCGTATTGCCGCTTCAAGTATATCAATGTTTATATCCTTTAGCGTTTTGAACTTAATGCAATATCCGGTGACACTTGCCTTGCCTAGTGTTTTTCCAAACGTTTGGGCTAAGTATGCCTTATCCTCAATACCCAGGATATAAACAGAGATCCCGGTTGTGTTTGCACTCATACCAATTTGATAAAACTCCCTTATTGTTCCATTAGTGTATTGTATGGTGTAAGATCCATACCCTATATTGGGATTAGAAACCGTTTTGTTTTCACTGTTTTTACCATCTAAGAACCATAGTTTACATTCCGGTAATACTTGAAGTATCAGCATATGCAACTTTTCCATGTCACTGCGTTTTGGTCCATGTTGGCTACTGATATACTTTTCGATTTCTACTTCTACATTCATACCAAATATTTAGTTATGGTTTGCTTACTTTTCCTTTTTTAATTTGCTTCTTTTACTTCCTTAGTAAGTATTTTTCTCTTCCCTTTTGTTCATTATCCAAATTTCAAACTGAAACACTATTAATGCAGATACTCAAATGAATACCAGGCAAAAGTAAAACCCATTACCAGATATTTAGCGGTACTGGAATGACAATGTAAGGGGGGAATAGCGACAATATTCATACTGCATTACTCATTCACGACTGTCTCCTTTACCATCAGTTCGGTGTGCCGGCGGCGCACGCTTTCGCCTATAGGGGTAGGTATGCCGTCTTCATCTATACGTACAAAGGTGATGGAAGTGGTGCATACAACCGTTTCCTCACCGCTGTACACATTGAACTTACGAGCTTCTATACTCAAGACTATAGATGTATTGCCCAGATGTGCCACCTCGCCATATACCCTTATATGGTTGCCGGATTTTAATGGTTTCTTAAATACCAGCTCGCCTACGCGCAGGGTTACCATATTTGGCGTATTGCAGTATTCGGTAGCAAAGGCTGCTGCCGACTCATCTATCCAGGACATAAGGATACCGCCAAATACATTGCCATGAATGCCTATGTCTTTGCCCATGCATATCCTCTTAGTTATCAGTTTCATTTTTCTCCAGTTATAGTTATAAAAAAAACCCTCCGGCTGATCCGAAGGGTTGGTACGCTTTTTAAAAATGTTTATCATTATAAAATGCAGTATCCCTTCGCCGACAGGCGATAAGTACAGCACTTTGTATGTTTACTATTATTGATCACGGGTGCAAGATTACTACATAATACCATTACAAAAAAATATTTATCGGGTATGGCAGTGTACTACATTCTTTTCATCGTAAGAGCACGTTAGAATAGATTTCTGCCTCTTATTAATCAAGCGCTAATTTCTCTTTAAGGAATTTTACGGCAATATTTTGTGCCTGTGTTGCATAAAGGGAGTTGTAGTTAGGATTGCTTGGATTGGCAAAGGCGTGCACTGCACCATCGTATACATGCAGGTCGAAAGTATGGCCTGTGGCCTTAACCTGTTTGCCTAATTCATCTATATCGTACTTTTTTATAAACTTATCCTGGCTGCCCCATATAAACAAGACATCGGTTTTTAACTTCGCTACGCGCTTCGGGTCTTTTTCAGGAACGCCATAGTACATAACACAGCCGCTGGCCTGATTGGTGGCAAACATAGCTGCGGTAAATGACCAGCTACCGCCGAAGCACCAGCCTACAGTGCCCACCAGCTTATCCTTGCCTACCTTACTGAGCACGCCCTTTACAATAGCATCTCCTCTTTTAGGATCCAGTCCGCCTGCTAATTTTGCTGCTACATCAGGATCGTCTGTAACCTGGCCATCATACAGGTCTACTGCGTACACATCTACATTGCCAAGCAATGCCTGCCAGCGTACGGCTTCGCGCTTTATGTAATCGTTGAGGCCCCACCATTCGTGAAAGATGACCAGTACTTTGGTCGTTGGCTCATCGGACGGCACGTAATAGGCATTTCCCTTTTTGCTGTCAAGACACTCAAAAGAAATCATAGAGCCTTTATCGCTATCAAATTTAAAAGGCAATGGTGGCAGGTGCGATGCCTTAAAAGCAGGATTGAGTGCCAGCGCACGCATATCCTGTCCTTTCTTTACGCAGCAATTCTGCGCACTGGCGGTAAGTGCTGTAGTAATAACCAGCAGTGTAATAAGTGTAATTATCTTTTTCATGTTCCTGTTTTATGATATGAAATATAACGATTGTTTTATTTAATGCCTTCCCTTTGTGCCCAATCTGCAAAAATAGCTGTTGCCTGCTGATCGGGCAGATGTATCATTTTTATTTTCCGTACGTGCAGTGGAGCGCTTAATTCTTTGTAAATAATGCTATCCTCGTAGCCTAGCCGCGCACTTTCTTCTTTTGTATTGGAATAGTACACTACAGGTATGCATGCCCAGTAGATAGCCGCCATGCACATGGGGCAGGGTTCGGCGGAGGTGTAAAGCTCGCAGCCTACCAACTCCGGCGTACCTAACTTGATGCAGGCATCCCTTATGGCTACTACTTCGGCATGGGCCGTAGGATCATTAGTAGCTATAACGTGGTTCCAGCCCTTGCCAATAACAACGCCATCTTTTACAATAATGCAGCCAAAGGGGCCGCCATCATAATGCTGTATTGCCTCCTGGCTCAAGACTGCCGCCTGGCGCATAAAGTGTGCGGGATCGTGTAAATGGGCCATTCAGGATATTTGATATAAAAATCCTGCCTGAGCAGTAGTGGGTAATAACCACATCAATAAAAGGTTATTCTACCTCTATTGTGGCACATTGCTGTATAGCGCCGGTAGTAGTGTTTTGTATATAAGCTGCTACGAATAGCGCATCTTTATTAATACCGGAAGGCACCGTTAACCTTGCGGTAACATTGGCGCCCGTCAGTTGGTAATCGCGCACGAGATTGATATGATGGAGCCTGTGGCCAGAGTTTTCCCCACTCTTAACCTGAGATACAGACTCTTTCTGCACCAGGCATATAACAATGGCCTCATTAGCTTGCAACCTGGATGCAGTATTTGTAACCTCAATCTTGCCGTCGGTTGCCCTGGCTTTAATTATCAATTTGTTCCCAAAGCTTAAGGGGCGTTTGATACGTTCGGCCAGTTGCTGGCGGTCGCTGCCGGTAAACTGGCTGGTGCCATTCACTACTGCCTGCGGTGTGTAGGCACCATTTAGATGAAATATGCCGGTGTAAAACTGCTGGCGGCGGGTATTGGCAGGAGAACTATATATATCCTTCCAGCCCAGATAGTTCCAGTAATCTACGTGATAACACAACACCAATACATCGTTTTTGTGCTGTACCTGCAGGTCTTCTACCGCCCTGTCTGCCGCGGGACAACTGGAGCATCCTTCTGAAGTGAACAACTCCACTACCGCTAATGGTTTCTGTGCGCTGGCACCGGAAGCAAAAAATATTACCGCTATGCACATTGTGATAACGGTAACACTATGAAACACAACTTTTTGCATGCTATTACTTTTTACCATCAGGAACAAAATCAAGCACCGCTGAATTCATGCAATAACGCAGTCCGGTTGGTTTAGGACCATCATCAAATACATGCCCCAGATGTGCGCCGCAACGTGCGCAAGCTATCTCTTTCCTTTCCCCGTCAGGATCTACCTTGTTTTTAACGCTGGCATTATTAGCCGGTTGGTAAAAGCTGGGCCAGCCTGTACCGCTTTCGAACTTAGCACCTGAATAATAGAGAAGGTGCCCGCAGGCAGCACAATAATAGGTGCCCTTGTTATGGTTGTTCCAGTCTTTACCTGTGTATGGGCGTTCAGTGCCTGCCTCACGGGCAACCTGGTAGGTGCCGGGGGTGAGTATCTTTTTCCATTGGGCGTTGGTCAGGTTTACCGCTTTGGTATCAGTATGGGAATAATAGGGGTTCTTTTTTTGTTTCTGCTGCAGGTCAGGATCAACCTGTGCATATGCTATAGTGGCAACCATAGCGACTATAATCAACATACTTAGTTTGCGGATAATGAACATGATCTTAAGTTTTTTATGGATAATCTAAAGATACGATAAGTAGGGAAGCACGGTTTTGGTGATTGCATCACATTAACATTATGATCGCAATGGCATAATTTTTAGAATGCAATAATTGTAAAAAAGCCAAAACAAATGAAAAAATCGTTTTATTCAATAACCGGCCTGCTTTTAGCAGCTACGGTAATGACCTCTTGTGTATCTAACCGAAGATTTCGCGAAGCTACGCGAGAAAATATGGCGCTCCATAACAGCAACACAGCCCTGCAAAGCCGGGTTAGTGCTGAGCAGGATTCTATAAACGCACTTCGCAGCAATGTAAATGCCCTTGGTGATGTGTACCAGGCTACGAGCAATGAGCTGAATATGAGCAAGGAACAGATAGCCGCCCAGCGCCAACGTGTATTGCAACTGGAAGGCCTGATAGCCTCCCAACAAAAAAATACGGAAGCATTGCGTAAGAAGATAGCAGATGCGCTTGTGAGCTTTAATACCAACGAGCTGACCGTATCTATGAAAAACGGGAAGGTATATGTAAGTATGCAAGAGAGCCTGCTTTTTCCATCGGGTAGCGCGGTAGTAAATACAAAGGGTAAGGATGCCCTGGCCAAACTTTCCGGTGTACTGAATGTGAACCCGGATATAAATGTAGAAGTAGAAGGACATACCGATAGTATTCCGATACATACCAAAGTATTTGTTGATAACTGGGCGCTAAGCGTGACCCGTGCTACTTCAATAGCCCATGTAATGATAGATGAATACAGTGTAAACCCTGCACGCATAACAGCAAGTGGCCGTAGCAAATACGTACCTGTAGCCGGCAATGATACAGAACAGGGTCGTGCTATGAATCGCCGCACAGAAATAATACTGCAACCTAAACTGGATGAACTGATGCAGGTAATAAACGGGCCGGGAATGAATAATATGGCCAAATAACTATTTCTTTATGATACAGCCGGCGGATAGATCTCCGCCGGCTTTTTTAATAACAGATAAGGGTAAATAGTTTAAATTTATTGTAGCAACCACACAGTATGACGACAAGGTTAAAACCAATACTCTATTTTGCTGCAGGGCTTCTTATTGCATCTGCTGCCTTTGCAGTATCCTCTTTCCGTAAGGATAACCCTGCGGAATCTACGGTGGAAGTAAAGGACAACGGGAACCTACAATATAAATGGTACGTACCTGCTATGCCACAAAGCGCTTCGTTTGCGGGGGAAAAAGTGCCACTTGACCGGCAGGATGTGCGCGAACAGTATGAAAGAGAACTGCTAAATAATTACTACAATCAGAATAGTACTTTATATATCCTCAAATTATCCACCCGTTATTTTCCGCTGATAGAGGAACGGCTGAAACTGAACGGGGTGCCGGATGATTTTAAATATCTGTGCATAGCAGAGAGCGCGTTGCAAAACCAGATATCGAGGGCAGGCGCTGTAGGGTTCTGGCAGTTTATGAAAGATACTGCACCACGCTACGGGCTGGAAATAAATGATGATGTGGATGAACGCTACAATGTACTGAAGGCAACCGATGCTGCCTGCCAGTATTTTAAAGAAGCACATGCAAAGTTTGGCACCTGGACAGGTGCTGCGGCCTCTTACAATTGCGGGCTGGGTGGATATAATAACCAGGTAACTTACCAGCGCACTTCTTTTTATTACGACCTGCTGCTGCCTGATGAAACCATGCGCTATGTATTTCGTATACTGGCATTGAAATATATTATTTCCGAAGCTAGCAGGATGGGCTTTATACTTACGCCTAATGAAGGTTACCGTCCATATAGGGTAAAAACAGAAACCATCTCCACTCCTATACCTGATCTGGCACAGTATGCCATAGACCATCGGATCACTTACCGTACCCTGAAAACATTCAACCCGTGGCTGCGTGGCCATAGCCTGCCAGTGAGACCGGGTAAGACCTATACTATACTATTGCCGGAAGGAAACTGGCCGTAACCCAAACATTTTCATACAACTATTCACTGCTTTAATTAGTTTTATTAAAACATTTAAAGCATGCGGGCATTTGGCGCAATCATTTCTTTAATTTTCCTTGCTGCGCTGATATTTGTGCTGGATCATCCGCTGGGTATATTACCACCTATCGGGCGTTTCCTGGACCCTGTAAATGGATGCCTCACCGCCGCGGATTCCGTTAATAAAGATTTTTCTACAACGTTAAAAATACCGGGTCTGCAAAATGCTGCACAGGTACAATATGACGAACGTATGGTGCCGCATGTATCTGCGACCAATGACCATGATCTTTACTATATACAAGGATATGTACATGCATCATTCAGGCTATGGCAGATGGATATGCAAACGCGGGCCGCAGCCGGGCGCGTAAGCGAGGTAGTAGGGAATAAAGCACTGAAATTTGACCGTACCCAAAGAAGAAAAGGAATGGGCTATGCCGCTGAAAATTCCCTGGCTGCTATGGAGGAAGAACCACGCACCAGAATAATGCTGGATGCCTATACAGCAGGTGTGAATGCCTATATATCCACTTTGCATTACCGTGACCTGCCACTGGAATATAAACTAATTGGTTTTTCGCCGGAACCCTGGACACCCATTAAATGCGCCCTGTTGCTGAAATATATGGCCGATGACCTGACAGGGTACACTGAAGACATACCACTAACTTATCTAAGAGATATGCTGCCCGAAGCAGAGTTCAATTTGCTGTTTCCTGAACGGATACAAGGCACTACACCGGTGATACCGAGTGGTACTGCATTTGATCCACCATCGCTGGTAACACCGCCGGTACCATCAGATAGTATATGGGTGCATTTTAAAAAGAGCGATTTTGACGATAAGCGTACTGAAAATGATGGTATAGGCAGTAATAGCTGGGCGCTGAGCGGGTCGCGCACGCGTTCGGGTGCACCTATACTTTGTAATGACCCGCACCTTGGATTGAACCTACCCTCCCTATGGTATGAAATGCAACTACATGCGCCCGGTATCAATGTATGTGGTGTATCACTACCCGGGGCACCCGGAATAGTGATAGGGTTCAATGACAGCATATCCTGGGGCTTTACTAACAACTATCGGGATGTAAAGGACTTTTATGCCATCCACCCTCTTTCTGAAGATACCTACCTTATGGACGGGAAGCCGCTGCGTTATAGTGAACGGATAGAACGTATAGGCGTAAAAGGGAAACCGACAGTTATAGATAAGGTGAAGTATACTGTGCATGGCCCCGTTATCTATGATGCACATTTTGAAGGGCCGTCGCGCCTTAAAATGCCTTTGGCGCTTACATGGATGGCGCATAAAGGCACTAATGAACTGCTGGCTTTGTACCTGCTCAACCGTGCAGTTAACTACGTTGGGTATGTGGATGCCATCATTAATTTTCAATGCCCCGGGCAAAATATGATCTATGCGGACAAGCAGGGCAATATCAGCCTCTGGGGTCAGGGACAATTTGTAAACAAATGGAAAGAGCAGGGACGCTATATAATGAATGGCGCTACCAGCAGCACCCTGTGGGGACAGCTAATACCAATGCGCGAAAACCCGCACGCATTGAATCCCGAACAGGGATACCTGAGCTCTGCTAACCAGTGTGTTACGGATAGCGCATTCCCCTATTATTATAATGGCACCTTTTATGAGCTAAGGGCGTGGCGCATAAACCAGGTGCTTGCTGGACTGCATGCAGCATCGGTTGAGGATATGTTCGCATTGCAAAACGATACTTACTCTATACTTGCTGCCAATACACTACCTGTAATGCTGCGTTACATAACTACAAATGACAACTACACACTGGAGCTGAGGAACTGGAATTACCGGCTTGATGCAGAAAGCCATGCGGCTACTATTTACCAGATATGGTGGTCTTACCTGTATAGCGATATATGGCACGATGATTTTGGCAAAGTACCTGAGAACCTGTGGCCTTTACCTGAGCGTACTATGCAATTGCTGAATACAGATACTACATTAAGATTTTACGATGATAAAAATACTGCCACAACCGAGCATCTTGGAGATGTGATACAGCATAGCTACCAGCAGACAGTAGACAGCCTTAAAAAACTGGAGCGTACAATTGGGCTGCAATGGTACAAGGTAAAAAATACGACCGTAAGCCATCTTGCCAAGTTGCCCGCATTCAGCTATGGGGAGCTTAAAATAGGCGGGTGGGGCAATACAGTAAACGCAGCCAAAAGCGATCATGGGCCATCTTGGCGAATGGTGGTACAGATGACGAAAGATATTGAAGCCTATGGAGTTTATCCCGGAGGCCAGTCGGGTAACCCCGGCAGTAAGTATTATGCAAGCTTTTTAAAAAACTGGGTAGAGGGGAAGTATTACCGGCTATTATTCCTTGCTAATGGTAATGAGGAAAACAATAAACAAATAAAATATACCTGGAGCCTACAACCATAAACTATGCGCTTTTTTATATCCATATTTTTAATAGCCTTGGGCAGCATGGTAGCAGAACTCTACTTTGCCTGGTGGTCTGTAGCCGTAGTGGCTTTCCTGGTGATGCTGTTATTTAATTATCCACCCGGGCGTGCATTCCTCGGTGGCTTTGCAGCTATCTTTTTATTCTGGCTGCTTACAGCATTCCGGAAGGATGCCGCTAACGAGCACATACTCGCCCCAAAGATGGCCGCGCTATTTCACCTGCCTAATTATGCCTTATTCATTCTGGTAATTGCACTTGTTGGCGGGTTGGTAGGTGGTGTAGCAGGGTGGAGTGGCAGCCTGGTGCGGCGCATGTTGCAGTAGCTTAACTTTACTTTCTTTTAAAAATGCCCCAATGACCATTCGCCTGCAACGGTATATTGCTTTTCTTTCCGTTATACTCTTCCTCGGGAAGCTGCTGGCGTGGTACCTGACCCATTCTGTTGCCATACTAACGGATGCACTGGAGAGCATTGTAAATGTAATTACCGGTTTCCTGGGCTTATATAGTGTGATACTGGCTGCGAAGCCAAGGGATGCCAATCATCCCTATGGACATGGGAAAGTAGAGTTTATATCGTCAGCAGTAGAGGGTGCCCTGATCTCCATAGCGGGGTTGGTAATTATATACGAAGCCATTTATCAGCTGATACATCCGAAGTTGCTGATGAAGCTTGATGTGGGTATCCTGATAATTATAGCTACCGGTGCGGTCAATTTTCTATTTGGCAGGCATGCGGTACGTATTGGCAGGAAACAGCATTCGCTGGTGGTAGAGTCAGCGGGGAAGCATTTATTATCAGATGCCTATTCAACTGCTGCCATCAGTATAGGCCTGGTGTTGGTCTACCTTACGCATTGGCCCTGGCTGGATAGTGCTGTAGCGCTTTGTTTTGCCCTGATCATCATTGTAACCGGGTATAATGTGCTGCGCCGCTCTATAGCGGGTATAATGGATGAAGCCGATGAGAAAATACTGAAAGAAGTAGTGCAGGTATTGCAGGACAACCGCCAGCCGCAATGGATAGATATGCACAACCTGCGCGTGATACAGTATGGCGCGGTAATGCATATTGATACCCACCTGACATTGCCCTGGTACTACCGTGTAGCAGATGCAGAGAAAGAGATACACCAGTTAGAGAAAATTATAAACAACCCATTTATGGATGCGGTGGAGCTATTTATCCATATAGATGCCTGCATGCCGTACTCCTGTAAGTTATGCGCTATTGCCGATTGCCCGGTACGGCAGGAAGCATTTCGCGGACAAATAGTTTGGGCGCTTGATAATGTTTGGGCCAATGAAAAACATGGCAAGCATGATGTGTCAATTCCCCCTCTGTTAGTAAAGACCTAAGCTTTTTATTTATGATTGTGTGGCCATTTCATAGCCATCGTCTATCACCCATTTGCCACTATCGGCTGCCGCTGTGGCCAGTTCATCGCAGCGGTTATTCCATTGGTTATCCGCATGGCCTTTTACCCACACAAACTTTATCTTATGCCGCTGGTAAAAAGGTAGGAACATAGCCCATAGGTCTGCGTTCTTTTTCCCTTTGTAAGCATTCTTTGCCCACGCAAACAGCCAACCTTTCTCAACCGTATTGACTATGTAGGCTGAATCAGTATATATGGTTATTGTTAATCCATCTCGTTTCAACTGGTGCAAGGCCGCAAGTACCCCCATTAACTCCATGCGGTTGTTGGTAGTACGCCGGTAGCCCTGCGATAATTCCTTTACTATTTTGCCCCATTGCAATATAGCGCCATATCCGCCCGGGCCAGGATTGCCACGTGCTGCGCCATCTGTATATATCACCAGTTCATCTGCCATTAAAAAGTGTATTCGTGTATCTTTGCGGCCAAAAGTACTACTTGAAATCTAAAATCAAGGTTGCCGCAGTAAGTTATCTTAATACAAAACCATTACTCTATGGCATAGAACGCAGTGATATAATAAATGATATGGAGCTGCTGGTAAACTACCCTTCGGAGCTTGCAAAGAGTCTGAAAGAGGGTAGCATTGATATGGCGCTGTTGCCTGTGGCAGCTATCCCATCTATACCCGGTGCCCATATTGTGAGTGACTACGGCATAGCATCGGACGGGAATGTAGCCTCTGTGGCAATCTTCAGCCAGGTACCAATGGAGCAGATCACATCGGTATATCTTGATTACCAATCTCGGTCATCGGTAAGACTGGCGCAACTACTGATGGAAAAACACTGGAAAAAGGAAGTAACTTATAAGCCCGCAACCGAACATTACATAGAGTATATAAACGCAGACAGCGCCGGTGTAATAATTGGAGACAGAGCGCTAAAGCAATTGAATAATTTTGAATATACCTATGACCTTGCTACAGGATGGAAAGATCATACGGGTCTTGACTTTGTATTTGCCGCATGGGTGGCAAATAAACCAATACCGGAAGATTTTTTAAAGCAATTCAATGCTGCCAATGCGCTAGGCTTGACACATATAGATGAAGTGGTAGCTGAAAACCCATTTCCCTATTACGACCTTAAAACATACTATACACAAAACATCAAATATTACCTTGACGACCAGAAAATAAAGGGCATGAATAAATTTCTGGAACTGATAAAGGAATAGGATTTGGTAATACTCCTATACCTACGTAGCTGAAACCATTATCTAACTTTGCAGAACGATACTATATATATGCAGTCACGTATTACAATGGTTGAATGTCCCCGCGATGCAATGCAGGGATGGAAGCGCATGATACCTACTGAGGAAAAAGTGCGCTACCTGAATATGCTGCTGCAGGTAGGTTTCGATGTGCTGGATTTCGGGTCTTTTGTATCACCAAAAGCGATACCACAGATGGCAGATACCGCGAACGTGCTACCCTTGCTGAACATGGCGAATACCCATACTAAGTTGCTGGCTATAATTGCCAACACGCGTGGTGCGCAGGATGCGGTACAATATGACCAGATCAGCTACCTGGGTTTCCCATTTTCCATATCAGAAACCTTCCAGAAAAGGAATACAAATAAATCTATTGCGGCATCGCTGAAGGAAGTAGAAGAGATACAGCAATTGTGTGTGCAGCATGGTAAGCAACTGGTAGTATATATATCTATGGGCTTTGGCAATCCTTATGGTGATGCGTATAACGCAGATGTGGCTATAGAATGGGTAGGCAAACTGAGCGCCCTGGGTATTAAGATCATCTCCCTATCTGATACTGTAGGCGTGGCAGTGCCAGATACCATCGCCTATTTATTCTGCAACCTGATACCAGCATTCAGCGAGGTGGAATTTGGCGCACATTTTCATTCTCATCCCGATAGTTGGGGAGAAAAGATACAGGCTGCATTTGAAGCAGGCAGCAGGCGGTTTGACAGCGCTATGAATGGTATAGGTGGCTGCCCGATGGCAGAGGATGAACTGGTGGGCAACATCGCGACTGAACGCCTGAAAAGCTGGTGCGATAGCCACAACATACAAACAGGTATCAAGGACCCGGAATTTGTAAGGGCCATGCATATGGCACAGGAGATATTTATATAGGCCACTTAATGTTTTAATCTAATTTTGCCATATGTCAATACACGGAGAAATAAAGCGTGTTACCACCCACACCCTTCAATGGATGAAGCAGCATGATGAGAAGATAAGTATGCTTACAGCGTACGATTTCTCTATGGCGCGTATATTTGATGATGCGGGCATAGATGTAATTCTGGTAGGCGATTCGGCTTCCAACGTTATGGCCGGGCATGAGACAACATTGCCAATCACCCTGGAGCATATGATCTACCATGCGCAGAGCGTGGTACGAGCTATTACCCGCTGCCTGGTAGTGGTAGACCTGCCCTTTGGCAGCTACCAGGGTAATAGTAAGGAAGCTTTGAACACAGCTATACGTATAATGAAGGAAGCCGGCGCACACGCTATAAAGCTGGAAGGCGGGGAAGAAGTAGTAGAATCTATCAGGCGTATCATAAGTGCGGGTGTGCCTGTAATGGGCCACCTGGGCCTTACACCGCAGTCTATATACCAGTTTGGCACCTATGCTGTGCGCGCTAAAGAGGAAGAAGAAGCAGAAACCCTGATGCACAATGCACGCATACTACAGGAGGCAGGGTGCTTTGCCCTGGTGCTGGAGAAAATACCAGCTTCGCTTGGAAAAAAAGTAGCAAAAGAATTAAAGATACCCGTGATAGGCATAGGCGCCGGCATGCATGTAGATGGGCAGGTACTGGTGATGCATGATATGCTGGGCATAACAAAAGATTTTTCGCCCCGTTTCCTGCGCAGGTACCTGAACCTGTATGATGATATTAAATCGGCCACCGGCCGCTATATTGCTGATATAAAAAGCAAGGATTTCCCTAACGAGCAGGAACAATACTAACAGCAATGGTGAATGAGCCGGTATGGAAGCAACTGCGGGAGGAATTTGATGCGAGCGGCATTACCCTCGTGGCAGTTTCTAAAACCAAACCTATAGAAGACATCACTGCATTACATAGCCTGGGACAGCTTGATTTTGGTGAAAATTATGTGCAGGAACTAATAGAAAAGCAGGCTGCATTACCGGCAGATATCAAATGGCATTTCATAGGCCACCTGCAAAGCAATAAGGTTAAATATATTGCCCCATTCGTTCACCTGATCCACGCTGTAGATAGTTTCCGCCTGCTATTGGAAATAGAAAAGCAGGCCGCTAAAAATAATCGTACGATAGATGTATTACTACAGTTGCATGTAGCAGAAGAGGAGACGAAATTTGGCATGGATGAAAAGGAAATGATAGATTGCCTAGACCATTATGAAGCGCAAGCAGCGTCTATGACACATGTACGGATATGCGGCGTGATGGGTATGGCTACCAATACGGAAGATGAGGGGAAAGTTCTTCATGATTTCCAGCGGATATATGCAGTATTCAAAAACCTTTCCCAATCTTATTTTTTAGGAAAGAAATACTTTTCTATCTGTTCTATAGGCATGAGCGGTGATTATCCACAGGCAATAGCAGCAGGGGGCAATATGGTACGTATTGGCAGCCTGCTATTTGGCGAGCGGCAGTACCATTAGGTGCTGTATCTTCTCAATAGATAGTAACCTGCGCTTGTCAGCATACAAATGCCGCCTATCAACCACCATAATGTACGAAAGCCCGCGTATTCAGCTACGGCTGCACCTGTGCCGGGTCCCAGCACTTGAGCAGAAGACCACGCAATGGAGTAGAGGGCTGCATATCTGCCCCGGTTATCAGTAGATGACCTACCTATCCAGTAGGCGTTCATAAACGGCATGGACAGCATTTCGCCAACCGTAGTCAGTAGCATAGCTATTATAGCCAATGATAGCATTCCCGGCAATACATTAAAAGCTATAAATGCCAAGCCTATTACAAACGTACCACTCGTAATATAAAAGAGGTTGTGCCGCCTGCCTTCCAGCCGGGTAATGGTCACCATTTCAAATAGCGCTATCAGTATGCCGTTTATTGCCATCACCATTCCAATAGTAGCCTCGCTCATGTGCAACTCTTTCACATAGAAAACCGGGATGGTAGAAAAGATCTGGAAAAAGGTATACGCGAATAAAGTGGTAAGGATTATAAAACCGATATACGGCTTATCCCTATAAGGCGAAGTGGTGAGCGCTTTTGGCGTTGCGTCCTTAATCTTTGGGGTAGCATTATTCCTGGTTGGTGCCAATACTGCCCTTAAAAGTATTGCGGCAAAAATATTGGTCAGCCCATCTATCCAGAAAAGCAGATGATAATTCCTGGACGCTATAAAACCGCCCATCGCACCACCTACCGCCCAGCCCAGGTTTATTGCCAGCCTGTTAAGCGAGTAGGAGCGCGTTCTGTTCTCCGGTTTACTATAGTGCGCAATAGCTGTGGAATTTGCCGGCCTAAAAGCATCATTAAAAAGACTGAGTATAAAAACGAAAATACAAATGAGTGGGTAGCTGTTCATTTGACCCAGTAGTATAAAGAAAATACCCCCACATAACAGCGCCGCCATCTGGATATAATAGAAGCCAAACTTATCGGTAAGCTTGCCGCCTATCATAGCCCCAAATATAGAGCCGGCCCCAAACAGGGACATTACAATGCCTGCCCTGCCTATGCTGTAATGCAATGAGCGGGTGAGGTATAACGTCATAAAGGGCAATACCATAGTGCCGCTCCTGTTAATGAGCATCACCAGCGATAGCCACCAGGTAGATGGTGATAGCCCGCTATAGGCGTTCTTATATGCTTGTGTAATCGCCCTCATTAATACATTATAGCTCTCTTTGGCAGGTATTATTTATTTTAGCCTAAATTATATCAAATCGCGCAGCTATCTCTGATGAATAACCATTCTTCTCCGATAAATAATTCACTAACACAATATTTCAGAGAGCGTTGGATGCTTTTCATACTGCTTGCTGTGTTCCTGTTTTTAAAGCTGCCCCACCTACATTACCCCTTTTACTGGGATGAGTCATGGTCATATGCACCAGCGATAGAACTAATGTATAAGCACGGGCCCAGCCTGATGCCGAATGCGATAGACATTTTTTATTCACGTGGCCACCCATTGTTGTTTTATGCTGCTGCCGGGGCATGGATGCGTGTTTTTGGCGATAGCCATGTATCGCAACACAGTTTTGCGCTATTCCTTTCCGCATTGCTAATCGTCAGCGTGTATGAAGTATCGCGTAAGGTATTTGACAGGCGGGTTGCGTTATTTGCCGCAGGCATGCTCTGTGTGCAGGTAATGTTCTTTGTACAGGCAACGTTTTTATTGCCGGAAATAATGGTGTCGTTATTTGTGCTGCTGTCATTGTATTTTTATTACGCAAAAAAGCCGGTCGCTACCTTTATCTGCTGCACTGCTTTATTACTTACAAAAGAGAGTGGGCTTGTGCTGGGGCTGATATTGGGAATACATTCTTTTTTGTACCTGGTGCTTAACAAAAAAGAAATATTTGTAGTACGCCTAAAAATGTTCTGCTCCCTACTATTATCAGGAATAGCAATAGGTATATTCTATATAATTCAGAAAAAAATAAATGGCTGGTATCTATTCCCCGAACACATGGGGATGATAGGGCATAGCATATACGGGAAGTTTACCAACTATCTTGAATTATTGTTTTACAACAATAACCGGTATCTGGTGTACCAGGTACTCCTGCTCTTATCACTTACTACAGCTATCCGTTTTCAAAATGTATGGTATGCCGCTTCATTATTGCCAGGCATAGCATTTTACGTCCTATTTGCCAATAAGCTGCCGTCCTTGCCTGCTGCCGTCCTTGGCGCGTTTGTTCTTATAGCTTTAGGAATAGGTGCCGCCATGTTCATCAGATTAAATAAGGATGGTAAGGCAGACCGATTTTTATACCCCACACTCTATTTTCTCGCTGCCTATTTATGCTTTTCCTGCATCAATTTCTTTACCGGTCGGTATGTAATGTGTGCTATGGTATTATTGCTGATACTGACAGCATGGTATTTTGTAAGACTGGTAGACAGATGGCCATCTGCAATGTACTATGGGCTTTTAGGGGTAGTTATTTTAATTGGTTTGTACGGTTTCAGGCGCGATACAAACTTAGAAGATACTAACCTTGGTGCCTTTAATGGTATGAGAGTGGAGGAGGGGCTTGTAGATTATATGGAGGCACACCATCTTTATGATAAAAATATTGCTGCGTCATCATTCCAGGAAAGAGAGCACTTTCAGAAGCCATACACAGGCTTCTTACATTCCAACGTAGTATTCACTCATGTAAAAGTGCAAATAGATAGCGCTACAGATTATATTGTCTTTGATAATATAGAGCCCGATACGAGGTACGAAAGTATTGAGCACAATACTGCATATAAAAGAGTATACAGGGTAAGCAACGGGAATGCGTGGGGAGAAATATATATGCGGAAGCAGTAGTTATTTATAGTCTTCCATTGTCAGGTGTTCCCTGCAGAAGAAGTATTCACGCACATCATTGGATGCAACAATAACCAACCTGCCCATACCATATTCCTGTATCCATTCGCGGTACTGCTCTACGCCCTGCTGATCCAGATTAGTGCAGGGTTCATCGAGCAACAGGATAGGTGTGTCGGAAAATATAGCCTGAGCCAGCTTTACCCGTTGTTTCATGCCCGAAGAAAAATCTGCTATAGGTTTTTCAGCAACATCCTTCAGGCCGCTAAGGAATATTATTTTATCAATATCCAGCGAGGGTAGCGGCCTCTTAAAAGAAAAATGAAAGTCAAGGAACTCCCGTAAGGTCAGTTCTTCTACTATTTCCTGCCCGGGGGCACAGAAGCTGATATGGGTATAGAGGCTTGCCGGATCCAGTGCTTTGTTTGCTAAATAATAATCGACTGAGCCGATAGACGGCGCCTGCATCCCTGCTATAATGCGCAGTAATGTAGATTTACCGCTGCCATTATGCCCAAGCAAAGCATAGGCATCGGGTGTAGAAAATGAATAGCTTATTTCTTTGAATATCCAGTTCCGCTGGAACCGCTTGCTGACTGTATTAAGCGATATCTTCATTGTGTCGGCGGATGTAACCCTTCATGATACCACGACCTGTATCGCGTACAAAACTGATGATCTCATCGCGCTCATCAGATACGGGAATATCAGTTTCTATGATGTTCAATGCTTTAGATACATTGTATCCGCGCACGAAGAGTATACGGTAAATATCGAGTATGTGGTTGATCTTCTCCATGGAATAACCTCTTCTTTTGAGGCCAACCGAGTTAACACCCATATAGGATAGCGGCTCACGGGCAGCTTTCACATACGGAGGAATATCTTTGCGAACCAGCGAACCGCCTGTTACAAAAGCATGAGACCCAATACGTACAAATTGCTGTACGGCTGTGAGGCCGGCCAGCACTACATAATCGCCTACAGTTATATGCCCTGCCAGTGTGGTGTTGTTTGAGAATATGCAGTAGTTGCCTATTTCGCAATCGTGCGCTATGTGGGTATAGGCCATGATAAGGCAGTTGTTGCCTATCTTGGTCTTATTCTTATCAGATGTGCCCCTGTTTATGGTTACGCACTCACGTATGGTAGTATTGTCGCCTATTATGGCCAGCGTGTCCTCGCCCTTATACTTCAGGTCCTGCGGTATTGCGGATATAACAGAACTGGGGAATATCCTGCAGTTCTTTCCTATACGCGCACCTTCCATTATGGTCACGTTCGATCCGATCCAGGTACCTTCACCTATCTCTACATTTTTATGTACAGTGGTGAATGGATCTATTTTTACGTTAGGCGCTATTTTGGCGTCGGGGTGTATGTACGTTAATGGGTGGATCATTTCTTGTCTTTTCGTACTATTTGCGCTACCAGTTCCGCTTCTACCGTTAGCCTGTTGCCTACATATGCGGTACCGCGCATTTCACATATGCCACGGCGTATAGGATTGAGTAATTCGAGTTTCAATATCAGAGTATCGCCCGGCACCACTTTTTGCTTAAAGCGTACCTTATCTATTTTAAGAAAGTAGGTATCGTAATTCTCCGGGTCGCTGTAGTTATTCAGCGCCAGTATGCCACCCGTTTGCGCCAGCGCTTCTATCTGCAGCACACCCGGCATTACAGGGTTGCCTGGAAAATGGCCCTGGAAAAAGTGTTCATTGAATGTAACATTCTTAATACCCACTACGTGATTATCACTCAGTTCTATTATCTTATCTACCAGCAGGAAAGGATACTTATGGGGTAATGCCTTTTCTATCTTGGTAATATCATAGATGGCCTCCTGGTTAGGGTTATAATGCGGTACACCGGAAAGGTGCTTATTCTTCTTTATATATTGCTTTATCTTCCTGGCAAATTCTACATTCGAGGCATGGCCGGGTCTGCTGGCTATTATATGCGCCTTTATAGGATAGCCTATCAGTGCAAGGTCACCTACCACATCCAATAGCTTATGGCGTGCAGGTTCGTTAGGGAAATGCAGTTGTACGTTGTTCAGGATGCCTTCCTGCTTTACTTCTATCTTATTCTTATTAAAGACCTTTGCAAGCCGGAACAGCTCCTCATCGCTAACTACCTTATCTACCACTACTATGGCATTGCTTACATCTCCGCCCTTTATCAGGTTATTATCCAGCAGGTATTCCAACTCGTGAAGAAAGCAGAAGGTACGGCAAGGGCCTATCTCATCCCTGAATTCCAAAATATGCTTCAGGGTAGCGTGCTGTGTACCCAGCACAGGCGAATTGAAGTCAATAAGGGTGGTTATCTGGTACTCGGTAGATGGTACCGCCAGCATATCTACATTCTTTACCGGGTCGTAATAATGTATGTTGGTATCTATAGAATATACAACACGCTTAGCTTCCTGCTCCTGGATGCCCGCACTTTCTATTGCTTCTATAAACTGTCGCGCGCTGCCATCCAGTATAGGTACTTCCGGGCCATCCAACTCTATAAGCACATTGTCTACGCCCATGCCAACCAAAGCAGAAAGGGTATGCTCTATAGTGCTGACGCGTGCGCCATTATGTTCTATTGTTGTGCCGCGGGATGTGTCAGTTACAAAATCCACATCGGCCTTTACCACGGGCTTCTCTGGCAGGTCTATCCGCTGGAAGCGGATACCATATCCCGGGTTAGCGGGACGCATGGTCATGGTTACATGTGCGCCTGTATGCAGGCCTACACCATTCAACGTTACAGAACCTTTGAGTGTCTGTTGGTTTTGGGCATTATTTGAAGATTGCAATGTTGCTTCGTTCGTTTTTTTATCCGTATTCAGTAAGGTACCTGTACTCACTTCTTTACTTCCATATTTTGATTAAGCAACAGCGATGTAAGTTCCTGAACAGTATCTTCCAGTTTTAACAGGCGCTGCTGTAACTCGGGCAAATTTCTAAAAATTGCGTGACTTTTTAATGAACTTTTATAATCGAACGCCGGGGCGCCGTTTATAGAAGTGTTGGGGGTAGTTACAGATTTAGACAAGCCGCTCTGCGCGCCTATCTTAGTGCCATCCGCTATTTGTATATGGCCTACCATACCTACCTGGCCGCCTATTACACACCCCTTGCCTACTTTGGTGCTCCCCGATACTCCTGATTGCGCGGCTATTGCAGTATGCTCCCCTATATCCACATTGTGCGCTATCTGTATCAGGTTATCCAGCTTCACACCCTTGCGGATGTAGGTGGAACCCATTGTAGCACGGTCTATAGTAGTATTAGCACCTATCTCTACATCATCCTCTATTATTACATTTCCTATTTGCGGTACCTTTTTATAGGAGCCGTCATTTTGTGGTGCAAACCCAAAGCCATCACCGCCTACTACGGTGCCTGAGTGTATTACCACCCGGGTGCCTAATTTGCAATCGTCATATATTTTTACTCCGGCAAATATTTTAGTGTGGTCATTTATTACCACGTTATCTCCTATATAGCAGCCCGGGTATACCTGTACACTATCACCAATAGTTACATTGTCGCCTATGTAGGTAAATGCACCTATGTACACATCCTTTCCTACTTTGGCGGTGGGGGATATATAGGAAGGTTGCTCAATTCCTTTTTTACCAGTACCGGATATTATATCATTATACTTTTCCAGCAATAAGGCAAAGCCGCTATATGCGTCTTTTACCCTTATCATGGTTGGTTTTACCTCGCCGGTTATTTCCAGCGTGTCATTTATGATTATTATAGAGGCGTTTGACTTATAGAGATGCTCCTCATACTTTGGGTTGGCAATAAAGCTAAGCGCACCCTCGCCGGCATCTTCTATCTTAGCTACATGGCTTACCTTGGCATCGGGATTTCCCTCTATCCTGCCGTTGATCAATGTAGCTATTTGCAGCGCGCTAAATTGCATGAGGTATAATGTGTTGTTTCATTAATGTAAAACAATTAATGAATGATTTTATTGTTATTTATCTTGTTTTCAGGGTTGAATATAGCAAATGTAGTTTTTAACTACGGGTCGGGCAAGTGTTTGGTTAACTAATGAATTATCTATTTCGGATATATCTCTTACGCTTCCATCTTTCATAGCTATACATATCTGCTCGTCATCTGCATTGTAAGTGCTATTTGATGTAGTACCTGTAAATGCAAAATAATGCATGTCTTCTTTACGTATATCCAACTTCTTTTTTAACTCCTCTTCCTTCTGCTCCAAATTGCTTGCCAAAGATTGCTGACTGAAGCTAACTTTATACAATTTCCGTAAAATCATCATTTTACATAGCATGGATAATACTTTATCATCATGCATTTGCCATTCTTTTATACAGGTAAGCACATCATAGTCATCCAGTTCGCAAAATTGCTGCAGGTGGAGGGGTGTCTCTTCAAAATCTTTTTGGGTTAATTTACCATCAATATATAGAAAATAATGCATTGGTCTGGTAGTGAACAGATGAACACCATCCAAAGCCAGGTGCCGTGCCCTCTTAAATATATTGATCAGCAATTGTTCGGCACCAAGTACTGTTTTATGAAGATATACCTGCCAGTACATTAATCTGCGGGCTACAATAAATTTCTCAACTGAGTGTACGCCCTTTTCCTCTACCATCAGTTCATTGTTCCTTACGGTAAGCATTTGCAAAATACGGTCGTACCCGATGACCCCTTCTGAAACGCCTGTATAAAAGCTATCCCTGTTCAGGTAATCCATACGGTCTACATCCAATTGGCTTGATACAAGCTGATGCAGGTATTTTTTAGGAAATGAGGAATCAAATATTTGTAAGGCCCTATCCAGCATACCATCAAATTCCTCATTAAGCCTTTGCATAATGATGTGCGATATGGTTTCGTGCGATACACCCTCTACTAATGTATGCTCCAGCGAGTGGGAGAAAGGGGCATGCCCTACATCGTGCAGCAATATAGCCATACGCGCGGCCAGGCAATCTTCCTTGCTCAGTTCTATATTTTTTGTTTTCAATTCATCCAGTGCCTTATCCATCAGGTGGCATGCGCCCAGCGAATGATGAAAACGGGTATGCATGGCGCCGGGATATACCAGGTAGGCGAGACCCATCTGCCGTATATTCCTTAATCGCTGAAACCACGGATGTTCTATTATCTGCATCAGTTCCGGCTCCGGAAAACGAAGGAAGCCGTAAACAGGATCGTTGATGATCTTTACTTTATTCATTAAGTATTGCTATGGCTGCCAGTCAACAGGCGGCACTTCTTCAGTAGGTTCAGGTTCATCAGCGGGTTTAGAGCTTCCATTATAAGTGTTTGCCCTTTCCAGGCTGGTAGGGTCACTCACATCGCAGTCGTCAAAATTCTCCGGCTGCTTGAATTTGGCATCCGGATTTATGTTGAGTGCCTTATCGGCATAAGCGCTAACTATGAATTTGGCCCATATAGGAAGTGCAGAAGCAGACCCCTGTCCCAGTTCCTCGCTGCCAAAGTGAAAGGACGGATCCTCGCAACCTACCCATACACCTGCTATTATCTGTGGGGTGTAGCCTATGAACCATGCATCCGATTGCTTGTTGGTGGTACCTGTCTTACCGGCTATATCACTTTTGATATTATACCGATAGCGCATGCGCCTACCCGTACCAAAGTCTATAACACCACGCATCAGCTTCACCATTTTAAAAGCGGTATTGGCATTGATCAGTTCTTTTTGACCGGGTGTAAAGTTCTTTAGCAATGAGCCGTTCTTATCTTCTATACGACTTATATACATAGGGTCGGTATGTATGCCCCCTGTAGGGAACATGGTATACGCTCCCAGCATTTCGAACAATGAAATATCTGATACACCCAATGCAGACGATGGATACTTCTCTACATTACTGGTAATGCCGCACTTGTGCACAAAATCAACAAATGCATTGATGCCTACTTGTTTCAGCAGGTAAAGAGCTGCATTATTTACTGATAACGCAAGCGCTTTGCCCATGGTCAGTGTCGGGCCAAATTTTTTATATCCTCCTGCATCGTAAGGATGCGTCATGGTCGGAAATTCCTGGGGCAGGGTAGATACATTGCTGCAGGGCGAAATACCATTATCAACTGCAAGGCAATAGAGTAAAGGTTTAATGGTAGAACCAACCTGTCGTTTTGTATTAATATTTACGTGATCGTACTGAAAAAACGTATGGTCTATACCGCCTACCCAGGCTTTTACCTCGCCGGTAAATGGATCCATGACCATAAAGCCGGCTTGCAGAAACAACTTCATGTATTTAATGGAGTCAGCTGGGGTCATAACAGTATCCTTGTAGTGGTACTTATTCCATGCAAACACCCGCATCTTAATAGGCTTATCAAATTCTTTCAGAATGTCTTCAATACCCATCTCCTGGTCTTGCAGCATCTGGTACCTGTCTGATGACTTAATGCTGGACATCAGGATGTCTTTATGCTTTTCCCATATGCTACCGTCCCTATACCCTTTCTGCGAAATAAATATTTTTTGAATTTCCGCCATGTGTTGTTCTACTGCCAGCTCCGCATAGCGCTGCATCCGCACATCCAGGGTGGTATATATCTTTAGGCCGTCTTTATAAATATCGTAATTAGTGCCATCCGGTTTTTTCAGGCTTTTGCAGGCTTCCTTAACCTGGTGCTCCACTACCTGCCTGAAATAAGGTGCTATCCCTTCATGATAATCCAGTTTATGATAGTCCAGTACTATCGGTTTTTTTTCGAATTCTATGGCCTGGGCATCAGTAATGTAGTTATACTTATTCATCTGGTCTATCACCGTATTGCGGCGTTCCAGAGAGCGTTCGGGATGGCGGCGTGGGTTATAAATGGTATTGCCTTTAAGCATTCCTATCAGTACTGCAGCTTCATCCACACTTAATTTATCAGCACCCTTATTAAAGAATGTAAGCGAAGCATTCCTTATGCCATAAACATTATCACTAAAAGGAACGGTATTCAGGTACAGGGTAATGATCTCATCCTTGGTAAGATTACGTTCCAGCTTCACGGCCAGTACCCATTCCTTTAGTTTTATAAAGGGCAGGGTAAACATATTTTCATTCTTACGCGGAAAAAGGTTCTTAGCAAGCTGCTGTGTTATAGTGGACGAGCCCCTCTTTTTGTGAGCTAATAAATAAAAAGGGATGGCAATAGTACCCACGGCATCTATGCCGGAGTGTTCATAAAAACGGGCATCCTCTGTGGCAAGGAGCGCATGGTAAACATTCTGGGATATCTCTGAGTATTTACTGTTAGAGCGGTCCTGAACAAAATACCTACCTATCAGGGTGCCATCTGCGGCATATACATCAGATGATATGGCACTACTTGGGTTTTCCAGTTCGGCCATAGAGGGCATGTAGCCCATAAACCCTGAATTGATCATAACGATCACTAAAGTGAAACCTATGACCCCAAGGAAAAATACTATCCAGAGTATTCTTACAGACCGCAGCGGGCGTCCTTTTTCATTTACTTTTTCATGCTGCATCTTCCTATATTATTGATATTATCATCTATTAAAATCCTGCTTGCAGGGTCAAACTTACATTTCTTTTTCGTCTTCGGGAGCTACAAAAAAGCTGATACTACGTAAAGTATTCATAAATGCTCCAAACCGCTTATGGAAGGGTATAGATTTCTTTATTCTCTTCAGGAATGGTACAAGGAAGCTTTCTATAGTTTGCTGCTCGGCGGTATTTAGTGTTTGCCCGGCATACTTTTGTTTCAGGTACACGTTCATAAATTGGGTAAGGCTGGTACCATACTGCGGATCTACCACTTTGCGGGCATATTGCATAGGGGTAGCTATACCTCTTGTTATACCCAGCTGGTGCAGGTAATAGCTGGCCGTCCTGTACGCCCAGTAGCCTTTGTTGGCCGGTCTGGCATTTTTATATCGCAGCAGGTAGTAAGTATATATTATTGCGGGTATCAGCAGGAATAATAAAAGTAATCCACAAACTATGCTGATACTGAGGATCATTACCTGCCGGGCTGAGATAGTTTTTTCCTTCTTTACAACCGCCTGTTTTTCTTCCTGCTTTGATACATTCTTTCTTTTCAGGTACACTTCATCAATGGGTGCGGGGTCGGGGAAACGCTTTACAATACTGTTACCATTGTCAGCAGCAGTAATGGTCATTTCCTTCATTTTATCTGCATAAGATACGGCAGTCACCGAATCCCCTTTGTGCAGGGTACTCAATGGCACATCAGTGCTATCTATCCTTATAACAGCAACTTTTACATCCATATTCACATCTGCGGATGTAGACAGCTTGTATTCCTTATCATGAAATACCATTTGCTTCACCTGCATCTTCATTATCTTTTTTGCAGTATCTACTTCTTCTACCAGGCCTTCAGCAGCCAACCAGGCCTTAGGAGGCTGTGTTGGCGGGGTGCCATCGGGCTTAGGGCTTTCGCGTGCATCGCTGTTGCCGACCGTAGTGTCAAAATCTATCCAGCCAAAACCAGGAAAGTAAACCTGCACCCATGCATGTGCCTGGTCTGCATAGTACCAGTACCAGCCCTTGTTCTTGTCGCTCCTGTCCATAGTAAGGAAGCCTACAGCTATACGCGATGGTATGCCTAATGAACGGAGCATAAATAGGGTGGCGCCTGCATAGTATGCACAGTACCCTTTATGGTTTTCAAAAAGAAAGTACATGAGCTTCGATGCGCTGGGTATATCCGGTACGCCCGGGTTATCAGTGTATTTGTACAATGCCTCCCCGTTCTCATTCTTTGACAGGAAGTAGTCGCGTATGGCTATTACTTTATCTACCGCAGTGGTGGCATTTCCCGTTACTTTATGAGCTAGATCACTTATCTGCCTGAACTTGGCATTTGCAGGCATAAAGGTGTAGTAGCTCATGAACCCGCGGTCCATTTTTCCATAACCTTCTGCCTTTCGCAATACGCTGAAGCGCATAGCCTGGAATTTCTTAAGCTGCTCATCCTGCGAGTTATAGACGAAATAGGCGCTATTCAGTTCTGATACATAACTCTTAGCCCTGAATGCGGTTTTAAATTCACTTCTAAAGTCTTTCTCCACAGTTACCGGCTGTACAAAGTAGCCTACATTAGGTGCCAGATAGGTAGTAGGGGAGAGGTTCTTGCTATACACTTCTATGTCTACAATTTTCCTTCCCCTGTCAGATAAGCTATTAGTGATAACGGTACTATCCTGCCGGGTAGAAAATAATGGGATTTTTGACGGGTCCGGCTCAAAAAGATCATTAAAGGGTATGGTAGCATCCCGCTCGAAGGTTTCTGTTAGTGTATCAAATTTAGTGTAGTAGAAAGCTGTGAGGTATAGCGGGTTTGGTATCTGTGAATTAGGAAAGAAATTATCTATGTGTGCGCAAAAAAGAAGATCATTGCTTCTGCTCAGGCTGCTTTGCAGGCGTGAGTAATTTTTAAGGTCAAATGTGTTGTCCTTATTTTTTTTCAGCATGCTATTGCTGCCTTCCTTGCCACCGCCGCCATAGTTGGCCACGGTTTCCTTTATCTCACCGCGCATCAGGTAAACAACACCGCCTAGGAGCAGTATGGCAATAAGCCCAAATAAAAATAGGCGCCTGCTTAAGTACCACCAGAATTTTTGTGATTTATCCTTATACCCATATATCTGCTCGGCGGTAAAGATGATGTACACCGCATACAGTACAGCAGGAGTAAAGGAGCGCAGCAATCCATATACGGTATCTGCATTAGCTTTAGCTATAACCAGTATGCAGGCACATAATAAGGATGCAGCAATAAATACAGACCAGTACCGCAGCCGCACAAATCCCCAACCTATCAGCCACCCTGCGGTAAACAATACAGCAAATGCCATGAACTGAACGGATATAAAAAACGAGTCGAATTCACCCACTGCTAATTTGTCCAGCCCTTTATATATTGTATAAAGCCCCAGCATTAATAACGCAAAGGCGGGAAAAAACCGGAAACGGAAGGCATAGAAAAGAGTGCCTGCCACCATGCCGGTTGTAAAGTAAAGTGTCTGCTCAAAAGCACTGTTGCGTAAGATGGAATAATACTGATTTACATTGACCAGTAAAAAATAACTGACCAGTGCTGTAGGCAATACAAGAAATATAAGTTTTGCCAGCACTTCGTTCACCGGGGTGGCACGCTGTATATCCATACTTAGAGACCTAAATTTATATAATAATAGCTCCCTGTTTTGTTAAATATCCACATTCTTACGGCTACTATTATTTATTTTTCTATGAATATTAATAAGGAATAATGTAAATATTCTTTTGGGTATTAATCTTTTAGTTTTGACTTTTTACCCTACCTTGGGCACGTTTTAAAATATTTATTTAATGTTACAAACTACTGAAACTCCGGTAAAACTGGAACATGCCGGCATTAACGAAAATACGCGCCATATGCTAGAAAAATTAAAAATCGTTACCGTTATAGGCTCCGGCACTATGGGCAATGGTATCAGTCACGTATTTGCCCAAAGCGGCTTTAGCGTACACATGATGGATGTGAAGCAGGCTGCCTTAGATAAGGCTGTTGCCACCATTGGTAAAAACATGGACAGGCAGGTATCTAAAAATACACTGACCGAAGAGGCAAAGCAGACTGCACTGGGCAGGATAGTAACCTATACTGATATGGCAGAGGCTGTGAAAGATGCAGACCTGGTGATAGAAGCTGCAACTGAGAATATAGATCTTAAGATCAAAATATTCCAGGAGCTGGATAAGGCATGCCCGGAGCATACTATACTGGCTACTAATACATCTTCTATTTCCATTACCCGTATTGGCTCTTATACAAAGCGCCCGGGCAAAGTGATAGGTATGCACTTTATGAATCCCGTACCGGTTATGAAGCTGGTAGAGATCATAAATGGCTATGCTACAGATGCTACCGTTACACAACTGGTTTACGACCTTTCTAAATACCTGGGCAAAGTGCCTTGTGTGGTAAATGATTATCCTGGTTTTATATCTAACCGTATCCTTATGCCACTCATCAACGAGGCTATTCTTGCTTTGCAGGAAGGCGTAGCCGGTGTAGAGGAAATTGATACTATTATGAAGCTGGGTATGGCGCACCCTATGGGTCCGCTACAGCTTGCGGATTTTATAGGTCTGGATACCTGCTATTCAATAATGAATGTGCTGCACATGGGCTTCGGCAACCAGAAATACGCTCCTGCCACACTGCTTGCCAATATGGTACAGGCAGGTTTTTATGGTGCTAAATCGGGCGAAGGTTTTTACACATACACACCAGGCAGTAAAGATCTGGTGGTAGCCAGCCGTTTCCAAAATAAAACGTGGAAAATGTAGTTAGTTTATAAAATATAAAAATGAATACGGCACCTACACGGTGCCGTATTCATTTTCTCTGTTCGGTGTTTGCTAAGTTTTTTACTGATGATAGGGGGGCATAAGTTTGATTAGCCCACCCAGCACGGCTAATCCTGTTATTTCTGCAATGGTTTTTTTCAATTATTTCGCCATATTAGTTTTATATCAACTTTATGACATTCTTTTTTTCTGTGATTTTCAAGCTCATGCTTTATAATGGCACAGTTTTTAAAATGTTTAACAAAACATATATAACTAACCAAAAACACGAATTATGAAAAACTACAAAATGTATCTGGCCACAGTTGTACTTGCCGTAAGCAATAGTATGTATGCGATGGCGCAGGACAATGCAACTACAGCTAACACTGACGCGCATACAACTACTACCAGTACCAATACAACCACTGCTACAGTCCCCGACAGCAGCTTGCTTTCTCAGCCATGGGTTTGGATAGTAGGCATTATTGTTTTAGCGCTTATTTTATTTGCGATGATGCGCGGCAGAGGCGGAAATGTAGATTCACGTACAGATGTTAGCCGCACAACGGTTACCCGTACTGATGTTTCTGATACGAATGTATAGCATCAATAAATAATAACTTTTCTAACGGGGCAGCTTAGCTGTCCCGTTTTCTATTTATCCATATTTAAAGAGCAGTGAGGTAAGTGTTAATCCAAGTAGGGCTGATGATATGCAGGTATTGATGTAGAATATGATATCTATGTAGTCTGTGGTATTATTGGCAATGATAGCTCCCGTTATTGTGCCGAAGATGCCCACAAGCAGCCAGTATGCAAAGGGTGAACGCCGTACTTTTATTAACTGATGCTGGGGCATACGTGCTATATATCCAATTACCACTGCAAGGCCAATCAGTGAATTAGAGTATTGGAGCAATAGGTAAAGGCGATGCCCTAAAAATCTTACCTGTGAATAGGTGGCATCCGGGTACCGCAGGTTCAGATGGGTAAATGCATCCCATAGCAAGTGGGAAAATATCCCCACTAGCATGGACAAGATCACCATTACCCAATGTTTGCGGAAATAATGTATCCAATTGTAGTGTGTAAGGACGGAAAAACGTTTTCTTAAGAAGCTGGGGAGGTTATTGACCAGCATATCCCTTACTATTATATGATAGACAAAAGCCACCGCGAGTGCAAGTGGCAGGTTGAACCAGAATACGCCTTTCCAGGTATGGCTATATATTTTATCGCACCCCGGGCATAGAAATGCTTCAAAATCGGGAATAATGCTACCGATTATCAAGCCTGTAGCAGATACCCTTATCTTTCTTTTATTAAGTAATGGTAGTACTAATGCAGGGTGAGAGAACGTAAAAGGCATTTAATAAGATAATGGCCGCACAACATACAAAGAATTGCACTTTTTGCTAAAATATCTTTTTATCAAAAAAATGGCCTGCTTTATCGTAAAAGCAGGCCATTTTAATTGAATTTTGGATATTAAGAAAGCTGTTTTGCAGCAGAATTCTTAACACTCTTTGCAGTTTTGGTGCCTTCGTCCAGTATGCTGGTGATTTTTTCACGGGCATCATCTGTCAGCGATCCTGCTTCTTTCTTAATACGTTTTTTCAGATCGGTAAGGCTATCTGAGGTGTCAGAAGCCAATTTGCCAAGTTTATCTTTCCATTCTCCGGCGTTATCGGCTATCTCGTCACGGAGGCCCTTGGCCTTGTCTGCTGTAAGCAGGTATACAATCGCAGCTCCTGCCGCGGCGTACAATAAGAATTTTGCTGTGCTCATAATGATCGTTTTTAGGACGTTTTTTCATGATTTAGCATATTACAATCATGCCAGCATCAGTAGCACATTGTTATGGTTATGTAAAAAGTACTTTTGCATCCTTTTTTTGTTTTTTTAGCACATATATACAATAATTAGCGGGTGGAAACGGTTAAATGTGTGGATAAATAGGGGAAAACGTACCTAAACTATCTTTGCATGATACCCAACCAAAATATTATTTAACTATGTCTTGTATAATAGGAGAATTAATCCTATTTTGCTTTCAGAAAATTTTGTTAAACACAAATCATAAACGTTCCCAGATGAAAAAAATATTACTAGGGGTGAGTGCTGCAATGATGATGACGAGTTCATTGATGGCCCAGGATGTACACTTTACTCAATATTTTACATCACCCCTCACTCTAAACCCGGCACTTACCGGCCTTACACAGTGCGATGTACGTGTGGCTGCAAATTACCGCTCACAGTGGGCTAGCGTATCCAGTAATCCCTACATTACCGGTACTGTATCTTTCGATATGGCAGCGCTGAAAAATAAACTTCCCGAAGGCGATGCGCTCGGTGTGGGTATCATAGGCCTCTACGATCGTTCAGGTCTTGGAGGTTTGTCTAACACTACAGTTGGTCTGTCTCTGGCTTACCACAAAGCATTCGGTAAGGATAAGCAGCATACATTATCTTTTGGCGTACAGGGCTACCTGGTGCAGAAAAATCTTGATTTCAACAAACTAAAATTTGAAGATCAGTTCGATGCATTTACAGGCGGTACCCCATATAGTACACAGGAAGTTTTCGGTAATGCCGATCTTACCTATCCTGATTACAATGTTGGTCTTATGTATTCCGGCCATGTAGCTGAGCATGCTACTGCTTATGCAGGTATATCTTATTACCACCTTACCCAGCCGGTTGAAACATTCCTTTCAGGTAATCACCAGATACATTCACGCCAGACAGCTTACCTCGGCGGTTCTTTCGATCTGAACCAGGATGTAGTGCTTTATGCAAGCGGTCTTTACCAGACACAGGCTTCAGCTACTGAAATAATGTTAGGTGCGGCTGTAGGATTTGTACTGAATCCGGGCCACGATCCTGAGTTTCAGAAAAACACCATCCTTTATTTAGGTGGATGGTACCGTTACCAGGATGCGATATCTCCTTACGTTGGCTTCCAGTATGCTAAAATGCAGTTCGGTCTTAGTTACGATGTAAACGTATCTAGCTTTACTCCGGCTACAGGCGGTGCAGGTGCTTATGAATTCTCATTCATTTACAATGGTTGCATTAATCATCACGAAGCATCCCCTACTTACAACTTTGCTTGTCCTAAATTCTAATTCAAGATATTATATAATAAGAAAAACCGGCCTCGCGCCGGTTTTTCTATTTTAGGCCTTTTATAAGCCTTTCCCCTTACTCACATATTTATTCCCTTTTATGTAGAAACGGTAGGGCAGCATTGCATCTTCGGCAGCATAGGCTACACCTACCCGTGTAGCTGATACTATGTCTTTAGCATTTATCTTTATTCCTTGGTCTTCAATAGATACGTCCGGGCCCTGTAGGGGTTTCCCTGTATGTACTGTATGCAGCCCTAGCGCCTGGCTCATAGCTCCAGGCCCAGCGGTAAGTATGGGCGATAGCTTTTCTTTCCTCCGTCTTTCCAGCATGTATTCTATGCCCTCCAGGGGTTCTATGGCACGAACCAACACAGCGTGGGGCACATCCTGTACATTGGTCACTACATTAAACAGGTGGTGAATGCCATAGCACAGGTACACATATGCTACGCCACCATGGCTATACATGATATCGGTGCGCCGGGTACGCCTGTTGCCAAATGCATGAGATGCCTTATCTACCGCGCCTGCATAGGCTTCGGTTTCCACTATCATCCCCGATGTGTAAATGCCATTGATGTTAGTTACCAGTACTTTGCCCAGCAACTCTTTGGCTATTTTCACTACATCCTTTCTTTGGTAAAACGATTCCGGCAATATCATAACCCGAAAATAGGGGATGAGTACCATATACGCTGCAAAACACTATTTTTAATGCCTGATGAAGCCATTAGGTAAATTATACATGATACCCCTGCCCATTGTGGATGGTGCATTGCAAACCTTATCGCCTGAGGTGCGGACAGAAACAGTTCATATCAAACACTTTTTTGCAGAGAATGCCCGCACTGGCCGGAGGTTCATAAAGTTATTGCACCCAACCCTGGTTATAGATACTTTGCAATTCTCTGAAATTGATAAACACACCGGCGCAGATACAAAACTGCTATTAGATTGGCTGAAAGAGGGCAGTGATGTAGGGGTGATGAGCGAGGCCGGCTGCCCTGGAATAGCAGACCCGGGAGCAATACTGGCAGGCATAGCACATACAATAGGTGCGCATGTAGTGCCCCTGACAGGCCCCAGCTCTCTGATACTGGCACTTATGGCCTCCGGGCTTAATGGACAAAGCTTCTGCTTCAAAGGTTATATACCGGTTAAGGAGCCTGCACGTGGACAGTATATTAAAGCAATGGAAAATGCGTCGCGAAAGGAACAGCAGACACAGTTATTTATAGAAACACCCTACCGGAATAACAATATGCTAAACGACCTTGTAAAGAATTGCAATGGCAACACACGCCTTTGCATAGCAGAGAGTATAGGAGCGCCGGATGCTTTTATTAAAACACAGACCATAGATGAATGGAAGAAAAACCAGCCCGATCTAAAGAAAGCCCCTGCTGTGTTTTTATTGCTGGCCCGGTAACTATTTTATAGTTCTTCCTTTCCATTGATACTTGCCTGAAAATCCTAAAAAACCTGCGAGGACGATATATAAGATGTGCAAAGGCTGTAACAATACAAGATAAATAAGCTGTGGTCTTTTATTGAAGAAACCTGCTACCGGCCATGCAAAGAACAGTTCGAACAATACTTTTACCAACAGCATAATACCAATGTAAGTAAACAACAAAGCGTTGAAAAACGCGGCAATAAACAGAGCCACCAAGCCTATATTAAACAGGTAGACCAGTAATAAAGTAATGGTCATTTTCCGATCGTCATATTTCCCCGCTTTTGATGCCCACCTAATCCGCTGTTGCAGGAGGCTTTTCCAGTCAGGTTGCGGAGTAGTATTTACTATTGCTTTCGCGCACTTCAGATAAGCGATCTTATCAGGAAACATCTTTTTTATCTTCATCAGCAGCAGGTAATCATCGCCCGATGCAATATGGTCAATGCCTTTATATCCATTTACTGCAATGAAAGCGGTGCGGCTGAACGCAAGGTTAGCGCCGTTGCTCATACCGCCCATTCCCAATCGGTTTGTAGCAGCAGTAATTCCCTGCATGCTCATAAAATCAACCGATTGAAAAAGTTGCACAATGCTGTTGTTGTTGGTATAGTCAACAGGTGCTATTATCATTGCAGGTGCCTCAGCATCATATATAGCAGCCATTGCAGCAAGCCAGTCAGGCAGGGCAATGCAATCAGCATCCGTAGTTATTATTAGTTCACCGGAGCTGTTATTGATACCCACAGTAAGCGCCTTCTTTTTATAAGCAGTAATATTTTCATGCTCATCTACATATTCTGCAAGTCTTATGCAGCGCACATTAGGCAAGCTGAATGAGTTAACGAGATTATAGGTATCATCATCAGAGTGGTCATCTATCACTAGGATCTCATAAAGCGCCGCAGGGTAGTGCTGTGCCAGTATAGCCCTGATGCAGCGCTCTATGTTTGCGGCCTCATTTCGCGCTGGTATTATAATGCTGATAGTAGTGGATGAAATACTGCTGCTCAGTGGAAACTCCTTCTGCAATTGCCATCCTACCCGGTACAATACCATAAGCATAGCATAGATAGCAGTGAGAAGCAGGCATAGGAAAATGAATAGATGCATGGTTATAACAGGCAATTAGTGATCTGTTGCAGTGTTTCTGCATCAAATACCCTGTGGCCTTTAGGTAATATGGTTACAGATACGGTATCTAATCCTTTCTGGAAGCGCAAAGCGGTATCAGCAGGAATTATCTTATCGTACTTGCCCATAAAAATACAAATTGGTATCCGGTATTGCCTGATAATTGCTTTCAATTTTCTTTGGTCGGGTACCATGTTCTTTAAAGCAGGCCATGCACGTAACAGGAATTTTCGGCTTTCTTCTGATTGCACATAATTCACAAACCGGTAGCGGTTCTCGGCTATCAGCTTCCTGTTCTTTAACCAGTCTATGACTTGCAGGTATTTTTTTGGATTAGTAAGCAGTCCTGTGAATAATTTTCTGCCGGCAAAGTTGCGGGTAACAAAATGAAAAAAGGGCTCGAAAATAAGTCCGGCAGAAGCTATCAGCAGTACTTTATCTATTTTTTCCGGTATTTCCTGCACCATAGAAAGGCACACCTTACCTCCTATGCTATAGCCCAGTAATGATATCTTTTCTACATGATGCTGTTTAGTAAAGTGATCTGCAAGTATTATAATATCCTTTTTTTTCAGGGCTTCTTTCTCGCTCCACTCACTCTTGCCATGGTACGGCAGGTCTATGCTGATAATAGTATATTCCTTGCCCAGGTAGTTGGTAAATGAACTAAAGAGGGAGGCACTATTCCCATATCCATGAAATGCAAGCAGGATTTTTTTGCCGTTACCGCTGCGCAGGTAATGAAGCTTGCCACTTTCTATGCGCACATATCCCGATTCACTGCTCATTAGTTATTGTATCTATATCTATATTGATTTTATAAAATCTGATTACCATTAAATGTTGGTAATTTAACGATGTTAAACTTAACTTTAGTAGGTCTTAAAATGTTTATTCCATGGATACAATAACTGTAGCTGCTTCGGGTGGTTCCTTCCTGATACAACCTTCTGATACTGCAAATACATATACTCCTGAAGATTTTAATGAAGAGCAGAGAATGATAATGGAGATGTCGCTTGATTTTCTGGATAAAGAAGTCATTCCACATCTCAACGAGATAGATAAACAAGAGCCGGGCCTGATGCAATCTTTGCTTGATAAGGCAGGTGCATTGGGGCTTTTAGGGGCTGCATTTCCGGAACAATATGGCGGCCTGGGGAAAGACTTTGTTACGGCAACACTTGTTAACGAGTGCCTGGGTGGCGGCCATTCATTTGCAGTAGCTATGGCAGCACACAATGGCATCGGCTCATTACCAATCCTGTATTTTGGCACAGAGGCACAGAAGCAAAAATATATACCAAAGCTGGCTACAGGAGAAATGAAGGGTGCTTACGCCCTTACCGAGCCCGGATCAGGATCAGACGCGCTGGGCGCCAGGACTACAGCTACCATTAGTGCAGATGGCATGCAATACGTGCTTAACGGACAAAAGATCTGGATAACCAATGCGGGATTTGCAGATGTATTTACGGTTTTTGCTAAGGTAGATGGGGATAAGTTCAGCGCATTTATAGTAGACCGTAATACCCCGGGTCTTACATTAGGCGAGGAAGAACACAAGATGGGTATTAAGGGCTCCAGCACCCGCCAGCTATTTTTCGAGAACTGCGCCATACCAAAAGATAACCTGCTGGGCGAGATAGGTAAAGGCCATATCATTGCCTTCAATATTCTGAATATAGGGCGCCTTAAACTATGCGCAGCCGCACTAGGAGCCGGTAAGCGGGCACTGAAAGCATCGGTACTTTACGCTGCAACCCGTGAACAATTCAAAACCCCTATAGCCAGCTTTGGTGCTATACAGTACAAGTTGGCGGAGATGGTTATAAAGACATTTGCCGCTGAAAGTGCCCTATACCGTACAGCCAGATGGATAGATGAGAAAGAACAGGCATTGCATACAGATGGTAAGCAGGCCAATGATACCCTGCTGGGTGCTGCCGAAGAGTTTGCAATAGAATGCGCCATGCTAAAAGTAATAGGATCCGAAGCGCTTGACTATATAGTAGATGAAGGCGTGCAGATATACGGTGGTAATGGCTACTCTGATGAATATGATATCTCACGTTCTTATCGCGATAGCCGCATCAATCGTATTTTTGAAGGCACCAATGAAATTAACAGGCTGCTGATAATAGATATGTACCTGAAACGCGCTATGAAGGGGCGTATCAATATATTAGGCCCTGCTATGGCAGTGCAGAAAGAGCTAATGAGCATCCCTGATTTTGGGGAGAGCGATGCTCCTTTTACAGCCGAACTGAAGACAATAGCAAACTTTAAGAAAGCAATACTGATGTGCGCAGGCGCTGCCGCCCAGAAGCTGATGGCCAGGCTGGAAACAGAGCAGGAGATACTTATGAATATATCTGACATGATAATGGAAACATTCCAGGCCGAATGTATATTACTGCGAACGATTAAAATGCACGATACCAATCATGAGAATGCTGCACTGGCATTAGATGCCACACGCACTTTTATTGCAGATGCTGCTGACCGTATCAATCATTCCGGCAAGAATGCGATCAATGCTTTTGCTACAGGCGATGAACAGCGTATGATGCTTATGGGGCTCAAGCGCTTTACCAAAACAGAAAGCTTCAATACTAAAGATGCCCGCCGCCGCATAGCTGCCCGGCTATTGGAGACACAAAAATATTTCTTCTGATATAATTTTACCTGGTAAGGGCATCTATACCTGGGTACCCTTCCAGGTTATTCATTTGCTCCATGATGCGCGGATAGCGCCACCGCACCCAGCGGCTCTGGGGCTTTACAGTAAATTTTTTAGGATTAGGCAGGCAGGCTATTATCATGGCTGCTTCCGCACGGCTTAGCGCGCGCGCATGCTTGTGAAAATACCTTTGCGATGCAGCTTCTATACCGAATACTCCTGGTCCCATTTCTATTACATTCAGGTACACTTCCAATATACGCTGCTTGCCCCATGTCCATTCTATTATTTTAGTAAAATAAAACTCAGGAGCTTTTCTTAGGTAGCGCCAGGCACCGCTGCCTTGCCATAAAAACACATTCTTAGCTACTTGCTGGCTAATGGTGCTGGCGGCTGCACCGCTGGCCCTTTTATGTTTCCGGCCTGCTCTTTTGCCATCCATGCTCTTTTCTATTGCGTTCCAGTCAAATCCGCTATGTTCAGCAAATAGCTGGTCTTCGCTGGCCATTGCAGCCAGCTTCACATTGGGCGATATTTCACTCCAGCTTACATAATCACGATCCAGCCCATAGCCGGTAACAAGCGATGCTATTTGTGTTATAGTTACAGGCGGAAATACCCATTTACATAGCAGAGCGTATGCAGTTGATGAAAGGAATAATATAATGATGAACCGAAAAATGTATATCCAGAATCTTCTTGGTCTTTTACCCTTTGCCATTGGCAACAAGATAATGCTACCAGCCCATATTCAAAAGTGCAGCCTTAGTTCGCTTTGGCAGCAGGGGTAAATGTATTGCTCTCTATATTGGAGCTTTCGGCGCCGGCAGGCATTGCGGCTTCGTTCATCAGCGTATTTATAGCCAGTGCAGCCTCACCTATACGGTCATATAATATATAGAAAGTATAGACGATCTTATTATTCAGTATGGCGGAGTCCATATTGGTATTTATTACCTGTACATCCTTGTTCTTGCCAAGCCACTTATTTATTTGCAACTGCAGGTCAGTCGTGTCATTTCCTGCAAATATTTGTACCTTTTTCATAGTCGGGGTGTCTCCTGCTAATTATCGGAGATGGTGCTTCAAAGATACTCATATTAGCCCTAACGCTATGCTAAGATTCGGTTATAGGTGTATCCGTTTATAACCCCATTTTTTGCTCGATGAGGTTTTTAGCAGATCCACCTGTACTATTTCAGATAGGTACCAGCATAGCTCATAGCCAAATTCCCTGTTCTCTGTATTTATCGGGGCTTTCATCAGCTCATTCATGCATTGGCTGCATGTTTTTTTTAGGCTGGTCTTGGTAGGTTTCTTTTTTGCTGCTTCGTATAGTTTTATCAGTTCGCGGCAGCAATCATCCAGCAGCAGGGTTACGGTATCGTGTTGGTCGTCCCCGGCAAAAAGGGCATAGGGCTGCACCTTGTAAAAGGTGCGGTACTTATCTACCATTTTAAATTTGCGTAGCTTGGCAACTATAGCTCCCTGTAGCACGGTACGAATTTTATGAACAATATTAGATCACAAACGTTTCAATTAAAAACAAAATACAATGGGATTTGAACAATACCACGAGCCCGCCAATGAGCTGTCACAGAAAACCCGCACATTCGCCCGTATGATCGCTTCACTTGGTGAAGAAGCAGAAGCCATTAACTGGTACGAGCAGCGTATGTCTGTAGAAAAGGATAAATCAGCTAAAGCCATTATGGCAAATGCCCAGAAAGAAGAATTCAAGCACTTCGGTATGGACCTGGAATTCCTGATACGGATGAAGCCAAAATGGAAAGAGATACTACAGGGCATTCTTTTCAAAGATGGCGACATAGTAAAGCATGGCGAAGATGCAGAAGAGAAAGCGGAATAAATATTTTTATGGGCGGAAGCTTACTTCCGCTCATATTTCCACAGTCTGCTTTACCCTCCATTATCCATTACAAATAAGGGGGTACATTGGGTTTTTCATCAGGCGTGTTTTCTCTTCTTACGCCTATTGAATGTAGTATACTATCCCGGAATATCTGCATACCCATAATTGGTATTATTTCAGCCGGCATGTTAGTTTATGTACTTTAACATTTTGGTGTTAGCCATTTTTATTGAATGCAATGTCTTATTCATCATACCTCATTCAGCATGTTCAAAATACTTGGTTTCTTATTGCTCTTTGCTGCCAGTGCGCAGGCGCAGCCCCTCGGCGCCGGGCGCTACGTGCTCGATACGGCATCCTGCCATCGTTGCGATACCGGATGGATACCCGATTACTATAGTAAGCGCATCAAATACCCCCTTAGCTCAGAGGCATTGGTAAGGAAGGTGCGCGCGGCAGTGGTATTTCCCAAAAATTTCAAAGGCAGTGGATACGTTACTGTTAAGTTTGTGGTCAATTGCGAAGGGGAAAAGAATTGCTATCATATTTACGAAACCGACGGCCGCTATCAGCCCATCCATTTTGCTAAAGAAATTACAGAGCCCTTGCTGCAATTTGTAAAGCAGTTAGGCCCCTGGCCCCGGGCTACCGGTAAGTATAGAGATTACTTCGCATTCCTGGCTTTCAAAATCAAAGACGGTGTTATCACGAATATTATTCCTTAGCCTGTGCCTGCCAACATTGCTCGCGGCACAATCGCAGCACGATTCTGCTGAGCATTTTTTTGACAGCCGTATAGCGCACCTCAATTACAATTCTGCGGAGTGGCAGTCAGCTGCTGATTCTGCTCTGATGATAGATTCTACCGTTGGTTTCATCTGGCAGTTGCGCAGCATGCCCTATTTCAAAGATGGCGACTATGGCAGCGGCATGCAATACTTGCCAAAGGCCGCTCAGTACAATCCGGTCAGTTCCTTGCCTTACATGGCGTTTATGAAATGCATTTTTATGAAAGATTATGAGGGCGCCATCCGCGATTTTCAGGAGAGCAAGCAGAAAGGCTATGGAATAGGCCTCATGGACCATTCGTACGATTTCTTCCTGGGTATCTGCTATATGGAGCTCGATAGCCTCAACCTGGCGCAGCAATACTTGCAGGCATCTATCGCTGCTACCGTTAAGCACCCTGGAGAAAATTGGGTGCATTACAATGAGTGGTTCTACATGGGCATGCTGTGGTATAAAAAACACCAGTACCCTTTAGCAATACCTTACTTCGAAATGTCTTTGAAACAATATGATGGTTATCCGCCGGCATTGTTTTACAAAGCGCAGGCGCTTGCGCAAAAAGGAAACAAGACGGAGGCATTGCAGCTACTGGAGCAGGCAAAAGTGAATATCGCCAAGGGCATCCATTCTACCGAGGACAATGATTTTTATGTCAATTATCCTTATACCATTTACGCAGGCGATGTGGAGGAGTTGATAACTGTGCTGGGTAAAAAGTAGTGTTTATACACTTGCCACTTTTGCCTGCCTTTCTTTCAGTTGTATTATTTTCAGCTTATGCATTAGCACCATGGCCTTGTAGCCCATATCCCACTCAAACCATTTCTTTGCGTTATTGGCCTTGGTAGGGTGGCGGTGATGGTTATTGTGGTACGCCTCTCCCCAGAAGATAATATCAAACGGCAGTATGTTCTTCGAGGTGTTTTTCATGCGGTAGTTTTCGTAGCCGAATTTATGCGCTACCCAGTTCACCGCTACACCTTGGAAGGAGCCTATCGCTATAGTCAGCGGCAGGAACAGCCACATCCACCATGCAGTAGCCAGGAAGGCGTAGATAGTTATATAAATGGCTATCCATATTATGCGCGTTATCCAGTTGTGTGCCAGCTTCTCAAACGCTGGCCACTCCGGCAGGTCTTTTTTATACTTTTCATCAACAATGGTCTTGCCGAGGAATATATTAATATAGCTATTGCGCGTAGCCCACATCATGCCAAACATATTGGGCGTATTATGCGGCGAGTGCGGGTCTTCAGCAGTATCGGTAGTGGCGTGGTGCAGGCGGTGCATAATGCCATAGGCACTGGCGCTTATATAAGATGACCCCTGGGTAAGAAAGCAGCCAATGTAAAACACCTTTTCCCATCCGCGCGACATTCGGAACAGCCCATGTGCTGCGTACCGGTGGTGAAATATAGATTGGAAAAAAAGGGATGCATACCAGTGGATAACTATAAATAAGAAAAACGCCATAATTAATTGTAATGATAGAAAATATATGAGGGCAAATATAGCCCAATATGTTGGCTTGGAGTGGGTTTTAACAAAATTTCATACTCATCAATTCTGCTACAAATGGGTGCCTGTCTGGGTTGAAACTTCCGCAAACTTCCGTTATGGTTTGTTTTCATATTGTTGCCTGTATTGGTTTCAAGGGTGAAACTTCCGGTGAAAATTTGATATTGGAACGGAAGTTTGAAATTGCAGGAGCTGAGTGGAGGGTACCCTCGGAGCCTGTTGCCTGCGAGGTTAACAGTAGTGTGTTTATTTCCATTATGTGAAAGAACTTGCTGATGCAAGGTACTATTGGGATGGGCACATAAAAAAATAAAGATATTCACAAAAGCCTCCTTGTAGAGGTTACGCAAATCAGGAGGTTTGTGGCCGGTTGCGACGTAGTGGAAACTACGCCGAGCCACGCCTAAAAGTAGAATCAATTATTTTTTGATGTTCCTGAACATGCAGGTCATAATGATTTTTATGGTTTTCAATAGCAGTTGATGTAACATCTTTTAATTTTTGTATGTCAATTTTCTGTTCTGCTGTCGACTTAATATCTAAAAATAAAGAAATGTCAATGTTGATAAACTTATGTAGATGTTCATCCTTTAAAAGGTATTCTAAATAATCATTGCTAAGTTTAAATAATTGAGCATCTATATGATTCAGTTTATGGGTGCTCAAAAATCCACGCCGAGCTTCAAAATCGTTACAGCCATTGACTCTAAAACAATTTGAAAGCGAACCTTGTTGGTAATAAGCTTGAAATATACATCCATATGATATTCCAACTAAATTTTGAGCTAATCTTTCAATGGGTGGGGGTGTAGAGGGATTCGTATCCAGAGGTAGTACAGGTGTTGTACCTCCGCAAAAAATGTTTGGGTTTTCCTTGCATGGAAATATTGTGATTGCTTCTGTACCACTCCCACCATAGCACGACAAATTAATTTCATTCGCAACAAAATGACCAAGTTCATGGATAAAAACTCGTTGTATATTTTCCATAAATTTTGCTTCGGATATTACCTTCCAATTGAATTCATGTTAGTATTGGCTGCTGTGTGCGACGTAGTTAGAGACTATGCCAAGCGAGGATAAGTAACTAACTTCTTCGTAGTCAAAAAATATATACGAACTGCCGCTAGTTCATACAACAGTGCTACAACCCAAAAGCCTATTTTTGGATATCAACAACGATTATGAGCAATATCAAAAGACTCCAGCAACACCTTAAGCAAAATAAAACATTAAATTTTGCAATTGGTGAGGTTGTAATTGATACAGTTATTGGCCAGGGCGGGAATGGCATTGTATACTTCGGTACTTTTAGCAAAGTAAAGATGGCCCTTAAATTTCTGGTAACTGACGCAACAGGAGAAACAAAACAGCAAAAGGAAAAACGATTTTTAGCCGAATACATCAATGTCCTGGAATTAGACAACGGCGCAGGGATCGTAAGATACATAAACTATGAATCTTTTATGTTTTCTGACAGCGAAGGAGAGCTGGTCTTGCCTGTAATCATAATGAAGTTTTACACTGCGTCTATCACCAACCTTCAAGCTGCTTGCGATTATGCCAGCTTTAAAAGGCTTTTTGTTTTTTTAATTACTGTAGTAGAGTATATCCACAATAATGGCATCATTCATCGGGATATCAAACCTGAAAACATTCTGTATATTGATAATGAACTTGTGTTAGCAGATTTTGGAATAGCATCTTTTAATCCTGAAATATTTTGTATAAGAGCAGAAACAAGGCAGACAGAACGTATAGGCAACAGGCTATTTTCTGCACCCGAACAAGAGGACGGAGGGATAATGGCACATGCTACAATGGACATATATGCAGTCGGCCAGGTACTCCAATGGTTTGCCACAGGAAAAACACACCGTGGCACAGGGCGACAAAGTATTTCATCTTTTTTCTCTGAAGATGTCTCCGTTTTTGACGCAATTATCAATAAATGTCTGGAACAAAATCCCCAAAATCGCTTCCAGGCAATTTCTGAGATCCACGAATATGAAGATAGTTTGTATGAAAAGGATGCATATTATTACCTGCAATTATTCCATGATATATGCATCAGGAACTTTCCAAAAAATCCAAAAGGAATACTCTATGTTGATGATATAAAACGTATTGATAAGCTATTTGCTGATTTCAAAGATTCGGAAGCCAAATTCACTAGTCATTTGCATTGGTGGGATGGTAAGGGATCAATGTATTTCAGGTTAGAAAGAATTTCAGAAGGAATATGGAGATTTTTAAGCAATGAGCATGTTATCAAGGATATCTGGCTTTACTATGACGAGTCGATATTTAATGATTTCATTTTGGTACATTATGAAGCCGGTGCGCCGTTTATCGTTGGAGGCAAAGAAATATACAGCACCGGAATCGTTGATGAAGAACACCATATATCCTACAGCGAGTATCAAAATAACTGGGCGGAAATAAACGGTGAGATCGTTGACCTGAGCAAACATAAAGTTAAACAGATAGACCGCGACGAAACGGAAGGCTACCTGTTTATAGGGACAGAGTATAGTTGTATAATAAACTATAGAAATGAAGAAGCTATTCGAAACTTCATAGATAAATTGCTGAACGGTTCACAAATCGAAACTGAAGAATTTTTGGGATTTGCAAATACTGTGCGATATCATAAACACGAAAAGGTTCTAAAGAATATATAATTACCCCCGCTCGGCGTAGTCTCTGACTACGTCGCAACGGTTGCAAATCTCCTGATTTGCGTTATCTATTTTTTGTGACATCTTCTTTTGGAACACGCATACCAATCGCCCATATTGGTTTCTCATCCACAAACCCCACCCAATTTTCGTTATGTGCAAATATTGTGCTATTCTCCCATTTATATTATCACACCCCAATTTTCTTTACCCCTCCCAAGCACAAATATCATCATGCCTCCTATGTGTATATCTTCTTACAATTATTTCTCCCGCATGTCGTATCTTGCAGTACCCTAATACGACCCTATGTTCCTTTCAAACTTCCGTTCTACTATCAAACTTCCGCCGGAAGTTTCCCGCTGAAACCCCTGCTAATACTCTATATAATATTTTTTATAACGGAAGTTTGCGGAAGTTTGGGCCATTTAAGTAATAACCAATGTTATGCACTACCTGTGGATAACTCCCACTCCCAACCCCACCTATATTTTGTTATTTTGTAAGACGCGTTCGATCTTGTGTAGCTAATCATGAAATTCTCTCATTTACATAATCATACCCAGTTTTCGCTGCTCGATGGGGCTTCTGATATCACGAAGCTCTATGCCAAGGCTATGAAGGACGAGATGCCCGCTATGGCCATTACCGACCATGGCAATATGTTTGGCGCATTTGAGTTTGTGGCAGAGGCATGGAAGAACAAAAAGGTAGTTGGCAAGACACCCGAAGGCAAGGATATAATGGAGCCTGTGGTGAAGCCGATAGTGGGCTGTGAATTCTACATGGTAGAGAACCGGCACAAGCGTCAGTTCAGCCGCGAGGAAAAAGATATACGCTACCACCAGTTGCTGCTGGCCAAAGACGAAACAGGGTATAAGAACCTGGTGAAGCTATGCTCGCTGGGCTATATAGAGGGACTGTATGGCAAGTACCCCCGAATAGATAAGGAGCTGCTGTTGCAATACCACGAGGGGCTTATAGCCACAACCTGCTGCCTGGCCGCAGAGGTGCCGCGTACCATACTGCGCAAGGGCGAGGAAGAAGGGGAGCGGGCCTTTAAATGGTGGCTCGACCTGTTTGGCGACGACTACTACATAGAGATGCAGCGCCACGATATACCCGACCAGAATACGGTAAATGCGGTGCTGCTGAAATGGGCGAAGAAATACAATGTATCGATAATAGCCAGTAACGACAGCCACTATGTGGACCGTGACGACTATAACGCCCATGACATACTGCTGTGCGTAAACACCGGCGAAAAGCAAAGCACGGAGAAATACAAGGATGGCGCTGATGATGACGTGAACGTAAAAGACCGCCGCTTTGCATTCTTTAACGACCAGTTCTACTTCCGCGACACGCAGGAGATGAAGGCCATCTTCAGCGATGTACCCGAGGCGATAGATAATACCAACCAGATAATAGAAAAGATAAAGCCCCTGAAGTTGGAGCGCGATATACTACTGCCCCACTTTAAGGTGCCGCCCGAATTTGGCAACGACCAGGATGTGTACCTGGAACACCTTGCCTGGACCGGCGCCAAAGAGCGCTATAAAGACCTGACGCCCGAGATAGAGGAGCGCCTGCGTTTTGAGCTGTTTACCATTAGAACCATGGGGTTTGCGGGCTACTTCCTTATCGTATCCGACTTTATACAGGCGGGCAGGGATCTGGGTGTGTTTGTAGGGCCCGGCCGTGGCTCTGCTGCGGGCTCGGTGGTAGCGTACTGCATAGGCATTACCAATATAGACCCCATAAAGTATAACCTGCTGTTCGAACGTTTCCTGAACCCGGAACGTAAGAGCATGCCCGATATAGATACCGACTTTGACGATGTAGGCCGCCAGAAGGTGATAGACTACGTAGTAGCTAAGTATGGCAAGAACCAGGTGGCGCACATCGTTACTTATGGTACCATGGCTGCCAAGATGAGTATAAAGGACGTATCGCGCGTGCTGGACCTGCCGCTCCCCGATGCGAATGCACTGGCGAAGATGGTGCCGGAACGGCCGGGTATATCTCTGGACAGGGTGTTGCATGCGCCGCTGAAAGGGGATAAGAGCCTGGAGCAGAAAGAAGGGCTGGGTGCAGAAGAAATAGAAGGCGTCACCCGCCTGCGCGAGATATACAACGGCAATATGCTGCAGTCTGAAGTACTGAAAGCGGCGGTGAGGCTGGAGGGTAGTGTGCGCAATACAGGCATACATGCCGCGGGCATTATTATAGCGCCTACAGACCTTACAGAGCTGCTGCCGGTATACGCTACCAAGGATGTGGACCTGCTGATAACCCAATACGAGGGCAACATCATAGAGCATGCCGGTGTGCTGAAAATGGACTTTCTGGGGCTAAAGACCCTGACCATACTGAAGGATGCACTGGCCCTCATAAAGCGCAACCACGGTATAGAAATAGACCTTGATGCGATACCGCTGGATGATGCCAAAACATATGAACTATACCAGAAGGGCGAGACAAACGGCACCTTCCAGTTTGAAAGTGTGGGGATGCAGAAATACCTGCGCGAGCTGAAGCCCGACAAATTTAATGACCTGATAGCCATGAACGCCCTATACCGTCCTGGGCCGCTGGAATACATACCCAACTTTATAAAGCGCAAGAACGGGGAAGAAGCCATAACCTACGACCTGCCTGAGTTGGAGGAATACCTAGGGGATACCTATGGTATTACTGTGTACCAGGAACAGGTGATGCTGCTATCGCAAAAGATAGGCGGCTTCAGCAAAGGCGATGCAGACGTGCTGCGTAAGGCAATGGGGAAGAAGCAGAAGTCGGTGCTGGATAAAATGAAAAGCCAGTTCATAGAGGGCGCCAAACAGAAGGGTCACCCCGAGAACAAGCTGGAAAAAATATGGACCGACTGGGAAGCATTTGCACAATACGCGTTCAATAAATCGCACTCTACCTGCTATGCGTTAGTAGCCTACCAGACGGCTTTTCTTAAAGCGCACTATGCGGCAGAGTTTATGGCGGCCGTACTGAACAACCAGGGCAATATAGACAAGATAAAATTTTATATGGAGGAGTGCCAGCGCATGGGGCTGGCAGTCCTGGGTCCGGATGTGAATGAAAGCCTGAAAGGATTTTCGGTAAACAAGGAAGGCGTAGTACGGTTTGGGATGAACGCCATAAAAGGGGTGGGTGAGGCTGCTGCGGATGACATAATCCTGGAGCGCGAGACCAATGGGCCCTATGTATCAGTTTTTGATTTTATACAGCGAGTGAACCAGCGCACGGTGAACAAGAAATCGCTGGAGAGCCTGGTGCTGGCAGGGGGCATGGATAGCTTTAAGGATATGCACCGCGCGCAATACTTCTACCTGCCGCCAACAGATCCTATAAGCGGCATGGAAAGGCTGGTAAGGTTTGGCAACCAGTTTCAGGCAAGCTCGTCTATGGCTACCAACAGCCTGTTTGGCGCGCATACCATGCCCGAGGTAAAACCACCGATGATACCAACCTGCGACCCATGGGGACTGCCCGACCTGCTGGACCGTGAAAAGGAAGTGATAGGTATATACCTGAGCGCACACCCGCTTGATGGGTTTAAGTTCGAGATGCAGCACTATGGCATTACCGGTATTGTGGATATAGAAACGAACAAGGGAAAGACGATACGTATAGCCGGCTTTATTACCGATGCTGCCCACATGACCACCAAGAAGGGCAGCAAGTTTGGCAAGATGGTGATCAATGATTACTCCGGCCACCAGGAGATCGTATTCTGGGAGAAGAACTATGTGCAGTATGGCAACTACCTCACCAACGGCCAAAAGCTGATGATACAGGGTGTATATGATGAGCATAAATACCGCCCCGGTGTAATGGAATTCCAGGTACAGAGCATTATGCTGCTAGACCAGCTAAGGAAAACCCTTACTAAAAAAATGCAGGTGCAGGTTCCATTATTTAAAGTGGATGAGGAATTTGTAAACTTTGTACATACGAACCTGAAAATGCACCCCGGCAATACAGAACTCGTTTTCCAGGTGGTGGATGAGCTGGGCAGTATGCAGACCAAACTAAAGACCCATAACACCAAAGTAGAAGTAAATGATGAGCTGGTAAACTACCTTGATAGCCAACTGGGTGTTAAATATTCGATAGAAGTAACATGAGCATACAGATAATAATTTTTAGCTATCTACCTATTTTCACTTTCGAACGGGAACGCACGTTTTTATAGCAGGAATGGTAGTAAATTTGACTCTTAATTAATAAGCAACAAACAATAAAAAACATATAAATAATATGGCAGCAGTATTCACAGATGCTAATTTCGATACCGACGTATTAAAGGCGGATAAACTGACAGTAGTTGATTTTTGGGCTCCATGGTGTGGTCCTTGTCTTGCGCTGGGCCCTACAATAGACGCATTGTCTAAAGAGTATGATGGCAAAGTAAATGTAGGTAAGGTGAATGTAGATGAGAACTCTAATGTGTCGGTTAAGTACGGCATTACCAGTATACCATGTGTGCTCTTTATAAAGGGCGGCCAGGTAGTGGACAAGCAGGTAGGCGCAGCCCCCCGCAATGTTTACGAGAAGAAGATACAGCAACATATGTAGTGCTAAAATGAAGAAGGGATAGGCAACATATCCCTTCTTCATTTATAATAGCTGATCGCCCTGCATACCAATAAGTTCAACCTAGTTAATTGCTGTAGTATTTCAGGATCGGGTGCGGGTTGAGCCATGCTTTATTGGTTTTATTATCAGTGCTTTTTTCACTGGTTTCTCTACAGGAGCAGCAAGGATATGCTCTGTAGTACTGAGGATAGCCGTGCGGGTATTTTTAGATTTATCCTTTTTAATGATTATCTCAAATGAAGGGGACAGCGCTTTGATCTCCATGCCAGCGCATTCCTTGCCGGTGATGATCGCTTTGTTCCGCTCTATTTCCCGTTTTACAAATACGTCCCTGTTTATGACATCAAATTTTTCCTTTGGCAGCGTATAACTTTTATAACACTTCACGTTCGATTCGTCACCATTCCCCTCTGCAAACTTCTTCGTTACCCCATACTCCGGAAAGTATATATCCCGTTCAGTAACGTGGCCTTTTATATCATACTTATAGGTCTCCACATGAATCACCTTTTTTATATCGTTCATGCGTACCTGCTTATACTTTACATTCTTGTGGTCGTAGTAGTCTATCGTTTCAAACTCCACCCGGCCGTTAAAATGGCAGAATTCCGTTACCGCACTTCCTTCAGCCGTTTTTTGAGATGAATAAGTATAAGTTCTTAAAAAATTTCCCTGCGACTCGCCCGTCTTATGTACCGAGTAGAAAGTAATGTGATTGAATGTGTCATACCGCCATTGCTCTGTCTTAGCAAGGTATTCGCCTGTATAGTATTCTGTTTTTATTATCTGGTGGCGTGGGTTAAGGTAGCTGGTAGTTTTATCAATGGCTTTGCCACCACTGTAGTTTATAGTTAGCATTACCGAACTATCGGGTGCTGTGTAGGTAATGATGCTATCTCTTGTCCATAGTGCCAGGTCGTCCTTATAATCGAACGCGTAGGTATATTGCCGGGTAAGGGTACCTATCTTGTATATATGCCAGCCACCCTGGAAGGTTGTTTGCCCCATAACCATAGTGGAGGAAAAAAGCAAAATGGGCAGCAGATATTTTATAGATCGTGGAATGATATTGAATTTATTGGATAAACATACAAAATACATCCAATCATACACTTACTCTCAATAACAAAAGAACCCGAAACAGGTGCTAGAACACCTTATTCAGCACCTTATCTATTGCGTTGGTCTTATTCAGCTTAAAACGCTTAGCCAATACCAGGCGCAGGTTGCCCGCTACAAAATCCTGGCGTGTACCGGCGATTGGGGTGTAGTATTTGTTATCCAGATAAGAAAATAATAGCGCTACATAATAATAAGTGGAGTTATAACCCGCCGCAGCCCTGCTATCTGTATTCAATAACAGCCCCAGTTTACTGGTACTTGCATTAGTATGTGTATTAGCAATAGTCATGTAATTGCCGCCTGCACCAAGGGTCAGGGATGCCGAAATAAAATAATTCTGGTGAATGACTACTGTATAGGCATACCCGGCGCTCAATGCAAGGGAGTATATATTGGACTTGTTGAAATCGTTATTCCTGAAAAAATCTGGCATCGTAAGGCCATGTGGTATAACGGATGAATCGGAGCTAACGAAACCGGTGTAGATGCCTGCACCGAAAATAATGGAACCTGCATTTTTCTTCTGGAACTGTACCTGCTCAAAAGAACCTATGTAGGAAAACTTTGTTGAGTTTACAACATACTGGAGATTAAGGCCTATACTATTGGTATGTATATCGGGCCGTATATAAGTCTGCTTTGTGTTTATAAGCACATAATTATTGGCATCGGATATATAGTACCCTTTGTAAAAGCCGCCATAGAGATCTATTGTGACCTTGGGAAAATAAAAATGGGTAGATGCATCGAACGACCGTGTTTTACCATACTTATTGAAGGTGTTGAGATACGGGGCGCTGATAGCGGCATTGATACTGAATATATGATAGCTGGCACCTATGCCTATGTCAAAAGTATTATTGGGCTCATAAATGACCTTATTGCTGTAATTATTATCCGCCAGGCGGTATTGTATAAAGTCTTTGGAGCCATATACACGCACAGTTAACAGATCAGAAAGGTCGATGATATAGTTGGTGTCGTTTGCAATTTCCAACATATCATAGATCTTTTTGGCGGTACCTTTAAACTGCATCTCGCTGGTATCGGGTTGTAGATCCGCAGAAGGCACACGTTGCGCTATTGACTGTGTGCTTAGTATACACAGTAAAAAAGCAATCAATAAACTTCCCCTTACTTTCTTATGTATCATCCCTTTTCATTTTATAAAAAAGGCTGGCTATTAAGGCCAGCCTTAATTATGCAATTATATTTATTTATTCTTTCAATTTCAGATCCATTGCTACGCGGCGGTTTTTAGCTTTGCCTGCAGCTGTTTTATTGCTGGCTACCGGCTCTGTATCACCATGGCCATTAGTTATCAGCCTGCCTGTAGCTACTCCTTTACTTACAAAGTAATCTTTAACAGAGGCTGCACGATCCCTTGACAGTACCAGATTTTTATCGGGCTTACCAACATTGTCGGTATGACCGTCAATGGTCATGATGTAATCAGGGTAGTTATTCAGTATCTGCACTATTTCGTTTAGCAGAGGATAAGATGTTTTCTTGATGATCGCTTTACCAGTCTGGAACTGAATGGCAGTGGCAGCAAATGCAAGGCGTTTCTTTACCTCAATACTTATTTCAGGACAACCGTGATTTGCCACTGTACCCGGCACAGTAGGGCAACGGTCTATATTATCCGGGATACCATCATTATCCGTATCAGGGCAACCCTGGTTAGCTATAGGTCCGGGATTATCAGGGCATTTATCTTCATTGTCGGGTACACCATCACCATCCCTGTCAGGACAGCCGTGGAACTTAGCAGGGCCAGCCTGGTCTGGGCAGGCATCATCTATATCCGCTATACCATCATGATCTCTGTCGGGGCAACCTTGCAGGGCCACCGGACCGGCAACGTCGGGACAACGATCCTGTGCATCTGCAACACTATCCAGATCCTTATCAGGGCAGCCGTGTGCTGTAGGCGAGCCAGGTACGTCAGGACATTTATCCAATGAGTCAGGTATGCCATCATGATCCCTATCAGGATCAGGACAGCCTTTGTAAGCCCATACACCCTGCACGGTAGGGCATTTATCCCTCTTGTCCGAAACATTATCGTGGTCGCGGTCTCTTGGTTTCTTATAGTTTACAGGTATGTATGCGCCAAAGTAAATATTGTATCCATATTGGTTGTTGCTGAACAATGCAAGCATATCGTCACTGCCTATAAAGAAACCAGCTATGCGTGCACCTAAACCTACTTTCAGGTCGTTTGCTAGCATGCTATAGGAGATAGGCACACCTACACTGAAAACACGTGTATCATATCGTGGCGTTACCGTAATCTGATTATAGTAAGCGTTACCAACCTGATAACGGTCAACAAGATTGTTTATGTAGGTTGCGTTTACATAGAAGTTTCCACCAATCCGGTAATCAGCAGATAATAATAGTGCAGCGGGGAGATGGACTTTAGTTGAGGAACTGTTGGAGTCTACCGTAAAGCCCCTTGTCTGTGCATAAGTCTTGAACTCTGAATAATTACTAATATTATTCCCTAAGTCTGCTCCTTTTATACTTCCTGTTCCTGATATAGAACCGGTACGGTTGTTCGTATTATAATTAATGAAGCCAATATCAGTAACAGAGGCAGCAAAGCGCAGCTTATAGCGGTTTTTGCTGTAATCAGTAATGTGCGTCTGACCATCCATGTCGTAATAGTAATTATTGTAGTCGGGGCGGAATTCATATACTAACCCAATATCACCTCCAACACCTTTACCACCGTTGCTCCCGAAAAAACGGCTCAGCAGGTCGGCATTTGAAATGCCATTAGAAAGCTGGTTTTGCGTGCTTATTATGTTGCTGGCAAAATGAAGGTCAGTATTAGTAAGTTGTAGTGAATCATTAGCCTTATAATAATGGCCATCAAGGTTGTTGCCTTGCATACTCACATATCCTATCCCACCAAGATAGCGTACAGTAACACCCGCCTTAAGCATATTCCTTCCATTATCAACCAGGACGCGTGCATAGGTAACACCAATTTCACTCCAGGTAGCTGCAGTCCAGTTAAATTTTCCGGAGTTAAGGGTATAATCTCCATTTGCACCCTTTGCATAGGAAGGATCTAATATAGTCCGGTAGAGATCCTGGCTTACATTAGTAAACTGGTTAATGCCGCGTATACGGGTAGTAAGTGCAATACTGTTTTTATGATCAATGTTCCACATAAATCCAGGGCCTCTCACCTCGGCATAAGGTGCTATCATATTGAAAGCACCCTTATTACTGTATTTAAATATGTCGTTAATATTAACGCTGTCCCCTTTGTAAAATTTACTGGCGAAGTTGGATGTGTTTATAGTGCCAAGATCGTTATCAACCCCGACGTTAACGGAAAACAGATCAATTGAAAACTTAGTTCTTGAATCTGCAATATTTGCAGGATTAAGATACACACTATTAGTGGCGCTCCAGTCGCTGGTTGCTATGCCCAGATATCTCTGTGCATTAGCTACAATTACTATTAATAATGCAAGTCCTAGTAGTAAAGATCTTTTCATAGATTTTTATTAAAGTGAATAGTTATTTTTTCTTTTTTGTATTCGTTTCCGGAGTTGGAGTTTGGTCTTGTTGTTCCTGCTGTTTCTTTAGTTTTTCTTCTTTGGCCTTTTCCTGTTTTTTAAAATAACCCCTCAGTAAAAAATTATGTTTCAAAGCCTGCATATTATCGCTAAAGCCCTCACCACCTGCCTTTATTGTTTTCATCGTCTGGTTAGCGGAACTCACTGTGTTCTCCAGGTTCTTGGCCAGCGCGTCACTTTTTATCAGCCTGCCTATACTACCCTTACCATTATTTATATTAGAGAATATTCCAGCAAGTGAACCCGTGAGATCGCTTGCGTTCTCTACAACGCCATTAAGCTTTTTCATTATTTTATCCATTTCTATTGGATCCTCAGTAGCTATACGTCCACCGTTTTTCATTAATTCCCCACCTTCTTCCCCGCTTGCATTTATATTTATCAATTTATCGCCCATCAATCCGTCTGAACCTATTGTTGCGACGTCTGAAGTTTCTATATATTTTTTGACACTGCTTTGCAGGCGCATGTTTACCCGTGCCATAGTATCATTTATGATCTTTATGCTTTCTATAGTACCAATATTAATCCCCAGAAATCTGATATTATTTCCAATCTGCAGGCCGCCCACATTGCGGAATGTACCGAAGATGGTAAAAGTATCACTAAACATATTCTTTTTCTTGCCTATAAGAAATACACCGGCAGCAAGAACCAGCAATCCTGCTATTGTGAATACCCCTATCTTAATTTTTTGTGATGCTGTTGTTTTCATAACTTATTTTATAAAAAATGAACGTACTAGTTCGTTATCTGATTTTTCTAATTCTTCATAGGTGCCTTCTGCTATAAATACACCTTCATTTATTATCATTAACCGGTTACCGGTTATGCGTGCGCAATCCATATCATGGGTAATAATAATCGAGGACGTTTTGTATTTTTTTTGCATTTTTAAAATTAGCTCACTGATCTCACGCGATGTAATAGGATCAAGCCCGGTAGTAGGCTCGTCATAAAGCATGATCTCCGGTTTCAATATCAGTGTGCGTGCCAGCCCAATACGCTTGCGCATACCGCCAGAAAGATCCGATGGCATCTTATCTCCGGCATCTGCCAGACCTACTCCTTCCAGCACTTCCTGTACCCTGTTATCCAACTCTGCCTGGTCATTTATCCGAAGTCCCCGTATAAGCGGAAATTCTAAATTATCCTTTACATTCATGGAGTCATATAACGCACCACTCTGAAACAGAAACCCAACCTTGAGCCGCAGGTCTTTTAATGCTTGTTCAGACAGATCTTTTACTTCCGCTCCCAATACTATTACCTCTCCTTCATCCTGTAGCAGCATGCCGCTGATACACTTAATAGTAACAGATTTTCCTTGTCCGGATCTTCCCAATACAACCAGGTTCTCTCCTTTCTTAAGAGTAAGGTTAATATCGGTCAGCACCTCTTTACTTCCAAATGCCTTTTTTACATGCTTCATCTCTACCACCGTTCCTTCAGTGGTAGTAGCTGCCTCCTGTTCCTTTATTCCTATTTCGTTACTTTTATCCATCTGAATTATTGATAGGCAAATATAGAAGTGAGTTGTACTGCCACTGCGTCTAATACTATTATCCAGAACGAGGCGCTTACCACTGCTGAATTAGCCGCCTGTCCCACACTTTCCGTACCCCTGTCTGAATTATATCCTTTATAACAACCTACAAAGCCTATGGCAAAGCCGAAAAAGAATGTCTTAATAGTAGCAGGTACCAGATCCATAAAATTGAGCGAACTGAAAGCCTTACTGAAGTAAAGCGAGAAATTCATTTTTTCACTGATATTTACTCCTGCATAACCGCCTATCAGCGCTATCCCATCGGCCATAATAGTCAATAAAGGGATCATTAATGTGCAGGCGAGTATCCGTGTTACTACAAGGTATTGTATAGGGTTTGTCCCGGATACTTCCATTGCATCTATTTGCTCTGTTACCTTCATGCTGCCTAATTCAGCACCAATACTGCTGGCTACCTTTCCGGCACATATCAGCGCTATGATCACAGGCCCTATTTCGCGGATAACGGATATAGCCACCATGCTGGGTACAAAACTCTGTGCCCCAAATTGCTTCATTGTAGGCTCGGATTGTAAGGTAAGAACAAAACCAAGAATGAAACCTGTAACGGCTACTAGAGGTAATGATTTGTTCCCAATAATGTAGCACTGGCGAATAAATTCATTCCATTCAAACCCGCCTTTAAAAATGTTCCTGATAAAGCTACCACCAAATAATACCTGGTCTCCTGCGGCTTCAAGAGTCTTATTTCTGATAGTATTTCTATCGCCCATTATTAAATGATTTATTCAAAATATGATTAATCTTGTATCATAAAAATTAAAACATACAAGACGCTATGCTAAAGTACGTTAAAAACTATGCCATTGTATCCCGCTTTTCCACATTGATGGCATAATATTCCACATTGATGGCATAATATATGTATCATAGCGTTTAATAATCATGTACTTATATGAAAAGAGTATTTATTTTCCTTAGTATTTTCCAGATTCTATCAAGTTCACTTTCCTACTGCCAGGAGGGTCATGGGGGGCAACCGCTTAGCATGCAACAGGCATATGCGGGTGAACTATCCGGCCAGGCATATATACCTGTAGTAAGTTATCAGGCACCCGATATTGCTGCAATGGGAAAAGCTAACAGTAGCAATGCAAGTATAAAACTGCTTAGGATCGGCGCGGTTGTACGAGTGGATATAGACATTATAAAAACGGGAACTATTACCACACTATCCAATGGACAACGCATATGCCGTTTGAAAGTGAATATAGCAGATGCCCCTGCCATAGGGCTATATTACGATAAGTTTTCATTGTGCCCAGGTGTAAGGTATTATATATCTAATGCAAATGGAAGGCAGCTTTTGGGAGCCTATACCTCTGAAAATAATCCACCTGCTAATATAAATGAATGGGCAAATGAGAAAGTTCAGGGGGATATTGTAAACCTGGAAATAGATATAGATGCTGATGTAGATATAACTAACATACAGTTGCATATTAATGGTGCGTGTGTGTTTTATAAAAGCACTGAATACCTTAAGAAATATGAAACAAGTGCAAGTAACTTAAGGACTACGAATTACTACCCTTATAATCATTCATCGCCATGCGAGGTAAATGCTCTTTGCTCCAGCGGGTTTGTGAACCAAAGAAATGCAACGGTTCATATAGAATACCTGAATGCAGCCCATACCCTGGCATATGCGGCTACCGGGACAATGATCAATAATACCAGTGGAGATTGCACACCGTATGTATTGACAGCTTCGCATGTAGAGCCAACAAACAGTACCTTGAACAGCTCATTCACCGGATGGATATTCTATTATAATTACCAGACTTCCGGCTGCACAACAGACCCAACTCAACCGGCACTATACTCAGTAACAGGTGCGAAATTTGTTGCAAGATCTATTTTGACCGATACTTCAGCCAACGGAAAGATAGCGGCAGATTTCTTATTGCTGAAGCTATATCAAAATCCCCCAGCCTCTTACGGTGCATACCTTGCAGGGTGGGACAGGAACGATGCCCTGCTTCCTATATTCGGTACATTTGTTAGCTTTCACCATCCTGATGGTGATGTAAAAAAAGTTTCTACTGCTACCAGTGCTGATCCGACCGGGAGTTTCAATGGTGGGGCAACAAATAGCCACTGGAGTATTAACTGGAGTACAGGCGGTACAGAAGAGGGTTCTTCGGGTGGGCCATTGTTTAACAGTAGCGGGAACGAAATTGGCATATTATCAGGAGGGTATACACAATCCCCTTCATGTACAACACCCAATACAGATGGGAAGGAGATCGCCGACCATGCACAGTACAGTAAATTTTCATTTGACTGGACGTACGCATCAGCAGCTACGCAACAGCTAAAACCCTGGCTTGACCCAACTAATTCGGGTGCAACTACCCTTGGAGGTGTAAGTGCCTGTGCTCCTACCGCGGTACGCAATGTATCTGCAGATAATAGTATCAGCATTTATCCGAATCCTAATAACGGGACTTTTTATGTAGCAATTAATAATGGCCAAAAAATTAATATTATTGAAGTCTATAATTCTCTTGGGCAAACTGTTTACAACGTGGATATTGATCTATATGCTACAAAATATAAGATAGACTTCTCAAACTATTCAGCAGGGGTTTATATGTTACGCATCAAGGCTGGTGAACAGTTAATAACCCGGAAATTTACCATCGTTAAATAATATTAAGGCAGGATGATAATATTGGGAGTAGTCAGGTGATTACTCTCATTTTGCGCCTTGTCTTTTATATAAACCTCGTACCGCACCGTGTCCAGTAAAAGATGATCGGGACGGGGTATTATAAAAGCTGCCAGGAGCTTTATCCTGCAGTCGCCTTCTAATCCTACATTTGGATCTTCTATCTGAGAAGGTATGGACGGGAAAAAGTATCCTGTCACTGTATTTGTGCGTAAATCTTTGATATATATATCGTAGTTGGTTGTATTCTGGTTATTGCCAAGATCTGCATCACCATCGGTAAAGTGGAATGAAAGATAGACTGTATCTCCCGATGAACCTCCTATAATAGAATCGGGCGCTATAGATAAAGTGCTGATGTGTGGTATCTTTGATGCATTGTTTTTGCGGCAGGATGCCAATGCCAAAACTGATAGGAAAGCAAGTGCCGTAAAATATCTCATATTCTCAAAGTTAACAAAAGTGTTTAATAAATATTTCAATAGCCAGGAGTATATTCAAAGTATTGAGGCAGGCAATTTTGTGGCAACAGCATTAGCTCTTTTTGAATACCAGTACCAGCATAATGCTATTTACCAGCGGTTTTGTAATGCGCTGAATACCGATCCGGCTAAGGTTGTCAACCTGCAGACAATACCCTATCTACCCATCTCGTTTTTTAAAAACTTCAAGGTAACTACCGGGCCTGAAAAAAATGCGCTCCTGGTCTTTGAAAGCAGCAGAACATCGGGAGATACGGCCAGCCGTCATTTTGTGCCTAATGAGGAACTTTACCATGCGGCACTTCTAAAGGGGTTCAGCGAATTTTATGGCGATCCTGCCCGATACACTATACTGGCGTTATTACCGTCTTACCTGGAGCGGAGCAATTCATCACTTGTACATATGGCGCAATCATTGATGAACCTAAGCAGACAGGAACATAACGGCTTTTATCTGAATGATTTTGAAAAGCTGGCCAATACGCTACTACATCTGGAGAAGAATAAAAAACCAACGCTATTACTAGGTGTTACGTTTGCCTTGCTTGACTTTGCGGAACAATACCCTCTACAGCTGGAACATACAACTATAATGGAAACTGGCGGAATGAAGGGGCGGCGGGAAGAATGGACCAGGGAACAAGTACATGATTTTCTTATCGAAAAGTGGGGCGTACCAGCTATTCATTCTGAATATGGGATGACCGAACTGCTTTCACAAGCTTATTCGGCAGGAGGAGGGTTATTCAGAACTTCATCCACTATGCAGGTGCTGGTGCGTGATGTGAATGATCCACTGGATATAAGTAGAGCAGGAACGGGATGTATCAATGTTGCAGACCTGGCGAATGTAGATTCATGCGCCTTTATAGCTACTGACGATATAGGGAGGTTGTTTGTGGATGATACCTTTGAGGTGCTGGGCAGAGCAGATAATTCCGTACTGAGAGGATGCAGCCTTATGGCCTTATAATTAGTCCTCTTTGTATAAATTTATAGAGCGCTGGCCATTTACATAAGGCTTGATATTCCTTTCCAATAAGGATACTACGAGCGCTATTCTTTTTGCCCTTGCTTCTTCATTTTTCACTGCGTTTACCTGGTATATATAGGCGAACTGATTGGAGTTGCTAAAGGTCTTGAAATTAGCAAACGCTTTACGGTTTTTAGTAAGCGCATTCTGGAAGTCTGGTGGTAATTCAGTCCCTTCTTTTATGCTGTAGGCTTTATCCCACATACCATTCTTCCTGGCGTTTTCCACAGCGGCTAAACCCTCCGGAGTTATAGTGGCTTCCTTAATTTGCTTTTCAGCCGTTTTTTTGTTTACCAGTGACCATATGCTTTTGGGTTTCCTGGGGGTGAACCTCATTATATATTGTTCCTCATCTACCTTTTTACGAATTCCATCTATCCATCCAAACCGAATTGCTTCTATTACAGATTCAGGATAACTAATGCTTTCCTTACCTGTATGAGTTTTATAAAAGACCAGCCAAACTTCCTGCTCTTTCTTATAATTTTTTTTGAGCCACTTGTGCCATTCTGTGGCATCTTTGGCATAGATCGTCTGCACTAAACCAATATTTTTTGGAGTTCAGAATATTTAGTAGCTGAATAGGTAACTACAGTCTGTATCTTTTCATCGAGCGCCTTTACCACGTCTTCCATCATATGTAGTAGGTGCGGTGGTGGAGTATAATTTTCTTCTTTTATCAGGCTCATTAACCCCAGTATTGATGCTACAGGACCCCGAAACTCATGCGACTGGATATAAGCTATCTTCATGAGCGCCTGGTTTTGAATCTCTATTTCATAACGTTGCTCCTGTGTCAGATACTTGCTGTATTCTATTTCCATCAGATACATTACCTGGCGGGATAATACCGATAACATCTGGTGCTGTATGTGGGTTAACGTATGGGGCTGTGCATCCAGCACGCATAATGAACCTATATTGCCCCCATCATTGGCACATAAAGGCGCACCGGCATAGAAACGGACACCAGGAGCATTAGTAACCATCGGGTTGGTAATAAACCGTTCGTCTTTAGTAGTATCTGCTATTTCCAGTACTCCTTCTTGTAAAACAGTGTACTGGCAAAAGGAAATTTCGCGCGGGGACTCTGTAATGTCAAGCCCTTGGCAAACCAGGAAGCGGTTGGTATCCTCATCTAACAGTGTGATCATAGCTACGGGTACATTACATATCTCCGCAGCCAGCGCTACAATTTCCTGCAATTCCTTATTCTGGGAAAAATTCAATTGCTTGAAACGTTCTACTGATTCCAAACGATTTTCTTCTGCTAATATCATAGTAACGAATCAGTTAATTATAAACATTCTCACAAATCAGATTTTATTCAAGACACAAATATTACGCCAATGATAAACTTGTCTAAAGTTGCTTAGATATATACGTAGTATTGTTTTAAATAGTTGGTAATCAATACTTACCGGACATTATCTGTGGAGTAATTACTGCTATAAATGAGTTATTGGTTACTGTTGTTTAATATATGCCTTCTATATCTGCGTTATATATCTAACAAGAATATGTGGGGATGCCTATAAACTGAATGCTACAGCCTTAATAATCCAAATTTATATAGAGTATTAACTGGCTTATTGTCCCAGAAAAGTTCAAAATCCTCCAGGCCTGCTCCCTCATAGCTATCTTTTACTTCCTGAAGGGTGTAGGTCTTAAGATTATGGACGGATAGTTTCCCGAGCATATCTGCAAGCCACATTCCCTGCTGCTGGTCTACTTTAATATTCAGTGCTTCGCGCCTGCTCTGGAAAGTGAGTGATGCCATTTCCCATTGGCTGCCTTTTTTAGATTTTGTAAAACGTTCTATATGAGGTGGGTTGCCCAGCCATATTATTTTTGCAGTGGGTTTCATGGCGGTATATTCATCCTGCTCTAATGCCCTGGTTATATGATCGGGCTGGACGGTTGTCTTTGGTACTTTGAAATCGAACCATTTGCTGAGGGGATAATCCAAACAGGCGCCCTGCATGTAATTGAATAGTGACTTTTTAAGCCCAAAGCTGAAGGTATCATGTTCTGCACCGATAGGGTCTATATGTTCTACATCGTTATTGGCGAATGTACCAATGGCTGCAGTTGCCTTTCGTACCCCAAACCTTTCCGGCTCCAGGCCTACCGGGCTGTGCGCCGTCATAGCGAACTGATGCCAGAAGGCAGACTGGAGGACACCCGCATGGAACATCTGCCGGACGATCTCAAGCGAGTCAATGGTTTCCTGAGCGGTTTGTGTGGGAAAGCCGTACATAAGGTAGGCATGCACCATTATGCCTGCTTCTGTAAAGTTTTTATTAACCCTGGCTACCTGCGCAATGGTAATTCCCTTCTGTATCAACTCCAGCAGGCGATCGGATGCTACTTCCAGCCCACCAGATACGGCAATGCAGCCTGATGCTTTTAACAGCAGACAAAGATCTCGCGTGAAGCTTTTTTCGAAGCGGATGTTTGTCCACCAGCTTACTACCATCTTCCGGCGAATGATTTCGATAGCCAGCGCCCGCATCAATGCGGGAGGAGCGGCCTCATCTACAAAGTGAAAGCCATTCTGGCCTGTTTGTGCTATAATTTCTTCCATACGGTCGCAGAGAAGGGATGCCGTGAGGGGCTCATAAACCTTGATGTAGTCGAGCGAAATATCGCAGAAAGTACACTTGCCCCAGTAGCAACCGTGCGCCATAGTGAGCTTGTTCCAGCGGCCATCGCTCCACAGGCTGTGCATGGGGTTGGCTACCTCTATCGCAGAAATATATTTATCGAGCAGCAGATCGGAGTAATCGGGTGTGCCTACCTGCCCTTGCTTGTAGTCGCTACACGCCTGGTTATTAATATAAGTAACCCTTCCATCTTGTAAAATAAATGTGCGCTTTAGCTCTGTAACAGCAAGTCCGCCGGCTACATGCTTTACCAGATTCTCGAGCGGCGCCTCGCCATCATCGAGTGTAATGAAATCAAAGAACTCAAATACACGCGGGTCTGTGAGCGAGCGCAACTCGGTATTAGCATAGCCGCCGCCCATAGCCACCTTTACCTGCGGATAGTTCCTTTTGATCCATTGCCCGCAACGGAATGCACTATACAGATTGCCGGGGAACGGTACAGAGATAGCAACAAGTGCCGGCTGTATGGCAGCCATGCGCTCTTTTAGAATATTTATCAGCAGGCTATCGATATAGGTATATTCTTCTAACAAGGTAGCGTGTAATTCATCGAAACTGCCGGGGGACCTGCCGAGGCGCTCCGCATAGCGGCTGAAACCAAAATGTGGATCTACACACTCCATGATGAGATCAGAAATATCCTCGAGGAACATGGTGGCGAGATGCTTTGCCTTGTCCTGAATACCCATACTGCCGAATGCCCAATTAAGGTCTTGTAGTTGCGCGAAGCGGGAGGCCTCCGGGAGAAAATTACGTTTGCATATAAGATGAGCGAGTGTAGGGTTGCTGCCCTGCAGGAATAATACCACGTCATCTATCACCTGAATATAATCATCCTGAAGCGCGAGTATCCTGCGGCTGTTATCTGATAATTCTTTGCCCTGTGCGGTACCTATATGGCCAAATAACTGCTGCAACCCTTTTTTGCAAAAAAGCCTGAGTGTAACCTCTATACCAAGATCGGACTGGAAGGAGGTGATGCCACGCGTATTTAAAAAACCTTTCAGGTAGGCCGTGGCCGGGTAGGGCGTATTGAGCTGCGTGAAGGGTGGGGTGATTAAATAGACGCTCATAGGTAAAATTACTTAATTAGCCGGGTTATTTGATTAACTGACGGTTGATGGTTTAATAGGATGTGATGATGGAATGTAACACTGAAAATAAAAATGTTTTGGTCAGTAATGGGAGGTTAGGAGGACGAAAATACCGTGGATACAGGGGTATTATAATTTTTTAAATCTCCCATAATCTCCCATAACGTTACATGGTGCCGTAATGTATAACAGGATGAGATGGGCAATTTGTTTGTAAGTTGGCGGGGTGTATTTGAAGGTAAGCGGATAGGCGCATGATTTGATCTTTTTGGTTTGTGCAATATAATATAGGATGGTCAAGACCACCAAATCTATGTTTTATGATACTACACTAATCACGGGTATCATAAAACAAATCCGGGGTAATTGAATACATCCTAATGAGGCATGTGTCATTATGTTCCGGTGGGTTTATAGTCTATATTTCTCGTTTCGGTTGCCATTTCTCCCTTATGGTTGGAAATTGATTGCATTTGGTATACCTACGATGTAATTTGTAGATGATATAAGTGATCATTCTATAAATTCTATCTACAAAATGCTTCGTGCAATCACCTATAAAGACACAGAACTAAAAGCTCCTCTTATCAGGGAGGAAAAACCGCCTGCCTTATTGTATTATGATGATACAATTAATGAGTACAGCTTGAAACGTGGATTTGATATAGTGGTGGCTGCTTTTGGAATAGCTACTGTACTGCTATGGATATATCCTGTAGTATGGCTGCTGATAAAACTGTCATCGCCAGGAAAGGGGCTGTTTGTACAAAAAAGGACGGGGTACAAGGGCAAGACCTTTAACTGCTACAAATTCAGAACCATGGTACTGAACAGGGATGCAGATATATGCCAGGCACAGGAAGAAGACCTGCGCGTAACGACCATAGGCAAATGGATGCGCAGAACGCACATTGATGAACTGCCACAACTGATAAATGTGCTGGTGGGTGATATGAGCATAGTAGGGCCACGGCCGCACATGCTGCTGCACGACAGCGCCTTTGGAGCTACTGTACCCACCTACAGGCAACGCTCCCTACTGCGCCCCGGCATTACGGGACTGGCCCAGGTTATGGGCTATCACGGATATATAAAAGACTATAAATGCATAGCTATGCGTACGCGACTGGACCTTTTTTACCTTAAGAAAAACTCATTGCTACTGGATGTAAGAATAATGCTGCGAACTATTACTACCTTTCTAAAACTACGCTGAGTATGCTGAAGAATGTAAATATCACCCATAACACCCGCCTATCTGTACTCTATGCATTGCAGTATTACTCGATATTTGATTATCCGCTGAAAGCAGAGGAGATATTCCAGAATGCACCCCACCATTGCACTCTTTCGGATATCATAATTGCTATAGACGAACTGGAAACAGAGAATAAAATATTTGCCTATGAAGGCTACTACACCCTGACCCCGGATGTAGCGGCACTGGTATACCGCCGAAAGAAAGGAAATGCCCTTGCACGGATACAGGAAGTAAGCGCTTACAAAACAGGATCGTTCATCTATAAATTTCCATTTGTGCGTTTTGTGGGTATATCGGGTTCCTTATCAAAAGGCTATGCAGATGAACACAGTGATTTTGATTTTTTCATCATCACCGATAAGAACAGATTGTGGATATGCAGGACACTGCTGCACCTGTACAAAAAACTAACTTTTATAACCGGCAGGCAGCATATGTACTGCATGAACTATTTTATAGACACAGAGCGATTGCAGCTACAAGAGCAAAACCGGTTTACCGCAGTGGAGCTATCGACCATGATGCCGGTGGCCGGAAATGCCGTGTACAACTATTTTATAAAGGCCAATAAATGGGTAGCAGCTTATGCACCCAACAAGTACTATACACTGCATGCGGGCAGCATGGAGAAACAAAGGCCGGTATTAAAGAAGGTAGCAGAGCGGATCATCAACCTGTGTATACCAACAAGGGTGAACTGCTGGCTGATGAAACTGACCGATGGGAAATGGAGAAAGAAGTGGAGTAAGAAAAACTATCCGCCGGAGGATTATGACCTTGCATTCAAGACTACACTGCACGTGTCTAAAAACCATCCTGCCAATCACCAGAAAAGAATACTGGCGTGCATACGCAGGTTTGGGATTTAGACGGCAGGTGCACTGGTAATGGTATAGAGATATAGCCTTTCCCATAAACGCCTGTATGATCTGATGAGCGACATACTGTATGAGGCACGATCGGCAAGAGAGGCTATCATACCTATATCACAATCTTCGGAAAGGATCATGAGCACCTGTGAATGCGGCCCTATGTATGAACCGAGCTGCTGAAACAATTTGACAAAGTACTCGCCATTGCCGCCACAATACCAGGCATAGGCAGCATCTGTATGCGGATCTTTTTTATAGTAAGGGGGATTAATGGCTATGATATCAAACTGCTGTACCGGAATATGATCAAACAGATTGGAGTATATAATGGTAAGCGGTAGTTGGTTTTTAGCAGCATTATCTGCTAAATATTTTATCGCATTCTTATTAATATCGGTAGCAGTAACTATAGCCCCCATCCTGGCCGTTGACATAGCAATAAGCCCATTGCCAGCGCCCAGCTCCAGTAATTTTTTTTGTGATAATGGTATGCCGCTAATATACCTGAGCAGTAAATGGGTACTAAAGAAAAATGCAGGATGAAAAACATCGGGCGGAATAGTTAATTTAATACTATTGTATGTATAAACCCTGGTTTGGGAAAGATAGCGCGCAACAATAGGCTGTATGGTCTTACCAGCAAGGTATTTTATCAGCTTTCTCAAAGTATGCAGTAGGACGGTAAAAAAATGTACACTTAAAATTATAGGAAATAATTCAATTGTATTTTTAATAATCGAATAGCTATTAATAATGATTGCATCAACAGCGCTACCGAAGGTAAGCATCATAATGCCAACCTATAACAGGGCTGAATATATTATGCGATCGATACAAAGTGTGCTGGAGCAGACATATGAAAAATGGGAACTGATAATAGTGGATGACGGATCGGACGATGAAACGGAAACTATAATACGATCGTTAACTGATAAGCGCATACACTATTACAAAGCAGGCAGAGTAGGGATAGCGGGGCGGATAAAGAACATAGGCATCAGCATGGCGGAGGGAGAATTGATAGCATTCCTGGATTCAGACGACCTGTGGCACAGAGAGAAACTTGAAAAACAGGTGAAGGGACTCCGGGAACATACGGAAGCTGCATTCTCGATAACAGGAGGATATAACTTCAGAACAGAGGGCGTGCCGTATGAATACTTTTATAAGGAACGTACGGGAAGCAAATTAGCTAATATATTTCTATCATTTTTCCAGAGTGAGGATGCAGCTATGATACCGTCGCTAATGATGTGGCGGGATGCAATAACTAAGGCAGGCCTCTTTGACGAAACAAATGAGTTTACCGATGTAGATTATCTTATCCATATTTCGTCCTGTTTCCCGGCACTTGTATTGTACGAACCACTTCTCTACCGCAGGGTGCATGCAGGCAGCCATTCGGCAGATAACCGCATAAGCGCCAGCAGGAAGGGGATAGACATTATACAGAAATACCTTGCTAATAAAATGCTTCCACGAGCAATAGGCAGAAAAGCATTGTTCCGCGCCTATATAAGATCGGGGGAAAGCTACCTGATAGAAAAGAAAAAATGCGCTGCTATAGGTAACTTTATAAAAGCATGGCAGTACTGCCCTGCAAGCATTATTCCGATTAAAAAAATAGGAAAAGGTATATTCAGCAAAGCATGAAGGGGCAATTACAATTTATTAAAGCAGCACTATCTATTCTTACCCCCAGGGAAAGGAAAAGATATTACCAACTGGCATTGGTAAATCTTGCGATAAGTATAGCGGATATTGCATCGCTGGCCGGGTTAGTATTTGTTATTGCTTTCTATACACATCCTGTAAGTATCTATAGTCATTACCATATACCCCAGGTATTAAGTGATAACCGTTCGTTACTGCCCATTGCCATAATAACACTCCTGTTTGCAATTAAAAATACTGTTGCTTATTATACCAACCAGTACCAAACACGCTATATATACAGCATTGCATCACGCCTTTCTTATAGTAATCTAATTAACTACCTGGAAGGGGATTATACATCTTACATCGCCACCGATTCATCAGAAAATCTACGGCTTATATGCCAGGCACCGGCAGAGTACAGCCAGTATATATTAGCTGGAATGCAGCAAATATTCACCGAGGTAGTACTTTCTTTATTTACCATAATGGCCATACTCGTATTTAGCCCTTCTATATTTACCCTGCTATTTGTATTCCTAGTGCCTGCTACCCTAATTGTGGCTTATTTTTCCAGAAGACGATTAAAAAAAGCAAGGCAGGACCTGCAGTTAGCATCAGCAAGGGTACACCAACACTTATGGGAGGCGATAAACGGATACGTAGAGAGTAACCTATATGATAAGCATGATTTTTTCGCTGACCGGTATATAAAATACCAAAAGCGCCTGAATGCACACCTCTCTGATATGCAGAGCGTACAGGGTGGGAATGTGCGCATTATAGAATTGTTTGCGGTGGCAGGCCTTTTTGTTCTGATAGCACTGCATGTATCCTCATCTGGCGGCAATTGGCAGGGTATTATCAGCATCACAGCATTTATTGCGGCTGCATACAAGGTAATACCAGGCATTGTGCGTACCATTAATATGGCAGGCCAGGTGAAAACCTATCGGTTTACTGTAACCGATATGGGAGCCACGATGCAACGTGAAAAAATTTCGGAACAACCATTGCCTATATCCACAATAGAATTCAGGAATGTGTTATTTGGCTACCCGCAGAAAAAAGTACTGAAGGATATAAGCATGGTTATCAACAAGGGTGATTTTGCAGGTATAGTGGGGCACTCGGGTATTGGTAAAACCACACTATTCAATCTGCTACTCGGATTTTTGGAGCAGGAAGATGGCGACATTCTTATTAATAATAAGGCTACTGATATTACAGAACGGAAGGCATATAGGAGAAGCATAGGATATATAAAACAACAGCCATTCTATATACATGATACCCTGCTCACAAATATAGTGCTAGATGACCATGTATATGATGAGGAGCGGCTAAACCGGGTGATACAACTCGCCGGATTAGGTGAATTAATGAGCGGCAGTAACGGATTAAAAATGGAAATTACAGAAAATGGTAAAAATATAAGCGGTGGGCAACGCCAGCGATTGGCCCTGGCAAGGGCGCTATACAAGGATGCGGATATACTGATACTTGATGAGCCTTTTAGTGAGCTAGATGAAGCAGCTGAAAAGGAAATGCTGGAAGTGCTAAAAGGAATGACTACTATGGGCAAGACCATCTTACTGGTAACACACAATAACCTGTGCCTTTCTTACTGTAATAAAATCATATCGCTGGATGTGTGAGACGCTCATCATATTGTCACCCGGTTTTCCTGCTAATGAGGATGATACCACCTGCCTGCCTGCGCTACAGTTGCCAGTGAAGGCTATTAAAAAAATGCACCCTGAGCTGGAGGTAATTGTGATCGCGTTCCAATACCCATTTTCCTTAGCAACTTATGAATGGCATGGATGTACCGTAGTCAGCTTTAACGGGCAGAATAAAGGTAAAGGGCTGCGGTTGGCGGTTTGGATGCGTGTGTGGAGCAAACTAAGAGCATTATTAAAGGAAAAAAACGTAATAGGTATACTTAGTTTCTGGTGTACAGAGTGCGCATTGGTAGGGCACAGGTTTGGCCTAAGATATGGAGTGCAACATATAAACTGGGTACTGGGACAGGATGCCCTGCCCACTAACAAATACGTAGCACGAATAAAGCCAAAGGCAGATGAACTGGTAGCAATGTCGGACTCGATAGCGGAGGTGTTTCAGAAAAATCATCATATACTCCCTGCGCATATTATAGGGAATGGGATTGATCCATCGCTTTATACAGAAGGCACCGGAATAAGAGACATAGATATAATAGGGGCAGGTTCATTGATACCGCTGAAACGATATGATATCTTTATTGAAATCATTAAGGAGCTATCAAAAGCCAATCCGGCTATTAAGTGCCTGCTGGCTGGGAAAGGGGAAATGGAAGACAGATTGAAGGAGATGGTCAATGGGGCAGGGATGCAAAACAATATTACCTTTTTGGGCGAGGTGCCACATAAGGAGATAATATACCTGATGCAACGCGCTAAAATATTATTGCATCCATCGGATTATGAAGGGTATAGTACTGTGTGTTCAGAAGCGCTGTTTGCTGGTGCACATGTGGTGAGCTTCTGTAAACCACTAAAACATGATATTGACCACTGGCACATAGTTAGGGATAAGGAAGAAATGCTACAGCAATGTTATAATATACTGGCCAATGAAAGGGATTTTAGCTGCATATCTGTAGGCCTTATTGATGATAATGCGGAGGCATTTATGCGATTATTTGGCTATGATAAAGGGGCTATTGAATGATACGGCGTATAAAAAATAAGTTAACCCGTATCCATACCCAGGGTAAATATCTTTCAGACGATATAGGAAGGTTATTTACAAACCCTGATGCATTTTATAAAAGTGCCAGGGGTGCGCGTATCCTTATCTATCATGGTATCTGTTTGAATGAGCCTACCAGGTTCAATAATATTTTTATTACAAGAGATACATTTGAAGAGCACCTGAAATTTTATACCAGGCATTTTAATGTCGTTTCGCTTGAGGATTACTGGCTTGGCAATTTTGATAGGGAGCGCTTTAATGTTTGCCTGACCTTTGATGATGGGTATGCCAATAACCATAAATATGTGCTGCCGTTTTTAGAAAAATATAAAGTACCTGCATCTTTTTATATAACCGGAATTAGCGATGCGGGATATGATATACTCTGGAATGACTACATTAATATGGCTGGTGCATATGGCCCGGCTCAATTTTCATTCGAAGGGATTGATTATATCAGGAATCAACATCGTAAGTATGTTTCGAAAGATAGCAAAGTACCATTGTCAGTTACTTTACGGGATCAAAATTTTTATGCAAAGCGTAAATTGATGGATTATCTGGATGACTGTTTTTATTTCAGGAACATTGCTGAGATAGAGGACTATTGGAAACAGATGACCACAGAACAGATCAGAGAACTGTCGGTATCACCTTACGTTACGATTGGGGGGCATGGGTATTATCATAATGACTTAGCCGCAATAACTGCTGAGGAAGTAGCCGAAGAATTGACAGCATCTAAAAAATACCTGGAAAGCATAACCAATAGGAAAGTGGACACAATAGCATTCCCCTATGGGTCGTATTCCAAAGAGGTAATTGACGCTGCCCGGAATGTAAGCTATACAAAATTGCTGGCGATGGATTTTAACATGCCTGGCGATAAGGAGGATAATCAACTGAAGGAGCGGTTAACCATAAATCCTTATATTTCGGTGCACAACCAAATGAATGCTATTATTAACGGGAAGTATTATTAACAAGTGAAAGGCTACAGGATCGATAAAATAAATGCAAGTAATGTGCGACATATAGCGCAACTGCATTATAAAGTATATGGAGAAAGATTGTCTACTGAATTCTTCAGAAAAAAATATAATACCATCTATACCGGCAAGTCGCCGATAGGGTATATTGCATATACTGTAGAAGGTAAGCCGGTTGCTGCGTTTGCGTTTCTGCCATGCTTTATAAAATATGAAAACAGACTTCTGCTGGCGGGGCAGGCCGCAGATGCTATGACGCTGCGTGAACACCAAAAGAAGGGCTTATTTGTGGAGATGGTGAATCGGATAATGAATGATTGCAATGAGCAAGGTGTGGATCTATTGTTTGGTTTCCCTAACCAGTTCTCTTATGAGATCATGATGCAGAAGTTTGGCTGGAAAGAGACTGAACGACTATTGAATTTTACTATATCTGTAAGGGCAAGTATGAGTGCTGCCTTATTAAAACGGTTACCTGTTTTAAAAGGATTGTATGCAGTATATAAAGAAAAGGTGCTTGCCCAATATACCCTATTACTTAATGGTGTTGATAACTCAGTAATAAGAGAGGGTTATGCAGGTATAGATAGATCTGGTGAGTACTTTGATTATAAAGGATATACCGGTAGCATTGTTGTGAAAGCTGGCGAAGGCAGGGTTTGGTTAAAGGTAAAAGATGCCGCATATATAGGCGATATAGAAAGAAGAGGGGAGGACATTGAGACAATAGTAAGCGTGCTGAAAGAGCTGGCCGGCAAATTAGGGATCAAAGCTATTTATTTCCAGGCCAGTGGGAGTGTTGGATTAGCTAAAGCATTTGCTGAATTGTATGAAGGTGTTCCTGCCTTTAATATGATCTATAAAGTGCTGAGGGGCGATATAGATGCTGATAAGATTAAATTTACTTTTGCCGATGCAGATGTTTTTTGATCTGTAATACTTCACGAAATATCTTTATTAGTCTGGCTGAGAATGGTGCAAACGAAAACTCCTCATTAAAATGCTTTACTACCTCCTCGGATGTTCTTTGCCTGGATAAAGAAATTGCTGTTTGCATTTTCTGATGCAAGTCATCAGAATTGCCAGCCTTATATAGCAATCCATACTTACCCTCTGCGGTTAATTTTCTAAATGCAGGAATATCGGTAACAACAGGAATGCAACCACATGCCATGCTTTCCAGCATGGCAGCTGAAGTGCCTTCGCTGTGGCTGCCAGACAGATAAAAATCGGCAGAACTATACCAATACGGCAGATCATCATTATCAACTTTGCCAACAAGTGTTACAGCCCCTGATAGTATCCGGCTATCCGCGATCATGTGCTGAATCTGTTCCAGCATATCATTTGTCTGATAGATCATATAGAGCTTCGCATCGGGATGATCTGCTGCAAAATGTTGGAAAGCAGTAAGTACGCAAATGGGATCTTTATTGGCATTAAGACGTCCTACCCAAAGGAAAACATCCCTGCCGGTAATCCCAGTTTTTATCTTAGCCTGTTCTTTTGGTATTTTTTTAAAATCTGTAGAGCCTTCCTGCAGCTCATAACACTTAGCTGTATGTTTGATTATATTCTTATCAAGCCATTCTTTTGAAAAGTCTGATTTAGTAAAAATGTAAGCACTTACATATCTATCTGCTAACCGCTGAAAGATCCTTTTTAACCTTTCGGGCCGCTCCATGTGATGGAATATAATGATAGCTGTCTTTCTACCGCATATCCGTCTTAATGCAAGTACCTGTAGTGGAAAGATGATACCATGAATGAGGAGTATGTCCGGTTGCTCGTGTTTTATTAATTTAAAAGTTTGGCTGGGGATGTACCTAAAGCTATTCCTGCTTCGGAAAAAATAATAGGGGATACCCCTTTGTATCTCTTTGCCTTCGTAATTAATATGCTGTATGATGAGGGGCTTTATATCGGGAGGCAGGTGTTCAGTATAGCCATACCAGTAACGGTATTGGTACATAGCTTTTTGTGCATCCGATACACTGCTTTGATAACTGAGCGATAAGTCAATAATTTTAATAATAGAATAATGGTTTTATTTTTTCCTGAATGTTATGATATAGTAGTCACCAATTGATCGCCACGGATCTTTATTTTTAAGTGATTCTTCCTTCTGCTTTAACCATGCATAGGTACGTGGGTGTTTTTCTGCAAAGTGCTCGAAGTAGGAGGGGGGAACGAGGGTGCATAAACCCTCTGTATCTATTACTTCAAATATATCCTTCACGCTATCCTGCAAGACAGATGCACTATAGTACCAGCATGTAAAATGTACCCCTTCCACATGTGCCGGTACGCCCTTGCGTGCGCTGAACCTTCGAGTTGCCAACTTTCCTTGCCCTCTTAATAATTGTAATGATTCCCAAAGGCAGAATGGGGACAGTAAAACCAAAGTGGCGATACCGCCATCTTTTAAGAGCGGTTCAAAAGAGCGTATCACTTCAGGCAACTGCCAGGTACAGTTCAAACCTGCAAAATTGGAAAATATAAGGTCGTAAGGGCCACGATGTTTTAGTTTATCCAGCACATTGAATGAGCATTGCTCAGTAGTAATTTTATTAACAAGCTCCATAATGTTTACTTTCCCTTTCAGTTTGCCTAGCATGCCAGATGAAATATCAGTGGCGTGAACAGTATGGCCTTGTTCTGCAAAATAAATGGCGTCTTCACCTGTCCCTGCATTTAGCTCCAGTATGTTGCCAGAGGGTTGGAGGTATTTATTTATATGAGCCCTGATCCGCTCTCTCTTGTATTTTATGATAGTGTTGCTTCCATAAATATCATCAAAAATACCCGATTGCCTTGTGAAGGCTTCTGCTGCAACATTTTCTATATGGCCTTTATCGTTTTCCATTTATTTGTTAACCCCTTGTCTGTTCAAGCTTATTGAGTTTGTAATGATCTAAAGCTACGACAGGCATATAATATAATAGCGATAACACCTTACGCGCTGCTGTCTTTGATATACGCACACTACCGCGCAACATTTTCTTTAGTTGCTCCATTGCCAGATGCTTTCGATAATTGTGTTGTACATAGCGATGCAATTGTTTATAAAAAGCAGGCTGGTAAGTATTTTTAAACATTAGTTGCAATTCATCTGAATCAGTCCAGTTGGTCTTTTCTTTTAGCTCACTGAGTACGCGCTCATGAAATACTGTGCCTGGTAAAGGATAGGATACAGATACCCCGATACTGTATGGCAGCAGTCTGTTGATCATATCTATAGTGCTCTGTATATCCTCCCAGGTTTCGCCGGGATAGCCGAACTGAATAAAAAAAGAGGGTTTTATTCCATGCTTCTTTAACAAACCAGCGGCCTTGCTTATCTGGTCTATGGTAATACCCTTATCCATAGCATCGAGTATTTTTTGCGAACCACTTTCGGCGCCGATCCAGATATTGTCACATCCTGCCCTGGCAAGGTCTTCTATGTTATTTTCCTGAAGAAGAAGATCTGCCCGGGATTGTATCTTGAATTTTAAATGAAGGTTTTCCTTCACGGTAAGATCAGCAAACTCATGTACCCACCCCGGTTTTAATCCAAAGATGTCATCGCAAAACCAAATATGGTCATACTCATAATTTTCTTTCAGCATTTTTAATTCAGTGATGACATTCTGAGGGGACCTGGAATTATACCTGTTCCCATATATTGGCTTGGCGCACCAGTTACATTTAAATGGACAACCGCGCGTGGTACCAATATTCATGCTGAAATAGCCTACACTTTTAGTCCAGGAACTTTTGTAAGGTGCTATATCTATTATATCCCACGCAGGTAGCGGCAAACTGTCAAGATCCTTTATGACACTGCGCCGGGATGTTTTTATTATCTCGTTATTTTTTTTGAACGCAATGCCGTGTACCTGGCCAATTTCTTTGCCCTGTTTGATTGCTGCTATTGTTTCAAGCAGGGTATACTCTGCCTCACCTAGCATTATAATATCTGCACCCTGATTGAGATAATTAACATATTGGTCTGTAGAATCAGAACTGGATACCAGTACGGTACATCCTCTCTCCTTAGCCAGCTTTATCATTTTAAATGCAGCTTCACGCATATTGGTGAGACACATTTTTGTTAGGTAGTTAAAACCGTCATCATAAATAACAAAAAACTGCGGCTGATGCTCATCTAATGCTGGCATGACCTCTTCTGCACTTTTAGCAAACATAGTATCGAAAACAGCTACCTGGTAACCATTTTCTCTCATTAATGAGGCCGCATAGAGGGTTCCTAATGGTGCATAGGGCTGCCCCAATGCCCATTGCTTAGCATCGAAACGTAGAAAATAGGAATGTGTAAATAATATGTCTTTCATTATAATGATAGGATCTGGGTTATTATGGATAGATAACTATCCATGGGAAATGATCTTCTTTTCTTAATATTTTATTATAGAGACCGGCAGGGTTGAATAGCTTTTTATATTTAAATGAATCCAGGTCACTAATGTTGTGATGAAAGTAGTACTTACACATTGCAGGACTACCTACCAGTTGGTAATACTTCTCTGTCCTGCTTACTGCAGCATTTATGTCTTCTTCTTTATAGAGCTGTGTATCTACAAGATGTATTTCTCCATTGTCTGTTAACAGTTGCATACTATCCGTTATAATATTCTGGAGCGATGGGAAATACTGTATTGAGGCTGCAAAAATTATAATATCATATTTTCTTTTTTTTACGTCGCTACTATGAATATCGCCTGGAATAAAGTGGAGGTTTTTAATATTACCGAATACTTTTGTAGCTTGCTGTAGTTCTACCCTGTTAACGTCGCAGGCGGTAACATCAGCTCCGGCAATTGCTGATAATTTTGCAGCTAACCATCCATTACCACAACCGGCTTCCATGATGTAAAGGCTGCGCTTCTTTTGTTTAAAATATTTTACCAGCCTGTTAGCAGAGCGTTTTCTTACCAGCCATTCTGCGTAGTGTATATGACCGGGGGATATATCAGGCAGCAAGGCTATTTGCTCGTCTGTATATATCCGATGTTCCTGTTCACGTACTTTCAGGTATTGGTGTTCAAAATCGGAACCAGGAGTAGTGACGACCATAAGCTTAGTGTTTTAGCACTCTTTAAGCATTGCATTATCATAGGGATATGGTTTGTCAAAAGCCTTGTATCTCCGGTTGCCTGTATCGCCACAGCTTTTGTAAAAGTTTTATTTCATAGGGATATTTATAAAGGTTTATCTTATAACGTATGGCAGCCACTGCCTGTATTGTTTTTCTCCGAACTGTATTCATTCTTATATCAGTAACGGTAGGGTGATAGCCATTCAGCACTGTTTCGAAATCTCTTATCTTATCTATCATAGCCGGCGTAAGCCAGGGTGTAAGCGGATTTTTTCTAAGGTCAAATTTTTCCCATTGAGGGCTTATCCAATCTTCGAGCTTGTCAGGAAACCTAAATCCGGTGGACAATACATCCTTATATAGTTCAGAACCTTCAGTAGGCACCGGGCTGTAGGTATATATTACAATTTCTGTATCAGGATTTATTGCCTTTATTTCTTTTATAAAGTTAATATCAAAATCAATCTGTTGCAATGCTTTTTCCGGCGTTTCGGCAGGGGTACCGAGCACAAAAGAATATTCCGGTATGATATCGAACTTTCTTATCCGTGCGGCAAATTGTTTTATCTGCGCACCTGTTTGTCTGCCGCCCTTGTCCATTTTCTTTAATATCTCGTCATTGCCTGTTTCGGCACCGAAAAAAATCATTTTACAGCCAGATTCACGCATCAGCTTCAGTGTATCATCGCTATATTTATCAATAGTGTCTATACGACCTTCGCCCCACCATACCATATTTTCATTGCGTATCAACCTTGCAAATTCGGCTGTTCGCTTCTCTGATACAAAAAAATTATTATCGTGAAACTCTATTGCGTCAGCACCCCACTTATCTTTTATATACTTTACATCTTCGTAAACCGATCTCGCAGATTTGGCTTTCCACTTAGCTTCGTATATAGGCACCACCGCGCAAAAAGAGCACGTAAAAGGACACCCGATACTGCTATGGTAAGCGAAAGTCTTTTTGCCCAGGTACGTTTTGCCCAGATACCTGTCTATTGGGTATATACTGTCTAACTTATTGTAGGGAAGAGCGGGGAGTGTATCCTGCTCTATAAGGTCTTCCTTGGTGGTTTTAATACAATGGCCGTCTATCTTGTAAATAAGATTCTTTATAAGCTCGTAAGGTGTATTGTTTTCTAGCGCTGTAATGAGCCTGGGGAAGGCACGATCGCCGGGGCCATTTATAACAAAGTCAACATAACCTGAATCTAATACTACCTTGTATTGATTAGAAGCAAAATAGCCCCCCCATATCATTATAGTACCGGGGTAAGCCTCCCTGATAGCTTTTGCATATGGAATAGCCTGCCTGAGCTGTGGGCCGGGCATAACAGTAAAGCCTACATATTTATATTCACCTGTATTTAAATATTCTTTTATTTTTAAAAACGGATCCTGCTCCCTGTTGCCATCAACTATTGTCCAATCGAAGAGGCCGTCAACAGATGCCGCGATATTCAAAATAGAATTAGGTATGCGGAATTTGTTATTTGCGCTGCGTGGATTGAATAATAATATCTTATTCATAAAAGGTACTGATTAATATATCTTATTCCTGGTATTTTTGAAACCTTTAGGCCGTACTACGGTAAAGATCCTGGATATATTGAATCCAAAATGTATGCCGTTGTTACTCCACTCACTTGTATTCTGTCCTATAAACGTGCGTTCAGTGATGCCGGTAGAGTTTGTAAATAATAGCTGGAAAACATGCCCTCCGGTTTCTATATCAATGCCCACCGATAATGAATTGTGGTAGCCACTTAGCTGGTTACCCGGTAGTGTATAATAATATTCGCCGGTAATGGCTATTCGGTGGCTCACCTTTAACCTGCCGCCCACCCCCAAAGCTATTACATTATTAGGTTCGGTATGAAGCGTTACTAAATTATAATGTACCACTGTAGGCATTAACTGCAGTGAAAAACCCTGACTGAATTTCCGTGCTACTAATACCTGGTGGAAGTAGTATAAGCGGTTACCAAATGTGTAATCGCCACCATTAGGTTCTATTGGCGCAGGTAGTGTTTGGACCGACATGCCTACATTATAGCTGAGACTTACCGGCATTGTATTATTATCTGTTTGCCTAAGTAATTTTATTTTTATAAATCCATCGAATTCTTTTTCGAGGGTGCTCCTGCCCAGACCTATCATTAACCAGTTGGTAAGTCCATAGTCAAATGACAACTTTGTAGTAGCATTGTCAAGACCGAAAAAGTTTTTTGCGCCCTGGTTCAGCTCACCAAAGCGGTGACTGATCCTAAAGTCGAGTATTCCTTTACCGAGATTCTCAATACTTGCACTGTTAATAATACGTGTAGCCTTGAATGTAGAGGCGATGTAGCTTTTCTTTCTTACAGACTTGTCCTCATTTACAATATTCATCAGGTCTGTATCATTATCAGCGGTCTTATTCTCTTTTGCCGGTGACCTAAGCGTATCATTACTTTGGGCTGTTGCATTCATTGTTCCGAGAGTCAGGAATACAAACACTGCACTTTTAAAAGTATGTTTTAAAGACATGGGTATAAATTGTAAAGTAGTAGCAGTTTTTTATTTTTGTAATGGAGTAAGTATAGCGTTGACGGTTATCTCCATCTTTTCAGCTATTTTGGATGATACCACCGATGGGATCTTTATTCCATAATCTTCTTCTCGTATAGTGAACTTTGCATTGGTAGTTACCTCACTGCCTTTCACCGTAATGGTGCCGGGGACATTTATATCCTTTGATACTCCATGCATGGTCAGTTTTCCTGCAACCTTAACGTGATAGGTGCCATCTTTGGCAAAATTCACATTATCAATATCTGTTACCTTTCCTTTGAAATCAGCTTTAGGATATTTATCGCTTTGCATGAAGTCTTCGTTAAAGTGTTCCTGCATCAGCTCTTTTTCAAATTTGAAACTTTTGACTGGAACCTGAAACATCATATCACCGCTCTTGCTATCCAGAACGGTGGCTACTTCATTATTAAAAGCTTCAATGTTCTCAACCGGTGTAGATGAGTAAAATGACACTTTCCCAGTGCGGGTCATGTACCGTTGCCCATACATGGAATTTGCGGACAGGACTATTAATGCAACTGCGAATAATTTTTTCATAATTGATATATTATCGTTATTGTTTGTTAATTATTAGGTGCACCGGCATTTACCCAATGTGCTACTTTGCTTATAGTACATGCATCCAGCATAGGTGTATTTAATGGCATGGGTATGTTGCCGCTCTGATGCCTGATGCCACCCAGCAATTTGCCATTTATCGCAGCCTTATTAATGCCGGTGTAGGTTTCAAATTCATATCCGTTGGATGCAGTAGCGCTGTTGTGGCACCCTGCCAGGGCACAGTTGGTTCGCATTATAGGCATGATAGTAGCGGTAAATGTAACATTGGTAGAATCGCACACTGTACCGTTGGGCACAGGGTAGAGATCCTGTTGATTATTATTGTAACAACCTGCAAAAAAGAAAGTAGCTATTGCCAATGCTATAGCTAAGATGGGCTTATTCATATTTAATTGTCTTTTCCAATTATCAATATACAATCCGTGAGCAATACATCAAGCATTGTATTGCTGCTGCAAAAACCTTTTACTGTTACATTAGCACTGGCTGTTACGTTTTCTTTCTTATTGCGCATAGTGCACAATACCACAAGCCCGTTATCTCCTTCCAGTTCCGCAACGGTAGCACCATCCTGGTTGGTTTTAATATTGTTTACTTTACCGGTAACCTGTAGTGTTTTATTCAGGTATTGGGCATTGGCACTATTTTCATTAGCCTGGTAGGCCTGGCACAAGGCCGGCGCTGTAATCGCGATGCCTTTCTCATTTTCGGCTTTACGGTGCGGTTTATTGTATAGCATGGCTATACAAACTACAGATATAACAATAATACAGCCTATGATATATAAAACAGGTCTTTTTCGCATCGGGGTATGGTATTCAATATAAAAATAGCAACTACTAACTGTATATCGGTATGTAACCGTACGAAGTGGGAAATTTTTGTAATGAACAGGTCATAGAGCTTTATATAGCTATTCTGTATCGCCTGCCAGCCATTGCTTAAATTCTGCCGCCCTCTCTGAACTTACTACCGGAGGATCAGTTACAGCGGGTTTTAACCTTACAATTACCCTGGCTTTGCTATAGGTCTTCATTTCGTCTATGGCCTTCAGGCTTATCAGGTATTGCCTGTTAATGCGAAAGAAGTCGTTTGGGTCAAGCATTGTTTCCAGGGTATCCAGGTTATGGTCCATGGGGTAGCGGTGGCCATCATGTGTTTGTGCAAACGTGCTCCTGTTCTCGCTGCAGCAATAGGCTATATTTTCTACGGCCACGGTTTTTATATGTTCGCCAAAGCGGATAAGAAAACGTTTTTTATAGGCAGCATTGTTCACAGAAGTTGGCTGTGCAGGTCTATCCCCCTGCCTGAACATATACTGCAGGTCTTTTAGTTTCCTGAGTGCACCTTCCAGGTCTGCTTTCTTAATTGGTTTCAGGATGTAATCGATACTGGTAGCTTTAAAGGCATCTACAGCATAGGTATCATATGCAGTGGTAAAGATAATAGGACATTCTATTTTTACTTGCTGCAAAAGGTCAAAGGCGGTACCATCGGCAAGCTGCACATCCATTAATACCAGATCTGGTACATTGTTTTGCTCAAACCATTGTCGGGCTCCCTGCACGCTATCGTGGTGTGCCACAATAGTTGCTGTGGGTAATAATTCCTTTAGCAACTTTGCAAGCCTGGTATATGCAGGCAGCTCATCTTCTATTATTACTACGTTCATAATAAAGGCAGTGTTACAATAAATTCAGTGTCATTAGGCCCATAGAAAACAGGTTTATTAGTGAGCAGATCATATCGTTTGCGAATATTGTTCAGCCCTATACCTGTGCCTTTTTCCTTGCTTATTTTCAGCTGATAGGTATTACGTATCGTTATGGTATACTCATCTGCAGTAATGTCTATATGTAGCGGCATTGCCATTGAGACAATGTTGTGTTTCAGCGCATTTTCGACTAATAATTGCAGTGCCATTGGTACTATCTTTTTAGTATTCATCAGGTTTTCCGGAATATTAATAGCTACCGATAGTGCATTACCGAACCTGCTTTTCTGAATGTGAATGTAATTATTCAGTATCTCACATTCCTCTTTCAGCAATATCACATCCTTACTGCGATATGCCAGCATATTGCGGTAAAGGTCTGACAGATTAATAGTATAGTCAAGTGCCATTTCCTTGTTATCTTCTATAAGACTGGTAAGGGTATTGAGACTGTTGAAAAGGAAATGCGGGTTTACCTGGTTATTAAGCTGCTCGTACTCATACATCATGCGTTCCTGCTGCAGGAGGGAAAGATTTTTTAGCCTTTGCTCGCGTAGCTTTATGTACAGATAGATCAACCCGCCGATAACTATCAGGCATATAAGGTAGAACCACCAGGTTTTAAAAAACGGGGGGGTTATCACAAAATCAAATACATCTTCAGATGCATTATTAAAACCGGGGTTCAGAGATATCTGCACCCGGAATTTATATTGTCCGGAAGGTAGCTGCGGAAAGGTGACGGAGGCATCGCGGGTTACTACCCATGCATTGTTAAAGCCTTCCAGTTTGTAACGATAATTAAGCCTTTCGGTGTTGATATAGTTGATGCCTTCGAAAGAAAATGTAACGTGATTTTCATCGTAGGCAAATTTGTTCCGGCCATCGTTTACCGGTTTCAGGTAGATGCTGATAGCAGTAATGTGTACATCAGGACGGATATTGTAATGCACATACTGGTTCTTCATTATTAATATACCATGCTGATAAGGCAGATATACATTGCCTACGCTGTCTTTGGTTGTGCAGTTCAGTACATTGGATGTGCTGTCGAGCCCAATGCCCATTGCGCTGTTATAATGCCGGTAATAACCGCTTTTTGGGTACCATTCATCTATGCAACGCTGGTATACAGATAACACTTGCCCGGTAGCATTGGCACTAACAGTGGATATGTTTATATCTACATATTGCGTTTCCTGCCTTCTGAGATTCTGCCATCGTTCACCCTGATAGCGATAGAGGTCTTTATACAACGTGCCTGCCCACATATTGCCTTGTGCATCTTCGGTGATACTGTAAGCAACCTTGTTGTTTTTTGAGAAAAATGAATCCCAATGCAGGTATTGCTGCCCATTGTACATACACACGCCGGCACCATCGGTAGCCATCCATATATTGCCTTTGGTATCAGGATATAGCTGGTACACATAATCGCTGCCTATCCCTTCCTTTTTATCATGGTGCTTTATCAGCGCAATTTTATCGCTTGTTATTCCCAGTTCTTCCACCCCATTGAGGCCAGCAACCCAAACCCTCTTACCTATGCCCGTAATGCTGAGTATACTTTCATTATTCAAATAGGATATACCTGTAACCTGGTGTAGTGTAGTGCTATTTGATGTTTTATAGTAAAGCCCCTTACCCCAGGTGCCGATCCAGTAAGTGTTATCAGCATCTTTATACATGCTGGTAATGGTTGCGCCCAGAGCAAATGTTTTTTGCAGCGTCGGTATGGTGTCATTTAATGGGATAGTATACAATGTACTCTTCAGTGCTACCAGCAACTTGTTGTTTTCCCAGCCCATAGCAGTTACATCCGGAAGATAATAAGGGGCTCTTAATGGTATGTGATACAGGTATTCACTCGTCATCATTGTAAGTCCTGTATTGGTAGCACACCAGATATTGCCTGCCCTATCTACCATTAGCTTTCTAAATACTTTTCCGGGATGGTGGTATGGAATCAGTTTATTTGCTTGGGCATTATGATAAACATCTACCAGATAACCCTCTTCTGTTGCTACCCATGCATGTTCCTGGGTGAGCGATAAGATGTCATTTACCTGTCCCCATTTCCATGCATTACCTGTGCATACACTATCTATATGGTGTGTGTGCGTATTATAGATACAAATGCCGCCATCCTGAGTGCCTATCCAGGTTTGAGTAGTATGAGGTATGTGTTTTATTACCCGTACTATATTGTCCGGCAAGCCTTGTGCTTGTGTAATAGTATGTACAAGTGTTTTGTTTTGTTCCAGCTTTATTTCGTTTAGGCCTTTATCTGTTCCTGTGAGAATATGACTATAAGATAAGAGTGCTGCTGTATAGATGTAATTATCAGATATCCCCGTAGTAGTATCTATTATTTGGGCCAGGTTGTTAATGACAAGGAATAATCCCTGACCTTCGGTACCTGCCAGCATTATATAATTACTGGCGTACAGACTGGTAATAGCATTAGACAGGCCTCTGTATACTTTGACTGTTTTTATTCTCCCTCTGTCCAATATCCCGATGCTGCCATCACTACAGCCTACCCACAAATTATTACCTGATGTATACAATGCAGTAATAGGACGATGGAAAGCATCTGCCACTTTTAAAAAGGCCTGTCCGTTATATTTATACAACCCTTCATCAGTCCCAATCCATATATAGCCTACCTTATCCTGTACCAGCGCATTTACTTTTACTGGGTTAGCTGTTTCATTTACAAAGTAATCTTTGGTAAATGGCTCCTGCCCGCTGCACAGTGCAGAAGAGAATAGTAAGCAGAGGAGCAGGTAACGCATGTGCGGGCTATTTATTAGGTATGAATTGGGCATTCACGGTGATCCGTATATTATTAGCCAGCTTACTATCTACTATCCTTGGTATTTTTACATTGTAATCCGAGAGTTCCAAAATGAACTCAGCGTGTACATTCATCTTGCCATCTTTGGTGGTTATATGTGCTTTTACAAGCCGTTCGTGCTCTATACCATGTATCAATAATTTTCCTTTGGCGCGCACATCATATTCTCCATTCTTTGAGAAGTCTACATCTTCTATGATCTTACCAATAAAGGTAGCCTGCGAAAAAACAGTACTTTCCATGTAGTTCTCATTAAAATGCTCCTGCTGCAAAGCATTATTAAACCCTTTGAAAGAGACAATTGAGATCTTAAAGGCAAATGTTTTTTTATCGGGGTCTATAGCTCCCCTGAGGTCTTCAGACGAGGCATGTATCAATTCCTGCGGTGCTGTGGAATAAAAATTTACCACTCCTGCCTGCATTTTATATATAGTGCCGGCAAGTGAAATTGAATATCCTGAAATAAGTAACAGGAATGCTACTATAGTGGTACGAATCATGTTTTATAGCTGACCCCAACTATGAAATTAGCAAATCATTCGTGATAATTTCTTTAAATAGCAGAGGGTGTCTGTATCGCACTGCTAACTGGTGTGCCGACCCGTATCTAAAAACCTTTATATACCAGGGAATTACCGGTATTAACTGTATGAGCAGATATCCAGCTGCTTAGCATTTTACCCATTTGTTTGTAATGTTTTGAGGCAGGTACTATTGTGAACCCGGTATTGGTAAAATGACTGTTGATCAATATCCGCTTATCGTCAGCAATGAATATCATTATCTCGCGCTCATCTTTATACTGGCTGACGCTTTTACTTACTATCTGGAATACTTCCGGCGCATCAGGATGGCGTAGCGTTATGAGGCGTTCCGATTCCAGAAACTTCTGGAGCAACTGCATGTTTTCCCCAAGGTAATAAGCGGTAGGGATGGCAATGAACTTAAGCGTCTGTATATAACGCGCTATACTTATAACTAAAGGCACTGCAATAAAGAAAATAAGAAGATAAGTAGCCCATGATCCACGATGACTTCCATTTTTCAAGGTCCATCCGATAAATGTAATTCGCAGCACTAATGCAATGACCAGCCCTATAATAATACCCGGAACCAGTGTCTTTTTGCTGAGCGGGTAGCGTAAGTTCTTTTTAATAAAAGACAAGTCCTTTATTAAACTACTGCTCCATTCGCCTTCTGTATTATTTTCCGGTAATGCTTTCATAATTTTCTATTCCGCAAGTGATAGCGCTACCATCTCGGCTATATCCATCACTTTTATATCATCTTCTTTTTCCTGGTTCTTAACGCCATCGGTAAGCATAGTGGTGCAAAAAGGGCAGTTGGCCGCTATGATATTAGCTCCTGTACCAACTGCTTCAGCCGCACGGTCGAAATTGATACGGGTAGTGCCCGGCTCTTCTTCTTTGAACATCTGTGCGCCACCTGCACCGCAACACATGCCATTAGTCTTGCAGCGTTTCATCTCTACCAGTTCTACATCCAATGTCTCCAATACTGCGCGCGGCGCTTCATATATACCGTTGCCACGGCCAAGATAACAACTGTCGTGATAGGTTATCTTCTTTCCTTTGAATGCGCCACCTTCCTTTATGCGTATGCGGCCATCATTGAGCAACTGCTGGAGAAACATTGTATGGTGTATCACTTCATAATTACCACCAAGTGCGGGATATTCGTTCCTGAGGATATTAAAGCAATGGGGACAAGCGGTAACTATCTTCTTTACGTTGTAGCCATTTAACGTCTGTATATTATTATAGGCCATCATCTGAAAAAGAAATTCATTACCCGCCCGGCGTGCAGGATCGCCTGTGCACATTTCTTCCTTGCCCAATATGGCAAACTTTACGCCCACCTTATCCAGTATCTGCGCAAAGGCTTTTGTGATACGCTGTGCACGCCGATCGAAACTACCTGCGCAACCTACCCAAAAAAGCACCTCAGGTGTTTCTCCCCCGGCGGCATATTCTGCCATTGATTTTATAGTAACAGACATAATTGATTCTTTAAATTAACTATTACTCATTTCATTTACCCACGAATCCCGGTCATCGGGGCTGAATTTCCACGGAGCCATATTATTCTCAATGTTGCCAAACATCAGGTTCCATTCCTGCGGGGCATTACTTTCTTCCATTACCAGGTAGCGCCGCAGCTCCACAATAATATCAAGCGGATCAATAGATACCGGGCAGGCCTCTACGCATGCCTGGCAACTAGTGCATGCACGTAACTCCTCCACAGTGATATAATCGTTAACCAACGATTTACCATCATCAACAAAGGTCTTGTTCTTATCAATATTATGGCCCACTTCCTCCATTCGGTCGCGTGTATCCATCATTATTTTGCGGGGAGAAAGTTTTTTGCCAGTAACATTTGCCGGACAAACGGTAGTGCAGCGGCCACATTCTGTGCACGAATAAGCATCGAGCAGGTTCTTCCAGCTCAGGTCTGTAATATCCTTAGCGCCAAAACGCTGGTGCGCCTGCTCGCCCTCAGCAGGTGGCGGTGCCATTTCAGGCTTCATCATGTACAGTACCTCATTCTGTATGGCAGGCATATTTTCCAGTTTGCCTTGTGGCTCCAGCCGTGCATAATAGGCATTAGGGAATGCGAGAATGATATGCAAATGCTTGGAATAAGGGAGATAATTGAGAAACGCAAATATTCCTATTATATGCAGCCACCAGCAGGTACGCTCCAGCCCCATCAGTGCACCATCGCTCATATGCGACAATAAAGATGTAAAATGGGAGGTGATCCAAAATGGGGTGGTAGTAGTATAATGTTCTATATGCCTGCTTTGCAGCACCAGGTCGGCAGTATTCATGGTGAGGAAAAGGGTCATCAGAATAATCTCTGTAATAAGGATAAGGTTCGCATCGCTTTTTGGCCAGCCATTCAGTTCTTTCATATTCAGGCGGTGAAGCCTTAGCAGGTTACGGCGGATAAGGAAGATGACGCATGATACTAATACCAATGCAGCCAGTATTTCAAAAAAGCCAATGAGGAATGGGTACAAGGAACCAATAAAAGGGGCGAATAACCGGTGCCTGCCAGAAATGCCATCAAGGAAGATCTCCAGTATCTCTATATTAATAATAATGAAACCGGCATATACGGCCAGGTGCAGGAAAGCAGGTACAGGGCGTTTGAACATTTTCTTCTGTCCCAATGCCAGCAGCAACATATTCTTCCAGCGTGCGCTCTTATTGTCGTTAAGGTCTTCCTCTCGCCCCAGGTTTATATTGCGGCGGATCTTTATTGCATTACGGGAGAAAAAAGCAACAGCAATGCCTGCACATATTATAAAAAGTAATTGCTGAATCAGGTGCATGTGTGGCGTATTTATGCCCGAAAATAAACGCTTTTACAGTAAAAACATAGTTTGGCGTTTTATTGTGTCTTTAACATAAAATTGTTTAGGTTTGATGTAAACCAATCCGCTTCGATGTTAAGGAAATTCATCGTATTAATAGCCTGTGTATTAATGCTTTCGCCTGCCATAACTTTTGGACAGGAAGGGCAGCTTTCGCCAGAAGGAAGGGATGTAATGCATGCCATGGAGGATAGCCTGGTATTAACTGCCGATTCTATGTACCATGCATTTATACCGGATGAACGACAGGAATATAGCCAACGGTTTATAAAGCAGTTGGTAAAGGCGCTGAAAACACCCTTTTCTTACACTTACTCATTTGATAAATTAAAAGATGTAATTAATATTATTGGCCCCGATGATAACAGCTTCAGGATACTGAACTGGAACATATCCACTACTCCCGTTACCCGCAGATATTATGGGGCTATACAGATGCCCGGAGAGCAACTGAAGCTATACCCCCTGGTGGACTATACCAATGAACTGGGCAGGACCGTTGCTGATAGCGCCCTTGCCAATGGAAAATGGTTTGGCGCCCTCTATTATAAAATACTTACCCACGATGCAGGCGGGCAAAAGGTATACACACTTTTTGGCCTCAATGCAGCCAGCGCTATCAGCAATAAAAAAGTAATGGACCCGCTTACATTTACGGAGCATGGGCCGGTATTTGGCGCACAGATATTTAATGTAACCTCTGAAAATGTGCCCGGGCAGAAGGTGTACCGCTTTATACTGGAGTATAAAAAGGAAGTACAGGTATCTATGAACTGGGACGATGAGCTGAAATGCGTGTTCTTTGACAAGCTGGTATCTCAGGTGAATGACCCTAACCGGAAATATACCTACGTGCCCAGCGGCCAGTATGATGGCTTTAAGTGGGAGGAGGAACAGTGGAAGTATATAAAAGACCTGATACCCATACAGGAATTGGGCGATGGCAATGCACCCTCTGGCGGCAAAGAATTCATTTCTAAATAATCATTTCCCTTTAGCCACATTTTATTTAGCTTTGCAGCCGATTTTGTACGGCTCGGTAGCTCAGTTGGATAGAGCATCAGCCTTCTAAGCTGAGGGTCATTGGTTCGAATCCAATCCGAGTCACGTAGGGTACTAAGCAATTGGTACCCTTTTGCTATTCAAATAGCCAATGGTTTAAATAGCGGGCTTTACGATAATTACCGAATACCAGTCTAATTACTTGTTACTTTCATAATAATTTCAGTAGAGCCTCACATTAAGACAGATTGAAAGTTTCTTTTGCCTTTTTCCAGTTCTTGCTAAGTATGGGCTTACTTAGACTTGTCTTGCCTTCTGATGGCTCACCTGAGAAATGGCAAAATTTTTCGGGATAATCTTTGTTACCAAATTTGCTCCAAGATTTGTATGCCTCACCCGACATCGGTTTCTCAATGCCAAATGGTATTTCTACCCCAGTCCGAATGCAATAGCCATTTTTGCTTTGAATATTCTTTGCCGGCTTGTGGTCAGATGTTCTAGCCTTTTCAGATTCCTTTGATGTTACTCTACTACTTTGGTCTTGCGGAGTGGTTTCGGTTTTATATGCGAAGCGTTGGCTGGTTGTGTTTATATAATCCACTTCTTTAAATGCCTCTTCATAAAGTTCTCTATCGTTTTCATTTGTCTTTTCAATAAGTACACCCATTTCCTTATTATTATTCATGGAGAAGTCATACAAATTGAGAGACGTAATTATCATCTTTTCGTCATTTAAGTAACATTTGGCATGTAGGTCGTCTTTATATTTTAGAATAACAAACTGCAAGCTTTCCAAAAATTTCAGCTCATCGGGATTGAGATCTACCTTACCATAAATAACGGTTGTTATCTTGTCTTTACTGTTTCTGTACGATAATAATTCTTTGAAGTCTTTAGAGAGTTTTAGATATGGAGAAATTAAGATTAGAGTTTGCCCAGCATCTTTTATTAGGTCTTCTATTTCTGAAACTGATTTCTTTGTGTTTAAAAATTTTGCCATGTTAAGTAATTTAGAAAATATTAAAGTTTCATTTTTTGCAATAACTTCAAAAGCTATTTATTTGATTTCTTTAGTGTTCAATCCAAAAGTATAAAATTTAATATATTGTGAGAATTATTACCTTTTTTAGATAATCAAGTAATTTGTTTTAATAACCCAAGCCAAGTCACATAGAATTTAAAGCCGTTCAAATGAGCGGCTTTTTTGTCTTGACAATTTTGCAGAAGGCCGAATGCATGAATTAAGAACAATTACATTTCTTAGCTTTATCTTTATCGCAGTATAATACTGGGAAGCAAATGACAGCGTTCCGATTCAATCCGGTCACACCTCATCCTTTACTAGCGCCTTACATTTCTAAAATGTGGGTGTTCGAAAGCAGTGGCCGTCTTCCTGACCAGGATAGAAAACTGATCGTTCCAAATGCAAATTTGAAATTAGCGCTTACATACCGTAACGGGTTAGTGGCCCGTATAGCAGACAAGACCTTCATTCAAAGTGAAAATGAACTAAGCTTAACAGGTCTGGTCGATTCGCCCGTCATCCTTGATCCGCAGGATGATGCACAGACCGGCACGATAATCATCGAATTCAATCCGCTTGGAGCCTATCGTCTATTTCATTTATCGTACAGGGAGGTCAAAAATAAAATAGTTGTATTGCCAGACCTGATTGGCAACCGCGCCGAAGAACTTCAATCGCAACTTGCAGATGCAGGTGCTTTAGATCTTAAATTACAAATTCTACAGAATTTTCTGATAAAGCAGTTGGAAAAGACGGCTCCTGATCCGATATATGATTATTGCATCAATCGTATATCCGACTTCAGAGGGCTGATCAGCGTGGCACAACTTGAAAAAGAAACCGGCTACAGCGCGCGATGGCTGCATGCAAAATTTTCAGAGCATCTGGGAACAGGACCGCAAAACCTTTCAGAAATAGTACGGTTCAAACAATTTTATGAGGCGTATTCAACCGGCACTAAATTACAAAACCTAAAAGAACATATTTATCATTATTACTACGATCAATCCCATTTTATCAGGGCATTTAAAAGGTTTACCGGATTTACCCCAACCGACCTGCAGAACAGCATTAACGAACTCGCTACCAAACATTATACGAGTTGAGTTCCGATTTGTACAATACTAAGCGATAGTGTCGATTTACTTTTGTATTAAAAATAAACAAAATGGAAAAGAATGATTTTAACACCGGGTTTTCCGCAAACATTAGCGCAAAAGAAGCGATCAAAAAGATCAGCAACGTACCGGAATGGTGGGGAGTGGCTTTTACCGGTAGCTCCGAAAAACAAAATGATAAGTTTACGGTAAAGATGGGTGGGGATTCTTTTTTCAACTTTACTGTCACAGAATTGATCCCGGACAAAAAAGTTGTCTGGTTAGTTACAGACTGCAACATGCCCTGGTATTCAGATAAAAAGGAATGGGCCAACACCAGATTAATTTTCGATGTTAACGAAAATAATGGGGAAACAGAGTTGAACTTCAAACATGAAGGGCTTACACCCGAGGTTGAGTGCTACAAGGACTGTAAACCAGGTTGGACGCATTGGATCAAAACAAGCTTATTTTCCTATTTTACTACTGGGAAAGGTAATTTTAAACAACCAGGCAACTGAGAAATTTTATATAATGCATATTAACAGCGCCCCTCATTAGAGGGGCGCTGTTAATATTACTACAGTAACGCAATACATAGATGTAATCCTGAATGGATATGACATTCGCATAGCAATATATCGCTCTGGACAGGTTAGAATTAGTATTAATTCTCTTTCTTTGTAAAAACTTCAAGTACTTGGCTGCAGTAATTTATTACATTTCATTACCATTCATTTACCTGCTTTCATTGCTGCCGTTTCCTGTTTTATACCTTTTGTCTGACGGATTGTATGTATTGCTATGCTACGGTTTTAGCTACAGGAAAAAGGTAATCATGCAAAACCTGCGCAACTCCTTCCCTGATAAAACAGAAAAGGAATTACATATTATCTGCAAAGAATACTACCATTATCTATGCGATCTGTTTTTGGAAACATTCAAAACCCTGTCTATCAGCAAGGAAAATATGGTGAAGCATTGTAAATTCAGTCCGCAGTCGAGCGCGCTGTTTGCAAAACTTGCCGATGAAAAGAAGAGCATAGTGCTGGTAATGGGGCATTTGGGTAACTGGGAATGGGCGGGGAATTCGTTCAGTATATTATGTAAGCAGCAACTATATGTCATTTACCATCCTATTGGTAACAAGTATTTTGATGGTTTTATGTACCGTATGCGTACACGCTTTGGCACCAAGCTGATAGCAATGAAAAATACGTTTCGGGAAATGCTGACCAAGCGCAGTGAGGTGAGCGCTACTGCCTTTATAGCAGACCAGACACCGTCGCCTGAAAATGCTTACTGGACCACCTTCCTTAACCAGAATACTCCGGTTTTTAAGGGTACGGAGATCATTGCAAAAAAATTGAATTATACGGTAGTATACGCCACTATAAAGAAGATAAAAAGGGGTTATTACGAGATCTTTGCAGAGTTGCTGACGGATGATGCTGCTAATATGCCCGATGGCCAGATATCAGAAATGCATACAACAAGGCTTGAAAAAGACATAATGGCTGCCCCGGCCAATTGGCTATGGTCTCACAAAAGATGGAAACATAAACAACCTGCCGTAAATTTGCAGGATAGTAATTAAGAAAAAGTGTATAATGTATCATGCTTAGTGGTAAGGAATTAATATTAGCTACCAAGCCTTTCACAAAGGAGGTAAGAAGCAAGAGCTGGCTCTACGCCCTTTCTACGCTTTTTATGGTCATTTGCGGATTATATGGCAGCCTGTATATTCACTTCCTTCCGCTAAAGCTTCTTTGCAGCATACTTACGGGGTTACTGATAGTTAGGATGTTTGTCATTTATCACGATCACCAACACCATGCTATCCTGTATAAATCGAAACTGGCCAATTTTATAATGACCATTTTTGGCATATTTGTATTGGCACCTACCAGCATTTGGAAGCGGTCGCACGATTATCATCATAATCATAACTCAAAATTATTCAGTGCCAGCATTGGGTCCTATCCAATAGTTACCCGCACTAAGTTCTTAGCTATGAGCACCGGAGAAAAGCGCATATATCTGCTTACCCGGCATCCGATTACTATATTATTGGGTTACTTTTCTATGTTCATATTCGGAATGTGTATCAGTTCGTTTGTTAGCAGCCCTAAAAAACATTTCGATTCATTAATTGCTTTGGTCCTTCACATTACGTTATCTGTATTGGTTTTCTATTTTATTGGGTGGCAGGCATGGTTGTTTGGGATATTTATACCATTTTCCATTGCCTGCTGCATAGGTGCCTATCTGTTCTACGCACAGCATAACTTCCCCACTGTGAACTTTGCCACAAACAGTGACTGGAAGTATGAAGTGGCCGCCCTGCAATCCTCAAGCTTTATGCTGATGAACCCGGTAATGAAGTGGTTTACTGCCAATATTGGTTATCATCACATCCATCACCTCAATTCCCGGATACCCTTTTACCGCCTTCCTGAAGTAATGGCGGCCATACCTGAATTACAAAAGGTGAAGACTACATCTCTTTCTATAAAGGATGTACGCGCCTGCTTTAAGCTAAAAGTCTGGGACGCAGACACTAACAGGATGATAGGCCATAAGGATATTGCCCGCTGATTCTTACGCTCTTTTAAGCATAATCCTCCTCCATTTTCTAGTGCATTATTTATGCATTACATCAATTATGTTATATTATAATATGATAGATGTAGTTTTGCGTTTGTGACAATAGTTTTTAATTGAATATCTCTGAAAACAGCTGCAAAAATTACCACCTATTTAAGCTATCTTCGCACTGCTTTTCAATAGCCATTTATGGATCAAAACAACCCGGATCTTACCCCGCAGGATATGCCTGAAGAAAGGAATAAGGTAATACAGGTAAATATAGAAGAACAGATGAAAACAGCCTACATAGATTATTCTATGTCGGTAATTGTAGGCCGTGCATTGCCCGATGTACGTGATGGATTAAAACCGGTTCACCGCAGAGTACTTTTTGCCATGCATGAATTGGGTAATACGTACAACAAGCCCTATAAAAAATGCGCCCGTATAGTGGGTGAGGTGCTTGGTAAATACCATCCGCATGGTGATGCATCCGTATATGATGCTATGGTGCGTATGGCACAGCCCTGGAGCATGCGCTATATGATGGTTGATGGCCAGGGTAACTACGGCTCGCAGGATGGCGATGGGCCGGCGGCAATGAGGTACACAGAGGCAAGATTGCAACGCCTTGGTGAAAGCCTGCTGGAAGACCTGGATAAAGAAACGGTAGATTTTGCGCTGAATTTTGATGATTCGCTGCAGGAGCCTACAGTATTGCCTACAAGGGTACCGTTACTGATGGTGAATGGCTCATCTGGTATAGCTGTGGGTATGGCAACCAATATGATGCCGCATAACCTTAGTGAAGTAATAGATGGCTGTGTAGCATATATAGAGAATAAGGAAATAACTATAGACGAACTGATGAAGTTCGTGAAAGCGCCTGATTTCCCAACAGGTGGTATCATATATGGTATAGATGGCATCAAACAGGGGATGCATACCGGTAGGGGAAGGGTAGTGCTGCGTGGAAGGGTGAATGTGGAGACCATGAAGAATGGTAAAGAGCAGATAGTTATAACAGAGGTTCCCTACCAGGTAAGCCGTGATACACTGGCTGAAAAGATCGGGTACCTGGTAAACAACAAGATCATTGATGGCATAACACATGTAGCCAATGAGTCAAATAAAGATGGAACACGTGTAGTGGTAGAACTGCGCCGCGATGTAGTGGCCCAGGTTATCATTAACCAGCTTTATAAATACAGTGAATTACAGACCTCTTATGGTATCAATAATGTAGCCTTGGTAAATGGCCGGCCGCGCACCCTGAACCTGAAGGATCTGATATCTGAGTTTGTAATATTCCGCCATCAAGTGGTGGTGCGCAGGACCCAATATGAACTCCGCGAGGCACAGAAGAGGGCGCATATACTGGAAGGGTACCTGATAGCTCTTGACCATCTGGATGCGGTAATATCGCTGATACGGAATTCTGCTAATCCTGATATAGCTAAGGAAGGACTGATAAACCAGTTCGGCATGAGCGATATACAGGCGAAAGCAGTACTGGAACTTCGCCTGCAGCGCCTTACCGGTATGGAGCGCGATAAGATACGCGAGGAGCATGCCTCACTGATGCAACAGATAGCCTATTTTAATGAGATACTGGGTAATGAAGGCCTACGATACCAGATCATTAAAGATGAGTTGCTGGAGGTGCAAAAGAAATTTGGTGATGTGCGCAAGAGCGAGATACACTACATGGCCAATGAAATGCGTATTGAAGACTTAATAGAAGAGGAAGATGTAGTAATAACCATATCTCATCTGGGCTATGTAAAACGCACCTCTGCGGCTGAGTACCGCTCACAACGCCGTGGCGGCCGTGGCGCTATGGGAGGCCGCACCCGTGATGAGGACTTTATAGAGCATTTGTTTATTGCATCCACGCATCATACGCTACTGTTCTTTACAGAAAGGGGCCGGTGCTTCTGGTTAAAAGTATATGAAATACCCGAAGCCGATAAGAACGGTAAAGGGCGTGCTATACAAAACCTGATACAGATACCCCCTGATGATAAGATACGTACTATAATAGACGTATCACAGCTGGAGGATAAGGATTATGTAGATAAGCATTGCATAGTATTATGCACAAGGCAGGGTATCATTAAGAAAACCTCATTGGCTGACTTCAGCCGTCCAAGGCAGAATGGTATAAATGCTATCAGTATCAACGAAGGGGATCAGTTACTTGATGTATCACTGACCGATGGTACCAGCTATATAATGATGGCTGTAAAATCGGGCAGGGCTATTTGCTTCCCAGAGAATAAAGTACGCGTAACGGGTCGTGGCGCTATTGGTGTATTTGGTATAGAGCTGGATGAGAATAACGACGAGGTGATAGGTATGCTTTGTGTAGCCAGGAACGATATACAGAAACAAATACTGGTGGTATCTGAAAAAGGTCTTGGAAAACGTACGCCGTTCCTTGAGAAAGTAGAAAATGAGAATACTGCTGAATTATCTAATACTATTGAGATACCGGATGCTGATGGTCATAACCAACGCTACCAGCTTGCATACCGCGTTACCAACAGAGGCGGTAAGGGAGTAAAAACGATAAATCTTACAGATAAGACGGGCACCCTTGTAGGCTTGCTTGCTGTAGAGCAGAAGGACGACCTAATCATAACCTGCCGCTCGGGAGTAACGATACGCATGAGTGTAGAAGCTATAAGGGAAGCAGGACGGGCTACACAGGGTGTGAAGCTGATAAACCTTGATGAGGGAGATTCTATAGCTGCAATAGCACGTATAGAAGAACAGGATATAGCTGGAGAGGACGATAAAGAGGCCGCAGGCATAATAGATATAAACCCTGTACCAGAAGCATAAATATTTATCAGAACTAAGGTTGCAGCAATGTGCATCTTAATAATTTTTTAGTAAATGAAAAAAGCAATACTGATTGCATTTGCTACTATAGCCTCCGTTACAGGACTACATGCGCAGGAAAAATTTGTAACAGATGCAAGACTGGAACTTCAGGAAAAAAATCCTGTAAAGGCTAAAGAGTATATAGAAAAAGCCATACTGGACCCTACTACTAAAAACGAGGCTAAGACCTGGTTGATAAGGGCAGATGTATACTTTGCATTGCAGAATAATCCTGCTGCAAAAGACCCATTAGCATATAGGGAAGCCGCCGCTTCTCTTGAAAATGTAATAAGGATAAGGGCAGACTACGAAAAGGAAACTGTTACAAAAAACCTACAGGTTTGTGCCTACCTTTTCTTTAACGATGGTATAGTAGCCTATAATGTCAAGAACTTCCCGGGAACTATTGACCTGATGAAAAAAACCATAGCCATACATGATATAGAGAATGGCAGGCGCTATGCAGGTAATCTTTCTTTTGACACGGTAGCTGCACAGGCCCGTTTGGTGGAAGCTAACAGCGCGTATTTCAGTAACCATTATGAAGATGCATTGCCATTGTTGCTGCAATTAAAAACCAGTCCGGTAGCCAGGACTCCGGCGGTATATACGCTGCTGGCCGATATCTATACAAAACAAAAGAACGATGCGGCATCTATTGCATCAATACAGGAAGGCCGCATAGCTTATCCGGATGACGCAACGCTCAGAAACCTCGAGCTGAATTATTATATCAGATCGGGTAAGGAGGAGGAAATGATAAAGAAACTGGAGGCTGCTCTGGCAACAGACCCTAATAATAAAGAACTTTTATATGCGCTTGCAGCAGGATATAATACCAGCGCATTTCCTGCAAGTGGGGTAAGGCCTGCTAACTTCAGCGAATACGTTTCTAAAGCCGAGATCAATTACCAGAAGGCATTACAACTGGCACCCGATAATACTGACTATCATTATAACCTTGGCGCATTGTATTACAACCAGGCTAGTGAAATAAACAAACAGATAAATCTCATAACCGGCAATACCCCCGCTGATCTTAAAAAATATGAGGTGCTTAAAGCACAGCGCGATGCTATGTTTACAAAGGCCTTGCCTGATCTTGAAAAAACTTATCATTTATATCAGCTAAAACAATCCTCTCTATCGACTGAAGACCACGATACTTACCAGAGTACTATGATCGCATTAAAAGAGATCTATGTGCGGTTAAATAAGATGGACAAGGCCAACGAAATGAAGAAGAATATTGAATCGTTTCGTTAAAATTTCCCTTCCCCTATCCTTCTCATGGATTCTAAGATAATCCATGACAATCTCTGCTTCTCATTAAGTTACATTTGCTTAAATTATTATATTATTTTGTCCACTACCAAATTGAACATTGTACGCTACGCTCCACGCAATGGTGAAAGTTTTTACGATACGGCTAAAAAGAAGATAGAGCATTACTTTATAGAGAATAACATTCCTACGCACGCTAACCGTGCTATGAAATGGAAGACGGTGATAATGGTTTCTTTGTTTTTTGTTCCTTACTTTTTTATAGTTAGTGGTATAGTTGCGGGGCATCCCGTTATATTCTTTTCATTATGGTTTATGGTGGGGCTGGGTATGGTAGGCATAGGCTGTGGGGTACATCATGATTCCAATCACGGATCCTATTCTGATAAAAAGAAAGTGAACCGCGCCATAGGCAGCATTGTAAACCTGATAGGCGCTTATGATGTGACCTGGAGGATACAGCACAATGTACTGCACCATACCTATACCAATATAGATGGCCTGGACCAGGATATAGATACGGGTGTGCTGATGCGTATATCGCCGAATGTAAAGCGATATAAGGTGCATCGTTTCCAGCATATATACGGGTGGATGCTTTATTGTTTCCTGACATTACAATGGGTTACTATTAAGGATTTTCTTTTGTTATATGATTATGATAAGAACGGCCTGCTGCGTAAAGAAAAAACATCGCTGCGTAAAGGGATGGTGGAGCTGACACTTTATAAACTGTTTTACTTTGGGTATATACTGGTACTGCCCATATTGTATTCAGGTATGCCCTGGTGGTATGTAGTGATCGGGTTTATGATACTTCATTTTACTGCAGGTTTCCTGCTGTCGTCTATTTTTCAGCTGGCCCATGTTATGGAAACTTCAGACTATGCAATGCCCAATGACGACCGTAAAATGGAGAACAACTGGGCCGTACACCAACTACAGAATACCTGCAATTTTGGACAGGGGAGCCGCTTTTTTTCGTGGTTTGTAGGCGGGCTTAACCAACAGATTGAGCACCACTTATTTCCGCATATATGCCATGTGCACTATCCCAAACTAGCTGCTATTGTACGCACTGCCGCACTGGAAAATGGCCTGCCTTACCAGGAGCACCGCACCTTTTTTAATGCTATGCGAGCGCATGGGAAAACGCTTAAGGAACTGGGTAGAAAATAATAAGGAATACTAATTTTATATCAGTGTTATTATTATCTTTATCTCATATTCTTATTTAATTATTTTAAATTATTTTACAGTGCAACAGCAAAAATTAACAGGAACTGTAAAGTTCTTCAATGAAGGCAAAGGTTTTGGCTTCATTAAACATGATGAATCCGGTGAGGAAACATTTGTACATGTAAGTGGCCTGCAAGACCAGGTTAAAGAAAATGACCGCGTCGAGTTTGAGCTGCAACAAGGAAGAAAAGGGATGAACGCTGTAAACGTTCGTGTTATACGGTAAAGAATATTTATAATGTTTTAAAATGGGCCGGAACATATGTTCCGGCTTTTTTGTGTTTAGTTTTATCAGTGGACTACACCTACCTGTACCTGGCCTTTGACTTTGTGCTCCTTAGGGGGTAAAGTATTGATGTAAGCGTAGATAGCATCAGCCTCTTCATTGGTAAGGTGGAAGGCTTCCATAGGCGGGCGCAGCTTGCTACCATTGGGGGCTTTTGCGTGCTGCACCGCATTCCTGAAATCTTCTTCGGTAAAGAACCCGATACCTGTTTCTTTACCTATAGTAATATTTGAGCCACGTACGGTGCCTACGCCCGGTATCTTAAATTTGGCACCGCCTGAAAGGTAGCCTCTACTCTCCTCTGGGTGCAGGTAGTTGACGGAAGTTATTTTTTTAGAGTGGCAGTGAAAGCAGCCTATATTATCTACCAGATACCGGCCCTTGTCTATCGGGTTGGTAGGGTTGGGGATATTTGTCTCGTAGGGCATTGGCTTGCGGCCGTTGATTACCAGCTTGCCGAGGAAGTTCAGTTTAGTATGGCCTGCTGTGGCGCTACTGGCTGCTACAGGCTCATCGCCAGAGCGCAGGTAGGCAATAAGGTCTTTCAGGTCCTGGTCGCTCATGTTGGGGCGCAGCATGTAGGGTACAAAGTGCCCATCCCTTTTTATACCGGTACGTACCAGGTAGGCCAGCTCCGCATCGCTATAGTGGGGCACAGGGCTATATTCGGGTGAGGCAGTAAGGTTGGCAGAGTAAACTTTGCCTAGGATCTTTGGCAGGTCGCTTAACTGCCGGCCGCTGAATTTTCCGGTTTTATCTACATAGTGGCAGCCACCGCAACTGCTGTATAGCAATGCTTTACCATGTTTTACATCTGCTGTTTTATAGTTTACCGTAAAATTATCTGTAGTGGTAGGATGTACCATACGGCACGATGCGATGAAATAAAGACCTGCACCGGCCAGCAATGCCGTCTTTAAATAAGTAGAAATACGCATGGAGGAAATATTTATTTTATGTTTCATAAAAAACATGCCTATAGATGCTATGTGTTTGTGCGGTGTGTGTTTTTTGGAATAAAGGGTAGTTTAATTAAAAGATCCCCTCTTATTTATAAGAGGGGATCTTTTAGGAGTATTCTTTATAGCAGTGGTGAACTTGCAACCGTAAGCAATATAATTACTATTGCTGCTGCTGTTGCTGCTGCCCGTTGCCGAACAGATAGCCCACTTGCTTATTTGTTGTTTCTACTTTTTGCTGCAACATGCGGCCTGTGGTGGTATCGCCCGCAGCTATTGCGGTATTACCCATTATGTACATTAGGGAAAGATCACGCTGCACATCGTTCGCTTCACTTTGCCTGCCATTGTCATCAAGAGACATAACCCACTTAATATCGTCCTCACAATTCCTTGTGAGCATAAGGGTGAGGTCTTTGCCCTTGGCAAGTGCACCCGCACGATAATAGGCTGTAGCCATATAGTATGCAGTGAAATCGTAGAAGTAAGAATGCTCTGTAATGCCCTGCAATACGTGATCGAGCAGTTTTACGGCTTCGTCTTTACGGCCTTTTGCAGCTAACTCAGTAGCAAAGCGGCCCGCATTCATACGATAAGAGGCAAACATGATGCGGTTCTTCTCATCAAAATATACATTTTTTGTATTAGCACCACCCCAGATGTATTTATTCATCATCAGGTCGTAGCTCTTATCAAGGTCGCTAAAACCTTGCTCCTGTGAGGGTTGCTTGCCAGAATCTGCAAATTTATAGGGCACCAGGCGGTAAACAATACCTTCCAGCTTCATATATTCATTCAGACCTTCGTAGTTATCGCCAGGTAAGCCACCATCAAAATAGATAGGCCTTTTCCAGCCATCGCGTGCCACAGCAGCAATAATATTCATAGCGGCAAGGTCATCTTTTGTAGCGAGGTTCTTAGGGTAGGTATATTTAACCTCATTGATAATGTTTGCGGTATCTGCAGCATTGACAAGGCCATTCTTTACAAGGTCAGCCTTACTCAACGAGTTTACATACATCTTTTTGGTAGGCAGGTAATTGGACATTTCACCATTAGAAGTTTGCGACTGCCTTATGGGATTTACAAAGAAATCGCAAAGTTCCACCAGGTTGTAATACTTATCCTGCTGTATGAGCGGATTGCTAGCATTGTACTGTATATAGTTATGCCTGTCGCCCACATAGTCTGCTTTCTTCCACAGCATGGGTACTGCATCAGCATCGTTAACGCGGTAATTAAGCTGGTCTATGTACCAGTCTATGCCCAGCAGGCTCATATTAATAACGCGCACATCGCTGCGTATATGCTCTATCTCCTGCAGGTACCATACAGGGTACGTATCATTATCGCCAAATGTAAATAGTATGGCGTTGGGTGCGCAAGACATTAAAGTATTGTAGGCCGTAGCACGAGCAAGTGTTTTGCTGGAGCGATCGTGATCGTTCCATTCTTCTTTTGCCATGAGGGCAGGTACCAGCAGCAGGCATAGCGCTATGGCACCATAAGTAGCAAGACTGCCTTTAGTTGCCCTCTGGAACCATTTGTGAACCATGAGCACGCCAAGACCTATCCATATAGCATAGGCATAGGTACAGCCTGCAAAGGCATAGTCACGTTCGCGTGGCTGCAAAGGATTCATGTTAAGATAGATACCTATTGCCGCGCCGGTAAAGAAGAATAAGGTTAATGTTACAAACCCATCTTTGCGGTTGCGGTTGAATTGGAAAACAAGGCCTAATAACCCAAGGATAAAAGGAAGGAAATAAAGCTGGTTGCGGGCAGGATTGTTCTTATACCCATCTGCCATCTGGTCAATATCACCCAACCCCATCCACTTGTCTATAGGTTTGATACCTGATATCCAGTTACCATTCTTTGGTTCACCCTGGCCTTCCAGATCGTTCTGGCGACCAGCGTAGTTCCACATAAAGTAGCGCCACCACATCCAGCCCATCTGGTACCGGAAGAAGAACTTGAAATTATCTGCAGAAGTAGGGGATTCCCCTTGTGCAAGGCCTAAATAATTCCTGTAGAACTGTGCGTGTGAGGGGTCATTATTCTCATATACACGAGGGAAGAAGCGAAGTGTAGCCGGATCGTATTTTGGCTCCCTTTTTTCACCAACCACTTCATAAAAATCTTTACCATCTTTTTTGGTCTGGCTGTATACCGGCCCTTTTGAATCATAACCGATAGGCTGCGTATCAAAATCCTGTCCAAACAGTAAGGGCTGCTCGCCAAACTGTTCGCGCGATACATATGATTTTAAAGAAAGCGCATTGTCGGGATTGGTCATATCAATAGGTACATCGGCCCGTGAGCGGATAACAGGTACTATGTAGCTGCTATAGCCAATAACGATGAACATGATACAGAGAATGCCCGTATGTAAAAGGTATTTACCCTTTCGTTTGGCAAACATCAGCGCCCATATCAGAATACCACAAAGGAGCACCAGGAAAGTGATAGAACCTGCATCGAAGGGTAGGCCAAAACTATTTGTAAATAAAATATCAAGTTTGGAGGCAATAATAGGGATGTACTGTATAATGCCAAACTGTACAAAAGCCAGTATGATGCAGCTAATAAGGAATGCCGTCAACGTACCCATAGGGGTAGCCTTGTAGCGCCTGAAATAATATACCATACCTACAGCAGGGATAGTAAGCAAATTGAGCAAGTGAACGCAAACCGATAGCCCTATAAGATAAGATATGAGTAATAGCCAGCGATCTGCATGTTTATTGTCTGCTACATTTTCCCACTTAAGAATAGCCCAGAATGTAATAGCCGTGAAGAATGAAGAAGTACCATAAACTTCTGCCTCAACGGCTGAGAACCAGAACGTATCTGAAAAAGTATAGGCCAGCCCGCCTATAAGACCTGCGCCTATAATAAGAGGTATCTGCTTGTTGTCCGGCACATTCCCCTCTGCTACCAGCTTTTTGGCCATGTGCGTAATGCTCCAGAACAGGAACAAAATGGTAAGGGCACTGGTAAGGGCAGAGAAGGCATTGATATACATAGCCGCCGATGCTGAAGGCTGACCGGTAGTGCCACCAGCCAAAATACCAAACATGCGCTGCAATAACATAAAGAAAGGAGCGCCGGGGGAGTGCCCTACTTCTAATTTGTAGGCACAGGAGAGAAACTCTCCGCAATCCCAGAAGCTAACGGTAGGCTCCATAGTCTTGAGATATACGATAAAGGCTATAGCACCCGTTATCCAACCAAATAGGTTGTTGACTTTGCGGTAATTCATGCAGCGATTTTTATGACAGGCAACAAAAATAGAAAAATACAGTTACCACGCTATCAGTATGGTGGGATTTAACAAATTATAATGTATTCTTTTGCAGGAAGGTAGGTTTAAGCATAAGGTGTTATATAATTTCCTATGTCAGATATAAGACATTACTTTGCACCCTGAAAAATGAGCGCAGAGAAATGAAGTGGTTCGCGGTTATATTATTAATATTAATACCATCGCTGGTAAAGGGGCAAGCGTTTTTCAAGGAGTTTGTATTCAGCAACGGGTGGAAGGTAAAAAAAGGCGATAGTGTAACCCTAGGCACAGGGAGTAGTGTGAATAAAGGTTTTGTTTATTTATTTGCAAATACACATGGGCGCCCGAACTTACCACCCAGCTTTGCAGGTAGAAGGTTGAAAGTAGTAAGAGAATATTATTCAGCCTTTACCCGTACTGTAAACCTGACATTAAAGGACGCAAGTGGTGTTAGCTATAAGTGCCTTACTGAAAAAGCCCTCAGGAACAAAGAATTACTTCCCCCTCCTAATTATCTTGACTATAGAAAAAACAGGAATGGAATAGACCTGGCGTATAAAGACACCATAGCCACACCCGGAGCGGAAGGCGTTTTATATGAACGTGCTATAGCGTGGTATAGGAGGACAATAGGTACAACGGGAGATTCATTAGTAATAGCTAATAAACAAAAGGGTACTATAAAAATTGATGCCTTTTTCCCATATCACAGCCATGTACAGCTAAGTAATGCCGCCACAAAAGGTAATGTGTATTTTACTATTAAGATGTCATTCAGCAATAATGCCTATACTTACAAATTAGGGGACTTTGTACACCAGGCGAATAACGAAAATGCCCTACTATATCACGATAATCATACCGATTCCTATAGTTTCGGGCGCTTAACTACCGCTCCATTATGTCCGCGGGAAAAAATGTATACTTATAATGGGAGACGGTGGTCTAACAAGGCATGGGAAGAACTTAGAAAACTTTCTGACTCCACGGCTGCGTCTGTGATCACTTCTCTAAAACAGCGAATGCAATAATTCGGATATACTAGTAGCACAATACTGCTTTCTTCATAAAATCATTAAAGTAATCTTTACGGATAATAAATAGCTGCTCCTTTAGTTTTAATATATCGGAGTTGCGATCGAAATGAATAGCCGCCATTATATTATCTGCTTTGTCTTTAAGTTCTGCATCAATTTCACGTAGTATGGTGTGGAGTTTTTTTTGCTGCTCTGTACTGTCACTGTGCGTAGTGCTCAGTACCTCATCTGGTATAGAAGCAGAATAGTTTTCTATTACATCTCCGGCTATATCGCGATACACCTGTAACAATTTTTTTTCGGTACTTATTGATGTGGGATGCATAAACCTGGGAATTGCTTTTTAATATCAAATAATTAAAAACAAAAGTAAGTCTGCCCACAGATCACTAAAAGAGTAAGGGTACTGATTCTGTATGCGTATTACTACTGTAAATTTTACGTAGTTATACGCAGTATAAAACGTATAGCTACTATTGCATCCCTGAAGCAGAGTTATACTTTTGTGGCTGATAAATAGTCATCAATATTAAAAACCCCAAATTATGTCTTACGCAGATAGTTTAAATTCAAAGGATCATACAATATCGTGGCAGGATGCCAAAGCTATGATAGATGCCTATAACAGCCAGCAGCAGAACCTGCTTGGTGGTGGCATGGCAGGCGACCCCGCAGTATTAATGGATTACGAATCATTTAACCTTTCAGCCGTGCAGTCGGTCATTAACCAAGGTGGTGCATCTGGCTTCAGAATATATACAGGCATGGATACCAGCAACCATATGAGGAGCATATTCCTGGCAACGGATGCTACGGGACAAGATATTATAATGCTAAATGGCGCCTGTAGTTTAACGCAGGTATGCGAAACAGGACAGAGACATCCATAAATACAATATGGAAAATGGATAGTAGAACCGCCTTCTATATGAGCCTAAGTATTCTGGCTCCGCTTGGGGTTGGATTATATAAGTACAAGGAAATTGTGCGGATTTATCGTCCATTAATACTTTTATTATTAGCCGGACTTGTTAATGAACTGATATGCTATCCATTAAATAACAATGCCGTTCCCAATAATATTTATCTAATTGTAGAATATTTATTGTTTTGCTGGCAATTTAAAAACTGGGGAAATATTCTAAAAAACAAAAACCTCTTTTATGCATTAACCATTTCCCTGTTAATAGTATGGGTAATTGAAAACATTTTTATGGGGCGTATAAATATGTATAGCCCCATATTTTGTGTTAGTTACTGTGTTGCATTAGTATTATTAGCTGTTAATCAACTAAACTGGATAATAATTAACGATAGAAATGAGATTTTAAAGAACCCAATTTTTTTAATTTGTATTGATGTGATATTTTTTTCTCCTATAGAATTATGGTTGAAATATTCTATGATTTCGCTCCAGACAATACCATCAGACAACATATATTCAGCATCGAAACCTACCTCAATGTATTTTTCAATCTTTTATTAGCCATAGCAATCTTATGTATTCCCCGGAAGACAAATTTTATACCGCAGTGGCAGTAACTGCTGTGGTGTTAGGGCTTATTATTGCTTATTTTATAATAACAATGATAAAGCACCATAAAAGAAATGTGGCGCTATATAAAGCGCGTATAAAGGCGGAAATAGATACGCAGGAAAAAGAGCGCAAAAGAATAGCATCAGATATGCATGATGAGCTTGGGCCTGTTATATCCTCCATTAAACTCCATATTAACCACCTGGAGTGCAAAAGCGATGAGGATAAAGAATTGATGGAGATATCGAACAGGCATATAGATAATATGGTGAATAAACTGAGGGAGATCTCCTACAACCTTTTGCCCGCTATATTAGTAAGGCATGGCCTGGTAAAGGCAGTAGAAGAGTACATAGATAAACTTGGCGAAACCAACGGCCTGAAGATTAATTTCGATAATAGTATTGGCGATACTATATTGACAAAGGAGGAGGAAATAAACCTATATCGGATACTCCAGGAGATCATACACAATACTATAAAGCATTCAAAGGCTACATTTTTATCCATCCAGTTTCGACGTCATCAGTCTACACTTTATCTTGTAACCGCTGATAATGGTATAGGATTTGATTTTAACGAAAACTCGACCAAAAACTCCGGACTGGGATTATACAATTTACAAAGCAGGGCAGAAGTGCTGAATGCAAAATTTTCATTGAACGCTGAAAACGGTAAAGGAACGAAGTTTGTTTTTGAAATACCGGTAAAATAGAGATGCATGCAAGACAATACAAAAGAAGCTGCTGAGCATAATATTATAAAAGTAGTGATAGCTGACGATCATGAAATATTCAGGGATGACTTGAGACTGATGCTTAAGAAAGCAGAGAATATTATGCTTGTGGGTGAGGCGGCAGATGGCGTAGCGTTATTAGCTATAGTTGATAAGGTAAGACCAGATGTAGTAATTACCGATATAAAAATGCCCAATATGGACGGTATTGAGGCTACGAGAGAAATAACAAGGCGATTTGCCGGGATAGGTGTGTTGGCTCTTTCTATGTTTGAAGAGGAGCAATTGATAATGGACATGATAGATGCCGGCGGGAGTGGTTATCTTTTAAAAAACTCAGACAAGGCAGAACTTATAGATGCAGTACATGCAGTAAATGCTAATGAGGAGTATTACTGTAAGCATACATCGGTGAAGCTGGCAAGGATGATAGCAAACAACAAGAAGAGCAAGCAGAATATAAAAATAGTACCCGAGTTGGATGCCCGCGAATTACAAGTAATTCAACTGATATGCGAGGGGTATACCACGAAGGAAATAGGCGAAAAACTTTTTACCGGGATACGTACTATGGAAGGTGTAAGACTTAAAATACTCGATAAACTAAAAGCAAAAAACTCGGTTGGGGTAGTAATTACTGCTATTAAGTTAGGTTTATATAACCCGGAATAATTAGTTGTTTAGCTCTGGTGTTAGTGTAAAGTAAAAAGTGAGACCTGCGTCGTTATTAGGTTTTGCGTAGATAGTGCCACCATGTTTTTCAACGATCCTTTTTACCATTGCCAGTCCTAATCCATTGCCTTCAAATTGCTGATGAAAACGTTTAAAAGGTGTAAATAATGTTTTTAGCTGCTCCTCTTTTAATCCTACGCCATTATCTTTAAAATAATAGAATACTCTTTTGCCGATTGTATCTGCACCTATTTCTACTATTGGATGTGCATTATGAGAAGAGTACTTTACCGCATTGGAAACAAGATTTGTATAAACCTGCTTTATTGCGCCGATATCCCCATTTGCCGGGGGTAGAGCGTGTACATTAATTTTACAGTTGCCATTTGTTTTATAGGCACTGCATATTTCCTCCACTAATGTATCTACATCTATCAATGTTTTATCTAATTGTGCTGCACCCAATTTTGAAAATTGCAACAGATCCCGAAGCATTGTACTCATGTTGCGGGCAGTATCTGTTATGATCCCTAATAGTTCTTTTTGTTCTTCATCCAGGTTGCCATTATCTATTAGCTCGGTAAGGGCAATAATACGCGACATTGGTGCATTTAGATCGTGGGCTGCTGATGAGGTAAATGCTTTCAGATCCTCAATTTTAAGAACGTCTTCGGTTACATCATTTATAGATAATAGCACACCTTGCGCAGTATTATCTATATCAAGTAACTGACGTATTTTCACATCCAGCCAAACCAGTTGTCCAGCTTTTCTGACTATTTCTATACGATAACTTTCTTCGTTTTTATTTTCATTTTTCAGGCGTTCAATAAAATCTTCCTTTCCGGTATTGGGTACCAACATATCTATTATATTACCACCTGTCAGTTCTCTTTCATCAAAACCAGTTATGCTGCAAAATGCAGGGTTGCAGAACCGTATGCTACCGTATATATCCAGATTCACTATTCCTTCATTTAATGCATATATAAGGGTCCTGAATTTTTTTTCATTTACCTCCAGGGTATTATTGGATCGTATTGTTAATAGCTGTTTTTTATTGAGAAGTGCAGCGTAGATACTAACAAAGGACAATATAACCAATATGAATAGAAGGGTATTCAACTCAACACCAAATTCAGATGGATAAAGGCCTTTACGTTCACCTAACAAGCGCAGGTACCCCATAATAGGAGGGAAAATAAGAAGAAAAGGTATGACGGCCCTTATCATACGCCCGCCACTAAGAGGGGACGAGAGTAAGCGCGCAAACGCATAGCGGGTGTCGGTAAACATTATTCCTATAGTGAGTATAATAAATGATACGGAAGTAATAAGCGCCATTGGTGTAAAACCTCCCATCCTGTAGGCCGGTTGTACGTTAAATATGTACCCTACAACGGACATATAGGATAATAAAAATGATAGAATCAATATTACCTGTTTTGTTATCTGGGCTCGTTTATCGCTGCTTGGGGATAATAACATGGTGATGCCGCAAAGCATAAAACCCAATGCCGTATTAGGAGCGACAAGGCTGGGGGCATGGTTTCTTATTATTTTCTCCTTATATAAAAAATAATCAAGGCGAATGGCTGGGATAGGGTAGATGTAGGTAACGAAGTGTATTAAACCAAAGAGCGTTACTGCTAAAGCTATTCCGGGTAGTATTTTCCTAATTTCTTGATTTTCAGAGTAATACGTATATACCCAAATGCTTGAAAATATAAAGCACATAGCTGTCATTGGGTTCATAGGTGTAATACCTGGCAATAGGCTATAGAGGGTAGGAATATTGAATTGCCAGCCTATTAAGACTAATACACTGATGAATAGGAGGCAAATACCCACTAATAAAAGATATTTCGACCTCTTTATATTCAATGCTGGTTTCAATGGATTACAGTTAATTACTTATCGAAGTCCAATATACGTCAATGTATTGAATATGGTTTTACTAAAAGGTATATGATTGAATTGGGGAAGGTATACGGGATAGTTACTCCGTATAAAATGCAGGTTTATGGTCTAAAAGGGGAAAAAAAATAAACTAATGGGGTAAAAGTCGATTGGTATGGTTTTTATTAAAATATAGAGAATCAAATCTAAACGTACTGTTAGTGCGTAAATACTCACATTAAAGAACAATTAAAACAACAATTCCATGAAGAAAAGTTTATCATTATTTAAAAAGGTGCGCAGTAGATGCATCTTTTTGGGATTGATGACGATGTCGATGGCCAGTTTCGCCTCCAGCCACAGGGAAGCTCCACTTATCTCATCCGATCCCCAGGCAGATAACACTGACCTGTATGCCTTCAGAAGCCCCGATGATCCGACAACTATTACGATCATCGCTAATTATATTCCATTTGAATTAGCGGAGGGTGGCCCCAATTATTATGGTTTTGGTACTAATGTGCGTTATGAGATACACATAAAGAACAAAACATCTACTACCGGTGACGATATAACTTATCGTTTTACTTTTGCGTCAGTAAATCAGGACCCTACTACTTTTTTCAATATCCGGTTGGGTAAACAAAACCTGAAGCTTACCTATACCTGTGAAAAGAGTACAGATGGTGGTGCATCGTTCACCACAATCTTTACAAATGGAATTGTACCTCCTGCAAACATAGGTCCGCGTTCTATTGAAAATAGTACAGTAGGGCTAGGTACTACTTATCCTGCATTAATGACGTCTGCAATAAGTACTGCAAGCACAGGCGAAAAAATGTTTTGCGGACCAGTAGATGATCCATTTTTTGTAGATCTGGCAGGTGCATTTGACCTTGGCAATTTCAGGCCAGAAGGTAACACAACCAATTCTACAAAAGATGCATTATCAGGCTATAATGTACACACCATCTCTTTGAAGATACCAATTAATATGCTTCAGAAAAGTGGACTAAGTGTATCTTCGGCAGCCAACATCCTTGATAAAGATTTTGTAATAGGAGTTTGGGCGTCAGCAAGCAGACAATCTATAAAAACTTTAAATACTGGGGGTACAGTAGCCTATTCAGGTTCATGGCAGCAGGTTTCACGTATCGGCATGCCCCTTACGAATGAAGCCATCATACCCGTAGGTAAAAAGGATCGTTGGAACGCATTAAGCCCTTACATAAGTGACGTAGATTATGTATACTATTTAAAAAATCCAGAGCTAGCATTGTATATGGATGCATCAAAATTCGCCAGTGCTGTACCGGCGCTTAATGCATTGCGTATACAAAGCCATTCATTAGGTGCTTATGATTTCCGTAATGGCCATAAAGGCTTGTATGCACTTAAGGGATCAGCAGCGGTTTCTGGTACTGCTCTGGATGATGCAATTGCAGGTACGATCTTGCTTCCGGATAGCACAAGTCCGCGTGCAGTAGATATATTGCCTATATTTTATACTGGGGTGCCAAATCTTGCACCTTACCAGCTTGCTACTCATAAACTTGCAGGCAATCCCTTAGCCCATGGCAAGCCATTCATCAATAACTACTTACCAACAGTAGGTGATATGCTGCGCCTTAATATGGCTGTACCGCCAACACCTAGAACAGATCCAAATTTCAGTTCTTTAGGTCTGCTTAAAGCAGCTGTTCTGGGACTTACCAATACTACTTATAATGGCGATACTTCTTTGCAGAATATCCCTAATATGGATGGTTTCCCTAATGGTCGTCGATTAGAAGATGATGTAACTACCATAGAACTACAAGCAGTATCAGGCGTAGTACTTGCTGCCATAGGGCTTTGGTATGATGATTATGTTCCAGGTACATCTACCTCACCGGTAACGCCTCAATTGTTGAGCACATTAGGCTTTACAGCAGGTATTACTCACAATGACACAACTTTCAATGCCTCTTTCCCGTATTTACAGGCGCCATGGAGAGGATATGATTATGTAATGAAGCCACGATTCTAATTAATCTGTAAAACAAAAAATACAGTCATGAAAAAAATTCTAAATAAAGTAGTTGTGGCATTAATGATATCCTTTTTGCCACAGGTAAATGTGATGGCGTCTTCACACAGGGAGGCCCCACTCATTTCGAACGACCCGGTAGCTGATAATACAGATGTTTATGCGTTCCGCAGTCCTTGCGATACAAATAAAATCGTTATTATAGCCAATTATATACCTTTTGAATCTCCCGCGGGAGGTCCGAACTATTACCAGTTTGGTGAAAATGTGCGATACGAGATACATATAAAGAATAAGACTACAACCTCAGGTGATGATATCACTTATCGCTTCACTTTTACACGTGTAAATGAGGATACCAGCACATTCTTTAATATTCGCCTTGGCAAGCAAAACATTAAAGCAACATACACTTGCGAAAAAAGCACCGATGGCGGTACTACATTTGCTATTATATATAGTAATGGTATTGTACCTCCAAATAATATTGGCCCCAAATCAATAGAAGGTGCTGCAGGTCTTCATGCTGCATCTTATGATGCACTGATCAATGCAGCAATAGCTACGGCCAGCACTGGTGAAAAGCTTTTCTGCGGCCCTTCTGATGATCCATTCTTTGTAGATCTTGGCGGAGCTTTTGATGTAGGTGGTTTCCGTAATCCAGGCCGTGATGGTTTGGCTAAATATAACTGTCACAGCATAGTGCTCGAAATACCTATTTCCTCGTTGCAGAAAACTGGTCTTAGTGTTACTTCTGCAACCAGCATTCTGGATCCTAATTTTGTGATTGGGGTTTGGGCTTCTGCCAGCAGACCCACTATTACTACACTTAATACAACAGGAGGAGCTACTTTCTCCAGTAGCTATGTTCAAGTATCCCGTTTAGGTATGCCGCTTACCAATGAAGTAATAATACCGATTGGTATGAAAGATCAATGGAATAGCACAAACCCCTATACTGGTGATGCTTCTTATGTACCCTATTTCGAAAATCCGGAGTTGGCCCTATACATGGATGCTTCAGCATTCGGTGGTGCTGTACCCGGCCTTTCAAAATTAAGGATACAGACTAATTCATTAGGTAGTTTTGACTTCCGCAATACTAAGGTTGGTCTATATTCCTTAAAGGGTTCTCCAGGGCTTGTTGGTACAGCATTCGATCCGGCTACGTATGGTAATATATTGTTGCCTGATAATCACAGCCCACGTTCTGTAGATATACTCCCTATATTTTATACAGGGGTACCTAACCTGGCTCCGTATCAGTTAGCAACAGGAAAACCTGCGAACAATCCATTAGCTGCAGGCAAGCCATTTATCAATAACTTTCTGCCAACTCTGTGTGATATGCTCCGTTTGAACATGGCGGTACCGGTTACACCAAGGGCTAGTGCAGATTTCAGTTCACTGGGCATTGTGCAGGCTGCAGTTTTAGGCCTTACAGATGCAAGATTCAACACTACTACTACTTTGCAATTTATACCAAATATGGACGGGTTCCCTAATGGTCGTCGTCTAGAAGATGATGTAACCACTATAGAACTTCAGGCAGTATCTGGTATAGCTCTAGCAGCTATAGGATTGTGGTATGATGATTACCCAGGCACTGGCAGCCCTGTTACTCCAAGGCTGGATAGTGTGCTGACCTTTAATGCTGGTGTTACTCATAATGACACTACATTTAAAGCTTGCTTCCCTTATTTGCAGGCACCATGGAGAGGTTTTAACGGTACAAATTATGTAAGCACACCGGTAGCTGTTAATCAGTTAAATCTTCAGACCCCTGCAGCCGTGATGAGTGCATATCCTAATCCATTCACTTCGCAGATCACATTCCGCTACAAACTTAATGATGGCGCAAATGTAGTTATTGCAATACTGGATGTTAACGGACGTACTGTACAAACGATCAACCAGGGTAGCCAAAGCGCTGGTGATTACACTGCAAAATGGAATGGTTCTAATCTTCCAGCAGGTAATTATTTCGCACGCATATCAGCTAACAATGTACCTTTTAATACAGTGAAGTTGGTTAAGGCTAATTAATAATTTTTATAATTTAAATAATAAGGAGGGCTATTAATATGCCCTCCTTATCTTTGATAGTAAATGAAGAATATGAGAACTTCCACAACTCGATTGCATCTTATTATAATGCTTATTTGTATAAGCCTTATATCCTGTTCAGAAAAAAAAGATTCAATACCTCCGTTATTGGAGTCTAAAGCGAGCATTGCTCCCAAAGAAGAAACGGATAATATAAATGCTACTTACCAGAAGGCTGTACTGGCACTAAAAGAAAATCCGGATGACATGAAGCAGTATATAACGCTGGGTACAGTATATATACTGGAGGGAAGAATAACAGGCAATAATACTTATTATGGTAATGCCGCAGTAAATGTGCTGGATAGGGTCATTAACGGACAGAACAAAAGCGATGATTTATTATTTCAGGCTTATAGTCTCAAGTCTACGGTGCTATTAAATATGCACCAGTTTAAAGATGCCCTGGATGTAGCTGAAAAAGGCAGGGCAATAAGCGATTTTAATTCAGGTATCTACGGTGCTCTGGTTGATGCGAATGTAGAGTTGGGCCATTACGACACGGCTGTAAAAGACTGCGATAAAATGATAAACATTCGTCCTGATTTACGTTCCTATTCACGGGCTTCCTATCTGAGGCAGATATACGGCGATAACCGCGGTGCTATTGATGCGATGAAGATGGCTGTAGAATCGGGCTTGCCCGGTGCTGAAAGTACCGAATGGGCGCGGGTAACACTTGGCGACCTATATCTGAATATCGGTAATCTGGATAGTGCCAACATTACTTATCGTACTGCACTGGTTTACAGGCCTAATTACCCCGTTGCAGAACTGGGTATGGCAAAAGTGGCACGTGCACGTAAAAACTACGATGAAGCAATAGAGCATACCAAGGCTGCAATAAAATTACAAAGCGAGGCTGCTTTTGTTACTTATCTGGGAGATCTGTATGAGCTGAAAGGCGATACTGGTAAAGCTAAAGAAGTGAGAAGCGATGTAATAAGACTAATGGAAGATGGAGAGAAAGACCAGAAGGATGTGCTGGTGAAACACAATGCTAATCGCGAATTAGCAATGGCTTATCTTAATGATAATAATATTGCCAAGGCACTGGAGTATGACCAGAAAGACCTTAATATGCGTCCTGATAATATAGATGCAAATGAACTGGCAGCCTGGATATATTATCGCAAAGGTGATTATACAAATGCCAAAATGCATGCTGACAAAATGCTAAAAACAAATACGAAGAATGCAAATAGCTTGTATAAAGCAGGTGTTATATATATAAGTGCAGGCGATACTGTAAAAGGTAACCAGCTTATTGCAGAAGCACAATCTATTAATCCATATATTGATCAACTGATCATTAATGAATCAAAACAAAGAGCGGTAGTGCAGCGCTGATACCCAAATAAAACATAGTAAGTGAAGAAGCTACTGCCTATACTGGCGTTCATACTGTTTTATTGTTTGTACTGTACCCACGTACATGCGCACACCATCAATTACCAGTTGGATAAGATAGATAACAGTTCTGTAGTATGGAAATATGTGTGTCTTGGTTTCACACACATTATACCTTATGGATTTGACCATATACTTTTTATACTCTGCGTCTTCTTCCTGAATACCAATATCAGGAATATAGTTTTACAGGCATCTATGTTCACATTGGCACATTCTATTACGCTGGGTTTGGCAATGTATGGCGTCATACATCCACCCACTGCTGTGGTGGAGCCTTTAATTGCTTTATCTATAGTATTCTTAGCGCTTGAAAATGTATTTTCCAATAAGGTGAAACCATGGCGAATGGCCATGGTTTTCCTTTTTGGTATGGTACACGGTATGGGGTTTGCCGGTGCGCTTTCGCAATTAGGTATGCCAGAGTATGCCTTCGCAGCAGCTTTGGTCAGCTTTAATGTGGGTGTGGAATTAGGACAATTGACAATTATTCTTTTTATGTACTGGGTAGTTGCTAAGTCGTTTTCCAATAAAACCTGGTACAGGAAACGCATCGTTATTCCATCCTCGCTGGTGATAGCATTAATAGCCAGCTACTGGACTATAGAGCGGATATTCTTTACCAAGTAATACCTTATCAAAATATGGGAACGATTCTTTTATGCTCTATCAGTATAGATAAAATCTGAATTGTTAAATTACCCGTATATCCAATATCAAGGTTGATATAATATCAGGCATGTATTCAAAAATTTCCATAAAATATTCGAAGCCACATTCCATAAGGGAAGGAGCGAAGCATGGAAATGAATGGAAGGAGAGCATAATGAGGAAACTAACCTACCTGATACTGTTTTCTTATACTATCACAATGTTGAAGCCAGTTATGCCTCTTATTGCTGATGCCGTAGCGCATACCTTTTGGGAAAGCAAACATATATTGACTGTTCACGAAGTACATGGGAAGTTTCACGTTCACCAGGAACTGGTGCAGGCCTCGCATCAATCGGAGAAAGGAAAAACTTCCAGCAGCTATAAACTTGAAATAGCAGAATATTTTGAAGTAACCGCTCTCATAACCTTCAAAGGCTTTAAGCACGCTTTACTAGGCAATATTTTCCCTTCTTACAGTTGTTATTATCCGGTCTCGTACCTGGATATGGAGTATCGTCCTCCAAAGGCATAGTACATTAGCTTTTCTGAGATGGCACCTTTTCTACATACAAGCTATGTTGCAATGGGGTATGCTCTAGTATTTATTTTACCGAATACTTCGATTCGCTCAGAACTGGTTTGCTCCATTTTTGAAATAATGGATCATTTCGTTGTATAATTCTATTGAATAGCTGTTTGTATGCTGTATCTCCTGCTACAAGTATCGCTCTTTTATAAAATTGGATCACTACAACAATTGTATTATGTTTTTTAGATAAATGTTTTATGCGATCAACGATTACCAAATTTTTAATTACTATAATAATATGCCTTTGCACTGCTTTAATGGCGCAGGCCCATACCGGAAGCCTGAAAGGGTATGTATATGATAACACCACCCACAAACCAATAGAAGGGGCAAGCGTGTACCTTAAAGAACAAAACCTAAGCGCGGTTACCGATGCCTTTGGTAAGTTTTTTATGAAGGGTCTGAAAGATGGAAAGGTTACCCTGTATGTAAGCACGTTAGGATATAAGACTCTGGAACAATCAATAAAAATAGAAGACGGTGTCACATCAGATCTGGCAATAAACCTGGAGCCTTCTGAAGTAAAACTGAGTGAGGTTTCAGTGAATGCAAAAAAAGATTTGACACTGAGTAGCATCAGCGGCCTGGATCTAAAACTGAGACCTGTTAACTCAACACAGGACCTTATGCGACTGGTGCCCGGCTTATTTACAGCAGAACACCAGGGTGGGGGAAAAGCAGAACAAATGTTTCTGCGCGGATTTGATGCAGACCATGGCACAGATGTCAATGTAAGTGTAGATGGCATGCCGGTGAATATGGTATCTCATGCGCATGGCCAGGGCTTTGCCGATACACACTTCATTATCCCCGAATCTGTACAGCTGCTTGATTTTGGCAAAGGGCCCTACCAGATAGATAAGGGCAACCTGGCTACGGCGGGTTGGGTAGCCTTTAAAACTAAAAATACCCTTGATAAAAGCTTTGTAAAGGTAGATGGCGGCACTTATGGATACTTCAGGACAGTAGTAGGACTGAACCTGCTGAACAGGGACGAGGGTAACCATAAGCAGGACGCTTATATAATGGGAGAATACGGTTACAACAGAAGTTATTTTGATCGTTCTCAAAATTTTCAGCGTTTTAATCTTATGGGTAAGTATACAAATTACCTTGCAAGCAATAAAATATTGAGTCTTACTTTATCAGGCTTTAGTACCAGCTGGGATGCCTCAGGGCAAATACCTACCCGCGCCATTGATTCAGGATATATAGGCAGGTTTGGTGCTTTAGATGGTGAAGGCGGTGCTACCAGCCGTTATAATGCCAATCTGCAATATTTCCAGACCATTGGCAATAACAGCTATTTCAAAAGCAATATGTACCTGACTTATTACCAGTTTAAATTGTATTCTGATTTTACATTCTTCGCAGTAGATTCTATAAATGGCGACCAGATACGCCAGGCTGAGAAACGTATAATGGGTGGGTACAATAGTGAATATGGTACTAACTACTCTGTAAAGGACATACATATGAAAACACAGGTGGGGCTTGGCTTCAGGTATGATAATGTAATGAACGATGAGCTATCTCACACTGTAGACAAGATTACACTCAAAACGATAGCATTAGGCGATGTGCATGAAACCAATATATATGGATACATAAACCAGACAATAGATATACTGCCACAATTGGTACTGACCGCAGGTACACGTTTTGATTATTTTATACAGCAATACAATAATAAGCTGACTAATGATCCCGCAAGCATTCCTGATGTTACATTTAACAACAGCGCGTTCAGCCCTAAGGTTGGTGTCTATTACAATGTAAGCAATAAGGCACGTATCTATTATAATTATGGTGTTGGCTTTCATACCAATGATACGCGGACATTAGCTATAGGTTCTAATCCTTTGAACCAGCTGCAATATCCTGGACAAAACCTGGTACATAATGTACTGCCTCTGGCTTTTTCTCATGACCTCGGTATTATTGTAAAGCCTTACGATAGGCTATTGCTTTCTGCCGCAGTATGGCTGCTAAACCTGCAAACGGAGTTTACTTATAGTGGCGATGAATCATCGGTTAGCCCAGGGCCGCGTACTCGCCGCCAGGGATTTGATCTGTCCATTCGTTATGAAGTCTTTAAATGGCTGTACATAGATGGTGATATGAACCTGACAAAAGCCCGATCTAGAGACGATTCAGCAGGTAATAACTATCTGCCACTGGCTGCCAGCTTCACTTCAATAGCAGGTGCTACGTTTAAAATAAATAAGAGCCTTTCGACAAGCATTCGTGTACGTACTATTGGCGACCGGCCTGCAAACCAGGATAATTCTATTGTCGCACCCGCTTATACGATATTTGACGTAGTGGCAAACTATAGCAGGCCCAGGTATGAATTCGGTTTGCAGGTACAGAATATATTCAATGTACAATGGGATGAAGCTGCCTTTGCTACCAACACACGATTAAGGCAGGAAGTTATGTCGCACAGTCCGGCGGTTACTGATCTTTGTTTTACACCAGGCACACCGCTTTTTATAAAACTGAGTGCTACCTATAAATTTTAATTATACTATTCAAGTAGAATAAGACCTGCAGAAGTGCAGGTCTTTATTTTTTGTAGAATTAGGAGTTATGCTCTTCTTCTCCTTCTTCTGTAGGAATATATAGCCCCCACCAGGCAAATAATAATAATAAGTATAATATAGAAATAACACAAAGGGTTAGCTTCGTAATAGTCCCTATAGTCTTTGAATGTCCACATAAGAAAAAATATACAGGTTAAAGTTAATCATTTCAATATACCAATTTACTAAAATTCCGCATTGGCTAAGTTTTTGCATCTTTATCAATATGGAAAGCATTGGATTACCACTTTTAAAATTACCGCTTGCTTCAGCACAGAAGTTGAAAACAGGCTATAGCTCGCCTGTGCTGGCTTATCGCACGGTATTAGTGGCTTTGCTTTTTATTGGTTCATTACAATTTTCGAAAGTGTTTACGATTAATGAAAGCAACAACTTATGTCTTAAAGGTGGAAGCGTGTTCCTGAAAATGGAAAAAATCCAATTAACGTAAAATTGTCGGCAAAACTTAAAATATATATTTTATCACATTCAAGGATTTTATTAATGATAAATTCGCACCGCAATACGACCAGTGTAAGTTATTTTACTATTTTTACTAAAGGGAATTATAGGGCAACAAACAGTTCATATACTACTTATCTAAATTTATTATAAGTATTTATTAAATTAATCTTCCTATGAAAGACATTCTAATTATTGAAGATGATGATATAATGTTGAAGGCAATCAATAATATACTTAATAAAAATGGGTATAAGGTGGTTACTGCAAGAAATGGAAAGGAGGGCATGGAGATTTTTGATAGGGGTAATTTTGCACTGGTAATTACAGATATGATGATGCCCTATACAAATGGCCTGGAAGTGATAAGCCATGTAAAGTCTCACGATAGTGGAGGCGAGGTTGGCTTAATAGTTGTTTCCTCCATTGGCAGCGAAGATTCGATATTGGAAGCTTTCAGATTAGGCGCAGACGATTATCTGAAAAAACCCATTATGCCTGCGGAATTGCTGATACGCATAAAAAAGATACTTAACGACAAGTCTAATAGTTTAATCTAACTTTCATGATCCGATCAAGATTTCATATAATTAGCTTTTATACTGATTTTTGGGACCTCCCCCTTGTAATTCAGATTGCTTTAGTCATTATTGTGATAGCGGTATGTTCTACTATCATAGCCTATATTGTAATATTAACCAGGCGCTATAACTCCTATATGTATGAAAAAAGATTAAAAAATATAACGCCTGTTATTAATGATCTTATTACAGAGCAGGTGTTGCTGAATGAAAGTTTGCAAAATGAATACCCTGTTGATTCAATAGTTTTTGACCCGGCAGCTATAGGCCGCCCTATATTTCAGAAGCCATGGGTAAGGGCTGCGCTGATAAAGGCGCTTTTGGGATACAAAAGAAACTTTGGCGGTGATCTTGGTGCGCTGTTGCGTAAGCTTTACATTGATATGGATCTTCAAAACGATTCATTTAATAAAATAGATAGCAGTAGGTGGTACAGAAAAATACAAGGCATTGTAGAGTTGACCCAAATGGAGATCCGCATATCAGATGTTACCATATTACCGCTTACTAATAGTAAAATACCCGAACTGCGTGTGGCAGCCCGCAACGCCTACCTGCAGATAAGTAAAAATAACCCCTTCAAATTTTTTGATATAGCTACTGAGCCATTACTGCCGTGGGATAGGCTTGAAATGTTCAAGATCATTACCACTACAAAGGATATTGCAATACCTAATTTTTCGCGTTGGATAAGTTACTCTACTAATAAAAGTATTGTATCGTTCTGCCTGGAACTGATAGCGCATTATTCACAGCACAATGCAATACCTGCAGTTATGCACCTTATTGATACTAATGACCACTTCCTGCGAGCAAGGGCTATTAATTGCCTTGGGAAGCTAAGGGCAGAGGAAGCTGAAGATAAATTTATTGAGATCTATACAAACCAGCCTATTAATTGCCAGTTGGAGATAATTAAGGCATTAGGCCGTATCAACTCCGGCAGGTACATAGAATTTCTGAAGCATGAGTTTCTGTATTCATTTGACTTTTATATACGTAAAAATGCAGCACGGGCTATTATCCGGAACGTAGATATAGGCAGCGATACATATAATGACCTGATGAGGTCTTCATCAACAGAAAATCAATTGATATTAAAGCACTGTAGTAATCCGCTTATCAAATATTAATAAGGGAACACAGCATATTATTAACACAAGCAAAGAAGCAGCATGGAAGAATTTGTACACTTTTTTAAGCGATATGATATCTGGGATAAGCTGGGTATTTTTTACGAAGGGCTCGTATTCGTTTACGGTATTTCGTTACTTTTTGTATACGCAATGCTTGCCATCTTATCGTTGATGGGTATAAGAAAATATCTCAGGAAGGATACCTATGTAGATTATAACATCATTATCGAATCAGTACTTTCTCCGGGTATCTCTATTATTGCCCCAGCATTCAATGAGGGTGTTAATATCATAGCAAACGTAAGGTCTCTGCTTACGCTCTATTATCCCAAGTTTGAGGTGATCATTATTAATGATGGTAGTACGGATGATACACTGGATAAGCTGACAGCTGAGTTTGAGCTTATAGAAGTTGACTATGCGTATGTAGAACGTATTGTGACCCAACCGGTAAAAAGAATTTTTAAATCACTCAATCCCGCTTACGATAAGCTGGTGGTAATAGATAAAGAGAATGGTAGAAGTAAGGCAGATGCCTCTAATGCCGGTATAAATGTATCAGCATTTGACTATTTTCTTTGTACGGATGTGGATTGTATTCTGGATAAGGATACACTGATACGTCTTATAAAGCCCTTCCTGGATGAAGAAACATCGCGCGTGAAGGAAAACGGCGACCGCTGCGAAGAATGTGGGTATGTACACCTGGAAGAAACACACAGAAAGGTAATTGCCTGCGGCGCTACATTACGAATGGTGAACTCTTGTGATGTGGATACGAACCTGATAACACGTATTCGCCCGCCTAAAAAACTCTTACCCCGTTTTCAGGAAATGGAATATGTCCGTTCTTATGTTGTTGGTAAGATGGGATGGGATTATATAAATAGTGTACCTAACGTATCCGGAGGCTTGGGCATGTTTGATAAGGAAATAGCTATTAATGCCGGTGGATATGATGCGGCATCCTTTGCTGAAGACATGGATCTTTTAACGCGTATGAGTGCATATATGCGTATCAATAAACGCAGCTATAGTGTAAAGTACATACCCCGTACCATGTGCTGGACGGAAGGACCAACCTCTCTGAAAGTATTTAGCCGCCAGCGTACAAGGTGGGGAAGGGGTATGATACAGTTGATAAGTCTTCATCGTAAATTGATATTTAACCCGCGGTACGGCAGGTTGGGTATGATAGTATACCCATATAACCTGTTGTTTGAGTTCCTAGCCCCTGCTATTGAGTTTACAGGTATATTATACTACATCTACATTATACTTACAGGTAAGATTAACTGGCCGTTCGCTATAGTATTAATGATATTCGTGTATACTTATTCGGTAATGATATCTACCCTGGCACTATTGTGGGATCAGGTTACCTTCAGATATTATAAAACCTGGCGAGAGGTAATAGGGCTTTGTCTTATGGCATTTATTGAGCCATTTATATATCATCCGCTTATATTATTTTTCGCGCTGAGGGGGTACTTCTTCTTCCTTACACGCAGACAGCTGGTATGGGGTAGTATGCAACGCAGGGAGTTCGGTCAGCAAAAGGATCAAGGATTAAATGTTGTTGGATAATACATTATTTCATAAAAGAGCAGACTTACATATATGCATATCAAGGTTAAGATTATTATAACCATACTTTTTACTTTTTCGTTTTTCCAAAGCCATGCGCAGTGGTTTAAAAGGAGTTCGTCAGAAAGCCTTTATTACGAAGCGAGGAAAGAAACGGATAAAAAGAATTACAAGCACGCAATCGTATTGTGTAATGAGGCACTTACCATATCACCTAAGAACCTCGATATACACTTGCTGCTGGGCCGCCTGTATTATCTAACCAATAATATAGATAGTGCGCGCAGCGAGCTGAATTTTATTATTAATAAGAACCATAAATACAAAGATGCCTATCTGTATCTGATCAATATGGAAATTGCCTTGTGCAACTACCAGGCTGCTCTGCTCTATTGCGATAAGGCTATGACCTACTATCCCAATGATAAGGAACTGCTAATGAAGAAAATGGAGATACTTAACAAGGCAGGTTATGGGTTGGAAGCAAGTAAACTCGGAGAGTATATCATAACACAATACCCGACGGACGATTATGTAATGCGGATATATATAGACCAGATGCTTACTGCCGGTAGAGACTATGCCCGTCATGGCTTTCTAAGTCGCGCATCAGAATCCTATCAGGCTGTATTACAACAGGATCCGGGAAATAAGGAAGCCCTGGAAGCGCTGTATAATATAGATGTAAGGTCTGGTAACTACGAAGCCTCATTAGCCTATACCAACCGTGCCTTACAAAACAATCCGAATTCTTATGAATTCCTGCTGAAAAAAGTAGGTATACTGGAAGAAATGCACAGGTATGCGGAAGCAATAGAAGTATTGCAAAAAATGATAAAACTCAATCCATCTGATGAGCATCTCCAAAGACTGATGATAGATCTAAGAATGACTGCCGGCCGTTTTTACATGGCTACAGATCCTTCCTTGCAATTCCAGGCAGTATTAGAGCGGGACCCGGCCAATCGGGAAGCGCTTGACCATTTAATAAATCTGGCATATAGCCGGGGCATGTATCAGTCGGCACTGGAGTGGGTGAATAAGGCACTGAAATATTATGGTAATGATCCTACATTGATCGGGAAAAAGATAGGTATACTGGAAATACTGAAGAACTACACCCAGGCTGCACCATTGCAGGAAAGGATGTATGCCATTAACCCCACACAAGCTAACCGTGATTATCTTTTTGAATTAACGGTACTAAGCGGGCGCCAGTACATGCTGGATCAGCAATATGATAGTGCTATTATTATGTTTAATAAAGTGCTTCAGATCGATCCTTCCAATATATCAGCCCTTAATTATTCAATATCGGTATACATAACGCAAAAGCGCTATGATGAAGCGTTGCGCGTACTGGATTATTCTCTCACTTATTATCCTGATGATGAAACCTTACTTTTTAGAAAAGCCGGTGTACTGGAAAGTTACCAGAAGTATGCAGAGGCTGCACAAATAACCAGGCAATTAGTGCTTAAAGATCCGGAGAATAAAAAGTATCTCACGGCTTATATTGATGAATCTTTAGCTGCGGGACGAGATATGCTCCAGTTTGAGGATTATTCTAATGCACTTGCATTGCTGCACAACGTGCTGGATCAGCAACCGAATAATATTGATGCCCTCAACTACATGATAAATGCTCAGAGTGCAATACATAACTACGATTCTGCAGCATACTATTGTGATGTAGCATTGCAGAGTTACCCGGGCAATAAAGACTTCTTGTTGAAGAAAGCATCGGTATTATTTGAAGGCAAAAGATACAGTGAATCTTATGCTATTACTGATTCATTATACCAGGCCTATCCATATAATCTTAAGGTAAAACGTGCCTATATGGATGCCTTGCTTGCCTCCGGGAGAGTGTATTCACGGGCAGGTAATTATGATAGCGCAATGATATTATACGACCGTGCGCTGACCATAGATCAATATGATACCACAGCGCTTTACTACACTATTAATGAGCTGAACGAGCATCGCAAGTATAAGGATGCATTGGTACTTATAGACCGTGGCCGCAGGTATTATCCAAACAATGGTTATTTTTTACTCAAGAGAGCTGTAGTGCTCGACAATTATAAGCGTTATAATGAAGCTTATTTAGCCGCAGACAGTTTCTCGAAACTTAATCCCTTCGATCTTAAGAATGCTGAATATGCGCGCTATCTCTATAGCCGTACATTAAAGAACGAAATAGGCTTTTTCTTTTTACATACCATATATGATCCTCCACTTGGTAGCAATGGCTCCAATAATATTGCCACCGTACAGTACTTAAGATATACAAAAAGAGGTAGTATAGAAGGTCGCGTCAATTACGCGGCTAGAGCACAGGGTACCGGTTTGCAATATGATTTAGAAACATATTATAACCATACTCCAACTACCTTCTCTTACGCTGTGGCCTCATTCAGTAACAAGGTGATCTTCCCGAAACTTCGCTTAGGCTATTCTCTTTTCCATGATTTCCCTAAAGGATGGGAAGGCGAAATAGGTATACGTTACCTGGATGCGGATAGTTTTACTGCTACGTCATTTGTGTTCTCAGTAGGACGTTACTACAAGGAATTCTACTTTAATGTACGTGACTATATTATCCAGCTGGATGGCAATCAGTATAATTCCATAGCATTTACTTCGCGGTACTACATTAACGATAATAAGACAGATTATTTTTCTTTCTTAGCAGGTTATGGTACTGCTCCTGATGATCGCAGCACTAACTATATCCTTAAGTCACTGGCTCAATACCAGGTAGTTATTGTAGGCGTGGGCTTCCGAAAGGCTATCAGGTATCTTACCGTGGTAGGTGTTGATGTAAACTGGCTGAATCAAAGGATAAATTCTGTATTTTACCGGAACCAATACGATATTTACCTAACTCTTACCCGAAGATTCTAAAACAGTTGGTTCTGTGTACACTTTTGTAAAGCAGCTATTGATAGTATTTATTGCTCTTATATCCCTGAATAGCTGTAATGGCTTTGAAAAGATTTCTATTGTCTCAAATGGCCACAGCGATTATAAAATAATATTACCTGCGAACCCGTTGAAAAACGAGTCTAAAGCCGCAGCAATATTGCAGGATTATATCAAAAGGACTACAGGGGTGTTCCTGCAAATTACCAGGGATGCCCGATCAGCAACACATGGCATATATGTAGGCCATACCATAAAAACAGAGAAAATAAAGAAAATAAAGGGCGAAGGATTTTTGATAATGACCTCTGGCGCCGACCTGGTAATAGCCGGGGGTAGTGGTAAAGGAGTGTTGTACGGAGCCTACACTTTTGTAGAAAAATATCTTGGTTGCAGAAAATATAGTGAAGAGCCTGCTATGGTGCCAGCTATTAAAGAGCTGTCAATAGATACTGCAATTAATGACTTAGAGGTGCCGGGTTTTACATACAGGCAAGCATATTATCCGGAAAGCCATGATGTTGAATATCTCGACTGGCACAAATTGCAAAGCCTCGAAGACCTGTGGGGCATATGGGGCCATTCTTTTGATAAGCTGGTACCAGCAGAGAAGTATTTCAAAACCAATCCACAATACTACTCCCTTATTAACGGGCACCGGAAGCCGGTGCAACTTTGTTTAAGCAATGATACTGTCTACCAGATAGCAGTTGCTGACCTGAAAAGAAGGATGGCCAAAAATCCTGATGCAATGTATTGGTCTATCAGCCAGAACGATGATAACTACTACTGCCAGTGCGATAGGTGCAAGGCCACTGATAATGCAGAAGGTGGCCCGCAGGGTTCCCTTATCCGTTTTGTAAACAGGATAGCTGCCACTTTCGCTGATAAGAATTTTACCACGCTGGCCTACGCATATTCACACAAACCTACAATACACCTGCGCCCGGCTCCCAATGTATATATACTACTCAGTACCATAGAAGCATTCCGCGATCAGCCGTTAGCCGATGATGGTTCTGCCAAGGCTTTCAGGAGCGATCTGGCTGGCTGGCGTAGGGTTACGGACAATATATTTATCTGGGACTACACAACACAATTCACTAATTATCTTGCCCCATTCCCTAATATAACTACACTGGGTCCTAACATTTCTTATTTCAAATCTAATGGAGTAAGCGGTATTTTTGAACAGGGTAGTGGTGATACATATGGTGAACTCGCCGAGCTGAAAAGCTACGTGCTTGCTAAGGCGCTATGGGATCCTAAAGTAGATACGAGGAAAGTAACTACTGATTTTATAAAAGGGTTTTACGGCCCGGCAGCATTGTTTATCCAGCAGTATGTTGATTTTCTGCATGAGCAGATGGAACTGAGTAAACGAAAGCTGGATATTTATGGTAATCCCATTACAGAAGCCAATTCTTACCTGAGCCCAGTGTTACTGGAACAATACAGCACCTTGCTTGATAAGGCAGATATTTCTGTAGAGGCAAAACCTGTATATGCTGCAAGGGTACGAAAGGTAAGATTAGCCCTTGATTATACAGTGCTGCAGCAGGCACGAGGTTTTGGTATTGATAAATTTGGCATTTTTGAAAAGGACCAAAGTGGCACATGGGTAGTACGTACCAGGTGGCCGTCAAAGGTCGCGGATTTTGTAGCCAATTGTAAAAAGGCGGGTGTTACGGAGCTATCTGAAGGTGGCCCCGATCCGGATAAATACCAGGCGCAATGGAATAAGATATTCATTGATGGGGTAAAAGAGAATAAGGCCCTGCACGCATCAGTAAAGTTGGATATGCCTTACCGCAAGGAATTCCCTGCACGGGGCGAGGCTACATTAGTAGATGGTAACCCGGGCTATGATGATTACAGTTATAACTGGTTATGCTTTTACAATACAGATATGATTGCCACTATTGATATGGGCAGCCCGATAAGTGTGTCTTCTGTAAGCATGCATTTTCTTGATGATCCCCGGCATTGGATATTCACACCTGCAAGTGTTTCTATCCAGCTATCAGAGGATGGCGTAAAATATACAACTATAGGTAATGTAGCGTTTTCAGAAGTGGAGGAACATTATAACCTGTCTCTTAAAGACTGCGTTGCCAAAACGGCGACTAAAAAGGCCAGATATGTAAAGGTAACTGCTACTAAACAGCCCGGCTTACCGGCATGGCGCTACAGCGAAATAAAAATGCCAACGATAGCTTGCGATGAGATATATGTTCAGTAAGTTGATCCAGCCGGTACCATATCTTATAATAAAAATGGCATCTATAGGATGCCATTTCAGTTCTTATTTCTTAAGTGGTTCTATGCCAGCTTTTCTACCTGCATATAGTTCAGTTCTACAGGGGTAGCGCGGCCAAATATCTTCACGATCACTTTCAGTTTCTTCTTGTCTTCATTTACTTCTTCCACAGTACCATTAAAATCATTGAATGGACCATCTATGATCTTTACAGTTTCGCCAATGATGTATGGGTCTGCAAAGCCTATGCCTTGCTCGCTCACCTCGTCCATCTTGCCAAACATTTTGTTCACTTCAGATTTGCGCAGCGCAGTAGGATGATCTTTACCAAGAAAATGGATGACACCGGTGATGTTCTTTATCGTCTGTATCATCTCATCATTCAGCTTGCCTTCTACTGCTTCCAGCATCAGGTAGCCCGGGAAAAGTGTTTTTTCCCTTAGTACCTTCTTACCGGCCTGTACTTTAAAAACCTTTTCTACAGGGCATAATACCTGCATAATGGCGTGCGTCCAGTTACTTATCTTTACTTCTTTGTCAAGATATTCCTTTATTTTCCTTTCCTTACCGCTTATTACGCGCAGTACGTACCACTTGGTTTCTTGTGTGGTTGTTTCCTGCGGAGTAGCTGTCTCGTTCGTAGTAGTCATTCTTACTTACCTAATAGATTATAAATGAAGGTCAGTACGCGGTCAGCAACCAGATCCATACCAAAAATGACCATGGTAACAATAATAAGCGCTACCAGCACTATGATAGTTGTTTGTTGCAGTTCTTCCCAGGATGGCCAGCTTACCTTGTGTACCAGCTCATCGTATGCTTCCTGGATGTAATTACCAAATTTGCTCATAAAAATATATACCCTCGGTACGCTAAAACCTTCGGATTTTTTTTAAAATGATAAGTTTTCAAAACTAACAATAAAGAGTGTAATAAAGCACTCTTTATCAATTAAATGTTTTTAATGCACGGGCACCCGGATTCGAACCAGGATCAAAGGTTTTGGAGACCTCTATTCTACCATTGAACTATGCCCGTAGAAGAAAAATCAGGATGGCAAAGGTAAGTAATTAATTGATAATTAAGGTAGCATTATAGCCGTAGGCCTACTTTTATTGCGGTATGTATTACTGAAATGTTTAATTATACTTACAGTTCGTTTTTATAAAATCTGTTACCAGGTAGGCCACCAGTTTGGCAGTCATCGGGTCTACGCGGCCATCATGCAGATGAGTTGCGCCTTCGGCTATATGTACGTAGGCTACATTGGCGGCATCGGCACACATACACAAGTATTGCCTGGCTATGCGCGGACTAATACCGCAGGGCGTGGCAGCACTGGCTAATGTATAGGCGATACAGTCAAGGTCCAGTTCCACACCGGTCAGCTTGCCTTTTGTATGGGCTATGGCATCTTTCAGGGCTTGCTCATAGTTTAGTTGCGCGGTAATGAAGATATCTTCATAGAAACAATAGTGTATATCATGATCGGCAGCCATCTCGTCTATCACCTCCTGCGGATTGTAGTTCTCATGCAGCCCTACTACCGCGTATTTGTCCAGATAGCCCTTACGCTTCGCATAAGTGAACCCGTTGCCGCTATGCCTCCCCTCCATTATCCTCATGTCGCTATGGGCGTCGAGGTTAATACAGTTGATCTGTATATTGCTTACGCTCGATGTGGCCTGTATTAACGGATAGGCGTTATTATGTCCGCCGCCTATCACTATTGGTATCTTGCCTGCAGCTACTATTCTGGCTATTACCGGGTGTACTATTTCATCTATCTGTGCCACAGCTTCTCTTAGTGCAGGGATGTCCATTTCTTTCGATTGGAGCATCAGCTCATCAAGATCAAATGCGCCAAGCACCAGTATATCATTACCATCAAGGCATTTTGAGTGCTGTGTATTCAGTATGGCCTTTAGTGCAGGTTCCCATAGGGAGTGGGTGCCACCAACACCATAGTTGGCCCGTACGCCTATATCCTCCGGTATGCCCAGTAGCACATATTTACAGGGGCTGTTTTTAAGCTGTTCCTCCCAGTTGTCTATTTGCAAGGTGCCTACCTGCTCGCCAAGCTTCGTTTCATGGGGCCGTTTATTAATCAGAGTATCTATATAGCCACGGGTTGCAATACGGAAGTGTTCCATTTTATTTCTTGTTTTTATTAGCCCACTTATCCAACTTTTGCGTCAGTAGGTTTAGTGGTAGGCAGCCATCATTCAGTACCTGGTCATGAAACGCGGCTATATTAAAGTTACTACCCATTTCGTTCTCCTGCTTTTTTCGTGCGGCAGTTATTGCCATTTGTCCTATTTTATAAGAGAGCGCCTGTCCGGGTATGGCCATGTAGCGCTCTATTTCTGCGGTCGCTTCTGCTTCTGTAGCACGTTCATTGGCCATCATATACTTTATAGCATCTTCGCGGCTCATGCCCCTGCTGTGCATGCCCACATCCACTACCAGCCTTATGGCACGGTGCATGGCATCGCTCAGGTGGCCAAAATACTGGTAAGGGTTTTTGTATACACCAAGTTCTTTGCCCAGCGATTCAGAATATAATGCCCAGCCCTCGCCGTAGGCACCGTACCACAGGAAGCGCCGGAACTTAGGAAGTTGTTTATTTTCCTGCTGTAGTGATATCTGGTAGTGGTGGCCGGGTACAGCTTCGTGCAGGAATAAGGTTTCCATGCCTGCTGCATTAAATTTTTTAGCATTGGGTATGGGTACGTAGAATATTCCGGGCCTGCTGCCGTCCTCTGATGGCTGGTTGTACTCTGCGCTGGCCGATGCTTCGCGGAAAGCCTCGGTTTGGCGTATGGTAAAGGGCGATTTAGGTGTATGGGCAAAAAGTTTTTTCAGTTGCGGGTCTTCCTGTTTTTTAATATTCCAGAAGCTGTCAATTACCTGCTGCGCCGTAGTGAAGGGGTAAAACTTTTTATCCTTATTCAGGTATTCGAAGAATGATCTCATATCTCCTGTGTACCCTGTTGCATTCTTTACCTGCGCCATCTCGCTTCCCAGCCTGGCTACTTCGGCCAGCCCGGTCTGGTATATGCTATCTGGTGTCATATCCGTTGTGGTCCACGATTTGATGCAGTACTGGTAATATTCTTTGCCTCCGGGCAGGTCGCCGATCCCTGCACTGGTTCTGGCTGCCGGCAGGTATTCACTTTCAAAAAAGTGGTACAGTTTACCATAGGCAGGTATTATAATACTGTCTATAGCATTTTTATAGGCAGCGGTCAGGCGTTGTTTATCATTGGTATCAAAGCTGCCAGGCATAGAATCTACAGGTTGGTAAAAGATGCTTTTGGCAGCATTCGTTACCATCATTGCCTTTAGCTGCGGAAGTATTTTTATTACCAACACTTTTGGAAGTACCCATCCCGCCTTTATGCCCTTGCGCATGTTGTAGATGGCCGTATCTGTCCATGCGGGCAATAGGTCTATGCGCTTCAGGAAGTTATCGTAATCCTTCACTGTTTTAAACGGCTGGTTGCCCTTGCCTGATCCTAATACCGGCAGGTTGAGTGTAAACGCCCAGAATTGGTTGATGGGCAGGTAATGGGTAGGGTACTTAAGGCCCTCTATCCCCATTTGCATCTCGTACCTGAATAAGCTGTAGGTTACCTTTTCTTCATCCTTTAGGGTAGTGGTATCTATTTGCTGGGCTCTGTCAAGATAGGCCTGGTAAAATCGTTTTAAGCTATCCCTGAAGCTTTCTGCTATGGTTATTGTCAGCCGGTCGTTATACCGGTTATCGCCATACCCGGTAGCTTCCAATGGGAATAGTTGCATGCGTTCTTCCCAGTATTGGTCAAGCAGTGCGTTAAAGCCATTGTCTTTTTTTTGGGCAGGTGTCTCGGCATTCTGGTTATGGCACGCAGATAGCGTACCGGCAACCAATATCAGTAGGATTAGTTTTTTCATCCCTCGGTAGTTGGTTTTGATGCGCTTAAATTATCTAAAAATCCCCATTATCAGATGGATCGATGATAAAATTGATTTTACCTATCTGTCCATCCGTATCTCCATGTATATATAACTTACCTTTGCAGCCAAAATATTACTCTGATGTATCCAACAGAATTAGTTGCCCCAATGAAGTCGGAACTTACCGGCAATGGCTTTGAAGAATTGCTTTCTTCACAAGCGGTAGATGAAGCGATGAAGCAGCAGGGCACCTCTTTATTATTTATCAATTCAGTTTGCGGTTGTGCGGCAGGTAGTGCGCGCCCGGGTGTGGTTATGGCGGTGAAACAGGCAGGTAAAAAACCCGATAACCTGCTTACCACTTTTGCCGGATATGATGTAGATGCAGTAAAGCAGGCCAGGAATTATCTGTTGCCTTACCCTCCTTCTTCTCCGGCTATAGCCTTGCTTAAGGATGGTAAAGTAGTGCATATGATTGAGCGCCACATGATAGAAGGCCGTCCTGCACAGATGATCGCCACCCACTTATTGCAGGCTTTCGAAACTTATTGTTCATAGTAGTCGGCCTTTTTTATTACTAGCACATCAGTATTGATTAATAAAAAGAGTAATGCCGTTACTATAGTCTACCTTCCACTGGCTTAAGCAAATCCCATGGAAGACAACGAAATTAGAAGTGCATTATCTGAGTTAGTGTCGAAGATCGATATACTCGAAAACCTTGTTAATGGGGATCTACGTAAGTACAGGCAACATGAATTAGCTGTAAGGAGTGATAGGGGATTTGCAAGGGCAACACATTTAGCGCTACAGGATGATATGACGCCCCCAATATCTTTAAAAGAGAAGAATGATTAATTTTTAGGACCCTTATTCTTAATGCGTTTTTATATCTTTTTACTCCCCTCTGAAGTTTTCATCATATTTATATAGGAGGTTTTTTGTTAAGTATCTGCACATGTTAAAAGGACTTTTATCCATTATTATCAAATGCTAAACCTATTTTTCTGCGAAATTCTTCGTTGATCCAGTTTGCGCCGATCCATATACCGTTTTTGTCGCGGTTCAGGGCATCGCTTTGACCATTTAATTCAAACCGGAAACTATCGCTTCCATCAGCTAAATGCCTGGGAGGGTATAGCCTTACTATATGGTCTTCCCTTTGGTGACGCACGGTAACTTCTTTATATTCCATGAGATATTTTTTAGAAAGCTTGCTGGTATTATTTTTGGTGTATTTATATAACTACTAACTACGCAGGTTAGTATTACCGAAGCCCCTCAAGGTACAGCCAGGCACCCTTACACTCTGGTAGTCTATGCCTGCGCATTTCACTTAGGGTATTTACGCTATCAGAAATAAGTTTGTTGGAAATCTCCGGGATAGTAGGACTGAGAACTGTAATGTAGTTCTATTAAAGTGGTATTGGTGTTAACTGGCAAACTTTATTAGTGCAGTATCGGACAATGCCTATTGTTCCATAATAACAATAATCTGAAATATTTAAAGGTGCCAGGATATATCTGTGCACCTTTTGTCATTTAGCTTTACTTTTGGCTGAATTTTACTTTTGGCTTCACATAAGATAATTATTATCACTGCCCCATCCGGTTCCGGTAAGACCACGCTCGTAAAGCGCTTGCTGGGTGCCTGCCCGCAATTGTCCTTTTCCGTATCAGCATGTACCCGCCAGCCACGGGCTAACGAGGTGCATGGCAGGGATTATTATTATTATGGGGAGGACGATTTTAAGAACCTGATAGAAGCGGATGCATTTATAGAGTGGGAGATGGTATATACCGGTAAATATTATGGTACGCTGAAGTCTGAAATGGACAGGATATGGAATAATGAGAAGTATCCGTTGGTAGATATAGATGTGCAGGGTGCATTGGCCATACAGAAAAAATTTCCTCATGCTTCTTTATCCATATTTATAGAAGCGCCGTCTATACAGGTATTGCGCGAACGACTGATTAGCAGGGGTACGGAGACTGAAAATACACTGGAAGAGCGTGTGGCAAAAGCGGAATATGAATTGACCTTTGCCGCTCGGTTCGACCGGATAATAATTAATGATGACCTGGAGATAGCTACCGGGGAATTAGTAAAAATAGTAGAAGACTTTATACACAGCTAGATAAGTGATCTTACCAGAATGAAACTACATATATTGGCCATAGCGGCCCATCCTGATGATATAGAGCTGAGCTGCGCCGGCACATTGATAAAGCATGCCCGTATGGGGCAGGCAGTAGGCATAGTAGACCTTACAAAAGGCGAATTGGGTACGCGGGGCACAGGCGAATTAAGGCTGCTGGAGGCTGCGGCCTCTGCGGCTACAATGGGGGTAGCCGTACGGGAAAATGCGCACATGGCCGATGGTTTTTTCCTGAACGATAAGGAACACCAGCTACAGCTGGTCACCTACATCAGGCGTTTCCGCCCCGATATAGTAATTGCCAATGCGCTAACAGACAGGCATCCCGATCACGGACGCGCGGGCAGGCTTATAGCAGATGCGTGCTTCCTGGCGGGGCTTCAGAAGGTGGTAACTGTGTATGAGGGTAGGCAGCAAGATGCATGGCGGCCGGGCAGGGTCTTTCACATGATACAGGATAGGGCGCACAGGCCCGATATAATAATCGACATATCATCATCCTTTGATACTAAAATGCAGGCTATACGCTGCTACAAAAGCCAGTTTCACGATCCGGCATCCAGTGAGCCAATAACTTATATAGCTACCGAAGGCTTTTTGAAGAATATAGAAAATAGAGACGCTATAACAGGGAAGGCAATTGGGGTAAATTATGCGGAGGGCTTTACGTGCGAGAATACCCCGGGTATCGATAACCTGGATCAGCTCCTACTACCTACGCTCGCATAGCTATCTGTGCATACAAACTTTAAGTAAACTTTAAGTGTAATGCCCACTCAGGATATTGCCTGAAGAACTACGTAACATTAAAGAGCCGCCCCCGAAGATCCAGGCCATTTGGATGCTCAAAGCAATAGGATACTGTACTGTGTTACTTTTTCATTTCTTCCTGTACTAATCTAAAGGTTATTGGTAGGGTAAAATAAACCTTTACAGCTTTGCCATTTTGTTTGCCGGGTTTCCATATGGGCATATTATTAATAACCCTTATCGCTTCTTTATCACAGTAGGGGTCCAGGGTGCGTATCACTTCTGCATTGCTGATACTACCATCTTCATTTACTACAAACTTTATTATTACTCTGCCATCTATAGCACTTTTTTGTGCTTCTTCAGGGTATTTTATGGTTTTAGATAGATAATTGTTCAGGTCATATGGAGGAGAAGGCATCTGCTCTACATAAGTAAATACAGAAGGTGGTGTAGGTTGGGTTACACCTGGGTCTATACCCTGTGGGTCTCCTGCACCTACAAGCGGTTGCCTTGGTTTATTATTACCTATGTTATCTTTTGTATTGTGTATATGGTCTGTATATTCTACCAGCTTACCATTCTTAAAGGTAAGGTCGTAATTGGGTGTACCATCATCCTTATATACCTTCCATGTTCTCTCCGGCACATTGTCCAGAAAATAGGCTTCCAGTATTATTTTACCTTGGCGGTTATAGGCTACCATCCTGCCATTCCAGATACTATTCAGCTCGAAATAGTTAAAGAAAAGCGTTTCCAGATCTTCTGTTTGGTAATTGTATCTGATGTGTGCGCGTCCCCTCATGTTCAGTGGGTCATCATTATCATACTCCGATTCTCTTTCATGCCTTGACAGCATAACATATCCTGTCCGGTATGCTTCTGCCAGTTGTTTTTGGGTAAGCGGTTTATATACACCTTCAGATACCAGTATCCCTTGTTGATAAGTTCTGAATGCACCGTAGGGCATGCCATTGTTGTAAAAATTATCAGCTATAGCGGCTCCATTATCATCCTGGTAGGTAAATCGTCCATCCGGTATTCCATCTTTAAAGTGGCCTGTTATTATCTTTTTGCCTGTTATGCTGTAAAAGGTACATTCCCCATCATATTTCTTACGGGGCATCATTTTATTCACCTGGTTTAGCAGCATCAGCGTTTCATCACTATGTGTCCATTCAAAATCTAGGTACTGCCACCCATTCCAGGTATAGGTGTACTCTCCTTCAAACGCTATATTCCCATTAGGGTAATGGTCGGTCTTCTTCTGGGCAAACAAGGCAGGGCAGATACAGGTAAGTACCAGAAATATCTTTAGGTGTTTCATTAATTATGTATCAGTAAGCATGTTTCCGGAACTCCCGTATTGGCTTAGTTATTTATTGGCAGGCGCTGCACCTTCTAAACGGAAAATAATAGGTAAAGAATAATAAACACTTACTGCCTTGCCTTGTTGTCTGCCGGGTTTCCATTTGGGCATTGCGTTTACTATCCTTAGTGCCTCCTTATCTATATAGGCATCTACTCCGCGCAATACTTCAGGATCACTTAAGCTGCCATCTTTGTTTACTATAAAGTGTACCACAACTTTGCCCTCAGAGCCATTGTTTCGTGATGTCTCGGGATATTTAATGCTCTTGCTCAGGTAATCATTAAGATTGTAGGGAGGTTGCGGCATTTGTTCCACATACATGTAAACCTGCTTTTTAGGCTCAGGCAATGCTGGCGTTTTCGAAGCAATATCTGCTTTCTGGGCATGTGTATTCAGTGCTGGCAATAGCAGTAAAGCGACAATAATGGCCTTCATAAGCTAAATATAAACAAAATTGTAAAAGGAGATCAGTAAGAGTGGTTCCGGAAATCACCCCGCTTCCAGGCCTGGAAAAATTCAGCCCAGGCTAGGGGGTTCAGGATATTCATTGGCTTTTGCTGGCCATAATATACCGCATCGCGTGCCTGCTGCGACTGGTACATAGCCTGGCTTTCGCGGCCATCGTGCGGCAGGGTATAGGCTATGGCCCTTAGGGTATATCGGTTGGTATTGCGGCGGGCTATATCGTACTGGTCGCTGGCTACATGCCAGTGCCGGAACGCGTAATCAAATTCTTCGCGGCTCGGCAACGCCCTGATGATGGTTTCCTGCAGGTAAAAGGTATCCTGCGTCATCAGTTGTATCATCGAAAAATATTCGCCCTGTATGTTCTTAGATATCACGAACTCCTTCGGCCGGAATCCTACTTCACTAAATTGCAGGGTATCGCCTTTGTAGCAGACCAGGGTAAATACACCAAGGTTGCTTGCTTCCACCCCACGGTTCTGGTTTTTTACCAATACGGTAGCATAGGGTACGGCCCGTAGGCTGTCAGCAGTTATTATTACGCCATTTATCTGCACCACATCGGCAGCACCATGCTGTGCAAAGGCCCCGGTGGAGAGTAGCAGCAAAACAAGCCAGCATATATGGCGTAATCTGTTCATTGATAGCAAAAATACAGCCTTTTTTCACGCGTATTTACTAATGTTTTCTCAAAATATAGTGTGATAGCTTGCATTCACCACAATAGCTCCGGCAAGACGATATATACTATCTCCCTGGCGCTAGAGTTAGCGCAGCGTTCTGGTCTATCAGTTCATCCGGTTTGTAACCGGGATTCTTCCATACCGGCCCTGAAATTCAGTTTTGCATTCCCTAACAACAAATCTCAATGCAGCATCATTCATAGATCACAAATCATAAATGAAAAATACCCCGATGTGAATATCTTTTTCGCCTGTTATTTCATCGGGCATAGTATCTTGCATCCACCTAAACCTATCATTCCTATGTTCTTATATTCCTGCCTTGTCATAATTGAGCTAACGCTCATACATACTTAACCCAAACTTCCATTCCGGTATCAAACTTCCGCCGGAAGTTTCATACCGAAACCAAATACCAGTCGTTGTATGCTACTAAATGACAATGGAAGTTAGCGGAAGTTTGAAATCCGGTTGCTGCCTGATATATCTATCATTTACTATGATAATGCCAACGCTTAAAACAGGTTATATTTGCACTTTCAATTCAGAAATTTATAATGATCACAAAAGAAGCGGTGCTGGCCGCATTATCTAATGTTGAAGAGCCGGACCTGGGCAAAGACCTTGTTACCCTGAATATGGTGCAGGACGTAGTAGTGGAGGGTAAGAATGTATCTTTTACGGTAGTGCTTACCACACCTGCCTGCCCGCTGAAGGAAATGATAGAAAAAGCCTGTATCACTGCCATACACCACCTCGTAGATAAGGAGGCGGTGGTAACGGTGAATATGCACGCGCGGGTTAATAGCAATAGAAAGGATAATAAAGCCATCCTGCCCGGGGTGCGCAATATAATAATGGTAGCGTCGGGTAAGGGTGGGGTAGGTAAATCTACTGTAGCTGTGAATCTGGCGTTGGCCCTGGCGCAGGAAGGGGCATCAGTTGGCCTGCTGGATGCGGATATTTACGGCCCGTCCATACCCATCATGCTGGGCCTGCGCGATGAGCGCCCTAAAATGATGGATGTAAATGGTAAGGGGATGATAGTGCCTATGGAGCGTTATGGCATAAAGGCAATGTCTATTGGTTTGCTGATAGATGAAAAACAAGCGGTTATATGGCGTGGTCCCATGGCCAGCTCTGCCCTGAAGCAGTTCATATCCGATGTTCATTGGCAGGAGCTTGACTATCTGATAATTGATCTGCCACCCGGCACCGGCGATGTGCACCTTACATTGGTGCAGACCATCCCTGTTACAGGGGCTGTAATAGTCTCTACACCGCAGGCCGTTGCTGCGGCAGATGCACGTAAGGCAATAATGATGTTCCGCCAGCCCCAGATAAATGTACCGATACTGGGCGTGGTGGAGAATATGGCTTACTTCACCCCGGCAGAACTGCCCGATAATAAATATTACCTGTTTGGCAAGGGCGGAGCGCGCAAAATGGCGGAGCAGTTTGACCTCCCGTTTCTGGGTGAGATACCATTGGTTCAAAGCATACGCGAAGGTGGGGATAAGGGCATACCCGCTATTGTAGATGATGAGCCGGTATCGCGCAAGGCATTCCTTGACCTGGCCCGCAGCGTAGCGCGCAATGTAGCGATGCGCAATGCTAATATAGAGCCAACTAAAATTGTGGAAATGACAGCGTAGGGATGTTACGGCGTGTGGTAGCTTTTGATCATATATCCGTGGCTGCTCCCAGTATAATTCTCGTACGCTACAGTGTCTGTATCGTAGTGGTACGTAAGTCGGGACCAATATTCATTAACGCTGCCTGCATTGCCGTAGGCAAAGACTACTGTTCTGTTGGGAGCATTGGTGGCCGGGCGCACAAATTTTAGTGTTTCTCCCCACATGCTTATAGCAGTATCAGTAAGTAACGTTACAGAAAAAGTGGTATCATTCATGTTATAGGCAGTATCAGGCTGCATACCGGTGTTGTCATGAGAGCTGTAATTTCCCTTCCAGGTGTAGGCGTTGGTAACCGCGTGAAGCTTATTTGCGCCAATTGATATAGTTAATACCTTAGATGCGTTATTGATAGTATCGGCAGAATGGTTGATGACAAGGGTAACCGTATAGACCCCCATCTTATAGTACACATAACTTGGAGCTGCCAGCGTTGAAGTATCGCCATTGCCAAACTGCCAGAGGTAGGTACTGCCTGAAAGAGCATCACACTGAAATTTCATGGTATCTCCTATCGTTGACCCGCCTGAGTAGGATATTTTTACCCGTGCCTGCGGGGTAGGTGCAGGATCAGGTTTTTTACAGCTATATACCACAATAAGCATGCAACCGATTAGTAATAAGCTTTTTGTGCTAAAGCAGTACTTCATAATAAATGGAATTTACATAAAGATAGTAGTCCGTTCGGTATTATGAAACTTCTCTCCGTTTGGAGCCAATCATGCATATCGCTACCACCAGCAATGCCCCTATCACATTCAGCCACAGAAAGGATACTATATTAAGATTGTAGATAACAATAACACATACCTCGGTAATGATGGCAGCAGCAAATACTATTTTTCCGCGGGCTTTTTTCACATAAAAAGCTACCAGGAAAATACCCAATATAGTACCATAGAAAAGCGAACCCAGCACATTCACGGCCTCTATTAATGAACCCATGCGGGTCGCAAACATGGCTACGCCAATACAAAAAATACCCCAGACCAGCGTATGCAGCCTGCCAAGCGATAGCTGCTTTTTATCGGGTGTGCTATCACATTTACCCAGCAGGTGCACATCCATTAAGGAGGAGGAAGCAAGCGAATTAAGAGCGGCAGAAATAGACCCCCACGATGCAAGGAAAATAACAGCGAACAACAGGCCTATTAATCCTTTCGGTAAGGTATGCTTTACGAAGTAGAGGAATATATAATTGGTATCGCTGCTTTCGTTACTTGTATGAGTATTAACGATAGATCGTTTAAGAGAATCGCGCAGGGTGCTGATGTGTTGCTGTGTATTTGTGAAAGCGATAAGGTCTTTTTCATTATCAGTCGAGTTGCGGCGGGATAGGATAGTAGTTGCCTGGTGTTGGTATTGCTGTTGTAGCGCTATATACTGCTGGTTCATTGCCCCGGCCTCTGCAGGATGGTTATGGCTATATTCATTAAAGACCCGTTCGTTGTAGTATAGCGTACCCGCATTGAATGTATAAAAGGTAAATAGTAATGCGCCTATCAGCAGTATTCCAAACTGCATGGGTACTTTTACAAGCCCGTTTATTATCAGTCCCATACGGCTTTCGTTGGTGTTCTTTGCAGTAAGGTACCGGCCTACCTGGCTTTGATCGGTACCGAAATAGGATAATGCAAGAAAAAAACCACCTATCACGCCGCTCCAAATGTTATACTTATCCTGCCAGTTGAAGTTGGTAGTGATTGCGTTGAGTTTGCCCGCCTTGCCTGCTACATACAAAGCATCGCTAAAGGAAATTCCTGCGGGCAGATGTGTTACTACTGAATATCCGGCTACACACATGGCCCCGAGTATGATGAGGAACTGTACCTTTTGTGTATGCGCTATTGCCTTAGCGCCGCCTGAATAAGTATAAATAATTAATAGCCCTCCCGTTATTACGTTGGTGAGGTATATATTCCATCCCAGTATGGAGGATAAAATAATAGAGGGTGCATAGATACTAATGCCAGTGGCTAACCCCCGTGAAAGAAGGAACAGGAAAGAAGTTAACAGCCGTGTGCGCCTGTCAAAACGTTGCTCCAGGAATTCATAGGCTGTGTAAACGTTCAGTTTTTTAAAGATGGGTATAAAGGTGACACAGATAACCACCATGGCTATAGGCAATCCAAAATAATACTGCACAAAACGCATCCCATCAGTATACGCCTGGCCAGGTGCGGATAGAAATGTGATAGCGCTTGCCTGTGTGGCCATTACCCCTAACAGTACTACCGGCCATTTCATACGCCTGTCTGCGCGGAGATAAGTATCGGACCCCTTCTGGCCCTTGCCTTTCAGCACCCCATATATGATAATGCCTGAGAGTACTGCCAGCATTACCAGCCAATCCAGCGCGCTCATTTCCAGTGTTGGGTAAAGAGGTAATAGAATAGTATCTGTAAGAACAAAAATGCAATTACCACTATATACAAGGCAACGCGATTTTTATTCTGTTCCATAATGCCCGGTTTATTCTTTGCTACTTGCCTGCTGATAACATATTCATCAACAGTCTTATTGCACCTTTATTACCTGCAGGCAGTTGCCTGAAGAATGATAATGAAGTATAGATGTATTGCCCTTTGCCATATGGTGTATAAAGCGTGCTGCCATCCTGAGGGTCTTCGCCTGCATCATTCATGCGGAAGAGTGGGGTATAGTGCGCATCCCACTTGGTGGCGAAGTATAAACCGCGCTCCTGTACCCAATCTGTCATATCATTCTGTGTTATCTTATTTGGGTAGTTAAGTAGTTTATGTTCCGGGTGCAAAAAGGTGACGGCGGCATTTTCTTCAGTAACCCGCTTATCTGTAAGGGTAAATGGATATGGGCCTAATTTAGTGGTGCTCATATCCTGTAGCGTATTGTATTGCATTACCAGTGTGCCGCCATTCTGCACATAGTTTAGCAATACGGGCATCCACCAGGCCATACGTTTTTCTACATTCACGCTACGTACCCCGGTAATTATGGCATCGTACTGTTTCAGCCTGGCGGCGTCGGTAAGATCAGCCTCTTTCAGGACATCTACCTGTAAACCTGCCAGCCGCAGAAATGTGGGTATGTAGTCTCCTGCACCTTCTACATAGGCTATTTTCTTAACGGTACACTTCCAGTTCTTGCGCAGCACTTTTGCGTTGGCATCGGTAAAGTATTGCAATGTGGGTATGTGGCTGTAAGAGATAATGTGCTGTTCCTTATCATAGGTTTTACCATTTGCAGTTACTTGGGCCGATACAAAATAATCACCCGTGCCAGCCATTTTAGATTGTGCAGCCGATATGAATATGGGCACAATCGTATCATTATCTGCCCGCAGGTGCAGGTTCGCCACAGTTACATTCAGCTTGCCGCTGCCAACGGTCAATGTAGCAGCAGGTACATCCTTATACGAATGCAAGCGTATGCTTGTTGCCACGCTTCCATCGGGCTGTGTTATCAGTAAGCCCGCTGTAAAGGATACGGTCACATCCGGCACTATGCGTAAGCCTTCTACTACATCCCCCTTTACCGGATCCAGTTTTTTATAGGACAGCGGAACTTTTACGTCAAAATATTCGCCACCTATTTTCAATGTTATTGTAGCATTCAGGTTGTTGGGTGTTTCCGGCAGCCCGGCCAGTGTATCGGCAGGTATACTGAATAATGCTTCTTCCATATGCGCATTGGCTAGCCAGTAGGGTTGGGTAAGCGGCGTACCGGCAGGAACCGATATGACATGTGTAAAGGAAAGTAATGAATCAGTGTTTATTTTCAAATTCATTGCGGTGTCTTTGTCTATCCATTTAATAGCGGTAAGGCGTATTGTATTATGCCCCCGTGCTATTACATGCAGGGTAAAGGGCAATGAAGCGCCTGCTATCGCCTGAGGACGATTTGTATAGAGTTCTGCGAGCAATCCGGTGCAGTGCAGGATAATATTATCTATTTCCTCCAGCTTTTCTTTACGCCAGTAATCATCGTTTACAGTAGCAATTTTTTTACGCAATGCTATCAGTGCAGGCAGGCTTTCATCAGGATGTTTATAGTCATATTGTGCTATAATACTTTGTACCTCTTCTCCTATATCCGGCCGTGCTACCCTGTTCCAGGTAATGTCTATACCATCCCACAGCGCTTTTGATAGGGTATCACCATCTACCAGCTTAAAATATTCGGTCTGTACACCGGCTACACTTGGTGTGCCTGCACCCTGGCTTTTATGTACACTACGGCTTAGCCCCGCCAGTTCTCCTGCCCCCATACCCATCTGGGGCATATACTGGCCTACGGTTAGTTTCAGCTGGTCCTCAGCAGTGGTATTGCGGTCTCCGAACCGGTAAGAGTTGAACAGAATCCTTTTAGGCTGCCACGCACTATAATAGTGCAGGTGCTCGGTAAACTGCATTTTATCTCCGGCTAGTTTAAATGCTTTTGCAGCTATTACCGCAGATGCTGCATGCTGGCCATGCCCAGCCCTGGCATCTGGCGGGAAACGGCATATGACCACATCGGGCCGGAACTTGCGCATTACCCATACCACATCGTTGGTAAGCAGGTATTCGTTCCAATGGTTAAAAGTTTCCTCTTTGTTCTTAGAAAAGCCAAAGTCTATAGCGCGGCTAAAAAATTGCCCCGCACCATCCAGCTTTCGTGCTTCCATCAGCTCATGGGTGCGTATCAGGCCAAGCGCGGGGCCCTGTTCGCTGCCCAGGATATTCTGTCCACCGTCGCCCCGCGTTAATGACAAATAAGCGGTACGGATATTTTTTTCATTCACCAGCCATGCCAGCAGCCGTGTATTCTCATCATCAGGGTGGGCGGCTACATATAGCACACTGGTAAGGTGTCTTAGCTGTTGAAGCTCATGGTATACTTCTGCTGATGTGGCAGGGCGTACCTGCTGTGCGGTTAGTGATACAGAGGTGAGGATAGTAGCCAGGAATAAAAATATCTTTCTCATAAATAGATCTGCGGAATTAATTGAAAAACCCACAGTACGCAGTACTGTGGGGTAAATATAACTGCTTTACAAATTATTTTATTTGTTCAGTTCGTTAATGATCTTCTGGTTGTTGCGTATGTATTCATCTTCAAAGCTGCTTCCCTTTGCTGCTTCAATCGATTTTTTAGCTGCTTCTATTGCTTCTTTCTTGTGGCCTGCTCTCTTTTCGATCTTAGCTTTCAGGTACCACATATAAAACGCTTTAGGATTTTGCTCCAGGGCCTTATCTATATATATCCTTGATTTTTCTGGGTTCTGGTCTGTTTCATAATAGTAGCTGGCAGCCTGGAAATAAGGTATCTGCGGATTGGTGATCGCTTTGTCTATAGACGTATTAAGACGTTCTTCGTTGTGCGCTACTATAGGGATAATGATCTTTGTTTTTTCCCAGCACATTTCCAGTTTGCAGCTATTGTTGGTAATGCTGGCAATGACTATCGTAAATGTCTGCACATTCTTATCGCTCATGTGCGTTTTTACTTTAAAGCGGGCTACATCATCTGTAGTATTGTAGCCATCAGCGCCCCAATTGCCTACGCCCTTGTTCAGTATTATTTCCCATTCTTCCTGGCCGGGTATGGTGTAGAGAGCGTACTCACCTGCTTTTATTATCTGGCCGCCTATTTCCAGTTCTTCGCCTATTTTTATTTTGGTGGCTGCATTAGCGCCGGTGCGCCATACTTTACCAAACGGTACCAGCTCGCCAAATATTTTGCGCCCGCGCATAGATGGGCGGCTGTAAGCTATTTCTATGCTTGATGTAGAGAAATCCTGGGACAGCTTAGCGTTGGGACTAAGTGCAGGTAACTTCAGTTCCTGACCCCATGAGGCAGATACTGTAGCAATAAAAAGCAACGAGAATAAAATGTGTTTCATTTGTTTTGGTTTTTTGTAACAGCAAAGTAAGGGCATTTTTTTTACCTCCTCAACCCCTTAAGAAGGAAATGTTTCATTGCTTTTCCTTTTCAAACTTCCGGTAATTTCCATTTGGACTTTTATTATATGGTTGGTGGTGGCGGTTTTAGGTTGAAACTTCCGGTGGTAGTTTGGGGTGGAAACGGAAGTTTGGAATTGCCAAACGTGAGTTTTTACCACCTCCCCCTTCGGATACTCTTCTTAATAATAGGAGGAGTGTTTTGCAACATGGCAAGATACTATGGTAGCAGGGCGGTTTCCAAATAAAGATATTCACAATAGAGGCGTGATGTGTTTATGTTGCGTGCCCGTGTTATCCTTACTTTTTGCTTGCCCAAAAAGTAAGCAAAAAGGGCAGCAGGCCAGCGATTACCGCTTGCTGCCTGCGGGGTTCCCTGATTGGGCCTGGGTGCTACTGTAGTGCCGGGCTTTGACCTGCGCGTGCTGCCGAGTCCTGAAGCAGAGACTCGGCAGGGACGAAAGTGCGTTTCGTCTCAAAGCCTCTTCGCAAGAGCAATTGAGTAGTTGATATACGTAGTGTTTCTATATCAAATAACAATTACATTTATGCTTAAAATTTCTTACAGATGAAGCAAGCTGTCGGCTTTTTTATATTATCTATTTTATCTTTTTATTCTTTTGCGCAAACCAAATCAGAATATTACAATGATCCTACTGATACAATCATTCATTCCAGTTTTTTAAATAAGAACAAAAAGATAACAATAATCCTCCCACGAACTTTTGATAGGAATAATCCAGAAAAAATTCCAGTGATCATTGTTTTTGATAGACAGAATAAAAAAATATTTCGTGAGGTATTTGAGTCAATAAATTATCTGGTTTCGGAAAATGATATGCCCGAGTCTGTCATTATTGGCATTAGCACCGAAAATCCTGACCGTCATTTAGAAACATCTTTTTTGCCATCTGAACATAATGCTCATGGTGAGCAGATGATCAATTTTGTGTTTGAAGAATTAATTCCGTGGGCAGAAACTAATTTAAACGTCAGTAAGAATAGAATATTTATTGGGCATTCCAGGTACGGATACTTTTCGTCTTATTTGCTCCAAAGCAAGTTGACCGAATTAACAGGCGTTATTTCATGTAGCCCGTTTTTTACTCAAAAAAATGTTGACCTTGTTGATTCTCTAAGAGAAAAATTAAAGACCGGTGCACTAAACCATACAGTTTATTACAGATACATAACAGGGGATTCTGTTGCCGACGGGAAGGATTATTTATTAATGAAGTCATTTTTATCTAAAGAGAAAGTTTCAAAAAATTTCAATTCAAAAGGAATGGAGTTTTATGAAGCAGAGCATTTCAGTACCCCAGGGCTTGGAGTATTGCCTTCTCTTGTTGAAATATTTTCTTTCTGGCGTTACCAAAACATAGAACTGTTCAAGAATGACAGTACAGCTATTGATCGGGCAAAGTATAATGACTTCGTAAAGCACATGCAAGAAAAGTATGGGGATAAGATTGCTATTGGCATAGCACAATTCAATGGACTTGGATGGTTTTTGTATAATGGTAAAAAATACGATGCTGCCATACAAACCTGGAAATTCCTGTTAGAAAAGTACCCAATGTATACAGATGCATATGTGAGCATTGCAAAAGCTTATTTGCAAGAAAAGAACGTAAATGAGGCGAAAATATATCTCAAAAAAGCAATTAAAGAAATGAAGAAAACAACTTTTTACAATGCTTTAGAAAAACAGGAGAACATGACTGAAATTCAAAACCTGCTTAAAACGCCGGAATAGGGAAAGTTGCGTTATTATCTTTGGGTTGTAATATATTAGCAATATGAAAATAAAAATTGCATCGCAAATAGGAAGCATGGGTTTGTGGGGTATGCTGCTGTGGCTGTGCATCCATAACCTGCATAAAGACCCTGCAAATAAAATAACCCTGTTCAGTATTTGCTTTTTTTCTGCAACTATAGGTATGTGCTTTATGAATATCATGCATCGGTACACACAAATACAAGAGCAGAAAGAAGCAGAGCGCGAGCAGACTAGAAGGAATTATATGAGCGGGAACTAAAGATGTTTTGGATACCTTTCTACTACTATACAACGCGAGCTTGTTGGTGAGGGCCAACATGGGTGGCGCTGGCGTAGGGATTTTACTCGCGACGTAGCTGGACAATACTTCGAAAGGGGTACGAGGGGATGCTTCTACTACAACATACAACTTATATTAACTTACTTTCACAACGTAAAAAGATGTGTTTAGCAAATCGCTTTTAATAAAAGGTAAATGAATAGCAAGAACTACCTTCCCCCCACTGCAATTGCTAATTACGTGCATAACATCCTGGTAATAGAAAATTACAGTGATAAAAGTGATTTTGTCCTGCCATTGTATGCGAACGGGTGTCCTGCTATTATATTTCAAACTGAAAAAGCCTGCAAGAAAGATCGTTTAATCGGCAATTTCACGCTTTACGGACAAACAATCATCCCAGACCGATTGAATTTCAAGGGTAGTTTTACACTTATAGCCTATTTTTTGCAGCCACATACCTTAAAGAATTTATTAGGAATACAGGCCAATGAATTGACTGACCAAATACTGGATATCAATTATATTAAACAGGCGAAGGCTATAAATTTACAAGAGCAACTTCTAAATGAAAGTGACTTGCAGGCTCGTATGCAACTGATCAATCACTTCATTTATACCTTAATGCAGCCAATCAGTACTGACAATAAAATATTGGTGGTAGCTATAAATGAGCTTAAAAAAATCAATAACGTCAATTCCCTTTTAAAACTTCAAAAAAAACTGAATATCACAGAGCGTTCGCTCCAACGCTTGTTTTCGGTAAACGTAGGCATTTCGCCAAATATGTATAAACGGGTATGCCAGTTTAATTCGGCATTCACTGAAATTAATGGGCCACACATCACAAAACTGAGCGATATTGCTTATCGTTATTCTTTTTCCGATCATAGTCACTTTACCCGTGTATTTAAAGAATTCACCCAGATTGCGCCTAAAGAATACCTGGCAATGAGAGAATTTTATACGTCCTGATCTAATGTTGTTATTGTCGGATCTGTTCTATTTTGTGTCAATGTGCGTTTTTACCTTTGTTGTAAATAGTGAAATATGAGAAAGCTAATCATTACACAATGGGTATCACTTGACGGCATTTTTGATTCCGAATCTATGGACAAATGGTGGAACCCCTTTGACAGCCCTGAAAGGCAACAATATATTCAGGATACTATTAATAATTGCGAGGTAATGCTCTATGGGCGCGTAACCTATGAAATGCTGTACCCTTACTGGTCGTCATTTAAGGATAATGCTATGGGCGTAGCAGATAGACTGAATAAGGGCAAAAAATATGTGGTGTCTTCCAGTCTCCAAAAAGCAAGGTGGGAAAACACCACGATCCTCGATGAAAATTTCATTAAAGACATTACCGTATTAAAACAGCAAGAGGGTGGATATATTTTAGTTCAGGGAAGCTCCTCACTTATAAAACCCTTATTGGAAGCTGGTTTAGTTGATGAGTTAAGATTGCTTATTAATCCCTACATAGTAGGTAATGGTGTAAGGCCATTTTTGAACGAAGTGAAACGAGATATTGCTTTTTTGAAATTTCAGCAATTTGATAAAAATGTTGTGTTGCTTGTCTATAAACCTACTGATATCTGATAAGATTATATGAGTGAGAAATAAAGTTGTTTTGATACCTTCTGTTATTTTCTATAATACCGCAAGTTGTTGGTGAGGACACCCACAAGTGAGAAACTGATGTGGTAATTTTAAGTCGCGACGTAGCTTAAGCTACGCCGAACAGGGGAGAGCGGAAGTTTGAGCATTCAACGACGAAACAAATAACAGAAGTACTAACGTTAGTACAAGTTTTACATATGATTTATCTCTCATTTATTTCCTGTTTAAATTAATACATTATTCTATATTTACATTACTTAAATTAATAATATAAATGATCGTGGATATGTATCCTAGCATACTTACAATATTGTTTTCTAAACATAGTATTAATCCTATAAGATTGACCACCAAAGGAGAATGAAATTGTATGTTTACCAGGAGATAGTTTTAGAGCAAATCTTCCCTGTTTTGAAGGAAACACATAAAAACTATCTTCCAGACAAATAACTAAAATTGCATCTAAAGACTCATTACTATGATCTGTAGATATTATTCCTACCAAATAAGAAGAATCAGCAGGTAAAATTTGCACAACTGAATCTATAGTAAAGGATCCTGATAAAGATGAATACGGTTGTTTTTTCAAAAAACCACAAAGACATTAATAATGATACTAATAAGACTATTGTACTATTTCTGATCATTATCTGGAGTATTAATTACCTTTCCATCCTTAAGGTTGTCTATATTTCCTATAGGACGTCCTATGGGTTCTTTGGAAGGATAAATAACATTATCAATTAGCTTTTTTATTACATCCTTATTTAAGGATTTTTTCATAAAGAAAGAATTAACTGAGCTATTCATAATAGTATTTGTATTATGATTAAGCCCCAAATTATGCCCTAACTCATGAGCTGCCACTATTTCGTTTCCTGATTGTGATTTTTTAATGTATACTGTATTTTCACTTGCGGCGCCAAGGATGATACTTTCTGAGCTTTTTTAAACTTAGCATCATTATCTGGCAATAATTCGAAGGAGTTCCCGTAACCATTTGTAATTTTTTCGTCTGAGGGCACTATGCCAGAATGATCGTCATCTCTGTTTGTTTGGAGGCCTGGATTATCTACATATTTGACTGTTACATCAAAATTTACAGTATAAACTATTTTATTTTCTCCCTGGCCAACGACATAAGAATATTTTCCGCTTTGATCATTCCAAAATTTAGCTCCGTCATTCGCTGAGTTAAAGGCTGCTTCATCCCCCGTTTTTGTATACGCAATCGCAACAAATATAATAGTTTTATTTTCAGTTTGCTTTTGAACCTTTAGATTTAGAGTGGAAAAAGGCAACACAATGCCAGTGGCGGTTTCCAAATAATGATATCCACATTTTGGGTGGACTCTGCGGAGGGATATCTTGTGTTGTGTTACTGCGCGAGTTAACCACCTCCCCCGTTGGGTACTCCTCCTAAAAACAGGAGGAGAGTTTTGTTATTACGCATAGATTGCTATGTGCTTCGCAATGACGGTGGGGTTACAATTGATAACTCCTAAATCACAAATAAATACGGTAACTTTGCACCTCCAAAAAACGGCAATAAGGGTCGTATGGGGATATACTTATGATCTCGATTTCTAATTTATCGCTTCGGTATGGCAAGCGGGTGTTGTTTGAAGATGTGAATATAAAATTCACAGAGGGTAATTGCTATGGTATCATTGGCGCCAATGGTGCGGGTAAATCTACATTTTTAAAGATCATCTCGGGAGAGATAGATGCCAGTACAGGAAAGGTGGAAATAACCAAGGACCAGCGGATGAGCGTACTGAAGCAGAACCACTACGAATTTGATGAAGTGCCTGTGCTGGAGACCGTGATACGGGGCAATACCAAGCTGTATGATATAATGAAGGCTAAGGATGCTATATATGCCAAAGAAGATTTTACAGAGGAAGATGGTATAAAGGCGGGCGAGCTGGAAGGCTTGTTTGCGGAGATGGATGGATGGAATGCGGAAAGCGACGCGGCTAACATGCTGAGCAGCCTGGGTGTAAAAGAAGAGTTCCATAATAAGCTGGTAAAAGAACTGGATGGTAACCAGAAGGTGAGGGTGCTGCTGGCACAGGCGCTGTATGGCCACCCGGATATACTGCTGCTGGATGAGCCTACCAATGATCTGGATCTGGAAACTGTAGGCTGGCTGGAAGATTTTCTTGCTGACTATGACAAGATAGTGCTGGTGGTATCGCACGATCGGCACTTCCTGGATACGGTATGTACCCACGTAGCGGATATAGATTTCGGAAAGATAAATGTGTACTCCGGTAACTATAGTTTCTGGTACGAATCGAGCCAGTTATTACTGAAACAACGTTCGGAATCGAACCGTAAGGCAGAGGATAAGATAAAAGAACTACAGGATTTCATAGCCCGGTTCTCGGCCAATGCGTCTAAGTCGAAGCAGGCCACCAGCCGTAAGAAGGCGCTGGATAAGATAAAGCTGGATGAGATGAAACCAAGTAACCGGAAGTACCCCGCAATACTATTCAATAACCAGGTAAGGGATGCCGGCGACCAGATACTGGAGGTGAAGAACCTGGGCAAATCGCTGCATGGAGAAATGCTTTTTAAGAATGTAAGCTTCGATCTGAAGCGCGGACAGAAGATAGCTGTGCTTTCGCATAACTCACTGGCTACCAGTGCATTTTACGAGGTACTTGCAGGGATGGATAAGGAGCATGAAGGCACCTTTAGATGGGGTGTAACCATAACGCCCATTTATATACCGTCTGATAACACAGCCTTTTTTAAAGACAATGATGATAACCTGATAGACTGGCTGAGGCAATATTCTGAAGAAAAAGACGAGACCTTTATCCGTGGGTTCCTGGGTAGGATGTTGTTCTCGGGCGAGGAAACATTAAAGAAATCGTCGGTACTAAGCGGTGGTGAAAAAATGCGCTGTATGCTGAGCAGGATGATGATGCTGAAAGGCAACTTTCTGCTGATGGACGAACCTACCAACCACCTGGACCTGGAAAGCATTACCGCATTAAATAACGGTATGAAGGATTTTAAAGGGACAATCCTGTTCACCACACGAGATCATGAGCTGGCACAAACTGTAGCAGACCGGGTAATGGAACTGACCCCCAATGGATTGATAGACCGTGAAATGACCTTTGATGAATATATGACCAATGACCGGGTAAAGGCGGTGCGCGCAGAAATGTATGGTGAGGCGGTAGCCTGAGGTATAGCAGAATAACTTTATTATATAGCCGGATTATGCTAATTTTATTACTTAACAATTAGATGATCCGGTTTTTTTATTTCACTTAATCCATGTTCATGAAAAGGCATATTTATTTATTGGTATTTGGGATGCTATTTTCTGCCGGTGCATTTGCGGCGGTAGGCGATACAACTATAGTTCAGGCACACGATACCGTGCACCTTAGTTACTATGGCAATTATGATACTGCTATCAGTTTACCCAATACCGGTAAAACTTACAGAAAGATATATATGGAGTTCACGCTTGGCAAATACAAATGTGCCGGGTATGACCCATCCAACCCCGGTGACCAGCCAGGACAGACAGGTTGGTGCGGCGATTGGGATTATACAGTGCAGAACTACCTGATGACCCCTGCGGGTGATACCCTGGAACTGGGCAGACTGATAACCCCGTATGCTAATACCAATGCCCCCCGCACACCCTGGACGTGGAAGCAGCGTTATTATTATGATGTTACCGACTACTATCCGGTGCTAAAAAATGCTGCTACATTGCGTATACTGTATGCCGGATACTCCGGTGGGTTTACCGCGAGCGTAAGGTTTATTTTTATAGAAGGTACACCTGAACGAAATGTACTAGGCGTGAAAAAGTTGTGGGGTGGTAGTTTTAATTATGGGGATTCAATCAGCATCAATACGCATTTCCCTGCCGTATCGCTCACCGCACCAGCAGGCACTGCTACTGCGGCATTGAAGTTTACAGTTACCGGCCACGGGAGCGATGCTAATAGCTGCTGCGAATTCCTTTCAAAGAATTACTCTGTATTACTGAATGGCTCCACTGTAGATACGAAAGCAGTATGGCGCGCTACCTGTGGCTCTAATGAATTATACCCACAGTCGGGCACATGGCCGCTGAACAGAGGCAATTGGTGCCCGGGTGCATTGGTGTATTCAAATTTCCATATGCTTCCGGGTATTACCGCAGGATCAGTATTTAATGTGGGCCTGGCATTTGAAAATTATACAAACAGTCATACTTCCTTCCCATCCTATATAACACAGGGAACATTGTTCTATTATGGTGATTTTAATCATGTTCTGGATGCATCGCTGGATGACATCATCTCCCCATCTAATTATGAAGGCCACTTCCGTGAAAACCCATATTGCGGCGGACCGGTAATACATGTGCACAATAGCGGCAGTGCGGTAATAGCCACTATGGATATACAATATGGTGTGGCTGGATACAGTAATTCTACCTATACGTGGCGTGGCGCTATACGGCCCCTTCACGATACAGACATTACTCTACCTGAACCGTTGGGGCTAAGGGGAGGAACTACTACACAAACCTTTACCGCTACTATATTAACTGTAAACGGCGCTACTGATAACGATAATTCGAATAACCAAATGACCACTGGCTTTATGCCTTCGCCGGTCTTCCCTTCATCCTTCATCATTGCTATGCGCACTAACGCACTGACAGATACACTGAATGCAAGCTACAGCGATGCCTCGTGGCAGATACTGGATGCCAATACGAACGCAGTAGTGAAGCAGCGTACACATTGCAGCATTAATACTACCTATACTGATACGGTGAACCTGAGCTCTGCGTGCTATAAATTAGAAATAATAACCAATAATGGTTATGGACTTAACTGGTGGGCATACCCAAGTGCCGGGAGCGGATCTATAAGCCTAAATAAACTGGGGGCTACCTATTTACATTATCCACTGAATGGCAACCCGCCCAATGGTACCTATGCTAACGATTTTGGTAATGGCATAGTACAATATTTTACTGTTGGCGGCCCTCTTGGGGTTACTAATGTAAATGGCTCCGATATGACTATGGAAACCTTCCCTAATCCGGCACAGAATGATGTAATGATAAGGATAAGCGGAATGAACATGGTAAATGGTACACTGCAGGTAATAGATGCATTGGGTAAGACAGTTCTGGAACAATCCTGTACTACCAGCATGCAGAAACTTAATGTTACCAGTTTTCCTAATGGTATGTACTCTATTCTGTTTACCGATAGTAAAGATGCCAATTCAAAATTGCATGCCCGCTTGCTGATCGCAAAGTAGGGTAGTGAAGCATGAAGGAATTTATTTGATATGGTCGTCTTATAAACGACCATATTTTTTTGATACTATTTACATTTGCAGTCACGGAGAACTTGCAGCATGAATGAACGAATAGAAAAAATAAAAGTTTTTTTGAAAGATAGCCCCGGCGATAGCTTTCTGCAGCATGCCCTTGCCCTGGAATTTATTAAGGCAGGGAATGATGATGAGGCAAGGCAAATGTTTGAAAACAATGTTACCCAACATGCGGGGTATGTTGCTACCTACTATCATTTAGGTAAGCTGCTGGAACGCGGAGGGCTTACCGATGAGGCAATAGGCATTTATGAGAAAGGTATGTCTGTAGCGCGTGAAGCAAAAGACATGCATACTTATAATGAGCTACAGGCTGCATACGAGGATATTACTTACTAATATGGACCTGCTACAACAATTCCTGCACAGGAACGAAGGAATACTACATAGCAATGCTATGGATATAAGCCCCGTATTGCTTGCAGTGAGCGGGGGAATGGATTCCATGTGTATGGCCTACCTCTTTAGCAGGAGCAATCTCCCTTTTGCTATTGCCCATTGCAATTTTCAGCTGAGGGGTGAGGAAGCGGATAAAGACCAGCAATTAGTAAGCGAATGGGCCGCGAAGCACAATGTCCCTTTCCATACTGTGAATTTTGATACAGCCGATAAATCGGCAGAATGGAAAAAAGGTACCCAAGAAACTGCGCGTATACTCCGCTACGAGTGGCTGGATAACATAAGACAAACAAATAAATACGCTTATATAGCAACTGCCCACCATGCTAACGACAACGTGGAAACACTGCTGATGAATTTATTTAAGGGTACCGGTATCAGCGGCCTTCATGGTATCCCTTTGCGAAATGGCAATATAATAAGGCCATTGCTTTTTGCAGAGCGCAGTGATATTGCTGCGTATGTGGCAGCAAACGATATTCCTTATCGCGACGATGCCTCCAATGCTACCGATGCTTACCTGCGCAATGCTGTACGCCATAATATAGTACCGGTAATAAATGAATGGTTCCCGAATGCGGTGCAAAATGTGGGGCAGAGCATCCAGCGTTTTTCACAAGCGGAGGAACTTTACAGAAAGGCAATTGATACTGAAAAGAAGAAACTGCTGGAGCACCGGGGTAAGGATATTTATATACCTGTACGGAAGCTGAACAAACGCACCCCGCTGGAAACCATATGCTATGAATTGTTCCTGCCCTATGGCTTCATATCAGCACAGCTGCCTCAGATACTACACCTGTTAACGGCAGAGACAGGTAAGTTCATACAGTCCCCAACTCATCGTATTATCCGCAACCGAGATTTTCTTATTCTCACCACCATTCCGCAGTCCGCTACAGATTTTATAGCTGTGGATGGTGTGCCATGTACTATAGATACAGGCTTACATAAGTTCAAATTCACTGTTATTAACGACATAGGGCATATTGATCAGGATCCTGGTGTTGCCTATATAGATATGAAGCGCCTTACATTTCCGCTATTCCTGCGCAAGTGGCGTACGGGTGATTACTTCTATCCGCTGGGTATGCAAATGAAAAAGAAAAAGATCGGACGTTTCCTGACCGACCGGAAAATACCCCTGCATGAAAAGGAGCATGTATGGGTATTGGAATGCGACAAAAGGATAGCGTGGGTAGCAGGCATGCGGCTTGATGAACGATTTAAGATAAAGGATAGTACCGCCTCTGTGTTGAAAGTTTCCCTTACTTCCAGTTAAAATGCGGTTGCATTAGTTGTTCAAGAAATAGCCTTCCGTGAGTGGGATCTATCAATAATGCAAAAAAGAATCCAAATACCGCACCCCATAAGTGTGCGTCATGGTTTACATTTCCCTGTCCTCTTTTAGCCATTACAGCCGAGTATATCAGATAACCAATACCGGCAAGTATACCGGGTACAGGTATTATAATTATATAGATCGTTTCCCACGGGGCGAAATAGACGAAAGAAAATAGTACTGCTGCCACCCCGCCTGATGCCCCTAATGAGCGGTAATAATTATTGTTTCTATTTTTAATAAATGACGGCAGTGACGAGATTATTATTCCGCCTAAATAAAGAACCAGGAAAATTTCGTGTTTGCCAAGCTCTGAAAAAATACTCTCTACATATTTGCCAAAACAGTAAAAAGTGAACATGTTAAAAAACAAATGTCCATAATCAGCGTGTATAAAACCGGAGGATAATAGCCGGTGGTATTCGGCAGGGTTATCCATCTTGCCAGGCCACAGTATCAGTCTATTATACAGATCGTTGTTACTGAACGCTGCAATAGATACTAAAACTGTTATAATGAGCAGAATAAGCGTATAACTCATCTAATGATCGGTTGGTAAAACGACAGCGAATATACTGCCTTTAACTATGATGGTAAGGGGAATTATTCAGTATGCTGTAAGTGCGGTACACTTGCTCGGCCACTATCAGGCGAACCAACTGGTGCGGAAATACCAATGAAGATAATGCCCAGCATTGTTTGGCCATTTTACGCACGTTTTCTGTTACGCCGAAAGCTCCGCCTATTAATATAACCAGGGTTTTGGTGCCCTGGTTCATCATCTGCTGGAATTCCTTTGCCCATTGTGGTGATGATAATAATTTCCCCCGTTCATCCAGCAAAACGAGGTAGTGGTGGGGCTGTAGTTTCTTCAATATTATTTCTTCTTCCTGCAGCTTTGTACGTTCGGCATCGCTGGTGGCAGTTTTTTTGGCGGTCTGCAGTATCACCAGTTCCGTATTTGCATAGGGCTTTACCTTTTGCAGGTAGTGGGTTATGGCATCGTCAATGTAGGGTTCATTCTGTTTTCCTAAAGACCATATCTCAACATTCATACACCTGGGGTTTCCACCCGAAATTAGGTAATATCGGGTAGGTGCTAATTTAGAAATAGAAAATTATCGTAACTGCTCTATAACTAATTCTTTACAAACACACCGCTTAGTTGAGTATTGCCTTTCCTGTATATGATGGTAAATACCCCATTTTGCAGTGCACTTATATTCAGTTCTATTACATCTTTCTTTGATGTATGTGCTACTTGTATATTTCTTCCCAAAACATCATATACGCTGATAGATTCTTCATCATTGTTATTACTGGCCGCACGTGTTACATTAATGATACTATTGGCAGGATTGGGGTAGAGGTTTAACGCACCTGTAGTATTTGCAGTTTCAATGATCCCTGTTGTAGCCGGCGGGGTATTGTAGTAATAATACCATGCAGAATCTGTTATCTTCTTTATGTTAGTGAGGGTAATATTAGGGCACGCACTTCGATCTGCCCGATCCGTTACTACCAGTGCAAACACGAATTTACTGCTTGCATATTTTGCGAAATAATAGTCATTGGTCGCTATTACTTCCCTTCTATCACCTGGGCCATTTCCGGATGCACATTCAGACCATTGTAGCGTATCTGCCGGATCTCCGTTAAATATGTAGTTTACTTTCGGACCACTTCCGGTTCCATTTGACACTGTACGACGGCCTTTATAATCATTATGTAAATGCTGTCCGTTTCTAAAACGGGCATTTAGACAATTATAATATTCTGTATCCACATCAGGATTACCCCTGGGAGAAAAATCATTACTATAACAAATAAAGCTCCCTGTTGGTTGTAATAGGGATGCATCACCAGGCATTTGTATAATACTGATACCGGCAATAGGTATGGAACTACCATAACAATAGGAGCAAGTACCATTGAAAGACGCTCCATTATAGATATATTCCAATCGTCGTGAAGAATCAAAACCCACATAGTTATCAAGAGGATAACCAAGTGCCATATCTGTCCATACTCCTGTTCTGTAGTTTCTGTAATTGGTACCTTTATTTATTACATTATATTCGTAGTACTGTATGTTTTGCAGCATGCCTACCCGGTTGTAAGCGTATGCGCTTGCATGTACCTCCATCTTCATTGGCCTTCCATTGCTTCCATTATGCGCAGGGCCATTATCGCTGAAGATCCACCATATCATCTGGTCGCCCTTTATATCAGGATAGTCCCCTTTCAAAGGGTCGTATCTGCCGTCACCATCTACGTCTATAAATGGTGCCATATCATTAATGATACTGATGTTATTACCTCTAGTACCTTTTGCATAGGGATTGCCTTTTGCAGGCCATTCTAATACCGATGTAGGCGTATTCAGCAATGTGTGCGTACCTATGGCTTTAAATGCATTTACATCGCTCCGGTTTACCTTCCAGGTCCTGCCCCATAGATCAGAGATACTACGTGTAAGGGAATCATTACCGGCAAGTGGCCCGGGCCAGTAGTCGTAGCCATGTTGGCCATATGCCTGTGCTGCTACATGTAGCTGGCCTGCACTGTCTGTACCTTCCATCCATATTGCTGCACCCGCAGCTAATTGCTTTTGGGACCCTTTTGGAAATTCACAATGGGAATATATCAGCACTGAATCTTGTGTACCCCACATATTACCATGAAGTGATATCCCCGAGTTTATGTTGTTAATATCTAAAGAGTCAGTTTGCGCAAATAAAGTGGTAGAACAGATGCAAACAGTTGTAATTGCAATGAGTAAGGTTCTCATGAGAAGCGAATTGGTTATCTATATGACCCTCCTATTGCCGGGTTTGTTAGTAAAAGTAAAAAATGTTTTTATAATGTAAAATATACTTTACATTTGGTAAAATTTACTTGACATGAAAAACAAGCTCTTATTGCCACATAAATACAGGATGATAGGCTGTATTTTAGTGTTACCAGCGGCTGCATTAATGATAGCCGTATATGTATATAACTTTTCGTTTAGGTTCTTACGATCTCACCTGGTATGGAATGAAGGAGCCATTTCTGACAAAATTGATTTTACAGGAACGATAAGTATTATTATTTCATTTATCAGCCTTTTTATGATCGCCTTTTCTAAAGAGAGAATAGAAGACGAGTATGTAGCCCAGGTAAGGCTGAGGGCATTGCAGATAAGTGTGTATGTAAGCTATCTGGTTTTGGCATTAGGTACCCTTATTTTTTATGACTTCAGTTATTTATGGGTGCTGTACATCAATATGTTTACCATACCGGTCATCTTTATTGTGCTGTACCAGTACCACCTGCACATCAAACCACGCATATCTAACCAAAGCCCGGTATGAAAAATACGATACGGGTAGAGCGTGCAATACATGATCTGACACAGGCTGAACTGGCAGTGAAAGTAGATGTATCCCGGCAGACAATTAACGCAATAGAAGCAGGCAAATATGTACCCTCTGCTACGCTTGCATTAAAAATAGCAAGACTTTTCAAAAAATCGGTCAATGATATTTTTGAGCTGGAGAAGGGCGACTGATCTACTTTGCAGCCGCCTGTAGTTTTTCATATCTTCTTAGTATGTATTATTAATGCGCTGATCTATCAATGCTATCAGGGTCTTTTTTATCATGCAGTTTCCTTAATTCTATTTCCAGCGCAGGGTCTATATCGGCCATGTTTATTTCTTCCTGTTCTTTTTCCAGTTGCTCATGGTGTTCCTGGAGGTAGGCAAGCTTTTTCTTGCCATAAGATAAACGTGTTATTACCACAAACAGCACAGGCACTATAAAAATAGCGAGTGAAGTAGCAGCAAGCATACCCCCGAACACGGTAAAGCCTATGGTACGGCGCGCCACTGCCCCTGCGCCTTCGGCCAGCAGCAGTGGGGTGACACCCAATATAAAGGCCAGCGAGGTCATAATGATAGGGCGTAGCCGCAACCTTACCGCATCCATAGTTGCCTTCACTACTTCTTCCCCATGATCTACCCGCTCCTTGGCAAATTCTACGATCAGGATGGCATTTTTGGCTGCGAGGCCTATCAATGTTATTAACCCTATCTGCGCATAAACATTGTTGGTAAGGCTGGGTATGAGGGTGAGTGTAAGTATGGCACCAAACGCGCCCACTGGTACTGCAAGCAATACGGAGAAGGGTACCGACCAGCTTTCATACAATGCGGCCAGAAAGAGAAATACAAATATGATGGACAGCATAAAAATGTACACTGTCTTGGATCCTGCCTGTATCTCTTCGTAGCTAAGGCCGGAGAACTCATACCCATATCCCTGTGGTAATACACGACCTGCGATCTCCTGCAGGGCTTCTATAGCCTGCCCGCTGCTGTAGCCCGGTGCTGATGAGCCATCTACTTCTGCGGAGCGGAACAGGTTGAAATGCGAGATAAGTGGTGCGGTTTCTATGGGGTTGTAGCTGATAAGCGTACTCAGTGGTATCATCTGGCCCTGCTGGTTGCGTACATAATATTTCCCCATGTCCGATATCATGGTACGGTACGAAGTATCCGCTTGTGCCAGTACGTGGAAGTTGCGGTTATAAAGTGTTATGTCATTCACATAAAAGCTACCCATGAATATCTGCATGGTGCTGAATACATCGGCAAGCGATACGCCAAGCTTCTTACATTTCTCCCTGTCTACAACTACATTATAGCTGGGCGTATGGGCGCCGTAAAAACTAAATGCGCCGCCTATAGCAGCATTTTTATTTGCCTCTGCTACAAAGTTCTTCACCACTTTTTCAAAGGTTTTTACATCATCCTTTGTTTGTCTTTGTTCTATCTGGAAGCTGAAACCTGCTGTCTGTCCTATGCCTGGTATAGGTGGTGGCGGGATAACTATAATGCTGGCACCCTTGATACCTGCCATAGCAAACCGTTTCTGGAGTTCAGGTATAATGCCGGGCACCTGTTCGCTCGATTTTTTTCGCTCATCCCAAGGCTTTAGCTGGCAAAAGATAGTGCCGCTGTTTGATTTGGTGGAGAAGTTAACAACATTGAGTCCGCCAAGTGCTGCAAAGTGTCCTATGCCGGGTGTCTCTTTCACTACTTTCATCATTCGTGTGAGCACATCTAAAGACCGGGTAGTGGACGATGCTTCGGGTAGTTCATAGGTAATATATATACGTCCGTCGTCCTCGGTAGGTATAAACCCTGTAGGCTTACTCCTGAAAAGAAATACGGTTGCTACACCTATACAGATGAGTATTATGATAACAAGCCTTGATGCCTTTATACTTCTCTTTACACCATTTGAATATTTAGCTGTTACTTTTTCAAACCATACATTGAACTTGTAAAAGAATTTATTCAATCCTTTTGCATCCTTATTTATATGCTGTGGTTTCAAAAGCAGTATGCATAATGCAGGGGTTAGCGACAGCGCTACAAAGGCAGATATCATTACTGATATAGCAATGGTAATGGCAAACTGTTGATATAACCTGCCTACTATGCCCGGTATAAAACCTACCGGTACAAATACTGCTGCCAGGATCAATGCTATAGCCACTACCGGACCCGATATATCCTTCATAGCTTTGTAGGTAGCTTCCTTTGCAGTGAATCCTTTTTCATCAATATAATGCTGCACAGCCTCCACCACTACTATTGCATCGTCCACCACTATACCTATAGCGAGTACAAAGCCAAAGAGCGTCAATGTATTAATCGTAAACCCAAGCGGTATGAAGAAGCAGAAAGTGCCTACAATGGATACGGGTATAGCAAGAATAGGTATAAGTGTGGCACGCCAGTTTTGCAGGAATAAGAATACAACCAAAGCCACCAGTGCAAGGGCTTCCAGCAATGTGATCAGTACTTCATGTATGGATACTTTTACTACGGTCACAGATTCAAATGGCACGCTGTAAGCAAGATCTGGCGGGAAGGATGGCTGCAGTTTTTCCATAGCTGCGTACACTCCCTTTGCCGTTTCCAGTGCACTACTTCCGGGTGCCTGGTACACCAGCAGGAAGGAGCCACGCTTGCCATCTACAAACGAGTTGCTTGCATAGGCGTATTTTCCTAATTCTATCCGTGCTACATCTTTTAAATAAATGATATTGCCTGTACCGCCATTTGTGCCGGGGGTGGCACGTACTATAATATTTTCAAAATCGCTTACTTTATTCAATCGCCCGTTTACGAGGATCGTATATTCAAATGTCTGGGTATTGCGTTGGGGTGGCATACCCACTGTGCCTGCTGCCACCTGTACATTCTGTTCATTGAGGGAAGCAATAATATCAGCAGCGGTAAGGCCGAAAGCTGCGAGTTTATCAGGCTTTAGCCATACGCGCATGCTGAAGTCATCTGCGCGGACGTTAATATCCCCTACACCCGCCACACGCAGCAGTGCATCCCTTACAAAGATGTTCGTATAGTTATCGAGGAAGGTGACATTGTGTGTTCCGTTTGGTGAGTAGATGGCCACCAGCATCAGGATACTTGGGTTCCTTTTACGTACTGTTAGCCCCAGCCTTTTGACAACATCGGGCAATTGGGGGTTAGCAATGCTGACACGGTTCTGTACGTCAAGCGTGGCATTATTAATATCGGTGCCCAGCTGAAAGGTAACGTTCATGCTCATAGCACCATTGCCGGTACTGTTGCTTTGTATGTATTCCATCCCGGGTGAGCCATTCACCTGCACCTCAACCGGAGTTGCTATGGTCTGCTCTACGGTTTGGGCATCAGCACCGGTAAATTGCCCCGTTACCTGCACCACCGGCGGGGTAATATTAGGATACTGCCCTATAGACAGGTTCATGATGCTGATAGTACCAACCAGCAACAGCACCAGCGATATTACTATGGCCGTTACCGGTCTTTTTATAAAAGTATTAGCGATCATTTCGTTTTCGTGGTATTGAGCTTCGTTTTAGTGTGTGCTGCTATTCTTAGGTGCTGCTCCCTGAGGGGCTCCGGGTTTTCCGGTAGTAATAGGACTACCTGTTTTCAATTTTTGTAATCCTTCTACCACTATTGCGTCCCCTGGTTCTATACCTGATCTTATTATTATCTTATCGTCGATAGTAGCACCCACCACTACCTTCTTTTGTATAGCGGCCAGTGTAGGGCCATTTGTTCCCTTCTTATCTTTTTTAGTAGTGTCCTCATTGATAACTGTGTCCCTGGCTACAAATACAAAGTACTCACCCATTTGCTCCACAATTGCTTTAGCCGGTATCAGCAGTTGCTGCTGGTTATCTGTATTATGCACTCTTATTTTACAGCTCATACCCGATCGCAGGTCTCCTTTGTTCGGGAACACTAAGCGCACTTTTATAGTGCCGGTCTGCGGATCTACGCCGCGGTCTATAACTGATATATTGCCGGTATAGGTGTAGATACTATTATCAGACATCATGAGTGTAAATAACGAGTCTTCAGGACGAGTGGTTTGTTTTTGAAGCTTTAAAAATTTTGGCAGCTGTTGTTCATTTATTACAAAGTCTACCGCCATTGGATCATCACTGGATATAGTATTGAGCGCTACTTGTCCTACAGTTACAAGCGTTCCCAGCTTTACCTGCGATAGTCCTATAGTGCCACTGAATGGTGCTGTAATGCTAGCATGCCGCAGATCGGTCTGTACCCGTGCAAGGTCTTGCTTAGCTGCAGTAACCTGGCTTTTGGCATTCTGCAGCGATACCATTGCATGGTCCAGTATCTGCTTGGCTACAGCATCGTGCGCATTGAGGTATATATACCGGTCTGCATCTTTTTTTGCCTGTTCAGCGTTTGCTTGTGCCACCCGTACGTTTGCCTGAAACTGGTTGTAAGTGGCTATATATTTAGAGCGGTCTATTTCATACAATTTCTGTCCTTTAGCCACATGGTCGCCTTCCTTAAAAAAGATGCCCGTCACATATCCTTCCACATCTGCATGCAGTTCCACCTGGCTTAGCGCCACTGTATTGCCGGGGTACTCATCGTAGTAGGTTGCCGTTTGTAATTGCACTGTATCAAGCGTGACGGGTACAGGGCCTGTAGCGTTAGCATCCTTCTTCTTGCTGCCGCACGAGAAAAGAAAAATACCGGATGCAAGTAGCAGGATTATTTTTATAAATGGTTTATTCATGGTTTCAAATACATTAATCATTAAAATGTGGGGGTTATATCACCCAGTGCTTTTTGCAGGTCCACCTTGCTCGATAGCAGCTGGAACAATGCATTCAGGTAATTGATCTCAGAGGTTCTAAGGTCTGCTTCCGCTGTTATCACATCCAGGTATGCTTTTATGCCTTCCCTGTATTGCAGCCGCACTATATTATAAACCTCCTTTGCCATCTGCACATTATCCTCCATTGCATGGAGGTTGTACAAATTGCTTTTGTAGCTGGCTAGTGCCTGCTTGTATTCTGTATACATCTCCGATTTCAGGCTGGACACTTCCCAGTCATCTCTTTTCTCCTGTAGCCGTGCTTTATGCACATTCTCCAGTCGTCTGAATCCCGTGAAGAGCGGCACCGAAAAATTTAATCCTATTGTAGAATAAGGATAGGCCTGGTTGTATAGCTTTGAAAAATTGTCGTTAAGGTAGGGCTGGTAATAATTATAGAACGCACCTACTGATGGTATAAAACCAAGTTGATAATAAGCGGTGGTTTCATGCTCTATGCGCCTCAGCGTTTGTAATTGCTGGTACTCTATGCGCCGCTGGTATTCAAGGGCCTGGGTAGTGTCAAAATAAGTATCCTGCATCATTTCTGCAGTATCGTAATTCACTACAAATTCTTTTCTTGGCGGGTACCCCATCAGTTGCTTCAATGTAGCATACTTGGCCTGGAGGCTCTCCTGCGCATTTCTCAGTTGCGCCATAGAATTGTTAAGTGATATAGATGCCTGCTTGTAGTCCACTTTATCCACTATGCCGCTTACGTATTGGTGATAGGCATCACTTTTGTTTTTATTTAACCGGGCAGTATCCTCTTTCAGTACTGTAATTTGTTGCTGTGTCAGCAGCAGGTCGTAAAATGACTTGGTTACCTCCGATACCAGGGTGATCTTTATATTGGCGGTATTTTCTTTTGCCTGTTGGTTGTTCAGCCGCGCTGTGCGGGTAGCCAACAGTACTGCGGGGCTAAAGATCACCTGCGTGGCATTCAGCGTGGGGGTGGATGTATTATAGACCCCTGTATGCGCCGCTTTTTTTTCGCCTGTTTGTGAGTTAGGTATAAATGCAGTCGGTAGCTGGTAGTAATGGGTCATATCCCCGAAAGCGTTCACCTGCGGCAGCCAGCCCGATACATTGATCGCATTATTTGTGCGGGCTATTGCTTCGTCAATATAAGATTGTTTCAGTGCAGGCTGGTGCTTTGCTGCAAACTCCAGGCATTCCTCCAGGGTCAGTCTTTCCGAATTGGGGTCACTGGTCTCGGGTGCTATGTTTATGGAATGCTCATAACTCAGGCTATCTTCATGAGTATCTGACTGGCAAAAAGAAAACAATGGTAACAGGCAAAATAGGGTATACAAAAGGGTGCGTTTCGGCATATTTTATCAGCACTAACTGTTAAGAACAAATGATCCGCTCACAGGCATACCAGCAGGAGTTTCCTATGGTTGGAGGTGCAAATTTATCTATATTTAAAGTTATTGGGTGTAGATACAGCTATTGTTTTTATCGATTACAGCAATGTTTTTTCTTTAGTCCGGTGTGTAGAAACGCCAGTAGATTAATTCTGAATGCTTTACACGCAACAATAACTATTTATAGGATGCGGTTTTTGTGGCCAAATACACTAATCCCATTGCTATTACACCGTGCTGCTCTATTTTTGGTGCATGAAATACCTGTTCTCCGCACTGCTGTTATGCTCTTTTATCGCCCGTTCATTGGCACAGGATACTGCTGCCCGGCCGCACCCGCATATTTACCATCCTGATGCAGACGCTGCAAAAGAGATAAAAGCCGCTGTTGCCAAAGCAGGCGCGGAGAATAAGCACGTGCTGCTGCAGGTAGGGGGCAACTGGTGCATCTGGTGTATGCGTTTCAATGACCTGGTAACATCTGATTTTGCCATCAACCACTTGCTTGCTGTCAACTATGTGGTGGTGCATGTTAACTACAGCCCCGAGAATACTAATGATAAGGTACTGGCCTCCCTTGGCTATCCGCAGCGCTTTGGTTTCCCGGTATTTGTAATACTGGATGGCAAGGGAAACCGCATCCACACCCAGAATTCGGGCTACCTGGAGGAAGGCCAGGGACACAGCAAAAAGAAAGTGGCCGAGTTCCTGAAACAGTGGTCGCCTGCGGCCTTATCCCCTGAATCGTACCTGAATAAAAGTGCCGCTCATTAATGCTCACCATACGCCCTGCTACCCGTGCTGATATACCACTGATACAGGAGATTACTGCCCGCACCTGGCCGCAAACCTACACGCCTATATTGGGTGAGGAACAGGTGGCGTATATGCTGCGCACTATGTACAGTACCGCAGCGCTTCAGCACCAGATGGATAGCGGACACCACTTCCTTATTGGGTATAGTGCCGGTATGCCTGTTGGGTTTGCTTCCTACTCGCTTCATGAGCCGCGTACCTACAAACTCCACAAGCTCTATATACTGCCCGAGAACCGCGGCACCGGTGCCGGCCGTGCATTGATGGCGCATATTATTAACGAGATAAAATTACTTGGTGCATCTGCCCTTGTGCTGAATGTAAACAGGTATAACCATAGCGCTTTTTCTTTTTACCAGCGTGGCGGCTTTACCGTTATCGGCGAAGAAGATATAGACATTGGTGGCGGCTACTTTATGAACGACTACGTGCTTCAGTACACCTTTTAGCCCTATAGCCCAAAGGCTATTTGTATACCGCCCCATACGTGCATCTTGCCCGTGCTGAATTCCGGGCTGAGGAAGCTCTGGAAATACTCCAGCGATATGCGCCGGTACATTACCACAAAGCCAAACCTGTTCTCAAACGTGCCTCTTGTTATATCTGCTGTGGGTATGGTGTAGGGGCTGCTGCGGTTAAAAAGGCCGCCCTGTAGCGTGGCATCATAGCCTATGGCGTTGAAGCCCGCATGTTCGTAACCGTATATCCTGAAGTTGCGCGCATTGGATGTTATTATATCGTAGGGGCTATCATAGTAGCCGAAGTAGAGGGTAGACCCTACACCTGCGTTGTCGCGGAGGGTACCTATGCACGCGCGTGCATCCACATCCAGCAGCAGGTACCTGCCCAGGCTAAAGATTTGTTTCTCGTAGTCTACCTCGTAGTCCAGTACCGCATCATTGTGTATCTGGTTGGGCCAGCCCCGGGGGCGTATGTTGTGCAGCCAGCGGTGTATGCCTGTTTGCATCTCTGCCGTACCCGCCGCCGCGCCCAGTATGCCTGTGTACAGGGTAGTGCTAAGCCGCTGCCTGCGCGTAGTATCTATGCTTATCTGGAAGGTCTTTAGCGCCAGCGTACCGCCGAAAGGGCGGTCTCCGTGCAGTATCTCATCGTGGCCTATGCTGGTGGGGGTATAGCCATTGTGCTCTATGCCTATGCCGTAGCGGGTGTACCAACCCCTGGGGTGCAGCAGCGCCTTGCTGAGTATAAAGTGCCGCGCCCATGGGGCTACTATCTCCAGGTTGATGCCCTGGGTGTAGTATATATCTGTAGCCGAGAAAAAGTCGTTCTCGTAATTGAGGCGGAAGTATTTATCGCTGTTAATGTTCTTAAACCCCACGGTGTTGTCTATCATCTGGGCATTTGCAGCCAGTGTTGCCACCAGCGGCAACAGATACAATATCCTGTACAATCGTTTCATTGTGAATATATACGGTTTTTAGGGGTAGGGGGTTTGTTAATGTAATCCGAAACGCTCAATGAATAAATAAAAAAGTTTTGCCCTTAGCAAAGTTGCTGCTATTCAGCATCGTTGCCACGCCAAGCTCCCCTCTTTGGAAAAGAGGGGACATTAGTAACCTGTGCGAAGCCTGGTTACTAATCGGGGTGATTAAAACACGCAACAATCTGTGCCACTACACCCTCTATATGCTCAAAAACCATTTTATTCTCAAACCGTAATACCTTAAAGCCTAATTCCCCCAGCCGCTCATCCCGTACAAAATCATTTTCACTCGCCCCTGGCGTATAATGCACCTGCCCATCAAGTTCAATTATCAGTTTCTCAGACGGACAGTAAAAGTCAGCTATATAGTATTCTATACTATGCTGGCGGATAAATTTCCGCCCCTGTAATTGTTTGTTTTTTAGTACCCGCCACAGTGCCGCCTCAGCAGGCGTAAGGTTATGTCTCAGCTGCGTGCGAAAATTTTTCAGCGGTTTTAGGGTATGTATTCTTTGTTTATCCATCTCTCTGCTTTCGTGCATATGCTTAGCCTCCAATCACCCCGATTCTGCCCACGAGGCAGAATATCCCCTCTTTTCCAAAGAGGAGAGGCCGCAGGCCAGGGTGATTGTCCCAAACCATACAAAAAAAAGTTTTCCTTTTATAAATAATCATAATGGAAGTTTGTGGAAGTTTCAACTCTAAACTCTACGCCTTTTTCATTGATAAACTTCTCCTACCTTTGCAGCCAATTAGACAAAATGAATTTTCGCCGTTTTCTTGTTCAATACCGCTTGCCTATTGCCGTATTCTTAATAGCCCTGGGTTTCCTGATAGGGTTTAAGGTGACGTGGTGGATAGCATGGATCCCTTTTCTGATAGGTATCGTTTTTATACTGGCGTACTTTATGCTGGGGCCTATGACGCTGATACAGGGATATGTGGAGAGCGGTGATATGGAGGGGGCGCAAAAGCTGCTGGACAAGGTGAAATACCCCAACCTGCTGTACAAGCCTATACGCAGCACGTACTATATGCTGAAGGCCAACTTTAGCACCATGGGCAATGACCTGGACGCGGCAGAGCGGCAACTGAAGCAGGGCCTGGCGACGGGGATGCCGGAGAAAGAATTTGAGGGCACTGCCTACCTGCAACTGGGATCTATAGCGTACCGCAAGGGCAATATGAAGGATGCCAACGAGCACCTGCGCCGCGCTATAAAAATAGGACTGCCTGATAAGGATAACGAGGCTACTGCCTACCTGCAACTGGCGAGCATATGCATACAGCGCAGGGATTTCCGCGCGGCGAAGATGTACTTTGCCAAGGCCAAGAGCTGCAAACCTACTAACACGCAGGTAGTAGACCAGCTAAAGGAAATGCAGAAGTACATAGCCCGCATACCGGGATAGAACCTACAATATCTGAAGCGAATACCTTACCAACTGGCCCATAGTGGTGAGGGTAAGGAAGTGAGGGTCTGCATAAAAATCGGCCAGCTCGGTGCGCAGGGTATGCACCTTATCTACAGGGGAAATATCATCGAGACACATAATAGCGAGCAGGGCCTGGAGGCGTATGCGGGACGACTTGCTGCGGCGCTCTATGAGGGTGCGCTCTTCTTTGCGGTACTGCTCTACGGTTTCGGGGCTTAGTTTTTCCTGCACCAGCTTTACGAGCGGATTATTTTCCTTAAAGAACTGCGGCAGGTACAGGTTGCGCCGCCCCTCGTAGGACTGCTGATCGAAATCGATGGCGCGTATGCGGAACTGGACCTCCTCAAAATCGGGGGTGATATCGAGCACATAATTATACGAGCGCATATCGCCCAGCAGGCGCACAAAGCAGCGCTCATTGAACTTAACAAACTCCTTGGCTATACGCACCTTATTGAACTCCGGATTATCGAAATAAGAGGTCATGAACAGATCGCCCGGTACACCGGCTATATGCTCCTCTATGAGCGTAGCCTCGTTGACGAAATAATTGATACGCTCGGGAGAGAGGATGTGCTCCAACTCCAGGCCATAGACGCGGGAAGCATCGGCCTGCTTGATGTAAAAATAATCGTAGTTATCGTTGAAGTTATTGACGATGCGGATGCGGAAGGGGTTGGAATTGCCAAAGGTGCAATAATCGACCCGATCTATATGCAGGTGCTTGTGTACACGGCTATCGCCACCGGTTTTAAGGATAGAGTATATCTGCTTGAGGCCATCGTGTATCTCCTCGCCCTCGCTATGGCGGTAAATGGCGGTCTCCCAAAGGGAGTCTTTGCCCCGCTTGTCATACACGGCAGTAGCCCCCTCGAAGTGGAGGAGGTCGGCATACTTAACCGGGAGCCTTATCTCGCGGCTGTGGGCGGAGAGGTAGGCGCGAAGGCTGTCATTGACCGGGTAAATGATCTTCTTCCTGGATATGCGCTGCTGTGATGGTGTGGTGCCATGCATCATATAGCAGCAACGGATTTTTCTTTATACCCAACCTTGTGCCCGTAAGTAGCAAAGTAGAGGATGAACAGGTAGCAGGGTATCATGACCATGTAGGCAGCGCGCGGATTGGCGGCATCGGCCACACGGCCATATATGAGCGGTATGATGGCCCCGCCGGCTATGCCCATGATGAGCAGGGCAGCACCCGTTTTGGTGAACTTACCAAGCCCTTTGAGGGACATAGGCCATATAGCAGGCCACATAATAGAGTGGGCGAAGCCGAGCGCAGCAAGGCAGCCTATGGAGGCTGTACCAGTGGTACACAAGACACCAGTAGCCAGTAGGAGCGCGAGTATAGTATATAGTTTCAGGGCTTTCTCCTGCGAAATGATACGGGGCATGAGCGCAATGCCTACAAAGTAGCCGAACACCATGAATGCAAGGGTAAGGGATGTGAAATACTTAGCGGTATCTATAGGGATGCCGAGGTACTTGCCGTAGTTGATAATGGAATCGCCGGCGAGGACCTCTACGCCAACATACACAAATATGGCGAGCGCGCCGAGGACCAGATAGGTGTGCCGGAGCAGGGTAGGATGCTGCGCTGCAGATAGTACCTCGGGGTTCTCTTTCTCTTCCTGCAACTCGGGCAGGGGGGAGAGATTGATGAGGATAGCCAGTATGAAAAGGATAATGGTAAAGACTATGTACGGGGTGACGATGCGCTGCGACAACTCATTGAGCAGTGCAGTGCGGGTAGCTGCATCGGTAACTGTATCGAGCTGCTTGCTGATGAGGTCTATATTGCGGAGCAGGACGGTGCCGAGGACGATGGGGCTGAGGAAGCCCGCAGCCTTATTGCACACGCCCATGATGCTAATGCGCTTAGCGGCGCTGGCCTCGGGCCCCAGGATGGTAACGTAAGGATTGGAGGCGGTCTGCAATATGGATAGCCCCAGGCCTATTACAAATAAGCCGGTAAGGAAGAGGGGGTAGCTGCGCTGATGCGCGGCGGGAATAAAAATGAGGGTACCTATGGCCATAGTAAAGAGGCCGAGGCTCATGCCTTTCTTAAACCCTGTCTTCTTCAGCAATGCGGAGGAGGGCAATGCCATAACGAAGTAGGAAATAAAGAAGGCGAAGGTGACGAAGTATGCCTGAAAGTTATTGAGCTCGCACACCTTCTTGAGGAAAAAGATGAGGGTGCCATTGAGCCAGGTAACAAAGCCGAAAATGAAAAAGAGGCATCCTACCAGTAGTAGCGAAGTGGTGTATGATTGTTTCGAGTTTGCTTGCATGCGGATACTTGATAATGGTAATATACGTAAAGTTGTAAAAGTTTCTTTACCATCATAGTATTATAGGGTATTTTGCAAAAAAGGATTTATCATTAAGCATTACTGAACATGGAACAAGAACTGGCCCTGGGAATAGATATAGGCGGCACTAATACGGCCTTCGGGATAGTGGACAAGAAGGGGAAGATAATAGCGCAGGGGGCAATGAAGACCACCGGGTACGATACCGTGGAGGACTTTATAGCAGCACTGGTTAAGAACATACGGCCATTGACCCATAAAGCCGGCAAGGAAAATATAGCAGGCGCGGGAGTAGGTGCGCCGAATGGCAATTTTTATACCGGTGAAATAGCGTTTGCACCTAACCTGCCCTGGAAGGGCGTGATACCACTGGCTGCGCTATTAGGGAAAGCCCTGGAGCTGAAAGTAACCCTAACCAACGATGCGAATGCCGCTGCGATAGGAGAGATGATATATGGTGCGGCACAGGGAATGAAGGATTTTATACTGCTGACGCTGGGCACCGGTGTGGGCAGTGGGTTTGTAGCTAACGGACAGCTGATATATGGCAGTGACGGATTTGCGGGAGAACTGGGACACGTAATAGCTGTGCGGAATGGCCGTAAATGCGGCTGCGGAAGGTATGGGTGCCTGGAGACCTATGCATCGGCCACGGGTATAGTACGTACTGCAATAGAGTGGCTGGAAACAAGAACGGATGATACAGTGTTTAGAAAAGATAAGGATCAACTTACAGCACAAACCATACATGAAGCCGCCCAGGGCGGCGACGGCCTTGCGAATGAACTATTTGAATATACTGGCAATATACTTGGGGAAGTACTGGCGGATGCGGTAGCCATAACATCGCCGGAGGCGATCATCTTTTTTGGCGGGCTGGCAAACGCGGGAGCATTGCTAATAGACCCTACAAAAAAATCAATGGAGGCAAACCTGCTAAAAATATTCCAGAATAAAGTATCCCTGCTATCCTCTTCTTTGCCTGCTGCGGGTGCCGCTATACTGGGTGCATCGGCATTAGTATGGCAGGAATGATATAAAAAAAATGCCCGCACGAGGCGGGCACTTTACTACAATTTATCTTCTTCCTTCAGGTGGCGCTCCACGTTGTGGAGGAGCCTGCCTTTGCTCTGCGGGTGCCTGTCTTTGCATCTGTTGCGGCTGTGGCTGTTGTCTCTGCATTTGTGGTTGCTGTTGCTGTTGCTGTTGTGGTTGCTGCCTTTGCTGCTGCATCTGTTGGTACCTTTGCTGTGGTTGTTGTGCCTGCTGCTGCATCTGCTGTTGTCTTTGCATCTGCTGCTGTTGCGCCTGTTGCTGTTGCATTTGCTGTTGTCTTTGCATCTGCTGTTGTTGCGCCTGTTGCTGTTGCATTTGCTGTTGTCTTTGCATCTGCTGCTGTTGTTGTTGTGCCTGTTGTTGCAGCCTTTGCTGTGCCTGCTGTTGCCCCATATTTACCTGAGCTGGTTGCTGCCTTGTATCGTTCCATTGATTACGAACAGGAGCCTGTGTGTTTTGTTGCGGTGCCATTCTACCCTGGTTAGCAGGCTGGTTATCGCGGTTCATTTGTTGCGGCACGTTATTGCCCATGTTACGTTGCTGATTGTTCCTGTTGTTAATAAAAGGAACAGGTTGACGATCATTCGTAGCAGCCTGTGGCCTTACCACACCCTGCTGTACCTGCTGCGTAAATGCCGACCTTGAGTTAGAAGCTGTTGCTGCTTGTGGCTGGTTACTTACTGCCCGTGGTGCCGTAGCTATATAGTGTGCAGCAGGAGGGGTAGCACCGGATACCTCGCGAACTGTTTGCGGACGGTACATACTCACTACATTATTAGATACCTGCGTTGCGCCCGGTCTGCTCAAGTTACCCATCCTATATACAGGTACCGGACGATTGGTGGACTGCCTTATCGTTTCGGCACGTGGCCCGTAGTTATAGCGGGTATTGTTGCTATTGTTCACATAAACGTTATTCGCATAAGAGGTTCTGTTGATCACACTATTGTTATATTGAGGGCCTCTCCAGTGGCTATAATAATCCCTTCTATACATATATTCCGGCTCTACGAACACCCACCAGTCGTTAGGACAGCCATAGCTTGATATACCTATACTGATACCGGGGCTAAGTGGTGCCCAACCTGAATAGCCACCTCCATATCTCCAGCTTACCCAGGCAGGAGCCCATTCGTTACCGGGTATCCACACCCAGCCATAGTAGTTATCATAAGTCCAACGGCCATAGTGGAACGGAGCCCAACCCCAGCGGTAGTCTGATACCCACGTGTTACCGTATTCCGTCATTACCCAGTGGCCGCCGGTACCGTAAGGACGAAAGCCCTCACCTTCATTTGGCACCCAAACATTGCCATACTGACCATCGTTCACCCACTCACCGTAGGGTGCCAGATCATCATAAAATGTTTGGTTAGAGACATACTCACCAGGTTGTGCCTTGGCCTGTTGGGTAGGTATTGCTGTTATCCCCGCGGTAGCCAGAGCTATGACCAGGGTAGCACTTGTAAATACCTTATTCAGTAAGCGTTTCATATACATTAGTTTAAAAGAAATCACCTTGTTGCAGTGTATAATCCAAATTCAAGTCCGAATTATGTAAAGGCTTTGTTAATGATGACTTTAAGAGACAATGTATATAATTATGCCAATAAGGAAAATGTCTGCAAAGTGCAGGTCAGATCGTTATTAAATGGATGAACAACTCATTGTCTTTTACGAGCGTATGCAGCTTTACAAGGTGTTTTTCGGCAGGCCCTTTAGTTACATTTCCTGAATGGTCGAACTGGCTGCCATGGTTTGTGCAATAATAATTATCACCTGCCCTTGTTAGCGGTTGGTTGGCATGGGTACACATCAGCAGTAAGGCTGTATAGGTACCATCTTTTTCCTTTTGTATGGCTATATCGTAGTCGTAGTTATCTACTCTAAGTAGCTTAAATGGATTATGATCAAAATCTGCTGCCGGTATCCTGACAAGGTTATTATCCTGCTTTGCCTTAACTATGCTTAGCGCGGAAGCGCAGGATTCCAGTATAGCACTCATTACCAAGCCGGTACTTAAAGCGATACAGATACCACAGGAACCTTTTATAAAATCTCGTCTATGCATCAGAAAGAATATCCTATCCCAATATTAATAAATGAATTGTTTTGTTTGTAAGATAATACCGCATCAGGTGTGCCTGTATGCAATAGTCTTACGTCTGCTTTTATAACTACATTAGGTATGGGGAAATATCCGATACCCGCTACAAGGTGTGTTTGCTGCTCTGTGCCGTCATAAATACCGTTACCGGGTATTTTTGTATTCAGATCCAATACTTCGTACCGGGCAAAAATATTTAATTGTTTGTTGGCTGCCTTCGCTCGCGGTGCATTCTGTAGCAGGTTATAGCCCAACTCCATGTATGCCCCATACATTTGTTCCGGTGTGTTGTTAGTATAAGCCCTGTTGATGCTTGCAGCCTCTGGAATAGAAACCACGCAACCAAGTGCCTTTATTGAAAGCCCCTTGTTGGAATATTGGATGTCGGCTTCACCCAGGTAGAGTGGTGCCCCCAAAAAACCGGAACTCAGCTTCATACTATCTGCTTTCGCAGGGCTAAGAGTGGTAGTTCCCCCGGCATAGCCGGAGACCTGAAATTTCCAATTGCCGGCAAAGTATTGTACTGCTGCTGTAATAGCCAGATTATTAGCACCTGCTAATTGCCCTTCTGCGCGGCCGCTTTCAAACCCTGTGCCATGCTCAAATGTTGCATTGTTCAATCCGTTGACCAATGCTACAGAGTAGGTAAATGGCAAAGTGGTGGTTTGCCCGTAAAAACCCACGCCAATTTCTCTCCATGTAGAAGGAATTATCAATTGTTCCACCTGAGGCCTTTCTACTCCATTAAAGTTAATTGGCAGATGGTTCTCATTAATAATACCTATACGTGGCAGGAACAAACCGGCAACTATGTACTGGCGGGGATTGAGGCTGAATTTAAGATATGCCTGCTCCATACCTACTTCGCCAGCAAAACCACCTGCTGCTATTTTAGCATCTTCCACTTCCAGTTCGGAGAAGAATGCGATCTTCCCGGTAAACTGATGACCCACAAAAAGCACAGCCCGTTTCAGATCAGCGGTAGCTACCCGGGCGTTATTATCTCTATGGTATTGTAATTCGCCATAGCCCGAAATAACTGTCCGGGCATGATTGATACCAAAAGAATTAAGAGAATCCTCGCCTGTAGTGGTTATCAGTTGCTGTGCTGGTGTCTGTGTGTATTGAATGGTTTTGTTAGTAGATTCCTGAGCTGATGTAAGATTTATAAATAGGGAAGAGCAAGCAAAAGCAAATATTATCTTATACATGATGTTGAAGTATGATTGAGTCGGCAAAGGACGTACAATACAAGTATCCTGCACTTCATAAATCGGTAAATTGACTTCAGGAATGGGGAAAATGAGGCTGGAAACCTTTAGGATAGCTCTTTTTCGCTGTAGCGGTAAAAGTTTTTTGCTGTTTCTATACAATCATTGTACGTAACCGGTTTAGTAATGTAGGATACAGCACCGTTTTCCATACATTCTTTCATTTCAATAGAATTGACAGAGGTAGAAAAGATGATAATAGGAATATCTTTATACCTGAAGTCCCGTTTTAGCGCTTTAAGCGTTTGTGTGCCGTTCATGCGGGGCATGTTAAGATCAAGCACAATAAGGGAGGGAAGCGGTTCTACTGAATACGAGCCATTTAGATATTCTATTAGCTTTTCGCCATCTTCTTCAAAATGTATCGCGTCACCCAATCCGATCTGATCAAAAGCATCCGCCATTATAAAGCGGTCTTCTTTGTCATCATCTGCCAGTAGTATCTTTACACTTGTCATCAATACAACTTACAAAAAAATAGTGCCTGAATATGCCGTAGGAGGGCATCTGTGAAGTTTGAATAAAAGCAATACGTACTTTTGTTGCGTATATATAACGGGCAAATAGCTGTATCCATTTGCATCTTGTTGAGTTTGAGTAAATTATGATGAAGAGCGTTATGAAAAGAATAATCTTATTATTTAGTTGCCTACTGATATTACAAGGATGTTATTATGATAAAGGGCAACAATTATACCCATCTAATGCCAATTCCACAACATGCGATACCACTTCCGTTTCTTATTCCTCAGTTATAAAGCCTATACTGGACCAATACTGCGGAGTAGCCGGTTGCCATGATGCAATAACGGTAGCTAACGGATATGACTATACTAAGTATAGCGGCATACAATTATCAGCATCGCACGGCAGATTGATAGGGTCTATTAACCAGGCATCCGGATACTTGCCTATGCCACAATCGGCGACCAAAATACCCCAGTGCGATATTGATAAAATGACCGCGTGGGTTAACGCCGGCTATCCAAATAATTAATTATAATTAGATGAAAAAACTTTTACTGTATCTTTTCCTTTCAGGGTTTACTGTCCCGGTGTTTGCACAGGTTACTGATAGTTTGACGAATGACATAAATGCTTTGCTTGATTCTTCACAGTCAACGGTAAAAGCGCCCAAACAATATGTAATAGCCACCTTTAAAAGTACCCGTGTCATAAATGGCCATAGCGTAGAGAATGTAGGGAAGGGTATTCTTGACTTCAGGATAGATCATCGTTTTGGTGCACTTAACTCCGGTGTCACTACCTTTTACGGGTTTGATAATGCCACTACGAAAATTGCATTTGATTATGGCCTTACAAACTGGCTGATGATAGGGATAGGACGAAGTACTCTTTATAAAGAATATGACGGCTCTTTGAAGATCAAGCTGCTTCGCCAGACCACTAACAATCAAAATCCCGTTAGTCTTAGCTATGTCGGGGGCCTATCTGTACAAAGCCTGCCTGCACCACAGTTAGCAGCAGGAGATACCTATTATTTCAGTAACAGGGTTACCTATTTTAATGAGCTGCTGATAGCGCGTAAATTCAGCAACAGCTTTTCTTTGCAGCTAATGCCTGTACATATCCATTATAACCTGGTTGACTCTACAAAAGACCATAATGATCTGCTTGCCCTGGGCATGGGCGCGCGCCTGAAAGTGAGCCGGCGTATAGCAATAACAGGCGAGTATTTTTATACTTTCGATCCGCTAAGCAACGTAGGGGGGCAGCCTGTATATAACGCTCTTTCTGTGGGTATTGATATAGAAACAGGTGGGCATGTTTTTCAACTGTTCTTTACCAACTCTACCGGTATTACCGAACGTACCTTTATTGGGCAGACCACGGGTAACTGGGCAAAAGGAGATATTCATTTTGGATTTAATATATCTCGCGTGTTTACAATAATCAAACCAAAAGGATTCGAAAATTCCAGAAATAAAATATGGTAAACTTTTTTTTTCTAGAAAAAGTTATACATTTGTAGTGGGTATAATTTTCATAAGGTGTAAATGAAGCTTCGGTAGAAATACCGGAGCTTTGTTCTTTTTAGGTACCTGCCGCATGTTAATATTCCGCTAACTGCATTTATTGAATAAACTTCCGCTCTACCTTTAAGTCTAATCTTCAACTGAATGAGGATATGACCGTACAGGAACAAAATAAATTACTTTATGCGCGTGCAGCATTTGGTATCTCCCTGAATAATTACCTTTCTCCTACTCCAATAGAAAAAAGCATTGAACAATTATTTCCAAAAGCCTCACCTGGCCGCCTGGAAACAATAACTGCAGAAGAATGGGCGCAGAATACGCCTAAAATGCTAAAGAGCATTGGAGATGACATGCAGCGAAAAGAAATGCAGAAAACTTTTCGTCAACGCATTGGCGAGCTCAACCTGTTATGGATGCAGGCGATGGTAGATACACAATATCCGCTGCTTGAAAAAATGACCATCTTCTGGCACGGGCACTTTGCTGCACGCTCTGAAAATCCATACTTCGGGCAACTACTCTTAAACGAATTGAGACATAATGCCCTTGGTAACTTCGGCGATCTTTTACGATCGGTATCTAAAAGCCCCGAGATGCTCCAGTTTTTGAATAACCAGCAAAACAGAAAGATGCACCCGAACGAAAACTTTGCGCGGGAGGTAATGGAATTATTTACACTGGGGCGTGGGCACTACACAGAGCAGGATATAAAAGAAGCAGCAAGAGCCTTTACCGGCTGGGGATTTGATGAGTTCGGAGCCTTTACCTTCAGGAAGGGGCAGCATGATGATGGAGAAAAAACATTTTTAGGTAAGACAGGGAACTTTAATGGCGATGATATCCTGAATATATTGCTGGCGCAGAAACAAACAGCATTATACATAACCCAAAAGATATACCGGTATGTTGTAAGTGATGATAAGATAAATGAGAAACGTGTTAAGGATCTGTCAACCCATTTCTATGATAGCAATTATGATATAAGCGCGCTGCTAAAAAGAATGTTTACAGCTGACTGGTTTTACACCAGTGAGATACCCGGTAGTAAGATCAAATCACCTATTGACCTACTGGTAGGGTACCAACGCATGTTCCCGGTAGATTTTAAGAATCCCAGAATAGTCATTAACCTGCAACGTGTATTAGGGCAATATTTATTTTTTCCGCCCAATGTAGCCGGATGGCCAGGAGGCAAGGATTGGATAGATAGCTCGTCATTAGTTATAAGAATGCGCCTGCCGGAGGCGTTATTTGCCTCTAAAGAACTGGACCTTACTGCCAAAGAAATAGATGCGGAAATGAATGAGGCAAATAAAAAACCTCTGATGCAGGATGGGCACGCCAGCCAGCAATTTACTGTGGGCAAAGCCAGCGTTGACTGGGCAGCGTATATAAAATCATTGAAGGCCTATAACCGTAATGATGTAGCCGGTGTGCTGGCCCATTACTTATTACCAATACCAATAGCACCTGAAAAGCTGGAGCAGATAAATGGGTTTGCTGATAAAAGATCGGATGAGGATTATATAAAAAGCATTACCATTCTATTAATGGAATTACCTGAATACCAATTGTGCTAAAAAATATTTTATGACCATTTCGCGCCGCAGATTTTTACAGCTTAGTTCATTAGCCAGTGCTTCTATGTTTGTGCCAAAGTTTTTGAGGGCTTTTGAGAATAAACCATTACCTGGTAATAAGAAGCTGATAGTAATACAGCTATCGGGCGGTAATGATGGGTTAAATACAGTGATACCCTACCGTAATGATATCTATTATTCCAGCAGGCCTTTGATAGGTATAAAAAAAGAAGAAGCATTGTCGCTTACAGATGAGATAGGGCTTAACCCATCTTTAAAAGGGATCAAGCAGCTATTTGATGAAGGATATGTAAGCATCATAAATGGGGTAGGATATGCCAGGCCCAATCGCTCACACTTTCGTAGTATGGATATATGGCAGAGCGGAAGCGCATCTGAAGAACTGGTAACTACAGGCTGGCTGGGAAGATATCTTGATGATGCCGCACTTAACCCTGATAGTCATAACTCTTTAGCGCTGGAGGTAGATGATTCGCTTAGCCTTGCAATGAAGGGAAAAGATAAAAGTGCATTGGCTATCCGTGATATAAACCAGTTTCATAACGCCGCGACCAATACGTATTTCACCCGTATGGCTGCCCATAACGAAGAGCATAAAGAACAACTGGCTGACTACCTATATAAAACATTGCGTGGTACCGTATCGGCCGCAGATTACATATATAAGCAGAGCAAGATATACACGAGCAGCCAAACCTATCCGAATACAGAGATAGGCAAGCATATGCAGATAATAGGGTCACTGATAGCCTCCCGTGCGGAAACCAGGGTGTATTATGTATCGCACGGAAGCTTTGATACCCATGTGAATCAAAAGGACAGGCAAAATAAATTATTTGCACAGCTGGACGAAGCATTGACTGCCCTTGTTGCTGACCTGAAAAAGAATGACTGTTTTAATGATGTGGTTATAATGACCTTTTCTGAATTTGGACGCAGGGTAGGGCAAAATGCAAGTAACGGTACCGATCATGGTACAGCTAACAGTATGTTCCTGATGAGCGGAAGCCTTAAAAAACAGGGCATATACAATCCCATACCTTCATTGCAGGACCTGGATAGCGGTGACCTTAAGTACGAGATCGATTTTAAAGAAGTATATGCAACTATACTGGGCAAGTGGCTGGATGCAGACCCCTACAATATATTGGGTAAACGATATGAGCCACTGGCTTTTATATAGGGAGCATATCTCCTAGAAAATAGTTAACTTGTATAATACCTTATAAGCGGATAGCTACAGGTATCGATACAAGACCAGTTATGACTTTATTTATAAGGTGTAAAAATTATTTTAGCTATTTTATTCTTTTCCTGCTTCTTGTTAATACGCAAGCAGGTATCTGCCAGCAACAATCGATCGCATTACTGAATGCTGTTATTGTACCACCGGCCAATGCTAAATTATTTTTGGATAGTATGGCTGCATCGCCTAGTGCCCGCCCATTGCAAGTGTTGATACAATTCTATTCCTTACCCTCACAACAGGAGCGTGAGGTCTTAAAAAATAACCGGATAGTACTACAGGATTATCTGCCTCCTAATGCATTTACCGCTATACTAACTCCTGGAAGGCTATTATCAAACCTTAATGACGGTAATCTCCGCGGCATTGTGAAAATGCAGCCTGCGTGGAAGGCAAGTGATTACCTATGGAAGAAAGTAAATGAACATATAAATAGTAATGTACAGGTTATTGCATCTTTTTATCCCGGAATTGCTGCGTCAGATATTGCAACACTATTTACCCAATATGCAGTGCAGGTAATACCGGATGCAAGTATCGAAAAATTTAACGCTTACAAAATACAATTGCCTGCGGCATACGTAAGTGCAATAGCCCAATGGTATGGGGTGCACTTTATAAATCCTGTTTCAGGGTTTACTTTGCTTGATTATGGTGCAAGGGCTATGGAAAAAGCGAATATACCATACCTACCGCGCGCACTTGGCGGGAACGGACTGATGGGCGATAGTGTTGTGATAGGGGTGGGAGATAATACTTCCGGTATCTATCACATAGATCTGAAGGATCGTGTTGTTAATTATAATCCTGCCCCCGATGCGCATCATGGAGTACACATAAATGGAATAGCAGGCGGCGCAGGTATCATAGACCCACGCGCTGAGGGTATGCTGCCCCATGTCACGCTTATAGATCATTTGTATGACGAAGTATGGTTTAGAACGGGTGCTATGTTTCGTGATTACAATATGACTATTACCAACAATTCTTATTCAGTTACTGAAGGGGATTGTAATTATCATGGCATATACGACTTTTATGCAAATGCACTAGACCAGATAGAGCAGCAATATCCGTATGTACAACATGTTTTTGCAGCCGGCAATGAAGGGAACCTTAATTGTATTCCATATCCTACCGGATTTGGTACTATAGCCGGCGGATATCAGGGAGCAAAAAACATACTGGTAGTTACGAGTACTGATAAGAATTATAATAACGCAGGAGATGGCTCCCGTGGACCTGTACGTGATGGAAGATTAAAACCTGAACTATCTGCTAATGGCGTGGATGTATTCTCTACTATAGGAGTAGATGTATACAGTACGGCCAGTGGAACAAGTATGGCTTCTCCGCAAGTGGCGGGAGCATTGGGTATCCTTACTCAGCGATACAGGCAATTGTTTGGAAATGCTAATCCAAGGGGCGATGTATTGAAAGCCATTATTATTAATGGTACTACAGATATTGGGAATGCAGGACCTGATTACCGCTTTGGGTTTGGCTTCCTGAACGTTAACCGATCGTTGCAGATATTGAATAATAACAGGTATACTACTGCTAATATTACAGATGGTGGGGTCAGATCCTTTACGGTGACGGTTCCGGCAAATACGTCTTCATTCAAGGCTTTGCTCTACTGGCATGATACTGCTGCGAGCCCACTGTCAGCTCACCAACTGGTCAATGATCTGGATATAACAGTTACTGACCCCACCGGAAGTATACACCATCCGCTGGTACTGGATACTGCAATTGCCAATATCAATAACCTTGCTACGGAAGAGGAAGACCATGTAAATAATTGTGAGCAGGTAACTCTTAATAACCCTGCGCCCGGGACCTATACTATTACAGTAAAAGGTTTCCATGTGCCTTCACCTTCGCAAAATTATGTAGTTGCGTATGATTATGTGCCAACCGGTATCAAGCTTACCTATCCTGTAGCAAATGAAGCTATCATAGCACATGTAGGTTTTCAGGTGTATTGGGATGCATCGCCTGATACGCATACTTTCACCATCGAGTATTCAGTTGATAATGGATCCCATTGGTCAATGTTCGATAATGGAATACCTGCTAACCAATTATTTTATAACTGGGTGCCACCTGTTATCAGCACCAACCAGGCTTTTCTTCGCCTGACACGTAACAGTACGGGCGAGCAATCAGTTAGTGGACCTTTCGTTATTAACTCCCAGCCGGTACTCGCACTCGCTGCAATACAATGCCCCGGGTATATAAATATGCACTGGAGCCCGGACTCGAACAGTACCCGCTACCAGGTACTGCTGAAGAAGGGAAATTTTATGCAACCTGTAGATACAGTTACTGATACTACCTATGTATTCTCCGGCCTGCAATTGGATAGTACTTACTACGCAGCTATTCGTCCATTGGTGAATGGCTCTGCCGGCTACAGAAGCATAGCAATAAAAAGAAAACCTTCTGATGGTACCTGCACCGGTACTTTCTCTTCAGGCGATCTATTACTACACAAGATAATTGCCCCGGTAAGTGGCAGGCAACTGACAAGCACATCGCTTTCCTCTAGTGAACGTCTCATTTTTGAAATAAATAATCTTTATACAGCACCATGCAATTTTTATAATGTTTCGTACAGCATTAATAACGGTCCCTGGATCAACGAAATATTTACAAACGTGATTCCACCACTTGGCGCAGTTATTGATACAATTACCGGTCTCAATCTTTCCCTGCCAGGGTCTTATACCATACGTGTAGCGGTGACAAACTCAATTCACGATCCGGTACCTGGTAATGATACGCTTGCCAAAACAATACTCAATCTTCAAAACCAACCCATAGACGTAATTGCTGGGTTCACTGATGATTTTGAGTCTATGCCTGTAGTGACTGTGTTGCACGATTCAATAGGCGTTTCGCCAAATGCGCATTGGGATTTTTTCACTTCTGTTGATACATTCGGTCGCATGCGTTCATTTGTTGATGATAGCATCCTTATATCCGGTAATCGCTCCGTAAGCCTGGATGCCAGCCAGTATGCAAAGGGAGGCAATCAAAACTACTTTGCCGGTACCTTCAATTTAGCTGCTTATAATGCTTTTACAGACGAGGTGCGTTTCCAGTTTGATTATCTGGTCCATGGTACACCGGCGGATACATCCGGAAATAGTGTAACAATACATGGTGCTGATACACAGCTGTGGCAGAATATCTACCTGTTAAATACCTCTGTTATTGGTACGGTACTTCACTCAGGCTCGCTTTCGTTATCAGATGTATTGTATAACAATCACCAGTCATTCACTACCTCATTTCAGCTGCGCTTTGGCCAACACGATACCTCGCTTATTGCTGCACGTAATTTTGGCAATGGCATTACATTCGATAATGTTCGGTTGTATACCGTTAAGAACGATGTCCAGATGGCAGGTGTTGTATCGCCTAATACAATCGGATGCGGGTTAGGTGCATCTGAAGCAGTTACCGTAAGGGTGTACAATAGCGTTCGGCAGACACAGAACAATGTGTTGTTGTTTTATCAATCAGACGGCGGAGTAATTGTAAAAGATACTTTGCTTTCAATAACCGGTAAGGATACTGTTTTATTTACATTCAGGAAACATGCAGATATTTCTGCACCCGGTGCGCATTTACTAAATGTATGGTTGCAGGCAGCCGGCGATACATATACAGCAAACGATAGTCTGTTCGGATATTCTTTTCACAACCAGCCGCTGATTACCGCTTATCCTTATTTGCAGGATTTTGAGAATGGGGATGGTAACTGGTTCTCTGGCGGACAAAATAATTCATGGCAGTATGGCACTCCTGCATCAAGGCTTATACATAAGGCTGCAAGTGGAACAAAGGCATGGAAGACCAATCTGACTGGTAATTATAACGACCTGGAACATTCCTATTTATACTCGCCTTGTTTTGATGTTTCTGCGCTTGCACATCCTATGTTGAGCTTTAGCCTTGCGATGAATATAGAAAATTGCGGAAGCACGCTGTGCGATGGTGCATGGATAGAATATTCAACTGATGGTATCGTGTGGGCCAAGCTTGGCGCAGTGGGGCAGGGTACAAACTGGTATAGCGCTCCTTTTGATCTTTGGAATACAAATGGCTTTACACGCTGGCATGTAGCATCTATTCCGTTGCCCGTTTCCTCCCAGCCGCTAAAGCTTCGTTTTGTGTTCAATTCTGATCCTGGTGCTACTTTTGAAGGGATAGCTGTGGATGATATTCATATTTTTGATCTTAAATATCCTGTGCTCACCGCTTCTTCTGTTACCTCCGCTACCCAAGATCTGACCGGTAACCAATTTGTAGATTTTGTACATGTAACTGAGATATTGGCATCTGCTAATCCACAGGGACAAGTGTTACCGAATACTACATTTACTGCCTATCCTCATACATCACTGGCCAATGCCGGGAGCACACAATATTATTTTCCGCGCAGCTTCACAGCAAAGAGTAGTACAACGCCATCAGATTCTGTAGGGGTACGCCTTTATATTCTTGACACAGATGTAGTAGCTATGCTAACGGATTCTTTGTGCCCCTCCTGTACCCGCGCAGAAGATGCCTATACGATGGGTATTACAAAGTATGATGATCCAAATACCGATCATGAAAATGGTGATCTGTCTGATAATTTGACTGGAACCTACAGCTATTACCCATCCGGCAAGATCAAATGGGTTCCATATGACCAGGGATATTATGCGCAATTGAACCTGCCTTCATTCTCAGAACTATGGTTTAATGATGGGGGTCCTACACATACATTCCCAATTGGCATTGACTATCTCTTGTTTGATGCCCAGCGCATTAATCTTCAAAACGTATCTTCCCAATGGACATCTTATATAGATACAGCTGTAAATAATTATGAACTGCAACGCTCACCCAACGATAGTAATTTCAGTACTATCTATTCTGTTGCGGCAATGCATAAAGACGTGGCTGTATATAATTATACAGATACCCCGGTTGTAAAAACAAATGCATCCGTATATTATCGCCTGCGCTATACATTGCTTAACGGCAATATGTTTTACTCCCGGGTACGCCGTATAGACTGGACTGACAAAGACCAGGTGATCAGTGTTTATCCCAATCCGGTTAACAATGGTTTGTTTTATGTAAGATGGACAGGGCTGCCGGGCACCAATATGAAATTATCGTTAACTGATATTGCCGGCAGGGTAGTGTATAGCGTCAGCATCCCCTCGCAGCAATGGAACAACACCACAACACTACGGTTAACAGGATTGCAAACCGGCATGTACTTCTTACGCGCTGATATAGAGGATAACCAATTTACCAACAAACTGATATTCCGTTAACCCTATCTGTTGAATAGTATTTTTAGGTAGAAACTTGGTTTGCTAAGCTGGTCGCGCAGATCCATATCAGTGAACATACAACTGATTGTGTTTTTTAAAGACGGGCTTTTGTATGCTTTGTTAACAACAAAATTAAAGAGCCACGGATATTTACATAATTTTTGAAGGGTGGCGCTTATCTTCAGCTCATCTCCTAATCGCTTATACACTACATCATCATAGTTCTCTTTAAAGAAGACCTTGCTTGTATCTTTTTGGGCTATGCTTTTCTTTATCGCATCTACTGCAAGCATGCCGCTATATAAGGCATTCCCTATGCCTTCGCCACTAAATGGGTCTATGAGGCTTGCTGCATCACCCGTCAATATAAAATTGTCTCCTGATAAAGGCTGCCGTTCCATAGCAAGCGGCAAGCCCCAGCCCTGTATCTTGTCATGCAGTTTGGCATTTGCAAACCGGTGGCTTATGTCTTTATTTGTCTTTATTGCGTGCAACATCTGTTCGCGCAGGTTTATCTTTTTATCACGTATAGTCTCAGAAAGAATGCCTACACCTACATTTACCATGCCATTTGGTAATGGAAATATCCAGAAATATCCAGGTAAGACCTCTGGCAGAAAATGTAATTCTATAAAATTATCGGGCAGCAGATCGGTCACGCCTTCATAATATGCCCGCAGGCCTACTGCATACGTTTTGGGTGACGTGCTATTGTTGATATACTTTTTACGCACTATGCTTTTATCGCCGTCTGCACCCAGTATTATAGGACTGGTGATTATATATTGCTGCTCACCGTTCTGTACGGTTACCTGTACTGTTTTACCTGCAAGGTTTTCTATACTCAGCACTTTTATGCCTTGCATAATAGTAGCATATGGAGAGGGCATTTTCCGGAACAGAAAATCATCAAATACCAGCCGTGGAACAGTAAAGCCCGGAGCTTTTGTTTCCGGGGTGCGGTTTGGTGTAAATGGTATATCCAGCGCTTTGCCATTTGGGGCTACAAAACGGATACCGTATGATGGAGTAAATTCCTGCTCGTTTGCCAATATTTCGTCCATCCATTCAGGGTTGGCCCTGCGTAGCACCAGTGCAGTTTTCCCACTGCATGCGTCGCCGCATACTTTATCCCGTGGAAATACTTCTTTCTCCAGAACTATATGAGGTATCTTTTCTTTAGATAGGAAAATGGATGTTGCAGCTCCGGCGGGCCCTGCGCCTATTATTATTACGGGTGTTTCCAGTTGCTCAGTTTGCATACAAAGGCCTCAAATATAGGGTGATTTTTGGGTATAGTTTGTTATTTCGGAGAGGTGTAGCCAGCAAGCATTAAAGGAATTCTATAATTTATATTATAAAAACTTTTCTGTAGATACATGGCAACTATTTGATGGATGAAAAACATTTTATAAAATTGCAGTATAAATAATAGAGTTGTAATTAACCTAATGTATAACGTGTTTTATGAAAAAAGTTTTTAGAGTTATAGGATATGCCCTGCTAGTGCTACTGGTAGCACTAGGGGCACTACTTACCTATATAAAATTTGCATTGCCTGATATAAAGGTGGGCGAAAAACTGACTATTGACAAGTCACCTGAAAATGTGGAACGGGGCAGATATCTTGCTTCATCAGTGACGGTGTGCGTGGATTGCCATTCAACCCGAGACTGGACAAGATTCTCGGCACCTCTGATACCCGGTACATTGGGTAAGGGTGGGGAATTGTTCGATCGTTCTTTTGGGTTTCCTGGTTCATATCGCTCTGCTAACATCACCCCTGTTGGCATCAGCCGGTATACTGATGAAGAATTGTACCGCGTTATTACCACCGGTGTTACGAAAGAAGGCAGGGCAATGTTCCCTGTAATGCCGTATCCATATTATGGCAAAATGGACCCGGAGGATATAAAATCTATAATAGCCTATATACGCAGTTTGCAGCCTGTGTACAATATTGTTCCTGCATCGGTATCAGATTTCCCTATGAATTTTATAATTAATACAATTCCTAAAGTTGCCGATCCGCATAAAAGACCTGACCCGTCTAATAGACATGCTTATGGCGCTTACCTGGTAAATGCAGCAGGATGTATAGAATGCCACACAAAGGCTGATAAAGGACAAATAATTAAAGATCTCGCCTTCAGCGGAGGCCGCGAGTTCAATATGCCGGATGGCTCTGTTATTGCATCTGCGAATATTACTTCAGATGGAGAAACAGGTATAGGCGACTGGAATGAAGATGCATTTGTTAACAGGTTTAAGGGGTATGTTGATTCTTTGTACAAGCCACAGGTAGTGGAGAAAGGCAGCTTTAATACAATAATGCCCTGGACAATGTATGGCAAAATGACCAGAGAAGACCTGGGAGCTATATACACCTACCTGCACAGTATAGAAGGCATCAGAAATCCTGTTACAAAATTTACACCACCGCCTCTTGCTTCAAAAGGCTAGAAGCTTATTTTTTCATATAGAGCACCTCTTTCACCAGCTTTACAGTGCGTGGTACATCGGGTATGTGCGCTGCAACCAGATTGGATGCATAATGCATATTGGTATCAGCAGAGCAGATGCGCAGTATAGGTGCATCCAGATAGTCAAATACCTCTTTCTGTATCCGGTAGGTGATCTCTGATGATACACTACCGAAAGGCCATTGCTCCTCTACTATCACAAGACGGTTTGTCTTTTTTACAGATTCGGCAATGGTCTGCCAGTCAAGCGGACGTATCGTGCGCAGGTCTATGACCTCAGCACTAATATTTTCTTTTGCCAGCTCTTCTGCGGCGGTCATGGCCACCTTCATCATTTTATTATAAGATACAATGGTTACATCGGTACCATTGCGTTTTACATCGGCTTTGCCTATAGGTATCAGGTATTCTTCTTCAGGTACTTCGGCCATTTCCCCATACGCTATTTCACTCTCCATAAATACTACCGGATCATTATCGCGTATAGCGCTTTTCAGCAGGCCTTTGGCATCGTAGGGGTTCATTGTGGATATTACCTTTAGTCCGGGCACATTAGCATACCAGTTCTCAAATGCCTGTGAGTGCTGCGCCCCAAGTTGCCCTGCAGAGCCATTAGGTCCCCTGAATACGATGGGGCAACTAAATTGTCCCCCGCTCATGGATAATATCTTTGCTGCATGGTTTACGATCTGGTCAAGTGCCAGTTCGGCAAAGTTCCAGGTCATAAATTCTATGATAGGCCTTGTATTGTTCATTGCTGCGCCTACACCTATTGCGGTAAAGCCCAGTTCTGATATCGGAGTGTCTATTATCCTTTTATCGCCAAATTCATCCAGCATTCCCTGGCTCACTTTGTATGCGCCATTGTATTGTGCTACTTCTTCACCCATCAGGAATACGCTGTTATCACGACGCATTTCTTCTTCCATTGCTTCGCGCAGTGCTTGACGCAGAGGTATTGTACGCATATTGTATTGCTGAGTTATATTGAATTTTTCTAAAAGCTTGTAAAGATAATGATACTATACTTATTTTTTTCCCGGAACGAAGGTTACTATGCTTTCCTGCCCTTGCTGCGTGAATTTTAATTTCAATAAGGTATCATTTAATTCTATCATATTCATTTTCAGATGGTCACTGGTGCTTTTTTCTTTTATCTCATCCAGTATCAGGTTCCCCTCATCATCAAAATACCACTTACTTTTATTGTCAACGCCATTAAAGGTGAGTATTGCCGTTCCGTTCTTTTTAAAGTTGAACCAGGTATCAGTTAATGTTTGCTGCTGCAGCATCTTAAAACTGTCCAGTTGTATCTGCAGGTCTTTCTTAAAGCTATCCATATTGGTAGTGCCATAGGTAGCCAGGTTTGTAGCTACATCAGTGCCCTTACCTACAGTATCTATAAATTGCTGCTGCTGGGCTACAAGCACATTCATCTGTGGGTTATCTAATGCCACCGCATGCCAGTTTTGTACCAGCATTTCACGTTTATCGCGCTGGCACGATGCCATTAATCCCAGTAGTACTATCAGTAAATAACTTTTGCTTTTCATAGTTGTATATTTATTGCACTATTTTACGAAAATTAATTTTCCAATCCTCTGAAGTAAGTACATTTTCCAATTGTTTAAAGTTAGACTGGTCTGTAACCCGCGAATAACATCTTTTCAAAAACTCAAACCGCTCCCCATTGTACACAAGGCCATTCACCAGCAAGCGTACCTGCATTGTAGTATAGCAGTTGCCCAGTTTTCCGAGCAGAAATTTAAGGCGGTCCCCATCCTCTTCTTTCATCATTTTACCGCGCAGGTTATCAAAGTCCGGAGTACTGATAGGCTGGGGGCAGTCACTATTGATAATGCCACCTGTATTTGTTGTATTAATAGCAGCTTTCTCAATAACTGACGTATCCCTGGCAGATGCGGTATGCGCATTGCCCAGTTCTATGTTGTTAATGAATCTTGGTGGGGCTGCCACAGGTACAATAGCTTTTGCAGGTGCATTACTTACTATAGATTGGCTTGATGCAGTTGTTTCATTTTTTGGTACAGGTCGTGTCTGTGCTGCTCGTGGCATGCTGTCTGGTACTGCATTGTTCACCACTATATCTTTAATCTCAGGAACCGGTATAGATGCCACAACTGGTTCTGCTTTACTTTCAACATATGCCTGTTTTTGCAGGTCGTATAGCCGGCACTTGTTATCCTTCCGGGTTATAAGGAAACCCCGATATCCGTTTTCAGGTACATCGATAATGAATTTCTCCGCCGGATATACATTTTGCTGAAACAATATATCTATATGTATTGGTCCCGGTGCCAGCTGCGAAATGATACTGTAATTCTTTCCATACCGTTGCTGCATCTGGTCTTCCAGCTTTACGTAAAATGGTGTTTGCTTATCACCCTGTATATAGACATAGGAGAATGCCTGGGCAACTACCGGCAATGCCGGTATTAAAGCAAAGAGGGAAAGGATAATATATTTCAGACTTCGGGTAAGGTACATGCTATTCCAGTTCTATTAATACAGCACCTTTTTCTACAGCAGTGCGTTCGTTTACTTTTATAGCTTTCACGGTGGCGGTAGTGGTGGCTTTTATTATATTCTCCATCTTCATTGCCTCCAGTATCAGCAGCCCGTCACCTTTATTTATCACCTGGCCCGGGGTAACCAGTATTTTTATTATCATACCCGGCATTGGTGCTTTTACAGGTTCTGCTTTCTTTGCCGCCTGCATGTTCATTCCCATGCTGGCAAGTAACTGATCTATAGGTTCTTTAATTGCTACATTGTACACCTGACCATTAATTCGCAGCCTTAATTCCTTTGCCTTAATATCAATCTTCTCTACTATAGCGGTATAGCTCTTATTATTATAGAGTATGCTTATCAGGCCGTTTGCCAGTTCTTTTACATCCCACTTTGCAGTGGTAGCGTTTATCAGCCACTCACCCTCTTTAATATCAGTTTCAAAAGTAGTCTGTTGGTTTACAGTTATTTGCAGCATTCCTACGCTATTTCGGGGCAAAAGTAATCATTTAGCCGTGGCTCGCCATATTTTAGGCATGCTTTCGCTTATCCTATGTTTTTTATATGTTTTTCCCCTCTTTAAGGTGATAATAATATCTGCACTTTCATCTTATTTTCGTGCATTATATGAAACATCTGCTTCCTGTTATTATTTGCTCGTTTTTCCTGCTTTCCTGCGGACCCGCTCGTAAGGCTATAAAAACCAATGTGGTACTGGATACTGTCTCTGTTATAGCTTCTAATAGCGATTACAGGGCATCGGCTACCAAGACATGGGAAATAACCCACACCAGGGTTGACCTGTCCTTTAACTGGAAAGAAAGGACCGCAGATGCATCAGCATGGGTGCGCCTTCATCCTTATTGCTATACTACCGATACCTTAGCCCTGGATGCCAAAAGCATGCACATAGATAGTGTATTACTGTACAATAGGGGCAACTTAACACCAGTACCGTATACCTATGCGGAAAACAAATTGAACGTAAAGTTCCACAGGGCCTATAACGCTGCCGATACGATAGAGTTATACATTAAATACCGGGCTATGCCGTATAGTATGGTAACAGGCGGTAGCGCAGCTATTACAGATGACCGGGGTTTGTATTTCATTAATACTGATTATGCCATTCCTAATAAACCTGCACAGATATGGACACAAGGTGAAACAGAATCCAATTCGCACTGGATGCCTACTATAGATAAGCCAAATCAGAAGTTTACTACCGAGATACACCTTACGGTGCCTGATAGCTTTACAACACTTAGCAATGGCTACCTCGCCAAACACGTTATAGCCAAAGGCATGCGTACGGATACATGGAAGATGGATAAACCAATACAGGCATATGCAGTAATGTTTGCAATTGGCAAGTTTTCGGTAATTAAAGACAAATGGAGAGATAGGGATGTAGATTATTATGTAGAACCTGCTTATGCGCCCTATGCAAGAAAAATGTTTAATAACACACCCGATATGATGGAGTATTTTTCCAATATAACAGGTGTGCCCTATCCATGGAATAAATATGCCCAGGTTGTAGTGCGCGATTATGTTTCAGGCGCTATGGAGAATACCAGCGCCAGCCTTTTTGGCGAATTTCTAAACCAGAACTCTAGGGAAATAGGTGATATTAATTTTGAAGACGTGGTTTCGCACGAATTATTTCACCAGTGGTTTGGTGATTATGTTACCTGCGAATCATGGTCTAATGTAACGGTTAATGAATCATTTGCAAATTATAGCGAACAACTCTGGAGACGGCACATGTACGGAGAAGCCTACGCACAGAAACTGGCTTACGAGGACCTGCAGAAATATCTAAATTTTTCACGCACATCCGATGCACCATTAGTGCGCTATTATTATAATGATAAAGAGGAGGTGTTTGACCCGATTTCTTATGAGAAGGGCGGGGCAATACTGCATTGTATGCAGACCCTGATGGGCGATGAGGCTTTTTATAAAGCAATGAACCTTTATCTTACCCGCAATGCCCTGCATTCAGGCGAAGCAGCACAATGGCGCCTGGCAGTAGAAGAAGCTACCGGCAAAGACTGGAACCTTTTCTTTAACCAATGGTATTATCATAGCGGGCACCCTGTATTAAATGTAAAATACGCATACGACGATGACGCACAGCTGCTAACAGTACATGTAGATCAGGTGCAGCAGGATAGTATATATACATTCCATCTTCCGCTTAAAGCAGCTGTCATATCCGCAACCGGTAATACAACTATAGTTGATTGGGATATTTCGCACCATAAAACAACTTTTGTTTACCCTTATAAGAATGGAGAACGCCCGGTAATAGTACCCGATTATACGCATATCCTGGTAGGGGATCTGAAGGAGAATAAGAAGCCTAAACAATGGCTTATACAGTTCAATAGTGTAAATGATTATACTGCTAAAAGATTGGCTATTGATGGCGCCATGAAAAAGACAGATGATAGCAGCGCTCAGTTATTACTTGATAATGCTCTTAACTGTACTATTCCTTCTATTAAAGAATACGCCCTTACGTCTTTAAATACTGTTAGTTCAGAAAAGCTGCACGAACGCTGGAAGGGTCAGGTGCAATATCTTGCAATAAATGATGGTAATAAAAAAGTGCGTGCCTATGCTTACCAGCTATTGGGTAAATGGAAAATAATGCCCGATGAAAATAATCTGAAAGACGCATTGTATGATAGCTCCTACCTGATAGCGGGCAATACATTATATGCCCTATATAGTATAGATTCTCTTAAAGGCTATAATTATGCGAAACAATTATCCGGTACTAATCCGCAGGCAAGCTTACAGTCTTCCATATGGTATATTATAGGTGGTACTGCACGCACAGAGGATATTGAGATCTTTACCAATGCTGCACCTTATGTGTACGGTACACGTAAATTTCAGTTTACTACCGGTCTATATTATTACCTGCAAAAAGTAAAGGACGATGCAGCATTTGAAAAAGGTGTTCGCATCATTGCTGGGTTTGCTATGAGCGATGGGATTAAATCTTATCGCTTAGGTTTTGGGTCTTATCTTTTCCGGCTAAAGAAAGAACTGGATGAAAAGGCTAAATCTGACGATAAAGATCTCGCCGCCCAGGCTACCCGACATGCAGGTGTGGTAAAGGAATATACACAGAAGATAATAAATGCAGAGAAAGACGAGGATAACCTGAAACAGTATAAGAACCTACAGAAAGATGCGGGAATATAATTATCCTTTAGCCATTTCAATAAAGGTATGATGCAGCTTTATTACCTGTGGCAAGATGGCTTCATGTTCATCATTTACCAATACATACTGGCATAGCTTCATCTTTTCGTCATTGTCCATTTGTTGTGCTATACGCGCATTCACTTGTTCCAGAGTAGCGCCGGCGCGTTGCATGGCTCTTTCAATACGAAGCCCTAACGGTGCGGCAATGCCTATCACCACATCCATATCTTTATAAGACCCGCTTTCAAAAAAGATGGCGGCTTCCTTTATTACATATGGCGCCTGCTGTTTTTCCATCCATTCTTTACCATACGCTATAGTAGCAGGATGCACAATAGCATTTAACTTAGACAGTTTTTCGCTGTCGTTAAATACTAACTCTGAAAGGCGCTTATTATCAAGTAGGCCATTGTTGTATACCTCTTTACCAAATAGGTTGATGATAGCAGTTCTTAAAGCGGTATCGGTATTCATCAGTTCTTTTGCAGCAGTGTCTGCATAAAAAACAGGTATGCCAAGTGTTTCGAACACCTGGCATACTGTAGTTTTTCCTGTACCAATGCCTCCGGTGATCCCTACTTTAAGCATTGGTTGCAATTTTATTTTGTTGTTGCAGGCGTGGTGGTAGCTGTTGCTGCTGCATCAGCCCTTTTACGGTAAGCAGCAGTCATTTCCATAGATACAGCAGAGCGTTCCATGTTAATGAATGTGCCATGTGCCACTTCTATTTTCAAAGTGCCATCTTCATTTATGCGGCTTATGCGGCCATGTATACCGGCGGTAGTTACTATCTGTTCGCCTGTGTTCATGTTATCTGCAAATTTCTTCTGCTCTTTAGCTCTTTTTGCCTGCGGGCGTATCATGAAGAAGTACATAACCACCAGCATACCTACCATTAGTATCAATGGAGAAAACCCGCCTGGCTGTGCTGTCTGCAGCATTACTGTCATTAGATTTACGGACATTTGTTTTTAATTGTATGGTTGAAAAAAATGATTGCTATTTCTTTATTACTTCCGCTTTAATAAAAAGCATCTGTGTCCCTTTATTCGAATTAGTTATTATAGTTACCGTTTTTTCCTGGTGGCCCGGTTTGCTGGCCGAATTAAATTTCACTTTCATTAATCCGCCTTTGCCCGGTGCTACCGGCTCGTGGGCATAGTCAGCGATCGTACATCCGCACGATCCCGCAGCACTGGTAATAACGAGTGGGTTTTTACCATTGTTCTTATATTCAAAATCATATTCCACCGTTTCCCCTTCGTGTATGCTTCCAAAGTCATGAAGGGTATCTTTAAAATCCATTGTAGGCTTGGCTTTCATGGCGGCTGTATCCAGGCCATTTGCGGTATAGGGGTTATCTACAAGGTTGGTGGGTAATAGCTTGCTATCTGTTTGTTTATTTTGCTCGGTGCTGCTATTACACGCAGTAAGTGCCAGTAGGGAAATAATTATCAAATATCTGCGCATTTTCATTTATTTGTTCTGCAAATTTATGATTTACGGTTTCTTTCCTGCTTTCTTATCAGATTTTCTTTTTCCAGGTCTTTTAATATATTATCAAGCACCCCATTTACAAAATGGCCGCTTTGGGGAGTACTGTACAGTTTAGCTACCTCTATATACTCATTAATAGTCACTTTGGTAGGTATGGTAGGGAAGTAGAGTAGTTCACAAACGCCCATCTTCAATAGCAGCATATCTATAACAGCTACACGTTCTGTATCCCAGTTGGCCAGTTTAGGTTTTATCAGCTCCATGCAGTATGCTTCTTTATCTAAAACCGCATTCAGCAGATCATGTGCATAGTCATGTTTTTCAGCAGATAGAGGAGTGTCGAAGTTTATTTTTGCTGAGTTTTTGAATAAATTATCCATCAGCATGGCGGTCATGTTATGATCATCTTCCCAATCAGGCATTTCATCTGTAAGAAATTCCTGTAATGCTTCATTATTATTGATAAGCTGATCCCATATATACCGGATCATTTCTTTTTCCAGTTTTGGCGTACGCTCTGCTGAAGAAATATAGACAGTATATTCGGGGCTTTTTACCAGTTCCTGGTACAGCTTCTTTACCCATTCTTCATCTACAAGCCGTTCAAGGTGATGGTCTTTTATCTTTTTATTAAAGCTTTCATTAGCCATCAATTGCAGTAAAAATCCATTTTCTGCAATCTTGGTATTTACATTCAGGTCATCTGTAGTGGTCAGGTACCGCGATGCACGCTGCCTGGCGCTCGTCTCAGAATATTGTGCGGTGCGTACGGTGTAGAGTATAGCCAGTATAAACAGGTCTAATGATCTATCCAGTTTTTCATTTAGTAACCGGGATGAGCTCTTTTTATTCAATTCCTGTCCATCAGATCCGGTAGCAGATAGTGTATATAATGTCTGCATTACCTTAACCCTGATATTTCTTCGGCTGATCATATTTATAGTAAGAACCTGTTTGCGGCGGCAAAGGTAAGCAATACTTTCTTTTGACCGCCTGTTTTTACTGCTTTATCACTTTGTAAACGTATCTTTGTGCCGGTGCCAAACCTCGCGATTGCAGTGGATAAGCAATTATCTTTACTGCAATACAGAAATAGCCTCCGCGAAAGCAGAGGCTATTTTCTTATATAAAATTTTTAATGCGCGTTTGACATATCTACCTTTTCTTTTATTTTTTTGCTACGTACCATTAATACAAACGGTACGCATATCAGGAACATAACGCCTATCAGCAGGAATATATCCATATAGGAAAGTACAGCTGCCTGCTTATTGATCATGTAATCAAGGCTTTGGTAGCTGCTTTGCAGCGCCACATTCGGCGCCATCCCCTTGGCAATATAGCTATGCTGCAGGCCTGATATGCGCTGCTGCACTACAGGACTGTTTACATCCAGCCTGCTTACAAGGCCATTCCTGTGTACCATATTCTGGTGTGCCATTATAGTGGTTATCACAGCTACCCCAAAGGAGCCACCCAACTGGCGCATCATGCCTGTAAACGAGGCACCTTGACCGATTTGCTGTCCTTTTAGCGTAGATAACGCCATGGTGGTAATAGGTACAAACAGTAGTCCCATACCAAAACCTCTTACTATCAGCATCCAGAAGAAGGCATCTTTACTGGTATCCGGTGTAAGTATTCTATACCCCCAGAAGCTGTAGATGAAAAAGATGATCATTCCCGCGGCTACAAGGTATTGCTGTTTTACACCACGCTGTATCATTTGCCCTATTATGGGCATCATAAAGGCTGTTACCAGGGTGGCAGGTATCATCAGCAAACCCGATTGGGTTGCCGTCCATCCCAGTGTGGCCTGGGTATATAAGGGAATAATAAACGTAGACCCATATAGGCCGAAGCCAAGTACAAATGATAACATCGTTCCGACTCGGAGATTCCCATTTTTGAGCACCCGCAAAGCCACGATTGGATTTTTATAATTTAGCTCCCGCCAGACAAAAAAGAAGAAACCAAAAAATGCGGTCACCATTAAAACAGTAATAGTGGTGCTATTGAACCAGTCATCCTCATGCCCTCGCTCCAGCACATATTGTAATGCCCCTACTGATATTGCCAGTAAACCTATGCCCAGCCAGTCTATTTCGCTCGCCAGTTTTTTCTCGGCATACTTAGGGCTGCGTACAAACCGCATGGTTAATATAATTGCAATAATACCTAGGGGGATATTGATATAAAATATGTACGGCCAGCTAAAATGATCTACAATATATCCCCCCAATGGTGGCCCTAATGTTGGCCCAACTATCACCCCCATTCCATATATCGCCTGTGCCATACCGCGTTTTTCGGGAGGGTAGCTCTCTGTGATCAGTGTTTGCGATGTTACCAGCAATGCACCGCCGCCTAAGCCCTGCAGGAACCTGAAAAATACCAGCTCCCATATAGTATGGGCATTACCGCAAAGAAAAGATGCAACGGTAAATATCATTATGGATACGGCAAAGTAATTTCTCCGGCCAAATTGCTGCGATAACCACGTGGTCATGGGTACTATTATTACATTACCGATCGCATATGCAGTAATTACCCAGCTTATTTCACTTAATGTGGCCCCTAGGTTACCCTTCATATCATTTAGGGCCACGTTCACTATAGTACTATCTACGATCTCAAGAAGGGTGCAGAGTACTGCGGTAAAGGTAATGATACCCCTTCTGAAACCATATTCTACCAGGGATGCTTGTTGTTGCATTTATATCGCTTTTGCTTTCTTAGTCAAGGTTTACATCTACGTCCACATTCATACCGGGGCGCAGTTCTTTAACCAGCTTATCATTTGGATTGGTAAATTCTATTTTAATAGGAAGGCGTTGTACCACTTTTACAAAGTTTCCTGATGCATTATCAGGAGGCAGTAGTGCAAACCTGGAGCCGGTAGCTGGTGCGAACGAAGTTACTTTGGCTTCAAAGTCATGGCTGGGATATGCATCCACATGCACAGATACTTTTTGGCCTATTTTCATTTTATTTAACTGTGTTTCTTTAAAGTTGGCTACTACCCATACTGTTTCATCCAGCACTACACTGAATAAAGACTGCCCGGCCTGTACATATTGCCCTGCCTGTACATTCACTTTTGATACAAGGCCATTTTCAGGGGCTGTAATAACCGTATAGGATAAATTCAGTTTCGCATTATCCACATCGGCCTGGCGCTGCTGTATGGTAGCCCTTGCTACACTTATTTGCTGGCCGGTTGCATTACTTTGGGATGCTACCGCTGCAGATTGTTGTGTAGTTGCGTTTTTCTGGTCTACCAACACTTGCAGCTGGCGTTCTGCTGTTTGTTTTGCGGCCTGTACCTGTTCGTACTGCTGTTGGGTTATGCTGTGGTCTTTTATCAGGTTAGCATACCTTTTATAGTCTTCGCCGGTGCGCCACACGTTTACTTTAGCAGCTTCTATTTGCGCGTCTGCGGTAGATATATTGGCTCTTGAAGTAGCAACGTTTGCCTGTGCTGCACTGGTTGATGCCTCTGCAACTGCCATACTGCTTTTTGCTGTGGTCAGCGCTGCCATTTCCTGGTCCAGCTTTATCTGCATATCGCGGTTATCCAGTATCATAAGGGTATCGCCCTTTTTTACCATCTGGTTGTCCTTCACGCGTATCTCTGATATATATCCTGCTATACGTGGTATTACAGGGCTTATATTAGCCTCTATCTGCGCATCATCAGTAGTCTCATGATGCAGAGAGTGTATGAATTTGGAGATGCCGAATATTACACCTATTGTTACCAGTACTATAAGTATCAGCCGGAAGCGTTTATTACGTTTTTTCGGCGCTTCATTTTCTACAGCAGCCATACCTGGTGTGTGGTTCACTTCTTTTACTTCTGTATTTACTTGCGTTGCCATAAGATATATTTTACTTTTTGCAGCGGTTTTAGTTTAAATGATAAGATATTTTTAATTGAGCATACCTGCGGTTTGCAGCAGTCTTTTATAAGCTACGAATGCATCTGCCTTAGAGTATTCATAGTTGAGTTTGGCCTGTAGTTGTGCCAGGTCTGCGTCCAGCAGGTCTGTTGTGGTTACCAGGCTATTGTCATATTTATTCTTGGTTATTTTGTAGTTCTCATTGGCTTGCTCTACGGCCTTATTATACACTTCTGTCTTTTTCTGGTTTAGTAGGTAGTTCTGGTATGCCTGGCTTATCTGTATCCGCACCTGGTCATCCAGCATGGCTTCATTAGCTTCTATCTGTTGTTCCCGCGCTCTTGCCTGGGCTACTTTTGCCCCTGTTTTCCATAGTGATCCAATATTATATTGTAATCCTATACCACCGTTTATTGCATTGGTAATGGTAAGCAGGTTGGGTATATCAGCTGCTATATAGCCGCCCGTAAGTGCTATACCCGGATAATACTCGCCTTTTATAGATCTGATATGGGCATTTGCAGCCTTATGCCTGTAGTTAAGCGCCTGTATATCTTTTCGGTTCTGTAGTGCTCCCTGTTCCCAATCTGTTATGTTTTTGCTGTCCTGCATTTGTTCCAGCGAGGCGCTGTCCGGCATTATCTCTGTATTTTCCGGCATGCCCAGCATAAGTGCCATATTTATCGAGGCGATCTTGTAGTTGTTCTCCGCATCCAGCAAAGACAGCTCTATATTCGATGATTCAAGCTGCGCTTTCAGTAGATCGTTTCTAGCCATCAATCCGTTCTGTTCCATACTGCTGAAGTCGCTCACCCTTTGTTTTGATCTGCTAAGGTTCTCATTTACTAGCTCTACTGATTTTTTAGCTTTATACAGGTTGCTATAGGCATTTATCGTATTTTCTATCACTGCCTGCCGGTCATTATCCGCATCCAGTTGTGCCGCTTTTTCCAGGTATTTTGCTGATTCTATACCGTAATGTATCCGTAAGCCTGAAAATAGTGGAAGGCTGACATTTACAATTCCGTATAGTGCCTGGTCTACTTTTATAGTAGAGCTTTTTTGTGGTTCCCCGGTTGTGGTAGAGCTGCTCCCTAATTTTACTTTCAGGTCTACATTGGGGTTGTCGATCCTGAGGTAGGCCCCCGATGCTTTTACGTCTGGGAGTTTGTTATCGCGTGCCTCATGCAGGGTAGCAGTAGCTTCATCTACTTTGGCCTTGCTGATGCGCAGTTGTTTGCTGTTCTGTATGCTCATCTGCACAGCTTCATCTACTGTTAGCTTTCGTGCATCCTGTGCATTTGCCCTCATGCCTGCGGCGGCTATCAGCATAACAGCAGTAAGCATACCTGCTTTGTATATACTAGTTCTCATAGGTCAGTAGTGCTTTAAATAATGATTTTAAATGGGTGCTCAGTTTTTTCTTCAAATGTTTCTGGAATTCATCATCAGGCATATCCTGGTGGTTGCTCACTTCGCGGTAAAAGTGCTGTGTGGTGACTAATTGGGAAGTGGTGCCTATCAATGTGGTCATCAACAGCATCACATCTATGTTCTTTTTGAATTGTCCGGCCTTTTGTCCTTCGTTTATCAGCTTTTTGATCAATTCCATATTGCGCTTCTTGGTTTCACAGATCATCAGTGCTATGGCACTATTCTTATTGATCATCTGTTCGCGCATCATTATTTTGTGGAACTCCTGCTGCTCTAATATTTTATCTATGTAGTCATCTACCAGTAAATATACTTTTTGCAGGGGGGCAAGGTCTTTATTTTCCAGCAAAGTCTGGAAGCGTAGCCTCATATGCTCTGTACGCATAGCAAATACAGCCTGCATCAATTTCTCCTTCGATCCGAAGTAGTAGGATATCATAGCCAGATTAACACCTGCTTCGGTCGCTATGTCCCGTACCGATGTCCCGTCAAAGCCATTAGATGCAAATAGCTTTTCCGCAGTACTTATTATCTGTTGTTGCTTGTCATTGTACTCCATCTGTATCCTCTTTTCTTTTCACGGCACAAAACTAAACGTTTGTTTAATACTAAACAAACGTTTAATTAGTTTTTTTATAAAAATTGGAAATAGTGCTATAAGAGAAATTTATCAAGCCCTTGAAGACAAGAACGGTGTTAGCTTATTTTGCTCCAATGCGATTGCTTGGATTGTTGTAACAATATGTGTTTCAGGGGTTGGTGCTGCGGATATATTAACCCGGGATCTTTTTCTATTACTTGTTTGGCAGCATTTCTACTTTGTTCCAGTATGGCAGTATCATGTACCAGGTCAGCTATTTTAAATTTCAGTAAGCCGCTTTGTTTGGTGCCATACAGGTCGCCCGGGCCTCTCATTTCCAGGTCTTTCTCTGCTATAATAAACCCATTGGTTGTAGAGGTCATTATCTGCATGCGCTGCTTGCTTTCATTAGATAACTTATTGCCGGTCAGTAATATGCAATAAGACTGGTCTGCGCCACGGCCTACGCGCCCCCTTAGTTGGTGCAGCTGCGATAATCCAAAGCGCTCAGCACTTTCTACAAGCATTACAGATGCATTAGGTACATTCACGCCAACTTCTATTACTGTAGTTGCCACCAGTATCTGAGCATCGCCACTTACAAAACGCTGCATATTACGCTGCCTTAATGCCGACTCCTGCCTCCCATGCACCATAGCTATGCGGTATTTATCTTCCGGGAACCACACTTTTACCTGCTCATATCCCGCCAGCAGGCTTTCGTAATCACTTTTTTCTGATTCTTCGATCAATGGATATACAATGTATGCCTGGCGGCCCTTATTTATTTCAGTTTTCATGAATTCCATTACACGGGCACGGTTCATATCTATACGATGTACCGTCTTTATTTCCTGCCTGCCGGGTGGCAATTCGTCAATCACTGATATATCCAGGTCTCCGTATAGCGTCATAGCAAGCGTACGGGGTATAGGAGTAGCGGTCATTACTAGCACATGCGGGGCTTTATCATTTTTTTTCCATAAGCGTGCACGCTGCCCCACACCAAAGCGATGCTGCTCATCTATTACTGCCAGTCCCAGGTTTTTGAATTGCACGCTTTCTTCTATCAGTGCGTGGGTGCCTATTGCTATAGGTGTGCTACCGTCTGCCAGTCCTTGCAATATTTCTTTACGTTCCTTTCCCTTTATATTGCCGGTTAGTAATCTTACGTGTATATTCATTCCTTCCAGCAGACTGCTTATACTTTGGTAGTGTTGCTGTGCCAGTATTTCGGTGGGTGCCATTATACAAGCCTGAAAGCCATTATCCATAGCAAGCAGCATAGCCATAACAGCTACAATAGTTTTCCCGCTTCCCACATCACCCTGCAATAGCCGGTTCATTTGCTTGCCGGTTACGGTATCTATTCTTATTTCTTTCAGCACACGTTTTTGCGCATTGGTAAGCTGGAAGGGTAGGTGCTTGTTGAAAAAATCATTAAAGTGTTCAGCTACTTTTTCAAATTTCCAACCCGGCTGTATCGTGTGCTGTAATCGTATCCTTGCTATGGTCAGTTGGGATATAAACAGTTCTTCCCATTTCAGCCGGTACTTCGCCAGTTGCATGTGTTCTTCACTATCGGGGAAGTGGATCCATTTTAATGCAGCAGCCCTGCTGCAAAGCTGGTATTCCCTGATGATCTCAGCAGGTAATATTTCAGGTATATCTCCAGGTTTTATTTTTTCAAAAAGGCTCTGAGTTAACTTGGCGAACGAACGATTAGTAACGCCTCTGGCTTTCAGTTTCTCAGTGGTTGGGTACATTGGTTGCAATCCGGCTACGGCAGTTGCTGTACTCCATAGTTCCACTTCAGGATGGGGAAGGTTGATGATCCCGTTAAACACTGCTACCTTCCCAAAAACAATATATTGTTCATTTTCCTTTAGGCTCTTCTTCAGCCACTGCGCCCCCTGAAACCATACCAGTTCTATTCTTCCGGTATCATCATACAGGGTAGCTACCAGCCTTTTCTTTCTGCCCTCACCCTCTTCAAATATGTTTACCAGCGTACCGCTAAGTTGCACATATTCTGTATGCGGGTTTATGGCAGCGATCTTTGTTATTTGTGTACGGTCAAAGTAACGGTAGGGATAATGGAACAGCAGATCTTCGTAGGTGGCTATTTGCAGTTCTTTCCGTAGCAGGTCACCACGTTGTGGCCCAACACCTTTCAGGTATTCTATTGGGGAATCTGATATGGAAGTATAGGTGCCGATGTTTTTTTATGCTTCTATTTATTTCCTTGTTTATCCACAGCAAGCACGGTGCGCAGGTGCAGGAAATGCGTAGCGCGCATTACCGCAACAATATTATCTGCAGTGGCTTGTTTATCTGCATTAATAACCACGGTAGGTTCCGCATCTTGCGATTTTTTTACTACCCTGTTTATATCGCCTTGCAGCGAATCGGGACTTACCAATGTAGTACCTACAAAAAAATGTTGTTTTGAATCTATTGATACAACTACCGTTTGTTTGGCTTTTGTATCGCTTTGTGCCTTAGGTATGGAGAGCTTTACAACATTAGGATTAGCAAGCGTAGATATGATTAGAAAAAACAGCAATAGTATAAACAATATATCGTTGAGTGCAGATGTATGTGCCTGGGGGCTTTCACGTAAATGTTTTCTTAGGTTCATCTGATGGCGATTTAGTGTGCAGGTTCCTGTAATATATCGAGGAATTCTACAGATGCAGCTTCCATTCTATTTACATTCTTATTGATTTGGGCGTTCAGGTAATTGTATGCCACATAAGCCAGCAATCCTATTATAAGCCCTACTGCCGATGTTACCATCTTGGTATAGATGCCACCGGCAATTGTCTCAAGAGAAAAGCCCTGGTGCTGTACATTAAAAAAGAGTATGATCATACCTGCAATGGTACCCAGGAACCCGAACATGGGTGCTATGCCTGCCAGCGTAGATAGTATAGAGATATTCTTCTCCAGTTTATACACCTCCAGCTTGCCGGTATTCTCCATCGATTTTTCTATGTTATCTATTGGCTTTCCTATGCGGGTAATGCCTTTTTCTATCATGCGCGCCACTGGTCCCGCTGCATTTTTACAGCTTGCCTTTGCAGCTACCAGGTTGCCCGATGTTATCTGTTCTCTTACACGCAGCATAAAGGTACTATCTACCTGCCCGGCTTTTCTTATTACCAGCAGTCGTTCTACAAATACATATACAAGTATTATGGAACAAATAGCTAGAGGAACCATTAAGACACCGGCTTCCTTTAGTAAATTAAAAAGGGATATTTTTTCAACAGGTGTATTGGTAGCATCTGCAGCGGCTTTCATTGCCGTATCTGCCTGTATCAGCAGTAAAGAAATTAAGGACATAGTAGATTATTGGCTGATGACAAATGTAATAATAACGGGTATTAAAAATAGTTAAAATAAAAATGCCGGATATTTCTATCCGGCATGTAACTAACTGTATGACAGATATTATTTTACAGATACTAATTCTATATCAAAGATTAGGTCTTCACCTGCAAGGGGATGGTTTGCATCCAGCACTACGCTATCTTCCAGTACGTCTGTTATCACTACAGGAAATACATTGCCATCGTTATCACTCATTTGTAATTCCATGCCTACTTCGGGTTTCATATCAGCCGGAAAATCAGTGATAGGGTATTCCATTACCATATCATCATTTGGTTGTCCGTATGCCTGGTCAACCGGAATATTAACGGTTTTTTTATCCCCTGGTTTCATGTCTATTACGGCATCATCAAACCCCTTTATTACTTGTCCGCTACCAACTGTGAATTCCAGTGGTTCCCTGCCTTCAGAGCTGTCAAATGTAGAGCCGTCATTCAGCTTACCATGATAATGGACACTTACAGTATCTCCATTTTTTACTTGTTGCATTGATATCGCTTATTTTTTTTCAATAATGGCTGCAAGGTAGGTATTATTATACTATTCATGCCGTTATCTTTATATAAAATTACAAACAATTCATGCCCTGCATTTTACGAAAAATTATATTTTTAATAATAGCATTTGTATCATTTTCACCTGTCTATTCGCAGGAGATCAGCATTAACAATCATACAGATATAATAAGCGGTGCCGGTCAACTAAATGTATACCTCCCGTTAATAAAGAACAAACGTGTTGCACTACTTATAAACCAGAGTGCTGTAATAGGAAATATGCTATTGGTTGATACTTTGTTAAGTCTGCATATAAATGTGGTAAAAATATTTGTCCCCGAGCATGGTCTTCGCGGCCGGGAGGATGCAGGTGCTACCATTGGTAATAGTATAGATAGTGCCACAGGCTTACCTGTAGTATCCCTGTATGGAAAAAATAAAAAACCATCGGTGCAGCAATTGGCAGATGTGGATATTGTTATCTACGACCTGCAGGATGTAGGTGTGCGTTTTTATACATACATATCTACACTGCAATATGCTATGGAAGCCTGCGCAGAAAACAACAAAACCTTTGTGCTGCTGGATAGGCCAAATCCAAATGGATTTTATATAGACGGCCCCGTTCTCGATACTTCGCTCAGATCTTTTGTAGGTATGCAACCTATACCTGTTGTTTATGGCATGACGGCAGGGGAGTATGCTAAGATGTTAGTTGGGGAGCATTGGTTTGCACATGCTGATAGTCTTAAAATGCAGGTCGTTTCCTGTGTTAATTATGACCATACAAAAAAATACGAATTATTATTTCCACCATCACCCAATCTGCGCACCATGGCCGCAGTTTATATATACCCTTCATTGTGCTTCTTTGAGGGTACTATTGTGGATGTGGGCCGCGGTACTGATAAGCCGTTCCAGCAATGGGGACATCCCAATTTTTATGGCAAGTCAGCTTATAGCTATATACCCGAAAGTACGGTAGGTGCTTCGCAGCCTTTACACTATCATCAGGTAGTATGGGGCCAATGTGTTGCCTACAACAAAAAAGAGGCATTATCTGCTATAACTGACGGAATAAATCTTTCCTGGCTGTTAAGAGCATACAAGTGGGCCATACCTGCCGATAAAGAACGTTTTTTCACTCCTTTTTTTGATAAGCTGGCGGGCAATACGATCTTAAAGTTGCAGGTTGTCAAAGGCATGTCAGAAAGAGAGATAAAAGCATCGTGGCAGGCTGATATTGCAGCATTCAAGACCATACGTAAAAAGTATCTTTTGTATAAAGATTTTGAATAACTTTGATCATTATCATAAATAAGATAGCATTCTTTTAACTCATTTGTAGTGAATTGCTATTTATCTTTAAACCTTATAAACTATTCAAACATGAAAAAGATCGTTTTTGCCCTGGCTATAATGGCTGTATCGACTGCATTAAATGCACAAGTAGTCAAAGATATAAATGCGGCTCCTTCACCATCAGGTCATAGCGCACCACCTCCTGAAATGGTGGCACAACGGGTAACAGAGCGTATTGGTACCGACTTGAATCTTACCACCGACCAAAAATCTCGTTTGTATAAGGTCAATCTCGAATTTGTTAATCAAATGAATGGAGCAAAACGGGCGCATGATAAAGTTATTATGAAACAGGCCGCTATGATGCGCGATAAACAGTATAAAACAATTTTCACTCCCGATCAATACAGCAAGTACGAAAGCAAACGTATGGAGAGTAAGATGGAAATGAAAGAAAGAGCAGCTAACGCTCCTAAAAACGGCGCTAACAGAATAAATATTGACGCATCGAATAAATAAACATTTTTAATACACTACCTGAACGGCCGCCCATGGTGGCCGTTTTTGTTTATCCTACTGCACTGATCTGTACCTTGTAGATATGTAAGTACTGAGCACCCAGGCAACAATACCGAAGATCAGTAACATACATAGGTACTTCCAAACATCATGCAGATCACCATTCCTGAGGATAATGCCATTTACAGCTGCAAGGCTCCAATGGAGTGGGGAGATCATAGCTACCCGCTGCATTACACCCGATAATAGTTCTACAGGCATCCATATACCGCCTATAGCAGAGAATATAACTATAGAGAACGACCCAAAGGGCATGGCCTGGTTTGCTGTTTTAAACAGCGCCCCTACCAGATACCCATAAGTAGTGGCTGCAAAAGATATGCAGATGGCTACGGGTAACAATGCCTCCGGGTGCGTACCTATATATAGTGATGGAAGGTGGAGTAGGGGCATTACCCATATACCAATACAGAACATCAGCACAAACTGCACGGTACACACAAGCGTATAGAAAATGGTACGGCCTAATGATACAGGTATCTGCACATGTGGTATCAATGTAATGCGTAGTGTGCTTCCTTCTTTGCGCTCCCTTATAAGATGGCTGGCTATAGGCACTACTATAAAGAACATTCCGAATATAGCCCAGGCGGGCACATTGTGCTGCACCGAATTGATAAACTGCTTTTGCTCTTTTTTATCCTCGTTTAGCGCCACCTCGCGTATCCCTATTCCCTGGAAGACGCGTTTTAGGTCTCTTACTCCTGTATCTGTAGGGTTGGTTGCGTTGCCCAGTTTGCCCATCCTGTTTATCAGCATATTGCTGCAGGTGTACGTTATATACTTATCTAAGGCAAATGTTATGGAATTTTTGAAAGTAGGTTTTGCATCAGGGTCAAATAATACACGCACATACATGGTATCTCTTGGGGGGCGTACGGTAAAAGCATTACCCAATCCCATTTTCTCCGATAGGTTGTTGGCGATTATATTAGCTGCATTCACCATTTCTGCTGTAACGCCCCTTGGTATCACTATCCCCGATGTGTAGTTACCATTACGCAGCAGGTCTTTTAGTTTTGCTTCAGTTAATGGTTTGCCATCCAAGCTGTCAATAATATGGAAATTCTTACTTGCCCGTAACCCGTTCGTTATGCCCTGTGCCAGGCTGCCCGCGTCATTATCGGCCAGCAGCAGATCGAACCGCATATCCTGGTAGTCTTTGAATGGCCCCTCTTCGGTGAGCGACATAACAATTACCAACAGGGCAGGCATGGTAAATATCAGCATCATGCCCGCTATATCGCGGCGCATCAGTAGCCATTCCTTTGCTATGGTTGCTAATATTTTTTTCACTGTGCCTTTTGTTATTTTGTTAGTCCCGTAGTGTATGGCCTGTATGATGCAGGAACACATCCTCAAGCGTTTTACAATCGGGCGTATCTTTTATCAGTTGTTTTGGCTTACCTGTTGTTACAAACTTCCCTTCATCCATTATTATCACTTCATCGCACATTTTTTGTGCTTCTTCCAGTGAGTGTGATGTGTACAGGATCGTATTTCCGTTCTGCCGGTATTCATTCAGATACTCGAGGATCAGCGCGCGCGATTGTACATCCACACCCGCTGTGGGTTCATCCAGTATCAGCAACTTTGGCCTGTGCATCAGCGAGGCTATTATATTAGCCCTGCGCTGCATGCCACCGCTATATCTCGATACTCTTTTATGCGCATGCTTCTCCAGGCCAAAGCGCTCCATCAGTTCACCGCTGCGCTGCTTTATTTCCTTATCCGTCAGTCCGTATAGCCGGCCTATGTATTTAAGGTTTTCAAATCCGGTAAGGTTGCTGAATAAGGCTATCTCCTGAGGCACCACCCCTGTTACCCCCCGTATGGCTACTTTATCCTTTTTGCAATCCAGGCCATACACAGTTGCCTGGCCGCTTTCCGGTATTACCAGTCCGCATAGTATGCTTATACAGGTGGTCTTTCCGGCCCCATTTGGCCCCAGCAGGCCGGTAAAGCTGTTTTCACGCACATTCAGTGTCAGTCCCGCCAGCGCGGGTGTCAGCGCATCGGGGTACTGCTTATAGAGATCCTTTATCGTTATTGCCAGTGGTGTAGCCTGCATCTTATCTATACCTCATCAATATCATGCCTGAAACGAATATCCGAGATGCTCTACTATATTTTCAGGCAATTCGGGCAGGTATTGCCTTGGCATCAGGTACGATGTAAACTCCGCCAGCTCCTTAAAAATAGCGTGGCTGTCTGCGGCCGATTTCAGGTAATCGGTGCCGGTACTGCCGCCTGTGCCTACCCGCTTGCCAATAGTGCGCTGCACCATGTGTATGTGGCGGTACCGCCACAATCCCAGCAGTTCGTCTATCTCCAGCAGGGTGCTTAGCAGTTCGTAGGGCATGTGGAGCAGCGGATAATCGCGGTACAGCATTATGAACAGTGCACTCCGGTTGGCCTCCCTGCTGAATTTCCGTTCTTTCGGGTATTCCACATCCTTTCTAAACAGCATATCAAACGCCACTACATTGTTTTGTTCCTGGGGCAGCAGGCTACTTACGTAGGCCTCGCGGTACAGGCTCCAGAAGCTCTTTTTGCCCGAGCTTTTTTGCCAGTATTTATCGCTTTGTATAAATGGCATACGCTCTAGCCACTTGTTTATAAGCGTTGCCAGCGATAACTCGGTCTCAGCCTTCTTCACCTTTTGCAGGTCCTCTTCTTTCAGCTGGCTCAGGTAGTATCCCTTCCCGAAACGGTCATCAAATTCCAGCCCCAGCCCGGCTTCTATCATCTTAAATTGTATGCTCTGGAATCCCGATGCTGGCCGCAGCAGGTCGCGGAAGTCAAGAAAATCGAGCGGCGTCATTGTTTCCATCACACTCATCTGGCTCACTGCTATCTCCAGTATCTTACAGATACGCTTCAGCCGGTGTACGGTATTGTACATATCGGGCGCGTTGTTGTGTATGTTGGGCTGTATAAATATGGCCCGTACTATATCCAGCTCGTGCAGTATTTGCTTAAACCACAGCTCATATGCCTGGTGTATTATTATAAACAGCATCTCGTCATCTGCCTTTATCCCTTCCTTGCCGCTTTCCGGTGTTTGTGCAGTCAGTATTTTATCCAGTTGCAGATAATCGCTGTAATAAACTGGTGCTCGGTTTTTCGGTTCCATGGGCGGAAAATTAATAAATCCATCTGCAACAAGATCATAAAATTCAAAACCCTCACTATAAGTTGTTGCAATCACCCCTAAATTCACCCCCATTTTATTTGGCGATGTTTTACTTTTGTTTATACAATTATTTTGCAACTCCGCGACTTATACGACCTTCTTTCCCCGCACCTGCTACAGGGCGGCTTCATCCAACTGATACAGAACGGGTACGTGCGCCTGCTGCTGCCGCTGCACGAGGAACTCACTGCCGCAAATATGAACGATATGGCCCTGCTTATAGACGATGCCCTGCGCCAGTATGTTGTTGACCACGATGCGCTCGATAAGCCCACTACCGTACAGGAATTTGCGCAGCTATACCAGCAACTGCCTGCATTCGGGCCCTTGCACCAGCGGTTCATTGCTTTGCACCCGGCAACAGTGGAACGTATCGTCGAACATATGGGTTAGTATTGCTGATCTACTTGTGTATGAATGAGGACAATGTTTGGGGCGGAGGTATTTAATACTTTTGCCCTTAGCTTGTTTGCAGCTATTAAACCTCGTTGCCACGCTCGCTTGTTCACTTGCAATTCCACGGTACAGCCGGTCCTTTTTTAGATGGGAAAGATCTCTATAACGTCTTCACCAGCTTACAGAACCTCACCACATGTCCATTATTATTTATTAGCAGTAATAAAAGGAATTTATATTTATTCTTGAAAACATAACGCTGCCAGTAAGAGGCCTGATTTAAGGGTAAAAAATGTTTTTTCCAATTATTTGTAACTACTGGTCTAAAACAAAATCACTTACCTAACTAGTTGCCTCTTATCAGAAATGAGAAATAACATTATAAATCTAATGTAACTTCTGTATCGTGCATAAGTTCTTATACTTTTAAAAAAAACGGTATTGCCAAAGCAGAAAATATTTTTATCTGTACATTTATCATCATGCGCTACCTGTTTCTCCTGCTACTATTGGCGGTCTTTTCCTGCACTGCCGCCTATAGCCAGCAATACCATGTAGCGGGCAGGGTCGCAGACATTACTACGCATGAAAATTTACCGGGCGCATCCATACGGCTTACCGGGCAAAGCGATAGTACCAGGGCAGGCGCTGTTACAGATACTTCAGGGCGATTTATTATTCTTGGCATGGCGGCAGGCAGGTACACACTACGTATCACCTATTTAGGGTTCAATACATATACGGCTACCATCAATGTAATAGGTAAGGATATAGCCCTGGGTACTATAGGCTTAAAGCCCTCCGCCAATGCGCTGGATGAGGTGAAGATAGTGGAGCAGGTAATGGCCGTGGTGCAGAAGGACGACACCACCGAGTACAATGCGGGGGCATACAAGACCCACCCTGATGCCGATGCCGCGGACTTGATAAAGAAAATGCCTGGCATAGATATAACGGGTAAGAGCGTGAAGGCGCAGGGTGAGGACGTGATAAAAGTGCTTATAGATGGCAAGCCCTTCTTTGGCAGCGACCCTTATGCCGCGCTCAAAGAACTGCCTGCCAATGTAGTATCAAAGGTGCAGGTGTATAACGAAAAGAGCGACCAGGAGCAGTTTACAGGCTTTAATGAAGGCCCCACCACCAAAACAATAAATATCATTACCCGCACAGATATGCGGCATGGCGCGTTTGGTAAGGTGTACGCGGGCTATGGGGAGGATAACAAATACCTCGTTGGGGCTAATATTAATAAATTAAATGGCGACCAGCGCATCACGGTTACAGGCCAGGCTAATAACGTGAACATCCAGAATTTTTCTGCGGAGAACCTTACCAATTCCTCCAATGCGGGCGCGGGCAATATAAATACGAAATCCGCTGCCATCAATTACAATGATAAAGTGGGCAAAAAGCTGGATGTATCAGCCAGCTATGCGTTCAATACATCCAATAGTACAGACGTCCGCCAGCTAAGAAAGCAGTATGTGCTTCCCGCCGATTCCGGCCAGATATACTATGAGAGCAGCAACAATAATAATACCCTCTCTAATCACAGGCTTGATATGCGTATCAATTACAAAATTGACTCGGTGAATAGCTTTTTGTTTACGGTGCAGGGCAGCTTGCAAAACAATCTTGGCAGCTCTTACTATTACGGCTATACCCTGCAGGCAGATACGCTCAACAGGACACAGAACAATACAAGCACCTCCAACCTGGCATGGAATGCGGCAGCCGGCCTGCTATACCGCCACAGTTTCCCGCAAAAGGGAAGGACCTTGTCCCTTAATCTGAATGTGTCGGATAACAGTACCAATGGCAATAATCATATTAATGCCGATAATGTTTTTTATAACGACTCTATATCGCACACCAGTACCAACCAGTATACCGATATTAAACGGGATAACCTCGCCGCATCGGGTACGGTAAACTATACACAGCCCCTCTCAAAGACAGGAACGCTGAAGGCGGAATATACCTATAGCTATCAGCCCCTGTATGCCGACCAGAGTGCTTATCAACTGCCGGGCAGCGCTACTACAGAGATATTAGATAGCCTGTTGTCCAATAGGTTCACAGGCCGCAACTCGCTCAGTAAGATTGGCGGCAGCTACCAGCAGCGTATTGATAAATTATTATTATCCTTTGGCGTTTACTACCAGGCCAATGAGATATACTACAACCAGTCCCTTCCCTATACGCTTAAAACAGATCGTATTTTCTCCGGCATCATTCCGGTAGCTACACTGCAATACCGCATTACCCCAAAGAAAAATCTCCAGGTCAACTATACCACAGGCACAGTACTGCCCAACGCATTGCAGTTGCAGGATGTTATCAACAATACCAACCAGTTGCAGCTATTTACCGGCAATCCATTTCTTAAGCAATCGTATAGCTACAATATAGTGGCGCGGTACTCATCGGTAAACCCTAAGAACCTGGCCAACTTTTCGGCTTCCTTATCCGGTTCCGTTATTAAGGATATGATAGCGAACAATACAGTTATCGCTACGCGTGATACGGAGATAAGCCGCAATATACTGCTGCTGAAAGCCTCCCAGTTGGTCATGCCGGTAAATGTGCAAGGCAACTATTCCATAAGGTTATATACCAACTACAGTATGCCGGTAAAAGCATTAAAGACGAATGTAAATGTTGGAGTGAATGCCAACATCACTAGGCTCCCTTCTGTGGTGAATGGCCAGGCTAATTTTTCAAACAATAAGTCGGTAGGGGTCAGCTTGGGTATTAACAGCAATATCAGCGAGCGCCTTGATTTTAATATTACCACTTCCGTAAATGATAACCTCGTAAACAACAGCCTCAATACAACCATCTCCAGCAATTATATAAGCAATACCACTTCAGCCTCGGTAAACTGGCTGTTCCTCGATGATTTTATATTCAATACCAGCCTGCATTTACAATACAACAGTGGGCTGCCCGCAGGTTACGACCAGAGCAATATATTATGGAATGTAAGCTTCGGCAAAAAAATCCTTTACAAGCACCGGGGCGATCTCCGCTTTACGGTATTTGACCTGTTGAACCACAACAACAGCATACAGCACACCATTACAGACACCTACATTGCAGATGTGCATACCACCATACTTAAACGCTACTACCTCCTCACCTTCACCTACAATATCAAGGCATATTAATTTCCGCGCCCGGGTTGGTGTCCTCACCAACACGCTCGCGTTCTTGCTTACTTTTTGGGCAAGCAAAAAGTAAGGATAACACGGGCACACAACATAAACACACAACCTCCTTGCGAGGAGGCTTTGCGACGAAGCAACCTCGCGATAACAAGAAAGCCTGGCACCAAATCGCTATCCCTCGCAAATACCCACCCCTCCATTAAGGCACAAAGTATAGGCCCATCGCGCCCTTAAAGAAACATCATACCCCTATAACTGCTGTAGCATACTACACTAACTGTAGTGCCATACCGCAACTATTTTACATTCCAGCATCCCATCACCAACTTTGCCCCAAAAACATCTCTTTAAAATCTATCACTATAACATATAACCCCTATGAACCAAAAGAACAATCATCTTGAAAACGCCCGTAGGCTCTATTACGAAACTTCGCTCAACCAAAAGGAAATAGCAGGCCACGTAGGTGTCAGCGACAAAACAATAAGCACCTGGATACGCACCCATGCCTGGGACAAGCTAAAGCAGGCCGCTCAGCAGGCCCCTGTAGTAATAGTCGAGAACCTCCACTCCCAGATCGTATCCCTCCAGAACCACATACAGCAGCGCGAAGGTGGTTTCCCTACCATCCACGAAGCAGAGATACAGCGCAAGCTTATTCTATCCATAGAGCGCCTCAAATCCAACATTGGCCCCGCCCAGAATATCCAGATGATGGAAAACTTCATCCGTTACCTGATGCCCATCAACAAAGACCTTGCGAAAGAACTCACCTCCTACGCCCATCAATACCTCACCACAAAGACAAAACCAACCTACTAGCCCTACGCCATAGAATACACAACCCCTGATACCCAAAACCTTAAAAGCTCCCCTCCTGTTTTTAGGAGGGGTGGCCGCAGGCCGGGGTGGTCAATTCGCGTAAATGACTCCCAACAATTCCCTCTCCAAGCCAGTCAAACTTCCATTTCCACCCTGCAATCCCCACCAGAAGTTTCAACAAGCCAAACAAGCAAAGACAATGATAACCAATCACTTACACTGCCTATCGCTCTAAGCCAACCCCACACCACACCGGAAGTTTGCGGAAGTTTCAACCCCGCTTACCCAACCCTCCCATCCGGTATCAAATGGGTCAGCAGCAACACCGTCCACGACCCCGCAACCAATACCACCCGCGCCATCAAAATAGGGGAGTTGGCTACGTTTGCGGCTATGGGCTATTATCCGGCTATATGGTCCGATAAAGAGGAATGATCTGTCAATGTTATAGGAGAGAGGGCGGGGTACTGATAATTTTTAATTATTTCCCCTTCCAGCGTATCTACCGTTTCCCAACTGGCACATAAATAATTCAAACATTATAATAACTTCAACAAACCGAAAATATCAGTTAATGTTTCTAAAGACTAATATGATGAGAATTTATAGTATAGCATTGGTGGTTGTATTGCTACAATTGAATGCATGTAAGCATGAATCTAATGGTGATAAAATACATGATACCATGATAAAAGGTCTTCATTACATACAACAAAATAATTCAAAGAAGTTTAAAAAGATGTTATATCAAAATACTCCTTTTGACGATGAAAGATTTGCTTATAATTTTATGGTTGCTAATAAATTGATAAATAAGTACCATCTAAATATCGATAGCCCTATGATATATTATGACATAAATAAGAAAGAATTAGATAGTAGTTTTCTGATACATATTCCTGTTTTTTCCGGCTTTGATAGTAGTTCTGGCCTAACTAAAGCAGAGTTAAAATTTTATTTCGGGCCACCTCAATTTTGTCCGTTAAGTAAATTGACTCGGTTTTATTTTGATTATGATTATGATGGTAATTATCGAGAAAAAGCAATAGAAAATGGTAAAATGAAAGAAGACTCGTTTTGATTGTAATTGTCCCAGACCATGTTGATAATTAAAAAAGCTAAGCAGAGAGTTTGGTAGGTGTAACGGAATAAATAGAAACCAGTATTTTTAATGAAACTTATTCTTCCTCACTAGAGCTGATGGTAGTGCTGATGGCCCTGAGGATGGCGGCTAATCTGTCGAAATCGAGATAGGTAATGGATTGCTTGTCGGTTAATAATTTTTGGAGGTTTTTCCAGTCATCGCTTAATAACCCGAATGCCAGCTCTTCTACATCGGTGTTGCCTAATTCGTCATTCGGTACAAACCAGTATTGCTCCATTTCGATAGCAATGTTTTCACTTTTTGTCTCGCCCAGCTTGCCGGATACGAGGTTGAATATTTGTTCCAGTTCCTTCTTTGCTATGTTGATCGCCATGTTAAGCTTGTTTATGAATTCATTAAAAAGGGTACCCAACCGCTATATTGAGTATAAGATTATTGCTGCGCCAGCTACGGTCGCCAAAAGCAATCTGGTCGAACACCCAGCCACCGTTGGTGGTTTCATAGGGCTTCTTCACCGGGAATGCCAGGTCTATACGCAGGGTGATGAAAGATGCAATATCGAACCGCGCACCGGCGCCCAGATCTGCGGCAATATCCCGCGCAAAGGTGTTCAATTCAAATTCGCCACCGGGGTAATTACTGTCTTTCTTTGAGAGCCATATATTGCCTGCATCGGCAAAAAATGCACCATTCAGCTTTATAAACCCTGCAAATAACTGCGCAATACCAAAACGATATTCCCCATTGAACTCCAGCTTAATATCGCCCGTACGGTCTATAAAGTTATTGGTGCTGCTGCCTGTATCTACCGAGCTGCCGGGGCCAAGCGAGCGTATGCGCCAGCCACGCAGGCTATACGGGCCACCAACATAGTATTGCTTTATGTAGGGCAGCGCATCGGACTGGCCATAGGGGAGGCCAATGCCCCCATCGAAACGGATAGCAAATACAGAACGGCGAAGGGAAAAATAATGGCGGTAATCAAAATCGAATTTGGCGTACTGCGCGAATTTGATCTTATACAGATCATTAAGCGCAAAGCCTATATTCTTTATGCCGCTCAGCAACGCGCCCGCCTCTTCCACGCCAAGTCGTAGATAGGTATAGTTGCGCCCGGCATTCTTATCCTGGTTAGAGAAAGTGAAAGTGAGATTCTCACCCTCTATGAAATTCTCTTTATAACTATCGCGCAGGAACTGGTTACCCTCCAGGCGTTTTTTGAAGGAATCAGATTCATTAGGGAGCCGTATGATATTGATAAAAGCCGGAGAGAAATCCCATGTCTTGGTTGGTGTTTCGCGCCAGTGGTAGGTGAAACTGGCATTGGTATTGACCAGCGAGAAATACCCCACACGATCGAGCAGATTGGTACCTACGCTAATGATGGTATGCGGCAGATTGGTATTAGTGAAACGTGGTGCAGCAAAAGGAGCCAGGAACTTAGGGAAATCTATACTGGCATTAAGGCCATAATATTTTGTAAGAATAAATAAATGCTGCAACAGGCCCCTATTGGTTGTGTCGTTCAACTCTACTCCCGCATTGGCAGTTATGCTGAGCAGGTTGGCACCTTTACAAAAATTGATATCGCGAAAGGTTTCTGTAATAGCAGTACCGGCAATGTAAGTAGAACCATTAGAGACCTCGTAATTGGTAGCCAGCACATGCTTTGGGTTGCGGTTCATTTCTATACGGCAAATAAGCTTGTTGCCGTGCGCGGTGTCTTCCCTGAAGACCACACGGATATATTGGAATATTCCCAGCTCATTGAGCTTAGTAATGGTCTTATCATAATCGGACTGGGTATAGTAGCCACCCGGCAATATATAAGTGTGGCGCGCCAGTACCCCTTCGTGCACGTAGTAGGTATGGTATTTAAATTCGAGACCCTGCGCGGTCTTTTCGACCATTGCGCTATCGCGAAAATCTTTTCGGTCAACAAAGTCGGGATACACCTCTACCTTGCTGATCGTATATCTCTTATAGGCATCGGGCTCATCCTCCTGGCGGATAACCACCTGTATATCGCAGGTAGGCTTTTTATTTATTTTTTGCTGCTGAATGAAGCGCACTGCATTATCGAACAGGTTATCAGCATCGGCAAAGAAAGCCTTGTTAGCTGTATCTAAAACGAACGAAATATTTTCCTGCGAGAATTTAAAATAGCCATGGTCGCGCAGCACAGAAGTAATACGGCTACGCTCACTCTCGAACAGGGAATAAGAAAATTCGGTACCCGATTTAAGATAGGAATCACCTTTTGTTTCATCGAGCAACTGTTTGATGGTGCTATCGTCCATACCAGAGGCAAAATCGGTATGATGAATGAGGTAATTGACACCCGGAGTGATATTGTAGGTGACAAACGCTTTTTTGCGCTTAGTGAGGCGCGCGGTATCCCTAACCTGTGCATAGAAATAGCCCTGATTGACCATGAAGCTTTTCATATTCTGCGCACTGCGCCGCATGGCCGATGTATCGAAAATAACAGGCCGCTCGACCGTGTGCGACTTTAACTGAAAATTCACGGTGTCGCGTTCGTACTTGCGTGGATTGAGGTTGTACAATATCAACTTTACCGGTATTAGCCCCAGCGTATAAAAAGGATAGGTATTGGGCTGCTGGATCACCAGCCTGCTGAGATTATCCTTCATCTCATCGCGGCGTTTGACATTCCTTGAAGCTTTGAGCTTAATAGAATTGCCGCGCAACAGATACTGGCCTTTTGGTACATTGCGGGTGACATTGCACCCCTGCCAGAGAAAGCATGCAGGAACCAGCAGGAACAATAAAAATCTTATTTTATAAAGGCGGCCCTGCGTCATTTGTAGGTGATAGATACAATTAATATAGCTTTGCAATAATGTTGTCTAAGGCGCAAAATAAATATATTCGTTCGTTAACGCAGCAAAAATACCGCAAGGAACACAAAGCATTTGTGGTGGAAGGGGATAAGATGGTGCGGGAATGGCTGGAAACCGGCCAGGAGGTGCAACTAATAGCAGCTACTGAAAAGTGGGCAAGTGTGCATGAAAGCCTGATAAATAAACTGCCTACCCCAACGGTATATATAATAAAGGAGCACGAACTACAAGCAATATCGGGATTGCAAACTGCCAACCAGGTACTACTGGTAGCTGCAATGCCCGACGAACTACCAATAGTATGGCGCAAACAATGGTACATAGCCCTGCAGGATATACAGGACCCCGGCAATATGGGGACCATAATGCGTACAGCAGACTGGTTTGGGATACGGGATGTAATTTGCAGCCAAGACTGCGTGGATGCATATAACCCCAAAGTAGTACAGGCTGCAATGGGCAGCCACCTACGTATACAGATACATACCGCCGATATAGGGGAAGTGATAAAACAAAGCCAATTGCCCGCGATAGCTGCGGTAATGAACGGAGCGAATATCTACAATATACAGCCAATGGAAGCGGGGATCATAATGATAGGCAATGAAGGAAAGGGAATGACAGATAAATTAATAAGCCATGCTACCTACAAGGTAACCATACCCAGAAAGGGCGGGGCAGAATCGCTGAATGCGGGTGTGGCAACGGGCATACTATGCTCGATACTAACCAATAAGTAATGAGAAAAACTGGCACAGGTGTTGCAAGGCTATATAGTACTGTTTTATAAAACATCCGATCATGAAAAAATACATTTTTGTAATTCTGTTAGTGCTTGCGGGCAGCATGGTGTATGCACAATCCAGCGACCGGCCACTGCTACGGGTACAATTTAATGATAGAACCCCCGTGGCGGTAGCCATAGACGGACGCTACTACCATAAGCACGGCAATTCACTGACCATAGGCGACCTGCCACAGGGAAGGCACCACGTAAAAGTATATGCAGTATATACCAATGGAAACGGACGCGAAGATGCACATCTGGTATATGAGGGCAGCATAAAAGTATGGCGTGGCACGTATACAACCTGTACGGTGAATATCAATAATGGATCGGCACGTATTGTTAAAAAAGATGTGAGCGATGCAGACTATTCGATACCACGCAACCAGTATGACCATGATTTTGCAGACAGGGACGCAGAGCGTAACCCAACCAATGATGCGGCGAACGGCAATATGAATAATGGCTATACCAATGCACATGCCGATAATGCGATAACCCGCAAGGATATGACCGCCCTGCAAAAAAATGTAGAAGGCCGCATTACCGACGGAGACAAAATGAAGCTAATGAAATCAGTTTTACAAAACAGATCGTACTATACGGCTGATATGCGTGATATGCTGAAATGGCTGAATTTTGAAAGCAGCAGGCTGGAAATAGCCAAATGGGGCTACAGTAACGTAATAGATAAAAAGGAATACTGGCAACTGGAAAGTGAATTTACATTCAGCAGCAGCAAGGATGAATTCCAGAGCTATATACGCAGCAGCCGCTAAGCAGCCTGTAACGAGAAATATCTGTTAAATAGTTTTCCGGTACCCAGGCCTACAAGGATACCGAACAGGGCACCGCAAAAAACATCGAGTGGGAAGTGAACGCCTACATACACCTGGGAATAGGATATAAGTGCTGCCCAAAACAGTGCTATAGGCCATATCCACCGGGTACGCTTACCGATAGTGACCGCACCAAAGAGCGCAAGGGCAAAATGATTACTGGCATGGGAGGATGGGAAACTAAAACCGCTGCCACATGGTACCAGCAAATGAACTATACCGGATAAATAAGGATCATTGCAGGGGCGGAGGCGGTGGATGTGTGGCTTAATGAAGGATGCGCTTACAGAATCGGCCAGGGCAAAGGTAATGATGAAGCCAATACACCAGAAAATGCCCTGCCTGCGATAATTATAGGGCATAAAAATAGCAAGGAATACATACAGGGGAACCCAAAACCACTGGTTGCGGAAAAACGGGATCACGGCATCGAAAAACGGGTTATGCCAGGCTACATTTAGGTAGTACCAGGTGGTATAGTCGGCACGGAGCACCATATCATGCAGTTGCTGAAGCATAGGCTACTTTTTAAAAACCATGATCATTCGTGGTGAGTTGGCGGAATGATAGGCATCTAGCTTATAGTTACCGAAAGTTGCAGTAAGCGTGAGCCCTGCTTTCTGAAACATTACCTCAAAATCCTGCAGGCTGAATGCAGCCACGCTTTCCATACAATTGTGTTCCTTTCCCTCGGGATCCAGAAAATTAATATCCTTAATGATGTGATTCCGTTCGAAACGTTTTTTTATATTGAAAGTATATTTCTCTCTCTGTACTGTGCCTGTAGGGTGCATACCCGCCAGAACGTAGTCGCGGTTTAAATAATCGATAACCAGCGTGCCCCCTTTCTTTACCGAAGCAGCGAAAGCCTTTGCAGCCATCATATGGTCGCGGTCGTGTGCAAAATAGCCGAAGCTCGTAAAGAAATTGAAAGTATAATCAAAGTAATTAATGTAAAAAGGGAAGCGCATATCATGCAGAAAGAAATGGAGATGGTCATTCTCAAACTCCTTTGCCCTTTCTATACTGATGGCAGACAAATCAATACCGGTTACATCATAGCCATTGCCAGCCAGCTGTATGGCAAACCTGCCCTCGCCACAACCTATATCCAGCATGGAACAGCCCTCGGGAGGCTGAAGATACCGGAGGAGGTTGGATACAAATGCCTGGGCCTCGTTATCGTCTCTGTTCTGATACAATATTTTATAATACGGCGACCCGAACCAGTGCTCAAACCATTCAGTATGTTCCATTGCAATGCAAAAATAACAGATAGAAAGGATGGTAACGATAAAAATTAAGATACTTCTAAAATAAGGCCAGCGTATCTATCCTAAATACCGGAAGGTAATAAAGCATACTATTATACCTTTGCAGGCATACAAACATACCCATGGGGCAATATAGTAACGCGCGTGCCATGCGCTCTTTGATAAAAGCCAGCCTGCAATCGATAGTAAGAAGCCCATCTGCAATAGTATTCAGCATCGCCTTCCCGCTGATATTTATACTTGTATTTGGTTTCCTGGGTGGCAGCAAGGGCTACAGCATAAAAGTGGCATCAGCATACGGAAGCGACACTACGAGCCAGCTATACAGCATATTGCATCAAGTGCCAGTGCTGAAATGGGTGAATGAACCCGACACCGCAAAACTGAATAAAATCCTGAAAGACGGAGACATTACCGCCACTATAAAAATAGCCGATGCGACTGCAGGTGTAACACCGCATTATAAAGTGACCTTGTATGCTGCATCATCAGAAGAAAATAAAGCACAGCAACTCCGATCTGTCATTAACACTGTGATGGAGCGACTGGACCCCGAGATCCAAAAACGACTGGACCAGATAGGTACGGTAGATGTACAAATATCGCAGGTAAGGGATTATAAGATGATCGATTTTATACTGCCCGGACAGCTTGGCTTTTCGTTATTAGCTGCCGGAGTATTCGGTACTGCATTTGTATTCTTTAATATGCGGCAGACCCTGATATTAAAAAGATTTTTCGCAACGCCAGTGCGCCGCGAAATAATAGTACTGAGTGAAGGTATAGCCCGTATGCTTTTCCAACTTGTTGGCGCTGTAGTTATCATCAGTATCGGGTACCTGGCGTTTGGCTTTACATTACTGCACGGGTGGGTCACCTTTTTGCAGATGCTGGTAATATGTATACTGGGATTAATGGTATTTATGGGTTTCGGCTTTATCATCAGCAGCGTTGCCAAAAACGAATCTTCCATTCCTCCGTTATCTAATATCATTACATTGCCACAGTTCCTGCTTGCCGGCACCTTCTTTCCCATAGATAACTTTCCAAGATGGCTGCAGCCTATTTGCAGGGTATTGCCATTAACCTATGTAAATGATGCACTAAGGAAAGTAGCATTTGACGGCGCTACGCTTATGGATGTGAGAATGGATCTGCTATGGTTGCTGGTATGGGGGATAATAGTGTATATAGTAGCCGGAAAGATATTTAAATGGGAATAGGCTTTACCGCAATAGGGTAAGGTCACCTTTTTGTTCCTCATTGTGGCCCGTAAGACACCTGGCACGCAGGAGGTAGAAATAAGTTCCCATTTCACAAGGTTGCTGATGATAGCGACCATCCCAACCCTGGTGCGGATCGGTACTGTAAAATATCCGTTGTCCCCAACGGTCAAATATGCTTAGCTCATAGTTTTCCATATTGCCATAAGTAAGAATACGGAACACATCGTTCCTCCCATCACCATTAGGGGTAAACGCATTTGGGAAGGAGAACGTGCAGCATTGCTGGATATCAGAAAACGTAACTGAAGTGGAGTCGGTACAGAGGTTGGCATCGGTACCTATAACCTGATATGTAGCCGGGGTAAGCAATATACTGTACAATCCTTTTTTATCTGTAAGCAACTGATCGGTGCCGATAACAGACCATTTGTACTTAATAGCACCGCTTGCTGATAAGTATACCTTGTCGCCCAGGCATACTGATGCGGGGATATCATTGATATTAATAACAGGGTTGGGGTGAATGTTTACAAATGCGGTATCATTCACTGACGCGCATACTTTGTACTGATCGGTTATGTACCAGAAATACCTGCCAACAACGGCTGTGGAAGGGGTAGGAGCTTCAGTCAATGGGCTGCCCGAAGCATCGAACCATTGTACATGGCTGCCATCTGGAAGCGCGAGCGCCAGGGGGCTGGATTTTGCATCGCGGCAGTAATTGAATTCAGCTGTGAAAGGATTGGGAAGAATACCGCTATCCACAACAGAAAAATTGTAATAGACCGGGCAAGCGCCACCGGTGGAACTAACAACTACTGCATAATTACCTACAGGCAGACTGTCAATAATAATTCCCTTAGTATGTATATAGGAGCTTATAACGCTACCGCCGGAGCGGATAGTTACCGATCTGGGAACGGTGCCGCCCCCCAGTTTATAAGTAACCTGCGACCTGTGTACGCATTGTGTAGATGTAAGATCAATGGCAAGAGTGTAGGGCGAAATAACATTAATAGTATAGGCTATGGTCTGTGTGCTGGAGATAGGGCAATGGTTGTCTTTGTAGTTAATATAAAAGGTATACACTCCGGGAGCCGCTGTTACTGTGCTCCAGGTAAAGTACAAAGATGGATGGGTAGTGTTGTTATTAGCGATATTGACCACAGCTGTGGCTGGCAATCCTTGGGGACTGACACTTACAGAATCACCATTTGGATCATTTACGCTGACAGTAAAAGAAAAAGAGCCCACACCCTGGCACACGTTAATAATATTCCCTGAATTTGTAGCGCCGCTCACTGTGCTGATATTTCCGGACGGAGGTTCATTATTGCAATTGCTTAGCACAATAAAAGTCATTTCGCGCATGCTACTGCCAACAGGAACACCCTTCCTGTACTCCGTAACTTTGGTAACTACAAGCCCTTCCTGTGTAATGTTCGGGAAGAAAAACATCTGGCCATTCAAGGCATTGAATGAAAATGAGTCGGCAGATAATGGTTTAGAATAAGTATAGGGGGTGGAATAAGAAATAGCAGCCCCGCCCACTAATGCGGGAGTAAGCTCGAAACCCAGCGAATCACCATCCGTATCATAGGCCCCCTGATTGTATTGCTGCTTGACATTGATGCAATAATAAGGGGTAGGGATGGTAGTATATTGGGGTGAATTATTGGCGCCGGTGGTATTATTTAATGTTGCCACCAGGTACATAAGACTTGTTGTTGTATTGTCTATGTTCGTAATATTTCCACTACGCCCGGCTGAGGTCTTGTTCTGAAAATCACCATTAAAAACAAAATTCCAGGTACCAGCTGTAAAGGGTAATGTAACTGTATTGGTATAGACAAATTTCTTAATTCCGGGTAATGTGCCTCCGTTGCACGTGGTATTATTTATCTGACCAGGGCACACCGGTGATACTTCAATACCAGAATTGGCAGTATCTTTAATAAGCGATATAGTATCGTAGACTGAGCTACCTAAATTCACAAATATCTGAGGTGAGGCGGTATAGAGACCATTGAATGCAGAAGAACTACCGCCGCAATCGCCGTACATGGTAAGAATGATCCGGTAACGGTTTCCAGAATCGTGCTGGTATAATAGCTCCCCGCCCAATATATGGCTTGCAAATGCATTGAGAGTGCAGCAGGCACATATCAACCATATGAAGAGCGTTCTTTTCATTAATTAATGACTTCTGATAAGGTATACAAAGTTGGTATAAATTCTTGTACTTATACCAAAAATCTATTTGTAATGAAGTAATCTGAAAGTAAGTGATAGTATAAGGTAAATAAATTATATGAAAAGTCAAAAATTATTTTGCGGCATGCAGGGCTATGCGATTGCCTTCAGTATCCCGTATCAGTGCCCATGAACCCCAGTCCTGGGTTACAGCAACAGGTGTAGATGGCTGAATAATACTGCCCCCGGCACCTATCACCCTATCTATTACCTTTTGCAGGTCAGGATTACAATTGAGGTAAATAAGCGTACCGTTATCAGACGGAGTATAAAATTCAGGATCGTATACGATGGCGCCACCCCGTCCCTCCTCTTTTACATCAAACTGGAAAAAAGCCATACGGGCAGTATTTACCTGGCGCTCCTGCATGGACGAAGCAAGTATTGTTTCATAAAATCGTTTTGCCCTGTCAAAGTCACTAACGGGGATCTCGAACCAATTAATAGCATGTGTACGTGAAGCCATATTGTTCTACATTGATTTGTACCCAAAAAGATACTATAAATCGTGAACGATACCAAATGGAGTAGCCGGATATTATATAAAAGCGCCCTGCATTAGCCGGGCGCTCAATACATAAATTTCTATAACAATCAGGAATTAAAATTATCCTCTTCCTGGGCCTCGTGATTATCGCCGCCGAGGCTGTAATAATTATTCTCCTCATCTTCCTCGCCAATTAATTCGTCGCTGTCATCATCTTCGCTGCCCGGTACATCCAGGTCCTTACCGCTTACATCATCCCTGAGACTTTTTTCACTCAGCGGGTCTCCCTCATTATCGGTATCATCCAAACCGGCGTCAAATAGATTACGGTCATCTTGAGTATCCATATTCTGGTCCGCAGTTTCCAGCATCCGCAGGTCTTCCGCGGTAACATCGGCATCTGTGCCCATTACAATCTTCGTATCATCTTCTGTATCATCCAGGCTGGTGGCATGTACTATATCTTCCTCATTTGCTGATGAAGGTGTGGTATTAGCAACCGAACCTAATGATGCAGGTGTTATGTGTTCCTGTCCCGTAATATCAGAAACATCAGGTAAGGAGATCTGTTCTTCATTCAGATCTACTTCTCCATTATTATTATCTGCACGCGTTATGTCTTCACTAGCAGGGTAGTGTGGGTAGCCCGGCAGTGCCTCACCATTCTTTTTATCAGGAGCATTATTACTTTTATTTTCCATATCGATCGCTTTATTAATGATATAGAAAAGTTGTGCCGCTAAATGTGGTTGTATGAAAATTAGTATATGTATGAAGCATTTTAACTAATCAGTATACTGAGTTACCAGGTTTTTCAGTTCATTCAGCTTTAATAGCGCCTGTACCGGTGTCAGTACATTTATATCTGTTTCATCGAGCACCTGATGTACGCGGCGCATATCTTCCGTGATGCCATCAAAAATATTTAATTGGAAAGTAGCTGCTGCGGGTATCTTTTTTACTTTTTGTACAGTAGTGCCTGCTGCCCCATGTTTTTCTTCGAGCAAAGCCAAAATCTCATTTGCCCTGTTCAAAAGATCGGGTGGCATGCCCGCCATACGCGCTACCTGTATGCCAAAGCTATGCCTGCTGCCGCCACGTGCCAATTTGCGTAGAAAAATAACCTTATTGCCTGTTTCCTTATGGGTAATATGGTAGTTCTTTACGCGTGGTAACTGATGTTCCATCTCGTTCAGCTCGTGGTAGTGGGTAGCAAAGAGCGTTTTGGGCCTCGCCGCACTATTATGCAGGTACTCTACGATAGACCATGCTATGGATATACCATCGTAGGTGCTGGTGCCTCTTCCTATCTCATCCAGTATCACCAGGCTTCGGTCGCTTATATTGTTAATGATGCTCGCAGTTTCATTCATCTCCACCATAAAGGTGCTTTCCCCGCCACTGAGATTATCGGATGCACCGACGCGTGTAAATATTTTATCGGTCAACCCAATAATAGCGCTATCAGCAGGCACAAAGCTGCCCATATGTGCCATAAGAGTAATGATGGCTGTTTGCCGCAGTAATGCCGATTTACCGCTCATATTGGGGCCGGTAAGTATTATTACCTGTTGTTCCTCCTTATCAAGTGAGGTATCGTTAGCAATATATGTTTCACCGGGCGGTAATTGCTGCTCTATAACCGGATGCCTACCACTTTTTATTTCCAGAATGGCATCCTGCGATAGTACCGGACGATGATAATTATATTTACGTGCGTTATAAGCAAAAGACAATAGACAATCGACCTGCGCTATGATGTGCGCATTGGTTTGTATAGTAGCAATAAAAGGCTCTATCTCTGCCAGTAATTTTTGATAAAGGCCAGATTCAAGCGATAATATTTTTTCTTCTGCCCCTAATATCTGCTCTTCGTATTCTTTTAGTTCGGGTGTAATGTAGCGCTCTGCATTTGCCAGCGTCTGCTTGCGTATCCAGTCGCCCGGTACCTTGTCCTTATGGCTATGAGTGACTTCGAGGTAGTAGCCGAAAACGTTGTTGTATGCTATCTTCAACGAATTAATACCTGTGCGCTGCGCCTCTTTTTGCTGTATCTGCAACAGGTAATCCTTGCCATTGCGCGAGATGCTCCTTAAGTGATCTAATTCGGCAGATACACCTTCTCTTATCATGCCTCCTTTGCCGGCCTGGGCAGGCGCTTCCTCAATCAGAGTACCCTTTATTATCTGCTGCAACTGTCCTAATGGCTGCAACGCATGCACCATATTGCAAAGCGCCTCTTCATTTGAGGCCATACATGCCTCGCGCATCTGCTGCATGGAATACAACCCGCGCCCCAGCTGCACTATTTCTCTTGGATTGGCTTTTTTCAATGGTATCTTGCCTACCAGCCTTTCTACATCACCTACCTGTTTCACCATAGTAGTCAATGCATGGTTCAGATCTTGCGAGAGTATGAAATGACTGACCAGATCTAATCTTTGCTCTATACGATGGATATCAAACAACGGAAATATCAACCAGCGTTTCAGCATTCTTGCACCCATAGGGGTGTGTGTATTATCCAGCGCCTGTAACAGGCAGCAACCTTGTTCCCCGCTGCTATGTACCAGCTCCAGGTTACGTATAGTAAACCGGTCCATCCATAAAAACTCATTGGCTGTGATGCGCTGTAAAGAATTAATGTGCTGCAGGTGAGTATGTTCCGTATCCTTTAAATAATGCAGCGCTGCGCCGGCTGCTATGATAGCTGCGTTCAGGTCATCGATGCCATATCCTTTTAATGATTGCGTCTGGAAATGCTGCAATAATATATCGTAGGTATATTGTTGCTGAAATACCCACTCATCGAGCAGAAAAGTATAGACTTTGGTATCAAACAGCTCCCTGAATTTTTTGATCTGCGATTTGGATAATACCACTTCAGATGGCTGAAAGCTTTGGAGGAGCTTATCCATGTATTCGGCAGTGCCCTGTGCGGTAAAAAATTCACCGGTAGTTATGTCAATGAATGCTATTCCGCAATATGGATCGCCCAGGTATAATGCAGCCAGAAAATTATTGGTCTTATTTTCGAGCAATTTATCGCTAGTGGCTACGCCTGGGGTTACCAGCTCTGTAACTCCGCGCTTTACAATCCCCTTAGCTAATTTAGGATCTTCCAACTGGTCGCAGATAGCTACACGATAACCGGCCTTTACCAGCTTATGCAGGTAAGTCTCGAGCGCGTGATGCGGAAACCCTGCCAGATCGACCGATGACGCTGATCCATTAGCACGCTTGGTAAGAGTGATGCCTAAGACACGTGAGGCAATGTGCGCGTCTTCATTGAATGTTTCATAAAAATCGCCCACACGAAATAATAAAACGGCATCAGGATACTTTGCTTTTATATCCTTATGCTGCTTCATCAATGGCGTTTCCGCCGCTTCCTTCTTAACCATTGCCATTGGTGCAAACCTAATGAAAATAGCGCTAGGAGGGATTAATGCAAAAAGCTTTGTGGATAAGTTGTTAAGACTTTACAGTGATCAGAAAATCTTTTGAAAAAGAGATATCGAACCCTCCTTTCCAGCTTCTTTCCTGCCATTGTGCAGTAGGCCTTATCCTGGCGGTTTTGTTGCCGGAAGTAGCTTCCAGTGGCAGACTAAAACCTTCTACAACATGATTAAAATGAAAATGCAGCTTATTGTCCTTTACATAATACTCCAGCTCAGGAATATCTGTGGTACGAAGATATTGGTCAAAGACAGGTTTCAGGTCGATACCTGCAAAGCTGCTTATGTATAGCTCCACCTGCTGGGTGGTTACCGTTTTATGGTAGAAACTATCGTTTAACCCGTGCAGTAACTTCCTGAATTTCTTATCATTGCCCATCATCATGCGTATGGTATGCACCAGGGCAGCGCCTTTATCGTACTCATCACCTGAACCTTCATTATTCACCCTGTATTCGCCTATGACCGGCTTGTCATTGCGGATATTGTGCCACTGGCCGCGCGTATATTCAAAAGCCTTCTTTTTTCCAAACAGGCATTCGGCATAAAGCGATTCTGTATAGGTGGTTATCCCTTCATGTATCCAGTTGTCTGCAATGTCCCGGGTGGTAATGCTGTTCCCAAACCATTCGTGCCCGCTTTCGTGTACAATAATAAAGTCAAATAATAATTCTACCCCCGTAGCGCTACGATCCATGCCCAGGTAGCCCATTTTGTACTCATTGCCGTACGCTACCGCGCTTTGGTGCTCCATACCCAGGTAAGGCGCTTCCACCAGCTTGTAGCCATCTTCATAAAAAGGGTAGGGGCCCAGCCAGTATTCAAAGCAATGCAACATGGGTTTTACTTCTTCAAACTGCTTGCGTGCCTTACTTTCATTGTACCGCAATGCGTAAAAATCAAGAGGAAGATCACCCTTTTCCCCTTTATAGGTATCGGACCAGTGTACATAATCGCCGATATAGAAGGTAACATCGTAGCTATTGATCGGATTTTTTACCTGCCAAACCCATGTATAAGCATCTCCGCTATCTTTTGTTTTATTAACTAAATGGCCGTTACTAATACAGGAAAGCGTATCAGGTATCGTTATTTTCATGCTCATGCCACTATCCGGCTCATCCCACTGGGCATCCTTGCATGGCCACCAGCTACTGGCACCCAGGCCCTGACAGGCTACAGAGATCCATGGTTTCCCAACACTGTCCTTACCCCATATAAACCCGCCATCCCAGGGGGGATGAATAGCCGAGCGTGGCTTGCCTGAATAAGAAACAGTGAGCCTATAAGTTTCCCCGATCTTTAGCTTGCGGTAACTGTAGCGTACCCACCACACATTTCCCTGATGGCTGAGATAAGTACGATTATCAGTATGCGGATAATGAATAATAGCCTGCGATATCTGCATAGAATCCTGCAAGTCTATCTGCATACTATCACTCGGTATACTTACAATCTTAAAGGTTATCTCATTAGTGCCAATGATCCGTTTCTCGTCTGGTAAAATGCGCACAGAAAGATCATATTTTATGACATCCCACCATTTTCTGCTGGTGCCATTGCTGCCACGCAGCGTATCAGCATGGGTATAAGCAAATGTGGTATTTGCTGAAAGCAAATACCACATACTGAATAGTATAAAAACAAAGCGTTTATCCATGCTATTTTACTTCTGTCACTTCCACTTCAAATATCAGCACACTATTAGCGGGTATAGCAGGGCTGGGGCTATTGGCACCATAAGCAATAGTAGATGGAAGGTATAGTGTAGCCTTGCTGCCCATTTTGAGCATGCCTGCGCCTTCGTCCATACCGTGAATCATCTGTCCCTGGCCTACCGCAAATGTAAGCGGCTGCACGTGATTGAACTTAGGATCGATGTTGGAATCAAATATATTACCATTCAACAGCTTGCCTGTATAATTAATAGAAATGGTCTGGCCTTTTTTGATCTGATCGCCGGTACCTGTTTTTTCTATATTATAATAAAGGCCGCTTTCTGTTTTGGTGGCTTTAATATTGTTCTTTGAAAGGTAATCCTGTAATATTTTATCGTCTATATCCTTTTGTACAGAAGCACTTTTATCCTGCAGCGCTTTTTCTGCAGCAGCACTTACTACATTTACCATCTGCACCCGGAACTCCAGCATATCACCTTTATGCATGAACGGAGGTAACTGCGGACTCATTTTAGCGATGCTATCAACTGGTACGCGGAATATAGCGCTGTCGCCAGCTACCATCATCATAAAGCCTTCTGCTATATCACCATTAAAATTTACGGGCTTCAATGGCATCTTTACAGCCTGGCCATTATTCATTTTGCGTGTTTCGAACAGCAGGCTATCATGCACATATTGCGTCAGGTTGAACTCCATAAAGTCACCTACCTGTGGTTTCATAGTACCGGTACCATGCTTAACGATCTTATACATCAAGCCCTTAGGGGATTTTAGAAACCCTGCATTTGAAGAGCTTTTGCTAACCGTTGTTTTAGTAACCGTTTTCTTGACTGTTTTTTTAGTCTGTGCAAAGCCGCTTTGAGACAAAAGCAACAAAGCTGATAAGGCTATTAATAATTTCTTCATTGTATCTGTGTATAATTAATGAATTAGTGTTTTACATCTGTTACATCCACATCAAATATCAATATAGAGTTTGCTGGCACACCCGGACCCGGGCTTCTTTCAGCATAGCCAAGTCCTGATGGGATGTATAGGGTAGCTTTGCCGCCTTTTTTCAGCATCATAACGCCTTCATCCATACCCGGTATCATCTGATGCATACCTGCGGCAAATGTAAGCGGCTTCATGTGGCCTTTGGAAGGATCGGTATTGCTGTCAAATACTTTGCCATCCATTGTTTTTCCTACATAGTTGATGCTAACTGTATCGCCCAACTTTACCATATCGCCTTTACCTTCTGCCTGCACAGTATAATACATGCCACTGGCTGTTTTAGTAGCCTTTATATTGTTCTTGGCAAGGTAATCCTGCAGCAGCTTATCGTCAACATCTTTTTGCTGCATTGCTTTGCCATCCATTTCTTTCTTATAATCTTCCTGGCTTTTTATAGCTACCATACTTACCTGGTAGTATATATAAGTACCCGGTTTCATGAACGGAGGAAGCTGCTGGCCATTCAACATTTTCTTCAGCGTATCTACAGACATACGGAATACAGCGCTATCGCCGGGGCTCATTAGGGTAAGGCCCTGTGTCCATTCGCCACGAAACTGTGAAGGCTGTATTGGCATTTCAAGTGGTTTGCCGCCATTCAGTTTTCTTGAATCGGCCATCACACTATTGCCCGCCAGCATGCGGATATTAATTTCTACGAAATCACCAACTTTGGCTGTCTGGCCGGGCTTATCAACGACCAGTTTGTATTCCAGGCCATCTTTCTTTTGAAAGCTGCCGCCATTTTTACATGAACTAATGCTCATAAGCGCTAAGCCTGCAAGAGCGATCGGTAAGATGCGTTTCATCATATTATTTTGTTATGTATTTTTTTATTGGGGGTGAATATCGGACAAAATTTTCTTAAAATGCGTTATTGTCTGAATAAAAGTTTCAGATGAGCGGCCTCCGGAGGCATTAAAGTGCCCGCCGCCATTAAAATGTTCCCTTGAAAACTTACTTACGTCAAAATCGCCCTTGCTCCTGAACGAGAGCTTTATCTCATCCGGCCTTTCGGTAATTAGTGTGGCAAATTTGATATTGGCAATATTCAAAGGGTAGTTTACCAGCCCTTCAGTATCGCCACTCTGCACGTCATATCCCTTCATATCCTTTCGCGACAGGGTGATCAAGCCTGCATTGTATTGCGGAAATACCTCCATCTTCTCCATCAGTACATATCCCAGGAAGCGCATACGGGCAGCCGACCAGCTATCATAAACTTCCTCATGTATGTGGGTATGATCAAGTCCTTTTTGCTTCAGGTCTGCAACCATACTATGAGTGGCTGCTGATGTAACAGGGAAGCGGAAAGAACCAGTATCCGTCATGACTCCGGTGTACAGGCAGGCAGATATTTCCTGATCTATAAGCGAATTATCACCACAAAGGTTGATGAAATCATATATAATCTCACACGTGCTGCTCTTTTCAGGGATGCTCATACCATAGTCCCACCCTGGTGCGGGGAAGAGGTGATGATCCAGCATTATTTTAGGCTGCCTGGCATTGGCCAGTTGCAGCGTCATGTGCTTGGTACGGCTGAAATCATTAAAATCGAGCCCGAATATTACATCACTTTGCGCCAGTATATCCAATACTACTTTCGATTCTGCTTCAAAATTATAAAGCATATTGACACCCGGCATCCACATCAGAAATTCGGGAAGCTCGCTGGGCGATACAGCTGTTACATCATGCCCTTTTTTTACGAGGTAATGGTATAATGCCAGCATGCTGCCTATAGCATCGCCATCAGGTTTGTGATGAGTGGTGATGAATATCTTTTTAGAAGACTGAAGAAGCGGGAAAGCATCTTGTATCGCGCGCATTTTTAATTACAGGCCTAAAGGCATTGGTTTGGGCTGCAAAAGTAAAAGTTTATTGCATAAACCTGAAAGCTGTTAAAGAATTTTATGAAAAGATAAAAGCAAGACATTCATTAAAGCCATAGTTTTGCGGCCAAATCCTTAATTAAATACAGAAATTCATATGTCTAATCGCACATTTACGATGATAAAGCCCGACGCAGTGCGTGGGGGCAATATTGGCAATATTCTGCAGATGATCAATGCTGCCGGTTTTAAGATAGTGGCAATGAAGTACACTAAACTAAGCCTGGAGCAGGCAGGAAAGTTTTATGAAGTACACAACGCACGCCCATTTTATGGTGAGCTGACTGAATTTATGAGTGGCGGACCTATTGTAGCTGCTATACTGGAAAAAGAAAATGCAGTGGCTGACTTCCGTAAGCTGATAGGCGCTACTAACCCTGCCCAGGCAGAAGAAGGCACCATCCGTAAAAAATACGCAGCATCCGTAGGCGAGAACGCTGTACATGGATCGGACAGTGATGAGAATGCCAAAATTGAAGGTGATTTCTTCTTCAATGGCCTGGAACGCCCATAAATAATTACACTGATATTATCTGAAGGCCACAAGCAAATGCTTGTGGCCTTTGTGTTTAGTCTTAATGAAATTACCGTTTACGCGATAAGTATGTCTTTTACATCCAACCTATAACTCTTTTGTGGCTCGTTACTATGTCCTATCCGTATCAAGAACCACAACTCACCTTTGCTTTCATTATAGCTTATCCTTTTTAGTAATTCCTCTTTTGCGTAGCTGGTAGTAACTACTGTGCCTAACGGATGCATATAAATGTTATTCGCCGTCATGGTTAGCCACATGCGCTGTAGCATAGCACCTGCCTGCACCCAATCGTTTCGGTTCCTGAATGGCCCGGTTATCCATGCCATATTTGCTGTACCGTGCATGCTCTTATCCAGCATTTTCTTTGTCAGCATCCTTTTCCAGCCGCTTCTGAACCGTTGATGGTGATAAATAAAGTTGTGTAGCATTTTGCCACTTACATCAAGGCATCTGTACCAGAGACCGTCCTTTTTTTCTTCTGCCTCTTTATCTGTGGTGCGTATCCACCTACTCATTTCATTCATTGTAGGCTTTTCATCTGCACGTTTCAGTTCGGTTTCATTATTCAGGTTTACGATATCATGTACCAGATTATTATCAGCTGTACAGGTAAATGTGTGCCCGTATTCTGCGGCAATAGCACTTAACTTATTTATTATCACAGGTGAAACCTTCTTCCCATCGTATTGCAATCGCGAGGTCCTCCTTTCTTTAATTAACTGCGGATCCAGGTCCTTTTTTTTATCGGTTTGCCGGAGGTGCAATTTTGCGAAAAACCTTAGTTCTTTTCCTTCCGGATTTAGCCGCGGCTCTTTGTCATGGATGGCATCAATGACATATCCTTTAGCTAAAGCCGTTATCCGCATGCATTCTATGAACATAGCCATCCCTACTATGGTAAAAGCAGATGTATTATCTACTACTATTGGTACCCTTGACGGGTCATAATATAGATGTGCCTCCACAGGGGAGATAATTTTTATTTTCCAGGGCTGTACATTGTGCGGAGAGGGGCTCCATCGGGCATAATCCAATAGTTCCAGCCAGATTGATTCATTCTCTTCATCCTTTCTGTAGGCGAAAATGTTGCCGAATGGGACCATAATACCTGCCAAGAGCGATACCCCACTTATAATGAAAGTCCTCCTTCTCATTTACTTACCGGTTGTCTTACAAGGAAATAGATGGTACATTCTCCATTTACAATTTGCTGGTCTTTTACCTCAAAGCCTAATTTATGATATAAGGCAAGATTGCTCTCTGTAGCTGTTTCCAGAAAAATTGGCAAACCTTTGTCATCGGCTATAGCTTTTACATGCTCCAGCAGTGGCCGCCCCATGCCTTTGCCCTGTGTGGTGCTGCCTATCATCCACCCATACCAATGCGGCGTATTGCCCATTATCTCTTTATGCTTCTTCTCCAGTATTGGTAATACTGTAAAGTAAAACCGCCTGAAAGCAGGTAGCCCTAATTTTAAAGGGGTTGGCAGCATGCCAGCCTTTACCATACTCGAAAAGCTCATTTCAGAATTTTCCATGCGCCTCATTATCACTGCGGCGTTGCCGTCATCGCTCATCCATGCTTCTCCAAACCGCACAGCCCATTTTACCCATGAGGCAAACAACCAGGGTGCCGCCTGGCTGTACTTTTTTTCATTCCCGAATATGTATTTGAATATCGGCTCTTGCTTAAATGCCTGAGTAAATATATTTGCAGCAGGTCTTACCGCGTCTTTATTGATTCGTATAATATTCATAAGAAAAATTTAAGCTCTGAAATATTGGAAATGCGGTTTTTGTTTAAAGATCATATTGCGCGGCTGCTCTGCAATAGGAATAATGGCAGGTATGGTGAGTGAACCGAAATAGTAAACTGGGTCCGCCACCTGCTCGGCATGCCAGCCTACCATTTTTAGAGAGCGGAAAGCCCGTTGGTCCATGGTAATAATGCCGTATGCCATATTATTTGTCAGTGCCCAGTTATAGGCCATATTATATAGCCCCCATGATATTTTTAGCCCAGCATATTCTTTTGCCACCGCCAGGCCGCCGATACTAAAACAGATGGACCTCTTTGCTGTTTGGATGAGTACCCCACTGGTGACGTACATATTTGCCCTCCACAAATGCAATATGCTAAATGGATCCTGCCGCGAAAGCCGGATGGTACCCTTTACCTCTTTATCAGGAGTGATTGCTACAATGTAAACAGCGTTCGTATCCCCCATAGGAATGATCCGGTTGGGATATGGCCGAGTGATATAACCTTGCTGCAGGTATATATCATGACATAATTGTTTCGCTTTCAATATCAGCTGTGCCGAATCTGCGACACGAAAAATAATATTATCCATAAAATCAGTTTATGTTTCAGCTTTTATTAATAGTCAGGTCAAACAGATCGACAGTAATGAATTGAGGTACAATTAACGGTTCTTTCTTACCCGAGATAAAATGTATTATTTCGCACGTCAAAACAGAGGCTACAAGACTTACAGAGGATGCAACAGTGGGCATTGGTATGCTGCGGGAGAGTATCTGCTCTGCTAAATGGTCACTTATATAAGATGGGCGTTCTTTCAGATACGCTAAAGGATTAATGGTCACATCTTTCTCATTGTAATTAAAGTGTTCTTCAAATGTTTTGCCGTGTGGTGAAAAACAAAAAATGCTTGCGCCCCAGCCAATATTGGCGCCCATGAAAATATATTTCTCCTGTTGCCTTGCAGCCTTGTGCAGCATGACTGATATTGATGGCAGGGTATATTCCACTTCATCAATAATAATATCAGCCTGCATTACCAATTGTAGCACGTTATCTTTTGTAATACCTTCCATGCATACCACTATCTCTACGTCAGGATTGATAAGAATAAGCTCGTCTGCCACGGCCTTTGCCTTGTTGATACCTGTGTTATTAATATTAGCAGCATATTGCCGGTTGCCGTTTTCGCATTCAAATACTTCCGGGTCTGCAAGTATTATCTTACCAATTCCAGAGCGTACTAACCGTTCTGCTAACAAACCGCCGTCTCCGCCTACGCCAGCTATTAAAACGGATGTATGTGCCAGCTTATCCTGATCCTGCGCAGAAAGCAATCCTTTATTTCTTGCGAATAATAGTTCCTGATCCATAATAGAAACCAAAACTATCTGTTTGCCAGTTTTCAAAATTTGACAAATATCAAATTCGTGCTTTGGGACTGTTAAAAGAATACTATATAACCTTTAGCCAAACATTTATTATCCATCATTGTTTTAAAGGCAATCATTATCTTCGGTTCAGGAATGCATACCACCAGCAGAATATTAGAATGCGTACCCAATTTCAGCGAAGGCAGGGATAGTAAAACCATCAATGCCATTGCGGATGTAATACGAACGGTGAATGGGGTGCATCTTTTGCATATAGATAGCAGCGCTGCCGCAAACCGTACGGTGATGACCTTTGCAGGAGCGCCTGATGCCGTAACAGAAGCTGCATTCCGTGCTATCCGTACTGCGTCTGAACTGATAGATATGAGGCAGCAGGAAGGTATTCATCCCCGTATAGGCGCTACTGATGTATGTCCCCTGATACCACTCTCCGGTATCACTATGGAAGAAGCGGTTGACTATTCGCGTCAATTAGGTGAACGTGTAGGAAAAGAATTGAATATACCTGTGTATCTATATGAATATTCTGCTATTGCTGTGCATCGGCGGGCGTTACCTGATATCCGTAAGGGACAGTATGAAGGGCTTGCAGAAAAAATGAAACTACCGGAATGGATCCCTGATTATGGAAAGGATTATAATGCCACTAAGGGAGCAACGGTGATCGGTGCACGTGATATACTGGTGGCGTTCAACATATCGCTGAATTCTAAAAATATAGAACATGCACAGTTTATAGCGTTGCGGATACGGGAGCGTGGATATATTGATAAAAACGATGGTGAAAGTAAGCATATTACCGGCCTGCTGGATAAGGTGCGTGCTATAGGTTGGTACACACAGGATTTCAATACGGCGCAGGTATCTATGAATTTGCTGGACTACCGGATTACTTCGCCTCTTAAAGCATGGGAAACATGCAATACGCTGGCAAATAACGAAGGTGTAACACTGAGAGGATGTGAACTGGTGGGGTTAATACCCGAAGTGTGCCTGATAGAAGCAGGTACCTATGCCTACCTGCGCGAGCGTGAAGAAGTACCCCAGGATAAACTGCTATTAGTGCATTCAGGAGCAGAGTACCTGGGCCTTGCCAATATAAAACCTTTTGACCCGCAACAGCAAGTGCTGGAATATGCTTTGCACCATGCAGGATTATTATGAGCCAGAGAAACTTTTTATATTATACATTTTCTATTGTGCGTTTGTTGCTGTATCCTTTTGCTATGCTTTACGGAGCAGTAGTATGGTTGCGGAACAGGTTATATGATGCCGGGGTATATTCTTCTGTTGAGTTCAGTGTGCCTGTCATTTCTGTAGGCAACCTTTCAGTTGGGGGTACCGGCAAAACACCTCATGTGGAATACCTTATAAGGCTACTGCAATACCAATATACGGTTGCTACTATGAGCCGGGGCTACAAGCGCCATACACAGGGATTTGTGCTTGCTGACGAAAACACCAATGCCCTGCGTATAGGTGATGAGCCAATGCAATACCATATGAAATACCCGGACGTAGTAGTAAGCGTATCTGAAGAACGCATAACAGGTATTCCGCACCTCCTATTGCGCCGACCAGATATAGATGTAGTGCTGCTTGATGATGCCTACCAGCATCGCTCCGTAAAGCCCGGCATCAACATCCTGATTACAGATTTTGCCCGCCCTTTCTATACAGACTATATACTCCCTCTTGGCCGTCTGCGGGAAAAAAGGAATGCCTATAAGCGCGCCGATGTTATCATTGTATCCAAATGCCCGCCAGAACTTAATCCCGCCGCAGCCGCAGATATAACAAAACAGGTAGCACCAATAGATAAGCAGCAGGTGTTTTTTACAGCTATTGAATACGATACCCCATACGATCTGTTTAGTAAAGACACATTGCCCATAACAAATACTAATGTGGTACTAGTATGCGGTATAGCCCGCCCAGAACCAATGATAAAACATATAAAGGCTCAGGTAAATGATGTGCATGTGCTGTCGTATAATGACCACCACTATTTTGTAAGTAAAGACCTTGAAGAGATAAAAGCCGCCTATGATAACTGGGATGCGAAAAATAAGGTTATTATAACAACAGAGAAAGACGCAGCCCGGCTATACCTGCATGCGGATAAAATAAAAGAGTGGGGGATACCGATAATCATTTTGCCTATTACCGTATCTGTATTATTTAATAAGGGCAATGAGTTGAATACTATAATGCTCAATTATGTGCAGCAAACCATAACATCGAATAACGGCGATGAAGATGGTGCCGATACAGTAAATGAAACCTATTCGTAAACAAACAGGTGTACGGTATTGGGTTCGTCATTGCCATAGTACGTAGTCTTTAACTTCTGCCCATACTCATTATAGTTGTTTATGAGCTTGTAGCTTCTCTCCCTTCTTTTGTCGTGGTTGGGGCTGTGCAGGTATACTATCTCTTCTATTATTCTTTTGTTCCTATCCAGCAGATATGTGTGCACCAGTGAGTCATTATCTTCATATAGTGTTGCGTATTTATAGCCATCGGTAAAGTAGCTGTATTTCCTGCTAAAGGAGAGCGGTTTATAGCCTTCTCCGCATTCCAGTTTATCTTTTAGCAGCCTTCCCTGATTATCATAAGTAAAGTGCTCTATGCTTTCATCACCCGTTCGGAAAATGGAAGTACATCTTCCCTGTGCGTCATATACATACTTTGCAGTATCCATATATATCCATGCTTTTTTACAGTCGGTAGGTGTTTCCCAATCACCGGGCTTTGCTAATCTGCAACTATCTTCATATTTATGGGTTATCTCCCTGGTTACCTTGCCTGCTGTGTTGTAGTAGTAGCTTATTTTGGTGCTATCTCCGTTAATGCCGCAGTCGGTACATTGGTAAGCAATTGTTTTATTAATAAGCAGATTATTATGGTACTGATATGAATAGACACCATCAATCAATACATCTTCGTGGTTCTTAATATGCTTTACTATATATCCTTTTACTACTTCCATTATAACATTTCCATTCTTATCCATGCTCTGCATCAATACTTTGGTTTTGCCTCCTTCATTGTCTCCGGTATATTGGTATACCGTACATCTGCTATACCTCTGTGCAGCAGCTATTTGTGACACTAATAGAAGGTAGAGCAACGGCCACATTTTCATAGAAGGAATGGTATATGACCATGAAACTAATGACAATGGTGCAAAAATGTATCTTTATACAGTAATTATAATGTATGCCTGATAAAAAGAAGAAGAAAAGCAATCCTGGTAACAGCCAGCTATATACTGGTAAGCTGGCAGTAGTGCGTAGTGGTATGGGGTTTGTAATAGTGGAAGGCCAGGATAAAGATATACTGGTAAAGCGTGAGGATATGGGTACGGCGCTGGACGGTGACATAGTGCGGGTGGAAGTAAGAGGCTATGAGAAAAAGGGCAGGCTGGAAGGGGCAATAACGGGTGTAGTAACGCGTAAGCAAATAGATTTTAGTGGTAAGCTGGACGTAAAACCCCATTTTGCCTTTTTTATAGCAGACAAGACTAATATGCCAGTGGATATTTTTGTACCGCTGCACTTGCTGCATGATGCCAAAGATGGCGACCATGCTATAGTACGTATAGTTGACTGGCCCGAAAAAGCGAAAAACCCAGTGGGGGAGGTAATAACAATACTTACCAATGAGACCAAGAATGAGATAGCAATGCAGGGGATACTTATTGATAGTGGTTTCCCGCTGAAGTTCCCGGATGATGTGCTGGAAGAGGCTGCCCGTTTTTCTGAGATAATAGATAAGAAAGAGATAAAACACCGTAAAGACCTTAGGGACATACTTACATTTACAATAGACCCTGTAGACGCTAAAGATTTTGATGATGCCATATCCATACGTGCGCTGAAGGGCGATATGTACGAGATTGGGGTGCATATAGCTGATGTGAGTTATTACGTAACGCCCGGTACTGAACTGGATAAAGAAGCCTACAAGCGTGCAACCAGTGTGTACCTGCCTGATAGGGTATCGCCCATGCTTCCGGAAAGGCTCTCCAATGAATTATGTTCGCTGCGCCCTAATGAAGATAAATATGCATTCTCCGCTATATTCCAGATTAATGAAAATGGTAAAATAAAGGACCATTGGCTGGGCCGTACCATTATCCGGTCTAAAACGAGATTTGCCTATGAAGATGTACAGGTAATGATAGAAGGTGCTGATGGACCGCATAAAGCGGAAGTAATGCTACTGAATAAAATTGCCCAGACCCTTCGGCAGCAGCGCTTTCGTATGGGCGCTATCAATTTTTCCTCTACAGAGGTCCGCTTTAAGCTGGATGAAACAGGCGCCCCTGTAAGTATTGTTGTAAAAGAAAGTAAAGAGGCGCACCAACTGGTGGAGGAGTTTATGCTGCTTGCTAATAAAACAGTGGCAGAGTATGTGTCTAAAATAAAAGTGAAGGATAAGCCGGTACCATTTCCTTATCGTGTACATGATGTGCCCGATGCTGAGAAACTTAAGATGTTCACTACGTTTGCGCTACGTTTTGGCGTAAAGTTTGACCTCGGTTCACCTGAAAGCATAGCCAAATCGTTTAATGAAATGCTGACGCTGGTAAAGGGTAAGCCGGAGCAACATGTACTGGAAAGCCTGGGTATCCGCACCATGTCGAAGGCGGTATATACCACAGAGAACATAGGCCACTATGGCCTTGGCTTTGCAGATTACTGCCATTTTACATCTCCTATACGCCGTTATCCTGATGTACTGGCACACCGCATTTTACAGGAGTGTCTGGATAACGATGTGCATCCCGCAAAGCAGCTGGAGCAGCAATGCCGCCATTGCAGTGACCAGGAGCGGCGCGCTATGGAAGCAGAGCGTGGTGCTAATAAATACAAACAGGTAGAATACATGCAGCAATTTGTGGGTGAAGATTTTGATGCAGTTATAAGTGGTGTATCTAGTTTTGGCTTCTGGGCAGAAACAGTGCTGCACAAATGCGAAGGCATGATCTCCAAGTCGGACCTGGCAGAGTTTGATGACTTTGAACTGATGGAAAATGAATATGCCCTTGTAGGCCGCGGTACCGGCATCCGCTTTAGGATGGGGGATAATATTAAAGTACGGGTAGTAGCTGCCAATCTGGAGAAAAGGCAGATCGACTATACTGTATTAGACCTGCCGGTGCAAAAGATAGCGCGTAGGCAAGGTCCATCGCAGGCTCCAAGGCAGGAAAAGCAAAAACGTTCTACAACACAAAAACGCAGAAAGTAAATATGCATTCTTTTAGTCAGCTCGCACAGCAATTTGAGGAACGCTTTATTAATTCTCCGCTTTTTCCTGCTCAACCTGAAAATTTATATGCGCCGTGTAGCTATTTATTAACGTTAGGCGGCAAACGGATCCGTCCGGCATTATGTGTAATGGGCAACGAATTGTTTGCGGAGGCCGGCGAAGATGCATGGCATGCTGCAGCTGCTATAGAACTGTTCCACAATTTCACCCTGATACATGATGATATAATGGATAAGGCGCCCCTGCGCCGTGGCCACCCTACCATCCATGCTAAGTACGGCCTTACAGCAGGGATACTATGCGGGGATATTACCTGTATCTATGCCTATGAACAATTAGGGAAGGTCAATAGTTCCCTTCACCGGATATTGCCCATTTTCAATAAAACAGCTATTGAGGTTTGTGAAGGCCAGCAACTGGATATGGATTTTGAAATGCGAAATGATGTAACTATAGCAGAGTACATCAATATGATAAGCCTTAAGACCTCTGTACTACTTGCATGCAGCTTAAAGATAGGTGCCTTACTGGGTGGGGCTACAGAAGGTAATGCCGGGAGGCTTTACTCCTTTGGCAAAAATATGGGCATAGCCTTTCAGCTACAGGACGATTATCTGGATGCCTACGGAACAACTGATAAACTGGGGAAACAAAATGGCGGCGATATTAAAGCAAATAAGAAGACCTACTTGCTACTAAAGGCCATTGAGAATGCTACTGACCAACAGCAAAAAGAAATAAGTAGCTGGATGGATAATGAGGGTGAATATAAGATACCTGCCATTCTTGATTTATATACAAGTACCGGTGCTGATATAGCCTGCCGCGATGCCGTAGCGGAATATTCACAACGGGCATTTGATTGCCTTGAAGAAGTAGCCGCTACTGCAACGCGCAAGCAGCACCTGCATGAGCTTGCAGCCTACTTATTGCAACGGGAGAAATAACTTATTGGCTATTAGGCATGGCATTACCAGGAACAGGTGTCAGGTTAGTACCGGGTACGGTTGGGCCCAGTTTCATATACTGGGGGTAATTAAGCTCCGGTTGCAGATCCAGGCTTAGACCTTTTAGAATTTTTACATGGGTCTTATTCAGGTCTGCATTGCTCATATAGGGTGGTACTGTAGGTGTAAAGCTCCATTTGCCATTTTCCTGAAATACATACCCGCCACGCTTAGGATCATAAAATGCATTATAATCTTCAAAGTATAAATGTTCCTCCCCTTTGTAGTTATAGGTGCTTGCCCATGTGGGTAAATGCTTTACAGTTTTCTGGCTCTTTGTTCTTGCCTTTTTATTGGTGCTGGTACCTTGCCGGGCATAAGAAGTAAGGCTAACAGACAATACAAGCACAAATAATAATAGCGTTTTCATAATGGTATGGTTATGTAGTAAATACATAATTATAGTGCCATGTTTATTACATAATGAATGTTATCTCTATGCTTGGAAGAGGGTGATAAAATGAACGTCCACAATCCGACATAAATATAGCCGAGGTACAACTACCTGAAAATGACTCGGTCTCCTGTAAAAAAGGAGCCCTAATGACAAACTGGGTAAAATATATGGGTAAAACCAGCTTGGGAAGTTTAATGCATACGAAGTCTTATATGTATTTGAATATAAAAAAATATATGTTTTAATAATTGATTTACAATAGTGAACAGGTATAAGTAAAGGTTGGCACGGTCTTTTATATTTATGATTTGTGAAACAGATTGTAAACGGATTAATAGATGGGTTATGTACAGGAAACATTTAGCATATTTAGCAGTTGTCAGCCTAAAATACTTTTTAAACCTTGACCACGAAATAGCAAATAACGTTTTAATGTTTATTATAGTGAGTTTGGGTATATGCAAACAATTTTTCGGATTTGCGTTACATAGCTCTTCTACTGTCCTTAATAACGTAAAAACAAAAATAGTGAAGCTAAGCAGGGAAATTGTTGTGGACAACAGTAGTGAAGAAGAAAACGATTCTTATATACTTTCTAACCTAAACAGGTTTAAGCGTCAATTCCCTACGAGAAAACAATGGGGTTATTTTCTCGAGAATAAGAAGGCGGCATAGTATTGGTATTTCATTTAACTATGAGATATCCCTTGGTTCTTATCATTGCAGTTCTTCTACTTTCCTTTAATTCCAGTCGTGCACAAGTCCCTTATTTAGGAAGTAGGATCCTCTATACAGATTCAGTTGTTTTAGACACATCCTATAATATCGAGCGTTTATTTCATAACGCAGAAAACTGGTTTCTCAATCACTATGAAACCGCAGATACAAAACTTACTATAGATAACAGAACTACACAACAGATTGCGGGTGTTGGTGTTAAGTCTATTCCTCACGGTGCCGGCGCTCCCGGCCGTATTTTCTTCCAATTCATAATTAATGTAAAGCATGGCTCTTATACCTATGCTATAGATAGTATGTTCACAATAGGCATTGAAGGCCGTATTTACTATTCTGATATTTACCAGGAGGAACATTTTGCAAAAGGGAAAAAAAGATGGACCGATAAATATCGTTCTCAGGCACTTACAGATATGGATACATTTATTCGCGGTGTAGTGAAACTACTGGAAGAGAATATGCGTAAATAACCCATTCTAAAACTAACTATACCATATGAAATTTGTAAAAAGAATAGATGCCGAAACCAGGAAAGAGATAGAGATATGCTACCAGGACCTGGGAGAGGGTACACCGGTTGTATTTATACATGGCTGGCCTTCAAGTAAAGAGATGTGGGAACATCAGGTTACAGAACTTGCAGGTCAGGGTATGCGTTGCATTACTTATGACCGCAGGGGCTTTGGCATGTCCTGCAAACCCTGGAACGGTTATGACTATGATAGTCTCACAGACGACCTAAAAGCTGTTCTCGACGAATTGGATGTACAGGATGTAACTTTAGTTGGTTTTTCAATGGGTGGTGGGGAGGTAGTGCGTTATTTTAGCCGTTATGGTGGTGCCCGCGTTAGTAAGGTGGTTTTAGTATCTTCTGTTACTCCTTTTATGCTTAAGACAAATGATAATCCTGAAGGAGTCGATAAAAGTGTATTTGACGGTATGATGGATCAGATGAAAGAAGATCGCATCGACTTCCTTGAAACATTCGGTAAACAATTTTTCGGGGTAAATATGCTGAATCATCCTGTGAGCGAACCTTACCTGGAGTATTTCCGCATGCTGGCTTCTGTAGCATCGCCACGCGCCACACAGCAGTGCGCCGTTTCTTTTTCCGGTACCGATTTTAGGCAGGATATGGGCGCCGTAAATGTCCCTACTCTGATAATACATGGTGATGCTGACCAAACGGTTCCTATTGAAGTTAGCAGTCAGCGTTCTGCAAAGATGATATCTAATAATAAATTTGTGGTATATGAGGGCGCGCCACATGGCCTGTTTGTGACCGAAAAAGACCGCCTGAATAAAGACCTGCGCGAGTTTATTCTCTAATCTATTTTATTATACATTCTGAAAGCAGCGATTATTTCGCTGCTTTTTATTTTTGGCATGATTTTGAAATATGTATTATAACGTTTAAAAACATAGGTTATGAGGTTTAAGGTATTAATGCTGTCTGATGATCCTACTTACGCGAACGCTGATATTCAGTTACTTCGTGATAAGGGTATATTGGTATATACTTGTTATAATACTGACAATATGAATACGCTCGTAGATGAGGTGGCACCAGATGTGTTATTTATTAATGGTACCCATCCTGAAAACTACCTGAACGTATATAATGCTATCCTTTCTACAGATAATATGGCTAAGATACCTGTGGTATACACCCTTACAGAGGATGAGGTGTACCTGGTAAACAGGAAACGTACCAACGAAAAAGGCAAACTGGATATTATTACCAATAACATTACAGACGCTATTAAGATGGCATTGCGCAGCAATAAAAGCTATGTACCGCATGTGCATGTGAGGGTAAGTCCTTTATATCCCTTTGATATGGTTGGGATTAGAGCTTGATCCTGATAGGTGAAACAACATTATCCAGACGGGAAAATCCTCTACAAATATTTTCCCTAGCTATTTACTCACCTGTTATAAACACTTTATGCACAAATTATCTGTATAAGTTTTTATGACCATTTTTTTGTTCAAGGCGATCGCAATCGTCCTGGCTTCCTACCCGTATGTGGACGGGTGTGTGGGCGATGTGCTCCAGTTCCAATTCCCTTTTACAAAAGAAGCCGAACCCTTTTACATAATTATCAGGCGCTATACCTGCCGGTTGGCTTGTAGTAACATTTATTAACGGCTGAACGAAAAACAATGTTGGCTGGGGGGCAGATAACTGTTCGCGATATACAATAGGTATGCTTTGATATTGCGCTGTTGCTGCAAAAGATACCGTTAGCAATAGTATGGTAATACCGCCTTTCATAAATTATTCTCTCATCATTTCCGCAATAGTACTGGCTATATCTTCCGCATTGGGTTTGCTGAAATAATCTCCGTCTGTAGCATAGGCCGGCCTGTGCGCCTGAGCGCTTATGGTTTTAGGTGATGCATCGAGCCATTTATAGCCACCCTGTATTTCCATCACCTGCTGGAACATGAATGCAGTAGCGCCACCGGGAACGTCTTCATCAATAAACACGATACGGTTAGTCTTTTTCAAAGATTCCAATATCATATGGTTAACGTCAAATGGGAGCAGCGTGCGTACATCTATTACTTCGCAGGATATGCCTTGTGGCTCCAGGTAGTTGTCAATAGCTTCGTCAATGATACGGAGGGTAGAACCATAAGAAACTATGGTTACATCAGCCCCTTCCCTTACTACCTCAGGTATGCCAAATGGTACTGTGTAGCGTGCCAGGTTTGAAGGCATTTTTTCCTTCAGGCGATAGCCATTCAGGCATTCTATTACCAGTCCCGGCTCATCGCTTTGCAGCAGGGTATTATACATACCGGCAGCCTGAGTCATATTCCTGGGTACACAGATGTACATTCCGCGCAGGGCGTTCAGTATCATCCCCATAGGGCTGCCGCTATGCCATATGCCTTCGAGGCGATGGCCACGTGTGCGTACTATTAGCGGACACTTTTGTCCGCCTTTTGTGCGGTATTGCAAGGTAGCTACATCATCGCTTAACGGTTGCAGTGCATATAGCAGGTAATCGAGATATTGTATCTCCGCTATCGGGCGCAGGCCACGCATAGCCATCCCAATACCCTGACCTATAATAGTAGCTTCGCGTATGCCTGTGTCGAATATTCTCTGTTCGCCATACTTATCCTGCAAGCCTGCAAATCCCTGGTTTACATCTCCTATCTTACCAAGGTCTTCGCCAAAGGCCAGTACCGCCATATTGGTGGCAAATGTGTGGTCAAAATACCTATTCAGTATCTCGTATCCATTCATTATCGGTGCATCGCTGGCATATACTGCCGGTACCTCCGGTATCTTCATTGCATTCTGTGCAGACTGTGAGTGCAGGTGCGACGAGAATTTATCTTTATTTTCAGACCTTAAATTATCATAATAATTACGCAGGTTACGTGTAGCATCTGTATTGTTACCGCACAGCATCAATACACGGTTCACTGTCTGCATCACATCCTTTCTTATCGGCTCCTTTATAGCGCCCAGTTCCTGTATCAGGTTGGCCACCTGTGTTGAGTTATGACCACCTTCGTACATCACATTGTTGCACATGGTTATAGCCTGCTGCACCTGGCGCTGAACGGGATTTATAAAGCTATCCCATGCACGCTGCCGTCCTCTTTTAGCTTCTGTTTTACCCTCTTCCTCCGCACTGGTTACATCTTCTGCACTGGCTATTTTATTATTGAGGATAAATTCCTTCATTTTCTGAAGGCAATCCCATTCCTTTTCCCATTCCAGCCGTTCCTTATTCTTATAACGCTCATGAGAGCCCGAAGTAGAGTGGCCCTGCGGCTGCGTCATTTCCTGTACATGAAATATAGCAGGTATATGTGTTTCGCGTGTACGTGTTATTCCTTTTTGAAAGGTCTGCACCAGGCTGGCATAGTCCCAGCCCTTTACAGTGTATATATCCAGACCGCCTTTGCGCTCATCATATTTCATTCCTGCAAGTGCCTCTGATATTGAATTCTTTGTGGTCTGGTACTTGCGTGGTACCGATATGCCGTACCCATCGTCCCAGATAAATATTGCCAGCGGCACCTGCAGCACGCCTGCAGCATTCACCGTTTCCCAAAACAGGCCTTCAGATGTGGATGCATCGCCTATGGTGCAAAACACTACCTCATTGCCATTCTGCGAAAATTTTTCAAAACCCTGTTCCAGCTCCTGTATGTTGCGGAAACATTTAGATGCATATGCAAGGCCCAGTGCGCGTACCATCTGGCCGGCAGTAGGGGAGATATCGCTTGATGACTGTGGTTGGCGGGTCAGGTTCTTCCATTCGCCATTATCATCCAGCCAGCGTGTGCCATAATGCCCGTTCATCATGCGGCCTGCCGTGGCGGGTTCGTGCACTACATCGGGGTTGGCATATAACTGTGCGAAGAACTGCTCTATGCTGCTCATGCCGGTAGCAAACATCATTGTCTGGTCGCGGTAGTAGCCGCTACGTATATCACCCGGCTTAAAGCATTTTGCAGCAGCCAGCTGCGCCAATTCTTTGCCATCGCCAAATATGCCAAACTTAGCTTTGCCCGTCAGCACTTCGCGCCGTCCTATCATGCTGGCCTCGCGACTAGCCACAGCCATGCGATAGTCATCCAGTACTTCCTGCTTAAATTCGTCAAAAGATAATCTGGCGGATGCGGTAGCTTGTTGCAACATATTCTGGAACCGGTTAAAGAAGTAAACTACAAATATAAAATTCTAAAAGCGATAAGATACAAAAAGGTTAGGAAATTAATAAATGGTTGAATGACCCGGCAGGCCAATGGCTGAATTTGGTTTCAAACTTCCGGAAACTTCCATTGTCATTTTCATAATATGGTTGATAGTATTGGCTGAATGGTTAAATAGCGCAATGCTCAATTGAAATTTCAAACTTCCGCAAACTTCCATTGGCATTTTGATAATATGGTTAAAAATGGCTGAGTAGTTAGATAATTAAATTGCTCAATTGATATGCGGCAGGTAATGATATTTGCGCGCGCATAGGAGCGGTATAATAAACAGTTTAAAGTTCGTACCCTTTATCTAATTTAAAAAATTGGAAAAGTATGATAGTGCAGTAATAGTAGTATGATACAGCAATTATAGGAGTATGATGTTTAATTTAACGGCATGCCAAGCCATGTATATTTATTGAACATGAGGTGACGGCCTACCTTGCCTTTGCTAAAATATTTTTTCAGCCACTCTTCCTGCTCGTTAACATGAACCATCGCATCGTTTACTGATCTGGTCAATTGTTTTACAAGAGCAGCATTTTCCGTATTTGTGTTTTGTATGCTATTCAAGATAGCTATAGCCGATCTCAGTTCATTAGCTGATGAATCGAGCATGTCCTGTATCGCAGCATCGGATCTCTTAGGTTCGAACTGGACATTACGATACTGGATGAATGTATTGAACTGATTTATTCCCTCATTATAATTCATCACAGCACCATTATAGGAATTAACCTTTGTATTCTCCAGTTCCATTTTTATATGCTGCAACCGATCAAAAACGAGTGAGTTCTTTACTCCATTTTTTTCAATTCTTGCCGCAGATGCGTGTAATTGTTGCACTGAAGTTTGCCCCTCGTACTCTGCTAAACTATCGGGGTAGCTAAAATAGGGTTTTGACTTATCATCGCCGGTTTTACCATCCATAAATTCCTGGTTGGTAACCGGGTAGGGCAGAAACTGCCACAGATAATCGAAGGGCATGTGCGATCTTATAAGAACAGCCGGCTGGGCTTTAAAATAATAGTCATTGATCTTTTTGTAGAATTTCTTATTGTTTATATAGCCAGAACCCCAAGTAGGATCGAAGAGGTACCAGCTATTATTTATCATAGCTGCACACCATGCATGGGGGATATAATCGGTAACCCAATTTTGTTTGGTATAGCCTTCTATTACATAAGACCTTATTCCAGAATGAAGGCAAACATCATTGAAAACCGCAGCATAGTTTTCGCATATCCCTTTTCTTGTCCGTAATGGTTTTGCTATTTTTTCTTCTTTTGTTTCATAAAAGTTAATAGCAAACATATTCGGGAGATCGTACTGAATGTTGCTAGCAATCCAGATAAATATGGCTCTTGCCTTTTCTTCATCTGTAGTAAAGTGTGCGGTAACATACCGCGCAATACCTGCTGTAGAGGTGGTCATGGAATCAGGGATCTTCAGCGCTACTTTATCTATAGCCGTATATTTCTGCGCAGACACAGTATGTGATAGCAAAAGAAGAAAGGAGTATATAATTGATTTTTTCATTTTCATAAGGGGGTATTGAAGGGCTAAAATAGGAGAAAAGATTAAGAAAAGTATGTGATGATCTTGACTACCTATGTTTCATGCCACTACTCTTTGAAACACAGTGCCACTAATGGGAATATTCTGGTGACTTTGCAAAGTGCGTAACTTGTGCTTATCTTGATATACCAAAAATGAAAGCTCGCGAAATTAAATATATAGCTACTGTTATTTGCTTTATCCTTTTAGCCGTAAAGTCTTCCTTGGGACAATCAAACAATACTGCACAGTATAAAGTGATTCCGTTGGGAATAACAGACGAGGTAACATCTTCAGTATTATCTGAAACAAGAAAACTAAACATTTATTTACCGGATGGATATAAGGGCACTGATACTACCAGGTACCCGGTCATCTATTTACTGGATGGCGGTATTGACGAGGATTTTATCCATGTGGTGGGGCTGGTACAGTTCAACACACAGGAATGGGTAAACAGGATACCAAAATCTATAGTGGTGGGCATTGTGAATGTGGACAGGAAAAGGGACATGACTTACCCCACCAGCGTAAAAAGTGATAAAGAAAAATATCCTACTACGGGAGGATCGGAAAGGTTTATTTCATTCATCGAAAAAGAGCTTCAACCCTACATACAGGAACATTATAAAACTAATAATTCGCGTACGATAATCGGTGAGTCGCTGGCAGGGCTGCTGGCAACGGAGATATTGTTACAGAAACCCAACCTATTCAACAGGTATGTAATTATAAGCCCAAGCCTTTGGTGGGACAATGGATCGATACTGGAAAACCAAATGGCAATAACAGCTTCGTATCCTGCCAATGATATCTGCATATACCTGGGTGTAGGTAAGGAAGGCCTTGCACCAAGCATACAACCACATGTAATGGAAGTAGATGCTAATGTACTGATAGAAAAAATAAAGGATGCCAAAAACAATCATGTCCATATCCGGTTCGATTACCTGCCTGAGGAGAACCATGCTACAATTTCGCACCAGGCGCTATTAAATGCATTTAAAAATTTGTGTACTACATGCGATACAAAGTAGAGGAGACTGTATTTTTATACCATAGCATATAATATCTTTTATGAGAATAGCTACCTACAATGTGAATGGAGTAAACGGAAGGCTACCCGTGCTGCTTCGCTGGCTGAATGAAACAGCGCCTGATGTAGTGTGCCTGCAAGAGCTGAAGGCACCTAATGAAAAATTTCCGTTGCAGGCCATAACGGATGCAGGGTATAATGCTATATGGCACGGGCAAAAAAGCTGGAATGGGGTAGCGATACTAACGCGCGGCCTGGAAATAAATGAAATACAACGTGTATTGCCCGGCGACCCTGAAGATAGCCACAGCAGGTATATTGAGGCCATAGTAAATGGGATAACTGTTGGCTGCCTTTACCTGCCTAACGGAAACCCGGCACCCGGACCAAAGTTTGACTATAAGCTGAGATGGTTTGAAAGATTAACCGCGCACGCAGCCGGGCTAATGGAATTGGGCAGGGAGGTGGTGCTGACCGGAGACTATAACGTAATGCCCACCGAACTGGATGTGTACAAGCCGGAGCGCTGGGTAAATGATGCCTTGTTCAGGCCGGAGACACGTGAAGCATTTAAAGAGCTGATGGCACAAGGATGGACAGATGCTATAAGAAAACTATACCCTGATGAGAAGATATATACCTTCTGGGATTATTTTCGTGATGCCTATGCGCGCGATGCAGGCTTACGTATAGACCATTTTCTGCTAAGCCCCCAACTTAGTAAACGACTGGAAGGCGCAGGGGTAGACCGGAATGTTCGCGGCTGGGGGAAATCGAGCGACCATGCGCCTGTGTGGATAGAAGTGAGGGATAAATAATCAATCGAGCCCGCCTTTTTGTTCTATATAGCCAGGAGCAGTCTTTGCCGGGCGCAGGAGGCGGACCATCTGTAATACTACTGACAAGAGGATGAGCCCCATGCCTATAAAGAAGCCGTTATGGAGTTGTTTATTCTCGTGGTAAAAGAAGAAAGCCAGCAAGATGCCATATACCGGCTCCAGATTTACGCTGAGGGTAACAGTGAAAGACGATAGTTTTTTTAACGCGGTAAGGGCTAATGACTGTGCCCAAACAGTGCAACAAAGGCTAAGGATAATAAGCCATAACCAATCGTTATGGAACCAGTGCGAACTAAACAAATCGTCGGCATAGGGCATGAAACGTGTGGCAGGGAAGAAGACAAATTGTAATGGTAATAGCATAGTGATAAAAAGCCAGCCAGTTGTCATTTCATAAAATACCATGGTGCGTGCAGGATATTTATAGGCTATACGTTTATTAAGCACAGTAAATACAGAACTGAGAATAGCAGCTATGATGCCAAAGAGTATGCCAATACCAAAGAATTGCTGGAACCGATATATTAGATAAACACCACATAATGCCAGCAAGCCAAGTAAAACTTCAAACAAATCATATTTACCTTTATTTACCAATGGGTCGAGCAGGGAGGTGAACACACTGGCTGTAGAAAGGCATACAAGCGCTATAGATGCATTGGCATATTTTACGGTGCCATAAAAGCCGACCCAGTGCAGCGATATAAGCCCACCAATTAATATTAACTGCCACAAGTCCCGGCGATCAATCTTTACCCACAGCTTGCGGTAGGTAAGGATGGCAGCCATGATAGCGGCGGTCATGAGCATACGGTACCAGACCAGTACCGGCGCATCGAGGCTTATAGCCCTGCCCAACACAGCGGTAAAACCCCACAGCAGTACTGCAAGGTGCATTTGCACCAGTGATCTTTTCATAGCTATTACAAAGACAAACATACTATTCCCGTCCCGTACAGGTACGGAAAATCTTTTTTCTGAACGGGAAAAATGTAGTGCGTTGATAAGATCAAAGTATTATTTTTGTTTTTCATTTTTCAAGCATTAAAAAATTTATCTGACTTTTTTGCCCCCGTCAATAAATAAATGGATAACACATATACTGACCTCGTACACCAGACATTCCATTTTCCGCAGGAAGGATTTGAAGTAGAAGATAATTACCTGCATTTTAACGGACTGGATGTAAAAAAGCTAATAGATAAATACGGAACGCCCTTTAAGCTAACATACCTCCCCAAGATCGGCTCACAGATCAACAAGGCGAAAAAGCTATTCAATGATGCTATAAAAAAGAATAAGTACGATGGGGAATATTATTATTGCTATTGTACCAAAAGCTCCCATTTCTCTTTTATAGTGGAGGAAACGCTGAAGCATGGCGTGCACCTGGAAACTTCATTTGCCTATGATATAGAGATCATAAAGCAATTGTACAAACGCCGAAAAATAACTAAGGATACCTACATTGTGTGCAATGGGTTTAAGACCAAGGCCTATACCCGGAATATAGCGCGGTTGATAAACGATGGGTTTCGCAATGTGATACCAGTGCTTGATAATAAAAATGAATTTGAAGAGTATAAGCGGACCATACGCAGAAAAGATCCTGTAAATATCGGCATACGTATAGCGAGCGAAGAAGAACCTACGTTCGACTTTTATACATCGCGACTGGGTATACGCAGCCGCGATGTGCTGGAATTTTATGTAGATAAAATAAAGGGTAATGACAAATTCAGACTGAAGATGCTGCACTTCTTTATGAACAAAGGCATAAAGGATGATGTGTACTACTGGAGTGAGCTAAATAAAGTACTGAACATCTACTGCCAGCTGAAGAAAATATGTCCTGAGCTGGAAGGGCTGAATATAGGTGGGGGCTTACCCATTAAACATTCGCTGGGCTTTGATTACGACTATACCTACATGGTAAATGAAATAGTATCGACCATTAAGAAAGTATGCAAAAAGAACAAAGTAGATACACCGGATATATATACTGAATTTGGCTCTTTTACAGTTGGGGAGGCAGGAGCGGTTGTGTATAGTGTACTGGATGACAAGATGCAGAATGACCGTGAGATATGGTATATGATAGACAGCTCTTTTATAACCACGCTCCCTGATACATGGGGTATCGGCGAAAAATTCCTGATGCTTCCTATAAACAAATGGGATAAGGAATACCAGGAAGTACATCTCGGCGGACTAACCTGCGATAGCCATGATTTCTATACATCTGAAGAACACATCAATGCGGTGTTCCTTCCGAAGCTGGATAAAGAAAAAAAAGCAGAACCACTATACATCGGTTTCTTCCATACAGGAGCCTACCAGGACCAGCTTGCCGGATATGGCGGTATAAAGCACTGTATGATACCATCGCCGAAGCATGTGGTGGTAGAGTATAATAAAGAGGGAGAGCTGGAAGATTGGCTATATGCGAAGGAGCAAACTCCCCAAAGTATGCTTAAGATACTAGGCTATATCCGATAGCTTTATTTGTCTTTTGTATTATCTGCTTCAATGGGAGTGCTGTTGTGGTATACATCATTCAGCTCTCCTAAATAGGACAGAATCTCTTTGCGCCCGGTAAATTTTACTGTGCTGGTAACAAAGCTGCGGGGTATAAATTCCCAATCTTCGCGCATAGCATTAATGAAATTCTTCACATTTTTAGCAACTTCGCGTTGGGTACTTTTATCGGCCTTTGTGAAGATTATATTGAATGGTACACCCCAAGTACCCAACTTTGCCATAAATTCCAAGTCCAGATCCTGTGGCTTGTGCCGGCTATCTACCAATACAAAAACAGTTACAAGGTTGGTACGCTGCTGCAGGTAGTTGGATATCATTATTTCCCATGCAGCACGCTGCGACTGCGATACCTTGGCAAATCCATAGCCCGGCAGATCTACTATATAGAAATTATCATTGATCAGAAAATGGTTTATGAGCTGGGTTTTGCCGGGGGTACGCGATGTTTTCGCCAGCTTGCTCTGGTTAGTAAGCATGTTGATAACAGATGACTTACCTACATTGGACCGGCCTATAAAAGCATACTCGGGCTTATCAGGGGCAGGACAGCCTTCTATTTTAGGGCTGCTTATTAAATATCTTGCTGAACGTATTTCCATTGGTAGCTGTAATGTACTTTTGCACTAATGCAATATGACAATAAAAGTAGCGCCCCGGTAATGCCGGATGCGGCTTCAAATTTAAGCAAGAAAGGGCAGGTTGCTGACATGTTCAATAATATTGCCAGCAAATACGATTTTCTCAATCATTTTTTATCGCTGGGTATAGATAAGGGCTGGCGAAAAAAGGCTATTGCAGCAATTGCTGCCACCAACCCATCAAATATACTGGATGTAGCCACCGGTACCGGTGATATGGCGATAGCAGCAGCAAAAAAAATAACCCCAAAAAAAATAACGGGTATTGATATTGCAGACCAGATGCTGGAAGTGGGGAGGAAAAAAATCACTGCCGCAAACCTGGATAATATAATTCATTTACAAACAGGCGATAGCGAGGCCTTACCATTTGCTGATAAACAGTTTGATGCAGTGATGTGTGCCTATGGCGTACGTAATTTTGAACACTTGCAACAAGGCCTGCAGGAGATGTACCGGGTGATGAAGCCGGGGGGGAAAGTAGTGATACTGGAGTTCTCCCATCCCAAAAGCTTTCCGGTTAAACAGCTCTATTCGTTTTATTTCAAGTATATACTTCCGGTGGTTGGGAAAATGGTATCAAAGCATAGCAGGGCGTATACCTACCTGCCAGAGTCGGTAATGGCATTCCCCGAGGGTAGAGTGTTCTGTGCGCAGCTGGAAGCATGTGGGTTTAAAAATGCCACTGCGCGCCCCTTAACGTTTGGTGTTACTACATTGTACACGGCGATTAAGCAGTAGTATTGAAAATAAAAAAGCGGCATCAAGCCGCTTTTTTATAAGTTGTAAAATTTAGTTCTCTTCAGGATGTGGAGTATAGCGCAGGTAAGGCTTTACAATATTTAATCCTTTTGGGAATTTCTTTTGAGCATCTTCTGTGCTTACGGCAGGTATCACTATTACATCTTCACCAAGTTTCCAGTCGGCGGGCGTTGCTACACTATGTTTTGCGGTTAGCTGCAATGAGTCTATAACGCGCAATACTTCGGTAAAATTGCGCCCTGTAGATGCAGGATAAGTAATTGTAAGCTTCACAGTCTTATCAGGAGCTATAACAAATAATGAGCGGACTGTAGCGGTAGCGGATGCATTAGGATGTATCATATCGTATAGCCCAGCCACTTCGCGGCTTTCGTCCGCTATTATCGGAAATTCCACGTTAGTATTCTGCGTTTCATTAATATCTTTTATCCAGCCATGATGCTTGTCTATTGGGTCTATGCTTACCGCCATTACCCTTACATTCCGTTTAGCAAATTCATCCTTTAGCTGCGCTGTCCGGCCTAGTTCAGTAGTGCAAACAGGCGTATAATCAGCGGGATGAGAAAAAAGTACGCCCCACCCATCGCCCAGGTATTCGTGAAAGTCAATTTCACCGGCTGTGGTATTAGCCTTAAAGTTTGGGGCTATATCCCCAAGTCTTATTGCCATGATTTTTGTTTTTTATGGTTTAGAAATAAGAAGATAAAGTTAAAGGGAATGCCAGGCAAAACGCTAATATTTTGTAAACATTTACATTGTAGATATTAATTACCCTTAATCGGCGTTTTATTAAATGGTTACAAACAGTATCTTCGTACCCGTTATTTCCTGAATCGCCATGCGTTTTCGATATAGTATCATCACCATAATGTTTCTTTTGTTTTCGCTGCCATCCTATGCCCAGCGTGATAATCTTAACATGCCGGAGCATGATGAGAAAAGATATTATTTCGGCATCACCTTTGGGCTCAATTACTCCCAGTTTACTATACATTATACCAATTCCTTCGCAGCAAACGATACCTTTAAGCGGATACAACCACACTGGAGCCCCGGCTTTAACCTGGGATTGATGGGTAACTTAAGGCTGAATAAGTATTTTGACCTACGGTTCGTCCCTTCGCTTTCATTTTCGGAAAAACGTATTGTATTTGATATGACTGTGCCTACAGACAGCACTTCAGATCGCCTCATCGAATCTATATACATGCACCTGCCATTGCAGATAAAATTTAAAAGCGACCGGATAAAGAATTTTCGCTTTTATGCTATAGGTGGTGGTAAATTTGACTATGATCTAGCCGCAAATGCCAGGTCCAGGCGTGCAGATGAATTTCTAAAGGTTAGCCCTATAGACCTTGGTTTTGAGCTGGGCATTGGCTTTGAGTTCTTTAATCCTAATTTCATTTTTTCCCCTGAAATAAAACTTAGCCAAGGGCTTACTAATCAGTTGTACAGGGATCCGAACTTACCTTTAGGTAACGCGATACAGGACCTGCATACAAAAATGATCGTTATTTCTATTCACCTGGAAGGGTAGCGGCATTGCTTCTTTCCCCTTTTTTGATTATCGCTACTGTCAGCCTGCTTACGCAAACAAGCTTTTCGCGCTCATCCTTTATTTTAATATCCCATACATGCGTTGCAGCGCCAATATGCAGCGGTTCGCAGGTAGCTATTACGATACCATCTTTTTTGTCCCTTATGTGATTGCAATTGATCTCAATGCCGACACAATTGTGTTTTTCAGTGTCGATACAAAGTGATGATGCCACACTGCCAATAGTTTCTGCAAGGGCTGCAGATGCCCCACCATGAAGGAGCCCATAGGGCTGTCTTGTATGGTTATTAACCGGCATTGAGGCCTTAATATGGTTGTCTGCAATTTCTATGAATTTAATATTTAATATTTCAGCCATTGTGCCTGTGCACATTGCGTTTACACTTTCTATTGTTATGTTATTATGTCTCCAGATAGCAGCCATGTATCTATAGTTTTAGTAGATTTGTTTAAGTGGAAGTTGAAATTCTCTTATAAAAGTATAGAGTATTCAAGCGTGATTAGGTGGTGCAGTAAATTTTTTTGAAGTTTATGCAAACAATTTTAGTTGCTGGTGCCGGTAAATCTTCTATCTATCTCATAAAATACCTGCTATCTCATGCGCCAAGAAATAAGTGGAAAGTAATAGTTGCTGATGGCGATAAAAGCGCTGTTGCCGATAAGATAAATAATAATGCATTTGCGGAAGGAGCCGAGATAGATGTTACCAGCGAGCGGGAAAGACAGGAGTTAGTGAAAAAGGCTGATATAGTAGTATCTCTGATGCCACCGCATCTGCATAGCTATCTTGCTAAGGATTGTCTCCAGTTCAAAAAAAATCTCATAACTTCTTCCTATATATCTGCGGATATACAAGAGATGGACAAGCATGTAAAAGATGCTGGTCTTATGTTCATGTGCGAAATGGGACTGGACCCTGGTATAGACCATATGACTGCCAGCCAGATAATACATAGTATACAGCGTGTGGCCTCTGTTATAACTTCTTTTAAGTCTTATTGCGGCGGGCTTGTGGCACCAGAGTACGATAATAACCCGTGGCATTACAAATTCAGCTGGAACCCTAAAAACATTGTCTCAGCCGGTGTAGGAGGTGCTGCCTATTTAAGTAACGGCAAAGAAATAGAAATACCTTACGACAAAATATTTACCAACAATAAAAGGGTAAAAGTAGATGGCGTTGGGTCGCTTGCGTACTATGCGAACCGCGACTCTCTGCGATACCTTGATCTCTATGATATTCCGGAAATAAAGTCGTTCATGCGCGCTACCCTCCGCCATCCCCAGTTTTGCAAGGGATGGAACGCACTGATAGCGCTGGGACTGACAGGAGAGAATGATGCCTTTGATACAGGCGGGCATACTAATATGTCGTGGTGTAAGAATGCAAGCGGTTACAATAACGGGATACCTTTTCCTGAATATCTGCAGCAGAAACTGGAGCTGGAAAAAGAAGATAAAATAATACATATGCTGGAGTGGCTGGGCCTATTTGAAGAAATGGCACTACCAGCAGGTAAATGTTCCTCGGCCCAGATATTGCTGAGTATACTGCTTAATAAGTGGAAAATGGAACCCGCCGAAAAAGATATGGTGGTAATGCAGCATGAGGTAGAGTACACCCATAAAGACCATAAGATAAAAGTAACAAACAGCATGAACCTGAGGGGGGAAAACAGCTACCATTCTGCTATGGCAAAGACAGTAGGGCTGCCAATGGGCATACTAGCCCGCATGACCTTAAATAAAAAACTAAACCCTGCGCCAGTGGGGGTGCATATACCCAATATGCCATCTGTATATCGTCCTGTACTTACTGAACTGCAGCACCATGGTATTAGCTTTAAGGACGAAGTAGTATAAAACATATTTCCTTTTAATGTGGAGATGTTATTCTTACCCTCCTTACCTTTGCAACAATTCTGATTTATGAGAAAATTGATGATGTTCCTGATGGCTGGTATATTGCCATTGCTGGTACATGGACAGGAGCTAAAAGAAGAGATCGGCGCTAAGCCACATAAAAAAATAAAAGAAACCTTTTATTTCTCATGGGGGTATAATGGTGAGTGGTATACAAACAGTGATATAAAGGTAGACCAGCCCTCGCTCAATAATAATTATACGTTTGTAAATGTAAACGGCCATGACCATAAGGGATGGAGCGATGGTATTTTTAATAAAGCGGTGACCATACCGCAGTACAATTACAGGCTAGGATATTTTTTTAATGATGAGAAAGGATATGGCATAGAGATCAACTTTGACCATACTAAGTTCATCGTATCAGAGCCACAGGCCGCACATGTAAAGGGTATGCTGCACGGTGAAAAAGTGGATACTACCGTTAACTTCCAGGAAAGTAATGGGTTCTACTATTACCTGAATAATGGCGCCAATTTTTTTCTAATCAATTTTGTAAAACGCTGGCACTTATTTGCCACAGAAAACCAGAATATTAAGATAGATGCATTAGGGAAAATAGGGGTAGGCCCCGTAGTGCCTCATGTGCAAAACATGCTTTTTGGCAAGGAAAATGCTTCCGGTTTTCAATATGGCGGATGGAACACAGGGATAGAAGGCACTATAAAAGTAATATTGTATAACTGGGGCTTTATTGAATACTCTAATAAGCTGGACTATGCCCGCTATTCTAATCTGGCGGTGTACCAAGGCACTGCCAAACAAGCCTTTGGCACCTACGAAATGGTACTGAGCCTTGGTATTACGATACCGAAAAAGGTAAAGGGTTAATAGGAGTTAATATACCCTATAACGGTTTAATTGTAAGATTGAATGTTCCTTTAGTAACAGCTATTCCATCAGTTGTAGTAAAGCTGAAAAATTTATTTTGAAATTGGGTATTACTTTAAATACCTTCTTATTTCCCGGTCTACATCGCGGCTCTTAATGGATTCGCGCTTATCATGTAGTTTTTTACCCTTACCTAAACCAATCTCTAATTTGGCGAATCCCTTTTCATTGATAAACATGGCCAATGGTACTATTGTTAATCCTTTTTCTTTAACCTTGTTGCTCCACTTGGTCAGTTCTTTTTTATTTAGGAGCAGCTTCCGCTCGCGTGTAGGTTCGTGACCGGCAGAACCTGCATTTACATACTCGGCTATGTGAAGGCTTTTGAGCCACAATTCGTTATTGGTGAAGAAGCAATAGCTATCATTAAAGCTAACCTTGCCATTACGTACCGATTTGATCTCAGAACCTGTAAGCATTATGCCTGCCGTTAGCTTATCTTCTATGGCATATTCAAATGTGGCAGGGCGGTTCTTTATGTATACGTTATCAGACAATGGTATAGTGATGTGGCACAGAGTAGGGTTGTATTATTTTACAAACCACTCCAATACCTGCGATAATTTGTATTTTAGGTTGGTACGATCTACTATAAAATCAAGGAAACCATGCTCCAATAAAAAATCAGAACGCTGAAATCCTGCAGGCAGATCTTTCTTAATCGTTTCTTTAATTACCCTGGGTCCGGCAAAGCCTATGAGTGCTTTTGGTTCGGCAATATTAATATCGCCCAACATAGCATACGATGCAGTAACGCCCCCGGTAGTAGGATCGGTCATCAAAGAAATATAGGGTAGCCTGGCCTTTGCAAGCTGTGTAAGTTTAGCAGAGGTCTTGGCCATTTGCATCAGCGAAAATGCACTTTCCATCATGCGGGCACCCCCTGATTTGGAGATGATCATAAAGGGCATTTTATGTAGAATAGCAAAGTCTATACCGCGCGCTATCTTTTCACCCACTACAGACCCCATAGAACCACCTATGAAATTAAAATTCATGCAGGCAATTACTATTTCCTGGTTATTGATGGTGCCCACACCTACCGTCATAGCATCGGTAAGGCCGGTTGTGCGCTGTGCATCCTTTAGACGGGCATCGTAGGGTTTCAGGTCTAAAAAGCCGAGCATATCCCTGGGCTTAATATTTTCAAAAAGTGCCTCGTATTCATTATTGTCAAATAACAATTCAAAATATTCTACGGCATTAATCCTATTATGGTAGTTGCATTTCAAGCAAACGTAAGCATTATCATGAAGTTCCTTAACGGTGGAAGTAGCCTTGCATTCGGGGCATTTATGCCATATCCCATCGGGTGCCTCCAGCTTTTCATCCGTGCTGGTAAGGATACCTTTCTTCATTCTGCGAAACCAGGTGGAGGACATAAATTATTTATTTTCTATATTTTATTTAAAAAACAGACGGCAAAGATAACACTAAGTGCATGTGTAACGTCAAAGACTAAAAATATCCATGTATCAATCAACCAGGTCTCTCTTGCCGGAGAGGAGGTATATAACAGCCATGCGTATGGCCACTCCGTTCTCTACCTGGTTCAGGATTATAGAATGCTTGCTATCGGCTACATCGGAGTTTATTTCGACTCCCCTGTTTATAGGGCCCGGGTGCATGATGATGATATCTCGTTGCAGGCTTTCCAGCATCTGCTTGTTGACGCCATAGTATATTGCATATTCCCGAAGGGTAGAGAATAGCGGTTTATGCTGCCTTTCGAGCTGTATGCGCAGCACGTTAGCTACATCGCACCACTCCAGAGCTTTTTTTACATCATATTCTACTCTTACCCCAAGATCCTGTATGTGCTTAGGTATCAATGTAGGCGGGCCAGATACAGTTACCTCCGCTCCTAATTTACTAAGGCAAAAGATATTACTCAACGCTACCCGTGAGTGCATGATATCGCCAATGATGGTAACCCGCTTGCCTTTAAGGCTACCGAGTTGCTCCCGTATAGAATAGGCATCGAGGAGTGCCTGTGTAGGATGCTCATTAGTGCCATCGCCAGCGTTAATAATACTTGCATCTACATGCTTTGCAAGGAACCACGGCGCGCCGCTGGCTGAATGCCGCATAACAATCATATCTACTTTCATAGACAAGATGTTCTTTACGGTATCTATCAGCGTTTCTCCTTTTGATACAGATGATCCAGATGAAGAGAAGTTTACCGTATCAGCGCTTAGTCTTTTTTCTGCCAGCTCAAAAGATATACGTGTACGGGTAGAGTTCTCAAAGAAAAGGTTAACAATAGTTGTATCGCGCAGGGCAGGCACCTTACGTATAGAGCGCTGCAATACCTGCTTAAAGTTATCAGCCGTCTGGAATATCTGTTCGATATCCTGCTGCTGCAACTCTTTGATACCTAACAGATGTTTTACCGAAAGCGACATTTATCTTTTTTGTTTTATAATTCAATCAAGCAATACAACTTCGTCTTTGTTATCCTTTTCCTGCCAGTACACTTTTACTTTCTGGGTTATAATGGTATCTATGGTACGGCCTACATAATCGGGCTGTATAGGCAGCTCGCGGCTAAAACGCCTGTCTATGAGTACCAGCAATTCTACCTTTTTAGGCCTTCCAAAATCAATGAGTGCATCCATCGCTGCCCTTATAGTACGGCCAGTATGCAGCACATCATCTACAAGCACAACTGATTTATCCTCAATACTGAAAGGTATATCTGTATGCGCAGGCAGGTGCATATCGCCCTGTTGGTGTATATCATCCCGGTAGAAGGTGATGTCCAGCTTGCCATATTGCACATTCCCTGTTGTTATCTCCTGTACTATACGGGCTATTCTTTGAGAAAGCCATATGCCACGGGGCTGAATGCCGATGATAACTGTATCGTGAAAAGTGAGGTGATTTTCTGCTAATTGGTGAGCCAGCCGCTGCAGCGTAATATCTAATTGCTTATGGTCTAGCAGTATCTTCAAAAACGGGAGGATTTAGACAAAAATAGATTGTTAAGAACAAATGTGCAACTAAATACATTATATGCCTATTAGTTGATCGGGTAACTGGTGGGCTGATAGTAGTTAGTTTAGCAAAGTAATTCTTAGAAGCAAAAAAATTATGCGGTAAAAATTACCTACCGATTAATAATTAATTATCTTTACTATATCAATCATATTAATGTAACCAAAATTGAACTATATGAAAAAAATAGTACTCTTTTCGATTTTGCTCATTGCCTGTAATAATGGCTGGGGACAAAGCTTACCAAATGGTGATTTTGAATTGTGGCACACTACATCGTATAATAATCCGGACTCGGGGTGGTATACTTCCAATATACAATCCCTTACGGCAGAAGATAGCATTACCGTGTGGAAAGTGCCGGGAGTGGTAGGGCAAGCTATGCATATACAAACGGCTATAGTGGGCTCTGATACACTGATGGCCTATATCACCAACTCACTACAAGGCGATCCAATAAAGGGGCAGGGTGGCATGCCTTATGCACAAAAACCAACAGCACTCACAGGCTTTTATAAATGCAATGTGAAGGCCGGAGATACAGCAGGCATTATTGTGTTGTTCAAAAAAGCAGGAACAATTATTGCACCTCCTTTTAAGCTGGCTATAACCGGAAGCACAGCTGCCTATACAGCCTTCACTATTCCTTTAACGCTGTCTTAACACCTGATAGTTTTATACTAGCTGCTACTTCGAGCAATTTGCTGGGTAATAATAATATAGGCCTTCAATCGGGCAGCTGGCTGGAGCTTGACCAGCTTGTGTTTACGGCATAGGTATAACTCAAGGTATTGTAAACGGCAGCTTTGACGCCTGGTCTTCATTATCATTTGACAAGGTAATGAGTTGGCAAGCCCAGGCTAGCGGCAAGGGCGCAAGCGGCGTAAGCAAAACAACTGACCACTATTCAGGTAACTATGCCATTATGCTGCAAACACAGTCTAGTGGCAGCAATGGCGGCGCGGCACAGGTAACTACAGGACGAATGTCTAATAATAATGGCCCACAAGGGGGACTACCTTATACGAAAATGACCGATACCCTTACAGGCTATTACAAATACACAACATCGGGTACAGATTCAGGCCAGATATTCGTCAACTTATCAAAGAGCGGCAACCCGGTAGGTGGTAACATATACCATTGCGTGGCTACTACTGCATGGACCTATTTCCAAATACCATTTTCTGCATCTATAACACCTGACAGCATACGCGTAGACCTGATATCTTCGTCATGGACATCTGCGGTAACTGGAAGTACACTGTATGTAGATAAGATGCAACTAAAATCGCAGCCGCTAAGCATAAACCATGTAACAAGCGCAGCAGGAAATGTATCAACCTATCCTAACCCTGTGGATGGTGTGTTGCATATAAATACAGGTAACTACTTTATGGGAAATATAGCACTGCGCTTATTTGATATAAACGGAAAAGTAGTGCTGCAAAAGAACTATAACGCCGATAATCCTGATATAGCAATACCCGTGAGCCAATTTGCAAAAGGCATCTATTTTTATGAATTGCGAAATAACGACTTGATCATTCGCGACAAGTTCGTTAAACAATAAGTACTATAACCGGATGACATAATAAGCCACGTTACGATATCTGTAACGTGGCTATTATTTTATTGCTGAAGCAGGGCATATAATAGGTAACGCAGAGGCTGTAATTTTTTATTAAAAGTAAATATGCCTCTTGATTTGCAGAAGACTTAAATTACGCTCGGGCAAGCTTCGGTGTTTCCGGCATGCACTTACCCCGAGTAATCAGCTTGAATAAACTTTTGGAGACATAGAAGATCCAGCCTTGGTGTAAAAACAATTTTGATTTTTTTCGCCCATCCAAACAGCACCAAATTTTTAATGATATAGTATGAAAATAATATATTAATCAGCTAAGAGCCTTATTTTCATCAAAAAATCCTTACACCACAACAATAATTAGTTATTTCACATCTTTTTACAATTATTATGAAAACGGCGTTATATATTTATGCCCTCAACAATTATATTATGAATAAACGCCTACCTAAACTAAAGAGTTTAATAGTATTTACGCTCCTTTTTGTGCTATGCATGGGGATGAATAAAGCTATTGCCCAGCCATCAATTACTGCTTTAAGCGTGAATAAAGGAGTAAAAGGGGCCATTGTTATTATTACCGGGAGTGGGTTCAATACCACTACGGCTAATGATATAGTATACTTTGGCGCCACAAGGGCCGCAGTATTATTAGCTTCAACTACTTCATTAACGGTAACTGTGCCGATTGAGGCTACTTACTATCCGGTGACTGTTACCAACACTTTTAACGGACTGACCGGATATTCAGATTATTCTTTTTTGCCTTTCTTTCATGGGCATGATACCGTGTTAATGGATCCAAAAATAGATTCCGCCGCGGTTACCCCTTTATCTACAGCTATAGGAGATATTGATGGGGATGGCAAAGCAGATGTAGTGGTTGCGAATTATGCTGATGGCAGTATATATATATACCGGAATACCGGCGTAATTGATACTATCCGTTTTGCAGCCCATCTTGCCCTAACAGTTGGAACTAATCCATATAGGGTGGCTTTGGGCGATCTTGATGGAGATGGCAAGCTGGATATAGCCATGTCTAATAGTGGATCAAATACAATATCTGTTTTTTTGAATACCAGCACTCCAGGCGCGATCAGTTTTGCGACCCAACAGACATTTGCCATTAATTCTCCTAATGGCATTGCAATTGCAGATATAGATAATGACGGGAGAGCAGATATTGTAACGACAGATGTAGCCGACAACGTTGTAGCTGTGTTCCTCAATACCGGAAGTGTGGGCGCTATTAGCTTTGCCCCGCACGTTGATTTTGCAACAGGGGTTTACCCTTTAAGCGTTGCTGCAGGTGATTTGGACGGCGATGGCAAATATGACCTGGCAGTCGCTAACTATAACGATAATTCAATTTCCGTACTACAGAATACAAGCATCCCAGGTACTGTCAACTTCACAGCTCATGTTGATTATGGAGGATTAAACGGACCATATGATATAGCTATTGGCGACCTGAATGGAGATGGAAAGGGAGATATTGCAGTAACTAACGAATTGGGTACCACAGTTACAATATTCCGGAATACAAGTATTTTAGGTACTATAAGCCTTGCTGCAAATTTAGATTTTGCAGCTGGTAATAATCCTCTGGGAGTGGCATTTGGCGATATGAATGGTGACGGAAAGACAGATATAATAGTATCTAATTATAGTGCAAATACTGTTTCTGTTTTGCGTAACACCAGCACCCTTTTAGCCCTCAGTTTCCATAGCCCACTTGCGTTTGGAACTGGAGCTAATCCATATTTTCTTGCTGTTGGCGACCTGGATGGGGATGGAAAAGCGGATATTGCTGTTCCTAATAGTAGTGATAATACTGTTTCCTTCTTAAGGAATAGCGATACAGCCTATATTGTAGTACCTGTATTTTCTTTAGTATCCGCAGATACGCAGTGTTTTACCGGTAATCTTTTTTCCTTTACGACAGTAGATTCCGACCATGTTATTACAGCTATCTCCTGGGATTTTGGTGATACTACTACTTCAGCATTATTTTCACCCACCCATCATTATACAACAGTGGGCACCTATATTGTAAAGGTTTATTTCACCATTAATGGCATAACGGATTCTGCTACTATGAACGTATTAGTTCGTCCTTCACCAAACGCAGACTTCACCCGGAATGATACGCTGGAGTATCTTTCCTCTAACACCTTTATATTTAAGGGCCTTGACAGTACAGCGGGTAATACCTACCTGTACCTGCTGGGTGATAGTTCTACATCGCCTACCCGCGATGTGAACCATCTTTACCATCATGCCGGCACATTCCACGTAACCCATATAGTTACCAACATCTATGGCTGCACAGATACTGTAAGTCATGATGTGGTAGTAGCATCTGACTCGGTAGGTTCCGGTTCCGGCGGTGGTCTTGAAAGCCAGAGCCTGGGCGGGCTGGTAAGCAGAAGGGACTATACCAACTTTAAGAACAGCGTGAGCTGTAAAGTAAACTACAGCACATTGCCACAGTTTACCCCTGCAACCACTAATAATAACCTGGCAAGGACAACTACTTCCAGCACCAACGGTATCAGAAGGTTCATCCCATCAGCACTGGCCGGTACGGATAACACCTACCAGACCACTCCTGAAGATATCACCTCTATTACCTCTGCGGTGGATGTATTCTCTGTAGACTATACAGCTGGAAACCAGGCTAAAGCAGTAGTGCTGGGTATAACTACCCTGAACAAAGCCTACAGCCATACCAAGAGCATATGCGACCGTTTCAGGGGCGCAACCTTACTGGATACAAAAGAAGTAACAATAAAGGGTATCAAATTCATCCAGTTCACATTACAGCAGGCTAATGGCACCGTAGAATATGCTATCGCCTTTGCAGCAGGCAGGAGCGCCGGAACGAACAGCTTTAAAGTACAGAGCAAATGGCTGATCTCCCAATATGCAGGAGATGACACCGTGTTCAACTTCCAGGCTTGGGCAGCGATCCCTTCCTATACACAGACACTGGTAGGAAATATACTTGACAACCTGGGTGCTACCATGAGCTACCGCCAGACCGATACAGCATTTGGTGTGCCAAAGGCCTACATTACCTACGGTAAGCGCAATAAAGGCAACCTGAACATGGCCTTTAACAACACAACAGATGTAACCGGTGCTAACCTTGCCTTTGACGAAAGGGTAAATGAGAACGCAGGCATCGATAACCTGAATAACATACTGACCCTGAATCCGGGCCTGAAGAATACACTGAGTCTGCCAATAAAGGATGGCTATGAATACGAAGGCCACCTGTACCTGAACGGACAGCTGACCGATGAGGTATATATGGCAGATGGTAACTACAGCCTGGATGTAGATAAGAACTATACTACTGTATCGCAGTACGCACCGGGCAACAGTCCTGCGCGCGTGTACTATGATAATGAATACCCCCTGTACAGGAATGTATCGGTAAAGGCATCGAGTACTGATTACCTGTCGCTGTACAAATTTATAGCGCCTGGTGACGAGAAGGTAAACCTTACAGATTACCACTCCTTCAAGTTCTATGCAAAGGGCAGCGGCCAGATGGAAATAAAGCTGCTGAAGGATGGTATAACTAATTGGAAAGACCAGTACAAGACAGTTGTAACACTGGATCCTGCCGGTAAGAATTATATCATCAGCCTGGATGATTTTGCATCTGATAAGTTAACAGCACCATTCACTGCAAATGATATTAAGGCGGTAGTATATACCTTCCTGTTCAACCATGCACCTACCGACCTGAACTACTATGTAGACAACCAGGCTTTCTCTAAGGAAGTGGCGGTGAGCACCAACCAGTTAAATGCAAAGAGCATCAGCATCTATCCTAACCCGAGCACAGGAAGTTTCCAGTGCAAGTTTATCAGTGATGATAACAGGGCTTTGGAACTGCAGGTAATGGATATAACCGGAAGGGTAGTATACACACAGGCAGTAAATGCTACAGTAGGCGCCAATACGGTACAGATAACACTGCCTGATGCTAACACCCATTCTATACTGATGGTGGGCCTGAGCAATGGTGATGTTACCTACAAGCCAGCCAAGATGACGATACTGCAATAATCTATACCTAACTTCAATAAATGAAAAGCCACCGCACATGCGGTGGCTTTTCATTTTAGTTAATGATTACATTTTGAATGTTGTTATTAGGAATGGAGATTTTTATTTATGTTTAGATAAATAACCAGGAGCTAAAGGAATAGAGAACATGCCAGCAACAAATGTAAAAGTAGGTGTAGTAGAAGATGATCTGGTAGCGGCGCAAGGAATTATAAATGTGCTTAATCAGTTAGGATATATTGCTACCGGACCTGCTGTAAGCTATTCTGAGGCCCTGGAGATGATAGAAAAGGAACAACCTGACATATTGCTGCTGGATATAATGCTGCACGGGATAAAGGACGGAATAGAACTGGCACAGAAAGTAAGGGAAGATTATGATATCCCCTTTCTATTCCTTACCGGGAATTCGGATGCGGCCACTGTGGAACGGGCAAAGAAAATACTGCCGGCTGCTTACCTCGTAAAGCCATTTAGTAAAAATGAACTGTTTGCGTCTATAGAGGTATGCCTTTATAATTATTCCTTTTCGAAACAAAATGCTTCTGAAATTGCTAAAGATAATTATATCATAAAGGATTGCTTGTTCATTAAGCAGGCGCAAAACTTTTATAAAGTTAAAATTGAAGAGATCCTGTACCTGCAAAGCGACAATGTATATATCTATGTGCATACTACAAATAATAAACTGATAGTAAGAAGTACCATTCAGCATTACCTGAAGCTGATAAACAAAGATTTCTTTTACCGCGTACACAGAAGCTTTGCAATAAACATGAATCACGTAGTAACGATCAGCGCCGAAAATGTAATAATAGGAGGGCGTGAGATACCTATCAGTAAGGTATATCGCGATGAGTTGCTTAAAACACTACGGATAGGTTAGGTAGATTCTTAATTTCCATAAAATTTCCGCATTTATTTAGTTTGCTAAGAAGCAGACCTGCAAAAGGTAATTGAAATGGGATTTGAAGCCGGCTTTACAATGGCGCTTGTTAACCTGGATGAATTGCTATTGAGCCATGAGTCGTAACTCATAAGTAGGAAGGTATAAAGGATATATTGTCGGAATTGACCCCTTAAATTGTCGGATTGCCCGCCTACAAAAAATAATAATTCTATTCATCTTCGTACTGTTAAATCAATATAATAACAATCAAAACTAAAACAATGTCAAAAGTTTCAATCTATCTAAATTTCCAAGGCAATACGGAAGAGGCTTTCAATTTTTATAAGTCGGTCTTCAAAACAGAATTTGTTGCCCCCATTATGTATAATAAGGATGTACCTGCAGGAGGTGATATGCCCCCACTACATGAAAACGAACTGAACAAAGTGATGCATGTGAGTTTACCAATACTTGGTGGGACCCAGATAATGGGTACAGATATGCTGGAATCAATGGGACATAAACTAAAGATAGGCAATAATACCACCATCAACTTAGAACCTGATAGCAGGGAGGAAACAGATAGGCTGTTCAAAGGGTTGTCTGAAGGTGGCTCTGATATGATGCCAATGCAGGATATGTTTTGGGGCGCGTACTGGGGTGTGTGCCTTGACAGGTTTGGGATAAGGTGGATGTTCAATTATATGGAGAAGAAATAAGGATTATTTCATTAAGGGAAGGCCGCTCTTTATAGGGCGGCTTTTTTGCTTTTTCAAAGGCAATGAGGAATGTTCCCGTATTTTGCGACTAATCATTCAATCCCATTCCATTGAGAATTTGAGGTATGCTATTTTCAACTCTTGACTCACGGGTTTTGGATTGCTTTGGTGCAGAAAAATAAAGGAGATAGGCTCTTTGGCGTCCCGGAGTTAATGCATAAAAAGCAGCTTTCAAGGCTGGGTTGGCTTTTAATTGATTTTGAAATTCTTCAGGCATTGCGAATTCTTTAGTCTTTTTAAGCTTCACTTTTATGCCGGATTTCTCCACTTCAATGGCTTCATAGATGTAGGCTTTCAGGACGGGTGCCATCTTCACTATTTCACGAACATTGGTAAACCTGATCTGGCGCGCCACCTGCACATTTTCCGTTTGCTGTATGAGAATCCCCTTGGCATCATTTAGCAAAGCACCTTTGAAAAACAAAAGCGCACAGTATTCTTTAAAGGCATGTATTAATACTATGTTGCTTTTCTGAAATGCGTAACAAGGATGCCCCCATTTCAATTCTTCGGTCAGACCGCAGTCAAGAACAATGGTTCTCAACTTCGTCACCTCCTCCTGCCACTTTTGGTCTTTATTAAAAAAGAAATCAACTTTAGGATTCATTCTATTTATTTATTGATTAACAGGAATAATTTTTCTATCCGCAGGTCTGAAATACCAGGAGACCACAATGAGGACTATTAATAAAATTGGCCCAAAAAATTCTTTTGCCTCATCTCTACAGACTATATGAGAAAACACAGCACCCGACATGACAAAGAAAAAGCCAGCATAAGCCCACTCCTTCAATAAAGGGAATTTAGGAATAAGCACAGCTACTACTCCCAAAATTTTCCACACACCTAATATAGTAAGAAAATATACAGGGTAGCCCAAATGGGATACACTATCTACGCCTCCTGCACCTGTTCTACCTTTGAATAATTGTACTAAGGCAGTTGACAGCATTCCCAATGCAAGCCAGATAGTAGCGATCCAATAGAGTATTCTATTTCTCTTGGTCATAAGTTATTGTTTTAATTTGGTTACTATGTCCTGCAATCGGTTATGCGCCATATTTATGCCCTGAGCAAACGGTAACTGTAAAACCTGGTCCCGTTGTGCGACCGTTTCATATATGACATGCATTGTGAGTTTGCAAGTGTCCTCATTCAGCGATTCAAATTCATAGATTTCTAGCTGAACACCGAAAGGGGTATTCTCCATTTCAAATGTGCGTGTAATTTTCCGGTTAGGGCTAAATTCATGTATTACCCCATTAGCCTGAAACACCACATTCCCCTTAGCATCAGCAGTTTCAAATTGATAGCTACCTTGTTTTTTACTTTCCAGCTTCACCACCTTAGTTCCCATCCATTGCGCAACAATGCCGGGCTCAGTATATGCTTTAAAAAGCAATTCTAATGGCAAATCAAATTCCCTTGTAATAACTAATTCCTGCTTGCCATTTTCGGCTTTAATTTTTGTTTTAGGTTCCATATTATTTTCTTTTAAATTTTTTCATTATTGTTTCTAATTTGTTGAAACGGTCATCCCACATATTCCGGAATGGCTCAATGAAGTCGGCTACTTCTTTCATTTTTGTTGCATTGATATGATAGTAAATCTCTCTGCCGTTTTGCTCTTGTTTTAGCAATTCGCACTCAGTGAGTATTTGCAGGTGCTTTGAAACTGTAGGCCTTGCTGTATCAAAGTTTGAAGCTATGGCACCCGCAGTCATAGATTGTGAAGCTACCAACAGAATTATAGCCCTTCTTGTAGGGTCTGCTATGGCTTGAAAAACATCCCTTCTTAAATTCATTGCGTAGCTATTTGGCTACAAATATAAGTGTAGTTATTTAACTACGCAAATATTTTGTCGATATTTCTATGGCAGGCATATGTATTCGTTTGATTGATTTGCGAACAAAAAAAGGTTGCTCATTTAGAACAGCCAAGAAGTTTGGAGAGGAAGAATATCTAACTCAATTATCAAAGACGCAATTGATTTAATAGAAATGATTACATCAATCAAAAAGTTGAAAATGTTGGACTTAGGTAAGTTGACATGGCAATCCTAAATGCACAGAGAATTGAACTTAGGAAACAATAAAAAAGGCTGCCAATTCAATGACAGCCTATTTTATATTAAGAGGGTACTTAATGGTCCCAATTATGGATGTAAGGTAATTGTTCCCACATTAGTGATAACACCATAAGCCACATTTACACTGGTGCTGTATGATAAGTAAGTGGTAACGGCCGGGCTAACTACTAATTGATAAGAACCTGAAGCAAGTCCGTTGATAACAAAATGCCCGTCTGTACTACTTGGTATTGCAGCAGCCGTGTCTGTTCCATTTATTGCATATACTGTTGCAAACGCTAAGGTTGGTAATACAGAACCTGAGATTTCGCCATTAGTAAGGGCACTATATGCCCTGATAACGGGTTTTAATTTATAATTCCCGCCACCTGTTTGGATGATTGATTTACCGGCATCAAAATCCATCCATATAGTGTAAGCGACATTTGCGGCGATAGCTGTTTGGAAATTAAGTTTTAGCCCGCTTTCCTGTGCTGATGGGGTGCTTAACGGATAGCTTACACCACTAACAACCACCGAATTATTATTGCCTAATACCAGCCTAATTTGACCGATGGTTCCCACCGGTATAGCAGCATTTACTAACAACGTATCAAGGCCGTTGCGAAAACTCAACAGGTTATATACCCCTGGCCGGTTTGGGGTTAGCATTATTTCGCTTTGCCCTTCCATTGTAAACCCTATTTTCTGTATATCCACATATACGGCATCGTAGTTGGCTGGATCATCAGTGAGGCGCATGCTCATCTGGGCTGTGTTATTGTCGGGTGTACTGCTTTTTTTACAGGCAAATAAGCTACTAATAGCTAATAGGACTGCAAAGATCGAAAGTGATTTTCTCATCATCATAATTCGTTGAATTTAGTTATTTTCCATATCGATTGCATAATCATGCCATATCGATAAAAGAAGGTTGAAGAGACTACTGTTTTAACATTTTAGACGTTAAATTTTAAATAAACATTCGGAATGAAAAGGAGGGAGTTGTGCCGTCAATAACACAAAGCTATCTGACCGCTTTTTTAGATTGTCGCGGCATAGTATTTGTCTTTGATATCATAAGTAAAACATATGCACAATGAATGTATCAGGGAAAATTTTCGTTATACTCATCTTTTTATCAGGCTTTTGCTATAATTCAGATGCGCAAATATTTGTAACGATACGTCCGGCAAGACCTGTTGCTGTAAATAGGCCACCTCAGCCGGGGCCTAATTATGTATGGGTGGATGAAGATTGGCGTGCCGGAAATAACCGTTATGAATGGGCTGGCGGACATTGGGTAGCCAGGCCAAGACAGGAAGCAGTTTGGGTACCGGGTCGTTGGGATCGCCACGAGCGTGGTGAGTATTGGGTTCCGGGCAGTTGGAACGATAACCATTATAGACATGATAATGGAAAGCATAAAGGATGGGACAAGCAGGGAGAAAAAGGTGAAAAGCACTATCGGAAAGAGGAAAATAAAGAATGGAAGAAAGACCACAACGATTAAAGAAAGACTTTATTTACCTTAAATAAAGAAGGGAACTTTCAACAATTTGTTGAAAGTTCCCTTTATGTAGAGTGGGTAGGAGAAATGTCGAATCAAATCTTTGAAGATTTGACAAGAATTTATCAGGTTGCACAGAAACTGGGTCTCTAACAGTTAGTTTTTGTTCCGGGAAGGATTAAACCAGTATCCTAAGTGCGATTCACTATACGGTTACCTCTGTCTTTCTTACACTTCTGTATGGGAAAGAATTACAGATATGCCTGCGGACAAACCTGCCAAGCGCGGGTGCATTCACCATTTTTATATACAGTGCTTTTGGTACGCCAAACCATTCGTAGTTGTTGCCATCTGCAAAATTGATCTGCAAAGTTTCGTTCTTGTATTCAAAATCTGTTATCCCTGCTGTCGTAGTTGTAAGGGTAAACTCTACAAAAGTTTGCGCCCTTGTTTCGGGGGCTATGCTCACCAGGAAATGATAGGCTTCAATGATATGCCTGCTTTTCGCTTCCGCCAGTTCTGCATTGTCCGGAAATTTATCAGGGTGCCACTCCTTCACCAGGTTTCTGTAAACCGTCTTCAGTTCATTCAACGCTGCATGCTCATTCACCCCAAGCAATTTCCTGTAACCAATTATCTTTTTCATTTCATACTTTTTATAACAAAAATCATCTGGAAGCGATCTAACATTACAATGCGCGGGAACAAGCCCAAAAAATATGGAAGGAACGCATTAGCGTTCCTTCCATTCGTAGCGAGATCGGGAGTTGAACCCGAGACCTCAGGGTTATGAATCCTGCGCTCTAACCGCCTGAGCTACCTCGCCAAAAACGGATTGCAAAGGTAAGCAATATTCAGAAACGGCAAAGTGTTTGCTGAGATTAAAACCTTGCTAATGCGTTTCTAATGCACTAAGATACCTTTCAGCATCGAGCGCTGCCATACAGCCGCTGCCTGCAGCGCTAACTGCCTGGCGGTAGATCTTGTCCTGCACATCGCCACAGGCAAATACACCTTCTATATTGGTGCGTGAGGAGCCGGGAACAGTTATTAAATAACCCTGCTCATCCATATCGAGCCATCCCTTGAATAAAGAAGAATTAGGCTCGTGCCCGATAGCTACGAAGAAAGCCTTAACAGGTATTATTGATTCTGCATTGTTGGAATAGTTGATGATCTTAACACTATCTACTTTCTTATCGCCAAGGATTTCTACTGTACCGCTATTCCAGTACACTTTAATATTTGGTGTATTGAGCACGCGCGCCTGCATTACCTTGCTTGCACGCATCTCCGCCTTACGCACCAGCATGTGTACGGTGCTGCATAGTTTGGAGAGATATAAAGCCTCTTCGCACGCGGTATCGCCAGCGCCCACTATGGCTACTTCCTGGTTCTTAAAGAAAAAGCCATCGCAAACGGCACAGGCAGAAACGCCGTGGCCATTGAGGCGCTCTTCGGAATCGATGCCGAGCCATTTGGCAGAAGCACCAGTGGCTATGATAAGGGCATCGGTCTCTATCCATTTTTCCTCATCTATCTGTACGCGATACGGGCGGTTATCGAGCTCCACTTTGGTAGCAAGCCCCCAGCGTATATCGGCACCCATGCGCTGCGCCTGCTGTTCAAAATCGATCATCATCTGCGGCCCCATAATGCCATTGGGATAGCCCGGGTAATTCTCTACGTCGGTAGTAATGGTAAGCTGGCCGCCGGGCTGCAGGCCCTGATAAAGAACGGGTTTGAGATTGGCTCTTGCAGCGTATATGGCAGCTGTATAGCCAGCAGGTCCGGAACCTATGATGAGGCAATGTACTTTTTCAATTTCAGACATAATATTGCTAAACGTGTTTGGAAACGTAAAAATGCGAAAGAATTGCCGTTACAGCAAACCTAAGGCTTTAGAAAACGGTGATGGTACTATAGAAACTATTTGGGTATAACAATTGTAATGATTGTGCTGCCATATGCAGACCATACCCCAAGAGCTCCATTACTGATATTACTTTGTGAATTGATAGGCGTAGCAAACGGATTACCAACAGCCTGCTCTGCAAACTGGAAGGTGTTCCAAAAGGTATAGACACCCTTATCTATTGAAGCCCATTTTAAGGTAACTGTATCGCCTTTGAAGAATATTCCTGAACTGCTGCTATCTGGCCTGAGGGTATTGTATCCCGGCCTGATCCGCTCGTTTAGCACTGTGCCGTTCCTTATCAGATCGCTATAAAGACCACTGCTATAGTAGGGCTCGCTATTGCGTTTAGTAAAATACCTTGCGTAGTTGCCCAGCGTATCAGGATCTTTAAAATGGATAAAAACATTCATCGCATCAGGGAAACGATCAGGCAGGGTGGGGGGCACCATGGTAGTAAGCGAATCAATATGGATTGGTTGTGGAATACGTGCTGTAGCTGTATATGTTTTGCCGGCGCTGGTAATGGATAGTGTATAATCGCGGCCAATAACGCCAATGAAATTCCGGGAAGTGGCAATAGAAGTATCTGGCTGGTATATATAGAATTTGCTATTGTTGCCCGTGTCTTTGGCTACTTCAATCAAGGGAATGGTAGTAGTTCCGTCTGATACTGTTATTACTGCATTATGAACAAAATTGCTCTGAATAGTAGAGAAATCGACATTGGAAAAGAACCCAATGGTTTGTGTAAGCACTACTGATGGTCTCCGATCCTGTTCTATCTGCCCTTCTACCACCAAACCGGCTGAGGTAGGCCCAAGGTCTATGTGTACTTCCTTTTCGCAGGAAGTGAGGGTGAGCACTATAATAAAAAGAATAGCAAGGGTATGGTGGATGTAAGTATTGCTATTGAAAAGGGATATGCGCATAAAAATCTACTATCGTATGTATCAACGTGAAATTAAGGTATATAGTATTAATCCCCTGCTCCTAAAGGCGTGATGTTACTCATGCCGAGGTGTGTGAAGGGGCATTTAGTGCTGTATTCTATTAGCTGGCTAGTTGTTACTGAAAACGTACTTTCCATCAGGGGTGTACATAACCGGCAGGAGTTTGTGATACTTCTCAAAATAATCGTAGCCGGATTTAAGATTGACCCAGAATTTTTGTTTGGCCTCGTCCTTGCCATACTCCCTGCCCAGGAAATTAAGACCACCCTTATCGAAACGGGTAGGATATATCTGTATGGGTATATACTCCTCACCATTGAATTTGGCATTGAGGCATATAACATATAGCTGCTGTATTACTTCATCGGTCATAGGCATGCAGCCAACGGTAACACAACCGCCATGTATGTAGATATCGCCACCCAGTTTTTGCTTGCCACCCATTACCATATCTGAATAATTGGGATAATTGAGCAGCAAGGAAAGATAGAAATCGCTCTTAGGATTAAAGTCTTCTATGAAATAAGAACCCTCCGGTACCTGGCGATCGCCTTCTATGCGCTTAGGCCCCAGAATACCAGATAAGGCGCAGATGCGCATTGACTTAATAAGCTTGTACTCACTTGATGGATTGTTGCGCGCCCAAAGCTCCATCTCGTTCTGAGATTTGAAAACACGCAGGTAAATGTCATGAGCGGGATACGTGATTCCCTTTTTCTCAAATTCTTTTCTCAGCGTATCATTATACTTACCCCATGCCTGTGAAACGCGAGTACACGATAGCTGGAAATTTTTAAAAGTGGTCTCATCATCGTCTACACCCTGAGCAAAAGAAGCGGCGGAGATACAAAGCAAAGCAAGCAATAGCGTACAGGCCAGAAGTCTTATTTTCATAACAGTATATAATACAGAGTATAGCAAATATAGCAATCAAAAAAAATACAAGTATCTTATAAATGTAAAATGCCCCATTAATGAAGCATTTTAACAATATATAAAAATAATTCTAAAGATTACCCCGTTTTGCCTGTTCCCTTTCCATTGATTCGAACAGTGCTTTAAAGTTACCTGCACCAAAGCTTTGTGCGCCTTTGCGCTGGATGATCTCAAAAAACAATGTCGGGCGATCCTCTACCGGCTTAGTGAATATCTGGAGAAGATATCCTTCTTCATCACAGTCTACCAGTATTCCTAACTCCTGCAGTGGCACCAAATCCTCATCTATCTTACCCACACGGCCAAGAAGATCTTCATAGTATGCATTGGGCGGCGGGCTAAGAAATTCAACTCCTCTGGATTTAAGTTCCCTTACTGTTTTAACGATATCATTGGTAGCTATAGCTACGTGCTGTACGCCTTCGCCCTCATAAAAGGTAAGATATTCCTCGATCTGTGATTTCTTCTTTCCTTCAGCAGGCTCATTGATAGGGAATTTCACATACCCATTTCCGTTACTCATTACCTTACTCATAAGGGCTGAGTATTCTGTATTGATCTGCTTGTCGTCAAAAGACAGGATATTCACAAAGCCCATTACATCCTCGTACCATTTTACGGTATCATTCATCCTGTTCCAACCCACATTGCCTACGCAATGATCTATATAAAGCAGGCCAGCATCGGATGGATTGTATTCGCTCTTCCATGACTGGTACCCTGGCAGGAATAGACCTGTATAGTTTTTGCGCTCAATGAACAGATGGATCGTTTCACCATAGGTGTATATACCACTCATGCGCACTTCGCCATTTTCATCTTTTATAGTCTTTGGCTCCATGTAAACTTTGCCACCGCGTGCAGTAGTTTCCTCAAAAGCTTTGTAAGCGTCATCAACCCATAATGCGATGATCTTTACCCCATCACCATGCTTGAATATATGCTCTGATATAGGATTAGTAGAAAGTAATGGGGTAGTGAGCACGAGGCGTATCTTGCCTTGCTGTAACACATAACTGGCTACATCGCGCACGCCTGTTTCGGGGCCTGCATACGCCAGGGACTGAAAGCCAAACGCTGTTTTGTAATAATGGGCAGCCTGCTTTGCATTGCCTACATACATTTCAATATGATCTGTGCCATTGATAGGAAGGAAATCCTTGGCTGTACGCATTTTCTGGCTGGTGGTCAATGTTTCCATATATCTATATTTGCTAGTGTTTAATGTTTATAATCGTTACTCTATCCAGCTTATTATGTAGCTGTCATCTTCTACTGCTATGGCATCATTGGTCAGCTTCAAAGGATGGAAAGTATCCACCATTACTGCCAATTCTTTAGTTTCCTTTGCGCCAATGCTTTTCTCAACTGTGCCGGGGTGTGGCCCGTGTGGGATGCCGGCAGGATGCAATGTGATCATGCCGCGCTCCACGTGCTTGCGGCTCATAAAATCACCGTCAACATAATACAATACCTCATCGCTATCTATATTGCTATGATTATATGGCGCAGGAACTGATAGTGGATGGTAATCGAATAAGCGTGGTACAAAGGAACAGATAACAAAATTGCGGGCATCAAACGTCTGGTGTACCGGTGGTGGTTGATGCACACGGCCGGTAATAGGCTCAAAATCATGGATGCTAAGAATGTAAGGATACTCACACCCATCCCAGCCTATAACATCAAAAGGATGGGTACCATACCATATTGGGTAGAGGAACCCTTTCTTTTTTATTTGTAACAGGAACTCGCCTTTTCTGTCAATAGTTTGGAGGTTTTGAGGCTTACGGAGATCGCGCTCACAGTAAGGAGAATTTTCCAGAAGCTGCCCGTTCTTACTGAGGTACCGTTTGGGGAATACAACAGGGCTAAACGATTCGATAATAAAAAGACGATTATCCGGCGTATCAAAATTTACCTGGTAAATGGTACCGCGTGGTATTACCACATAGTCGCCATAGCCAAAGGATAGCTGGCCATATTGTGTATACAATGTGCCCGTGCCTTCATGGATAAAAAGTAATTCGTCAGCATCAGCATTTTTATAAAACACCTCGTCTGTAAGACCTTTTGTGGGCGCGGCGAGGGTCAACTGAACATCATTATTAAATAAAACGGTCTTTCTGCTTTTCAGATAGTCCACCTCGGGGGCAATGTGAAAGCCTTTGAAGCTGCGGTGTTTTAATATATTTTCAGTAGCTGCTTTAGGAGAAACATCGATTGGGTCACCTGCCTTAATAATTTTGGTAGGAGGGTGCAGGTGGTAAAGTAAAGAAGAGTTGGATGAAAATCCTTCAGTACTGAATAGCTGTTCGGAATATAAACTGCCATCGGGTTTACGGAATTGTGTATGGCGTTTGTGCGGAATACTGCCCAACGAATAATAATGTGGCATCCTCTATATATGTTTGAACAAATTTACAACATTGCTATGCTTTTGCAATAAAGGCAGTATAAATCATATAAATGACAACCCCATTTGAATTAGCCCTATTACAAAACCTAAAACACCTCCAATGACCTCTATAAAGCGGAACTCCTTACTCATGACACTTTCTAACACATCTTCCAGCTTATCAGAAGAGAAGTTGGCCACTTTGTCGGTCACCATCTTTTCAATATCTATTTTGCTACTTAGATTATTTACATAATTGCCAATCACCTCAGGTAACAAAAGGTCGATTTCTTCCATTAACCCTTCTTTTATTTTCTGGAGGGTGCCCTCGCCTACAAACATAGAGATGACAGGGAGCTTTTCTTTCAGCTTTACATTCAGGAAGCTATCTATATGCTCTTCTATAGATGGCCTTACACTGGCTAATTGTGCCGGGTCTTTGATGTGTGTAGCTATTTCGTTGAAGTGGAGCAGTTCATTAGCAACTACCCCCCCAAGTTTAGCTGCAAATTGTTTCTGGCGCTTTGGAAAAATACCCTGTATGGTAATGCCAAGAAAGCGCTTCGGTTTGCGTGGGTGAAAAAGCATGAATATTGCGATCCATGTAGTAAACCAGCCTGTAAATGCTGCAATAAAAGGTTGCAGCCAAAACATAATATTATTCATCATTACAATTCAAGATCCTAAACCAAATTCAAAAATGTTACTGCTATTTGAATATAAAACCCGCAGCATTTCTGAGCGGGTTGCGAAGATAAATCAGTTATTTAACTTGTATGGTTATAAGACAGTCAATTATTCAACAGGTTTTTAAGGTATGTGCCATAACCACTTTTAGCATATATCTCAGCCTGCTTGCTCAACTGCTCATTGTCTATCCATCCATTGCGCCAAGCTATTTCTTCTATACAACCTACTTTAAGCCCCTGGCGCTTTTCTATAACTTCTATAAACTGACCGGCCTGTATCAATGAGTCGAATGTACCTGTATCCAGCCAGGCTGTGCCTCTGTCCAGCACACCAACTTCCAGCTTCCCATTCTCCAGATATGTTCGGTTAATATCTGTTATTTCCAGTTCGCCACGAGGGGAGGGTTTAATTGCTTTGGCAATTGCAACTACCTCATTATCATAGAAATAAAGGCCCGGTACTGCATAGTTTGATTTAGGCTTTAAGGGTTTTTCTTCAATGCTCAATGCTTTGAACTCTTTATTGAATTCAACAACTCCATATCGCTCAGGATCAAGTACTTGATAAGCAAATACTGTGGCTCCATTTACATTAGCTTTATTTCTAAGTATAGCACCCATGCCCGAGCCATAAAAGATATTATCTCCTAATACGAGTGCAACAGAATCAGTGCCTATAAAGTCGGCACCAAGGATAAATGCCTGCGCCAGGCCATCTGGTTTGGGTTGCACCACATATTCAAAACGACAACCTAACTGACGGCCATCACCTAATAACTTTGTAAATGCAGGCTGGTCTTCGGGTGTGGTAATTATCAATATTTCATTAATCCCTGCCAGCATAAGAGTAGACAAAGGATAATATATCATTGGCTTGTCATATACCGGCATCAGTTGTTTGCTAACTGCAATAGTTAACGGATAGAGGCGTGTGCCAGAGCCGCCGGCTAGTATTATCCCTTTCATGCTAATTGTTTGTGTATTGTTCCTGATAATAGTTCTGGTAGTTGCCTGATGTAACATGATCCAGCCATTCTTCGTTTTTGAGGTACCAGTCTATTGTCTGTGAGAGACCTTCTTCGAATGTTACAGAAGGAGCCCAACCCAATTCCTTATTGATCTTGGTAGCATCTATTGCATAGCGCCGGTCGTGACCGGGACGGTCTTTGATATAGCTGATCAAACCCGCTGAAGCACCTGGAGTGCGACCGAGTTTGTGATCCATCTTTTCACACAACAGCTTTATCAATTCTATATTTTGCCATTCATTAAAGCCGCCTATATTGTATGTTTCTCCATTTTTGCCATTGTGGTATACTTTATCTATAGCATGTGCATGGTCTACAACATACAGCCAATCGCGGGTGTACTTGCCATCGCCATAAACCGGTAATGGTTTGTTATTTTTTATGTTATTAAAAAAGAGGGGAATCAACTTCTCAGGAAACTGATTAGGCCCGTAATTGTTAGAACAATTGCTTATAACAAATGGAAGATGATATGTATTGCCATAGGCACGAACCAGATGATCTGAGGCAGCCTTGGAAGCAGAGTAAGGTGATTGAGGATCGTATGGAGTAGTCTCGAGGAAGAAGCCCTCGGCCCCTAATGAGCCATATACTTCATCGGTAGATACGTGGTAGAAGCGCTTGTTAGTAAAGTCATTTTTCCAGGCTGTTCGGGCAGCATTTAATAAATTGGCAGTGCCCATTACGTTGGTTTCAATAAATGCATTCGGATCTGTAATAGACCTATCTACATGGCTTTCTGCTGCTAAATGTATTACTCCGTCAAAATTGTATTTGCCAAAGAGATCGTACATAGCTTGCTCGTCCGTAATATCTGCCTTAACAAAAGTGTAATTTGGACGATCTTCTATATCCTTCAGGTTTTCAAGGTTGCCTGCATAGGTAAGCGAATCCAGATTGATAATATGATAATCAGGATACTGAAGCACAAAGAGGCGTACGACGTGTGAGCCTATAAAGCCTGCACCTCCTGTTATGAGCAAGGTTTTCTGCATGGTGCGAAAATAGGTGAAAATATCAAAGCCGTATAACAGAGCGATGCAATTGTTATTTCGATAAAAAGCCGCTAAAAATAACATGGCGGGGATATCCCCGCCATATTATTTATTTAAAAGTATCTGCTAAACCAATTTAAATGATTCTATAAACTTAGTGGTAAAATTCCCTTTCCTGAATTCTTCGTTCTTCATTAACTGTATATGAAAGGGAATAGTTGTCTTTACGCCCTCAATTACATACTCGCTAAGGGCCCTTTCCATTGTATTAATAGCTTCTTCCCGTGTTTGTGCCACAGTAATGATCTTCGCTATCATAGAATCGTAATATGGGGGTATAACATAACCCGCATATATATGTGAATCTACTCTAACGCCATGCCCACCAGGCGTGTGGAGCACGGTTATCCTGCCCGGGCTTGGGCGGAAGTCGTTATATGGGTCTTCGGCATTGATACGGCATTCGATAGCATGCATTACCGGCTCGTAGTTGCGCCCGCTAATAGGTACGCCTGCAGCTATCTTTATTTGTTCCTTAACCAGATCGAACGTAATGACTTCTTCTGTAACGCCATGCTCTACCTGGATACGGGTATTCATCTCCATAAAATAGAAATTTCTGTGCTTATCTACCAGAAATTCTATTGTACCAATGCTCTCATAATTAATAGCGGATGCGGCCTTAATAGCAGCTTCACCCATGCGCTGGCGTAATTCGGGTGTCATAAAGGGTGATGGGGATTCCTCTACCAGTTTCTGGTGCCTGCGCTGAATAGAGCAGTCGCGCTCACTCATATGGCAAACAGTACCAAACTGATCGCCTGCAATCTGGATCTCTATATGGCGTGGCTCTTCCACAAATTTTTCCATATAGATACCATCATTCTTAAATGATGCAGCGGCTTCGGCCTTTGCATTGTCATATGCCTTTTCTACTTCAATATCTTCCCAAACTACACGCATACCCTTACCACCACCACCTGCGGTAGCCTTGAGGATAACGGGATAGCCCATTTCTTTAGCCAGTTTTTTAGCCTCTTCTACACTTTCCAGCAAACCTGCGGAACCAGGAATTACCGGTACACCAGCCTTTATCATGGTTTCCTTGGCCGTCATTTTATCACCCATACGCCTGATCATTTCAGGAGTTGGTCCAATAAATTTTATATTATACTGCGCACATATCTCTGCGAAATTCGCGTTTTCGGCAAGAAAGCCATAACCAGGATGAATGGCATCTGCATTAGTAATTTCTGCAGCCGCCATTATGTGTGGGATATTCAGGTATGAATCGCTGCTTTGGGCCTTACCTATACAAACGGCTTCATCAGCAAAACGTACATGAAGGCTGTCTTTATCGCCGGTAGAATAGACCGCTACTGTACGAATGCCCATCTCGCGACAGGTTCGTATTATGCGAAGGGCTATCTCGCCGCGATTAGCTATAAGTATTTTTTTAAACATAAATTTTATTTAAAAAAAGGCAATCAGACAACAGTTTTATGAACTAATTGTCGAATTGCCGATACACTATTTATAATGATTATGCTGGCTCTACCAGGAATAAGGGTTGGTCGTATTCAACTGGTGACGCATCATCAATCAATACTTTTACAATGCGCCCGCTTACTTCACATTCTATCTCATTAAATAATTTCATTGCCTCTATAATACAAAGCACATCACCAGGCTTTACTTCATCACCCACATTAACAAACAAAGGCTTATCAGGAGAGGAACTGCGATAGAATGTACCAATCATAGGGGACTTGATAGTAGTTGCATTGTCAGCGGGGGCACTTGCAACTGCCGGTGCTTGTGAAGGAGCCTGTGGTTGCGGAGCAGAAATAGCCTGCTGTGGTGCAGATTGTTGCATTGGCATAGCCTGCATAGGCTGGTGTACTGTAACAAATTGTGTATCGCTGGCCTGTTGCTTAATGGTAATCTTGAAGTCACCTTCTTCTACACTCAGCTCGCTTATATTTGATTTATTGATCGCTTTGATCAATTCCTGTATCTGTTTGAACTCCATGTGGAAGTTTTTAATGAGGTGAATGAATAAATAACTATTCCTTTACGCGCTCTACATAGGCGCCGGTCTTGCTATCTACCTTTATTAATTCATCATTGTTTACAAACAATGGAACCATTACTGTAGCGCCGGTCTCCACTGTGGCAGGTTTCAAAGTACGGGTGGCGGTATCGCCTTTCATTCCGGGCTCAGAATAAGTAACCCTAAGATTAACGTTGGGTGGTAACTCAACACTCATCGGTAATTCTGTTTCTGTATTAACGAGTACGAAGCATTCCTGGCCATCTTTATAAAGGTCAGGACGGTCAATCCCAGATTCGCTCATTATTATCTGCTCAAAAGTGTTGGTATCCATCAGGTTAAAACCACTTTCATCCTTATACAGATATTGATAGTTGCGACGCTCTACACGCACAGGATAGACATTATCGCCTGAATTCCATGTATGCTCTATGGAACGGTTGTTATCTACACCCTTCAGCTTAGCCCATACTTTAGCAGCGGCCCTGGCTGTTTTATTCTGTCCGAATTCTATTACTGTGTACAGGCTACCATCTAATTTGAGGATAATGCCATTTTTAATATCTCCTGTTGAAGCCATGAAGTTTAGTTATAAGGGAGAGCAAAAGTAAACATTAAACCTGAAAAGCGAAATGTTAGAATCAGGTGATTTTACCATTTAAAATCATTTTTTCGACAGGATTATTGCCAAAATCATAAGGAATTTGTGCAAACGAAGACATTTTTCGTGTAATAATAAGGTTAGCCTTTTTGCCCTTTTTTATTGTTCCGTGGCTATTGGCTAGCTCCATTGCAGCGGCTCCATTGAGTGTTACCGCATTAATTGCTTCTTCAGGTGTCATCTTTAATTGGGTACATGCTATAGTTAATAATAAAGGAATATTCCCAGATGGGCATGAGCCCGGATTGTAATCGCTGGCAAGGCACACGGGTAACCCGGCGTCTATTATCTTACGGGCCGGCTGATATTGGATGCCCAGGAAAAATGCGGCTGCAGGTAGCAGAGTAGGGATCGTGTTTCCTGATTTCAAGGCTGCTATCTCTTCCTCTCCGACACACTCCAGGTGATCTACACTTACAGCGTTATTTCTGATCCCAGCCTGTACGCCACCTGAATAGTATAACTGGTTTGCATGTATTTTAGGCTTAAGGCCATACTTCCACCCGGCCTCCAATAATCTGTCTGTTTCAGATACGCTGAAAAATCCTTTCTCACAGAATACATCCATGTAGTCAGCCAGCCCTTCTGTAGCAACTATTGGTAGTAATTGATTTATTATTAAGTTGAGGTAACCATCATGATCTTCTTTATAATCAATTGGATATGCATGAGCAGCTAATAAGGTAGCCTTTATAGGTATAGCTATATTTTCTTTTAACTTCCTTATTACCCGAAGCATTTTTAGCTCCCCTTCCACACTCAATCCATAACCGCTTTTTATCTCAATTGCGCCAGTACCCTGACTTATTAACTGTAGTAGCCGATGGTAACTTTGCGCGTATAATTCGTCTTCACTAATTGCATTCAATTTAGCTGCAGAGTTCAAGATTCCTCCGCCACGGCGCGCAATATCCTCATAGCTAAGCCCCTTTATGCGATCTACAAATTCCTGGTCGCGGGAAGCAGCAAAAACTAAATGGGTGTGTGAATCGCACCAGGATGGTAATACCAAACGACCGGATGCATCTATAGTTTTATCAGCAGCTATTACGGGTATGTCCTGCATGGTGCCGTAACTGTGAATCAAATCATTTTCTATAAGAAGCCATGCATTTTCAACAAAGGGTAATATTGCCATGGCTTTGCCGGCTACAATATGCCTTGCTTCGTTTTCGCCTTCCACCTGGCATAGGAGGTGTATATTAGTTAGGAGTGTTCGCATAGCTATAAATCCATTACCCTGCTAAATTATGATTTGACATCGAGTACATCGCGTAAGGCATTCCCTAAAATATTAAATGCATATACGAGTAACATGATAGCCAAACCGGGTATGATGGCCAATAAAGGCCGATTAGTAATTAGAAAGTTATAATGTTCTTTTATCATTAACCCCCATGATGGCTGCGGAGGCTGTACGCCGATGCCCAAAAAGCTAAGCCCGGCCTCTATAAGTATAGCCGTAGCAAAATTACTGGCAGCTATTACCATAATAGGCCCGGCAATATTGGGAAGGATATGTTTGAAAATAATGCGGTAATCAGGTAGCCCTAACGCTTTGGCAGCCGTAATGTATTCCATTTTACGCAGTACCATTACCTGACCCCGAATAAGCCTTGCTGCACCAACCCACATTGTAAGGCCAATAGCGATAAATATCTCCCAGAAGCCCTTTCCGATAGTAAGGGTAATAGCAAATACTAATAACAGGGTGGGGATAGCCCAAAGGATATTAATGAGCCACATAATAGCATTATCAATAATGCCACCGTAATAGCCGGCAACTGAACCCAGAATGATTCCAATAGATATAGAAAGGAGTACAGCTATGAGACCAACACTAAGACTGACCCGGGTCCCAGCTAAAAGGCGGGACAAAATATCGCGTCCATACCGGTCGGTGCCAAGGTAAAAGGTTCTTGTTTCTAAAAGGGTTCTTTGAATATAATTACGCATGGTAGAAAGTGCAGCATTTCTCAAGTTGAGCGGCAGCAGCATATTATATGAAATCCTAATAGTATCTTCCATGCTATCATCGATATAGTGCCTGACTATTAAATTATCATTGGTAATAGTATAGCCATTATAAGGGAGCAGATCATGATCAGATTGTTTTCCACTAAACCATTCTGATGCATTATTATGTATAGAGCCGGCGTTCTTTTTAGGGATATTCAAAAAATGCATAGTAAAACCGGGCGGCTTTGCAGCTAATTCCACTACCATCCGGTTTGCATCAGGTGTGTTGTCGGGACTAAGCTGGTAAGCAAATACAGCGATGAGGCAGGTGATAATAATAATAGAAATAGCTACAATTGCCGGAGGCTTTTTAAGCAATTTTCTTATCACGGTATCTGGCCTTGCGTCATTCACTGATGCTTATTTAAGTCCGTAGTAACTAACGAGGTAAACCAGTTGGGTCAATGCCACAGCGCCTAATTTTAATTCCCGATGATTCACATTTTCAAAAACATCATTATTTGTATGATGTATCTCAAAGTAACGTTGAGAATCCGGAAGTAATCCTGCCATTGGCACCCCTTGTTTTTTCAACGGGCTTATATCTGAGCCACCTTCCTCATGTTCAAAATCATAGACCCCGTAGGGGAAAAACAACTTTCTGAAATAACGGATCTGTTCCTTCCGTTCATCACTCATTTCTAACCCAATTCCTCTTGGCGTAAAACCACCTGCATCTGTTTCTATAGCAAGGATATGATGCTCATTTGCCTTTTTTGCTGAATCTGCGTAGGCAATACCACCTTTCAATCCATTCTCCTCGTTCATGAATAATACTGCACGTATTGTGCATTTGGGCTTAATGCCTAATGCTGTAAACGTTCGCAGCACTTCCATTGACTGTACACACCCTGACCCATCATCGTTAGCGCCTTCGCCAACATCCCACGAATCGAGATGGCCACCTATTACAATTATTCTTTCCGGATGTTCAGTTCCCTTTATTTCGCCTATTACATTGTAAGAGCGCACATTCTCCATCATCTTGCAGTGGGTTTCCAACTGTGCGTATGCTTTCATTTTACTCAAGGCATTTTCGAGCGTATCGGCAGTATAATTGCCAACTGCTACAGCCGGAATGGCTTTAATAGTATCTATATAATGGAGCGCGCCTGTATGTGGCACATCATCTACCCCGGTAGAAATAGAACGGATAATGACCGCTCTGGCACCCCTCCTGGCGGCTATGCTAGGCCCATTAGACCTGTATTTAACTGCATCGCCATAGCCCTGAAAAGTATTGACAAAATCCTGCCGGAAACGGTAATTGAAAAAAACGATCTTCCCTTTTATTTGTTCATCTGGTAGTTGCTTTAACTCATCGAAGCTGTGTACCATAACTATTTCGGCTTCCCATACCTGACCATCGGTGCCAACACTATTGCCCAGGGAAAGCATTTTTACCGTTTTGAATTTTCCATTACCATAGCGCAGTTTCAGATTTTCATATCCACGTACCCAATGCGGTACATCTACCGGTTGCAGCCATACTCTATCGGCTCCCGTCTGTGCCATCGCTTTCTGACCCCATATCACAGCTTTTTCGGCCTGTACGGAACCTGAAATACGGTTCTTTATTGTCTTGCATAGTGTACGAAGGTTTTCATAACAATTACTCCGCAGCATTATTTCATCAGATATCCTGCGGAAGATCAAAGAATCCTGTGCCTTTGCCGGTACGGCAATTATTAATAATAAAATTATGAGCCTGCAAATTTTCATCTGCTAAAAATACAAGTATCAGTGAGAATATTTATTAATGATGGGGTGATTTAGTATTACCCATCATATTTATTCCTTAACGGGCCATATAGAAACTTAATAAGCTGATTTTACGGCAATCAACTATAAAACTGATATTTGTATGATAAATTGAGAGTTAATGAAAATAGGGATCGTATGCTATCCTACATTTGGAGGTAGTGGAGTACTGGCTACTGAGTTAGGGATGGCATTATCTGATAAGGGTTATGAAGTACATTTTATAACGTACAAGCAACCTGTGAGACTCAATTTTCATCCTAATATATATTATCACGAAGTCTCTGTGCCCACTTACCCCCTATTTGATTTTCCGCCATATGAAAGTGCGCTGGCCAGCACTATGGTAAATGTGATAGAAAATAACGGCCTTGACCTGCTGCATGTACATTATGCCATACCACACGCCTCTGCCGCCTACCTGGCAAGGGAAATACTAAAGAAAAAAGGGCTGGATATACCATTTATTACCACGTTGCATGGTACTGATATAACCCTGGTTGGTAGGGAGCAGATGTACGCGCCTGTAGTCACCTTTTCTATTAATGAATCAGATGCCATTACCGCTGTATCAAACAACCTGCGGGAAGAAACCTATAAATCATTTATCATAGAGAAGGATATAAAAGTGATCCCAAACTTTGTAGATGTACAGCGTTTTCATAAAACAGATAAGGAACACTTCAAGAAGATGCTAGCGCCTAATGATGAGCGCATACTAACTCACGTATCTAACTTTAGAAAGGTAAAGAGGGTAGAAGATGTAATAGAAATATTTAAAAAAGTACGAGAAACTGTACCCTCCAAACTTTTGATGATTGGCGATGGCCCTGAACGCCAGCACGCTGAAGAGCTGGTCCGTAAATACAATCTATACCACGATACGCGTTTCCTGGGCAAGCAGGAAGAGATAGATGAATTATTAAGTATCACCGACTTGTTTATTTTACCATCGCAATATGAAAGCTTTGGTCTATCTGCGCTGGAAGCAATGGCATGCGGTGTACCTGTTATATCCACTAATTCAGGGGGTCTATCTGAAATAAATGTACAGGGCAAAACCGGCTACCTTAGCAATGTAGGGGATATAGAAGATATGGCTGCCCATGCTATACACATAATAGGTGACGATACTACACTACAACAATTTAAAAAGGCTGCAATACACCACGCCAGAACGTTTGATAAAAAGCACATTGTGCCTTTATATGAAGAACTGTATGCGGAAGTGATAGCAGCCTATACTAAAAATAAAGCTGCCCGCGCGATTAAGCCTCTTTAAGCGCTTCCCAGTATTCTGCGGCACGACGGGTATGCGGTATTACTATAGTGCCACCTACTATATTAGCCACGGCAAATATCTCATACATTTCGCTGGTGCTTATTCCTTCATCGTGGCATTTGCCCAGATGGTATTTAATACAATCATCGCATCGCAGTACCATACTTGCCACCAGACCCAGCATTTCTTTGGTCTTAATGGTTAAAGCACCTTCTGCGTAAGTATTCGTGTCCAGATTAAACAGGCGATTGATCACCTTGTTATTTTGTCCGAGTATTACCTCATTCATCTTACCCCTGTATTCATTAAATTCCTGTACCTGCTGATTCATAATAGCTATTTGAGACCCAAAAATAAAAACTGTGTTTTGTATTCTGATGAATTACTTTTGAAAGACATATTTTAATAGGTGATGAGGCAAGACCTTTTTCGAAAAAAAACAATAGCGCATATAGAACGGGACCTTGCCGCGGGGCAAGCTGAGGGGCATGGTGACAACGATCTGAAAAGGGTACTTACTGTCCGGGATCTTACATTCATGGGTATTGCCGCTATAGTAGGTGCCGGTATCTTCTCTACTATAGGCAAAGCCAGTTTTGAGGGGGGGCCGGGTATCGTGTTGCTGTTCATTTTTGTTTCTATTGCCTGTGGTTTTTCGGCATTGTGCTATGCTGAATTTGCCAGTATGGTGCCCGTATCGGGCAGTGCCTATACCTATTCTTATGTGGCATTTGGAGAAATTGTGGCCTGGATAATAGGATGGGATCTACTGATGGAATATGCTATAGGCAATATAGCGGTAGCTATATCCTGGAGCGATTATTTCACCAGCCTGCTAAATGGATTTGGGCTGCATATACCGGCATACCTGACTATGGATTATTGGACAGCCAAGGGTATGAAAAGCGCTGATGCAATAGAAGCATGGCGAAATGCCCCCTCATTTGGCAGATTTAAATTTATCTGTGATCTGCCGGCATTCCTAATTACGGCAGTGATTACCGCAATCATCTACGTAGGCATGAAGGAATCAAAAAGATCTACCAATATTATGGTCATCTTAAAGCTGGCTATCATTTTGTTGGTTATTGTAGCCGGAGCATTTTACGTGCAGCCATCTAACTGGTCACCCTTTTTGCCAAATGGGATAGGGGGGGTTCTGGCAGGCACATCGGCTGTGTTTTTTGCATATATAGGCTTTGATGCGATATCGACTACTGCAGAAGAATGTAAGAATCCCCAGCGCGACCTGCCAAAGGCGATGTTTAATTCGCTGATAGCCTGTACCATCATTTACATTTCAATAGCCCTTATACTTACCGGTATGGTAAGCTACAAGGGGCTGAATGTGGGCGACCCGTTAGCCTTTGTATTTCAGGCATTACATAACCCATGGGCCGATAAAATAGCAGGGGTAGTGGCAGTAAGTGCTGTGATAGCTACTGCAAGCGTGTTACTTGTGTTTCAGCTGGGACAGCCCCGTATCTGGATGAGCATGAGTCGTGATGGCCTGCTACCACCTATATTTGCGCGTATACACCCTAAATATAAAACTCCTTCCTTCTCCACCGTTCTTACAGGATTGGTGGTAGGCATACCGGCTCTTTTCTTAAATCTGCAGGATGTTGTGGATCTGACAAGTGTAGGTACTTTATTTGCCTTTGTATTGGTTTGCGGAGGGATTTTACAGCTTCAAAATAAAAAGGACCGACCGGAAAGCAAGTTTAAAACGCCTTACCTAAATGGTAAATGGATAGTGCCTGCAATGTTTGCACTTGCTATCGTTTTGTTTGTCAAATATTATCCGGGAGGTATAGGTGGGTTCTGGTCTTTTAAAGGGAAAAATGGACTATTTAGTTGGGATGTAGCCCGCCTGAAAATACCGTATGTGCTGTTTACAATTGTATTTGCAATAACTGCGGTACTTGCATTTGTAAGAAATTATTCGCTGATACCTGTGTTGGGATTCTTATGCTGCACGTATCTTTTATGTGAATCTGGCACTACCAACTGGGAGCGATTTCTTGTGTGGCTGTTAGTTGGGTTAGGCGTTTATTTCCTTTATGGAAATAAACACAGCAAACTAAGAACCCCATTAGAATCATAGATCAGCTAATTATTTATGTATTTTTTCTTTAGCTCTCTTTTTAACCATAAATAGCAAAAAGTGGTAATAGCCAATGAAAAAAGGAGTAATCCTAATGCATAATACAGGGTAAGTTTTAAATATTTATCCCTATGTTCTTCCCTTTTCTCCAGCAGTATTTGCTCGGTATTAAGCATCCTGGTAATGCACATTCTTAGTGTATCCATCTCCAACTTACCGTGTAAAATACGCTCGGTTTTTTTGAATTGTTGGTCAGAAAAAAACTGGCCATTTTGTAGCGTGGAATTCATCAGATCAAATCGCTTATCAACAAGTTTTTTTAGATCGATAACATTTTTCTGCTGTTCAGGGTTATCTATTGTAAGTTTTCCTATCTCGTTTACCAGTATTTCTGAATTGGTATGCGCCCCATTATATGGGGTAAGAAAAGTGGAGTCATGTGTAAGTAAAAACCCTCGCTGGCTTGTTTCTGCATCTTTCAGTGCGGACATGCACTTTTCAAGAGATAACTGGACTTCTACAGTATGATTTACCCATTTCTGGGTTTCATTCATTCCATGAAATCGTTGAAATAGCAAAAAAATAGCAACTGTTATATTGATAATATATATTATAAATAATATCTTTATATCCCGGGAATATGCGTAGTTCTTGTCCATAGCAAATTGATAAAGCAAACTAAAGTATTGAATCTTATAAACCTACAAATCTCTCTAGATTTGAAAACAAAAAATAGCGTAATTTTATATTCATATAACATATAGTATTTTACAAACCGTTACCGCTACAATATTTTTTTCAAGAAATATTTTGTCTTTAAGCAAAAAATAAAGACCTTTGCAGTCCTAAATTATAAAAACATGGCGCGTGTTTGTCAGGTAACAGGTAGAAAGCCTGTAACAGGCCACAAAGTATCTTTTTCTAATAAAAAGTCAAAACGTCGTTTCCTGCCTAACCTGCAGACCAAGCGTTTTTTCCTTGTAGAAGAAGACCGTTGGGTTACAATTAAACTTACTGCAGATTCAGTACGTACTATTAATAAAAGAGGGCTGTTTAACGTTGTTAAAGAACTTCGTGAGAAAGGACAGACCGTATAATTAATTAAAAAGAAAACTACTAATTAAAATGGCCAAGAAAGGAAACCGGGTACAGGTAATATTAGAATGCACTGAGCATAAAAACAGCGGTTTGCCCGGTACCAGCCGTTACATTACTACAAAGAACAAGAAAAACACACCGGAACGTATAGAATTGAAGAAACTCAATCCTATTCTGAAACGTGTTACCGTTCATAAAGAAATTAAATAACCTCTTTTAAAAATATTTTTAAGTCATGGCAAAAGCAGCAAAAACGGCGATCAAGAAAGATCCTAAGCAGGCAGCAGAAGCAAAGAACTATACTAAAGTTATCAAAGCTGTGCGCAGTCCTAAATCTGGTGCCTATACTTTTAAAGAAGGTATGGTACACAAAGATAAAGTGAAAGAATTTTTAGCGGCAAAATAAGCAGCCCTTATAAACTAAGACTTATAAAACCTTATAAGACTTATAAACGACTACCAAGCCTCCCTTGCGGAGGCTTTGCTTTTTTATGTACATCCGTTATTTAATGTAAATTCGGCTTTGTTACGCTTCCTGTACGTATTATGTTTTTTCCTTGCTATTACTCCCTGCAAGGGGCAGAGATATATGAACCTTGTATTGAAGGGTGGGGGTATAAGGGGCATTGCCTATACAGGGGCTCTAAGCGAGCTGGAAAAAAATAAAATAACAGACAGCATTGCAAATGTAGCCGGCACCTCTGTTGGCGCTATTGTGGGTACATTATTTAGTGTAGGATATAGTGCTGCAGAACTAAGAGAACTGATGTTCGGACTAAGGATAGAGCAATTTAATGATGGGGAATGGTTCTTTCTGGGTGGACAAAAAAGATTGAGAAAAAATTACGGTTGGTACAAAGGAGAAAAGATGCAATTTTGGCTTGCCAACCTGATAAAAGAAAAGACAGGCAATGGCAACCTTACCTTTGCCCAGCTACATACCTTAAAGCAGAGAAACACTAAATTTAAAGATCTATATATCACCGCTACTAACATAACAAAACAGCGAGTAGAGATCTTCGATTGGTATACATACCCTGATATGCCCATTATCAATGCGGTAAAGGCCAGTACTGCGGTGCCCTTATATTTCAGCGCCGTATTTATAGATAGTGTTGGCAATATCATAAAGCAGTCCACCACAGATAAACAAGGAGATATTATGATAGATGGAGGGTTACTAGCCAACTATCCCCTGGCAATATTTGACACTAATGGTATCAATAACAACACATTGGGGCTGAAACTGGAAAGGCCGGAGCAGATAGATCGCTACAAAGCATCGGGTGATATAGCACCGTATAACAGCATTAATTCTTTCAATAGTTATCTGGCTGCGCTTTATAACTTATTCATCGAGACCCTGAACAGGAAGGGAACCTACAAAGAAGAACAATTCAGGACAGTATACATCAGTACCAGTAATTTAAACCCCCGTGTACGAACCATTACATTAAAACAAAAGGAATTGCTATACGAGAATGGCGAAAATGCGGTGCGGCAATTTCTAAAAAATAAATAGCTAAGGCGTTTGTCCTGCTGATTTAAGTGTTGCATCTGTTGATAGCCTGGCCATTCTATTCAATACATTATAAGTAAAATATTGCGATACATAAATCTTGCTGCTTCTTTTTACTGTTACGTTTCCGCTGATACTGATGTATTTTTTATCAGCATTGTATATCAGTATATCGCCCTGCGCCTGTAAAGTATCGGATATGATAAGCATTACATTGCCCATTGCATTTACGTTCTTTGTATCATCATTGAGTAATGCACTATCGCAATGTATCTTATGCTTATTGATAGTAATGACAGCATCAAGCAACTTTAATATCATTCCGCTGTCTGTAAGTGTTTTGGAGTAGCTTACGGCACTCACTATATCGGGTAAATACTTACCAGTAGCATTTTGTGTATATGCTAAGGGGAGATTTGTAAGCAAAAAAATAATAAGCAGAAAGCGGTACATGTTTTGAAAATAATGTGCAAAGATAAGATTATCAACATGTTGGCCTATAGCAGAAAGGTGGTTTTGGTCTGATTTTAAAGTAAATTGCTACATATTCTAATTACAATGAACAGAAATATCTACTTCTTAATACTTGTATCCTTATTTGCAGGAGTAAAAGGGTATGCACAGCTTACCTGCGGAACTGACAGGGATTACCAACAACTAAGATTGCAATATCCTGCTATAGCTGCCCTGGATGCGCAATTGGAAAAAGATATTAAAAATGGCATGAAAGATCTGGAGCTAAGCCGTTTTGCAAGAACCACAGGAGCAGATACAACTATATACGACATACCGATTGTCGTACACATATTGCATGATTATGGCCCCGAAAACATATCGGACACAGTAATTTACGATGCAGTTAATGACTGGAATATTGTTTACCAGAAGCAGAATTACGATACATCTGATGTAATAGCTCCCTTTAAAAAATATGTGGGGAATGCTCGTTGCCGTTTTCACCTGGCCACTATTGATCCTAATGGCAATCCTACCAAGGGGATAACCAGATTGCAGACCTACTATACAAATGCGTCTAATGACCGGGGCAAGATAGGCTCATGGCCCCATGATAAATATGTGAACATATGGTTTGTGAGCTCATTTGGCGGAGAATTGACAGGAGCGGCGGCATATGCACGTTATCCGGCTATAGGAGGCATTATGCCCTATTACGATGGGGTTATGAGCCTGTATTCCTACATTAATTACAGCAAAACAATACCGCATGAACTAGGCCATGTCTTTAACCTGATACATGTATTTGGAAATACCAATAGCCCAGCGGTAGCCTGTGGCGATGACAGTGTAGATGATACACCCCCAACGCTAGGTCATATACCAGTTGGGTGCACTACTGCTGCACTTTATGATACGACCTGCGCCCGAAATTATTTTAAAATATATCATGCAGTAAGTGGACTGGATTCCGTAGTAGACTATCCTGATACAGTAAATGCGCAGAATATTATGGACTATACTTACTGCTCAAGAATGTTTACAATAGGGCAGGTACAACGCATGAGACTCGCACTCCAGGATACAATTGGTGGCCGCAGCAACCTGCATACAGCGGCGAATCTTGTATTAACAGGTGCATTAGACCCTTACCCTGATCTACGGCCGGTTGCTGATTTTTCGGTGCAGAAGGGCGTTGGGTCTTTTACTGCAGATAAACGATCTGTGTTTATGTGTATGAACAATATACAGCTATTCAATTTTAGAAATGAAAGCTGGAATGATACGATAACAGGTGTGCAATGGATGTTTTCTAATAGTGCTACTACCAGTACCTCATCCAGCCTGACTTCAGTTACCAACAGATTTTCGCAGCCAGGTTGGGCTACTGTAACTCTGATAGCAACAGGTAATCATAGCGGTAATGATACGATAAGTAAACGAGCGGTATATGTAGCAGATACTACCACCATTCAACCATCAGGTTTTTTACAGACATTCAATATAGCTGCAGATACTAATAAATGGCCGATGTTTAACTATTATAATAATCAGTTCAAATGGGAATGGTTTTCCGGAGCTGGATACGATGATAATTCATCACTCAGGTATCACTCGTATGACAACAGAACCGGCTATACCAGCAAAACCGGATGGGCAATGGGTGACTATGATGATATATTTACACCTGCATTTGATATTAGTGCGAATAGTACAGCTCAATTAAAATTGAATTTTTATACAGCAGGAGCTTACGATTATCGTAATGATAGTGTATTTATCTATCCTGTATTTGCGCAAAACCTTGATTCCACTGCAAATGATTCTCTGGAAATTTTTATTAGTACCAATTGCGGTGCTAATTTTTCGAGGATAGCAATATTGAAAAATGATGATCTTTTAAATAACGGAAGGCAAAATTTAGAGTTTCTTCCTACTTTGCCTTCCCAATGGGTTGCGCGCACAATAAATATACCTCCTGCATATCATACTAACCAGGCTTTTTTCAGGTTACGTTACTGGCCAATGCACAACAGCAATAACCTATATCTGGATAAGCTACAGATAACCCCTTATACAACAGAGGTAAATGAAATAGCGATACATCCTAATGTGATAAAAGTATATCCAAATCCTACGAGTGGTGATTGCCACGTTGCATTCCGTGCAGGTGCAGATGGGCACGTGTCTTATAGTATCACTGATGTTACTGGTAAATCTTTCTACAATACTGATGTTACTTATAGCCCACATGGCCTGGTAGACAAAGTATTTGCAAAGCAAGTATTCCCTGCGCCCGGTTTATATTTTATTACGGTAAGGATGACTGATAACATGAGTACACAAAAGATAATAATCAACTAATAAGCGATATTTGCTGTCTTAAAAAGCTGAATGCTACGCTTTTTTATATGTTTATACAATGAAACCTGTACGTACATTGCCTTTGCTAATAGGGCGCAAGCCTGTATTGGAAGCCCTGGAACAAGGCACTGGTATTGAAAAGATATTCTTGCTTAGAACTGCTGTAGGGCCTGAAGTAAATACAATAAAACAACTGGCACGGGAATATAATATACCCATAAGCCAGGTGCCTGTAGAGAAATTACAAGGCATGACCAAAGCCCAGCATCAGGGTGTAGTGGCCTGGACATCTCTTATTCAATACACAGACCTACAGGCTGCCATATCTCATGTAGTAGAGAGCGGCAGCACACCTCTTTTTTTATTGCTTGATGGTGTAACTGATGTACGTAATGTAGGCGCAATAGCCCGCACAGCTTTGTGTTGTGGTGCACAGGGTTTGATACTTCCTACATCGCATGCTGCCTCACTAACTGAAGATGCCGTAAAAACATCGGCTGGTGCTTTGAGAAAAATAATGTTGTGCCGTATCCCATCGGTAGAGCAAGCCATAGACGTGCTGCGCCTGAATGGAATACAGGTATTAGGTACTCATATGAAGGGCAGTATCCCCGTATACAAATGTGACTTTTCTTTACCTACTGTGATAGTAATGGGGGCGGAGGATACCGGGATCAGCAAGGATGTATTAAAACGGGCTGACCAGCTAATACGCATACCTATGGTTACAGCATTCGATTCCTTAAATGTATCTGTAGCCTCAGGGATGATACTGTATGAGGCCTGCAGACAGCGCCTGGGTGCTGAATAGCTTTACTAAAATATTTTTTTTGGTTTTTATTTGATACTGATTACTTTTGCGTCACAAATGGTTTCCATGTCTTAAACACATGGATGAAAAGGGAATCAGGTGTAAATCCTGGACATTACCCGATGCTGTTAGCTCCTAAAAAGCTTTTGCTACCTGTTTTGCCACTGTCATAAATGATGGGAAGGCCGCAAAGTGGAGTAAGTCAGAAGACCTGCCTTTTGAATTTTCTTATCGCTGCTTTCGGGAACAAAAGCACAGATAGGCGACAGGCTGCTCTATATCGTAATTATCAGTTTGTTCCTTCTCTGAATCTCCCTGGCTGCATAAGCAATCGATTTATTTTTTAACTCATTTAAAAATCAATTTGCTATGCGTAAAATTCTATTAACTATTTCTGCTGCAATTATCCTATTGCAAGCTTCGGCACAGACAGTATCAGATTTTGAATCTCTTACTCTTTCCAAACCCGACACATTTTATGTTAATTATAGTATGCCAGGAAAAGATGTTGGTTTTGATAATGGACTGGCACATTTCCAGTGTGTATACGATACAGTATATGGAGGTCTTTGGGAATCTGGCTTTGCATATTCGAATGAAAAAGATAGCATCGACGGGGGCTATATGCATCCCTATTCGACAAAGTCCGCTTCCGGATATAGTGGCTCTGCAAACTATGTAGTTGCAAATATTACCGGTGTACCGGCAGTAATCAATCTGAAAGCCGCAGCTGCTGGTCATACAGTACAGGGGTTCTATATCACCAATAGCACGTATGCTTATAATTCTATGCTTCATGGCGACGGATTTGCACACAAATTTGGTGACACTACAGGCCGCAGATCGGGTTTGGATTGGTTCAAGCTTACCGTATATGGCTATTCCGGTGGAGTTAAGAAACCGGATAGCGTAGATTTCTATCTGGCAGATTTTAGGTTCACCGACAATTCAAAAGATTATATATTAAAAGACTGGAAATGGTTAAATCTATTGCCTCTGGGCCATATAGATAGTCTTTCTATCGGCATGAGTTCCTCAGATACTAATCATTATGGAATGCTTACCCCGGCTTATTTCTGTATGGATAACTTCACTACAAATGAAACAAATGTTTCTGTAGCGAATACTAACATACTGGATAGTGCTAAAGTATATCCAATACCTGCTACAGATAAATTATATATTTCTTTACCTGACAACAAAATTACTACCGCCAAAGTATACGACCTTTCAGGTAGATTAATAAGTGATAATATTACTACTGCAGGGATCACGACATTGAATATTAGTTCTCTGATACCTGGTACATATATTTTGCAATTGCTTGGAGAGAATAGTGTCTCGGTACGTTTTGTAAAACAATAGAATGCGTTTATTACTAATAACATTATTGTTATTTGCTACCTGTTATGCACGGGGGCAGTATGCACCGCAGGCAGGTGTAGCAGGCGCTACAGCTATAAAAGCTACCGACAGCCGTTTTGTGAGCTGGGGTAGTAGCTGCGCCGTAAAAAGAGGATGGCTGGATATTGCCAATAAAAGCATGGGATTTGTTACCTCTGGTGATAGTAGCAATGCTATTGGCTTTTCAGATGGCCTTACTGTAAGCTTGGGGGACAGTGGTATTGCTATAGTTTCTTTTGCGAACGCATTGTATAATGGTGATGGGCCTGATTTTGCCATATTTGAAAATGGTTTTGCCGATCCTTCTGATCCCAATGAAGCTTTTCTGGAACTAGGTTTTGTAGAGGTCAGCTCGGATGGGGTGCATTATTTTCGTTTCCCAGCTAATGACCTGACATCTGATAGTGTACAAATAAGAGCTGCGGGCGACTACATGGATGCCCGCAAGCTAAATAACCTTGCAGGAAAGTATACAGCCACATATGGCACTCCATTTGACCTTCAGGAATTAGCAGGTATAAGCGGGCTTGATATAAATAATATTACTTACATCCGTATCATAGATGTTATCGGCTCCGTGTCTAATAATGCTTCTTATGATAGTGCAGGGCGTAAAGTGAATGATCCGTACCCTTCGCCTTTCCCAACCGGAGGTTTTGATCTGGATGCAGTCGGTGCAATACATATGAAGGGAGCAGGTATACCTAATATTGCATCGTCAGGTGTAAGTGTATATCCTAACCCCGTAATTGAAAAAGTATACATTACACAATCTGAATTGAATATGCGTGCGATACTTACCGACATTTCCGGAAAGGTTTTATTGCAGCAGACATTATCAAACAGAATGAATGAGCTACAATTGGGTGGATTTAGAAGTGGCGTTTATTATCTTATTTTGCAAAACAGCAGCGGGGAGAAATGGGTAGAAAAAATTACCAAATTGTAATAGCAATATTATTGTTTACATGGATGGCTTCGTGTAAAAAAGATAATGGGGCACCGTGCTGTACCTTACCTTCTACAGACTCAGCGAATGTGTATGTGGTATGTGAAGGTAACCTGGGCAATGGTGACGGTAGCTTATATCTGTACCGACCTAAAAAGGATAGTACTTATGGAGATGTTTATAACATTGCCAATAAGAAAATATTAGGTGATGTATTTCAAAGCATGACGCGTATAGGGGACAACCTATTTCTATGTGTAAATAATTCTGATAAGGTAGTTGTAATAAATGCCAATAACTGGCAAGAGGTGAGTACAATTAATATTCCAAAGCCCAGATATATATTACAGGTAAGTAGCACTAAGGCGTATGTATCAACGTTATTCAGTGAAAAAATATATGTAATAAATCCACAAACCTTCTCAATAACAGGTAGTATTTCATTGCCCTACCAGAACCCCGAAAAACTACTGCTGCATAAGAACGTGGCTTATGCCTGTACATGGGATACTGCTTGCAATCATCTATACACTATTGACATTAATACAGATAAGGTAACTGATAGCATTCAATTAACAGGTAAGGCCCCACAGGAAATATTATTAGATAAGGAGCAAAAACTCTGGATTCTTTCCGGTAATGCGCCTGAAGGTAAGGTGGCTACAATAGACCGGTACGATCCTGACGCCAAGAAAATGCTTGCTTCCTATGCGTTCTCACCTTCTGCCGATCCGCTAAGGCCTGTATTTAACAACACTGCCGATACAATGTATTTTATTGAGGCTAACTACAATGGCGGTATAGAAAACAATGGTATTTACCGTATGGGAATAAAGGAAGCATCACTACCAGCCACACCATTTATCGCGGCTCATGCTTTCCAGTACTTTTGGGCATTAGGTATCGATCCGGTTACTGGTTATATATACGTGGGCGATCCCAAAGGTTTTACACAAAAGGGCAGTGTTACTATATATAGACCTGATGCAACTACTATTACTCACTTTGCATCAGGCATAGGGCCTGGTCATTTTTATTTTGATGAACATAAGTAGTTATGTTACATGCTGAGGCCAGAAATTTTTATAAAGGCAGCCTTTTGTGGGCTGTATTTATTTTATGGTCCTTCCCGGGGCGTTCGCAGGTAACAGGTGATACGTTAAAGGCAGTAAATGTAATAGGTGCCCATACACTACGAGGCGTTAATGATACGCGCATGAAATCTTTTTCAGCAGGGCAAAAAATAAAGACAATAGATAGCATTGTAACGCAACAATACCAATTACAGAATATAGGTAATCTATTATCCCAGCAGGTACCTGTATTTGTAAAGTCCTATGGATTCAATGCATTGGCGACACTCAATTTTCGGGGTTCATCGTCGGCACAATCTATTGTAGTATGGAATGGAATTCCAATAAATAATGCTGCTTTGGGGCTTGCAGATATCTCACAGTTGCCGGTTTCGTTGTTTGATAAGGTAAGTGTAGCCTACGGGAGTTCTGCGGCTCTGCTGGGAAGTGGTAATGTAGGTGGCGCCCTGATATTGGAAAATGATAAGCCGCTATTTAATCCTCTGCCCAAAACATCTGTAAGTGCAGCATTGGGTGCCGGTAGTTTTGGTCAATACCTTGCAAGTATCAATTACAGGTATAGTAATTCTAAATGGTATTTTTCTTTTAATAGCTTCGGGCAACTTGCTGATAATGGTTTTCAGTATAAAACATTATCGGGTGATAATACTACCAACATAAATTCCCGGTTGCAAAGCGGGTCAATAATGCTGCAAAGCTGTTACAGATTAAATACTTCCAGTACAATAGGCTTATCTGTTTGGTATCAGCAATATTTCAGAGAGATACCCGCTGCATTGTTTGAGTCTCAATCATTAAAAAATGAGCATGATAATTCATTACGTACATTATTGATTTGGGATCATAAAAAAAAGACTACTCGGCTATATGCCAAAGCTGCTTTTACCAAAGATGTTATGACGTATGAAGACAATGCGATTCATTTGACCACAGCCAATACATCTTACCAATTATATGCAGAAATTGGCATAGAACAGAAACTTTCTGAAATTAGCAATTTGTTGATCTATGTACCTGTTCAAATAGGATGGATAGATATTGGATATGCTACAAAAGACCAGGATAGGGCAGCATTGGTTGGGGCATATGACATTCGTTTTTTTAACAGGAAGTTAAATATAGCTGCAACCACAAGGGGAGAGGTCATAAACACACAAAGTATTTTACTTCCAGGGTTAGGTGTGTCTTACCAATTGAACTATTGGCTGTCTTTGAGGGCAAATGTACAGCGAACTTACCGTGCTCCTACGCTTAATGAATTGTATTATTCACCAGGTGGAAACCCTTCGCTAAAACCGGAACAGGGATGGAATGAAGATGCAGGGTACACAATTAACAGGTCTATATCGCCTGCTATATCCATTCATCATGATGTAGCTTTATATAACCGGGAGATACGCGATTGGATAATATGGTTTGGGGGAGCTATCTGGACGCCTCACAATATAGCCATAGTGCGTAGCCAGGGCATAGAAACGGAAAATAAAATATTGTTGGATGTTCGTAAATGGCATTTTCACCTTGGCGTTAATACTGCTAATGTATTTGCAATAGTAGAGTCCAGCTACATAGTAAATGATAACAGCATAGGCAAGCAGATCCCTTATACTCCTCTTTATTTAGGACAGTTAAATGTAGGCTTCTACTATGGTCAGTTTTATTTCAATTACAATCACACCCTTACAGGTTACCGTTACATTACAACAGATCAGTCGGAATATCTTCCCTCCTACAATACCGGCAATATACAATTGTCTTATGATGCTACTATACATACATCGGCAGTAACTCTTAGCGTGCAGATAAATAATATCTGGAACAACAGCTATGAGGTAGTTGCCTACCGGCCAATGCCGGGCATTAATTGGTTGACAGGTATAAAGTTCAGATTTAATTGATCAGTTTATGCTCCAAATGGTCTACCTCCATATAGGGCCGTTGCATGCCGCCACGGTGTTGATCGCCAATGTTATCAGGCATATCTCCAAAAAAAAATGCTGCCGATACCGTAGTATCAGCAGCATTACATATAAATAAGATTTTTTATTTTTTAATAGTGGGTATAATGATTTTTGAACTTAAAATTCCTGAATCATTATCTCTCGTAACATTTAATACACCTTTTTCTATTCTTCCTTCATCCTGATACATTTTGCTGGCAGTTTGTCCCACCCATGCAGCCACCTCTTCCCGTTGGGCCTGGCCAGCATTAAAAAGTCTTGTATCCCAAAGCTTTATATCCAGCATGTTTTCATCAGTTATCTCTACGGTTACCTGGGTTACTGTATTGTATTTTTTAAAAATTGTGTCTTTCATTTTTTCCAGGTACCCCATATGTGAAACCTTGGTTTCATCTGTACAGGCTGATAAAAAACAAAGAGTTGCAAATGCCAGGATTATTATGTTTTTAGTCATTGGTTTGATTGATTGCATCAAATTTATAAAATCCAAGATTATTTATGCAATTATGTTTACAATTTAAAGACAAACTTTATCAAAAAATGGTAAAACAGTTTTGCTCTTTCCGAATGCTTTCCTATCTTTGCGCTCCCTAATAGAAAATGGGATAGTTCTTTAGAAGAGATGTAGTGATTTTCAGAGCGTAAAACCTCCTTTATTTTAACCCAATTTCTTGTTTAACAGAAATTAGATTTTGCGGAGTGAAAATAACGTTTACCTTTGCACTCCGTTAGCGGGATACGGGTTAACGGAATAGTAACAGAAAGTTCTTAAAACAGTAACAGTAAGGGCG